>CAKUAI010000014.1 GCA_934636245.1 uncultured Coriobacteriales bacterium
CGGCGCGTGTGGGCTTAACTTCCGGGTTCGGTATGGGACCGGGTGTACCCCCACAGCAAGAATCGCCAGCTCACGAGAAGTACTGAAGAAGTTCGTGAGGCGCTCGGCTCGTGGTTGCCGTTGCGCAGGGAGTTATAATGCACTAGTTCAGAGACGAGCGCAAGAAGCAATTTGTCTCAAGTCTTTTTCTTCACACTTCTATCACATATACCTTACGCGGCAATAGTGTGAGAATGCGCTAGATTGCAAGCTTCGCCTAGGCAAACAAGGGCATCGATGCCGTAGACTGACCAGCTAAAACATTAGCGCGCACGTGCGTATGCCCGCGCCCATATCTACCCCCATGGAGGCCCCGTGCTTACCCCAAGAGTCCAGCGCATGCGTGACAGGCACTTCGACACCATCCCCACCATTACCTCCGAACGACTGGTGCTAGCCACGCAGGCATACAAGAAGCATGCCGGCGAGGCGGTGCCGATCTTCCGCGCCAAAGTCGTGCGCCACATCATGGAGCACATGACGACGCTCATCTTCGACGACGAGCTGATCGTGGGCACGCCCACCAACGCCTACCGCGGGGCGAACCTTCACCCCGACTTCCAGTCGAGCTCCTGGTACACAAGCGACATCGACGACTTCTCATCGCGCGAGAAGGACCCTTACTACATCTCCCCCGAGGACAGGGCCGTCATCCTGGAGACTCTGCCCTATTGGGAGGGTAAGTCGATGGAGGACATTGCCGACGAGGCCATGCCGTCCTGGATTCAGGACCTCGAGCACGACGACATCATCTGCGTGGGCCTCGAGAACGGCGTTTCCGGCGAGACGACGTGCGACCATGAGAAGATTCTCGCCGTGGGCATGCGCGGCTACATTGAGGAATGCCAGCGCAACATCGACGCGGCAATGCCCCAGACGCGCGAGGAGCAGGCAAAGGTCGATTTCTGGCGCGCGTGCATCATCCAGGCAGAGGCGCTCATCACGTATGCCCACCGCATGGCCGATGAGGCCGACCGCATGGCGCAGAAGTGCGCCGACCCCAAGCGAGCCGGCGAGCTGCGCCAGATAGCCCATAACTGCCGCGTGGTGCCCGAGAACCCGCCCCAGACCTTCTACCAGGCCCTTCAGATGGTGTGGTTCGTGCACGTGTACTTCTATATCGAGGTGTGCACCACGGCGTGCGGCTTTGGGCGCTTTGACCAGTACATGTGGCCCCTTTACAAGAAGGATGTGCTGGACGAAAAGACGCTGAGCCGCGACGAAGCCCTCGAGATGCTCGAGTGCCTCTACCTCAAGTCGTGCGACGTGTACGAGGTGCGCGACAACTGGTACGCCACTGCGTTTGCCGGCTACCCCATGTGGCAGATCCTCGTGGTGGGAGGCCAGACCTCCGAGGGCAAGGACGCCTCCAACGATCTGTCGCTGCTGTGCCTGCAGGCGGCCGACGCCTTGCAGACCACGCAGCCCGTCATGGCCCTGCGCGTGTTTGAGGACACCCCCGAGGAGCTCATCCGTTTTGGCTGCAAGATGATTCAGGAAGGCCAGGCAAACCCCGGCTTCTTCAACGACGAAGCCGCCATCCAGATGGCCCTGGGCAAGGGTGGCACCATCGAGGAGGCGCGCGACTGGACCATCGTCGGCTGCATCCAGGCAGGCCCCGGCGGCGGCGGCACCGACGGGTCGCCCGACGCAGGATATGTAAACATGGGCAAGATGATCGAGTTCGTGCTGCACAACGGCGTCGACCCGGCCACGGGCAAGCTCATGGGACTCCAGACCGGCGACCCGCGCGACTTCACGAACATCGAGCAGTTCAAGGACGCCCTCAAGGCGCAGATCCTGCACGGCTACGACACCATCCGCCACGGGTACAACCTCATGCAGTCCATCCATATGAACCGCTACCCCGTCATCTTCGCCTCCATGGTAACGAGGGGCTGCGTGGAGAGCGGCAAGTCGGTGCAAGAGGGAGGCGCGCGCTACTCCACCTGCGGCATGTACGTCACGGGCGCGGCAAACCTCGCCGACTCCATCGCCGCCGTGGAGAAGTGCGTGTTCGAAGACCACGACCTCACGATGGACGAGCTCATCCATGCCTGCGACACGAACTTCGAGGGCCAGGAGCGCACGCGGCAGCTGCTGCTCAACAAGCCTGAAAAGTACGGCAACAACTGCGAGCACGTCGACGGCATCTATCGCGAGATGATGCACTTCATCGCAGACAACGTTCAGAGCTGGCCCGATGCACGAGGCGGACACTACGCCTTCGGTATCGACTCGCAGACCATGAACATCCCCCACGGCAAGGTGACCGGAGCGCTTCCCGACGGCAGGCGCGCCGGCGAGCCGTTCTGCGACGCCTCCTCGCCCATGATGGGCCGCGACATCTGCGGGCCCACCGCCACCGTGAAATCGGTGGCTGCCATCGACCAGGCAAGCCTGCAGGAGGGCGCCCTGTTCAACCTGCGCTTCGACCCCAAGGGCGTGCAGGGCGAGAAGGGCATCGAGATCATCGAGGGCGTCATCAAGACGTTCTTCCAAAACGGCGGCGAGCACATCCAGATAAACGTGGTGGACAACGAGACGCTGCGTCGAGCACAGAAGGATCCCGAAAACTACCGCGGCCTTATGGTGCGCGTCGCCGGATACATGGCGTACTTCACCGAGCTCGACAAGGCCGCGCAGGACGCCATCATCTACCGCACGGCACACCTCTCGCAGGCCAACTAGAGACGACGGAACAGACGCACGCGCATGGCACACGACGCACACGCACACAACGCGGCCCCCGGCTCGACGGCAGACGGCGCGAATGCCACCGAGCCGGGCACGCCAACCCCAACAACGGCCCTGGTAGGCAGCATACAGAAGTTCTCCGTAGAAGACGGACCGGGCATCCGCACGACCGTCTTCCTCAAAGGTTGCCCGCTGCGTTGCCGCTGGTGCCACAACCCCGAACTCATCTCCGCCCGCCAGCAGCTCGTGTTCTCGCAGTCGCGGTGCATCGGTTGCGGGCACTGCGCGGGGTCATGCCCGCAGGGAGCCATAACGGCAACCCCCGAGGCGGGCGTGGCAATTGACCGTGCGCGCTGCGACGTGTGCCTTGCCTGCGCGCAGGAATGCTACGCGCAGGCGCTTCGCCCGGTGGCAAAGGAGATGAGCGCGGCCGAGGTTCTGGCCGTGGCCGCGCAGGACAAGGGCTTCTACGACAACACCGGGGGCGGCATCACCATAAGCGGCGGCGAGGTTCTCTCGCACGCCGCCTTTGCCCGCGAGCTTGTGTGCGGCGCAGCCGAGCTCGGCATAGGCGTGTGCCTCGACACTTCGGGGCTGGGCCGAGCCGAAGACTTGCTGGGTCTGGCTCGTATGTCAAACGTCACAAACATTCTCTATGACATGAAATTGATTGATAACAATCTGCACCGAGAATATACCGGCTTCGGCAACGAGCTCATACTGGCGAACCTTGAGATGCTGGCACGCGACGAGGCATGTGCACCCAAGCTATGCATGCGCATGCCGCTTCTGGCCGGCGTCAACGACACCGATGACATCGTGCGCCGCAGCGGCGAGCTCTACAGTCGGCTCGGCATCAAGTGCGTGACACTGCTCCCCTATCACGATTTGGGGCGCAGCAAGGCGCACAACGTAGGCACCGAACAGGAGCTCTTCTACGCGCCGAGCGACGCGCGCGTGGACGAGATTCAACGGTACTACGCCGACGAGCTGCACATGGAGGTCTCGATTCTAGGCAAAGTGTAGGCACGGCTGCACGTACGATTCGGAAGGACCTGTTGTGGAAGGCACCAACCTGGGAATCCTTACCCTGATTCCAGCTCTGAGCTTTTTTCTTTTCGCGTTTGTGACCCGCAAGTGCATCTTCTCGATCTTGCTGTCGGGCATTCTGGGCTACCTGCTCTACTACGGCCCCGAGTTCTTCATGCCCACCGTCGACGCCCTGCTCGACGCGACGTGCGACTCCGACAACAACTACATCGTGCTCATCTGCCTGCTGTTTGGCTGCTTTGTACAGCTGCTGCGCCAGTCAAACGGCGCGACGGCCATGGCCATGTGGGCCCGCAAGTACGTGAAGTCGGAGAAGCAGGTGCTCCTGCTCACCTGGCTGTGCGGCATCATCATCTTCATTGACGACTACCTTTCCATCCTCGTCACGGCCAACTGCGTGCTGCCCATCGCCGACGAGCACAAGACGCCGCGCGAGATGCTGTGCTACATCATCAACACGACCTCCGCGCCGGTGTGCCTCATCATCCCCATCTCCGCGTGGGTCGTGTTCTTCTCCGGCATCTTCGGCGAGCAGCCCGAGGCGGCCGTGGTAGGCGACTCGGCCATGAGCATCTACTACGGCATCATGCCGTACTTCTTCTATCCGTTCCTGTGCGTCATCTTCGTGCTCCTCGTCATCCTGGGAGTCGTCCCCAAGATGGGCGGCATCAAGCGCGCCTACGAGCGCGTGGAGAAGACGGGGCAGCTCTGGCCCGATTCGTCCAACGCCCAGAACCAGGCAGACATGGGCGAGGCCCTCGGCGCCATCAGCGACGACCGTGTCGAGGAAAAGGAGGCCACCCCTCACCTGTGGGCCTTCCTCGTTCCCATGGCTGCTGTCATTGCGGTCACGCTGATTCTTGACGACATCCTCTATGGCGTCGTTGTCGGCATCCTCGTGTGCTTCGTGCTCTATGTACCCACGCGCATCATGAGCCTGGGCAAGTTCTGCGATGCCTGCTACAAGGGTCTGGAAGACATGCTCTTCATCGCGGCCGTACTCATTGCGTCGCTGTTCTTCCGCGAGGCCATCAACCTCATCGGTCTCTCCGATTATCTCATCCAGGTTGCAAGCCCCTTCATGAGCGCGCAGTGGCTGCCCGTCATCACGTTTGTGCTCGTAGGCCTCGTGTGCTTCGCCACGGCCAACATCTGGAGCATCCCGGCTGTGTGCACGCCCATCATCCTGCCCCTTGCCGCCGCCACGGGTGCCTCGATTCCGCTCACGCTGGGCGCCATCATCTCCGCGGCGTGCTTTGGCGCGCAGGCGTGCTTCTACTCTGACGTCACGCTTATGAGCGCCTCGGCCTGCAAGATCAACAACGTCGACTACGCCATGGCACAGCTGCCCTACATCGGCATTGTGGCCGGCATCACCATCGTGGGCTACATCGTGGCCGGCTTTGCCATGGCTGCATAGGCTTTCGAGAAGCAAGCGCCCCCGGCTAGATTGACCCGACCGCGCCCCTCTGGACTCCTTGCTAAAACGCAAAGGTTCCAGAGGGGCGCTTTTGATACATATGGCTAAAATAGCTGGCAGAGATGATGTACACGCCTTCATCCAACGGGAGAGGGAAAGGAGCGGCATGGTTCAGGACCGCAAGACATATGAGAAGCGCGTCGTGCGCTTGATGATCACCATGTACTGCAACGACACGCATGGCACGGCCAAGAACACACTGTGCCCGGAGTGCTCAGAGCTCGCCGACTACGCCGACCGCCGCGTGGACGCGTGCCGCCGCGGCGAGGCCAAGACGTTCTGCTCCAACTGCCCCACCCCCTGCTACAAGCCCGCCATGCGCGAAAAGATCCGCGTCGCCATGCGCCACTCCGGCCCCCGCATGATCTTCCACTGCCCCGTGCTCGCCATAAAGCACCTCGTCATGGACATGCAGGAGAAGAAGCGCATGAAGAAGGTTGAGGGTTCCGAGTAAGGATACGGGTAAACCGAGCATGGCAGACAAGGAGGGCCGCCTGGGCACAATGTCCCCAAACGGCCCTCCTCATATCGAGCTTACACCACGTGAAAATGGGCATTCACTCCCACGACGAGCTCGTCACCTTCTTTGAATCCCGCAGAGACGCGGCTACGACCCCATCGCATGCCTAAAAACGCGACATGTTTGCGTTTTAATTCCAGCAGGTCCGCAGCTAGGTTTTTGGACAAGGCATCTACCAGGGAGAATGTTTGACTGAAATACACGCACGTCTCCCCTCAGGCATTTAAAACGCAAACATGCGGGGTTTTCGACCCTTGCGCGGTATAATCGGCCAGGCCTGAGAGGAGGGGACCATGGCACAGCAGAAAAAGGACGGCATCGTTCATGTGCGTGTGAGCGCCGACGACAAGGAAGCAGCCGAGGCGATTTATGCCGACATGGGCACGAGCCTGTCGGAGGCCGTGCGTATGTTCATCCACGAGAGCATCAAGCTTAACACGCTGCCGTTTCGACCCGTCTCGGGCCTGACCAAAGGGAAGATGCAAGCTGCGGGGGCCCTGCACATCTACGCCGACAAAAAGATGCGCGAGGCCGAGCGCGAGGCTTGGATCAAGTCGCTGAGCAAGAAATATGAAGACGCTAATAGATGAGACCTACCTGCTGCGCTATGTGCTGCAGGATGAAAAAGAGATGTTCGAGGTGGCGAGCGCCCTCATAGCGGGCGGCCAGGCCTACACCTATCCCGAATACATCGCACGCACCGCCATCACGCTGCGCGACGTGTACCGCGTGCCGCGCTCGCAGATCGCCTACGTGCTCAACATGCTGCTCGACGACGTGTTCGTCGTCGACGAGGACGTGGTGCGCTGCGCAAACAAGCTCTTCGGCACCACCATCCTCGACTATCTCGACTGCCTGAGCGCCGCCCGCTCCATCGTGCGCGGCGAGAACATTGCAAGCTTCGAGAAGCCGCTCCTGGGTCGCGTGCTCAATCAGCAGATGTAGTCGGCGAGCTCACGGTTCCAGGGATGCCGTTCAAACCCGGGCGGCCAAGAAGACCGGCACCGCCCGAAACCCGAAGCGCCTAGCCAGGCAGGTGCAGCGCCGCCCCCTTCAACCCAGGCGGGCGTAGCGCCGCATCACTCAACCAGGCAGACGCATCGCCCGGCCCCTCAGTCAGGCGGCGCATCACCGCACGCCTCAGCCAGGCAGGCGCAGCGCCCGGCACCGCCCGGCCTACAGCCCCTCGAGCTCCAATATCGTGCGCTCGCACCACACGATCGAAGGGTCGTCGAGCAAGCGCATGAGCGCGACGCGCGCCGTGAGCGGGGCAGACCACACCAGGCCGCAACCAGCCTCGAGCTGCTTGGGGATGGAGATGAGCTCCCCTGCCACCCCGCGCTCCTCGCAGGCCTTTTTAAACGCCATGGCACCCGTGTTGTTGTAGAACGTGACGATGAATCGAACCTGCACGGCCCTCACCCCAACTTCCCGCTGCGCCTCCAAGCGGCGCGCCCCCGTCAAGCAATAGAAGAAAGGCCGCCGCATGCTCGTCGCGCGCGGCGGCCTTTGCCGAGTCGGTACTAAGTACTACTGAAAACGTAACACGAGCAAGCCCAAAGCCCTACTTCTCCGCCTTCTTGCGATAGGCAAACCAGTACACGAGACCCACGAACACCGCGCCGCCCACGATGTTGCCCAGGGTGGCAGCCGAGATGTTGTACGCGATGCCGGAGACGTTGAGCACGTCGGCGGCAGCGGCAACCGAGGCGCCGAAGCCGTTGTTGTAGGCGACGAGGCCCATGGGCAGGAAGAACATGTTGGCAACGCAGTGCTCAAAACCGCAGGCCACGAATGCCATGACCGGGAAGACGCTCGTAAAGATCTTGTCGATGACGCTCTTGCCCGCAAAGCCCATCCACACGGCCAGACACACGAGGATGTTGCACATAATGCCGCGGAAGAAGATGGTGCCCCACGACAGGTTGATCTTGGAAGTTGCCACGGCGACCATGGTGTCTCCCACCGCGCCGCCGTTCATGCTCCAAGTGCCGCAGGCGTAGATGATGGCCACGAGCACCAGCGAGCCCACAAGGTTGCCCAGCCACACGATGACCCAGTTCTTGACGAGGCTTCCCCAGGAGAACTTCTTCGACATGGCGCCGATGACCATGAGACTGTTGCCGGTGAAAAGCTCACTACCGGCCACGATGACGCAAATAAGGCCCAGGCCGAACGACAGGCCGCACAGCAGCTGCGTCGCGCCGAACGACAACGCCGCGTCGCTCTTGACCACCGTCATGAAAAGCGCACCCATGCCAATCTGCATGCCGGCCATGAGCGCCAAGATCAGCACGCGACCCAGGCTGTTCGTGGCCTTGCCGAGACCCACTGCCTCGGCCTTTGCCTCTTGGGAGGCCGCCGACAGGCAGTTGGGGTCGGGTATGACGATGTCGTGCAAATCGCTCATCTTAAACGCTCCTTACCACGTGCGGGGCCGACCGCACCATCGCCTGCCCTACACGGGCAAATGCGAGAAGTCCGCCCCTTGCTTGAGGAACTCGTAAATCCTCTCGACACTTCGGAGCACCTCGGGCGTGAGGGGCTCCATGAACTCCAGCTGCGCGGGCTGGATGCCGAGAAAGACGACCTGCTTACAGCTCTTCTTGAGGTCTTCCAACAAGAAGGTGATGGGCAGGGAGTGCGTCGTGATAAGCAGGTCGCTCACCACGTCGCGCTCGTCGACGACGGCAATGGTGCCGGGCTCGCGCCCCATCTGAGCCGCGTCCACGAGCAGCAGCACGTCAGGCTGCATGCGCCGGATAACAGCCAGGTCGTCCTCGGGAGTCTGACCGCCGTCGATGCACGTCCATCCTGGGATGGGGTTCTGCTCGAGCATCTTGGCGAGCATGGGACCGGCCGCGTCGTCGCCGCGCAACACCGCGCCGACGGTAAAAACCACCTTGGTGATCATTGCCGACGAATCCTTCCCATGATGTAAGCCGCCGCGTTGGCCTGGAGGACCGCAAGCATACCGCAAAGCCCGTCGAAGACTTCACGTACGCCGTCTGCCTCCAGCCCAGCGGCAGGCTCCTTCTTCAAATCCTCGAAAGCAGGCACGAGCACCTCGAGGTTCGTTTGGTCGATCTGGATCTCCCAATGACGCATGATCGCCCCAAGCTTGTAGCGCGCGGCCCCCTCGGGGAAGCATGCCACAAACTGCTCGTACACGTCGAGCGGCATGCGAAGCCGCTCCTCGAAGCAATCGATCACGCCGGTGTGGTGCCCCACGGCAAGCGTGTAGTACAGGATGTCCTGAGCATCCTCGGGAACCGAGCTCTCCGAGTCCACGAACTTGCGGGCAAGCTGGTAGAAGACGACCTCGGGCGAGGCGGCCAGCGCATCGCGCGCGCTGGCCGCGGCATCGGCCCGGTATGCGTCTCCCCTACCGGCGGCCATGTTCGCTCAGGGCGCTGTCCGCAATGGCGCGCGCCCTGTCGTCGCCGGACACCACAACGCGCTCCAGGCCGCTCTTGAGCATGTCCGCCATGCGGCCGTCGTCAACGAGGGAGTCCTCGAGCACCTTCTTGAGGGCGCGGAACACCTCGGCGCGGCGCGGGTCGTCCTGCTTGGCAATGAGGTGGTTCACATCGGCCATGACGTTGTTCTCCGACTTCTCCATCGTCTGGAGGAACTCGTCGGAGAGCTTGGCGCCCCACTGATAGCCCGCATAGCGGCGCGCCTCACACTCGATGCTCACGCGCACCTTGTACGGGATGCTGGCGTAGAGCAGGGGCGCCTGCTCGCCGGGCACCTCGCGGGTCTCGGTGTGCTTGAGCTTCTGGCCAAGCAGTCCCAGCGCCATGGCGAAGCCGTAGATGGTCTGCGCCGGGGTGGGCGGACAGCCCGGGATGTACACGTCCACGGGGATGATCTTGTCCGTGCCGCCCCAGGTGCAGTAGTTGTCGTGGAACACGCCGCCCGTGCAACCGCACGCACCGTAAGACACCACGAGCTTGGGGTCGGGCGCACCGTCGTAGGCGCGCAGGGCCGGCATGCGCATGGCGCGGGTCACGGCGCCGGTGTACACGAGGATGTCGGCGTGACGGGGGCTCGGCGTGTTCTTGATGCCGAAACGCTCGGCGTCGAACACGGGGGTGATGGTTGAAAAGATCTCAATCTCGCAACCGTTGCAGCCGCCGCAGTCCACGCGGTAGATGTACACGGAACGCTTGATGTCGTGCAAAAGGGCCAGCTTTGCCTTCTGCACAGCCTCGTCTACCTCGCGCTTTGCAGGCTTGTACTGCAACGCGTCGGGCAGCGGCCTGTCGATTACCATCATCGCTTGGCCTCCATCTTCTTCTTGCCGCCCACGAGCTCGTCGCGGCGCTTGTTGCGGTAGGCGTCTGCCTTCTGCTTGCACTTGGGGCACACGCCCGTGAGCGCCGCCGCCTGCTGCGCCTCGAGGTCGCCGGGCAGCTGCGACAGGATGCGCGTGGCATAGTCGACCTGCTTGACAGTGGCGTAGTACTCGCCGCACTCGCTGCAACGCGCCATGTCGTAGGTACAGCGCTCCTCGAGGTCCTCCTTGTTCATGACGGCGAGCTCGAACTCCTTGCTCAGCACGATGGCATGGGTGGGGCAAACCTCCTCGCAACGTCCGCAGAAGATGCAGCGGCCGAAGTTGATCGACCAGGTGGTCTGGCCCTTGTCGGCCTCGATGAGCATCTGGATGGCGTTGGGCGGACAGACGTTTGCGCACGCCGCGCACGCGATGCAGGCGATCGGGTCGTGCTCGGGCTTGCCACGCGCACCCACGGGGCGCTCAAGCGGCGCAAAGGGGTACCTAATCGTCGCGTCGCCGGTGCGCAAGATCTCTTTGATAGTCTTGAACATCTCTGTGCCTCCCCCTTAGTCCTTCAGAGGCGAATGGGTACGGTCGTGGCAGTAGTCCTCGAGCTGCTTCTTGGTGAGCGTCTTCTCGGTGCGCTTGTTGACGTCGACGATGGTGACGCGCTCGGTGCAGGAGTAGCACGGGTCGAGCGAGCCGACGATGAGGGCCGCGTCGGAGATGGTGTTGCCGCGGAACATGTAGCGAAGCACAGGCCAGTTGCTGTACGTGGAGGCCTTGCAGCGCCAACGGTAGCACTTCTGGTTGTTGCCCACCATCGACCAATGCACGTCCTCGCCGCGCGGGGCCTCGGCATAGCCCAGGGCAAACTTGTTGGGCGTGTATGTCCAGCCTTCGGTGAGCACGGGCCCGTCGGGCAGGTCCATCTGGAGGAGCTCCTCGATGATGGAGATGGAGTCGTACACCTCGCCCACGCGCACGAGCGTGCGGCCAAGCACGTCACAGGTGTCCTGCGTGATGGGCTTGTGCTTGTCGGCTACGAGCTTGTAGCCGTCGAAGGGATGGTTCCAGCGCACGTCGCGGGCAAAGCCCGAGCCGCGCACGAGCGGGCCCACCGGGCTGAAGTCGCGGGCGACCTTGCGGTCGAGGATGCCCACGCCCTGGGCGCGCTTGAGGAAGTTGGGCGTGGAGATGAGCTCGGCAACAAGGCGCTCCACGTCGCTGCGCAGCTCGGCGAGGCACTTGAGGGTCTCGAGCGTCTGCTCCTTCAGCATGTCGCGGCGCACACCGCCGATGAGGTTGAGGCCGTAGGTCTTGCGGGCACCCGTGAGCATCTCCGCCAGGTCCATGGCCTTCTCGCGAACGCGGAAGAAGTGCTGGAAGCCCGTGTCGAAGCCCGAGTAGTGGCACACGAGGCCCAGGTTGAGCAGGTGCGAGTGCAGGCGCTCGGTCTCCAGGCAGATGGTGCGGATGACCTGGGCGCGCAGCGGCACCTCGATGCCCTGGGCATGCTCGATGGTCTCGGCGTAGGCCACGGAGTGGGCATAGCCGCAGATGCCGCAGACACGCTCTGCCAGGAACGGCACCTGGTCGTAGGTCATGCGGCTCTCCGCGCACTTCTCCATGCCGCGGTGGATGAAGAAGAGGCGGTAGTCGGCGTCGATGATGTCCTCGCCCTCGACGAACAGGCGGAAGTGGCCCGGCTCGTCGGAGGTGATGTGCAAGGGTCCCATGGGGACGATGGTAGTCTCCTTGCTGCCGACCTCCTTGAGGAACTGGTAGTTCTCAAGGTCGGTCGTGGGCTCGGGACGATAGCGGTAGTCCATCGTGTCCTTGCGCAGCGGGTAAAGGCCGGAGGGCCAGTCGTCGGGCAGCACGAGGTTGCGGTTGTCGATGATGCCGTCGGCATGCAGGCCGAACATGTCCTGCACCTCGCGCTCCGACCACACAGCGGCCGGAACCTTCGCGCTCACGGCCATGAAGGTCTCAGAGTCGCGCGGGACGTTGACCTTCACCATCATGTAGCCGGGGTCCGTGCCCTCCATGGAGAGCACGTAGTACAGGCCGTAGTGGCCGTTGAGCTGGCGCTCGTCGTTGCCCACCATGACGGGCATCCAACCGTCGCGCTCATAGTACAGGTGCTCGATGACGTCGGGGGCCGAGTCGGCGTTGACCGTGATGCAGCACTGCTCGGAGTTGATCCACTCGGCGTCGGTGACCGCGCCGGGGAACAGCTCCTTCACTGCCTTCACGTGCGACTCGCAGCACCGACGCTCGTTTTTCTTGGTTGCCAAGGTCTGCCTCCCTTACTCGACCTGGGCGCTAACAGTCTGCGAAGTGCCCGCGAAGAGCTCGGACACGATGGGCATCTCGTGCAGCGCGTCGGTATCGGACTGTAGGACGATTGCGGTTGCGTTCTCCACGCCCTCGATGACCGGGATGGGCATGGCGGCGCCGAACCAGAGCACGACCGCGATCATGACGATCTCAGGGATGAGGGCGGCCGGGCTCAGCTCGCCCTTCTCGATGCCCTCAGGCGCGTCGCCGAAGACGGCAGTGGCCACGACGTGGGCAAAGGCCGCCACGACGATTGTGAGGGCAATGCCGACGATGACGACGATGACGACGTTGCCCGAGACGACGCCGGACACAAAGGCCATGACCTCAGAGGTGAACATGGCGAAGGGCGGGAAGCCGGCCAGGGCGAACAGGCCAAGGGCCAGAAGGACGGCCGTGGTGGGGGCAACCTTGATGAGACCGGTGATTTTGCGCAGGTCGCGCGTGCCGTACTTCATGAGCACGTTGCCCGAAATGCAGAACAGCAGCGCCTTGGTGAAGCCGTGCACGATGCAGTGGATGAGCGCGGCGGCGATGCCGATGGGGCCGCCGAAACCCAGGCACAGGGCCACGACGCCGATGTTCTCGCTGGAAGAATAGGCCAGCTTGCGCTTGAGGTCATTCTGCGAGAAGACGGCCAGGGCACCCGCGACGATGGAGACGACGCCCAGCACGAGCATGACGAGCTGCGGGAACGCATAGCCCACGGCCTGGCCGGTCAGGATGTAGAAGCGAATCACGACGAGCATGGCGCACTTGAGCAGAACGCCGGAGAGCAGGGCCGACACGGGGCTGGGGGCCTCGGAGTGGGCGTCGGGCAGCCAGGTGTGCATGGGGAACAGGCCCGCCTTGGTGCCGAAGCCGATGGCGGCGAACACGAAGGCGATCTGGATGAGCGTGGGGTCGAAGCCCTTGGAGACCTCAAGGACGCTCGTCCAGAAGACCGCCTGGGTGGGGTCGGCCACGATGGCGTTGGCGTTGGCGTAGACAAGCACGGTGCCGTACAGGCCAAAGGCGACGCCGGCGGTGCAGACGATGATGTACTTCCACGCGGCCTCAAGCGAGAACTCGGTGTTGTAGGCGCCCACGAGGAAGACCGTGGCGAGCGTGGTGAGCTCGACGGAGGCCCACATCATGATGATGTTGTTCGTTGTGGTGGCCATGAGCATCGAGAAGATGAACAGGCTGAAGAACGCGTAGTACTGCTTGACCTGGCTCGGGCCCATCGCGCCGCGCTCGACGTCGTGACGCACATAGGGCAGCGAGTAGGAACCGGTGAGCAGGCCGATGACACCGATGAGCGTCACGAAGATGGCGCCCAGGTCGTCCAGGCGGAACCACAGGCCCGCAGCATCCACAGGCACGCCGGAGACGAACACCTGAACCACAAGGTACACCGACAGGCAGCACACGGTGATGACGCTCACCATGTGGAGCGACTCGTAGAAGCTCTGCGGAACGGCCTTGGAGGGCGCGACCGCCATGATGAGGCACGCAGCGAGCGGAACGAGGATGAGCATGATGAGAATCGTAGAAAGCGACATGACTATCCTCCTAACCCTTCAGTTCCGCAAGCTCGTTGGCGTCGAGCGTTGCCTTGACCTTGTAGATACGGTAAGCCACGATGCACATGATGATGACGGCGAACACGGCGTCGGTCGCAATGCCGACCTCCACGAGCTCGGGGGCCTCGGGAGCCAGCAGCGCCAGGGTCACGTGCGAGCCGTTCTCCATCAGGCAGTAGCCGAAGACCTGCTTCAAGATGTTGCGCTGGGTCACGATGCAGGTCAGACCGATGAAGAAGTGCGCGAGCGACACGGCGAGCGCAGGCTTGACCTCGGCGGCGGTGGGCAGGTTGATGCCCGACACGGCGACGAAGCAAGCAAGCAGCTCAACGGCGACAAGCGCGATCGAGGCGACCGGGCTCACAGCCGAGGGGGTGTCGTTGTCAGGCGAACCCATCAGCTTGTACGTGTAGAGCATGACCGCCGGGACGAAGATGACCTTGGTGAGCGTGGCGGTGCCGGCCCAGGTGAACAGCGAGCCGGAACCCGTGATGATGCCGAGCGTGATGAAGATTGCCACGAGCACGATCGACTGGGCGCCGTACTCGAAGGCGGAGGTCTTGGGAGACTTGGTCAGCATCACGGACAGGCTGGTGACGATGAGAAGCGCTCCCAGGACGTTGACGATCACATATCCATCCATGCTTCCCCCCTCCTAACCGATCCAGGCGGCCGCGATGAAGCTGGAGGCCACAGTCATGATGATAAGAACGACGAACACGGCGGTCATCTGCTTGGGGATGGCAACGCCGGCCTCGACGGTGGGCGAAGGCTCACCGGGAAGGACCTGACCCATCCACTTGAGGAACCAGGCGAAGCACGCCACGGTCTCGAGCAGGCCGACGATGACGATGAGCATGAGCAGCCAGTTGCCCTGAGCGGCCTGGAAGCTGCCGCCGAAGATGGCGAACTTCGAGAAGAAGCCGTTGAAGGGCGGGCAGCCCGCGATGGCCAGGGCCGCGCAACCGAAGGCGACGCCGAGAAGCGGGTACTTCTTGATGACGCCCTTGATGTTGGGGAGCATGCGGGTGCCGAGCACGTAGCTGAAGCAACCGGCTACCAGGAAGAACAGGGTCTTGGCGAAAGCGTGGTTGAAGATGTGCATGACGCCGCCGTCAAAGGCGAGCTGGCTGCCGAACACGTAGAAGCCAAATCCCAGGAAGATGTAGGACAGCTGCGAGATGGTGGAGAAGGCCAGCAGGCGCTTCATGTCCTTCTGCGGCAGGTACATCAGGAAGCTGAAGAGCATCGTCACGATGGCGCCGATGACGATGACCCAGCCGACGGACTCGGGGATGACGCCGGCGCTGGCCAGGGCGCGCGCCAGGACCGCGACGCCGACCTTGACCATCGAGGCGCCGTGCAGGTAGGCCGACACGGGCGTGGGGGCCTCCATGGCGCTGGGCAGCCACATGTAGAACGGCAGCTGCGCGGACTTGGCCCACGCGGCAATGATGATGCAGACCAGGATCGCGGTCTTCCAACCGCTGTCGAGGCTGGCCAGGGCAGAGACCTCGAACGTGCCGGTCTGGGCAAAGAGCAGGCACACGGCCACGTACAGGCCCAGGGCGCCGATGTGCGTGAGGATGAGGGCCTTCATGGCCGACTTCTGCGCAGTGGCGGTGTGGTAGTAACCGATGAGCGCCCAGGAGCAGGCACCCGTGACCTCGAAGAACACGAGCTGGGTGACGAGGGTGTTGCTGTAGACCAGGCCCGCCATGGCGCCGATGAACACGGTGAAGAACGCATAGAAGCGGCGGCGCGGCGCGTCGGGGTGCTCGCGGTTGCCCGCGTTCATGTACCCGATGGAGTAGATGGCGATGAGCAGGCCGATGCCGACGAAGGCCGTGGCGAGCATGACGCTCATCTTGTCGAAGATGAAGCCGACCACGAGGGCGTCGCCGACAGCGGCGATGTCGAGGGTCTGCGCAGCCCCTCCGTCAATGCCCAGGCCGATCCAAGCAAACAGGGCGCAAGCCGTGGAGACGGCAGCCGCAAAGATGCAAATCCACTTGGCCATGCGCTGCGGGCACATCGCGATGACGAGCGCGCACACAAACGGCACGAGCGTGGCGGCGAGGCCCAGCACGGAAAGAGTCGTTAACATGAGCGGTCCTCCTTCCTAAAGTCCCAGGGCGCACAGCACAAAGGCAAAGGCGGCGAGGGCCACGATGCACCAGGTCTGGCGACCGACGAGCTTGTAACGGACACGGCTGACAACGTTTTCGAACACAGAGCAGAGGAAGAAGATCACGGCCATCTTGATGAGGAAGAACAGGATGCCCAGAAGGATTGCCGGCACGGTGAGCTCGGTAGCGGCGCCCCACGGCAGGAAGATGGCGATGAACCAGGCGATGATGATGGTCTGTTTCATGGACAGGGCCATCTTCGCCATGGCCAGGCTCGGGCCGGAGTACTCAGAAAGCGGGCCCTCCTGAAGCTCCTGCTCGGCCTCTGCCAGGTCGAAGGGAAGCTTGCCGAGCTCGACGTAGCAGGCCAAGAAGAAGGCGATGGCTGCCACGATGACGCCCACCGGAGCGGCAACGGACAGGTCGGCCACCGACTGGCCCATAACGGCGATGGAGGTGGTGCCGCAGGTGAGACCCATGACGAACAAGGCCAGCATCATGGAAGGCTCCACGAGCACGCCCACAATCAGCTCGCGCACGCCGCCGTGGCCCGCATAGGCGTCACCGGAGTCGATGGCGGAAAGCGAGAAGAAGAAGCGGGTGAGTGCGAGCAGGTAGAGCACCAAGATGATGTCGCCCAGAAGCGGGATGGGGCTCGAGGCCGTGAACATCGGGATGCCCATGGCGAGCAGGAGCATGGTGCCCAGGAAGATGGCGGGCATCCAGGTGTGCACGAAGCTCGAGCACGAAGGATGAACGTCTTGACGCTTGAAGAGCTTGGCGATGTCGTAATAGTCCTGGAAGATGGACGGACCCCTGCGCGTGTGCATCTTGGCGCGCAGCCAACGGGAAGTACCCGAGAACAGCGGAGCCAGAAGAACCAGCAGAAGGGCCTGCAGAATCGCGACGATGATTTCCATGTTCTCAGCCCTCCCCTACTTGACCAGGACGGCAAGGACGAGGAAGAACACGAGCGCGGCCACGATGTACACGATGTACACGCGGAAGTTGCCGCCCTCGATGCGCTGGGCCTTCTGTCCGAGCCATGAGACGAACGATGCGACGGTGTCGACAAGGTACTTGTCGGCGAAACCCTCAGCCTTGCCGGCCCCACGCACAAGCGCGTTGAAGCCCGACACGAAGGCGTCCTTCTTGGCCACGACGGCGGTGCGAGCCGCGTAGATCGGGCGCAGGAAGTGCTTGACCTCGGTGGCGAAGGTGGTGGCGATGACGGGCATGCCCGGGTCGAGCGCGTAACCGCAGGCCCAGGGGTCGCGGTCGCTGGCCTTGCCACCATGGGCGAAGACCTGCTTGGCGGCCATGGGGAGCAGCACGCAAGCGATGAGCAGGACGGCAACGAACGGCGTGGAGATGGCGCTGCCCAGAACCGGGTTCACCAGCGTGGCGCCCTCGGCGACCACGACGGTGGAGGCGCTCAGGATGGAAGCGGCGACACCCTGCATGACGGGGGCAACCCACGGGGCGCCGATGCCGAGAAGCACGCAGATGACGGCCAGAACGACCATGCCGAAACGCATGGGGGCCGGGACCTCACGCGCCTGCTTGGCAACCTCGGAGCGAGGCGAGCCCAGGAACGTGACGCCGTACGCCTTAACAAAGCAGGTGACGGCCAGGGCGCCCGTGATGGCCAGCGACACGGCGGCGAACGCCACGAAGAACTTCACGGCCACCGTCGCCACACCGGCGATGGAAAACATCGACTGATAGATGAACCACTCGGACACAAAGCCGTTCAGCGGCGGGATGGCAGAGATGGCCAGCGACCCGATGAGGAAGCACATCGCAGTCACAGGCATGGCATGCACCAGGCCGCCCATGATCTCCATGTTGCGGCTGCCCGTGGTGTAGAGCACCGAGCCCGCACCCAGGAAGAGCAGGCCCTTGAACATGGCATGGTTGAGCACGTGGTACAGGCCGGCCATGAGGGCCAGACCGGCGATGACGGGCTGGTTCAGCGCCAGACCCATGAAGCCGATGCCAATGCCGAGAAGGATGATGCCGATGTTCTCGACGGAGTGGTAGGCAAGGAGCTTCTTGATGTCGTGCTCACCCAAGGCGTAGGCCACGCCCAGCACGCTGGACAGGGCGCCGATCACGAGGATGAGCAGGCCCCACCACAGCTGCACGCCGGTGGCGGCGAGCAGGTCCAAACCGACCTTCACGATACCGAAGACGCCGATCTTGATCATGCCGCCGGACATGAGCGCCGACACGTTGGAAGGCGCCGCCGGG
This sequence comes from uncultured Coriobacteriales bacterium, assembly GCA_934636245.1. Lineage (GTDB taxonomy): Bacteria > Actinomycetota > Coriobacteriia > Coriobacteriales > UMGS124 > UMGS124. Next base: position 18,362 of record CAKUAI010000014.1, read on the forward strand.
TGAGCCTGGGGAAGCCAGGAGTGGAACGGGAACATGCCGGCCTTGCAGCCGAAGCCCACGAAGGCGAGCACGAAGCACACCGAACCCAGGATCGGGCCGAAGTCATGGGCGCGGAAGGTCGAAAACTCGAAGGAGCCGGTCTGGGCGGCCATGATGAGGAAGCCGATCATGATGCCCATGAAGCCGATGTGGGCCATGACCAGGTACAAGAAGCCAACGCGGATGGAGGCGGGCTTCTGCTCGATGATGACGAGGAAGTACGAGGAAAGGCTCATGAGCTCGAAGAACACGAGGAACCAGAAGGCGTTGTCCACGGTGAGGACGAGGTTCATGGAGGCGATGAACGCGTTCATGAAGAAGCCGATGGCTCCCAGGCCCATGCCCTTGTACTCGTCGAAGTACGAGATGCCGTAGATCCAGGCAACGAAGCCCAGGATGTTGATGGCGACGAGCAGAAGGCCGTTCAGGCCGTTGAGCATGATGGAGAAGTCCGCGAACGAGAAGGGCGTGGCGAAGCTCACGGACACGCCCACCGGGTCGAGCACCGCGCCTACGCCGGCAATCACGGCGACGGCGGAGGCAATCGTGCCGAAGAAGCACGCGACATTCTTCGCGGTGTCCTCCTTCTTGCTCAGAAGCAGGGACAGCACGGCACCCACAACCGACACGAAAACGGAGATAAGCAGCAGGTCCATGGTCTAGTTCCCCCCTTCCTCGTCCATGTTCTGGAAAGCCTCGAGGCCCTCCCGCACGCTGTTGGAGCGGCGGCAGGCGATTTCCTTGCCTTCCTCGTCGCACTCCATGAGCACGAGCGCCTCGGTGATGCAGGCGTCCACACAGTGGGGCTTGCAGTTGTCGTAGGCGCACAGGTCGCACTTGACCGCGACGGGCGAGACGCCCACCTCGCACTGGAGGATCGGGTCGAGCGAGCCGGGGAACGACGGGGTGTTGTACTCGATGCCCGCCACGCCGGCGCGGGGCGTGCCGGCCATGTGGATTGCGCCGAAGGGGCACGACACGGCGCACAGCTTGCAGCCGATGCAGTGGGCTTCGTCAACGCGGATGCAACCGTCGGGATCGCGACGGATGGCGTTGATGGGACATACTTTGAGGCAAGGGGCGCCCTCGCAATGGTGGCATGTGACCGAAGCGACCAGGTCGCGGCTCTCAAAGAGCGCCAGACGAGGCTCTTTGGACAGGCCCGCACGCCGATGTCCCTCGCTGCACGCGGCACGGCATGTTCCGCAGGCCACGCAGCGGCTCGGGTATATTGCGATGTAGCGATTCATTTGCCCTCCCTTCATTGGATGAACGTGGGTGACGCCGGAGGGGCGCCTTGGGCGGGGCCACCGGGCCGGGGGTTCTCCCCCCGCCCCTGCGGCCCCGCAGGCTGCGGGCGCCTCTAGTTGAGCTCGCTTACCTGACCAGGGGTGACGTCGCGCTTTTCCAGGCCGTTGTATGCGACGCGCAGGTCTGCGTACTGGCCCTCGTTGGACTCGGCGGTGAGGCGCGCCTTGAGCTCCATGTAGAGCTCCTCGGCGTGCTGCTCGGCCCATACCTGGTCTTCTACGCGCTCGACCTCGATGGCACAGTACTTGCTCTCGGGGGTGCGCGAGCGGGCGTCGACGCGGTGGATGGTCAGGTCGTTGCACTTGCCGATCCACCACTGGTAGGTCATGTAGACGGCGCCCTCGTTCACACGGTCGTCCACGAAGGCTCGGGTGATGATCTTGCCGCGGCGAGAGGACACCCACACCAGGTCGTTGTTCTTGATGCCGCGCGCCTGGGCGTCGGCGGGGTGGATATGGGCAAAGCCCGGCTCTTCGGCAAGGTTGGACAGCTGCTCGCAGTTGCCGGTCATGGAGCGGCACGAGTAGTGGCCGACCTCGCGGACGGTGCACAGGATGAGCGGGTACTGGTCGTCGGGCATCTCGGAGGGGTCGACGTAGTCGTGGGCCACGAGATGGGCCTTGCCCTCGGGGGTCGTAAACTTGCCGCCAAGGAACAGGTCGGGCGAGCCGGGATGCTCGAGCGTGGGGATGGGCCACTGGGCATGGCCGCAGCCTGCCATCTTCTCGTAGGTCGCGCCATAGGCGGCGGGCCACATGTTGCGGCACTCGTGGTCCCAGATGTCCTGGGTGTTCTTGTAGTGCATGTCGTAGCCCATGCGCTCGGCGATCTCGGAGAAGATCTGCCAGTCGTGCTTGCACTCGCCCTTGGGAGGAACCGCGGCGCTGAAGTACTGGAACGTGCGGTCGCAGGCAGAGAAGACGCCCTCGTGCTCGCCCCAGCTCGTGGCGGGAAGCACGACATCGGCCACGGCGCTCGTCTGCGTCATGAAGATGTCCTGCGACACGAAGAGGTCGAGCTTGGAGAGCTGGTGAGCAAGGTGCTGCGTGTCGTGATCGGTCTGCAGCGGGTCCTCGCCGAAGTTATAGAACGCATGGATCTTGCCCTCCTCAACCAGGTGACCCAGGTCGGTGACCTTGTAGCCCACGTGGTCGGAGAGCTGCTCCACCGGGATGTTCCAGTTGTCAGCGAACTTCTGCCTGATGGCAGGGTCGGTGACCTTCTGGTAGCCAGGGAAGAAGTTGGGCAGCGCACCCATGTCGCAGGCACCCTGCACGTTGTTCTGGCCGCGCACGGGAGCCACGCCGGAATTGGGTTTGCCAATCTGATGCGAGATGCAGGCAATGGCCGCGCAGGTATGGACCGCCTCGACGTTCTGTCTGTGCTGGCAGACGCCCATGCCCCAGCACAGGATGGAGGACGGCTTGGCCGTGGCGTACATGCGTGCGGCCTCGTGCATCATGCCCGGGTCGATGCCTGTGATGTGCTGGGTGTTCTCGGGGGTGTAGCGCTCGATGGTCTCCCACCACTCCTCGAAGCCCAGGGTGTGCTCGCGCACGAACTCCTCGTCCATGAGGCCCTGCGTGACGATGGAGTTTGCAAACGCGTTGAGGAATGCAATGTTGGAACCGTTCCTCAACGGCATGTAGATGTCGGCGATGCGCGCAGTCTCAATGAAGCGCGGGTCGGCGACGATGATCTTGGCGCCCTTTTCCTTGGCCTTCACCATGCGGCGGGCGACCAGGGGGTGGGACGTGTTGGGGTTGTAACCGAACAAGAACAAGCAGCCGGCGTCCTCAATACCGGGAACGCCGCAGCTCATGGAACCAGCACCGAGTGTGTCAATCAGACCGACGACAGTAGGGCCGTGTCAAACACGGGCGCAGTTGTCGATGTTGTTGGTCCCGATGCAGGCGCGGGCAAAACGCTGGGCCACGAGGTTGGACTCGTTGCCCGTGCCGCGCGAGGACCCCGTCACGAAGATGGAATCCGGGCCGTACTTCGCCTTGATCTCAGAGAGCTTGGAAGCGATGAAGTCGAGCGCCGTGTCCCAGGAGACCTGCTTGAGCGGGGCGTCCTTGGACTCGCGCATCATGGGGTGCATGAGGCGCGGCGTCAAGATCTTCGTGTCGTTGATGAAGTCGTATCCGAACCAGCCCTTGAGGCAGAGAAATCCTTCATTTGTGAGACCGGGCAGAGGCTCGGCGCCCACGACCAAATCATTCTCTACAATAAGGTTGAACTTGCACCCAGTACCGCAGTAAGGGCACACGACCATATGTTTTTCCATGGTCAACCTTTCCGGTGCTTACGCAGTTCACTTGCATGCCGCGCACGTGTTTTCGAAGGCCCATGCACGGCACATCCGTCAGGCGCCTGTTTCGCAGACGGGCGCCTGACCCGCTTTCTTCAGAGCAGCGTCTATCTGGTCTTGGTCAACCAAGCGCAGCGCGTGCGACGTGCACGCCTCCACGCAAGCCGGGCCGTTCGTGCGGTCGTAGCAGCGGTCGCACTTGATGACGGTCGCAGAGGCGCGAGCGCCCAGGTGCATTCCGTCAAACTCATGCATGCCGAAGCCCGACTCGATGCGCACCGCGCCGTATGGGCAGGCCGTGACGCAGCTGGCGCATCCGATGCAGCGCTCCATGCGCACGCCGACTCGGTCGCCGTCCTTGTAGAGCGCCTGCGTAGGACATGCCGCCGCACACGGGGCGTCGGCACAGTGGTGGCACGCCACCGGCGACGTCATCCCGTTGTAGGCAACCACGTTCAACCTCGACACAGGTATGTCGCCCGGCACGTAATGCTTCACCAGACACGCCGCCATGCACGCCTTGCACCCCACGCACTTGCGCGGATCGGCCATGACAAACTTGCTTCCCATTCGATTCCCTCCCTTGCGTTCCTCGTAACTCTCCCCCATAAGGCACGACGTGCTGAGACGTCTTCACATTTGCTTCAAGAATGAAGCAACCATCGGGCACCCGCATGCCGAGCCTTTCCCTACAAGGTGGAATAGTAGACCCAAACGAGGGCAACACAGGACCACAGGGGCAATTTAGTTGACGGTTTGGCACTTTTTAGGCGTTCAAAATGTAATACGATTGGTACACAGAAATGAGACACACATCAAAACACGTCGTAGTGAGGGTGAAATGAGGCATTTTAACTGTGCGGTAAACACGATTTCGACGCGCATGAGAGTTACGTGGGACATAATGATTTCGAATCGGGCAAAAGCAGGACTGAACGCTTTAGCGGAGAAAATTACCCGTCAGCAGCATAAAGCAAGCGTTGCAAAGGCAACTAAAACGTTGCTTTGTATATCAAACGTGATACAAACATGTGCAAAAGCGCACTGAGACGACTCGCTCTTGCCGTCAAAACGGGCCGAGAGGCATCAACTCTGAAGGTAGCGCGCGGCCAATGCGAGCGTGTCTTGCTTCCATGTAGAAAGCAAGGCAGGAACAGGGTCGGAATCATGCCTGGTAGCAAGCCATGCGGTGAGTTGAAGGCGGCGCATCATGATAAGCGAGGGAATGACGGCCACATCCGCCTCTTCAAGGGGATGCGCGGTGGATGCAGCCCGATACCCCTCGAGCCATGCGGCGACAAGGTCAGGCAGATCCGGACGCGCCTCGATAAAGCTGAGAGAAGCGGCAAGGTCGAAGAGGTGCCAGCTGTAAGCACAGTCGTCAAAATCAAGAAGTTTGAGAATATCGCCTTCTACGAGGAGATTTGCAAGGCGCATGTCGGCATGGATGAGTCCAAAACGCTCGCAAGGTTTGCCATAAGCGGCCATGACGCAGCGAATGCGCGTCTCAGCGCGCTCAAGAAGCGCCCTTTCTCGGGGGGTAAAGCCAGCGAAAACGCGCCAGTCACCCCAAAGAGCATGGGGGCCAAGCGTGGTGTCACAGTCCCAGACAGGGCGGGTGATAGGCGGTATGAAGGAAGCACGGGGCGCAGCAGCAGCCCCAAGACCACGCATCTGTTCGCCCAGCGTAATGCCAGGCCTGAGCCCCTGGTTTAGTTCACGCGGCGCAGCGGCAACTCCGAGGCCCCGAGTCAATTCGCCAAACGCAGTACCAGGCCTAAGTGCCTGGTTAAGTTCATGCGGCGCAGCGGCAGGCTCGAGGCCCCGGGTATGCTCGTGCAGCGCTGCGGCAAGCGATCCGAGGCGACGGAAGAGGCGGCGCATCGTCTCCCCATCCCCCTCGTCGGGAGTCACTCCGTCCATATATGCAAAAGCAACCCCGTGAAATACGCTACCGTCAGGCAACGTCACAGCTTGAACGGCGGAACCATCGAGGGCCAGTATCGGACGAATGATTTCGATACCTTCAAGTTTTACTTCACCGTATAGGTGGAAGAGCCAATCGATTTCCGCTTGCAATTCCCTCAGACTTCGATACCCAGGGCGGCATATGCGCAGCGTTGCAACCGGATTCTCGTTTAGCCTGGTCACACGGTATGTATGATTCTCGGAGTAACACAGCGGTTCAAGCACACAGCCAATAAAACCATAACGTTCAAGTAAAACATCAGCTGCTATGTCGAATAAGGACCCAGCGGATTCAGGCCCCGGATTGGGCACGGCATCTTCCCGCATGCCTGGTTCGTCGACCATCTTCAACCCCGCCATACACAACTTAGCGGCTATGCCTGACGAGTCGCAACATCACAAGTGCCAACGCCAGGCCCACAAGCGACAGGCCCGATCCCACAAGACCCGCGCAGTGCATGCCGGGGCCCTCGACCACAAGGCCGCCCACGGCAGTGCCAAACGCGATGCCGACGTTGAACGAGACGGGCTCCAACGAGCTGGCAAGGGTGAGCGCCTTGGGGCACTTGGAGTTCGCAGTGTGCATGAACATGGAGATGCACGGCACCGACTGCACATACATGAGCAAACCAATGGCAAAGATCAGAATGAGGCTTTCCGGCATCTTGGGAGTCGCGAAATACAGGCCCAGCAGCACCGCCGCATCAACGATAAAGAGCGGGATAAGCGCCTTGACGCCGAACTTGGAATCGACCCAGCCTGACAGCAGGTTTGAGAAGAAGGTGACGGCACCATAAGCCATGAGCGCCATGCTCGCCTCGACGTTGCCCATGCCAAGTACATCGACGAAATAAGGCGTCACATAGCCGTAGAACACGTAGATCGCGCCCACGGCGAACATGAAGACGGCCATGCCCACAAGCACGCATGGCTGCTTGAGCAGGACGGCCTGCTCACGAAACGTTGCAGGGACGTCGGTAGCGCCTTCCCGGGGCATCAGGGCAATCATCACCGCGCACACCACGACGCACAGCACCAAAACGATTGCCATGTCAACGTGCCAGTTCCAGGTGTCGGCAATCATCTTGCCGGCCGAGGTTGCAATGACCATGGCAACCGAGAACGCTGCGTAGATGACCGAGATGGCCATGGAGACCTTGCTGGGACCCAGAAGCTCCGGGATGAACGTCACGCCAACAGCAAGGAGGGCTCCAGACACCGAGCCAATCAAGATACGCGAGATGAGCAGGATCTCGAAATTGGGGGCGATGAGCGACAGAAGGTTGCCCAGGCAAAAGACGACGCAGTACACAATGAGCAAGTGGAATCGCTTGAAGCGCCCAGTGGTGAGGGCCAACGTAGGTGTCACAAACGCATACGTGACGGCAAAAACGCTGATGAGCATGCCCACCTGAGACAGGCCCACGCCATAATCGGCGGCAATCTGCGGGGTAATGCCGATGATGATGAATTCGGAACATCCCAACGTAAAGCCCAGGATAACGAGCAAGGCAACGCACACACGCGTGCGGGCTACAGACAGGGATTGCGCACCAGACACCGAAGACCTCGACTTTCGCTCCCCTCACTCAAGCGACGGTATGGAGCAAGGGGCCAACACCCACACCGAGAGACCCAGCCGCGCACCAACGCGTCCAAGCCCCTTTATATATGATCGAAAGGATTGTATAAAACAAAAGCCGACCGCCGCGTCACTTCACGAGAAGGGCGCAAGCGGTCGGCACCTAGCAAGCTAAAAGCTGTACGAACGTGCTAGATTGCCGGGCTGTCCAGACGGACGCCGGCGGAAGAGTTAACGTCGCACATCGGCTCGGAGCTGACTATGTCAGCCTCCTTGACGTCTTCCGAGAGGGGCTTGGGGCCGGCCTGGCGCACAGACTCGGGCGCATGGGGATAACGCGCGGCAAAGTTCTTCTGGAACATGTCGGCGAGATGGTCGGCAGCAAGGTCGTACTGCGCACCATCGGCCCACGTGCTGCGGGCGTCGAGAAGGGCGGCGTCCACACCCGGGCAGCTCAGGGGCACATCGACGCCGAAACGCTCGTCATGGCTGAAAGGCTGCTCATCGAGCTCGCCGGAAAGGGCAGCACGCACCATGGCGCGGGTGGCAGAGAGCTTCATGCGATGGCCCACGCCGTAGCCGCCGCCGGTCCAGCCGGTGTTGACCAGGTAGACACGGGCGTGGTCGCGCTCGATGCGCTCCTTGAGCATCTCAGCGTACTCGAGCGGGTCGAGCGGCATGAAGGGCTCGCCGAAGAGAGCGGAGAACGTGGGGACAGGCTCTTTGATGCCCTGCTCGGTGCCGGCGACCTTGGAGGTAAAGCCCGTCATGAAGTGGTACATGGCGGCTTCCTCAGAGAGGCGCGAGATGGGAGGCAGGACGCCAAAGGCGTCGGCCGTGAGGAAGACGACGACGCTGGGCGTGGTGCCGACGCCCTCGAGCACCGCGTTGTCGATGTGCTCGACAGGGTACGCGACGCGCGTGTTCTCCGTGATGCGCGTGTCAGAGTAATCGGGCTCGCAGGTCCTGGCCGAGATGATGACGTTCTCGGTGACCGAACCAAAGCGAATGGCGTGGTAGATGTCAGGCTCGCCCTCTTCGGTGAGGTCGATGCACTTGGCGTAGCAGCCACCCTCGATGTTGAAGACGTGCTCGTCGGACCAGCCGTGCTCGTCGTCGCCGATAAGCCTGCGGGTGGGGTCGGCCGAAAGGGTGGTCTTGCCAGTGCCCGACAGGCCGAAGAAGACCGCCGTGCGACCCGTCTGCGGGTCGACGTTGGAAGAGCAGTGCATGGAGAGCACGTTGTCCTCAACGGGGAGCAGGTAGTTCATCGTGGAGAAGATGGACTTCTTGATCTCGCCGGAGTAGCCGGTACCTGCGACGATGATGATGCGACGCTCGAAGTTGATGGCCACGACCGACTCGGTGGCGGTGCCGTCGGTCTCAGGGTTGCAGCGGTAATCAGGGGCTGCGAGCACCACGAAATCAGGCTCGTAGGAAGCGAGCTCCTCGGCGGCGGGCCTCACGAGCATCTGACGGGCGAAGAGGGCCTGGTGAGGCTTCTCGCAGACGACGGCGAAATTGCGCGAGTGAGCGCGGTCGGCACCGGCCATGCCGCGCACGACATACGTGTCACGCTCGGCAAGATAGGAGCGAACACCCTCGTAGATGCGGTCGAAGTTCTCGGGTGCCATGGGGGCGTTGACCTTGCCCCACGCGATGCGGTCGTGCACGTTGGGCGTGTCGACGATGAAGCGGTTCTGCGGGGCACGGCCCGTGTACTCGCCCGTGGTCACCGCAAGCGAACCGGTGCTCGTAAGGGTGCCCTCGTGGCGCTCGACGGATGCCTCGATAAGGTTGGCGGGAGCCATGTCCACATGCACGAGCGCAGGTTCCGCCCCCTCAAGGCCAAGCTTGGTGATGAAAGCCGTGTCGGCGCAAGCGGTCTTGGATGCGCTTGCCGTGCCGGTCGTCTGGGACATCGCAGGTATCGCCTTTCCTTTTGGCAGAACATTCCCTTGGAATTTCATACGCTATGGAGCGCAGTTAAGCGAAAAGATTACCGCATCTTGACTCTCTGGTTACAGAAATGTTTCCAAACTCACGCCATCGGTTCAAAACGAACAGCAAACGTACTCACCGCGAGCGGCGAGCGGCATAGCGCGCCCCGCATACGGCCTTATCGCGCGCTCCCCTCTCCCTACTTTATTGAAGCCTTACGCTGATCGAGAAGGCCCAGCAGCTCTTCCCTGCCCGCAGTGCCGGTCTTTTGATAGATATGGTTGAGGTGGGTCTTCACCGTGTTGCGCGAGATTCCCAGGTTTTGCTCGATATAAGCAGCGTTATGGCCCGTCGACCACGCCTGAAGGACCTCGAGCTCGCGGGGCGTAAGGCCGCACTCCTGCGCAAGGTCGCACACGGCGCGCTCAAGCTGGTCGCCTTGAGGGGCCGAGAACATCTCCTCGCTCACCGTGACCTTGCCGTTGAAGCCGGCAAAGAGCAGGGCGGCCGCGCCCAGACAGGCAAGCATGACGATGGAGCCGCGCACAACGTCGGTGCCCACAGCACTCACCACGAGCTGTCCCAGCACGACACCCAGGAAGCACGATGTGTGCAAGAAGGCGATAAGGCCCAAGGTTGCCAGGCGCATGCTTTGGGCGACGCTCACCATGAGCGCCCACACCAGGCAATATGCCAGCGACACGCCCGCGGCTCCTGCTAGGAGCTCCACGGTTCCCATCGCAGGCAAGTCCCAGCCAAGCAGGGCCGCATCCAGCATGAGCAAGGGAAGCGCGACGTAGAAGAGCCGCATGAGGCGCTGCGGGGTCACAAGAAGCACCGCCAGGCAACTTGCACACATGACGAGCCCCGCAAGAACAACGAAAAACGCGCCTCCGGGCCCGGCAAGAATCGTCAAATCAGGCGAGGTCAGCGAGCAGCCACAACTAAAGGCAAGCGACACGAGGGCGCACAGCACATACATCCTGGGCGAATAGTCGCGCAGCATGTTGGCGAACAGCTGGCGGGTGCTTATCGGCTCCCCTGTCGTAGAGAAGAACCGCGTGCCTGCTGGCGGCCGGCGCGTCAGCTCCCCCAAAAGAGGCAGCACGACGAACAAAGCGGCACCGAAGGGCTGCGGGAAAAACTCGCACACAAGAAAAAGAATGGCTCCCATGGCAGACGAGGCAGCCATGCCCGTGATGGCGCAGCGTGCCCCAAGCGTCGAAAAGTACTCTTGCCATGCCAAAACCTGTACACCAGCCGCAGCACCAGCAAAAAAGGCAGCTGGAACAAAAACGCTGGCAGGCGCTATGCCATACGCAGAGCATGCCATGGCCGCTGAACACAGGCAGCATGCCAGCGCCGCAAGCAGGCATGCGACACGCTTGCGACACAGGGGGACAATGCGCAACGTGCAGACAAGCACCACGGCCGAGGAGACGGCGAGCCCCACACATGCGGGAAGAGCGGCATCGTTCATCAGAGACACCAAGGGTTTCGGGGTAAAGCACACCGCCCGCCCCAGGCAGACCCCCACAAGCCAGGCTTGCGTGAAAGCAAACCCTATAAAGCGATACAACGGCCTCGGTAGCAAGGCAGGACGAGGCTTCCCCTCATGTATGGAATTGCCAGCCACGAGCTCCCCTTTCCCTCAAACGAGATAAGGATAGCGCATACGTGAGCTGGGGCACACGAACCTATATATAAGATGGCGCTCTCTGTGCCAAGCGCAGGGCCATCCAACAACAAAAGGTCGACCCACGCATCCATGCGCAGGCCGACCCAATCAATTCGGCTCTTGAAGCAGCGTTGTCCCAGTTTAGGCAATAGAACCGTCGGCCAGGCCCTCGGCGAGCAGACGGCCCTCAGTGAGGCAGAAGCCCAGGCTCATGCCCGACAGAGGCGTTGCGTACTGCACGCAGAAGCGGTTGCCGGCGTTGTTGCCTGCAGCGAAGAGGCCGGGGATGGGACGCAGGTCGAAATCGAGGACATGGTGCTCATCGTCGATGTCAAGGCCGCAAGTCTGGCACAGACCGGGGTTCATGGCCGTGGTGGAGCCCACGACGGCATAGAAGGGAGGCGTGTCGAGCTTCGAGACGGCAAGGATGCGGGGGTCCTTGGCGAAGTCGTCGTCCTGACCGGCGGCAGCCATCTCCTGATAGCGCTTGAGCTCGGCCAGAGCCGCGGCCTGCTCGTCCTCGTTCCAGCAGCCAACGATACGGACGAGGTCCTCAAGCGTCTCGGCACAGTACACGTCGGGCTGGCTGGAGTAGGCAATGGCGGTGGTAGGCTCGTCGCCGGGCTTCACGGCCTCCATGCTCTCGACGGTTGCAGGCCAGCCCTTGGAGCGGGCGTAATCCACGGCCTCATGGCAGGGAGGCATGGAGTACACGAGGTCCTGCCAGTTGGCGTCGGCGATAGCCACAACCGAGCCCTTGGGCTGACGGGGCACCATGTAAGCCGAGCCCTCGGCGCCGCCGGCGCACTCATCGCAGAAGCGCCTGCCGAGCTGGTTGAGCATGACGTAGCCGGGGCCCCAGGGAGCCTCGGGGCCGGCCTGGCCGGTGTTCATGCCAGCATGCGGGCCGACCTCGATGTGGCCGCCGGCCCAGACGCCCATGGCTATGGCGGAGCCGTCGCGCTCGAGGAACATGGGGATGGCAGCGGCAAGCTCGATGTCGCCCAGGCTCTCAGCCAGGTGACGGTACTCGTCGTTGATGTCGCGCATCATGTCGACGTTGCCGGCGAAGTCGCCACCGGTGAGGATGACGCCCTTGGTGGCCGTGAGGCGGCTGTAGGTGCCGTCGGCGCGGTTGAGAACGACGACAGAGACAACGCGGCCGTCGGCGTCCTTCTCAAGGTACTCGGCATGGCTGTTGAACAGCCACTTTGCGCCATCCTCCTGGGAGTCGGTCTTCATCCTCGTCATGACTTCGTTCCAGCTCCACTCGGAAAGCGCCATGTCGGGGTCGCGGAAGATGACGGTGCCCAGGTAGTACTTGTAGCCGGAGGGGTCCATGATGATGCGGTCGTCGGGCGGGCAGCTCGTGACGTGCAGCTCGTGCTCGTCCATCCAGTCCTCGCCCATCTCTTCGATGACGTCCTGCAGGAACTGGCCGGAATGGTCGACATAGGCCTTGATGATGCGCTGGTTGGAGCGGCCCTGGTTGCGGCGGTAGACCTCACGCATAAAGTCCTGAGGGTCGATCTCGGTAGCACCGTGAGCAAGGGCCCAGGGGTTGTTGATGGTGCCGACCTCGCCGCCGATGTACATGTGGGACTCTTTCTCCTGAGACTCCACCACAGCGACGGTCAAGCCGTTCTTGGCAGCGTACTTGGCGGTCCAGGTACCGGCCTGGCCACCGCCGGCGATGACGACGTCAAAGGTGCCGCCGTCAGTGATCTGGTCCTCGGCGACGGGCTCGGGAGCGGTCTGCCAAGCGGCTGCGGCCTCAGACTGCCAGCGGTTGGCGGGCGTTGCGGCGGGAGCCTCCTCGGCGGCTTCCTCAGCGATGGCGGCCGCGGGGGCGACGCTTGCCAGGGCGGCCGTGGCGGCGGAGCCGGCGACAAAAGAGCGGCGGGTGCATGCAGTGATGTTCGTGCGAGACATTGCTACTTCCCTTCAGCTATGGCGTGCTTTCAGCCTGCGCGGCGGTGGGCCGCTTGGCCGTGAACGATTTCGATAATGCATGCCGCCCTGAAAGTCCGCATCAAACCCGCAGGGCGAAAGCCCTGCTCAGGCGACAATACAACCTCAGGGGTGATGTGCTTTTTAGCGTCCCATGCGCCCCACCGCACGAAAAAGGCCCCGCGGGCGCGAAGCTCGCGGGGCCTTGGGGACCGACCGGGGGTATGAGGGGGACGTCACGGCCGGCCCCACGTCAGGCGCCGAGGCGCCCAGGCCTTACTGCATGGAGACGTCGCCGCCCTGCCAGGCCATGCGGCGCAGGATGTAGACGCCCTGGGGCGCGTTGCCCTCGTCGTCCAGGCGGTAGAGGTCGCCCTCGGCGTACTCCTCCACGAAGTCGCCCAGGGTCTCGCCGCGCGGGCCCTTGAAGGTCTCGATGCCCTCGTCGAGGTCGCCGTACCAGCGGGCCATGCCGCCGCACTGCGTGACGCACTGGGGCAGGCCGCCCTCGGAGGTGATGCTCGCGCACAGGTCGCACTTCTCGGCGACGGAGGTGTCCACGTCGACGTAGCGGCAGCCGTAGGGGCAGGCCGTGAGGCACGCGCCGCAGCCGATGCACTGGTCGCGGTCGATCTGGACGGTGCCGTCCTCCTCGTTGATGCGCGAGGCGCCGGTGGGGCACACCGTCACGCACTCGGGGCTCGCGCAGTGCTGGCAGGACACGGGCAGGAAGTACATGTCGACGTCGGGCCAGTTGCCGCCCTCCTGGCGGGGGAAGGGGCCCTGGCGCAGCACCTTGTTGCGGAAGGAGCCGACGCGCACGTCGTTGACCGTCTTGCAGGCGACGATGCAGCCCAGGCAGCCGACGCAGCGGTTCAGGTCGGTGACGATAGTCTTGTGTGCCATCGCTTACGCCTCGTTTCGAATCTCGTAGTTGGGCATCCAGTCGAGCAGGCGCGGGTCGGAGGCGTCGCAGATGATGGGCGTGCCGTCTTCGCCGCAGGGCACCGGGTTGCCGAAGGGGGAGTTCTCGGCCGTGGCCTTGTAGACCTTGACGTTGTAGGAGCGCAGGTAGGACGCGCCGCAGATGGGGTCCTGGTCGTCGGGGGTCACCAGGCAGTTGATGGTGGACAGCTCGAAGCCGCCGCCGGCCTGGTCGAGCTCGGGGTACCACCACTGGTGCTCGCAGTTGATGACGCCGGGCTCCACGCCGTAGTACAGGTCCACGGTCTGGCGCACCTTGCCCTCCGGGCTCTCGATCCACACCCAGTCGCCCTGCCCCACGCCCAGCCTCTCGGCGTCGGCGGGGTTGATCTCGCACTTGGGCACGGGCCACAGCTCGCGGCACCAGGGCAGCTGACGGTGCTCGGAGTGGAAGTACACCGGGATGCGGCGGCCGGTGGTCATGAGGAACGGCCACTCCTCGACGATGGAGGGGTCGGCGAGCTCGGTGCGGGGCGCGGGCTCCCAGGAGGGAAGGTTGAACTTGCCCGAGGGCTCGTAGGTCTCCATGACGGTGGACCAGAGCTCCTGCTTGCGGGTGGGCGTGGAGAAGCCCTTCATCGGGTTGCCGGCAGGCGTGAGACCCACAATCTTCGGCTCGCTCATCATGCCGGTCTCGTAGCGGCGGTACGTGCCCCAGACCTCGGGGTTGATCTCGCGGCAGTCCCACCAGCCGTGCTTCTGGAAGGCCTCCTTGTAGCCCTGCCAGTCAACGCCCATCGGGGCGACGACGCCCGAGAGCAGCGTCTCGACGTCGGGCCAGTAGTTGCCCTCGCCATAGCCCGAGGCGACCGGGTCGTCGCACCAATGCACCCCCATGGCCTTGTACAGGTCGAGGACGATCTGCAGGTCGAACTTGCAGTCGGCGGGAGGCTCGATGCAGCAGCAGTTTGCACCCTGCGCACCGGTCGCGCCCTGCGAGAGGCGCGGGAAGTCGACCTCGAGCCAGTGGAGGACGGGCAGGATGATGTCGGCGGCGCCGGTCGTCGGGGTCTTCCACAGGTCCTGGACCACAAAGAAGTCGAGGGCGTTGAGGGCGTCCCAGTACTTGAGGGAATTGCCCTGGTTCATGAAGCCGGAGGCCTCGCAGAGTCCACCGCGCACGGGGTAGGGGTCGCCCGTGAGGATTGCGTCGGCGACGGCGTTGGCATCGGCCCACTGCTGCCACCAAGACAAGGTCGGGATGCGATCATGGCCGAGGATCTTCTCAGGGAAGACGGAGAAGTCAACACCCTCGCCGTGCTCGGCGGCCAGAAGGGGCTGCGAGTCGTCCATGCGCTTGAACATGCCGCAGCTCGGGCCGCGCATGCCGGCGGGCGTGTCAAAGTTGCCGGTGATGCCGCAGAGGTTGTCGAGGGCGCGGTTGTTCTGAATGGCGTTGCAGGCGTGCTCGGCCGCGAGCATGTACTGCAGGCCGCCGTTACCGTACCCCGTGGAGGGGTCGATGGGCGTGGCCCAGGTGAGGGCGGCGTTGCGAATGTCGTCAGCCGAAACGCCGGTGATTTCCGCAGCAATCTCGGGCGTGAACTCATGGGCGCGAGCCGCATAGTGCTCCCAGACAGGCTTCATCTGGTAGGTTTTGCCGTCCTTGAGCGTGACCTCGAACTCGCCGTAGATGGCAGGGTCGATCTCGGGGTCGAACGGGCTCTGTTCGGCGATGCGGCCAGGGACCGTACCCTTGGGCAGGTTGGGCTGGGGGTTGTCGTAGAACTTGTCCCACACGACGTCGGGCTCGTTCTCCCACAGGCCCGTCTGGGCATCGAAGTAGGTGAGGTGGCCGGAAGGGTCGTTCTCATGCAGCGGGTGGTCAGCGTCGGTGCCGGCAAGCTCGTCCCACACCATGAAGCGCTGGGGGCTGCCGCCCTCCTTGAGGTCGCACTCCTTGAGAAGGGTCGTGGACATCGTCTTGCAGAGGCTCCAGGCAATCTTATGCTGCACCGGCACTTCGCCGGAAGGCTCCATGCCGTCGACCACGAGGAAGGGGGCGTCGGTCCAGCGCTTCACGTACAGGTCGTTGTACAGCTTATTCTCGATGACGACATCGGTCCAGGCAAGAGCCAGTGCGCCGTCGGTGCCGGGCTTGAGGTACATGTGGATGTCGGCCTCGTGGCCCAGGTTGGTCATGCGCGGGTCGACGGAAATGTAGGCCTCGGCGGTCTTGGCAAGGTCAACCGTGGTACGGCAGCTCTCGTCGTAGTTGGAGATCTCGGAGGCGCCGCCCCAAGAGACGAAGACGCGGGGACGGTCGGTGGTGGCCATCCAGGAGTAGGAGTACTCCGAGACCATCATCGATGCCATGTGGCGCGGGCCCTTGCAGATCTGCCAGGCGGTCACCGCGTTGGGGCTTCCCGTCATCTGCAGCCACGCGGCATAGGCGTGCTGTGTCCAGATGCGGCTCGTGCCGCCCATGAAGAACAGCGACTCGGGGCCGTACTTGTCCATGAACTCATGGAACTTCTCGGCGATAGTGCCGTACGCCTCATCCCAGGAGATGCGCACCCAACCCGGGTCGGTGGAACCCTTGGGATTCGTGCGCTTCATGGGGTGGTAGACGCGGTTGGGATGATAGGCAGCCTGGATGGACGCCTGGCTCTTGGTGCAGCAGTTGCCCATCGAATGGAACGCCGTCTCGGCGTCGCCCTCGACCTTGACCGCACGGCCGTCCTTCACGGTGACGATGACGCCGCACTCGTTCTTGCCGCAGGCGCGGCAGCAGGTGCGGACGAGCTTCACGCCGTCGCCCTGGTCGCCCATCTCGGTCTTGACAAGATCAGTCTTGTCGAGCGGAATCTCAGCAAGAGCGCTCAGGGGTGCGCTTGCAAAGGCCGCTGCCGCACCGGCGATTGCCGCCACTTTGGCAAACGTACGGCGCGTCATGCTTTTCTGCATGTCCATGTTCCTCCCTTGTGTTTCCTCTACGTCTTTGTGCATCCGAGGTCGTGCTCGGCGGCTGCACGGTGCAATCATTGACTACGCAGGGGGTCCGGGAGAACTTTCAGACTTATGGTTTGGTGTATGATTGGCGGCGCCAGGTGACCTGTCTGAAACCGTTCGGTTTTATGGGTTGACAGAAAACTCCCTGGTTACATGCGAATTTTTACCAAAGCACCTAAAAGGAACAATGGAGATGCACGGCATGACTGAACAAAATGAGGCCAACGCCATGAACAGCGAAAGCAGCATCTCGGCGCTCGTACGACCCGATTTGTTGGGCTTCTCATTTCACCTGGCTTGGCTCTGCCTCTTCATATACAACGTGGTTCCCGGATTTGCCGGACGATCGGACCACAACATTGAGTTCGGCGTGTTCAACCCCGTCTATTTTTACTCGATGGTCAGCCTCGTCGTCGTGCTTGGCTACGGAATCGCGAAGACAAAGAACTTCATGCACCTTGCGCGGTCGCGCGTTGGAGTTGTCGCGGCACCAGTTGCCTGCTCTCTTGGCACGCTCATCTACGCTCTCTCGGCATCGGGATTGACACCCGCCGCCCTCAACACCGCCCTGCTCGTTGTCGGCGGCATCCTGAGCGGCGCTGGCTCGGCGTTTTTGGCCGCACACTGGGCAAGCGCCTTCGGCCGGGCAAAGGCAAGGGCGTTCGTCGTCAACCTCCCGCTTATTTTTGCCGCCGTCCTTATCACGTGCCTGGCAATAACCTACGTCTTTGCCGCGATCGCGCTTGTGTTCGCCACGCTGCTCCCCCTAGCATCGGGCGGCTGCCTCATATATGCCGACCGCTATGCGGCGTCCCTGGCCGACCAGGCCCGCCCAGATACCGACAGAACCGAGTCGAAGCCTTCGCACTCCCGCCGCATCTATTTGATACTCATCGCCGCCGTGTGCCTCATCGGCCTCACAACGGGAAGCCTCAACCAAATCAGGTCGATCAACGCGGGCTATTGTTTCGCCTTTTCATGCATCACTTCGGTGCTCATTCTCCTTATAACGGGCTGGCTTATTGTCCAAGACAATCCGAAGGCGTTTCTTCCCCTGTTCGTCGCGCCGCTCGTCGTTTTCCTCATTTTTGCACTGCCCCTCATCCGCTTCACTCCAAATGATGCGCCTGGTATCGTGTATGCCATAGGAAGCGTGACGCGTGAGCTTATGCTCATGTTCGAGGCAGTGCTGTTCGCGCTGCTCTTTGACTTGTCATGTGCCAAAACGTTCATGATCGGTCGAGTCGTCATGGCCCTGTCCGACCTCTGTGGTGCGCTGTGCGCGGCCGCCATCATGGAGCACCTGGGCAACCAGGCAGGTGCGCAGTTTGCAGGCGGCGTGCTTCTCGTTGGATCCGAGGTCATTATCGCAGGCCTGCTCATGATGTACCTGCTTCTTCGTCGCAAGTCTCTCGCCACGCCGTCGCTCAACACGCGTGCGGCCGGCGTAGATACAGCAGCCCAGGAGGCGACCACGCGCCCAGAAGACGCCGCGGACACATCGCAGCCAGATGAGAGCGCCGCATCGCAAAGCGAGATTGTGGCGAACCTCACCGCCGAGCGATTCGGCCTCTCCCCTCGCGAGGCCGACGTGCTGAGGCTGCTCGTCGCCGGCGAGTCAACCACTCAGATTCAAGACACGCTCTGCATCGCCCCCGGCACGTTCAACTACCACATGCGCAACATCTACTCCAAGCTCGGCGTGCACTCCCGCCAGGAGCTGCTCGTTTTCATCTACAACCAGCCGGAACAATAACGGCACACGCATCACATGGGCGATTTACGCCCCCAAACGCAAACGGCCCCGCGGGCGCAAGGCTCGCGGGGCCGTGGGGGCCGACCGGGGGTATGAGGGGAACGTCACTGCCGGCCCCGTGTCAGGCGCCGAGGCGCCCGGGTCTTACTGCATCGAGACGTCGCCGCCCTGCCAGGCCATGTGGCGCAGGATGTAGACGCCCTGGGGGGCGTTGCCCTCGTCGTCCAGGCGGTAGAGGTCGTCGTCGGTGTAGGCCTCGACGAAGTCGCCCAGGGTCTCGCCGCGCGGGCCCTTGAAGGACTCGATGCCCTCGTCCAGGTCGCCGTACCAGCGGGCCATGCCGCCGCACTGCGTGACGCACTGGGGAAGCCCGCCCTCGGAGGTGATGGAGGCGCACAGGTCGCACTTCTCCGCCACCGAGGTGTCCACGTCGACGTAGCGGCAGCCGTAGGGGCAGGCCGTCAGGCACGCGCCGCAGCCGATGCACTGGTCGCGGTCGATCTGGACGGTGCCGTCCTCCTCGTTGATGCGCGAGGCGCCGGTGGGGCACACCGTCACGCACTCGGGGCTCGCGCAGTGCTGGCAGGACACGGGCAGGAAGTACATGTCGACGTCGGGCCAGTTGCCGCCCTCCTGGCGGGGGAAGGGGCCCTGGCGCAGCACCTTGTTGCGGAAGGAGCCGACGCGCACGTCGTTGACCGTCTTGCAGGCGACGATGCAGCCCAGGCAGCCGACGCAGCGGTTCAGGTCGGTGACGATAGTCTTGTGTGCCATCGCTTACGCCTCGTTTCGAATCTCGTAGTTGGGCATCCAGTCGAGCAGGCGCGGGTCGGAGGCGTCGCAGATGATGGGCGTGCCGTCTTCGCCGCAGGGCACCGGGTTGCCGAAGGGGGAGTTCTCGGCCGTGGCCTTGTAGACCTTGACGTTGTAGGAGCGCAGGTAGGACGCGCCGCAGATGGGGTCCTGGTCGTCGGGGGTCACCAGGCAGTTGATGGTGGACAGCTCGAAGCCGCCGCCGGCCTGGTCGAGCTCGGGGTACCACCACTGGTGCTCGCAGTTGATGACGCCGGGCTCCACGCCGTAGTACAGGTCCACGGTCTGGCGCACCTTGCCCTCCGGGCTCTCGATCCACACCCAGTCGCCCTGCCCCACGCCCAGCCTCTCGGCGTCGGCGGGGTTGATCTCGCACTTGGGCACGGGCCACAGCTCGCGGCACCAGGGCAGCTGACGGTGCTCGGAGTGGAAGTACACCGGGATGCGGCGGCCGGTGGTCATGAGGAACGGCCACTCCTCGACGATGGAGGGGTCGGCGAGCTCGGTGCGGGGCGCGGGCTCCCAGGAGGGAAGGTTGAACTTGCCCGAGGGCTCGTAGGTCTCCATGACGGTGGACCAGAGCTCCTGCTTGCGGGTGGGCGTGGAGAAGCCCTTCATCGGGTTGCCCGCGGGAGTCTCGCCGATAGCACTCATCCTGCCCGTTTCATAACGGCGGTAGGTGCCCCAGACCTCGGGGTTGATGGCACGGCAGTCCCACCAGCCGTGCTCCTGGAAGGACTCCTTGTACTCCTGCCAGGTAAGCCCCGTCGTTGAGATGGTGCGGTCGTAAAGTTGCTCAGTCGTGGGCCACTGAACACCCTCGGGCAGACCGTACGACACGGGGTCATCAGCCCACGGAATGCCCATCCTCTTATAGACATCAAGAATGATGTCGACATCGAAGTGGCAGTCTGCGGGAGGCTCGATGCAGCGGCAGTTCGCGCCCTGGGCGCCGGTGGCACCCTGGGACAGGCGCGGGCAGTCGACCTCGAGCCAGTGGCACACAGGCAGCACGATGTCGGCGGCGCCCACCGTGGGGGTCTTCCACAGGTCCTGGACCACGAAGAAGTCGAGCGAGTTGAGCGCGTCCCAGTACTTGAGGGAGTTGCCCTGGTTCATGAAGCCGGAGGCCTCGCAGAGTCCTCCGCGCACGGGGTAGGGGTCGCCCGTGAGCATGGCGTCGGCGATGGCGTTGGCGTCGGCCCACTGCTGCCACCAGCCAAGCGTGGGGATCTTGTCAATACCAACGATCTTGTCAGTCCACAGGCTCCAGTCGACACCATCATAGTGGCCAGAGGTAATCGTCGGCTGAGCGTCATCAACGCCTGCATACAGACCCAGCGAAGGACCGCGCATGCCGGCAGGCGTGTCGAAGTTGCCGGTGATGCCGCAGAGGTTATCGAAGATACGGTTGTTCTGGATGGCGTTGCAGGCGTGCTCGGCCGCGAGCATGTACTGCAGGCCGCCGTTGCCGTAGCCCGTGGAGGGGTCGATGGGCGTGGCCCATGTCAGGCAGGCGTTCTCAATCTCATCGGCAGGAATGCCGGTGATCTTGGAGGCAGTGTCGAGGTCGTACTTGGCGGCCTCGGCGGCATAGAGCTCCCAGACGGGCTGCATGGAGTAGGTCTTGCCGTCCTTGAGCGTGACCTCGAACTCGCCGTAGATGGCGGGGTCGATCTCGGGGTCGAACGGGGACTCCTCGGCGATGCGGCCGGGCACGACGCCCTTGGGGAGGTTGGGCTGGGGGCTCTCGTAGAACTTGTCCCACACGACGTCGGGCTCGTCCTCCCACAGGCCCGTCTCGGCGTCGAAGTAGGTCAGGTGGCCGGAGGGGTCGTTCTCATGCAGCGGGTGGTCGGCGTCGGTGCCGGCGAGCTCGTCCCACACCATGAAGCGCATAGGCGAGCCGCCCTCGACAAGGTCGCACTCCTTGAGCAGGCGCGTGGCCATGGGCTTTCCGCTCGTCCACTCAATCTTATGGTCAATGGGCACGCCGCCGGAGGGCTCCATGCCGTCGACCACGAGGAAGGGGGCGTCGGTCCAACGCTTGACGTAGAGGTCCTTGTAGAGCTTGTTCTGAATAATAAGGTTGGTCCACGCGAGACCGAGGGCGCCGTCGGTGCCGGGCTTGAGGTACATGTGGATGTCGGCCTCGTGGCCCAGGTTGGTCATGCGCGGGTCGACAGACACATAAGTGTCGGCACTCGTGGCGATATCAACCGTGGTACGGCAGCTCTCGTCGTAGTTGGAGATCTCGGAGGCGCCGCCCCATGCGACGAAGACGCGGGGACGGTCGGTGGTGGCCATCCACGAGTAGGCGAACTCGGAGACCATCTCGGTGGCCATGTGGCGCGGGCCCTTGCAGATCTGCCAGGCGGTCACGGCGTTGGGCGAACCCACGAGCTGAAGCCATGAGCCGTAGGCGTGCTGGGTCCAGATGCGCGAGGTGCCGCCCATGAAGAACATGGACTCTCCGCCGTACTTGTCCTTGAGCTCCTGGAACTTCTCGGCGATGGTGTCGTACGCCTCGTCCCAGGAGATGCGCACCCAGCCGGGGTCGGTTGAGCCCTTGGGGTTCGTGCGCTTCATGGGGTGGTAGACGCGGTTGGGGTGGTAGGCGGCCTGGATGGACGCCTGGCTCTTGGTGCAGCAGTTGCCCATCGAGTGGAACGCCGTCTCGGCGTCGCCCTCGACCTTGACCGCGCGGCCGTCCTTGACGGTGACGATGACGCCGCACTCGTTCTTGCCGCAGGCGCGGCAGCAGGTGCGGACGAGCTTCACGCCGTCGCCCTGGTCGCCCATCTCGGTCTCGACAAGCTCGTTGTCGAGCGGCAGGGCCGACTCGGCGAGCGCGGCGAGCGGGGCCCCCGCGAAGGCCGCGGCCGCGCCGGCGATTGCCGCCACTTTGGCGAACGTACGACGCGTCATGCTTTTCTGCGTGTCCATGTTCCTCCCTTTCAAATCACGTACATCGATATGCACCGGGCTAAACACCCGATGCGTGGACAAGACACATTTTTGCGCCAGCTCTGCTTTCGTTTAAACACATGTGCCTATGGTTTGGCGTATTGTTTGGTGTATCATTTACGGCGTATGCATGCCCATAAACAACAGTAGAGTTTTTATGGGTTGACTGAAATACCTGCTGTTTTGGTTGAAGGGGACACCAAGGGATGGCAAAGATACAACCGAATGCTTCAGGTCTCTCTGCAGAAACACCTGAAACGAGGCTTGCCCTGGCATCACTTGTCCAACCGGACCTTCTCGGCTTTGCCTTCCACCTTTCCTGGCTCTGCCTCTTCATGTACAACGTCATTCCGGGATTCGCTGGTAACGAAGACGCCGGTTTCAACGCGCTTAATCCTGTATATTTCTTCTCTGCCATTAGCCTGATGGCAGTGCTGTGCTTCGGCATAGCCAAGACGCGCACCTTCATGCAGATTGTTCGCTCAAAAACAGGATGCTATGTAGCACCAATTGTCTGCTCAATCGGCACCCTCTTTTACGCACTTTGCGCCATGAACGTCATCCCGCAAACCGCAATGACGCCGCTACTATTGCTCGGCGGCATCATGACGGGAGCAAGTTCGGCTATGCTTGCGGCACATTGGGCAAGCGTGTTCGGACGCGCAAAGGCACGAGCGGTCATCATGAACTTCACGATCATACTCGTAGCCGTTCTCATAGCCTGTCTTGCCATCTCGTATTTGCTCCCCACCATGTCGCTTATCGTGGCAACGCTGTTGCCGCTTGCCTCAGGTGCATCTCTTATATATGCCGACAAACACGCTTTTGAATCCGCTGGCTCGAATACTCCCCAGGTCAAGCGCCGCCGCAATCAAAAGGCATACGCCATTTTGTCTGGTGCCGTTGCATTGCTGGGACTTTCCACGGGATGCCTTCCCCAATTCAGCATCGATGGGAGCAACTTCGACCAGCTGTTTTATTCCATAACGTCGGTCATCACCCTGGGAGCAATTGGTTGGCTTGTTGCCAGGGAAGAACGCTCCGCATTGCCCGCGTTGTATATTGCACCGCTTGCCATTCTTGGCGTTTTCGCGTTGCCCTACATTCGATTTACAGGCAACGATACCGTAGGGCTTTTCTACGCTTTGGGAAATGCCTCGCTTGAACTCATGCTGCTTTTCGAAGCCGTGCTGTTCGCGCTGCTTTTTGATTTTTCTTGCGCACGTACATACATGATTGCACGCCTTACGATGGCCGTTTCCGACCTGGGAGGCTGGCTCTTGTCATGTGTAATCGTCCAAACATGGGGCGCAGGAGCAGTAGTACAAGCTGCGGCGGCCGCCATCCTCATCGGCTCAGAAGTCGTAATCACAGCATTACTAGTTACATACCTACTTCTGCGTCGCAAGTCCCTCACCACATCTGACCTCAACACGCGCGCGGCGGGCGTGGATTCTGTAGACGAAAGTGACGAAACAGATGACGAGGTCGTCAAGAGGCGCATGACACCAGCCGATATTGATTCCTCAACTTACGGTGCCACAACGGCCGCAGATTTCGCGGCGGAACGCTTTGGCCTCTCCCCTCGCGAGGCCGACGTGCTGAGGCTGCTCGTCGCCGGCGAGACGACCGCGCAGATTCAAGAAGCACTCTGCATCGCCCCGGGCACCTTCAACTACCACATACGCAACATCTTTACCAAGCTCGGCGTGCACTCCCGCCAAGAGCTTCTCATATGCGTCCGTGACCTGCAAGAACAGCGAAAACAATAACCCAACCATACACCCGTATGGGTGACTCGTCCCCCAGTTCAACCCTAGGATTGCAGCATCGCAACCACATGAGGAGTTGATGAGGATGAGCCAGATGGAAAACGACGAAATCGAGTGCGGCGACCCTGATTGCGGAGCGCAGGCAGCATGGCAGCCCGGCCCAACGCTGCAGGAATCGATTGCAAAGGCCGCAGGGCACCGCGATGCCGATGATGCCAAGGCTTTGGAGAAGCTGATGCAGCGCATGTCCACGCGACGCAGCTCCCTGCTGGGCATTCTTGACCTTTGCCGCGAGCCCCACGGCGCCGCCGAGGTCGATGCCTGCGTCGCTAAGCTGCAGGCGCACAATGCAAGCGTCTACGACGGGGCCGCGCTTTGCTCCATGCTGCAGCAGGCAGGCGCGCTTGAGACCGTGGCCGATGAAGACGAGACGGCCGACACCGACGACGAGCCCCAGATCGAGGTTGTCGACGGAGTCGAGTACCTGCGCCCGGCCAAGCCCGCTCAGAAGCTCTGGCGGACAACTGAGATTGGCCTTGCATACCTCGACAGCTTCGACCCGAAGGCCGACCTTGCCCGCCTGCTGGCGGACGACGCCGCGTACATGGACATCTACCTGCGCGTGCTCGACATGTGCGCCGACAACGGCGGCACCACGACGCCCGCGCTTTCGGCTGCCATCGACAAGGACCCCCTCGTGCAGTTGCCGCGCTTCTTTGCCCAGCATTTCACCGAGCGTCTTGAGAAGGCCGGCGCAGTGGAATGGGACGGTGCCTGGAAAATCACCGACTTGGGGCGCTCCTACCTTGAGGACGCATCGCACTAATCCCTCGAAAAGCCACCAAGGCGAACAGGGCCACATGCATTCGAAAGTCGGCGTTGCAACCGCCGCAACGCCGACGCACAACAAGACAAGGACGACACCATGAACCGCGAGGAATGCACCAAGAACCGCGTTATCAACCCCAATTTCGACGCCTCCCCCAAGCCTGAGGCAGTGGCCCAGCTCACGCCCACCCCTGAGCTCATCGCCTCCCTCGCCGCCGCAGAGAAGGCACCCCATGCAGCAAGGACGCTGGGCGACATCGACCTGGGGAAGATGGAGGCAGAGGAGCTTGAAGAGCTCGCCGGCGCCTGCGAGTCGCGCGCAAACATGTATGCGCTGCTCAGCCGTGTCTATCGCGTTGAGGCCGACCAGGCCCTTCTTGACCAGCTGCAGGCAGCGAACTATGCAGCGAACACGGGCAACAAGGACGTCGACGAGGGGTATCGCCTGCTCGTGAAGTGGCTGGGGCAGACCTGGGAGCACAGCCTGCTCGACCTTGCGAAGGACTACGTGCGCGCGTTCATCGGCTACACCGGCGACCACGCAAGCGCCGCTTACCCCTTCGAGAGTGTGTACCGCTCCGAGAAGCACCTGCTGATGCAGGAATCTCGTGACGAGGTGCTGGCCTGCTACCGCGCCGCCGGCCTTGAGAAGGACGAGAGTTGGCGCGAAGGCGAGGACCATGTGGCGTTGGAGTTCGAGTATATGAGCACCATGGCAACCCGCTCCGCCGATGCCTTGCGCTCGGCGGACACGAAGCTTGCCCAGGGCCTGCTCAACGACCAGTCGCATTTCCTGCAGGACCATCTCAACGCATGGGTGCCCAACTTCACGAAGGATGTGGAGCGCTGCGCAACCACGAAGTTCTACCGCGGCTTTGCACTCATCACGCGCGGATACCTCGAGTGCGAGATGGAGCTCTTCGGCGACCTGGCCGCGCAGGTAGAAAAGGCCGCGTAGTACGCGCTCAAAAGGTCGGGCCACACCACTCGACAAACATGCGACTCCAAGGGGCCGCCGCATCCCGGTCTGAACTGCGCGGGTGCGGCGGCCCCTTTGCCTACGTTTTCAGTGTGATGCCCTGTGAACTTGCGTTTCGGCAGGCGGGGTGCAGGCATTTGGAGTATCGTCCTTGCGTCAAACTCTTATCACAACGGGGGTAACGCAATGTACGACAACATGCCCGAACTCGGCCGCAACGACGCCTGCTGGTGTGGAAGCGGCAAGAAGTACAAGAAGTGCCACGAGGCCATCGACACCCGACTGCAGGAGCTCTACATGCAGGGCGAGGAGGTGCCGAGCAGGGTTCTGCTCAAGACCCCGGCCGACATCGAGGGCATCAAGGCGTCCGCCGAGGTAAACGTGGGTGTGCTCGACTACGTGGGCGAGCACATCAAGGCCGGCGTCACCACCGCCGACATCAACCGCTGGGTGGAGGAATACCTGGCCGCGCATGACGCGGTGAGCGCCGACCTCAACTACGAGGGCTATCCCTTCAGCGTGTGCACCTCGGTGAACGACGTCATCTGCCACGGCTTTCCCAACGAGAACGAGGTGCTGCACGACGGCGACATCATCAACGTCGACATGTCCACCATCAAGGGCGGCTATTTCTCCGACTCCTCGCGCATGTACTGCATCGGCGAGGTGAGCGAGGAACGCAAGCGCCTCGTGGAGACCTGCAAGGCCGCGGTCGAGGCCGGCCTTGCCGCCGTGAAGCCTTGGGCGCATCTGGGCGATGTGAGCGCCGCCGTGAACAAGGTGGCCACCGACGCCGGCTTCTCGGTGGTGGCCGAGTACGGCGGCCACGGCATCGGCAAGGAGTTCCACGAGGACCCCTTCGTGAGCTTCGTGGAAGAGGCTGGCACCGGCCCCATCATGGCGCCGGGCATGTGCTTCACCATCGAGCCCATGGTGAACGCCGGCGAGGCCACCATCACCACCGACGAGGACAACGGCTGGATTGTGCGCACCGCCGACGGCAGCGACTCCGCCCAGTGGGAGGTCCAGCTCGTCGTCACCGAGACGGGATATGAGCTGCTGAGCTGGTAGTTCGACAAGCTGGCAAGCACCGACCCAACGCACTCACCAGCCCGCTTTCCGCAAAGGGAGGCGGGCTTTTTTCGAGCCGCAGTTCAAGCCTTAGCAGCCTTCGTTCTCCACCATGTCGATAAGCTCCTGCTGCTTGTGCACGCCGAGCTTCGTGTAGATGTGCATCATATGAGTGCGGGCGGTGCCTTCTGCAATGTTGAGCTCGCGTGCCACAACAGAAAGCGTGCGGCCGCGGGCAAGCAAGAGCAGTACATCGCGCTCGCGCGGGGTCAAGTCGCAGCGGGCGGCAACCACCTCGCAGCGGGTCTCGAGCGACTCGGCAGCCTCGCCGCTCATGTGGGAACCCTCGCCCATGCGGCCCACAAACCCCACCTTGGAAAGCACGTCCTCAGGCAAAACGAGAACGACCAGCACAACAAGAACCAGAATGCACATGAGCGCCAAAGCTGACATGTCAAGTGTGCCGGCAAGGATGGGCGGTACCACGATGCGCGACAACAGCGTGCCCGCTCCCATGCCGACATAGGTCATCGCCACGCCCCACCCAAACACAAACAGCGGACGCGGCACAGCCCCCTGCCTGGACAGCCCGACCAGCAATACCCAAAACAGCAGGTCAAAAAACTCATAGCCGACCGTCACCACGGCAATGGAGACCACGGTGAATCGGTCCATGAACATGGTGAGAATCGCAAACCCGGCCACCATGCAAGGAAGCGACAACCGATACACGAGCATGACATCAAAGCGCTCTCGAAACATCAGCGCAAACACCGCAAGCACGGCACCCACGGCGAAGACGGCCAGAAACGCGTAGTTGTCCGCCACAAACGACGGAACTCCACCCTCGACTGTCGCGGCCGGGAACGAATCGAGACAGCGTCCCACCAGGGAAAACACCGCGATGGATGCCATCAGGCGGACGAAGGTCGTAAGCGAAACCGCCTCGCTCTGCTCGTCTGCGGCACGAGAATCACACATACCGCCAGCTTGATTGCGTGATTCCTGCTCTTTCAAGCTCAAAGCCACCGCACCGTCGCCCACACGATGCGCGTAAAGCAACAGAAGCGACAGGGCAGGCAACACATAAAGGCACATGAGCAGCGCCGAATCGGGCAAGACTATCATGATGACCGCCATTGCGATGGCACCCATGGGGACCGACAGAAGCGCCGTGGCCATCCCAAAGCGGCTGAAACGGATGCCCCATTCTACCTGCAGCAAAGCTGAAGAAGCTCCGCACAGCGCAAAGGCAACCAAGAGAAGGGGCTTCATCAACGTTGACGCAGCAACCCCAAGCATGCAGAGGGAAGCGATGCAGCATGCAATATTGGCGAGGGCAAATCGGACCGAATCGGCAACAGGCGCATCGCTTAAGTCTTTGGAAGCGTCCACCCCTTCGTTGCGCACGGCACGGCGAGTCGGGCTACCCGGGCGATGCAGGCGCGAAAGGCACGACACAAGTATCGCCGCGAGCGCACCGGCAAACAGGTACACCTGGTCGTATCCAAACAGGCCGGACTCGATGAGACTGTAACGGGCCGCAAAGGCCAGAAATCCCACGACCCAGGCGTGACAGAGGCCAAAACCGAGCGCAAGAACGACAAGCTCAAACGGATCGGGCTTGTCATGCCCCTCCCCCGCGGCCGCACCCATCGCCCCGCCTTTGGTGCGCGCCCGCGTATCCTCACCTGCACCCATGTGCCCACCCCTCACAAACTACCAGCTCAACAGCTCATACGACGCACAGTATGAGTCCAAATACCCATCAATACGACAGCCCGAGAGATGCCCCAAAGACCCCTATCGGCAATAGTCAAACCCGGCACGCCGCCGGCGCCGCCCAACGGTGGGCAGCGCACACAAGCATACCAGCATTGCGTCAAAAGCGGCAAAAAGAGCACCACGCATCTGAAAGGGGAAGCAAATGGGCAACAACGTATCGCGTCGCAACTTCGTGAAGGGGGCCGGTGCCGCCGCCGGCATGGCCGCGCTCACCGGCGCGTCTATTGCGACGGCCGACGAGGCCACCGACAACTCCTGGCTGCCTGCAGCTTGGGACTACGAGTGCGACCTGCTCGTCATCGGCTATGGCGGAGCAGGCATGTGGGCCTCGCTCATCGGCGCTGACGAGTGCGGCCAGGAAGTCCTGATCCTTGAGAAGGCCCCCGTGGAGGGTGGCGGAAACTCCCGCATCAACAACGGCGAGTGGACCATCATTCCCGAGGACAAGAAAGAGACCTTCAAGGAGTACCTGCGCACGTTCTCCAAGGGCGCCATCGCCGACGACATGGCCGACGCCTGGGTCGAGGAGTGCGCGCGCAACACCGAGTACGCCGACAAGTATGGCATGACGTACGAGATCGTGGACTCGGCCCTAGCCGGCTCCATTCCCGAGTACTACAAGCTCGACGAGAACAAATTCGCAGGCTGCCAGCGCCTTTCCTCCGTTGAGGGCTTCGGCATGAAGACTTTCCACGAGCTCGACGCCAAGCGCGTCGAACTGGGCGCCGAGATTCTGTTCGACTGCCATGACGAACACCTCATCCAGAACCCCACCACGCGCGAGATCGTGGGAGCCTACACGCTCATCGGCGACGACGAGACCCCCAAGGCCGTCAAGGCGCGCAAGGGCGTCATCATGTGCTGCGGCGGCTTTGAGTTCAACGAGGAGCTCAAGAACAAGTACCTCAAGATCTATCCCTTCAAGTTCGAGGGCTGGCGCTTCAACACTGGCGACGGCATCCGCATGGTCGAGGAGGTCGGCGCGAAGCTCTGGCACATGGACAACGTCATCTCGATGACCTCCATGTACACCCGCGACCCCGAGAACGACTTCTCCATCCTCGCCTTCCCGTCCGGCCCCTCCTACATCTGGGTGAACCGCCTGGGCAAGCGCTTCGTCGACGAGAACAACACCGGCTCGCCTCACAACGGCTGGCACACGCTCATGTCGTTCGACGACCGCATCTGCGACTTCGACCGCATTCCTACCTGGTGCGTCTTTGACCAGGCCACCTTCGAGGCCGGCAAGCTCTCCACGAGCCAGGGCGACTTCTTCGAGTGCGGCAACTACGCAAGCGACCTGCCCGATGAGATTCGCGACTGGGACGGCTGGAGCCAGGACAACCAGGCCGAGGTCGACAAGGGCTGGATCATGAAGGCCGACACCCTCGAGGAGCTCGCCGCGCAGATGAAGGACTGGGACTCCTGGATGGATGCCGACACGCTCGCAGCAACCGTCGCCGAGTACAACGGCTTCTGCGAGCAGGGTCGCGACGAGCGCTTCGACCGCGCCGCCTCCACGCTCGTGGCCCTCTCCGAGGAAGGCCCCTACTACGCCTACGCCATTTACCCGGGCTCCTGCTCCACGCTCGGCGGCCCCGAGAAGAACGTGAACGGCCAGGTGCTCGACCCGGCCGGCAACCCCATCCCTCGTCTGTACGCAGCCGGCTGCTTCGGCAACTTCCAGGATCACTCCTACGGAATCACCGGCGGCAACAACGCCGAGAACCAGGTGTGGGGACGCATCAGCGCTCGCCATGCCTCCAGCCTGGAGAACTGGGACGCCTAAAGTTTGATTGGATTCGCTGTGGCTGCGTTCCGCAAGGACTCATGTACGCCCAGTACACTTCGCCCTTGCGCGCCTTGCCACAGCGAATCCTGATTAACACGTGAACGAAGCGGGCGGCAAGAACCCGGGTGCGTTCAACGAGGAAAGCCTGTGCCAGGCATGTCGTCCTCGCGCACCCCTTACAGCGACTCCTTGTTTGCGCATAGGACACGGGCGGCCGGGCTCTCCCCTGCCGCCCGCTTCACACGCTTCACTTCCTACATGAGATAGTTAGGAGATTCACATGAGCATTTCCCGTCGTTCCTTTGTCGCCGGTGCAGCCGCTGCCGGCGTCCTCGCAGGTACGAGCATCG
Source organism: uncultured Coriobacteriales bacterium (assembly GCA_934636245.1). Lineage (GTDB taxonomy): Bacteria > Actinomycetota > Coriobacteriia > Coriobacteriales > UMGS124 > UMGS124. The sequence continues at coordinate 49,194 of CAKUAI010000014.1, forward strand.
CCGTGGCCGACGAGACCACCGCGGCTGATGTCGAGGCCCCGGCATTCCTCACCAAGCCCGAGGTTCCTGCCGACGTCGTGGACGAGCAGGACTGCGACGTCCTCGTCATCGGCATGGGCCTGGCCGGCACCGCCGCTTTCAAGGCTGCGGCCGAGACGGGCGTGAAGACCATCGCCCTGGAGAAGCAGCCCGAGGACACCTACTCGGTCATCTACATGGCCGGCGACTTCGGCGTCGTGGGCTCGCAGATTCAGAAGGACCTGGGCATCGAATGGGCGCCCAAAGAGGTCATCATGCACGAGATGCAGAAGGAGTGCGCCTCCCGCATCGACCCGTGGATGCTTTCCTACTGGTACGACCACTCCGGCGCCGACTTCGACTGGTTCGTCGAGGGCTCTGACTTCGAGGTGCTCAAGGGCACGGCCGCCGAGAGGGAGACCGACAAGGAGTACTACATCCGCCCAAAGTGCTTCCCGCGCAACGAGGGCTACGACTACCGCGAGGAGTTCTATCCCTACTTCCACGGCACCATCACCACGAACCCCAACATGCAGTGGGCCTGCCAGGCCGCCATGGACGCAGGCGTCGCCGCCGGCGGTCAGATCATCTTCGGCGCCGCCGGTGAGCAGCTCATCCAGGATGAGGACGGCACTGTGACGGGCGCTTACGCCAAGACCGACGCCGGCTACATCAAGGTGAACGCCAAGCAGGTCGTCCTGACCTGCGGCGACTACGGCGCGAACAAGGACATGGTGCGTTACTACGCCCCCGAGTACGCCGACTACGGCGGCGGTGTGGACACGGGCGACGGCCACCTCATGGGCATCTGGGCCGGCGGTCGCATGGAGAACGGCCCCCACGCCCCCATGGCTCACCACATGGGCGCGGCCCTGGGCGTGGACTCCTACCTGCACCTCAACATGGCCGGCAAGCGCTTCATGGACGAGGACATCCCCGGCCAGAACCTGACGCAAATGCTCTGCCGCCAGCCGGTCTCGTCCGACCCCGAGAAGGCCGCCCAGGACATCCGCTCTTACCAGATCTTCGACTCCAAGTGGCCTGAGCAGATCATCGACATGCCAGACGGCCATGGCTACACCACGCACTTCGTGCCCGATGACGAAATTGACAACTACCAGCTCGTTCTCTCTGGCTTTGGCCTGGGCTACACCACGCAGCAGATGGTGGAGGACTCCGTCACCTACAAGGCCGACACGCTCGAAGAGCTCATCGAAATGATGGGCCTTCCCGCTGAGACCGCCCTGGCCGAGATCGCCCACTACAACGACCTGTGCCATGCCGGCTTCGACGAGGACTTCGGCAAGATGTCCAAGCGCCTCTTCCCGGTGGAGAACCCGCCGTTCTACGCCTGCGCCTTCTCGGCAAGCAAGTACATGCTCGTCATGATGGGCGGCCTTGAGTGCGACCATGACCTGCACGTGATCAACGACGCCGAGGAGCCCATCCCGGGTCTCTTCTGCGCCGGCAACAACCAGGGCCGCCGCTTCCTGGTGGACTACCCGGTCATCGTGGCAGGCATCTCGCTGGGCACCGCGCTCACGTTCGGCCGCCTGGCCGGCGCCAACGCCGCCGCAGCAGTCAACGCATAGACCCGCCGCAACCCGGCACGCCTTCAAGCCCGCCTTCCGCAAAGGAAGGCGGGCTGTTTTGTCGAGCACCTCGCGGCACTCCCATTTCTCCCTCTTTGAGGGGTGGCGTCCCGTCGAGCCCACTCGGCAGGGCACCTTTATGGGCTCGCCTGGCAGAAATAGGGAATCTGGAAATTCACAGCCCCCGCAAATCCGTTCACCCAACTGACTGGCAGGGGTTTCTTTCGCGCGGCCCAAGCAAGGTATCTGCCCTCTTCTTTGGAGACCTCGGCCGCAAGCACGTAGGAGGTCGCAAGAAGGCCAGCCACATCGCCGTCGGCACTACCCCTCGACAGGAATCACGCGGATGGTCGGCTCAAAAAACACGCATGTTTGCGTTTTAATTCTCACTTGCAAGTAGCCGTAAACCGCGCACGTCATCTACCTGCGGCGATGTTGTGGGGCAACAGCCGAATAGTCAGTACAACCGATTTAAAGCGCAAACATACGCTGTTTTTTACTGCTCCCGTTCGGCTGGCCGTCAAATCGAAGGGTCTAGTCCGACAAAAATGGCGATTTTGCCCCACTGGGGCGGCTTAAGCGCCTACCATATCGCCAGCGAAAAGAAACCGGCGGCGCACAAGGAGGGTTCAATGACATCGGAAGGTTTGTTTCGGGAGTTCTATCAGGTCGTGAAAGCCATCCCGCGCGGCAAGGTTGCCAGCTATGGACAGGTCGCGCTGCTTGCCGGCCATCCTCGCGCCGCACGCTTCGTGGGCTACGCCCTGCACTCCAACCCCGAACCCGGCATCATCCCCTGCCACCGCGTGGTGTTCAAGAACGGCAGCCTCGCAAGCGGCTTTGCCTTCGGCGGCCCCGGTGTGCAGCGCCAGCTACTTGAAGACGAAGGCATCGCCTTCCTGCCTGACGGGCGCGTTGACATGCAAGAATGCCAGTGGGGATGCTTCAACCAAGCCGAACTGGAAATCGAGCGGCAAGATTAGCAATCAAATCCCAATTTCCACCTTCTTCGATGGCCCCGCTGGCAATGTTCCCAGCGCCCCTCTCACACGCAACTCATTTCTAATTTTGATTTCCGCCGGAGTTCATGCCAGCAACCTCAACAAAGCCCCGACGTTAATCGATGCAAGAAACAGCTCCGGTTGTTTCCGCTCCAATTCTTTGCCTCGCCCGCATTTGTCAATCACATCCCCAGCGAGGCCTCAAACAAGCGATTGGCAGCAGACCCCAGTCTCATCCCATCACTTTTGCTTGACACAAAAAGCGCTGCCTGCCTGGTATATCCAAGCAGGCAGCGCTTTGTCTAGAGCAGTGAGTCACCGAACGCAGACAGTTCTCAACGGGCGCAAACACCCCGCCGCATCAGCCCGCAACAACACCGCAATCGCAATCATCGAGGTGTGCGCCGGCATCATCCACACTGACGCAATCAGCGTCGACACCCGGACTCTCGCCGCGTGGTTCACAGCAACGTAGTCGTCCCCGGCATCCGAATCGTTGCCTTGTCTTCGCGGCAGCAAAGACAAGGCCATCGCACAGCGCGCGCCAGCGGCGCTACTCCGCCTGCTCGTCCTCCGCAGGCGCAACACCTTTGGCCTCGTGGCGCTTGAGGTAAAGCGCCAGGTAGAGCAGGCCAACAACAGCGGCCGTGAAGGTGCCCAGCAGGATGCCCACCTTGGCGTTCATGATGTAGGTCGGGTCGGTGAAGGCCAGGCCGCCCACGAGGATTGCCATGGTGAAGCCGATACCGGCGAGCATGCCGATTCCGAGCATGTGGCCCCACGTGGCGTTCTTGGGAAGCGAGAAGCCGCAGAACTTGACCATGACAAAGGTCGTAAGCAGGATGCCGATCGGCTTACCCAGGACAAGGCCCACCCACACGCCGAGCGTCACCGGCGAAGTGAGCACGGTAAGCATGTCGGCATCAGCCACGAAGACCTGCGCGTTCACAAAGGCGAAGAGCGGCAGGATGAGGTAGTTCACCGGGAACGTGATGGCATGCTCCAGGCGCTGCAGCGGCGGGGTCACGATGTGGGACACGCGCTCGACCTCATGCGTGAGCTCAGTAACCTCGTGCTGACCAAGAATGCGCAGGTCAGAGTCGTAGGTGCGGTCAAACTCGGCAGACTTGCCGGCAATCCAGTGTGCGTAGGCCTTGAGGTTGACGTTGGATTTCACGGGCAGAGTGAAGGCGAGCACCACGCCGGCCAGCGTCGCATGGATGCCGGCGTTAAAGAAGCACACCCACAAAAACACGCCGAGCAGCAGGTAGGGCGTGAGCTTGAACACGTGCAGGCGGTTGAGCACAATCAGAACCACCACGGCGAGCGCGGCGAGGACCAGCCAAAGCGCGGCGATGTCGGTGCTGTAGAACAGGGCGATGACCACGATGGCCACCATATCGTCGGCAATGGCCAGCGTGGAGAAGAAGACCTTCACACCCACGGGGATGCGCTCGCCGAACAGGCTCATGACCGCCAGGGCAAACGCGATGTCGGTGGCAGTGGGGATGGCCCAACCCTGCACGGCGTCGCCACCCATGTTGATTGCCAGGTAGATGAGGGCCGGACCGCACACGCCACCCAGCGCCGCCACCATGGGCAGAATCGCCTGCTTGGGCTTGGCGAGGGCGCCCACGGTCATCTCATACTTGAGCTCACAGCCCACAAGCAGGAAAAAGAATGCCATGAACAGGTCGTTTACAACCTGCTCAAACGTGAGGCCCACAAAGGTCTCGCCAATGTAGAAGCCAAGCGGTGTCTCCATGGCATGGTGGAGGGGCTCGTGGAAACCCACGTTCGTAAGGATAAGAGCCACAATCGCAGCGGCAATCATCACAAGCGCCGATACGGTGCCCGTAAGTCGGCTCATGAGGCGGACGTGCTTCTCGGCACGCTTGGCGCTCACGTCGATAAGGATGTCAGTGCCACGTGTCATACGCGTTCCCTTTCGGTCGTTCTGCTTCTCACGAAAACGCCCCGGGTACGCACGCAACGCACCCGGGGCGCAGACGTTTCTCGGCCATACGGCGGCCATTATGCGGAAGTATTCCCCGCCCGCATGCCAGCAAATCAACGTTCACGAGGTGACCATGACCTCATGGAACACACTTCTCCGACGGCCGCATAAAAGCAATCCCTAAGACATGGGGCCGAAACTGTTCATATTAGTATCCCAGTGTCAGAGGCGACCCGTCCTTTCAAAGGACGGCGACACCACACAAGCCCAACTGGCTTACGCCTCAAGCGACGGAATCAGCTCGCCAGCAGCGTGCTCCGCAGCCCAGTAGCCGCTGACTCGACCCCAAAGCTGCGTGGAGCCAGGTGCGATTGACACGTCGTAATACGGGCCGAAAAGTCCGCCAGCATCAGAACCACCAGCATATAGGCCTACAATCGGCTTATAGTCGGAACCGATAACGCGAGCGAATTCATCTACGCGAAGACCGCCAACATTGTTATAGAACGCAAGCTGTGAACGGAAGAGGTAGAACGGCGGGGTCTGAATCTTGCGCAGATACTGGGGGTCCTTCATGAAGTCTGCGTCAAAACCAGCGTCCACGTAGCCGTTGAACTTCTCAATTTCCGCGATAGTCGTCTCCACGTCAATATCAACGTTGGCACAGAGTTCCTCGATCGTGTCAGCCTTATACACGCGAGGATTCTCACGAACAAGCGCGGCATCAATCTCGTCCTGGAACTGAGGAACCGGCTCGCCAACCTCAAAATAGTTATGGCGCTTGGTGACGACGCCTTCATCCATGATTTTCTGAACAAAATCCTGGTCAACAATCATATAGATATGATGCTGTTGGGAGCAGATATTACCAGAGGTCGTCCAGTCGGAAATAACCTCCTCATCGCAGAAACGACGACCAGACTCGTTGAAGAAGCATGTGTCAGCCTGGTTGACGCCACAAATGGTAAGCGCGCCCTTGTTGTAATGACCAGGAAGAATGGGACTGCAGTAGTTGATAGCCTCAGGATGGAAAAGCAGGGCACCAAGTTCCTCGCCCATCGTGATACCGTCGCCCATCTGAGTACCCATGCCGCCGCGATTGATGACGCGATCGTAGGAAACGTTGGTAAAGCGCTCGAACATCTCCTTGTTGCAACCGTAACCACCCGTGCACAAATCAACAGCCTTGGCATTGACCTGAATGACCTCACCAACGCGGTTGCGGCACTTTACGCCCGTTACGCGCCCCTCGTCATTAACAAGCACCTTGTAAGCGCGCTCGTCAAAGAGGAACTGCACGCCCAGCTCCAAGGCATAGTTGTACATAGTGTAGATAGCCGTCTTGCCGCCATTGGTGCCGTTTCCGTCTTCCTCATACTTAAGGCGACCCTCTTTAAAAACAACGCCTTGGTTGTCGCGCGTCCAATCGATGACCTTTTGTGCGTCATCGGCAAATCGACGCGTCACAATGGCGTTGCTTGCAAAGCGATGGTAATCGACAAGATTGCGGTACAGCTCATCAGCGCCGCCCTCAGGAACCTCGCCGCAATTCTCGACATAACGCGAGTTGCCACCAATGCCATTCTCAGTATTGACATCAACTAGAATGGTCGACATGCCCAATTCGGCCGCGCGAATAGCAGCGCAAAGACCCGCAGTGCCGGAACCCGCGACCACAAAGTCGCACTCGTAAGTCTCAACGGGATCCACGTCGGGCGCGGCAGCATCAAGTGGCTCTTCCTTAGCGTATGCCACATGCGCAGCACCGGCAGCGACGGCGCCCAAAGCCGCCGACCCAATCAACATGTCACGACGAGAGAAATCCATACTCATATCAGTCCACCCCTTCAATGGTTGTTCGTCATCACTCAGTGTCAATTAGTAAAAGCCCGTCCAACCAGCGGGAAGCTCCAGGTAGTGACAGCCAACGCAACTCAGAGTGGACGTCGTGCCATCGATCGAGTGACAGTCAGAGCAGTTCACGAGACCATTGTGATTATCGTGCACGTTATACAAACCCTGCTTGTTGTACACAGTCACATCGCCAGGAAGCATCGTGGAATCAACGATGGAGTCCCAGTCATGACAACCCAGGCAAAATTCGCGGGTTCCAAGCGTAGCAGCCGACTTCTCAACCGGCGCCGCGTCCTGTGCCAGAGCGGCCTGGGCATCAGCGGCAACCTTCTCCAAATCAAGACCGAGCCCCTGATGAAGCGCCAGAACGTTCTCCGTACCAGCCTTCTTCGGATCACCGTCAGAGACGTCTGCCATCGCAAACGCCGCAAATCCGAGCGCTCCAACGAGCGCGGCCGCAGCCAGGGCACTTATAACCTGAGGCATCTTTCGCCCGGAAGTCATGCGGTCTCTGTTCTTCCTCATAGTCTCTCCTCCTTGGTTTGCCATTACGGTAAGACGCCGACGTTTGTCCGCGCCTGTTGGCAACTATGGTCTTTGCCGGATGGCCATGCGAGCCATAAACCATGGCGTTTCGACTCGGCCCTTCCCTCATAAAGCATGGGGGTTGACTCTATTTATGCAGGCAAACGGTCAAATATTAAAATTCGAATCCGCAGGAATATCCTATCCCGTCGCCCGTTTGGTATGGGATTCGTGCGATAATCATTGCGGTAAATAGGAGAGACCATGGCGTTCAGTCAAATGGGGCGAGATTGACAATTCAAGCGGCTCAAGAACATTCAACCAGTACGTATAAAGCAAGCCCTACCGGCTCATTCGTTGCATTGGTATTAGGGCTGACTTTTTGGTGGCCGTTTTTCCGCAAGTACGAGTACTCTGCCCTCTTTGCTTTTTATCAACAACCAGTTGAAACAATGTGGTCCGCCTATACACCCACAATGATTGGGCTGGGCATCGCCTTGCTTGTCGGTGCTATTGCTCACAAACATCTTGAACGTTTCATCGAGAAACGCCGTCTCATTGCAGGTCTCGTCTGCATAACGGGAAGTCTCGGATGGACCCTGACGCTCGTAGCGCCATTTTTCGACATCTTCACCCAGCCTATTCTCGCTCTAGGCTGCCTTCTGAGCTCGTTCGGTTATGCCTGGTTAACACTGTGCTGGGGATTCAGAATCTGCTCTCTGTCCTTATCGCACTCCGCCTTGGCACTCCTCCTTGCCTTTGCGGCAAGCTCCGTATTACAGCTCACAGCCTTCCTTCCCCTCCCCGTCGTGGTTACGGTTGCTGTCATTGCACCTATTTTGTCTGGAATCGCCTGGCTTTGTTGCGATTCACTGACACGAGACCGTAACACCCATGAGCTTCACAACGTCTCTCGTTCCATGCCTCTCGGCGTCATCGGAATACTTGGTTTCTTCCTTATTGCAGGCCGACTTGCCGTGGGATTGCTGGCGTACGTGACCGAGGCCGTGCCAGACAATGACAGACTTCTTACCATTGTTTGCTCATTGGTAATGTCGGCTCTTGTTCTTGTCGCATCCCGGCACATACAGGACAAGGGAAGATTGCTTCAGATCACCTGGAGCGGGCTTGTCGTGATTTTCATGGCAGGAATGTTCTCCCTACTTGTCGGCAACGCAATGATGGGGCATGTCGCCACCGCATCACTCTCCGCCGTACTAGGGTGCTTTGAAGTCGAGCTATTTGCCATTGTTGCAATGTCAGCAAAAAGCTGTGGCGTTTCAGGAGCATCAGCGTTCGGGGCTACCGTGCTTTTATTCCGCGTGCTACCAAACTTCTTGGGTAAAAACCTCACGCCGATTCTTATCGGGACGGACCCTGCATGGGCTCAACAGGTGACAGCTTTTGTCGTCCCATGTATGACGTTTCTAGCCGTGGTGGCGACCATAGTCTTTATGAACGCACGCACGATAGGAAAGATTTCTTGGTTCGGCGACATAAATCCGGTTGACGCTGCACTTGACGACATCGAAGACGCTCTTTGCCCGGATACGCAAGCAATACAGGCCCACAACCAGGCATCCCCCGCCGCAACCTGTAAGATGCTTGCATCCCAATTCGGCCTTACAGCCAGAGAAACCGATGTGCTGCTTCTCGTGAGCGAGGGGCGAAGCTACCAAAAGATTGCCGACTCACTCGGGATTTCCCTCGGCACCGTACAGGGGCACGTCAAATGCCTTTATCGCAAGCTTGGGGTCCACACCAAGCAAGAGGTCATCGAGCTGGTTAGAAACTCATAGCTCAATGGCCCTTCGCCCAAACCCCTTCAAGGATAGGGCGCGGTCAACTTATCGCTGTACAAAAAAACGCAAAGGGCCGCCTGGGCATTTCAATCCCAGGCGGCCCCACGCTCTTTAATCGTTCGGCACAGATGCTTACTCCGCCGTCAGGCAGCCTTCGAGCCAGCAGAGAACATCGGAGAAGACTTCGTCACGGTTCGTCTCGTTGAGGAGCTCATGGCGGGCGTCGGGGTAAATCTTCTCTTGCACGTCACGCACACCGCAGGCACGCATGAGATGAGCAACCTTGGGGATGGCCTCGCCGTTGTTGCCAACAGGATCCTGCGAGCCGGCGATGAGCAGCACCGGAACCTCGGGGCGCATGTATGCCACACGGCTGCGCTTCTGGCTGCTTCCCACGAGAGAAAACAACTCGTGATAGGCGGCCACGGAGAACGTAAATCCGCAGGCAGGGTCCTTGTCAAACAGTTCGCGCTGCTCAGGGTCGCGCGTAAGCCAACCGAGCTTGCCGCCTTCCTCGGGACCGAAGGCACGGGCGTACGCACCGTCGGCCAGGAAATTGACGAATTTCGAGCGATGGTCCCAGCCGCGCACGCCGCCCACGATGTCGCATACAAGCTTGCCAAAGGCGAGCGCGACAGGCGGCTGCCAGCCGGTGGCGCACACGACGGCGCCACTCAGACCCTTGCCGTACGCGCACAGGTAGTTGCGTACAACAAACGACCCCATCGAGTGGCCAAAAACGAAGTACGGAATGTACGCGTTGCGCACCTGCACGTAATTGCGCACGCGGTGCACGTCTCCCACCAGGTGGTCGGCACCCGTCTTGGCCTTCATGACACCCCAGCTTGAAGGGTCGGGGACGCTCTCACCATGCCCGATGTGATCGTGACCCACCACGAGGAAGCCGTACGTGGCCAGATAGCGGGCAAACGGCTCATAGCGCAAGATATGCTCTGCCATGCCGTGGACAAGCTGGACGATGGCGCGCGGTTTGCCTTGGCCCGGGGCCTGCCACATATAACCGACCAGCGCAGATGTTCCATCGCTGGAGGAAAGAGAGATTTCTCGCCTTTCCACGTCGCCCGGTTCGCAGACGTAGTTGTCTGCCTGGATAGAGGCAAAATCGCACGCCATGTCGGTCCCCCTGTCTCATTGCCATGTCCAGCCGCACAAAAGCGGTCGCGCCAGAGTCTCGGATGCAGCATACCCACTGCGGGCACAACCGCTTCGTAAAATTCGGGTATCGGCATGAAGCACGACGGCACATGAAACAGCGGGTGGAAATCAATGCCCAAAACGAGCGGTGCCCCCATGTCAAAAGTCCCACCAAACAACAAACCCCCGTCTCTCGAAGCATGAGCGCATGCAACTCGAGAGACGGGGGCAACCAAGCGAGTAAATCTATGTAACAAGCAAACTACCAGGCAAAAGACTATAAGTTGCCAGGCTTTTACGCAGTGGCGAGAGCGATGTTCACGGCGTCGAAGATGGCCTTGGAGGTGACAGTGGCGCCGGAGACGCCGTCGACACCCTCGGTACCGTTGGCGGCCACGATGGCGGCAGGCAGCTGCTCGATGGCCTTGGAGCCGATGCCCTGAGTCTCGGAGTTCTCGCCGACCTCGACGGCAGTAATCTTGCCGCCTTCAACGGTCACCGTGACGGGCACGTTGCCGCCAATGCCCTTGCCAGCGCCCTCGTAGGTGCCGTCGGCAACGGTCGAGACATCGGTCTTAGTCGCAGCGGCCTCAGCCTGAGCGGCGGCCTCGGGGTCGACGTAGTTCACATCGCCCTTGGTGACGTTGGACAGGTCGTAGCCGGCGAGCTCGGCAACGTGACGGGCAACGTGGCGACCAAACGTCACAGTGCGGCCGCAGGCGCAGGCCACGATGTACTCGGGATAGTTGTTGGCAAAGAGGCTGCCCGAGCAGTCGCCAGCGGCGTACAGACCGTCGATGACCTGGTCGTTCACGTCGAGGACCTGCATCTCCTCGTTGATGCGCAGGCCGTCGGTCGTCGTCAGGAAGCTGCCACCATACCAAGCACCGAAGAACGGCGGGGTGCGCAGCTCGGAGAGACGGTAGGCCTCCTTGCCGAACTCGTCATCTTCCTGGGCGTCGAACATCTCGTTGTAGTGGTCGCACGTGGCCAGGAAGGTCTCCTTGACCTCGCCTTCAAAGCCTAGTTTGTCGGCAAGCTCGTCGAGGGTATCGGCCATGAAGATGGTGCCCTCCTCGATCTTGTCGGCGAAGAACTCCTCGAGCGTGATGTCGGGCTTGGCGGCCAGCTGCTGCTGAATCTGACGCGAGCAGCCGATGGTGTTGAAGCGCTTGATGTCCTCGCGGGCGTTGTTGTCGAACACCTGGCAGAAGACACCGCCCGGCTTCTCGGCAACGGTGTTGAGGTCGAAGTCGTACGGCGTGGACTCGTTGCCGTAGCGGCGGCCGTCGCGGGCAACCTTGAGGAAGGGCTGGGAACCGATGTTGTACTGCTTGCCCTGGCCAGCAAATGCACCCGTGCCATCGGTGGACACGTAACCGGCATCCTCGCCAGGCTTCACGAGGCCGCGGTTGAAGAGCATGGGCGCGGGGTCCTCGTCTTTCTGGGCACCGAGCCACATAGCAGCCTTGATGCCGTCACCCGTGTCGTTGGTGTTGTAGTACACAAGCGTGACGACGCGGTCGATGATAGGAGCAAGAGACTTGCACATGGCGGGGTTGGCGGGATAGCCGCCCGTAGCCAGAAGCACGCCAGCGCTGGCGTTGATGCGCACGTAGCCGTCGGCAGTCTGGAAGATACCGCCCGTCACGCGGCCAGCCTCGTCCTGCTCGAGCTTGACGAGGGACGTCTCGTAGCTCACGTTGTAACCGAGCGAGTTGATGTAGCGCTCGAAAATCTCGTTACGAACGAGACGGTTGCCCTCGGCGTCCTTGCCGGAATAGTAGTGCTCGGTGTAGGGGATGTAGTAGCAGGTGCCGCCCGTGGGGTCCTGGTTGTCGGCATCGAGGGCACAAGTCATACCGGCCTCGACCAGCAGCTCGTCGAGCCAGTCGATCATGCTGGCACTCTCGTCAATCCAGACCTTCCAAACGCGGGGGTCGCACTTGCCGGAAGCATAGCGAACGAGCTCGTTGAGAAGCTTGCCCTTGTCGTCGGAAACGCCGGCGGCCTCGCAGTACTTGGAGTTGACGGCGCCGAGCCAGTGACGCGTGTCGCCCACAATGGAGCCCTTCTCGGCAACGATGAAGTCCATGCCGAGCTCGGCAGCAGAAGCAGCGGCGGCCATACCGGCGTTGCCGGCACCTACGATGAGCAGTTCGCACTCGCGGGTCTCGACAATATCGGACTCAGCGATCTCGGGAGCGGTGCCGAGCCAGTCCTCGGAGCTGCGCTCGGGAGCCTTTGCCTGGGCCTGCTGGGGAGCAGCGGCAAGAGTAAGGCTGTTTGCGGCGGCAACGGCTGCAGATGCGGCGGCACCAGCGGTGAGAAGCGAACGGCGGGTCATTTCCATGGGTAGTACTCCTTTGCTCGATACGTGCCTGGGTTACGTGACAGTACTTGCAACGCTTGGACGACGAACTCTGTCAATGGGTGTGGGGCGTAACGCCCCGCGTGCCCCTTGGACAACGCACACTTTGCTCCAGAATCGCCTAAAGCACCTCGCACCAGCAGGTCGAACTTATCTACCAGGTCTTTTGTTGTTTCTCAGCCTCGATTTTTCACGCCTCATACCGTCCTCACCCTCGTGGGTCGATTTTGCGCGACCTGGCATTTTGTTGATTCAGGCTGTCAAGCGCTGATACACTGACTGGTGCGCATCAAAGAAAGGCAGGCATTCGGGCCTGGGGCAACTTCCGACGTCAAGGCCGGAAGTAGTTCGCGACCAGCTTGAGTGGCGCGCATTCAAGCATGGGGGAACCAAGGAAGGCACGCAATGAGCGAGACGACATCGCAGGGCTGCTCGCCCGACAAAACTAGCGCCCGTGCGTCTCGCACGGCCTGGCTTGCCGCAGCATGCGCCGTCGGCGTCTATCAGCTCAGCATCACGCTTCTCAACATGTCGGTCTTTCCGCTCTTCAAGCCCGTGTTCTTGGAAGCCCGCGACGTGGGCACGCTATCCGCAGCCGCCTTGGCGCTTGCACTGTACGCAATTTTGAGCAAGCATCCCCAATTCTGCCGACCGCGCACCTGGATGGGCATTGCAGCGGGCTGCTACCTTATCGGTGCGCCATCAATACTTTTGGGAATCTGGCTCACAAATCCCGTGTTGCTCACCGTTGGCATGCTGTTACGCTCAGTAGCCTCAACCTGGTTCGGCACTACCATTCTCCTTCAGCTTACAAGCCTCGCCATAGGGCAGGGCGTGCGCAGCACTTTCGCGGCCCTATGTACCGGCTGGGCTTTGAGTTATGCGCTCGAGCTCCTGGTGACAGCCCTTCCCCTCACGGTGCACTTGGCGGTTTTTTTCGCGGCGGGCTTTATCATCATGATGCTCACGTATCGACCCTCTTCCATGCTTGTGAGCGACATGGCGCAGGCCGCCCCTATCGCAGAACTACGCGTCACGAACCCGCGCTCGTTCTTGCCGGTCGGCAATGCCCTCTTCGTGACGCTCATCCTGCTCAAGGCCTCTTTCGGCTTTGCCATGACGTTCTCAAGCGTCAACGCCACGCCTCAAACCACCATACTGGCATGTATTCCGGCCCTACTCATTGCCTGCGCCCTACTCGCATGCAATCGCGTGGGGCTCGACGCGCTCTACAAAGCCGCAATGCTGTGCGTGTTGGCGGGCTTTTTGCTGGTAAATCCCCTGATTGACTCACTGATGGGCCTGCCGGCAATGTCAAACGTGATGCTGCGCGCAGGATCGGACCTCACGCGTATGCTCGTCTTTATGATTGTCGCGAACTTGGGCGCGCGCAACCCCATGGCCGCGACGGGCGTCGCCCTCTTTGTGGGCGGTGCCAACTCCTTGGGTAGCGTTGCCGGAGCCCAGCTCGGCCTGCTCGCCAACGACGCGCTCGCACGTGATCCCGCGCTCTTTGCGCTGCTTCTTGCCGTAATCGTGTTCGCTTTCGTCGCCTTTAACGTGCTTGCACCCGACGTCTTCAACTTCGACAAGACCGTACGCGAAGTGGAGGCAGTGCGCCCCGTGAAGCAAATCGAGCAGGTAGACGCCCTTGCTCAAGCGTGCAAGACGGCGGCTGCCGTATACGCGTTAACCCCGCGCGAGGCTGAGGCGCTCGAACTTCTCGCCCACGGGCGCAACACGGCCGCCATCCAGGAACGCATGGTCGTATCGCGCTCCACCGCCAAGACGCACGTGCGCAACGTCTACGCCAAGCTCGACGTGCATTCTCAACAAGACTTGATTAACCTGGTAGAAGGGTTGAAATAACCGTGAGGAACCTGAACAACGTCAACCTGTGGCTCGACGGCGCCCCGCAGGAGGTGCGCGCAGCTTGCGAGCGCCTCATGGGCGAGGTCGCGGCGATGCGCGGCACGCAGACCATCTACCCGGCGCAAGACGACATCCTCAACGCCCTGGCCTACACGGCGCCCGGCGATGTGCGCGCCGTCATTCTCGGACAAGATCCCTACCACGAGCCCGGACAGGCCATGGGGCTTTCGTTCTCCGTGCCGCGGGGACAGAAGCTCCCGCCGAGCCTGCGCAACATATATAAGGAGATGGCCGCCGACCTGGGATGCGAGGCACCAAAATCCGGCGACCTTACCAGGTGGGCTGAACAGGGCGTTTTGCTGCTCAACACGACACTCACCGTGACGGAGCACGCCGCCAACTCCCACAGCAAGCTTGGCTGGCAGGTGTTGACGCACTACCTGATTGAGAAGTGCTTCACGCTGCCGCAGCCCGTGGTGTTCCTGGCCTGGGGCCGCTTCGCCGTGGGTTTGGTGGAAGAGGCGCGCTCACATGCTGGCGTCGCAGGAGCGGCAACGCTTGCCAACAAGTTCGTTCTGGCCTCCACGCACCCCTCGCCGCTTTCTGCGAGCAGGTCGAGCGCCGGGCTGCCGGCGTTTCTCGGATCGCGCCCGTTCTCGCAGGCAAACGAGCTGCTGGAAGGCGCGGGAGCGCAGGCAATCGAGTGGGAGCGTGCGGGTTAGCAAGCGCGTGCGATGCAGCCCAGGCCCTCAGCCGCGCTTGAACGCACGCGTGCACGGGCCGCAGGCATGGCAAGGCAAAGGCGCTTGGCCACCCCAGGCCCAAAACCGGCCCTCAGCTGCGCTTAAGCTGCGCGGGCACGATGCAGTCGTAGCGCACGGCCTTGCCCTCGATGGAATGGCTCGGCTTGATGCCGGCCAGATGTGGCGCCTTGGGTGGGCGCTTGACAACCACCTTGCGCGGGCACACGCTCAGCGCAGCCGCCATGAGCTCTTCCTCGTTTGCGCAGGGGCATTCGAGATGGTGCAGGAGCTGGAACTTCTTCTTCACGGCGGCCGACTTCTGCCGCGCGGGGAACATGGGGTCAAGGTACACGACATCCGGACGCCGCTCGTCACCTTGCGCGATGCGCCCAAGCTCGGCCACGCTGTCTACCTGGCGAAGGTGCATGCGCGCAACGATGGATGCGAGGCGATCGTCTTGGGCGGCGCGGGAAAGGGCGTCCTCGAGCAGCGCCGCAATCACGGGATTTGCCTCGCAGAGCACGACATCGAAGCCGGCCGCAGCCAGCAGAAAGGAGTCCTCCCCTAGCCCGGCGGTCGCATCGAAGACACGCGCAGCAGGCTGCCCTTTTATCCGGGCGACCTTCACAAGCAACTCGCCCGACAACCTGTCGGGCCGGATGCGCGACAACATGGTGGCAAAATCGGCGCACAGCTCCATACCGTCCCCAGCTAGCACAAGGCCGCACTCTTCGCGGCACAGCTCGAGCCCCGCCGCCCGCGCCATCTCCTCTGCCTGGGTCATGCCCCCGCCCTCCATCCTACGAGCCATCAAAAACCGCCCGCAGTAATGGTAGACCCCATGCGAGCACGTGCCTTCAGGCACCAATTGCCCGCGTATTGTACCCCATGGAGTGGGGCGCCGCACCGCTTGGCCCCTCGACCTTTAACACCCAGCAGTCTCCAAGCCCAGGGGCTCCACGCGCTCGGTGATCTTGGTAAAGTCGCCGCTTGCCTGGATGTATGTGTCCCAATCGGACGTGTTGACGCTGCGCACGCCGCCGAACTCCGTGACGGCACCGAGGCCAAACCCCAGGCACGCGAAGTCCTCACCCCTCTGCGGCAAGGCCCACACGGGGTCCTCGTCACCAGGGCGGGCAAAGCGCAGCGGGGCATACTCGCAAAAGCCGGCCTGCGTCAGAACCTCGCGCGCCTCCCCAAGTTGCGCGGCCTGCAGATCCTGCGATGCAGCGGCCACGCCCGGCCCACACCAGCGCTCGAGAATGAGATGCGCGGCTGGCATACGCGTAAACTGCACCACCGACCTGCGGAAAGCCCTGGTATCCGGCGCATCGAAGCCATACGCGAGCACCATGCCGAGCGATTTGTTGGCATAGGCATGGAGGAAGTCATCCACCACATAGCCGAGATCCTGCAAGGCGTCGGCATGGTTGAGTCGGCAGAAGTCAGCGTTGTCGAGAGCGAGCAGCTCGAAATCGAACCTTGTCACGCCAGCGCGGCGCAGATAGGGCATGCTGGCACCGCTGATGTTGCAGATGGACGCACGGCAACTCATGGGTGTGCCGGGTGCCACATGCAGGGTCTCGCGCAGAGTCCGGCCCATGGCCCAGAGCTCCTCGGCCGGCGCGTTCGTTGCAATGCCGCCCCCCAGGTGCACGCCCACGACCTCGCAGTCGTCGAACTCGTCGACGTTTGCCGCGATCTCAGCACGCAAGGCCCGCAGGTACTCGGTTGCCCTTTGCGAATCCCAGCCTACGATATGCTCGCGCTCCGCTTGTCCACGGCGCTCCAACGCAAAAGGAAGAGCCAGCTCGACAATCGCCTGCTTCTTCTCGCCCATGTACCCTGCCCCATCTCACCCGAACGACCGCTTCACCGACATTGTGACCCACTCGACCCGCCAAAACAAACGCCGCCGCCCGTCCCAACAAAGCGAACGGACGGCGGCGAGGACACGGCGAGGCACCCCGGAGGCACCCCGCCGCGCAATCGGCGTCTTACTTAGAGGCCCAGGGCCTTTGCGACGCACTCACCGGCGACATAACCGCTCGTCAGAGCGCTTGCGCAGGAGTTGCCGGCCGTAGGCGTGCAGTACTGGATGCCGATGCGCTGGCCGCAGGTGTTGCCGGCGGCGTACAGGCCCTCGATGGGGCTCTTGTCGCCATGAAGCACCTGGTAGTTGCCATCGGTGCACACGGCGGCGTGCTGGCACAGGCCACCGGAGGGGTTGCCGCCCGTCGTGGTGAAGTTGAAGAAGAAGGGCGCGTCCTTGATGGGCATGAGCAGCTGCGGATCGATGCCCCAGTCGGTGTCCTCGCCCGCCTCGCACATCTCGTTCCAGTGGGCGACCTCGGCCACGAAGTTCTCGGCAGCCTCGCCCTCGAGACCGGCGATCTCGGCGACCTCCTCGAGCGTGTCGGCGGCGTACATCGTGGTGTATTCCTTGCCGAAACGGGAGAACGCGCGCACGGGGAAGCCGTCGGCGCCCGTCACGTAGGCGTCCATGTTCTCCCTGACCTCGTCGCACATGTAGTCGGAGCTGCGGTCCATGGTCTCATGGCCATAGCCCTGGTGCGTGAGGTACTCCTCCCAGTTGGAGTCGGTGACCTGCACCATCAGGAAGCCAGCGGGCAGCATGTCGAGGTAGCCGTCGGAGCCGTGCTTGATGAGGCACTCGTTGTAGAAGCGCTTGCCGTCGGCGCCGAAGCAAGGCCAGCAGCCGCCGAAAGCGAGGCCGGGCTTGCCGTTGATGCCTGCGGCCTGGCCGGCGCGGGGGCCGCCCTCCATGGTGCCGCCGGCCCACATGCACATCTTGATGCCGCTGCCGTCGCGACCCAGGCCACCGATGGAACCGGTGTCGGTGCGGTCCTTGCCGAAGGACCAGGCAAGGTTGCGCATCTGGTCGGAGAGATCCAGGCGCATGTCGGGGTTGCCGCCGAAGTCGCCGGCGCACACGATGACGGCCTTGGCATCAATCTCGTGGTACACGCCGTCAACGTCGCGCAGCAGGGCGCCCGTCACGGCGTCGTCGGTCTTGACGAGCTCGATGGCCTGGTAGCCCCAACGGATCTGGCCGCCCTTGTCCTCGAGCGCGGTGTGCAGCGAGCGGATGACATAGGGCCACATGTTGACGTTGGAATCGGCGTCGCGCCACTGGGTCATGCCGATGAACGACTTCTGGCCGCAGTGCTCGCCGTTGAAGTTGGCGTTGCCCTTGTAGTTGGACGTCTTGGCGTAGTTGTCGATGAGGTCCTGAGGGATGTAGGTGCACATCCAGTCGAGCATCTCACCGGAACGCGTGGCATAGTCGCGCACGAGCTTCTGATGGGCATGGCCGCGGTACTGGCGCATGTACTCGTTGAAGATGTCCATCGTGTCGATCTCGGGCGTACCCTTGTCGAGGAACAGCTTGGAGTTGTAGCAGGCCATGTCGCAGGCGTACTCGTCGTACTCGTCGTAGGTCTGGGTCTCGGCGAGGATGACATTGGCACCCATCTCCTGAGCACGCAGGGCGGCCACGGTACCGGCGTTACCAGCGCCGATGACGAGAACGTCGCACTCCTCGGCGTCGGCGACGTCGGTGATCTCGGGAGCGGTGCCGAGCCATGCGGGCACGTTGAGCATGAAGTCGGCAGGCGTGATGCCCAGCTCGTCGACCATACCGCCGGCAGCCAGCACGCCGTCGCCCTTGGAGATGATGAACTCCTCGGGGGTGGTGGGGGCGACCTTGTCGGGGTTCTCGCCATGGTTGTAGGTGGAGAACTGGCTCATGATGTCGTACGTGCCGGTGGCAGCGGGCGCCTCGTCGGCCTTGGCCACGTTGGCGGCCACCATGCCGGACAGGGAGGCGACGCCCATGGTGCCGGCGGCGGCACCGGCGAGGAAGTCACGACGGGAGACGGTCTTGGACATAGCGCAATTCCTTTCTCAGGTGGATGCGTACACCGCTCGCCCCTTGGCGGGCGGACAATTTGAGACCCTAAGCCGCAAACGACAGGCGCGCATCACCGCCAACGATGATTGGACGTGCGGAAATTGGAATGCCATTCCGGGTGAAGGTCTCACCAATTGCGGTGATGACAGGGTTGAACTGGTGTCTTGTCCAATACGGAGATTCTCGGTTCGCCAGGATGGCAGCATGGGACGAGACCTGCACCAAGGATGAGACAGGTTGTACCTTCCGCATGAGAGCTCTTTGTCTGTCGGGCAGCAACTGGCAAAATGTGCGACAATGCTGTGAGAGGGATGACAAGGCAGCCGAACAATACAAGGGAAGGCACATGGCCGACACAGCTGAACACATCGCATGCGTCAAGCCCATGGGCTCGAAGGCGCTTGCCGCGTTGTCCGGCGTCGGCATCGGCTCGGCCCTGTCGCTTGCGCTGTGCATGACCCGCCGACTTGATTCCAGCCTCGGCTCCATCGGCATCGCCGAGTCCACGGCCGCCGTCTACGGATTTCTCGCAGGCATGGCGATCGCATGCGGTGTCGTCCTCGCCTTGCACGCTCGTACCGCAAGCAAAAGAAGCAGCGGCATTCTGCTGGCAAGACACGGACGCGGCCTCGCTTGCCTGCTGTGCCTCATATGCCTTATGGCGCTGCTGGGACTTTTTGCAGCACCGGCCCTCCTCGCTTCTGTCTGCTCTGCCCTGCTGGGCGCATGCACGGCCTTGTCGGGCATCTGGTGGTTTTCCCGCGCCAGTGTGCTTGGCATCAACCAGCTGATACATGCAAGCTGCCTGGCAGTTGCGCTCGCAGGCCTTACCCAAGCATTATTCAAAACCGTGCCGTCTGCAGGATCGTACGCCCTCATGGCATGTCTCTGCCTTTTTGAAACCCTGGGGCTTGCCATTCAGGCAAATCAAATCTCTCAGAACGCGGATTACCCGAAATCAACTATCAATCGCATGGACCTGGCCGAAGCAATGGGAGGCTTCAAAGCACAAGCGTTGCTCGAAGACAGCAGCAGGCCCGCGCGAGTGCGTGACATCCTCGCACTGTCGTGGATTGCCGTGGCATCGCTGGCCTTCAGCGGCTTTATCACCGGGCTCACCTGGGACCCCCTGCTCTCGGACGAAACCAACTGGCGCGTGGCATTCGTTGAGGTCGTCGGGGTCGTCGCCGGTGCCTTGCTCGCCTGCATCATCCTGCTTCTTGGCTCAAAAACTGGCGAAATACGCCGCTTGCACCTGCTTGTAGGGGCAGCGCTGCCCATGGCGATCGCCCTGCTCATCATTGTTCCCGTGGTCAAGCTCATGGTTCAAGGGCCTGCCGTTGCCATTGTGTCCACCATTTTGTCGGCATTGTCCTTTGCACTCATCAGCGCCATTGCTTTCATCGAGATTTGCTGTCTCGCTCATACCTTTGACGCAGATGCCTCTCGCTGCGGGGCGGCGACCCTTCTCATTGCCAGCTGCTGCGCGGCCCTGGGCATGACCCTCATTAACGTGGTTGGCACCGGCGGGCGCATGCTGTGCTTCCTGCTCGAAGCGGCATTTTTCACCGCAATCGCCATCTCCTATGCCCTCATGGCGCATACGGGGTCGACACAAACAACCGCCGAGAACAACGTTGGCGGCGAAGTGGGCGCCGAGACAGATCTCGCGCAGCGCTGCGGCTCCCTCGCCCAGCAAAAGGGCCTCTCCCCACGCGAGACCGATGTCCTGCTTCTCTTGGCACGCGGCTACGGCTCGACTCACATCGCCAATGAGCTGGGCATTTCCGAGAACACCGTGCGCACCCACGTGCGTCACATCTACGAGAAACTCGGCGTCGGCGGCCGCGAAGCCCTCATCGCCCTCGTCGACTCGCTGTAGGAAGCCGAGCAACAAGCAGCAGACCTACACCGGGTCACTCGGAAGGCGCTTGGCGTATGACACACACCAGTTCCAAAAAGCCTGCTCGGCGTTGTCCAGTGCATGAGTTCGAAGCCTCTCGATGCCAAAACCCCAGCTCAGTTCGGCCAGAGGAACCGCCACTACTGAATCATCGTGGGCGAACACCGATAGGTTCACATGGTGGCGGGCGGTGAATCCCACCCCACGACCGCGGGCGGCGAACTCATAGAGCTGGAATATCTCGCTCATCTCGAAAATATGGCCCAGACCAAGCGAGCGTTCCTCGTTGAGCCGGCGAAGGGCATCGAAGCACTTGAACCCCTCGCCAGGCAGGGCAAGGTCGTAGCCTCGCAAATCCTCCAAAACGAGCGACTCCTTGCGAGCAAGCTGATCGTCAGCGTTCACCCAAAAATATAGGGGGCATTTGTAGAGCGGAGCCGACACAAACTCTGGCAAACATGGCAGCACCGCAAGGGCCAGGTCATAGTCACCATGCGCAAGTCCCTCGTCACAGAGGGTGTCATTCGTCTCCCAATACGAAACGCGAACATCGGGACGCATGGCGCGGAACCCGTCGAGAAAATCTGGCCCAAGCGCCCCCATCACGCCAAGCGAACATCCCAGGCGAAGCTCATGGAGCTCCTGGCCGCGTATGCGGTCGAAAGCCTCCCGCATAAGACGCAGATTGCTGCTCGTGACTTCGGTGAACTCGTACAGCTCCTGGGCATAAGGCGTCGGCTGCGGCATTCCGTTGGAGTCAGGCTCAAAAAGGGTGACACCAAGCTCCTTTTCCAGGGCCCTGATCGCCTTGGTAAGCCCCTGCGGCGAAACAGGCACCATTCGCGCCGCCGCCGAATAGTTGCGCTCCTGATAGGTCAGCTCAAAGTACTTTAGTTGCTCGCTGTTCACCTGTGCCCCCGTTTGGCCCCATCAAACCGCACTCGAACATTCCCTAACGTTGCAGAGCTACGCAAATATACTGCCACAAATCGCAACGCGCGAGGTACAACTTGCAGTTCGGGGGGTTCACTTCTGGCTGGGTCCAGCCGTCTTGAAAGGACGGGGCCGCAGGCCCTATTCTGCCCAGCGAAGACGCCGGATGGCGCCTGCAAGGGGAGCTGGGCACTCCAGAGGCACACGTCTCGAAGCGCCCCCATGAGTGAAAGGTGCATGTATGTCCAACGCAATGTCTCGTCGTTCGTTCGTCACTGCCACCGCCGGTGTCGCCGCCGCTGGCCTTGCCGCCGCAGGCCTCTCCACCGAGCCTGCCCAGGCCAAGGTCATCGCCGAGTCGAGCAGCGTGTGGGATCTCGAGGAGGTCGGCGATCCCACCGAGACCCTGACCTGCGACATCGCCATTTGCGGCGCAGGTGGCGCTGGCATGTCGTGCGCCTGCCAGGCCAAGCAGCTCGGCCTTGAGCCCATCGTGCTCGAGAAGTTCAGCTTCACGGGCGGCTCGTTCGTCGGCGTCGAGGGTTCCTTCGGCGTTCAGACCCACTGGACCGAGGAAGCCGGCGAGACTCAGACCGTGGCCGAGGCCATCAACAACTGCATGGATTACCATCACTGGGTGCCCAACCACGACCTTTACAAGAAGTTCTTCGGTACCACGGGCGAGACCGTCGAGTGGCTTGAGGACCTTGGCGTGGAGTTCGACCACGTGCAGCAGTACGGCGACCACAAGGCTTGGCACATCTTCAAGCGCAATCTCGACAAGGGCCCAGGCGTGAGCTTCATGGAGTCCCTGGCCAAGGCTGCCGAGAACCTCGGCGTGCAGGTCGAGCTTGAGTGCCCCGCAAAGCAGCTGGTCATGGAGGACGGCAAGGTTGCAGGTGTGCTCGCCGTGCGCGCCGACGGCACCGTCGTCAACGTCGAGGCCCCCACTGTCGTTCTCGCCACGGGCGGCTATGCAAACAACCTGGACTTCCTGTACGCCGTCTCCGAGACCCACAACGAGCTGCTTGCTCCTCAGGGCATGACCGGCCGCGACGCCGACGGCATCAAGATGGCCCGCGCGGCAGGTGCCGACATGGCCGAGGGCCTGGGCACCGTCATGTGGTGCGGCCCCGTCATGGTGGGCTCCACGTGGGCCCAGCCCGACTACATCGCCTCTACGCAGCCCGTTCTCTGGATCAACGAGAAGTGCGAGCGCTTCGTCAACGAGGACAAGTGGGAGAACGACTTCGCCCGCGTCGGCATCGCGCAGCGCAACCAGAACAAGACGTATGCCGTCTTCTGCAAGGGCGACCTCGATGCTTGGGAGAACGAGGGCGTCTACAGCACCTGCTTCAGCTTCGTTGCCGCCGGCGAACCCATGGCCGGGTTCACTGAGGCCGTCGAGGCCCTCGACTCCGTTCACAAGGCGGACACCATCGAGGAGCTTGCCGAGGCCGTCGAGCTCGATCCCGAGGCCCTGAAGGCCGTCGTCGACCAGTACAACAGCTACTGTGCCGCAGGCGAGGACCCCGACTTCAACAAGGCCCCCGAGAAGATGCACGCCATCGAGGAGGGCCCGTTCTACATCGCCGAGATTGCCGACGGCTACTACTGCACCGTGGGCGGTGCGAAGATTGACACCGATTGCGAGGTCATCAACACCGAGGGCGAGGTCATTCCTGGCCTCTATGCCACCGGTTGCGACGCGGGCGGCCTGTACGGCGACGCCTACGACGTGAACAAGGCCCCGGGCTCGCAGTCGAGCTGGGCCTGCAACTCCGGCCGCTTCGCCGCTCAGGCCGCAGCCAAGTACCTGGGCAAGTAAGGCCGCGCGTTGTTCTAGCCTGATTCGGCCTGATTCAGCTCGACATTCCCCAAGGGCGCCGCCGTAGCCACTCGTGGGCACGGCGGCGCTCTGCGTTTTGGGAGCAAGTTGGGAGCGCGGCGGGGCCGCGAGCAGGCCGCGGGGCTCAGGCGCTCGCGTAACAACATACATTTCAGGAAAACGAAAATCGCGCCAACTGGGGTTTTGTAGATTTAACATACATCTCAACAGTTGAGATGTATGTTAAATCTACTGACAGACACGCGCAGCCCCATCCCATACCCTCTTTACAGCTCGCTGGTCTCGAAAAGCGTCCTCACTTCACGCGGGCTCTCGCACACGCGTGTAGCCAGGGCGCGAATCTCGGGCGTGGGCTGACACTGGCCGGGAACCATCGCAGCCACGAAGCCGCCCGCCGTACCAGACCCAATTCACCGACCACGCCGGGCCTAAGTCACCCACTGCACCAGCACTAATCCGCCGGCCACGTAGGGCCCAATCCGCCAGCCGAGCTCCTCACGCCAGCGCATCGCGCTCCAGCTTGGCCAGCATGCGCTTTGCTCGCCAACTGACTGCACGCACG
Organism: uncultured Coriobacteriales bacterium; assembly: GCA_934636245.1. Classification (GTDB taxonomy): domain Bacteria; phylum Actinomycetota; class Coriobacteriia; order Coriobacteriales; family UMGS124; genus UMGS124. The sequence continues at coordinate 73,265 of CAKUAI010000014.1, forward strand.
GGCAGGTGAACGCGCGTATAGAACACGCCCTTGATGGGCAAAGCATGGGAGGTGTACGCATCTCCTGCCTGCTCAAACCCATATTCGTCCATAAACGCCCGCAATTTTTTGCGCGTGCTACCGTCCCTGTCAAAACCAGGGATTTTATCCGCATCGGCCGCGTAAGCGATTTCCACGCAAGGACAACCTCCCACCTGAACCGGCGGCCGGCTCGCAAGTGATAGCTGCGGCAACAAGGGCGCATCGCATGCGTATACAATCCGTCCCCATTTCGGCAAGTCAAGACAATCCGAGAAAAAATCCCCCTCGATAATTGAGCCAAACGTTGCTATCGGCATACTCCGGATGAGTACATCCTGTGCTGGATCAGGCACATGGTTGTCATAACCAGTCTCGCATTCATCGAAATAGACAAGGGCCGGGCGACCGACGGAAAGGCGAGGCATAGGCCCCCGATGTATATCGTCGCAGATAGCTTTAAGCGTCTCCAGGGAGTCTTGAACCGCAGCATGCCATGCCTGCTGGCGCATATTTTGCTCCGAAAGTCTGCCAACGAACTCCGAAGCGTCCTCGGTCTTTTCCATGACAACCTGGGCGTCAGCCACTTCAAAACCTGCATTTTTTAGCATGTTAAGCTGAGCGACGCTAAAAACGTCGTCATTCGTGTACACGCGATAGTTTGAATCAGGGTCACGCACGGGCGAGATAACGCCGATTTGCTCGTAATAGCGCAGCGTATTGCGAGAAATGCCCAGAACGCTCAGCAGCGTCTTGATGGTATAGGTCTTGCCCCGTGCGCTTTCGGTCGTCATATCATGCCCCCGTTTGCCGGCCCCGTACCGAACAATCGAGTGGATGATACCAAAAGGGGCTGCCGTTCAATCCCGGCAGCCCCCATGGATCAATCTAGTTAATGCCTACTCGACACCCATTGCCGCGTTCTCGCCAGCAATTTTGCCGAACACAAGGCACTCGGCAACGTTTCCGCCGCCCTGATAGTAGAAAGCGTTCACGCCGCCGCACTCGCCGGCGCTGAACAGGCCCTTGATGGGCTCGCCGTTGGTGTCCATAACCTGGGCCTTGGCGTTGCGGCGCGGGCCACCCTGGGTGTTCAGCACGCTGGGCTGCAGAGGCAGTGCGTACAGCGTGCCTTCAAATGCCCTCATCGACTCCGGCGCGCGGTTGAACTCGATGTCCTCGCCGTTCTCCGCGTAGCCGTTGAAACGCTCAATCGTCTTGGTAAGCGTCTCGGGATCGGCGTCGATGATTCCAGCCAGCTCGACGGCATCAGCTGCACTTACAAGCTTCTCATCAACATTGATCGGCATGTGGCCGTTCTCTTCAAGAATGGCCTTCTGAGCCTCGTCAAAAACAGCCCAGGGGCGATAGCTCGCGTTGGGGATACGCCACAGACCATGGCTGAACAGGTGACCGTGACGGTCAATCTGATCCTCGCGCAGGAAGCGGGAGCCATCCTCGGCGACGCAAATCATTGCGCCCTTCACCGACGGCTTGAAGCGCGCGGAGAGCATCAGGATGGCCCGGTCACCGTCCTCAACCTCGAACTGGTTGCCGCCGAACATGCCCAGGCTCTCGTAGTTGTGCATGTGCCAGAGGTCAGCGCCGACCTCCTGCGCCATGCGAATGCCGTCGCCGTTGTTGTGCAGGCCACCCAGAGGAGCCAGGCGTGCGCAGCCGAGGTAATCCTGAATCATCTGCTGGTTGCACTCAAAGCCGCCGCACGAAAGAACGACACCCTTGGCACCGATGCGCAGCTCCTTGCCCTCATGCTCGACCACGACACCGATGACAGCCTTGGACTCGGGGTCCTGGATGAGATGCGTCGCCGGGGACTCAAGCCACACCGTGATGGCGTCCATAGCCTGGACGGTCTCCTGAACAACCGGATAGAACGCACCGTCGAAATACGCAGGATGCATCGTGACGGCATCAACCGTGGAAGAGCCCTCAACCTCGGGGTACTCGGGGCAGATTGCACCAAAGGAGCGCTTGATCTTCTGGGCATCGGTCTCGTCGTTTCCGCCCGTACCAGCCTCACCCTCAGCCGTCGCGGCAAACTCGCTCCAGATGCACGGATCTTCGACGCCCATACGCTTGAAGATATCGGGCACGCCCATGATGCCGTCAACGTACGTGTCGAGCACGTCGGAGTCCTGGTTCATCTTCCAACCAAGGCCCTCATAGTAGTTGCGAAGCTCGTCGCGATCCTGGCCGTACACGACAATCTGCGCGCAGAAACGGGAGTTGCCGCCCTCCTGACCCTCGGGTGCAACGTCAACGAGCAGGACCTTCTCGGCACCGGCATCGGCTGCGGAGATGGCAGCCATACCACCGGCGAAACCATAGCCCACGACGACGACATCGTAATTGTCGTCAAACTCGGCGGCTGCGTCATCGGCGAATGCGACGGAGGCCATACCACTTGCTGCGATAGCGGCACCGGCACCAGTGATGAAATTCCTACGCGAGATGGTCTTCATGAAACTCCCCTTTCACTTTCATGTTCGTTTACCGACGGCCATCGCGACCATCAGGCAACCCATCCGACGTCCCTTGCGTCGGTGATTCCCAATGTGACCAGGCCACAGTGGGCGGGTAAAGGGCACAAAGATGACAAGAGTGGCCAGGTCCAAAGGAAGGGGCTGAGCAGGCGAAATATATTGCAAGCAATAAAGGCGGCCATTGTGGTCGAGTTGGGTGGAGCGCCGTCGTGGTCATCATGCGAGTACGGAGGCGCTTCCGCTCGCGTTTGGAGCGCGAGTTGGGGGCGCGGCAGGACTGCGGAGGCACTCGCGTTTGGAGCGCGAGCCGGGGGCACGTCGGGGCGAGCCGGGAGCACGTCGGAACGTCAGGGCCCTGTTGTACGTGCAATAACATACATTTCAAGAAAATGAAAATCGCGCCAACTGGGGTTTTGATGAATTAACATACATTTCAACTGTTGAAATGTATGTTAATTGCCACCCCTGAGCCTAAGGCTGCACACATGTGTCTGTTTCGGCTTTGCTCGCATGCCCCTCGTCCGTCAGGCCCTCCATGACCGACACGAGGTCGGCCAACGTGCGTGACTTCAGCCGTGCCTCGAGAGCGGCTTGAGCTGCATCAAGTTCTGCGTCGAGGATGGGGTGGATTCGGCGTCCTACCGGACACGCCGGATTTGGGTCCGCATGAAAAGAAAAGAGCGGCCCCTCAACGCTCTCCACTGCATTGAAAACGTCGAGAAGCGTAATCTCAGATGGGTCTCGCTCAAGAGACGCTCCGCCCACCCCTGCCTCAACAGCCACAATGCCCGCATCCTTAAGCTGACCGAGCACCTTGCGAATAATAACTGGGTTTACACCCACACTCGAAGCGATGAAGCTGGATGTGAGCTTGTAATCCCCCGAGAAGTTAACGATGCACAGCAAGGTATGCAGGGCGATGGTGAAACGCGAGGATATCCGCATAGAGGAGCCTTTCGAGCGCAGGTGAATCGAATAGCAGCTAAACAACAGTCAGTATAGCATGTTGTAACAATTGACATTACAACTTGTTGCCATTATGTGATGACCGATATATCTTCGCTGTAATTGTTGACGTTACAACGTTGGCTTGCTTTAATTCTTTCGTCAGCTGTTGTAACTACATTGCTTACAACAACTCTAACAACCAGCACTTGCTAAAACGAAGGAGACCAATCATGACCAGCACGATCAACCCCCGTCTCACTCGCCGCGAACTCGCCTGCGGTGCCGCCCTCGCGAGCGCATGCGCCGTCGCCGGAAATCTCGCAGTGAAGCCCGCCGGCGCCGACGAGGCCCCGGAGTCCCAGACCACCCAGCAGCGCAACATTGCCAACGCGCTTGCCCTTATCGGCACGTTCGCAAGCGGCGACGCCGATCTGGCCGCCACCCTTCTCGATGAGGGCTACATCCAGCACAACCTGGCCTACGGCACGGGTCGCGATGCCTTCGTAGGCTCGGTAGAGTACCTGGCTGCCGCCGACGCCCCCACGACTGTGAATACCATCCGCTCCTTCGCCGACGGCGACTACGTGTTCCTGCAGACCGTGTACAACTTCGCCGGCGCAGGCGAGCAGGTGGCCTTCGACATCTTCCGCTTCAACAAGGCCGGCCTCATCGCCGAGCATTGGGACAACCTGGCTTCCGTCGTCGAGCCGAACCCCTCGGGCCACACGCAGATCGACGGCACGCTTGAGATCGCCGAGCCGGGCCGCACCGCGCAGAACCGCCAGCTTGTGTGCGACTTCCTCTTCGACGTCATGCAGGGCAACAAGCCCGAGAAGACTCCGGACTACTTCGACGGCGACACGTACATCCAGCATAACACCGCTATCGCTGATGGTCTTAGCGGCCTGTCTGACGCGCTTGCAGCCCTGGCCGAGCAGGGCATCGAAATGATTTACGACCGCACCCACATGGTGCTTGCCCAGGGCGACTTTGTCCTGGCCGTCAGCGAGGGCACCTACGGCGGCGCCCCCACCAGCTACTATGATCTGTGGCGCGTCTCCAATGGCAAGATTGCCGAGCACTGGGATGTCATGGAGACCATTGCCGATGCTTCTACGTGGGCAAACGACAACGGCAAGTTCTAAGGGTCGCCTTTAACCGTATCAACAAGGCCGTGTGAGCAACCAAACTCGCCGAGCCCATTTCATATGTGAGCGCCGCCGTGGCAATGTATGGGCACGGCGGCGCTTCGCGTTTTGGGTGCGAGTTGGGGCGGGGCGAGGCCACGAGCGGGACCGTGGGGCTGCAATACTCGCCAAATAACATACATTTCAGAAAAACGAAAATCGCACCAACTGGGCTTTTGATGAATTAACATACATTTCAACTACTGAAATGTATGTTAATTCTGCCAAGAGACCCCAAGCGCCCTCGCCCCATGTCCCCTTTTACAGCTCGCTGGCCTCGAAAAGCGCCTTCACCTCGTGCAGGCTCTCGCACACACGCGTGGCAAGGGCGCGAATCTCGGGCGTGGGCTGATGCAGGTCGGGAACCATCACGGTCACGAAGCCGCCGGCCGCGCCGGCCCTCACGCCGGCAAAGCTGTCCTCGAGCACAAGCGTGCACGCAGGATCGCTGCCCAGGCGACGCGCAGCCTCGAGGAAGATGTCAGGCGCTGGCTTGGAGCGCTCAATAAACTGGCCAGACACAACGTGGTCGAAATACGCCTCAACCTCACCGGCACGCAGATCACCCTCGATGATGCCCACGGGGCTCGACGAGGCGACCGCCATGGGGATGCCCTGGGCCTTCAGGTATTCAAGCAGCTCGTCAAGGCCTGGCTTCTTGGGCACACCCTGGGCAAAGCGCTCGGCGGCAATGCGATAGAACTCGCGGAACACGCCCTCGGCGTCGATGTCCTCCCCGCAGTGCATGCGAATGGCCGCAATCGTGGCGTCGCCCGTGGTGCCGCAGGCCGCGGCCGGCAGCCCCTCGGGCACCGTGCGCCCGAACTTTGCAAGCGCGGGCTCCCACAGCGTTTTCCACACGCACTCACTGTCGAACATGAGTCCGTCCATATCAAAAATGACCGCGTCTATCATCTGCACCGCACGCCTTTCTGCATCAATCGAATGTTCGATCGCCAATTCTACCAGCCCCCAACGTCCGCCCTGCAAACCCCAAGTGAAATCACGGGGATAGAGGAGTCGAATCCACATGCAAACTTGCAGCATACCTGCTTGACAACTCATCGCAAGGTGCCCGAGTTCTTACCTGTAAAAGCGAGGAGATGCCATCTTGTGCATAATGAATATATACATGCACCCTGAGGGGAGGCCCCAAATCGAACGACAAGAAACCGCTCACACTATCGAACAAATAAGGCAGCGCCTCGAGCCAGTTTTTGTACAATACGGAGTTGTCAGAGCGATGCTTTTTGGATCGTACGCAAGAGGTGAGCAATCCGATGCGAGCGATATCGACATTGTCATCGACGAAGGGCGAGTCCGAGGACTTGCATTCTTTCGTCTTCAAACGGAGCTCTCCGATGCCCTCAACAAGCCAGTTGACCTCCAATCACTCAACGGATCTAACCTGGAGTTTCTCAACGCCATTCTCAAAGATGCAGTCTTGATTTACAGCATCGAGAGAGATTCCAGCCCCCACTCCCAGCAAAGGACGCCTAACCATGCTCTTCATTGACGCGGATGCTTGCCCTGTTACGCGCGACGCGCTGGCGGTTGCCCGGCGCTGCCATGTGCCCGTCGTCATAGCCGGCAACTCGACGCAGAACCTCGAGCGGCACATCCGCCGCGATGACCCCCGCACGCCTGAAGAGGCCCGCAAGGGGTTCTGGGTGGAAACGCTCGCCGTCGATGTGGGTGCCGACAGTGCCGACTTCGCCATCGTCGAGCGCCTGCAGCCCGGCGACGTTGTCGTCACGCAGGACATCGGCCTTGCAAGCATGGTGCTGGGCCGCGATGCCGCCGCCATCGGCGTGCGAGGCCGCATCTACGACAAGGCAACCATCGACATACAGCTCTTCATTCGCCATGAGGAGAAGAAGGTCCGTCGCGCCGGCGGCCGCACCAAAGGCCCCGACCCCTTCACCGACGAGGACCGCGCCCGCTTCGTCCGCAATCTCGAGGGGCTGCTGAAGTAGGCCGCCCAAACTAGCCGCGCATACGCAGCATGCAATTTGAGATACAGCCCGCCGGCAACCGAAGCGAGCACCCCATGCCAGGGCGCAGCCTTCGTTCAACTCCAACACTCTGCGTGACCTTCCCACGTGCGCTCCCACAGTTGTCGTTGCACACGCCGCAGCCGTCAAGCAGGATGGCCCCCGCACGTGCGTGCTCGCACGCCACCTACAGCCGCCCCCGTTTCCCACGTCTGACATGCTCTCGCAAATCACCGAGCATCAACCTGCCATCTGCGCGAAACCGTGCTTCCATTGCATTGCACCTGGTTAAGAGTGTCGTTAACCGGTGTTACCAATTGCTTAACAGCACTGGGCCCATGAGGGTTCCTCCCCTATCCTTCACCTCGTTCCACACGCCCAAGCACCACCGACCCCCAGGAGGACCCCATGGAAACCACCCGCAGGACGTTCGTTGTAGGCACCGCAGCAGCTGGCATCGCACTCGCAGCCGCAGGCACCGCCTTTGCCGAAGAGGCCAAGACCGATGAAGCCGCAGCCCAGACCGAAGGCGACGGCTACAGCGTCGTCGAGACCGAGTCGGGGTTGCAGGTAACCATCGCCGACAACGAGAACCCCGACCTGCCCACCGTCGTCGTGCTCGCCACGGGCGGCACCATCGCGGGAACCGGCGAGGCAGGCAAGACCACGGGCTACTCCGCCGGCCAGCTCGACGTCGGCACGCTTGTGGCCAGCGCCGCCGGCATTACCGACATCGCCAACGTCCGCGGTGTGCAGGTGTGCAACGTCGGCTCCGACGACATCACCGACGCTTACTGGATCCAGATGGCGCAGACCATCAACGAGCTTGCTGCCGACGACGCCATCTCCGGCTTCGCCATCACCCATGGCACCGACACGCTTGAGGAGACGGCCTACTTCCTCAACCTGGCCGTAAAGACCGACAAGCCTGTCGTCATCACCGGCGCCATGCGCCCCTCCACCGCCACCTCGGCCGACGGCCCCATGAACCTCTACCAGACCATCGCCCTGGCCGCCAACCCCGACGCCGCCGGCCGCGGCTCCATGGTCGTCTTCTCCGACGGCATCTATGGCGGCCGCGACGTGCAGAAGGTCAACACTTTCAAAACCGATGCCTTCAGCATGCGCGACATGGGTTGCCTTGGCTACATGCAGGACAACAACGCTTACTTCTACAACGCCACCACCAAGAAGCACACGGTGGACACCGAGTTCTCCGTGGACGGCCTCGACGCGCTGCCCGCCGTGGGCGTGGCCTACTTCACCATCGATGCCGACCCCGGCGTGCTCGACTACTATGCCGAGAACGCCCAGGGCATCGTCATCGCAGGTGCTGGCGCTGGCTCCTACTCTGGCCTGTGGGGCGAGAAGATCGAGGAGCTCGTGGGCCAGGGCATCCCCGTGGTTGACTGCTCGCGCATCAACAACGGCCTCGTGTCCGGCGAAGACGGCGGCATGATCGAGGGCTACAACCTGCCTCCCCAGAAGGCCGTCGTGCTGCTGCGTCTTGCCCTCACCGTCACCACCGACCTCGACGAGATCCAGGAGATGTTCAAGACGTACTAAACGTCCAGCGAGGCCCAACCCAACACAGCTCCGCTCAATACGTTGCACCACCGTGCCTCCAGCCCTCCCCCCACAGGCTGGAGGCACGTTTGTTGTTTTCCAGCCGCGCCTGCCCATTGCATGCAACCCCAGCCCGGGGCGAACCTCGCATCACAACGCAGGCCCGCTCGGGCCCCTCGCATGCAAAAGCGCCCGCCCGCCCCACAGGGAACGGACGGGCGCTTGTTCGCGGGCGCCTATGCGCTCAGTGCTCAGCCCACATAGTCGGCCTCAAACCAGCTCGGGACGGTACCGCGCAAAGGTTGGAACGCTCTATCGGCGAGAATCGCGCAACCAGTCGTACGCCAGGCGGGCAGACCCGTCTTCGACGTGGATGATGCCACGCTGCTCGAAGCCGAACTTGAGAATGGCTCCCTGCATGGGGCGGTTGTCGGCATGCGTGTCAATCCTCAGATGCGGAATCTGAGCGGCGCAGAAATCGAAGCACGCACGAGCGACACCTCGAACCGTGCCGTCGGAGGCAATGCGGTGAATTGTGCCGTACGGCTCCTCGCTGCGCCAGGAGCCGTCCTCAATCACCTGGTAGGTAGGCTCTTCTCCTACAATGAAGGCAAACGCGCCCACCACACGGCCGCCCTCTTCGCATACGTAGCCCACGCCATCTGCAACGTCGGCACGTGCCGTATCGGCGTTGGGATATTCTCCAGCCCACTGCGTGGGGTTTCCCTGCTCACACATGAAGATACGGGCCCTGTCATAGATGGCGGCCACCGCGTCGATATCGGCAAGCGTGGTCTTTCGAATTTGCATGCAGTCTCCAGACGTTAAAAGCCGATGCACCCTTCCGGGACACATCGTATTGAAAATACCCTACCTTACCTCTACCAGCTCGTACTCGCGGCTGCCGGCGCACTGTCCACCGCTTTTGCCAGGCCGAGCAAGATGGCGGCAGGGGCGAGTCGACGTGCGCGGCGAGCACGAGGGGACTTTCTTGCCCGCCCAGCTCAACCAACGTGTTGCCTTTACGCGGAAGCTGCGGCCCAGAGCCCATGCCCTCAAGCGTGGCGCACACACGCGGCGGCCTGCCTGATAAAACCCGAGGGCCCGGGATGGCCGTGAGTTCCTTCAGCTACGAGCAGATGTGATCGACAATCGATTGTATACAATTCCTCTATTCCAATCTAATTCCCAAGACAAAACATCAATAGCCCGACCCTAAAAACCCCACTGCTGAGCTAGGGCGGCTTCACTTTCCTTCGGGTGAGTCTCCAACATATAAGCTTGCAAATATGGGACGTTAAACATGAGCTCGCCATATCCGGTACTCACAACAAGGCCCTCGCGTATCAGCTCGTCACGAGCGAAACTCGTAGCCTTCTGCGTCTTGGAAAGGGCCCCTGCAACATCACGCGTACGAACGGTACGGTCCGCCTGCACGACTTTTGCCATTGCACTTAGATACTCGCTGGAAGAAGGCGGCAATGCCTCCACAATAGGCCGGAGCGCCCGCCGCTCATAGGCCGCCAAAATAGCAGGAAAAGCTTGTTCTACGTCTGCTTGCAAAATTGTATAGGAGCCATGCGCCACCTTCTCGTTCGCCAAGGCGACAAGGTAATAACCGGCAAGTTGGATAAAGTACGGATGCCCATAGCTTCTCGAAACAAGCAGGTCATGAGCTTGGTCAGACAAAGCCAAACCTTTTGTCCTGGAGAATGCCTCAGCTATTGCAGCACTCGCCTCCTGCGGAGCAAAGACCCCCAAGCGCTCGTGCACCGCCCGACGCATGAACGTGCACCCCTCGTATTGAATAACTTTCTCATGAGCATACGGCAGGCCCGCAACCGCGAGAATGATGTTGAATCCCTTGCGCGAGGCCATTTGAAACGCACCGCATATAACAGACAGGTCTTGCAGAGAAATCTTTTGAATCTCATCAACTGAGACGAAAACGCCCTTCTTTGACTGCCTGCATGCCTCAAGAAACAGCACCTCGACGTCATCGATACTGTTCACAACCGTTTTGGATGACGCAGGGCCACTGATATGCCCGCCACTGCCAAAAACGTTGACCTCAATCTCAGGGCTCATAGTCTTGGTAGCCGAGTCATGGCGCACAAGCCCGCGCGTAAAACCGACAAGCGCCTTCTCGGCGTTGAGATCGATAGTCTGCCAACCCGCCTCAGTCGCCATTTGGGAAAACTGTTCAAGGAGCGCCGTCTTGCCGCACCCGCGGTTGCCTGTGATAAAGAGCGCACGATCTTCGCTCCCCCGGTCAACAAGGGCAAACGCAAACCGATTGAGCAGCTCCTTGCGTCCAAAAAAGAAGTCAGGCTTGCCGCCGAATACCGGAACAAAAGGATTCTCAAACATGATGTCTCCTCACTACATGCAGTCCGGTAAACATCATATCCTAAAATCTTAGAAATCTAAAGAATCTAGTTTGTCTTAGAAATTGAGACAAGTCTAAGATGATGTTCTGGAGGCAAAAACTCTCGTGAGTCCAGCGAAAACATTGGGCCCCCGGGAGACTATCCCGGGGGCCCATGTAAATCCCCTACTCGACCTCTACCAGCTCGTACTCGCGGCTGCCGACGCCGAGGGCCGCGGCGGCTTCGACGGTATGGACACCGTTGCGGCTCTCGATGCGCTCGATGAGGTGGTCGCGGCCGGGGTCGTCCGTGGCGGCATAGACAAGGTCGAGGCACGCCTGGTCGATGGCGACGGGGTCGGTGGACACCAGGATGCCGATGTCGGCCATGCAGGGGTCCTCGGCGACGGCACAGCAGTCGCAGTCGACCGACATGTTCTTCATGACGTTGACGTAGGCGATGCCGCCGCGCTGGGCGAAGAAGTCGACAACCGAGCTTGCCGCATCGGCCATGGACTCGAGGAACTGGTCGTGGTCGGCCGTCCAGATGTTCTCGGGCACCGTGACGCCGTGGATGTATGCCTTGCCGTACGAGGAGGCAACACCGATGGAGAGCTGCTTGAGGGCGCCGCCGAAGCCTCCCATGGGATGGCCCTTGAAGTGCGAGAGCACCAGCATCGAATCGTACCTGGCCAGGTTCTTGCCCACAAAGTTCTTCTTGAGACGCAGGCCGCCAGGGATGGGCAGTTCAAGGTCGGGACCCTCGGCATCCATGAGGTCGACGTCGAAGTAGTCGTTCCACCCATGCTGGGCAATCGCGCGCAGGTGCTTCTCGGTCGTGTTGCGCTCGCCGTCGTAGGCGGTGTTGCACTCCACGACCGTGCCGTGCAGCTGGGCAACCATCGGAGCCCAGAAATCGGGATGCAGGAAGTTCTGGTTGCCCACCTCGCCGGAGTGAACCTTGACGGCAACCTTACCGGGCAGCTCAACGCCCAGCATGCCATAGAGTTCCACGACCTTCTCAGGCGTAATGGTACGGGAGAAATACACCTTGGGTTTGTCGGCCATGACTGACCCCTTTCGTTCGATACGCAAAAGCAGCTCGATATCGCTCACTGCAACTGGTCGCGATTGTACCGTCAGAGTTTGCCGTGTCGAAAGTCCGCGCTTTCAAATTCACGTCAAATACCAGGCATTCTACTGCACGAACAAGCCGAGAATATCCTCGACGGTTTTCGGCGTGGGCCCAACCTCGCAAATCTCGTTGTTCCAGGCAGGGCCAAACACCATGCGGGCACGCGGCACGAGCCAGTCACGCACAACAATGAGGGCATGCGGCCAGCCAGGCCTGGGCCCCCGCGCCACGAGGTTCACTGCCTCCGTCAGGCCCAAGCCCCCGCGCTCAAGCTCAAGGCGACCGAGCTCATCCACCACAAGCAGGCCCGGACGAGCGGGGGGCTCACCGGACGCAAGCCCCGCGAAGTGGGCGTTCACCCGCTCGATCGCCTCATCGGAAAACGCCCAGGCAAGCTTCATGTCGACAGGCATGCCCTGAAGCTCCATCTTGCTCGTCTCGCCTGAGGCCAGGTCGCGGCGGCGCGCAAACGGCACCACTTCACCGCTTGGCAGCATGACGTTGTCGATGCCAAGCTTCTCAAAACCGTTCGGCTTGTCGGGGTTGGGCTTCCAGACGCCTGGGGCCAAGACGCCCTCCAGCGGCACGCCCTTCTTCTGCATCTCGTCAATAAACCCCTGCAACCAGCGGGTTTTACCTGTCTGGATCTCTCCGGTCAAGATGTACAACATAGCGTCTGGGCCCTCCCAAGGTCACACGCATGCACAAGACAAGAACGTATGGTATCGCATGGAACATGGACGCATGCGTTCAACGCGCCCAAATCGCACGGGCACAGTACCCGCCCCCGCCAAACATGTTCGAGCCGCGTCAAGCACCTGTCCCCTACAAGCAAATTGCAAGCGCAGAACCCTGCAGAGCCTTGCGCAAACCTCACAAGAACACAGCACTTCTCTTGCGCCTCCCTACCCGCCCCTTTGCCCGTGGGCCTCATTCTTCTCATCGCAGTCGCAAAGCCGACGCCCACAGGCGCCACCCAACGTCGACTGCACATACAAGAGCCCCTGAGCGGCTCGCCAACGAGGAGAGGGAAGAGGAACACAGCGCATGGACATCACCAGAAGGAACTTTGTTGCAAGTGCAGCTCTCACCGGTGCAAGCGCAGCTGGCATCGCGGCCGCTGCCGCCACGCTTGCCGACACCGAGCAGGCCCTGGCAGTCTCCTCCGTCACCCCCGAGGTGGACAAGGAGACCGGCGAGGAAGTTCCTACCATGAACTACACCGAGCCTTACCTGCTTACCCTGAAGCCTTCCCGCGAGATGAACGTGCTGTGGCTCGCCAAGGAAATGTGTGAGGGCTACGTCGAGTACGGCCCCACGCCCGCCCTGGGCGAGCGCGTCGAGGCCAAGCCGTACGCCTTCGAGGGCCTGCGCTCCTCGGCCAAGGCCGACGGCTACGACGCCGACCCCGAGAACAACCCCGAGCTTGAGGTCTGCCAGCTCATCGCCACGCTCGAGGGCCTCGAGCCCGGCTCGGTCGTGTACTACCGCGCCGTCACCGTGGGCAGCCTGGGCGAGGAGGTCGGCGAGCGCTACTACTTCAAGACCGCTCCCCTGCCCGGCGGCGACTTCAAGTTCGCGCTGCTCTCGGACATGCAGATGAAGGTGCGCACCAAGGAGACCGTCAAGGTCCTCGGCCAGGCGGACAAGGACTTCATCGTCTTCGCCGGCGACATGTGCAACACTCCCTGGAAGGCCGGCGAGTGGTTCAACGTCGAGGGCTGCTACGAGGTTGAGGGCGAGGACGACCGCGGCTTCTTCGAGTGCCTCAACCAGACCTCCGAGAACACCCACCTGCTGCAGTTCATGCCCGTCTTTCCCTGCCCGGGCAACCATGAGTTCGACGACCAGCGCGTTTGCACCGACAAGGACTTTGCGACCGACGACTCCAAGTGGACCTGGAAGATCTACATGCAGATGTTCCGCCCGCTCTACCCCGAGCAGGACTACAGCGTGAACGGTAAGCGCTGGTACAGCGTGGATTACGGCGACATGCACCTGTGCTCGCTCAGCGTGGCCCGCTGGAACGCCTGGGACGGCTTTGAGTACCCGGGCTGGATCACCAAGGACGACATCTCGGCCGACAGCGCCCAGGTGGGCTGGCTCGTCGACGACCTCAAGCATTGCGACGCCCGCTACAAGTGGGTCACGCAGCACTGGCACATGCTCAACCGCGGCGAGGACGGCTACTTCCCCGTGTCCACCGCCATCGAGGACCCCGAGAACCCCGGTGTCGCCATCTACCCCGACGGCGACAACTGTTGGAACGTTCTGCGTCCCATTTACGAGGCCTATGGCGTCGATGCCGTCAACTTCGGCCACAGCCACGTGTACGAGCGCTACTACATCAACGGCGTCAACTACATCGAGGCCGCCAGCATCGGCAACAACTACCGCAACACCGCCGACCCCTTCCACCCCTCCGGAAACCTCCCCATCATCGAGGAGAACAACTTCCGCTCGTTCATGATCGTGACGGTGGACGAGAACGGCATGCAGGGCCACGGCGTGCAGGCGAGCGTCGAGACCTCTGATGTCGAAACCGAGGTCGGCTACTGCGGCCGCGTCTTCGAGACGTTCACCATCGCGGAGTAAGCAATCAAGTAAATTAACAAAGTGTAACAATATTTTGAACCAAAAGGCAGCGGATGAATATCTCCGCTGCCTTTATTTATACTATTCGTATATTAGGGGGGATCAAATCAAGCAGAGGAGCTCGAATGGTCTCAGAAGAAGAGCTTTTTGCGCACGACACAGATTCGAACTTTGAGCGCCTTCGCATTGTCTCGGTGATGGACTGTTTGGCCGAGACAATGCCCTTCGACAAACTTACGGTAACTGCAATCTGTTCGCAAGCCAAGATCTCCCGCACAACATTCTATCGTCTTTTTGATGATAAGTACGCTGCTGCTAACTGGTATGTACATCTCGTATCCCGTGTAGGGCACGTTGAATGTGGCCGGACGCTCTCTTGGCATGATGCCAGCGTTACAACATTGTCCGGTCTCGCCATGATGAAACACCTGCTTATGAGTACAAACGTATGTGCTGGTTACGACTCTTCTGAAAACAGCGGCATACGCTTGCGTATAAGCAGCCTTACTGAGACAGTAGTCCGGCGCCTGCACGCACAACCAGACGCCGAACTCGCTTTTCAAATTAAATTCTTTGCCCGCTCGGAGATACCCCTCGTGCGTGAATGGTATCGAGACAGCGACTCAATACCCGTCGAAGAAATGGCCCGTGCAATCGAATCTTGTGTCCCTCAGCGCCTACACGATCTCATTGCGCTGCCCAACGACCCCACAAAGGCCATGCCGCTTACATACCCTCGTTTAATGGCAAGTCTGTAAGGAGAAGGCCGCCGCACGGCTTACCGGCCGCCTCGCACACTGCCATGCATAACGACAAGGTTCTCCTCCTCCAAGGCACTTGTCGACAGGATTGCCACACCCTCAGCAGGCATATCCACCGCACCTGCTGGTAGCCTGCAAATGCCCTCGTCATGATTGACACATTCAACCCGCACGGTATATGGAGCATCGGCGACAATGTCAGTACGCGCCCATCCATCATCGCCGCTCACGGCCTGCAGCGGCTTGACCTTTTTAAGGTTGTCATTATAGAAAAAGAGCGATGCGTTCGACAAAGGCCCGCCCGTCTCAGCGTCACATACACGTACACAGGCGCGACGATTCGGCATAGGGGTTACCGATAAAGGAAGCGGGCGCATACCCAAAATCTCTTGATTCGAAATCACTTCCACACGCCAAGTGACTCCGCCGGCCTGACATGGGGCTTTGAGACCGAGCTCGAATGCAGCGCATGTCGCATCGTGTTCGAGCTCAGGCTCAACACATGCAATTACATTCCCCCGTTCGTCTTTCACTTGAACCTTGACTTCTCTAAGTGATCCACCGCCCAAACTCTTGATGCTTATATTGGCGCAAAATGCCGAGCCGGCGACGAGAGGATTCCGCACGCCCCATACCACGACGCCAACCTTTGAAGCCTTGGCGGCTTTTTCCTGTTGCGCCTTTTGAGATGCTTTTTGAGATTCCACGCTGGACTCCTTTCAGTCAGATATGCCGACGTTCATGTGCCGTCGGCACTGCCTCGCAAAAAATGGGGTCACCGCAAGACAGCGCGGTGACCCCATTGTCAGGGATAGCTCTATGTCACAGGGGGATGTGTATGCCTAGAGCTGAATACGCTTGAGCCCCTCGGGGTTCTGCGACTCCTCGTGAGTCTCTCCCCAGTTCTCATAAGGGGTCGTATCAATAATGGCAATATCAGGCGTCGTCTCGTTCTTCATGTAGCTGCCGTCTGCCGCTTCATTCATGTAGCGCTCGGAATTTGCCTGCATAGCAGCCTCGTTGGCCGCCTTGGCCTCATCAGAAAGATCGTCATAGGTCACAGGAGAGCCGATTGCGGAACGAGCCGCCAGGAAACCACCGATACCCGACATGGCCACGCCTCCCGCAAATGAGGGGTTGCCAAACTGGCCGGCATAGCAGCACTCGCCACAGATGCCGCCAGCAGTGTAGAAGCCGGCATACAAACCAGGGATGGGGTTCGCGTTTGCGTCGAGAACCTCCATCTCGCCGTTTACGCGCAGGCCAGCAATGATCTTGCCGATCTGGCCAGCGCAGGGAATGCAGTAGAACGGCGGCTTCTGCACGGGAACAAGCCAATCCGGGAAGTACTGGGGGGTGAAGTCAGAGTCATCACCCGTGGCAACATGTTCGTTCCACTCGTCGACAGCGGCAACGAACTTATCGACATCAAGGCCAGCCTTCTCGGCAAGCTCCTCAAGCGTGTCCGCCTTAAGAACAGCACCGCGCTCGACGGCCTTCTCGAACTCGCCCGTCCAATCAGTGGAGACATAAGGAGTCTCAGGCGTGCCGTCGCCCTCATGCACGGGGATACGGGCGCGATCAGCACCGGTGTGGGCGCTCTTGAAGTTCCAAAGGTTCACGCGGAAGTCATCATCAAAGATGCTGTAGTTGCGGTTACCAATGGAGCTCATCCACGCAGCATTATTGGGCAGGTCACCCATGGACTGCGTCATAACGTCAAAGCCAGGCTGAAACTCCTCGCCAGGCTTGAAGTTAACGCCCGAGCCACAGTAGTAAGGAAGGCGCTTGCAGGCCTTGTCGAGCAGGAGCCACGGGTTCTTGGCAACCTGGCGCTCGCCACTCCAGAAGTAATGCCAGTAGTTGCCGTCGCCAGTGCCCCAGTACTCGTCAGCCGCGCCGTCCCAGCAATCCCAAGAATCGAAGCCCGACACATCGGCACCCAAAGCAAGTGCCATGCGGAAACACTCGCCGGTAGCCCAGGGCATGGGGCCACCCTGCGTGGCCTCCATGTAAGCCGTGGGGCAATACTGCTCGAGCAGATCCTGGTTCATGCCGAAGCAACCGGCAGTAAGAATAACGCCCTTCTCACCCTTATAGTAGGCAGTCCCGCCCTCGGGAGTCTTCACCTGAATACCGATGACACGACCATCGGCAACAACAAGTGCAGTGCACTCGGTCTTGGTGAAAAGCTGACCACCAGCCTCCTGGGTGTGCTCAGCAAGAAGCTCAAGCGCAGGCTGGTTGCCCAGCAGCGTGGAAACGGTGCCCGCGGCAATATCGGGATACGCAAAGCGCGACTTCACGTTGACCCATCCGGGCTTCTGAGTATCCTGCATCCAGTCAAGCCAAACGGCATTACCAATAACGCAAGAACGCAGCAGGTCCAGGTTGATAGTCTGCTGGTAAACGTTGTTAAGCTTGTTCACGATATCGTGAATGCTATAAGTATCGCCCGGCCAAGCGTAACCATTGAGAATCTGCTCACGGCTGCCACCAACAAGGGCCACGTTGATGGCCGAGTGGGCCGAAGCACCGCCAATCTCAGCGTTCTTCTCGACAATGACCGTGCGCAGACCCGCCTGAGAAGCGACCGTGGAGGCAGTCAGGCCGCCCATACCAGTGCCGACTACGACCACATCGGCCTCAATGTCCCAGCTCTCCGGCGCCTCGACAGGCATGATAGGCATCGCGTCGGGACCAACATAACCCGTGGTCTGAGGCAGCGGGTGGCCAGTGTGGGGCTCGGGACGACGGCGCCCGCCCGACACAATGTTAAATCCACCAATCTGAACGCCTTCAGCAGGAACTGCAGCCTGCGCATCGACAGCTTCCTCGGCACGAGCTGTAGCCGTAACGGCCGCGCCCGTGACGACGCTTGCCGCGATTGCTGCGCCCTGAACAAAGGTACGACGAGACACATCTTCCATCGTGGAACTCTCCCATCTTGGTTAACTGAGTCATGTCCAATCGAGGCTTCCCTCCTCGCCCCAACATGGCTCCCACCTCAGGATGATGGGTGTTGGAAATCAGAACAACCATTGTAGCTGCGGTTATTCCGTTTCTAACACCCGCATCCCCTTACAGCTACCAAGATAGGAGGTCGCAAGTCAGCAATCAATTTGCAACAAAACTGTCCCTGTTACGGATGCGAACAGGCACGCGCCGCTTGTCCTAGACATGTAACAAAAGAACGGCAACTGTCCAATACGGCAAGGTCCTCTTGCTAAAACCTACTCGCCTTCGGCGGTGTCGGTGGAAGACCCTCCGGTCTCCCCGGCACCGCCTTCGCTGCCGCCGGTCGAACCAGAGTCGCCCGCACCAGTGTCCGGCGCCTCAGCGCCACCACCCGACCCGCCAGCCTCTCCAGAACCGCCGGTCTCCCCAGAGCCGCCCGCGCCCTCCGACCCGGAGCCGGCGCCGGCGCCGCCGGTCTCGCCGGAACCCTCGCCGCCCGTGGTGCCGCCGGTGCCGCCGGCGCCAGGCTCGGGCACGGTACCGCCCGTCTCGCCGCCGGTCCCACCACCGGTTTCCGTGCCAGTGCCGGGTTGCGTGGGCTCGGAGGGCACCGTCGTTCCGCCCGTCTCGCCCGAATCTCCGGGCACCTCGTCCGACCAGCCATAATCCGCGCCGCCGTCGTAGCTGTAGTCGGGCGTGAAGAACACGCCGGGCTCGTCGTAGTCAAAGGCGTACTGCGCACCGCCCGCCGCATTGATCGCATCTTGGACGCCCTGCGCTGTGGCGTTGGCCTGCTCCACGCCCTCGTTGCCGTTCGTCGCGACATACACCGCGCGCGACACGTCTGCAATGACCGAAACGCCCAGGTAGTTGTCGATGCCCTCTGTCATCACGACAAGCACGTAGGAGTGAGCCGCCAGCACGATGCCGCCGTCGTGCTCGGCCTGGTTGAGCTCGCCGGTCTTATGCGCCACCTGGACGCCCGCAGGGATGGCGTCGGTGAGACCTGCGTCGATGGTCTGCTGCAGCAGGAAGCTCATGGCGAGCTCGCTCATCTGCTCGTTCACCAGCTTGCCCGAGGCGATGAGGTTCAGGATGGTCGCCGCGTCGTCGGAGGTCATGCGGTTGCGCATGCCCTGGTCGGCCGCCACCATATCCATCATCTTGCGCGCCATGACGGTGCCCGTGAGGCCGAGCTTGCTCGCCTCCTCGTTGACCGCGTCCATTCCGATGAGGTCGACGATGACGTTGGTGGCCGTGTTGTCGCTGTCGGCAATCATGCGACGGGCAAGTTCGCGCAGCTCATAGGTGCCAGGCCCGTCGTCTTGCACCGTACCCGTGCCCGAAACGATGTCCGAGGCCTTGACCTCCACCTGGGCGGCGAGGTCAACCTCCCCCGCGGCCACCTTGTCGAACAGCGCCGCCAACACGACCAGCTTGATCATGCTTGCAGAGGCGTGCTGGGTCGCGCCGTTCACGCTCACGATGCCGGCGGGCATGCCCACGGGAAGATACGTGACCGAGACGGTCTCGCCATAAGGCGCGGTCACCTGCTCGATGGCCTGGCGGATGGCAGCACTGACGCGCTCGACATCGGCCGTATTGTGGGCAACCGCTGCCTGGCGAATGGTGTCAACCGCAGAAACAGAGTCCTGCTCCGCGGCGTTGATGGAAGAGCCCACAGCAGACGTGGACGTCGCCTGATCGGTATCGCTCGCATCGGTGCCGCACCCTGCCAGGAAAAGCAGGCAGCAACCCGCGAGCACGCAGGGAAGCGCACGATGCATCATCCGCCGCGCGCTCCGCAAGATTCTGCTTGTCCCTACTGTCTCGCCCTGTATCGACATGCCATCTCCCACCTAATACAGGCGGCCCCACGTCAAGTCACCGCGGGGCCGCCGTCTCAGTTTTAGAAGTGGGTATTATCCTGTGCTCGCATGGCAAGGTGGAAGAGGAGATTCAATTTCATCTAATAAGGAAAGCCCCCATCAAGCAGCAATCTCCTCATGCAAAAGTTCGATGTTCCCAGGCTCTTCGCCAATAAACGCACCCGTCAATTTCAACACGCCGCGATAAAAGCGCGTTTGGACAATCCTAGACGCAAGAGCTTGGAAATCTGTGTACCAACTCGTCACATGCTCTGCCAAGAAGCTCCGTTGCTTGTCGAGAACCTCGATTGCCCCGGAGGTGTCCCCACAACGAACACACTCGATAGCCCTGTCGCACAGAAGCGCCAGATAATCGAACATAAACGAAAGATGGTCCTCGGGAACATCAAGGCCCGCGGGAACCCTAACGCGGTTTGCCTTGAACTCCCCGTATACCTCGCCTTGCGGCGCGCCCATGAGTTGTGCCCCGCCAAAGCGAAAGAGCGACTCATAGGGCATGGCAGTGCGGCCCTCGACGATGATCGTGCCATAGAACGTGGATGTGAAGTCGCATGCAAGCTCCTCACGCGTTCCCGTGTTGCGGCGGCGCAGGTAGCGCGCAATATCGTTGCATCCCTCATCGCAAGCATCTGCGCCGGCCCGGGCTGCCTCGGCAAACCCAGACACCACGAGAGCGTCAATCTCCTCTTGCGTCAGTGGCTTGAAGAACAGCCGCGCAAGCAGGCGATACGTACCCCCGCGCTCTTCCAGCATGCCAATAATCTCATCGTTGTTCATTCTCGTTTGCCTTCCCACCGCTTCAGGCCGTTTTCAGCCCGGGTACCGTCCTAGCACTCACCCGTCCACGAGGCATACTTGGGTGAGAGGATATAACGCGTCACCGGATGCGCACCCGTCTCGTCAGCCAACTCGTGGATGCAGTCCTCGCCGTATCGCGCCATTTCGCGGCATACGTCGCTATCTGGATCGTCGAAGTCTCCAAAGAAGCGCGCCCCACAGTTGCAGTTGTGCACGCAGGCCGGAACGTCGCTGCCGTCGGCCGTGAGCTCATGGCACAGAGTGCACTTGCGCACGATGCCCGCGTCCTCGTCGACTTGGCGCGCATCGAACGGACAGGCCGTGACGCACAGACCGCAACCGATGCATGCGTCGGTGTCCACCATCACATAACCCGTCTCGTCCTCGCGGAACGAGGCACCCGTGGGACACACCTCGATGCAAGGGGCGTTCTCGCACTGCTGGCACTGCACGGGAAGCCAGTATTTCTCAACGTTGGGGAATGTTCCGAAGGGCCCCATCGCCTTCACCTTGTTGTATGCCGAACCCAGGGGTAGGCTGTGCTCAAGTTTGCAACACACCACACATGAGTCGCACCCAGAGCAGCGATCGAGGTTGATAAGCAGTCCCTTGCGCATTTAGAACACCTCCGGGCTGGTCGGCTCGCCCTGCAGAGTGGGCATGAACGGTCCAAACTCCTTGGCCTGCGTCCACACACGCTCGGGCTTCTCGCTCTTCTCAATCTTTACCGTGAACGCTCGGTAGCTGTTCGTGGCAAAGGCGGGGTTCTGGAACGAATCGGCAGACAGACAGTTGTAGCCGCACTCCTCGATACCGGGCGTAATGGACTCTTGCGTGTCGTCGAAGCACTCGGGGTTCCAAAAGCGCTCGGTAAGCAGCACGCCAGGAGCAATGCCCTGCGTCACCTGCGCCATGGCATGCGTACTCGCACGGCGAGAAGTCACCTTCACCCAGTCGCCGTCAGCAATGCCGTACTCATCGGCGGTCTGGGGGTTGATGCGCAGAAGAGGCGCAGGCATGAGCTCGCGGATGAACGGGGCATGGCGCATTGTGCCGTGATGGAAATGCGGCAGGCGGCCCGTGGTGATGACGAGCGGGTACTCATCATCGGTCAACGGGCTTTCCGTGGGCTCGTTGAACGTGCAGATGGGATCGTAATCCTCGCATGCCTCCTGCTCAAAGGGATACATGTAGGGGAAGCCCGTGCGAGCAAGACGCAGCATGGCCTCACAGTACACATCCACCTTGCGCGACATCGTGGCAAAGCCGCGTGGCAGCCCGTCGGAAACAATACCCTCGTACTGCCTGAACGCCACGTACTCGTCCATTGGCGTCTCGGTGTACATGTGGTCGGGGTCCGAAGTCATCTCGTCCCACGAGGCATGACCCATGTTCTCCGCCCATGCCTGACGGGCAGCGTCGTTGCTCTCGAAGAACGCGAGTTTATAGGCGTCGGGGTCGAAGACGTTTTCCTCCCCAAGCTTCTCCACCGTAGCCTGAGCGACCTGGTAGGGCACCACGAAGGGGTTGGCGGTCTCGCCCAGATGCGTCACGTGGACACGCGCATACACGCGGTTGGCGTGCGTTGCGGGGACCTCGAAGGAGTCGTACTCGAGCCACTCGTTGGTCGGCAGGAGCAAGTCAGCGCTTGCAACGGTGAAAGAGGTCATGTTCGGGTACTGCTGAATGACGAAGTCCTGCTGGTCATAGGCCTTCTTCCACTCAAGCGAGGGACCCATGACCGCGTACTTGTTGCCGCTCATCTCATACATGACGCGCGGCCGGTAGGGCTCGCCCGTGGTGATGGCCTCGCGCAGCTCGCGCGGCGCACAAGTCATCCACTGATGGATGCCCTTGTGAGCGGTGGCACCGCAGGTGTCGCTGTGCGCCTGGAAATACTGCTTGCGCATCGCCTCGCCGTCGCGGCCCTTCTCGTTCCAGCCAGCCACGATGCCGTCGAGGTGCTTGTCGTTCTGCTCCTGCGTCCAGCCGAAGTTCCAGCCCAGGCCATAGCGCTCGAAGTACGAACTGAACTCGCCAATGCGCTGCGTGGGTCGGTCTTCAGTGAGGGCGGAGGAACCATGGGCCTGGTATGCAGAGCAGGGCGTCTCGATACGACCGAGCAGGGCATCGATGGTCAGCATGCCCTGCGGAGCCGTGGAGGAGCACTCCTGGTGGTCAGAGAACACGCCGCCCGAGATGCCGCCCCAATCGGCACCCACGTAAAGCTCCAGCGCCTCTTGAATTTTGTCGGCCTCGAGCCAACACGTCTCGGCGGCAGCCTCGATCGTCCAGGGCTCGGCCTCCTCCCAGTAGATTTGACCGGCTGTCTTCGCTTCCACGCCGTTCACCTCGGCAGTCGCGAAAAGTTCCGGGTCAACCTCGAGGTCCTCGGGCGCGCAGAACGGCAGCGGCTTTATCTCGCCAGTCTTAGCGTCGAGGCACACGTAAGCGGGCGTGTCGTACACGCCGTCCTTGTCGGCTGCCGGGTTTACGTAATCCGGCCAGACCTCCTCAGCCCTGTAGGCCATGCGCGTTTCAGGGTTGATGAGGAATGGCAGGTTCGTCCAACCCTTGCAGAACTTCTCGTCATACGCCTTCTGTTCGATGATATAACGAATCCAGGCAAGGAGCAGAGCATTGTCCGAACCGGGGCGAATCGGCAGCCATACGTCGGCCTTCGTGGCCTCCGCGGTCATGTAGGGGTCGACGACGATGGTCTTCACACCGAGGTCGGCGCGCGCATCTGCCAGGCTGTGCCCACCGTGGGCAGCCTTGGAGGAATGAGGCTGGCTGCCCCACAGCACGAAGACGCGCTCGGTGTCGTCGATACGTCCCTCGGTAAGCTCGGAGGCATCCACGACGCCCATCCAACGCTCGGCCGCGTCCATGTCGACGCAACAGTTGAAGCCCACGCCGCAACGCGTCACAAAATCGCGCGGCATGGCGCACTGGCAGGCACCGCTTGCAAGCGAGTTGCATCCGCCGAACGTCGAGTCGATCGTGCCAGTCTCCCACTCAATGTAAGCTCCACCGCCGCCGCGGGCATGCCAGTACGAGTACGGGCCGTACTTCTCAATAGCGGTGGAAATCTGCGTGCTTGCCAGATCGATAGCCTCGTCCCAGCTGATTGCTTCCCACTTGTTCTCCCCGCGCATGCCTACGCGCTTCATGGGATGCAGCACGTGACGGGGGCTGTACACCGTCTGGAGCTGCGAGAGACCCTTGAGGCAGATGCCTCCCTTATTGAGGGGACCGTCAGGGTCTCCCTCGATTTTCACCACGACCCCGTCCTCGGTGTATACGATTACGGGGCAGCAATCGGCGCAACCGTGGCAAGCGGTCTTGTGCCTCTCCCTCGTCACGGGCTCGTCGGCAAATGCCTGCGAAGTCTCCTCTAGCAGTGGGCCGCCCGAAACCGCAAGGGCCGTTCCAGCTGCAGCAGCGGTCTTCAAAAATGAGCGTCTCGTTACAAAGCTCGTGTTTGTGCCCACACTGTCCTCCCCTTTTAACTTTGGCGATGTGGCCCTGCACGGCGTTGCCGCAGGGTTGAGGGCCCGAAAGACTATTTGCGAGGGCCACATCGCACACACGTTGTTTTAACAATCACCTGCTTGCCGCCACCGTTGTGGCCGGCATAACGCCCGCGCGTCAGCTAACGCGCCGGGTCTTCCACGCGCCATCCCACACGAGCGCTCCAGTACGCTCAAGGGCGTCTACGAAATAGCTCGGGTGCAGCGCCTGACCGTTCTCTGCCCGCGCAACGTCAAGCAAACCGCGTTCCCCAAGATGCAATGCAACCTCGGAGAAACTACGGGGCTGCATGCAAAACTCCAGGATTTCGTTAAATACCGGAACCCTGTCTGCATGCTCGTCCTCGAGCTTGCCAAATCGACGGGCAGGGCTCATCTCCTCGGCAGCATCCGCGCCATCGGCGGTCGTTTGGACCGCGAACGACGCAACGAGGTCGTCGACCTCGTCCGGCGTCAGACCCACCTTTCGCTGCGCGCTCACCTCGACCCCCTCGTCGTCAAGTTCAATCCAGTCAAGCCCGCCAAGCTCGACAAGGTTTCGCACGAGACGATAGGGGCTCTGGGCCGCCTGTGAAAACTGCGGCCACGACTGAATCGCCACCTCAACCTCGCTCAGATTACGACGCTCCTTGCAAAACTCAAGAACACCCACGTATATCTCGCGATATAGAGGCTCGCCGTTGATGCATGACACAAGTCTTTCCACTGTGTCTTTCGACGCTGCCCCATCTGTACAATCCATGTCTCTTCTCACCCCCTCCCCCGCAACACGCAGTCTCACCGTCACCCCACGCCGTGGTCTCGTTGCGACGCTGGCTTCATAGTGCGGCTCAACAAGGGTCAAGCAACATTCACAAAGACGCTGAAATCTCTTTGAGGCACACATACACGCAAGTGTTTATTGACATAAGCGCGCCTGGTAAAAGGGCAAATAACAAGAATTTCAAGTGATGAGGTGCATTGTGCTCACAGAATCTCCTTTGTCCCCAAAGGAGATCGTCTCCTCCCATCTTTCTCAGCGCTACAATCCATGGCTATAATCCATGGGCGAAGCGTTCGCTTTACCGTACGGGGCGAGGAGGCCAGGCGCATGGACATATTGAATGCAGGTGCCGCGCAAGGGCCCTTCCCACTGCGCTACCTCGGCTTCGGCTTCTTCTGGGCCTGGCTTTTCTTGGTTGGCATCTCCCCTTCACCCCTGTTCGGTGACATTGTTTGCATCTCTGGCATTCCCTTCGAGGCATTTGAGCTTACAGCCCGCTCGGCGCTGCTGCTCTTCGCCCTGGCCGCCTCGCGGCTCTTCAGCACCCGAACGGGTGTCTACGCGGTTTTGGGATGCAGTCTCTTTGCCGGCACCTTAGCCGCCCTCATCCTTCTCGTCTTCCCAGGCAATCCCGCTTTTTCAAGCATTGCCGCCCTTCTTGCGGCCCTCGCCGACACATGCATGTTCCTACTGTGGCTGAGCTTCTTTGGGTATATGAGACTCGGCGACGCACTTGCCATGCTCGTCCTCTCCTACGCGGCGGGATCCGCACTGTTTCTCGCCGCCATGGCTCTTGGACGCATCGCAATGACGGCGGCAGCCGTGTTGCTCCCGGCGGCATCCGCAATCTCGTTCCTGCTCTCTGCAAGACTTCATGCCAGCCAAACAGGCAGCGAGTTTCTCAATGCCGACTCAGACGAAGCGAGCCTTCCCGGCTCAACTTCCCGCCAGGCCACGCCGTTAACAAAGACCCTTGCCACCTCGCTTGCCCGCATAACAATCTGTCTGGGTATATATGCCTTTTTGTTTGCCGTGCATTGCTCGGTGACGTACAGAGAGCACGGCGCGCCTCAATACTTCGGGTCCGTCGTTGAGCCCGCCTGCATGGTCGTCCTGGCAATCGTCTACCTCCTTCTCTGCCGCATGGGAAAAAAGGAGGGCGGCACCTATACCCTTTACCGAGCCTGTGCACCGCTCATCGGACTCGGCCTGCTGCTCGATACATCGGGCGTGAACTCACTTGTCGCTTTTGCACCCATTGCACTGGGTTATGTGACATTTGAAGTCCTCGCCCTCAACGACTATTGCAATATTGTCCAAGCGGGAAACGCCTCGCTTTTCAATTTTATGGCCCAAGCGCGTCTCGCAATCTCACTCGGCATGGTAATAGGATGGGCCACAGGTTTCGGCCTCGACTTTTTGCCGAACGCCACCCTATTTGCAGGTGGGCTCTTTCTAATCCTGCTCGCCGCCACACAACTCTTCGGCGACAACGACATTTGCGCAGTAAACGCGCTTGCCGAGAAACGCGCAGCAGAAGAGGAGCCGGATTACCGCCTCGGCCGCACCAAAGCGCTTGATCGCTATGCCGAAACAATCAACCTTTCACCGAGAGAAGCCGAGGTCCTTTCTTATCTTATTGAAGGGCGCACGACTTCCTACATCGCCACCCGTCTCTGTGTCGCCGAATCAACCGTACGTGCCCATGTCCACAACGTGTATCAAAAGGCCCATGTCAACTCCCGCATGGGCTTACTCGACGACTTCGAGTCGTACTATGAGAAAACGCAACCCTACCGCATAAACCAGGCCTCCCCCGACGCCGCACAATAAGGAGCATCCCATGCCATGTGAATCCATGACGCACAAGCGCGAGCGGGCGCTGGAAGTATGCAGGCGCATGGCCGAGCTCTACCCCAACGCCGAGTGCGCCCTACACTTTCACGACCCGTTCTCCCTGGTCATCGCCGTGTTGCTTTCCGCACAGACCACGGATGCCTCGGTGAACAAGGTGACCCCCGTCCTCTTCGACCGCTGGCCCGACGCCGCGGCACTCGCCAGCGCGCCTCTCGGCGAGGTCGAAGAGGTGCTCCACCCCCTGGGCTTCTTCCGCTCGAAGGCCAAACATGCCGTGGAGACGGCGCAAATGGTGACCGTGGAGTTTGGCGGACGCGTGCCGTCCACCATGGAAGAGCTCACGCGGTTGCCCGGCGTGGGCCGCAAAACGGCAAACATCGTGCTCAACAACGCATTCGGCATCGTAGAGGGTATCGCGGTGGACACCCATGTCTTCCGCATCGCCACGCGCCTGGGCTTCACTTCGGCCAAGGCCCCGCTCGATGCAGAGAAAGACCTGCTCAAACTCATCCCGCACGAATGGTGGGGCCCGGTGAACCATCAGTGGGTGCTCTACGGCCGGCAAGTGTGCGACGCCAAGAAACCGGCCTGCGTGGCCGAGCTTGAGATTGGGGGCATCGACGGCCCCAGCGCCACGAAGTCGGCCGCAAAAACAAAGGCCTACCTCGACGCCATCGGCACCTACCCCGACGCAAGCGGCCGCGAGGCCTGGTCGGCCGTGGGCACGGGGCTGCCCTGCCCCCTAGCCGACCTGTGCCCCTCGCGCGGCACCTGCCTGCGGGCCAGCGCCAAGGGCGGCGCCTCTAGTTCGCGCTCATCGCGTTAAGGAGCAGCTGCTTCCACACGGCGGGAGCCTCGCGAATGAAGTAGTTGAGCGTCACGACAGGGTTGCCGGGAAAGCTTGCGACGCCCGACACATCGACCCCCAGGCCAGAGGCAATCAGCTTTGCCCGGAACAGGTGGTAGGAGCTCGACACGACGGCGACTTTGCCCTTGAGGTCGTCCCCACCCGTGCGCTGCTCCAGAATCGCAAACGAGTTGCGCAGGTTCTCGAGGGTGTTCGTGCTCTGGTCTTCCATGATGAGCCTGTCCTCGGCAACGCCATGCCCCACAAGCCAGTCGTGCATGCACGCAGCCTCGCTCATCGGCTCGTCGGCGCCCTGGCCGCCGGACAGCGCGGCGGTAGCATCAGGATGCGCATTCAAATATTCCAGCGTTGCCTCGAGGCGCCAGAGCAGCGAATACGAGGGGTTTCCACCCTCATCCACCCGCGCGCCGAGAACGACAACGTATTCGACGCCATCGGTCGCATCGGTCTTTGCTTGAGAGACAATGGGGACTTCCGTCACCGCCACGGCAAGCGCGACGACGCCCACGACGCCCGCCGCCACCTTAAACACCAACCCACCGACGAACGCCCAGAGAACCACGAGGATCGCAACGACAAGCAGGATGAGCGCCACCACGTTGTAGCCGCGCATCGCAAAACGCAGCACCGCCGCGAGCGCCGCAAGTGAGGCGGCCAAGGATGCAGCGAGGGTCTTGTTCTTCGTCTTCACTGGCACCATCGCCTCCCGTCAGTCGCCCGTAAGAACCGCGATGGTATCACGACACAACGCGCATCGCCTCAGCCATACACCAGTCTTTGCTTGAACCTTCCATGCAGTTCATCTCGCTACCAGCAAGAACACGTATACTGTGCCGTTGCAACAACGATTGATGCGATAAAGGAAACACATGGCACAGGCAGTGGCACAAACCAAAAAGCGCATTGGCTACTTCGACATCGCAAAGGGCATCGCCCTGTTTGCCGTCATGGTGGGCCACACCTCGGAATATGGCATGCCGTGGCCCATCGTCACTTTCTGCTACTCGTTTGACATGCCGCTCTTCTTCATCGTGAGCGGATGGTTCTGCAAACCAAGCGCCCGCCTCGACCGCGACTACGTCAAGAAAAACGCCAAAGCCCTGCTGCTCCCCTATGCAGCCACCTGCATCATCTTGCTCGCCCTCATGACGCTGCGCGGCCTGGTCATACCCGGGCACGGAGGCGGCGTCGGCGAGCTTCTGCCGCGCTGGACCATCGCCTGCCTCTACGGCGCGGGCGGCACCTGGCCCGACATCATGCCCGCCGGCATCACGGGTGTGGGCGCCATCTGGTACCTTCTGGCGCTCTTCTTCGCAAAAATCCTGCTCACGTGGGCCAATCAGACGCGCTATCCCGCAGCGGCCATCGGCGGCCTCTTCGCCTTCGGCTACCTTACGGCCGACAAGTTCTGGCTTCCCTGGAGCATCCAGGCAGCTTGTTGCGCCGTGTTCTGGATGTGGCTGGGACAAAAGGCCCGCGCCTCAAAGCTCCTCGAGCCCGGCTCCCTCCACCCCCTGACCTGGTGGATCATGCTCGCAGCCTGGCTGTATTGCGCCCGCGTGGGCGGAAATCTGTGGATGGTGGCAAACGTGTACAGCGACGGCGTGGTGCTCGACACGCTGGGTGGAATCTGCGGCGCCCTGTGCGTTCTCAAGGGCTGCATGCTGCTCGAACAGCACGGCCCCCGCATTGCCGAGCCGATCCGGGCGTTTGGCACCATCACGCTGCCCGTCTTCTGCATGCACCTGGTTGAGATGGACGCGTTCCCCTGGGACATCGTCCAGAACCTCTGCGCCGGCCTGCCTGTTCCCTCGTGGGTCGTGATCTTCGCCGGACGCTGCGTGGTCATCGCTGCGCTCACGGGGCTGCTGTACCTCCTGCCGAGGCCCATCTCGGGGTTGTTCTTCCCCAGCAGGAGGCCAGCCGCCCAAAGCGCCTCAGTTGCAAAAAGCTAGGCCACGCTCTCTTCGTCGGAAACTTGAGAGGCATCGAACACGCTGTCGTCAGCCCCGCTGCCGATTTCACCCTCGCCGACAGACGAGGTATCGCCCTCCTCATCGGGGGCGATATCGGCTTCTACATCGTCATACGTGGGCTCATCCTCAAGGGGCGGCTCAGCAGCACCGTCTCCCGCACCCACCCCTGCACCAAGCCCAGCGGGCACAACCAGGTCGAACTCAGGCGTCACGGTGTCATACGTGGGCTCATTGGCCACGGCCGCAACCTCACCAGACTCCCCGTCATGGGCGCTCGTATCGGCCTGCCACTTGGCATACGCTGTGACGTTGCCCGTAACGTTGGAGCTGAAGTTGAAAACACGCGTCAGAGCCTTGTCGGAATACCAGTTGACGAAGGTGTAGCCCTCGCGGGCGGGATCGGCAGGACGGCTCGCCTTGGTGCCGGAAGCAACGCCCTGCGCGGCGACCGCGCTGCCACCAGCGGAGTCAAACGTAACGGTATAGCTGCCAGAACGGTCTACCACGTCGCGCTTGAGCACCGAGAAGATCTTCGCGGCCTCACCGCGCGTCGCCGTGTACTGGGCATCAAGCCAGGCAAAGCCCTCGGTGTCGTACTTGCCGTTGAGCACGCCGGTGTCGCAGGTCCAAATGAGGGCCGAGCGTGCATACGAAAACGCATTGTTGGGCCTGTCGATGAGGCCCGTGTCCTGCGTCAGATAGTACGCCGCATCGCTTGCGCTCACATCGATGCCAGCCCAGGCAGCGAATCGATACGCCATCGTCGCAAGCTCGGCACGAAGAACCTGCTCATTCGGCCTGAAGGTGCCGTCCTCAGGATAACCTGTGATAATGCCGTTCGCCTTGCACCACGCAATGGCGTCGGAGTACCAGATGCCCTGCTCAACGTCGGGGAATCCCGAGTCTCCCACAGGCGTGCCGCCGGCAAGCCTGTACAGGACCGTGGCGACCATGCCGCGGGTGAGCGGATCGTCGGGGCCGAACCGGTTCGAGTCGTCGTAGCCCGTCATCAAGCCGTTCAAGCTGGCATAATCGATCCAGCCGTCGTCTTCAGCCCAATGTCCTCCCACATCGCTAAACGACGAGGCATAGGCACTTGCCGGCATACAGCAGACGCCAGCAAAAACCGTGGCACTCAGGGCAAGGGCGGCTAAGGGAACAGCGCACTTCTCAATTCGAGCAGTCACAAGCAAACGCCTCACATTCAGTCGCTATGTCAACAATCGGTCAAGGCAATCAAAACACGCACGCTCTACAAGCGCAACCTCATTATCCCTTTTTCAGCGCGCGTTTGAGGGCAGCAAACGGCTGAATGAGAGCATTGCCGATACGGTACGACCACGACGTGCGGACGTCGCGCACTTCCGCGCGGGCCGCATCAAGCTCGCCCGAAAGGCGCGCCGCGCTCTGACGCTGGGCCTCAAGCTCCGCCGCCAAGTGCATGCCACCCAGCGCACTGGCCGGCACCGTACGCAAGAAAAACTCGCGCTCAATCGCGCCGCACTTCGCAGGCGACTGAGCACGCACCCAATCTACCAGCTCGTCTTCTGCAAGCTGTGTCTGTGCGCGCAAGGCCTCGACATGCGTGCGAAGGATTTCTGCTCGCTCATCGCGCTCAACAAGCACCCTCTCAAGCCTGTCAAAAATCTGCGGCACCGTGGCATCCATCTCAAGCAAGGTATCGGCCTGGCCCAAATCCTGATACAAAGAGACCACCTTGGGCAAATAGCCCAAGCCAACGCACGGAACGCCAAACGACCCCAAAAGCAGCGAGCAGTGATAGCGCATCGAGAGGCCCGCGCTCGACCTGCTCAGCAAGTCGGCCATCGGCTCAACCGCACCTGCGGGGTCAAACACATGAAAGCGCTCGGGATTGGCCATCTTGGCCTGAATCGCAGCCGCCAACGACGCGTCGCTCGGGTCGAGCAAGCATGCGGCAAACGCAACGTCAGGATGGGCATTCGCCACTCGGTCGAGCGTCTCAGCTATGCGGGCAGCGAAGTCTCGTGGCGCGTTCTCGTACTCGCGCAGAGAGACTGCCACGAGACGTGAAGTGGCCAGGTCGATGCCCTCGTTGGCAAGCCAGGATTGAACGGCGGCAGTCTGCTCGACTTTGCCCAGGAAAGCCGCGTCCGCCCGCTCACTCACCTGCTCAGCCGGCACACCGCACGACACAATGAGCCTCTCGGTCTGCTCGTCGCGCACAAGGAAACGGGCGTCAAGCTTTCCCATGAAGCGCACAAGCGCACGACCTGAGGCAACATCGAGCGGACCGGCTCCGGCGCAGTAAAAGAACGTGCGGCATGCATTGAGCCATGCGAGCTCAACGAACGCGGCAATGCCCGGAATGTCGGTGTGAGGCATGTCAGAAAGAAGCTCGGCGGAACCCATCGTCCAACGAATGCCCTGATCAAAGAGGAGTCCTGCGGCAACGACAGCAGCCGAGCAATGCGAGAGCACTTCCCCAAGCGCATGCTTGTCAGCTACAGTCCATGAAACAATTCCACGATGTCGCAGCGTATATGCGGGATTCTCGCCCACGGCCACAACGACGCAACCAGGAATGCGCTCCCGCAAACGAGCCGAGATAGACGCCAAGATGTACTCGTCGCCGAAGTTGCCCATGCCAAAGTAACCCAGCACGCACACCACGCAGCGAGGCGCGGGGGCGCCTGCCATCAGGCCCCGAGGGGCATACAGGGCGCGAAGGCGGGCAAGGGCAAGCTCCAGCCCATCCTCAAGAACCGGCCCCTCATATGCGACAGGAAGCCTGCGGGCATGGCTGGCCGATGCGTCAAGGCCGCACTGCCGCGCCAGATAGGCAAGCCTCTCAAGCGCGTCCGCCCGGATAAGGGCGCCCTCCCTGGCCTGGGAGCTCCGACCCTCGGGAGCCGCGCAACAAACATGCACGGGCGCGGCTCCATCTGCGGCAACCAACGCCATGCGCATGCCGTTCTGGAGCCGGTCACGCGAGCAAACAGCACCAGCCGCGTCCCCAAGCACGCCCTCATCTTCGAAGACGACGCACGCCAAGCTTGAGCGCGCCGCGTACGGTATGGCCGTGAACTCGGGGCTGTGCTGCAGGTCAGATGGCCAATCATGGCCAAAGCAACAGACCTCGACGCCTGCCATCTCAGGTGCGCCCGCAAGCTCTCGCATGAACGCGACGCGGGCAGGCGTTGCATCCTGCAGGCACATCACATTGACCGGGCACGCAACATCGTTGGCAAGCGGGGTTGCCAAATACGGCGCATCAGAACACGGCGAAAACGCAAAGACAGGCATGCCGTCAAAAGTCCCCGCCGCGCCCGGCACGTCCGATGCGGCGCCCAGAAGTTCAGGCGCAACACGCTCTTCGGGCATTGCCGCCAAAGCAAACCCAAGCACCGCCGGAGTGCTGCGAGCAATGCTTTCCTTCAGTTCCGCAATGTCTGCGACAAGTACCCCCAGCGGCGTTTTATCAAGAAGGTCGCTTCCCGGCGCGACCTTGACCCCCAGTCCATCGCACAGCAGCACCGCGTCGGGGCCCTCCACGTCAAGGAAGCGGGCAAGGCCATCAAGACGAAGCGACTCCGTCTCATCAAACAAACCAGGCCAACGCTCGGGTGCAAACAGGAAAACCGTGTGGCCCCGAGCCTCCAGGGCCTCTTTGGCGCGCCAGGCCAGAGACGTAACGCCCGCATCGAGTCGAGCGACAAGCACAAGATGCAGGTATGGGTTCATGTGGTCCATCAAAATCTCCAGCTCGAACAGCATGCCAAAAAACGCCGCGCTCTCAGCCAACCGTTGAGGCAAAGCGCGGGAATCGAATACGGAATGACAGTGCGCATCTTACCGTGAAGGCACGGTCGGCACACCCTTGACGGTATGATTTTCGTAACTTCGAAGTCTGATGGAGGCAATGGTGACAAAGACTGCACAGGAGCTTGGCGCAAACCCCCGGGTTTCGGTCATCGTCCCGGTCTTCAATGAAGAGGCCTGCCTGCCACAGTGCATCGACTCCCTCCTGGCGCAGTCACTCGCAAACATCGAGGTCATCTGCGTTGACGACGGTTCGACAGACGCAACCCCGACCATACTTGCCGACTACGCCCGCACCGACGCGCGCCTCAAGGTCATCTCCCAGAGCAACGCCGGCCCGGCCAAAGCCCGCAATCGTGCCATCGAGGTTGCCCAGGGCGACTACCTGTACTGCTGCGACGCCGACGACTTCTGCAAGCCAAACCTTCTCGAAGGCGCCGTGCAGGTGGCCGAGTGCTACGATGCCGACGTCGTGCTGCTGCCGTTCATGCTCTACGACAATAAGATTGCCACGTCCATCAGCGTGCCGTGGAGCCTTCCGCGCCATCTGTTCCCCGAAGGTTGCTTTACCTGGCACGACAATCCCGACGCGACGTTCTCGACGTTTCGCACCGTGCCATGGAACAAGCTTGTCCGCACGTCATTCATCCGCGACAACGCCATCCACTTCCAAGATGACGTCTTTTTGAGCGAAGACGTGATGTTCTCGCTGCCCGCCGCAGTGCTGGCCCAGCGCGTCGCCTGCACCGACGAGCCGGCCCTATACCATCGCGAGAACATCGGCACAAGCGCCATGGACACGAAGGACGCCCATCCCCTCGACTTCGTTCGCGCCTTCCAAGCCCTGCGCGCCTTCCTGGAAGAACAGGGCTGCATGTGCGAGCTGAGGCACTCCTACCTTGTCTGGGTCGCCGGCGGATGCGTCTACAACCTTCTGACGCTCAAGAACCGAGAGTCTTTCGACGAAGTCTTCTCGTATCTCAACAGCTGCGGCCTGCACGACCTGGACATCAGCGAGGCCGACCTTTCCGAAATCGACAACGTCGACGACGTCAACGTGCTGCGCGCAATATTCGCCAACGATCGCGACCGGCTCCTCCATGCCGAGCAGCTCCGCCTGCGCATGGCCTTTGACCAGGCATGTTATCGCGAGCGCATGCAATTCGAAGCCCGCCAGGCGCTTGAAAACCGCCTGCGCGAACAAGAGACTGCCACTCGTGAGGCACAGGCTGCCGTCGAGGAGCTTCAGGCAAGCCTCGAGGCATTGCGCGACGAGCACGAGCGCGCCATGAACGCCGCCGAGCAAAAAATCGGCCGGGCGGTCTGCCGCATCCCGCGCGCTGTGCAGCGCAAGCTGCTCTCGACGAAGCAACGGGAACAGTAGCAACTGTCTCCATCCCAATCCGTCTGTTGCCAACTCGCGGCCCGGATGCCATGAAAAGAAACACAGGGAGCCTTACACGGTCTTTTCCTGATTGAAAGCCAACCATGGGCCCTCGCTTAAAGCCGGCTGATAGAATTATGCGTGAATGAACCAGCTGCCCGACGAAAAGCCGGGCGCATCAACCGTTATTCGCGAGGAGCAACGCTCGATGGCAACCAGCCCCACCATATCGATCGTCGTACCCGTCTACAACACCCAAAGGTACCTCCAAGAATGCTTGGACAGCCTTCTGAAGCAGTCGTTGAGCGACATCGAGGTTATCTGCATCGACGACGGCTCGACCGATGGCTCCCCCGCCATGATTGACGAGGCCGCCAGCGCCGACCCGCGCGTCAAAGCCATCCACCAGGCAAACGCCGGCGTTTCGGCCGCCCGCAACCATGGCCTTGAGCTTGCCTGCGGCACCTACATCCTGTTCGTGGACTCCGATGACTTTATTCGCCATGACACGTGTGAGCTGCTCCACAAGGTTGCCGAGCGCGACAGCGCCGACATCGTCGTGTTCGGCGGCAAGACCTTCCCCATCGGCTTCTGGGCTGACGACTGTTTTGCCAAGCGCGCCACGACCTACACCGGCAACTCCATCGATGCGCTGCTCGGCGAGGTCGGCAGCAACCCCCTCATGTGCAACAAGCTGTATCGACGCTCCCTGCTCGTCGACAACAATCTGCGCTTCAACACGGAGCTGCGCCTGGGCGAGGACAACGCCTTTCAGTTTTGCACCTTTCCTTGCGCACGCGTCGTCAGCTTCACGCCTGAAACGCTCTACTTCTACCGCAACCACAAAGATTCTGCCGTCATGGCCGACGATTGCGACAGCAGGCTCCTCGAGCACATCAAGGTCGTCAGCTACGTCCTGGACACCTGGCGCGAGCGCTCGTACTTTGTCGGCCACGAGCAGGCAATGCTCAACTGGGCCATCGACTTTTTGTATCGCGACGCACGCAACGCACGCCTCGAGACGCGCAAACAACTCGCAGACGCCTTCGCAGGCTTGATAGAACGCTGCTTCACCGAGGCTGTCCGAGCCGACATCCCTCAGGTTCGCAAGGACCAGCTCGCGTTCATCCTCGAGTCCAAGGCTCAACCCGTCGAGCAACCTGTGGTGAGCGTCGTCTTCGCCGCCCAGCCCGGCATGGCTTTCGACGAGGATTCCTTCCACTCTCTCGAGGTGCAAGACGAGCAACACTTCGAGATCCTCTACGTCGCTTCCGACGACGCACCCGACTTCGAGGCCATGCTGCGCGACGATCGCTGCCGTTCCTTTGCAAGCACGGCCGAGGCCGTCGCCGCAGCTCGCGCCCCCTGGATCATCTTCCCGGGGAGCATCTGCGAATACGAGTCCACCTCTTTCCGTCAGCTCCTGGACGCCGCGTCCAATTACGAGACATGGGCCGCCCAAAAGAAAGCGGAGATACCGAGCACGAGTTCGATTGCCGGCCACGCCGACGTCGTGACCTTCACCGATGCCGACGGTTCGCTCGAGCACTCCGACGTCTTCCGGTATCTGCACATCGACGCCTCCACGGTCCTCGACAATCGCCAGACATTCTCCGCCGCGGAATTGGGGAACGGCATCTTCCACTTCGCCTCGGCCGCGCCCTACAACAAGTTCTTTGCAACCGACCTCGTCAAGGCATGCGCCGAGCGTGACCCCGAGGCATGCCGCGACATCTCCGTGTTTGCCATGAAGTGCCTTGCCAGCGCACAGGCGATTCTGCCTACCCAGATCCCCCTGCTGACGCTGCGCAAGCCGCATTTCCAGATGCCCCACGGCATCGAGGACTTTGTCGCGTCCTGCATCGCAGCGGCCGAAGAAGCCGGTCTGGAGGATGCGCGCGCGCACTCTCTGCGCTCGGCAATCGCAGCCGCCCTCTGCTCGCTGGCAGACGCGATGCGAAACCCAGCAGACGCCGCCGAGCTCTTCTGCGTCACACGCAAGGCCCTTGACAGGTGGCCCGACGTGGTCGACGAGGTGCTGCTTCCGTCTCAAAACCTCGAGTCGCTCCGTCTGCTTCTCGAGGCCGAATCCAGCGAGGCCTATCTCATCACGCACTCCTATGCGCTTCTTCATCGCATGGGCATGGCAAACGGTCGCAACCTGAAGCAGGTCGGCGAGTTTGCCACACAGGCCGAACTTCTGCGTCAGGAAATGGACCGCTTCTATAGCTCGGTGACATACAAGGCAGGCAGGATCGTCACGGCCCTGCCGCGCAAGCTCATCAACCTCATTCGTCGGAAAGGCTAAACATGCTCTTCTCCAATGCAAACAAGGCCCCCAAGGTCTCAATTCTCGTGCCCATCTACAACACGTCGAAGTACCTGCCCGAATGCCTCGACAGCCTGCTCGGACAGACGCTCAAGGACATCGAAATCGTCTGCATCAACGATGGCTCGACCGACAATTCGCCCGACATCATCCGCGAGTATCAGAAGCGCGACAGCCGCGTCAAGCTTGTGGACAAGGCGAACTCCGGCTACGGCGACTCGATGAACAAGGGCATCGAGCACGCGACGGGCGAGTACATCGGCATCTGCGAGTCCGACGACTTCGCCTCCCCCGACATGTTCGAGACGCTGTGGCGCTATGCCCATCGCCATCGCCTCGACGTCGTGAAGTGCAACTACTTCGAGCATGACGCCTCGGGTGACCGCGAGATGCACGTCTACGACGGCTATAAGTACAAGCACGTGTTCGACCCCGCAAAGGAGCAGAGCGTCCTCGCCGAGATCCCGATCATTTGGTCGGCACTGTACCGCCGCCAGTTCATCATCGACAACGGCATCGCCTTCAACACGACTCCCGGCGCCTCCTATCAGGACACGTCCTTTGTGCAGCAGTGCTGGATGGCCGCTCGCCGCGCAGCGCTTCTGCCGTACTTCGGCCTGCACTACCGCGTCGACAACACCGCTTCCTCCTGCAAGTCGTCTACCAAGATCTACGAGGTCTGCGGCGAGTACGAGCTGAGCGAGAAGTTCATGGCGCGCGACCCCGAGCGCCAGAAGGCCTTCGCCCCCATGCTCAACTACCTCAAGTTTGGCACCTACCGCTGGAACTTCAACCGCATCGCCGACGAGCACCGCAGGGCATTCGCCCAGCGTTGGGCCGACGAGTACAAGCGCGCCGAGCAGGCGGGCACCCTCGACAAGAACTACTTCCCGCCGGAGAACTGGGAGCGCATGGAGCTGCTCATGAACGACCTCGACGCCTTCATGGAGAAGTACGGCCAAGAGCTCTAAACGCCAGTCAAACGCTTCTTTCAAACAAAGGGCGCGCTGCTTTTGACAGCACGCCCTTTTTCATGCCCGAGCGGCCCAAACTGATATCCCCCGCCGCCCACCTCCACCAAGCTGGGCACACTGCATTTGGCCGCGCGCCCTTTTCATGTCCCCGCGGCCCAAACTGATATCCCTTACCGCTCGCCTGCGTCAAGCATGGGCACGTTGCACTTGACAGCCGCGTTTTTTGTAGCCGAGCGGCTCAAACTGATTTCCTTCGCCGCTCACCTCCGCCAAGCATGGGCACGCTGCATCTGGCAGTGCGCCTTTTTATGCCCGTGCAGCCCAAACTGATATCCCTCGCCGCTGGGCGGCTCCTCAACAGAAGGCCTGGGAAGATGTGGTGCTCCGTTCTATAATCTCAGCGTTTGGCACGAACGTCGGGCAATGCTACGGCAAAGGGCACGGGAAGGCGGACAGGAAGGCGGCATGGACAAAACGCAAGGCAAACAAGAGGCCGACAACAAGGCACAATACGCCGGGCAGACAATCCTCATCCTGACACTGTGCAGCTTTGCCCTTGGCTGTTCGCAACAGTTCATCATGGGCATTCCCAGCGTCATCGCCGCCTCGTGCGACACCACGCTCGCCCATGTCGGCCAGCTCATGACGGCATTCTCCGTTGCCAGCGCTCTGGGTGCGCCGGTTCTGCTTGCGCGCATGTCTCGCATCACCCAACGAAATCAGCTCATCGTGGGACTCATCCTCCTGGCAGCAGGCATGACTGTCATGGCAATCACGTCGAATTACACTGTGCTCATTGCAGCACGCGTTGTCATGGGCTTAGGAAGCGGCCTTTACTGCGCCTGCGCCATGGCGCTGGCTTCCAGGCTCGCTCCTCCCGGCAAACAGGCAAGCGCCTTGGCAAACATGGGCTTGGGGTCAAGCGCAGCGCAAATTATCGCCATGCCGCTTGCGCAGCGCATATGCATATATATAGATTGGCATATCCTTTACGCCTTCCTTGCGGCATATGTCCTTGTGAGCTGCTTCCTTGTTGCACAGCGCATTCCCTCCAGCCTTGAAGAAATCGAGCATGACGGGTCACTGCGGGCCCACTTCGCCCCGCTGCACAACCCACTTATCCTGCGCGCGCTCATCGTTATGGTATTGCTCAACGTGGGCTACTCAAGCTACTACACCTATGTGACGCCCTTCTTGGAGAACGTCTTTGGGCAAGGTTCGCCAACGGTCAGCCTGGTCCTTCTTGTCAGCGCCTTCATGAGCGCCGTGGGCATCAAGGCGGGAGGCTCCCTCACCGACCACAAGGGATTCCAACTCACTTGCCGCGTCGTCCTCATCATGCAGATGGTCACGCTTGCCGGCCTTTCGCTTCTGCATTCCAACCCGGTGGGCATCTGGGTCTTCATGTGCCTGTGGGTCATGGCCGACTGGGGCTTCAACCCCTCGCAAAACTTGCTCATCACCAAGCTTGCGGGGAAGGACGCACCCATGGCCCTTGCGCTGTCAGGATCTGCCCTGCAGCTCGGAAACGCCATCGGATCGGCCTTGGGCGGCGCCTCCATCACCGTTGCGCCCATTTGGGCACTCCCCCTTCTGTCGAGTGCCTGCATCGTCGCGACATTCATCCTTGAGGTAGGCCTTCTCAGGCAGCTGCCGAAAAAGGGACGAAACGCCTCGGAACAACCACGCGAACACGAAACCAAGTAGCACCACTCAGTACATGCCCAAACCGCGTTGTAGGTAATCGCATTCAATAGCTCAAGGCAAGAGAGCCATGGCGGCATCCAGATAGGCACACAAGAACCACCCACACCACAGGAGGAGGTCCCATGCATCAAATGACCTGTTCAGATGACACTTACATCCTCGCGCTCGATTCCGGCACAACCTCAGTGCGTTCCATCTTGTTCGACGCGCACGGCACGCCAGTTGCCCAGGCAAGCCAGCCCATCACCCAACATTACCCCCAACCTGGCTGGGTCGAACACGACGCCCGTGAGATACTTGCTAAGCAGGTCTCAACTATCTCCGAGGTTCAATTTGCAAGCGGCATCCACTCGGACCGCATCGCAGCCGTTGGCATCACGAACCAACGCGAGACAGTCGTTGTTTGGGACAGGCACACTGGCGAGCCCATCTCCAATGCCATCGTGTGGCAATGCAGGCGAACAGAGCCCATTATTGCAAGCATGCGGGAACGTGGCCTGGGCGATCTCATCGCGCAAAAGACAGGCCTCGTGCTCGACCCATACTTCTCGGCAAGCAAAATTGCCTGGATTCTCGACAATGTGCCCGGAGCGCGCGAACGTGCCGAAGCGGGACTGCTCGCCTGCGGCACCATCGACTGCTGGCTCATCTGGAACCTCACAGAAGGCGCAGTCCATGCAATCGACCGCACCAAC
Organism: uncultured Coriobacteriales bacterium; assembly: GCA_934636245.1. Lineage (GTDB taxonomy): Bacteria > Actinomycetota > Coriobacteriia > Coriobacteriales > UMGS124 > UMGS124. The sequence goes on from CAKUAI010000014.1 coordinate 113,873, forward strand.
GCAAGCCGAACCATGCTCTTCAACATCCACACCATGGAATGGGATGATGAGCTTCTCAGCCTGTTCAACATTCCCCGTTCCCTCCTGCCTGAGGTCAAAGAGTCAATGGACGACTATGGCCAGGTCAGTCAGGATATCATGCGCCTGCAGCCTCCCATCCTGGGTGTCGCAGGCGACCAACAAGCGTCCCTATTCGGACATTGCTGCTTTGAGGAGGGTCAGGCCAAGGCAACCTACGGCACGGGCTGCTTTATCCTCATGAACACCGGTGCCCATGCCGTGCCCTCAAAGAATGGCCTGGTCACAACCGTCGCTGCAAGCACCAAGGGCGAGTTGCGTTATGCCTTGGAAGGATCCGTCTTCAACGCAGGTTCCACCGTCCAATGGCTTCGCGACGAGCTGGGGCTCATTAAAGATGCAAGCGAAACCGAGGAGCTTGCCCTCAGTGTGCCAGACACCGCTGGAACCTATCTTGTCCCTGCATTCACAGGCCTTGGTGCCCCTTGGTGGGACGCAGAGGCTCGAGGCCTGATTTGCGGTCTCACGCGCGGCTGTACACGCGCACATCTCGCCCGAGCGGCCCTCGAAAGCATCGCTTACCAGGCGTACGACGTCCTTGAAGCCATGCGCAACGACTTCCCCTGTGACATCGAAGAGTTGGCAGTGGACGGCGGCGGATCGCAGAACCGCTTCACGATGGGCTGGCAAGCCGGCCTTTTGCAGCGTCCCGTGGTCAGGCCCAAAACAGCCGAGGTCACCGCACTGGGAGCCGCCTACCTCGCAGGTCTCAATGCAGGCTACTGGAAAGACCTGGAAAGCCTTCGCGCGAACGCCGTTCAAGCAACTCGCTTCAAGCCCGAGATAGCCGCAGAGCTCCGCCAACAAAGCCTCGACGGCTGGTATCGCGCCCTTAACCGCGCAAGAGGCTGAGAGCGAAGGCGTTCAACACCGAGAGTCTCTTCAGGACTCTAGCCTGTAGAAAAGATGCAATGCAAATGATTGCCACGCAAAAGGCCGCCGATAGACCCACGCGGGTTCGTCGGCGGCCTCTCCCCTTCGCGGCAGGCGGGAAAGCCCCCACAAATCAAAGGGGCTGTAACAAAAGCCCCTATAACGAATTCAAGCCCCGCTCGGACCACTCCGGTCCGGGCGGGGCTTTTTGG
>CAKUAI010000015.1 GCA_934636245.1 uncultured Coriobacteriales bacterium
GTCGTCGAGGGAGACCAGGCCGTTCTTGAGGTCGGCCGCGCCGCCGACGAGCTGGGCAGATCCCGAGCGCAGCTGGGCGGTGCCGTCCTTGAGGGTCGCGGTGCCGTCCTTGAGGGTCGTGGTTCCCGCAACCAGGTCGGAGGTGCCGTCCTTGAGCTGGGAGGCGCCGTCGTAGAGCTGGGACGAGCCGTCCTTGAGCTGGCCGAGGCCGTCGTCGAGGGAGACCAGGCCGTTCTTGAGGTCGGCCGCGCCGCCGACGAGCTGGGCAGATCCCGAGCGCAGCTGGGTCGTGCCGTCCTTGAGGGTCGCGGTGCCGTCCTTGAGGGTGGCCGTGCCGTCCTTGAGGCTTGCGGTGCCGTCCTTGAGGGTGGTCGTGCCGTCAGCAAGCTGGTTGGCGCCGTCGAGAAGCGAAGAGGAGCCGTCCTTGAGTTGACCCGCACCGTCATAGAGGGTCACGATGCCGTTCTTGAGGTCTGCAGAGCCACTGACGAGCTGAGCGGAACCGTCGAGAAGCTGGGTCGAGCCGTCCTTCAACTGGGAAGTGCCGTCCTTGAGTTGCTGGGCGCCGTCGTTGAGGTCGCCCGCACCGTCGACAAGCTGACTCGTGCCGTCCTTCAAAGTGGTGACGCCGTCGACCAAATCGGACGTGCCGTCCTTGAGATCGCCGGAGCCGTCGTAGGCATCCTTGAGACCGTCGGTCAGCTTATCCGAACCGTCAACTGCATCTTGAAGGCCGTCGGCAAGCTCGCGAGAACCATCAACTGCTTCTTGAAGGTCTGTGGTAGAGTCCGCGACTTCCGTGAGAATGGTGTCGAAGTACGTCTGTGCAATGGTGGAATTGAGCTCTGCCTGAACGCGCGTCACCGCAGCAGAGGTCAACATGGACGCAATGAGGTTGTGCGCCTGGTTGTGTACGAGAATGATCGAGCCCTTCTCGGGGTCGTCGCCCTCGGCGGTAGCCACCTTTTCGGAAAGATCGGCAGGAATGACGAGCTTCATGTAATAACGGCCGTCTTCCAAGCCTTCCTGGGCATCCTGAGCGTCGGTATACACCCAGCCCATACCCTCATCTGCGTCTTTCATGGCCTGAACGAGGTCGTCGCCCACCTCGAGCGCAGAGCCGTCGCTCAGTTCGGCTCCCTCATCGAGGTTGACAACAGCAACCGGGATCTTGTCCACGTTTCCGTAAGGGTCGTAGAAGGCCCACAGGTACAGGGCACCATACAGCAGCGGCACGAGGGCAATGGCTGCCATCGCGACCTTCATGATTGTGGATCCCCTGGCGTTCTTGAAGTCGAGCAGCGCAAAACGCATGCCGCGGAAGGGGTTACGCATTCATGACCACCTCCCCTGCCGCCGCCATCTGGTCACGGGCGGCGTCGCTGATCGGAATGGCCACATCGGCCACCTTGCCCAAGGCATAGTCGGTGCAGGCCACGACGACCGTGACGCCGCGCTCATGGGCCACACGACGCAGCATGTCCATAATCGCCTCGCCCTGGGCAAGCGTGAGGTCGCCCTCGATGTCATCGACCACGAGCAAGGCCGGGTCGCCCACAAGACCCAATGCGATACCGAAGCAAACCCTATCGTACTTGTCGAGAGTTTCGGTTTTGACCTTTGCCCTGTCGGCAAAACCCCAGGTTTCAAGGTACTCAAGCGTTGCCTTTGAACCTGAAGCTTTACCTTTAAGGTTAAGCTCCGCAGACGTTACCGCACGCAAGCTCAGCAAAGGCTGAACCTCGTTGACCTCCTCGAAGAAGCCCATGCCCGCGATTCGCCTGATGGCAGCCTCGTTTTTAGGCAGCTCCAAACCGGCCACCGAGAGTTTGCCCGACGTGTGTCGCATGTGGCCGGCCAGCGTGAGCAAGAGCTCCGTCTTGCCCCTTCGGTCCTCTGCCACAATCGACGTGAGCGACCCTCGTTTGATATCGAGGTCGACGTTTTGGTACGTCGTTCGCATCGGCGTCTTCTGCGTGAGCCCCCGCGCGGAGATGAACGTCTCACCTACCTCGGGAAGCACTACCTTTGTCATGTTTCACCTCTAACCTTTTCTCTTGAGGAGCCTGCCCGCAATGACAAAACAGACAGACCTGTCCCACTGTTTGACCGGGGGATTATCCCCCTCTTCCTCCACCTTTTGCAATAATTTGACTCGGAGTCAGTTTTTTTAATCACAACTTCAAAATACTATCACACACGCATCGTATCGACTCGATAGAGATGGACACTCCGGCCGTCAAACCGCAGTTAGAGCCGTATACTTGCCACGTTTGTATTGCACGGTACGGACGATAAGATTGGAGCATGCCTTGTCCGACCAGATTCGAGTGCGCTTCGCACCCTCCCCCACCGGCCGCCTGCACATCGGCGGCGCCCGCGTGGCCATTTACAACTGGGCCTTCGCCCGCGCCAACGGCGGCACCTTCGTCCTTCGCATCGACGACACCGACCCGGAGCGCTCCACCCAGGAGAACACCGACCAGATCCTGCGCTCCCTCAAGTGGCTTGGCCTCGACTGGGACGAGGGCCCCGAAGTAGGCGGCGACTTTGGCCCCTACTACCAGACGCAGCGCAAGGAGAACTATCAGCAGGCGCTCCAGAAGCTCATCGACTCGGGCAACGCCTATCCGTGCTTCTGCACGGCCGAAGAGCTTGAGGCCTCCCGCAACGCCGCCCATGAGCGCGGTGACTCGTTCCAGGGCTATCAGCGCACCTGCCGCAACATCGACCCGGCCGAGGCCCAGCGCCGCATCGACGCCGGCGAGCCCCACGTGTGGCGCCTCAAGGTTCCCGAGGACCGCGGCGACGTCGTGGTGAACGACATCGTGCACGGCCCGTGCGTGTTCAACGCCAAGGAGCTTGACGACATGGTCCTCATGCGCTCCGACGGCACGCCCACCTACAACTTCGCCACCGTCGTCGACGACGGCGAGATGGGCATGACCCACATCATCCGCGGCGACGACCACCTCTCCAACACCCCGCGTCAGGTGCTCGTGTTCGAGGCCCTCGGCTACAAGGTTCCCACCTTCGCCCACCTCTCCATGATTCTGGGTTCCGACGGCAAGAAGCTCAGCAAGCGCCACGGCGCCACGAGCGTCGAGGAGTACCGCGACCGCGGCTTTTTGCCCGAGGCCACCGTCAACTACCTCGCCCTGCTCGGCTGGTCACTCGACGGTACCACCACGGTCATCTCGCCCGAGAGGATCTGCGAGACCTTCTCGCTGGACCGCATCTCCAAGAACCCCTCCCAGATGGACGAGGAGAAGCTCATCTCCATCAACGCCACCTACCTCATGGAAATGAGCGACGAGGAGTTCTCCCGCCGCGTGCTTGTGCCCGAACTGGCAAAGGCCGGCCTGGTGGAGCAGGACGCCTATGAGGGCAAGCCCGCCTGGTTCAACCTGCTCTCCTCCATCCTCAAGCCCCGCACGCGCCTCATGGGCGACGTCGTGGAAAAGGCGAGGTTCCTTTTCGGCGAGCTTGTCTTTGATGAGTCTTCGGTCAACAAGAACCTTGCGAAGGAGGGCGTCCGCCCGGTTCTCGTTGCCCTCAAGGAGGCCCTGGAGGGCGTCGCACCGGACGCATGGACTGCCGCCAACATCGACGCGGCCATCGAGGTCCTTCCCGAGAAGCTTGGCCTTTCCAAGAAGAAGGTGTTCCAGGCCCTGCGCGTGGCAGAGTGCGGCAACCAGGTCTCCCCGCCCCTGGGCGAGTCCATGGAGCTGCTCGGCCGCGATGTCGCGCTCGCACGCATCGACGCCGCCATGCCCCTGGCTGGCGAGTAACGAGTAAGCACACGCAAACGCCCACGAGCAGACAGGCCAAAACAACAAGGCCGGCAGACGCAACCAACTGCGTCTGCCGGCCTTTTTTGTCACCTATGCAAAGATTGGTCGGGATGCGTCGCCCCGGCGGCATCAGGTGCCGCGGACGCTTGGTCTGGGTGAGTAGCCCCCGTGCCTCTCACCGCCACAAAGGGTCGGCTGCGCAAGCCCAGAAGGGGCAAGCTGCACACGATGGGCAGATAGAACGAAAGGGCGCGCCAGAGAACCACAGCAGCCGTAGTCATGGCCCCCAGTTCAGGCTTGAAGAAGAGCACGAAGCCCGCCTCTGCGCCACCCGTACCGCCCGGCAGGGGCACGGCGGTCATGATGAGCTGAATGAACGCCGAGGCACACATCGCCGTCAGGAAATCGATGTCGGTCACGCCCAGGGCGCGCAAAACGCAAAAGGGAATGCAGTACAAGCAGGCAAGCTGGCCAACGTTGATGGCAATTGCCAGGCCCACCACCTTGCCCTGTCGAATTGCCTGATGCACGGCACCGGCATACCCGTCGACCTCCGCGTCAACGCGGCCATGCATGGCCTTGGGGTCCTTGACAAGGTGGAGCTTGCCGGATCCCGCGCGCACGAGCAAATGGCAGACCTTACGCACGGCATTGGGAAAAAACACCATGGCAATCAAACCAAGCATGATTGCAACGTGAATGCCAAATGCCAGCACACAGACAAGCACGATGTCGCCGAACCGCTCGACAAAATAGGAAGTGCGGGTCAAAAGAACAACAGCCCCGAAAACAGTGACTGCCGCCTGGTAAATAAAGAACTTGGTGAGCTGCAACGCCGTGGCGTCTCCCACTTTGAGCCCCACCTGGCTCAAGCGCACAATCTGGGCCGGTGCGGCTCCAGACTGACCCGGCGTGAGGAATCCAAACACAATACCTGCCGCAGCGACGCTCAAAAGGTCTTTAAAGCCCAAATATGAATCGGTAAGACGCGCGGCAACACGGTAGCAAACCATATCGAGCCCAAAAAACGCGCAAAAGAAAAGTGCCCCCAGGAAAATCCAAGGGAGGTCCGCTCCCTTCAACGCGTCAAAAAAATCCTCAGCCATGCCCGATGCAAAAAGCCAAATGGCAAATCCAATGGCGACAACGAGGATAAACAGAACTCCAGATTTAACACCTGATTTCTCACCACGCTGTTTTCGAGGGCGTTTTCCTCGAGGAGCCGGGGCGTTCAATTGAATGTGAGACTGGGTCATATCGCCTCCGCAGCGCACTCAGGAAAGATAGGGAGACTATAACAAAACAGGCCACCGGAATTACCGATGGCCTGTGAATGTTTGGTAGCCCGTACCAGATTCGAACTGGTGATCTCCGCCTTGAGAGGGCGATGTCCTAAACCGCTAGACGAACGGGCCAAATATGTAAGGCAGTTAAAAATGGTAGCCCGTACCAGATTCGAACTGGTGATCTCCGCCTTGAGAGGGCGGCGTCCTAACCGCTAGACGAACGGGCCGTACAATAACTAACTGCATGAAACAACGTGGTAGCCCGTACCAGATTCGAACTGGTGATCTCCGCCTTGAGAGGGCGATGTCCTAAACCGCTAGACGAACGGGCCAAAGTGGCTGGGATAGAGGGAGTCGAACCCCCATTGACGGAACCAGAATCCGCTGTCCTGCCATTAGACGATATCCCAAAGGCAAATTTGCTCGGCGCTCTGAAGTGATTCAGTGCGTGTTTGCGAGGAGTTATATTACGGACTGTGAGAGCTCCTGTCAACAACCTTTTTCGAAAACTTTGATTATGTGAAGGAACTGTGAGCAAAGCTCGGTACACGCGGTATTCAAGGCTTGCCGTTAGACTACAAACAACCGAAAGGGCCTGCGGCCCGGCCACGACCCAAGGATGGAACATGAAGATCAATTACTGCGACGTTCGTTTTGACAAGGCGTTTGGCACCGCCGCCCAGCTGCCCGAGAGCACCCTGCCCGAAGTCTCTTTCGCCGGGCGCTCCAATGTGGGCAAGTCTTCGCTCATCAACAAGCTTTTCGGGCGCAAGAAGCTCGCCATGGTCTCCTCTACCCCCGGTAAGACGGCAACCATCAACTTCTTCGTCTCCGGCATGGTCAACTTCGTCGACCTCCCCGGCTACGGCTACGCCCAGGTCTCCAAAAGCGAAAAGACCCGTTGGGCTCGCCTCATCGACGAATATTTCAACCAGGACAGGCGCTTCGCCCTTGTATGCTGTCTCGTCGACATCCGTCACGACGCAAGCAACCTCGACATCAACATGGTGCGCTTCCTGCAGCATATGGAACTTCCCTATGCCATCGTCTTCACCAAGGCCGACAAGCTGTCCAACAGCAAGGCCATCCAACAGAAGAACCTTCTACTCAAGCAGCTTGGAGCACCTCAGGACACGCCCTGCGCCCTCACCTCGAGTCAGACCGGCAGGGGCATCGAGGACCTGCAAGCCATTATCAACGCGGCTTGCGACGAGGCCTGCTAGCCCTCGAAGCCCTTGTCTTCAATAAGGGCTCCCGAATCGGCAGCCTGCGTGGCAAGCGTGTCGCACCGCTCGTTGTATTCGTGGCCCGCATGCCCGCGAACCCAGTGGAACGTCACCTCATGCGGCTCCTTGGCAACAAGGAGCCGTTTCCATAGGTCGATGTTCTTCACCGGCTCTTTCTGAGAGTTTTTCCATCCCCTTTTGAGCCATCCGTCGACCCAGTTCTTGTTGAACGCGTTGACAACATACTGCGAATCGGTATGCACCTCCACCGTGCAGGGGCGTTTGAGCGCCTCAAGGCCAATGATGACCCCCATGAGCTCCATGCGGTTGTTCGTAGTGCGTCGATACCCTTGGGACTTCTCGAGCGTATGAAGTTTACCCGCCGGATCGGTGTAGAGAAGCACCGACCCATAGCCGCCGGGCCCGGGATTTCCGCGCGACGAACCGTCGGAATAGAGTATTACGTGCATATGGCCTCCTGAATACCCGCCAAAGATCAAATACAAACGAAATAGCGCCCGAACGCGCCTATCCGCGGGGATGAGCCTGCAGGCTTACCTCGCGAAGGCGCTCGGGCGTCAAATGAGTATAAATCTGTGTGGTCGACAGACTCGCATGGCCCAACATTTCCTGAACGCTTCGCAAGTCCGCGCCGCCATCGAGCACCTCGGTGGCAAACGTGTGGCGCATGGTGTGCGGCGTGGCCATTCCCGCAAGCCCAGCCTGGGCGAGCAGCTTCTCAAAGCGCGCTCGCAACGAACGCTCCGACATGCGTGCGCCGCGCGCATTGATGAAAAGTGCCCGCTGCGCATCGGCGGCTTCCTCGGCCGTCAGGCCACCTTTGTGATTTGCAAGCAGCATGGGCCTGGCATGGGCAAGGTAGGTGTCGAGCGCATGAAGTGCAGCCGGATATAACGGAACAATGCGCTCCTTGCTCCCCTTGCCAAACAGTCGCACGCTCTTGTCGGAAAAGTCGATGCGATCGACATCGAGGGAGGCAACCTCGCCGATACGCGCCCCGCTTGCATACAGGAGCTCCACCAAGGCGGCATCCAATGCGCCCGCCGGCGTCGAGGCGTCTGCGCACTCGAGCAGCTTCTCAACGTCTTCCTGGCTCAAGACATGTGGCAGCGGCTTAGGCAGTTTGGGGCTCGAAACCACCGCGGCGGGGTTCGACTCGATGACCCCCTCGCGCACGAGCCACGAATAGAACGACCTCACGGCGGAGAAGCGCCTGTTGACCGTCGTCTTGGCATACCCGGCCCCCGAAAGAGACGACAGAAAGCGACGAAAGTCCCTATGCGTGGCCTGAAGCACGTCAATGCCGCAATTGGACGCCCAAATCAGAAAGCAGTCGAGGTCCTGGGCATAGGCCGCCGCCGTGTTGGGCGAATAGTTTCTGACACGCGCAAGATACGACAGAAAAGTATCGGCGAGCTCGCGTGCCTGGTCGCCGGCACTATCGACCATCGTCACCCCAGACGAGTTCCGTATTCGCCTCGGGGTCGATATCGACAACAGAGGCGTTCGCCGCACACCATGCGTCAAGATCGGCCGCGGCGCGCTTGGCATACAGCTTGTACTTGTCGCGCTTGGAGAGCTTGCCCTTGTGGTCAAGCGCGGGCACGATGCCAAAGTTGACGTGCATAGGCTGATAGTCTTTTGTCGCAGGGTCGGTGGCATAAGCCATAAGGGAACCAAGCGCCCCCGTCACTGGCAACGGCGAAAGGGCAAGGCCGCGCAGGTCGGCCAGGGTGTTGAATGCGGCAAGCAAGCCGGTGGCAATCGCCTCGGTATACCCCTCAGTGCCAGTGATTTGACCCGCAAAACGGATGCGTCGGTCGCCCTTGAGCGCAAAGGTCCCATCGAGGCAAGCAGGCGCATCGATGAAGGTGTTGCGATGCATGACGCCATACCGGAAGAACTCGCACTCCTCAAGGCCTGGGATCATGCGGAACACACGGCGCTGCTCGGGCCAGGTAAGGTTTGTCTGAAAGCCCACAAGGTTGTAGGCCGTGCCTTGCCTGTTCTCGGCGCGCAGCTGCACCACCGCCCAAGGCCTGCGCCCCGTGCGAGGGTCGATGATGCCGACGGGCTTGAGGGCGCCGAAGCGAAGGGCGTCGTGGCCGGTGCGCGCGACCTCCTCAGCCGGCTGGCAGGCCTGGAAAAGCTCGCGACGCTCGAAATCACGCAAGATGGCCCTCTCGGCACCCACAAGCTCGTCGACGAATCGATCGTATTCCTCTTTGTCCATGGGGCAGTTGAGATAGTCGTCGCCATCCCCCTTGTCATAACGGGACATGGCGAAGACCTTCTCGCGGTCAAGCGTGGAGGCGTCGACGATGGGCGCGGCGGCATCAAAGAACGACAGCTTCTTACCCCCCACAAGGCCCTCGACCGTCTGGGCAAGGGCACCCGAGCACAGTGGTCCCGCCGCCACGACGACAGGACAGCCCTGGGGAAGCTCCACCACTTCCTCGCGTATAAGCTCGATGAGAGGCTCGGCAGCCACGGCCTGCTCGACGAGAGAAGAGAAGACGTCCCTGTCGACCGCAAGGGCGCCTCCCGCCGGCACCGCAGCCTGCTTGGCAAGCCCGATCAGGGTCGACCCCAGACGCGTAAGCTCAGCCTTCAGCAAGCCAGCAGCCGAGTCGGCGCGCAGGGCCTTGAGGGAGTTCGAACATACGAGCTCAGCCAAGTGGTCGGTCTTATGCGCAGCCGAAGTTGCCTGGGGACGCATCTCATAGAGCTTCACGGGCACACCCCGCTTTGCAAGCGCCAGGGCGCATTCGCAACCTGCCAGGCCTGCACCAATGACGACGACGCCGTCTGTAACCGTGTCCATGTGTCTCGCTTCCTGTCGCGGCTTTGTACCGTTTATGTCCGGTAGCTATTGTGCGACAAGAACTCCCGTTCTGAAAGGCTGTATCGCCCGTCTCGCAACCTCACCACCCTTCCGTCAAGCTCGAGCATTGACAATGTGCGCGTCACGGCAACAACCGGTGCACCAAACGTGGCAGCAAGCTCGCCGGCAGGACAGGGGCTTGCCTGCAGCGACCCGAGAATCCTCTCCTCAAGCACGCCCAGACCCTTGGGACGCGAGGGCGCAGCCGAGCTCTCGTGGCGCAGCACGCCATATATGCGCGAATAAGCTATCTCGAGGCACTCCCTGTCCCACACCGGAAGCGCCCCAGGCTGACTCGCGATAATGTAGTTGGAGCCAACCGAATTGGGCGAAAAGACGCTGCCGGGAAACACCAGGAGCTCCCGGCCGTAATCCTCGGCATATCGCGCCGTGGAAAACGTGCCCGAGGGCATGCCCGCCTCGCAGATGACAAGGCAGCGCGACAAAGCGGCTATGACCGCGTTTCTCTTGGGGAACGTCCAACGGGCCGGCGGGGTCCCCCAAGGATGGATGGAGACAACGGCACCCCGGCAAGCCACGATGGTGTCGAGCATATCGCGCGCGCCGCTTGGGTAGACGACATCGGCCCCCGATCCCAAGACCGCCAACGTCGGCGTCTGCCTCTGAATGGCGCGTCGCTGAGCTGCCTGATCACACCCAATCGCCGCACCCGACACCACCTGCAAGCCCATCTCGCTGGCAGCGTCAGCGGCCAGTTGGGCACATGCCACGCCATATGAGGTGGCCTTGCGCGCACCGATGATCGAAACGCTCTCGCGGCCCAATGCCTCGGGGTCGCCCACGACATAGAGCGTCTCAGGCCTGTCAGGCACCTCAAGCAGCAACTCTGGGTACAGGTCGTCGCCGGGATGAAGCTCGTGGCGCGGACCGGCAAGAAGCATGCTCGTGCTCATATGACCTCCCCTGCCCCATATCTAAATCCAAAAGCCTCCAACAGGTGCGCGGCGCCAAGGCGCTCACTGCCGTCCATGTCGGCAATGACGCGCGCGACTTTGACAAGCGAGCTCAAACCGCGGACCGAGACGCCCCTTCGCTCGCTCATGTGCTCCACAAGCCTGGCCGCCTCGTCGTCGACCCCCGCCCTCACAAGGGACTGCGCGAGTTTGCCGTGCACACCCTCAAATCCAGGGGCAGCCTCTTCAAACCGGGCGGCCCTCCATGCCGCAAACTCCCTGGTCTCTTCCACGACGGAGCGGAGCTGGCTCGAAGACGTGCAGGCGCCTCTGCCAAGGAGCTCGTCGGCACTCGGGCGCTCGAGAGTCACCGACATGTCTATCCTGTCGATCAGGGGCCCTGCCAGCTTTGCCTGATAAGACCGGATGGCAGTCTCGGAGCACGTGCACGTCGCCGCCGGGTCTCCAAAGTGACCGCACGGACACGGGTTGCTCGCAGCGACAAGCTGGAAGCGGGCCGGAAAAGCATATGTGCCTTCCACCCGTGTGACACGCACCACGCCCTCTTCAAGCGGCTGGCGCAACGCTTGCAATGTCAGGCGGTTGAACTCCGCCAGCTCATCCAGGAACAAGACTCCGTTATGGGCAAGCGAGACCTCTCCAGGCATAACGGGTCTGCCTCCGCCGAGAAGGCCTGCGACCGACGTCGAATGATGCGGGGCACGAAACGGCCTGCGCCTGCCCGCAACGCATTCCCCCTCCGCACCGCACACCGAGTAGATGAGCGCCGTCTGAAAGTACTCTCGATCGTCGAGCTCGGGCAAAATGGAAGGAAGGCAACGGGCCAGCATCGTTTTGCCCACACCAGGCGGACCCACCATGATGATGCCCAGGCCACCGGCTGCAGCAATGCAAAGAGCACGCTTGGCAAGCTCCTGCCCGGCGACGTCTGCAAAATCCGCCTCTCCGCTAGCCGACGTAACTTCTGAGCACGCCGAGCTCGCAGGATAGCCCACTTGGGCAAGGGGTTCGTGAAACTCCGCCAGGCTGGTGACATAGCGCACATCGGCCTGCCCCATCAGGCCGAACGCATCGCCCTGCGGGCAAATGAGGCGCAAGCCCTCACGCTGGGCAAGCTCGACATAGGCGACAAGCCCCCGAATGGGAAGGACCTCGCCTTCAAGCGAGAGCTCCCCCACTATGAGGCACTTGTCGAGACCCTCCGGCTCCATCTGCTCGGTCGCCACAAGGATCCCCACGGCCATGGGCAGGTCGAACGACGAGCCAGTTTTCTTCATGTCGGCCGGCGACAAGCTCACCGTGACAGACTTGCGGAGCGCCCCGAAACCCGAGGCTGGAAGGGCGCACCGTACACGCGTGCGACCCTCCCCCACCGCAAGGTCGGCCCGACCCACCACGGCCACACCGGGTAGGCCAGAACTGACCGAGACCTCCATCTGCACAAGACGCGCCTCGACGCCCCAGAGCATCGCCGTCTTGACGCTCACAACGTGCGGCATCAGCCCTCCCACTCGCAGATGCCCATGAAATGATGGACTTGGGCGCGGCGGGGCCTGACGATGTTGATTGCGAGGGCGTCGAGCCTCACGCTTTCGAACCACTCATGAGTTCTGAGGTAGTCGAGCGTAATCCTGCGGTACTTCCGAATCTTCTCGGCAGTGATGGCGTCTTCTGGCAGGGCATCGGCACCGAGACGCGTCTTGACCTCGACGAGCACGACGGTGTCGTCTTTGACGCAGACAAGGTCCGCCTCACCGGCTGCCGTGCGGTAGTTGCGCTCGAGAATCTTGTATCCCCAACGACGAAGGTACCGGGCGGCAATGTGCTCGCCGAGCTTGCCCAGCTGATGGGGGTCATGAATATCGTAGCGGCCCAGGTCGCCCTCTTCGTCAAACTCGCCATCGTCGCACTCCAGCGTGCTTGAACCGGTCTCAATCCATCGATCGGACAGGCAACTCTGCGCCTGCGTCACAAGATCGTCTTCGCTGTAATCTTCTTCGTCCTCGTCGTAATCCTCGTCATCCAGGTCGTCTTCAAAATCATCGGAATAGTCACGCGCAAGAGGGTCGTTGGCAAAGATGTTGTCGTCTATGATGCTGTCCATGGGCATCGCGCGCGTTTTTCTCGCTCTGCGTGCAGCAGAATCCTCGTCTTCACCCTCAGCCCAAGCGTCTTGTCCTGCGCTTGCGGCCCCGGAGGGGCCAACCTCAGCCTCCACACCCACGGCCTTGGAGGGGCCGGCCTCATCTTCCACGCCCACAGCCTTGGTGGAATCAGCCTCACCCCCTGCGTTCTCGGATTCGGGGGAGTCGGTCTTCGCCGCCACATTTTCCGCCTCGGACGAAGCAGCCCCTTCCCCAACATTCTCGTCCTCGGACGGGACGCCCTCTTCCTCGGCGCCTGCAGCCTCAGCGGGCGTTGCGGCAACTACGGCATGCGCAGTGGCCATCGCGCAGGCGCCTTCATTGATTAGCTCGACCCCAACCGGACCGCCCTCAACCTGCGCGTCCACAAGCCCGGTCTTGACGACGCCGTCCTGCACGGCAGGGGTATCGTCGACCGCTGTAGCGGCCTTGCGACGGCCCGGCCTCTTCGTCCGCGAAATCTCGGGCGTCTCCCCACCCTCCCCAGCCAGTGGCGTGACATCACCTGGCGCCGTCTTCCTTCCCCTTGTCGTGCGCTTTGTGCCAGTGGTTTGCTGTACGGACTTCTTCTCGTCTTCCATACTGACCTCCTTGTCTGCGAACCAACAGCAGCCCAAGCATGTCAGATTCGATGTCACACGCACGTCACAGGATGTCACAGGGCACACCATGCCACGTCTACCTGCCCTTTCATTTAAAATAGCCAGGTAGATCGCTTATCTGCGCACAGCGAAAACCCTCAGCGCTCGAAACCTCGCACCTCTCCACGACATCTCGACAAGTTGTGACTTTCGCGTCATAAAATAAAAGACTCACATATCCAATGCGAGGGTGTGTAGATGTGTGGTCGTTGCGGGTTTTCGCCCTTTTTGCTGATTACCTTTCGAGCCAGCCTTGCTCCAATCGAATGATTCCCCTATACTTTTCTGCTTGTAAAAGACGGGTAGGCGAACCCTGCCCTTGCGACTTTCGAGGAACGGAAACAAGAATGGATTACATCCGCGCAATTGAGGCTCAGCAGCTTCGCGATGACCTTCCCAAGATGCGTGTCGGTGACACCGTCAAGGTGCACTACCGCATTAAGGAGGGCAACCGTGAGCGTATCCAGGCTTTCGAGGGCGTTGTTATTCGCCTGAGCGGTCCTGGCGCCCGCGAGACCTTCACCGTCCGTAAGATTTCCTACGGCGTTGGCGTCGAGCGTACCTTCCCGGTTCACTCTCCCAAGATTGCCAAGCTCGAGGTTCTGCGTCACGGTCACGTGCGTCGCGCCAAGCTTTACTACCTGCGCGACAAGGTGGGCAAGGCTGCCCGTCTGCGCGAGGTTCGCTAGTCACTCGCTTTGCTTTACAGCAAAAGGCGTCGTCCTTGTGGGCGGCGCCTTTTTTATTGTCTGAAAGGCCGTCCAATGTCTGCTTCCCCCACGTCGCATCAATCAAACCATGAGGCCAAACCCCTCTCCTGCGCCCAGATTAAAAGCCTCTTTGACGCTTGCCAGTTTGATGACCTTCCCGCCTTCATCGCGGCACATGAGACGGATTCTCGCAAGCAAATCCAAACCCTTGTGGCGCGCGCTCGTCGCCAGCAAGCCAAGGAGCTCGCCGAGCGACAGCGGGTATTGGGAATGTATGAAATGATGCGCTCCTTGGGTGGCGACGGGGTCGTCATCGGTGTCGACGAAGTCGGGCGCGGCCCCTTGGCCGGCCCCTTGACCGTGGCAGCGGTTGCGCTGCGCAGCGACGATCCCATCTGGGGCATCAACGACTCCAAACAGCTGACTCCTGAGACGCGCGAACATCTAGCGGCCCAAATCAAGGAGCGCGCCTTGGCCTGGGGCATCTGTCATATCCCACCCGCACAAATCGACGAGCGCGGCATGGCGGCTTGTCTGCATGCGGCAATGCTCCAGGCGGTTGAGAACACGGAGCTCGAGCCTGACAGTGTCTTGATAGACGGCGTGCCCCTGCACATTCACCCCAAGGAAACGTGCATTGTAAAAGGGGACGCAAAGGTTGCCTGCATCGCAGCGGCCAGCATTGTCGCAAAGGTCGCCCGTGACACGATGATGTGCGAGGCGGCCAAGCTTTACCCTGACTATGGCTTTGAACAGAACAAGGGTTATGGCTCCGCCGAACACATTGCAGCAATTGAGCGAATCGGACTCTCCCCCATCCATCGCCGCAGCTTTTGCCGCAACTTCGCCCTGCCGCAAACTGCAAGCGAGTAGTTAGCGCAACCGCGTCGCCCAATTCTGCGGCACCGCCAGCTCCTCAAACATATGCACGGCGTACCGGTCGGTCATACCCGCAATGAAGTCGCTCACCTCGACAATGACGCCATCTTGAGGCCGCCTGCGATATTCGGGCGGCACCTGGTCGAAGTGGTCAAAGTAATAATCGAACAGATACTCGATAAGACGGTCAGCCTTGGGCTCCTCCGCCTTTGCGTCAGAGGCGGCATACACATTTTCGAACAGGAACGACCGCAGCTCCATCATGGCGCCCCATATTTTGTCCGACATCGCGATATCGTCGCCCAGTGAGGCGGAATTGGCAATCATGTCCTCCACAAGCGTCGTGATGCGCTCAGTGGAGGTGTGTCCCAGAAGACGATGCGTGCTCTCGGGCAGCTGATTTTCGCGAAGTATGCCAGCCCGTATGGCATCATCGATGTCATGGTTGACATAGGCGATGCGGTCGGCCGTTGCCACGATGCGACCCTCGAGGGTCTCAGCGCGCTTCTGGCCGTTATGACAAAGGATTCCGTCCACCACCTCACGCGTGAGGTTCAGCCCGTCACCGTCATGCTCCAGATACTCAACGACACGAACCGACTGCTCGCTATGCTCGAAAAGACCCTCCGTCTGCTCGGGCGGCAACCCCCGGTGACGTGCAATAACGCGACACAGCGAAGCCTCACCGGTATGGCCGAACGGCGTGTGACCCAGGTCATGGCCCAAGGCAATCGCCTCGATGAGGTCTTCGTTGAGAGCAAGGCCACGTCCAATTGAACGGGCTATCTGCGCGACTTCCAACGTGTGGGTAAGTCGCGTACGGAAATGATCGCCTTCAGGCGAGAGAAAGACCTGCGTCTTGTGAGACAGGCGCCTGAACGACTTCGAATGCAAAATCCGGTCGCGGTCACGCTGGAAAGCCGTGCGGAACGGGTCCTCCTCAATAGGATGCAGGCGACCCAGGGTCTCGTCGGAGAAAGCAGCACAAGGTGAAAGGACAGTATGTTCCAAGGCCTCGCGGTCAATCCTACTCATCACTTTGAACGCCATGCGACCACCTTCCTGCGCATCTAAACCCACTGGGTGCACTTTATACCAAAACGGGCGCACCCCACCATATGGGATGCGCCCGCATCAACGAACTGTAACACTGTCCGAGAAGCCTCGAAAGGCCTCACGGAATCTCAAACGCGCTTAGCGCACCGTGGAACGCAGCGTGGCCTGAGCAGCCGCAAGACGCGCGACGGGCACGCGATAAGGCGAGCAGCTCACATAGTCAAGACCGAGATCGTAGAACTTCTGGATGGACTCGGGGTCGCCACCGTGCTCGCCGCAAACGCCCAGGTCAAGCTCAGGGTTCGTGCCACGGCCAAGCTTGACGGCGGTGTCGATGAGGCGGCAGACGCCATCGTCAACCGTCTCGAAGGGGTTGCGGGTCACAAGCTTCTGCTTGAGGTACTGCGGGATGAAGCTGCCCTCGACGTCGTCGCGCGAGAAGCCGAACGTCGTCTGGGTAAGGTCGTTGGTGCCGAAGCTGTAGAAGTCGGCGTACTCGGCCACCTGGTCGGAGGTGACGGCGGCACGCGGCAGCTCAATCATGGTGCCGACGGGAATCCAAGAGAGATCGACGCCCTGGGCAGAGCCGACCTCAGCCAGCGTCTGCTCGATGGAGGCACGCATGGCCTTGAGCTCGGCGGCAAGGCTCACGAGCGGGACCATGATGCGGGGCTTGGGGTCGAGGTTCTCCTTCATGAGCTCGGCCGTGGCCATGGCGATGGCACGCACCTGAAGAATGGGGAGCTCGGGGTACACAAAGCCCAGGCGGCAGCCGCGCAGGCCCAGCATCGGGTTGGACTCGATCATGGAGTCAATCTGACGCAGGAGCTTCTTCTTGCCAGCAAGCTCGGCCTCAGAGGCACCGGCGCACTCAAGACGCGTGATCTCAACCTCGAGCTTGCGGGGGTCGTCGAGGAACTCGTGCAGGGGCGGGTCGAGCAGGCGGACGGTGACGGGCAGGCCGTCCATGGCCTTGAACATAGCGTAGAAGTCGCCGGTCTGAGCCTCGTAGAGGTCCTCGCATGCCTTATTGCGCACGGCCTTGTCGTCGTTGAGGATGTAGCTCTGGATGATCTGCTTGCGGTCGCCGAGGAACATGTGCTCGGTACGGCACAGACCGATGCCCTGAGCGCCGAAATCACGAGCGAGCTGGGCGTCGGCAGGGTTGTCGGCGTTGGCCTCAACACCAAGCTTACGAACCTCATCAGCCCAGGTAAGAATGGTCTCAAGGTCGCCCGTGATCTTGGAGTCGACGAGCTTGACGGCACCGAGGACAACGGCTCCGGTGCTGCCGTCGATGGAGATGACGTCGCCCTCGTGCAGCACGATGTCGGTGCCGGAGACGACGACCTCCTTCTTGGCAGCGTCGATCTTCAGCTTCTCAACACCGCAGACGCAGGGGGCGCCCATGCCGCGGGCGATAACGGCGGCGTGGCTCGTCTTGCCACCGTGGCTCGTAAGGATGCCCTTGGCGGCAACCATGCCGGCCAGGTCGTCGGGGTTGGTCTCCCAGCGAACGAGGATGCAGTCGCGACCCTCGGCAGCGGCTGCGACGGCGTCAGCCGAGGAGAACACGACCTCGCCCACAGCCGCGCCCGGGGAGGCGTTGAGACCCTGGGCAAGCAGGTCGTACTTGGCGGTCTTATCGAACTGGGGGTGCAGGAGCTGGTCGAGCTGAGCGGGGTCAACGCGCTTGAGCGCTTCTTCCTTCGTGATGAGGCCCTCGTCCACCATGTCGATGGCGACTTTGAGGGCGGCGGCGGCGGTGCGCTTGCCCACGCGGGTCTGGAGCATGAAGAGCTTGCCCTGCTCGATGGTGAACTCGATGTCCATCATGTCGCGATAGTGGTTCTCAAGGATGACGAAGACGTCCTCGAGCTCCTGGCCGGCCTTCTCAAGACCGGGGGTGTGCTTGAGCGTCTCGATGGGCTCAGTGTTGCGAATGCCGGCCACGACGTCCTCGCCCTGAGCGTTGACCAGGTAGTCGCCATAGAACTCCTTCGTGCCGTCGGCAGGGTTGCGCGTGAAGGCAACGCCCGTGGCAGACGTCTCGCCCTTGTTGCCGAAGACCATGCTCATGACGTTGACGGCGGTGCCCAGGTCGTCGGAAATCTTGTTCTGCTTGCGGTAGAGGATGGCGCGGCTGTTGTTCCAGCTGCCGAAAACAGCCTGGATGGCAAGGAGGAGCTGGACGCTGGGGTCCTGGGGGAACTCGACCGTGCCGGAGGCGCCCACGAGCTCGGGGTGGTCCTCAGCACTGACGTTGGAGGTGAAGATGCCCTTGAACTCATCGACGAGGGCCTTGAGGTCCTCAGTGGTGAGGTCGCAGTCGTTGCGCACGCCCGCGGCGATCTTGCGCGCGGTGATGGCGTTCTCGAAGTTGTCGGCGTCAACGCCCATCACGACGTCAGAGAACATCTGGATGAAGCGACGGTACGAGTCCCAGGCAAAACGGGGGTTCTGGGTCTGATCGATAAGGCCCTGAACAGAGAGGTCGTTCATGCCGAGGTTGAGGACCGTGTCCATCATGCCAGGCATGGAGAACGGTGCACCGGAACGCACGGAAACGAGCAGCGGGTCCTTGGGGTCGCCAAGCTTCTTGCCGGCACGCTCTTCAAGATCGAGGCGAGCCTGCTCGATGAGGTCGAGAACACCCTCGGGCCAGACGTTTCCGGCGTTTGCATACTCCATGCAGGTCTGGCAGGTGATGGTGAAGCCAGGCGGGACGGGCAGGCCGATCTTTGCCATCTCGGCGAGGTTCGCACCCTTACCGCCGAGGATATAGTTGTCCTTGGCGGAACCCTCGGTGACGTTGACACCCTGGGCGTCCTTACCGAACTTGTAGATGCGCTGTACGTCGGACACTAGCATCTCCCATTCATCTGGCGGCGTCGTGAGCCGCAACGGATTGGAAAAACAGTGCGGGATGGCACGACATAGTCCATCCAACACAACGAACTATACCTATTCTAAGCACATAAGGCGAGCTAATCAGCCAAAACAATGCCACAAGCAGGCAAGTGCCACACCTGTGTAGCGCAGATAGAATCACCCTGCCGCCCACCGGCACAAAAAAAGCCGCCCACTTTCGCGGGCGGCGAACGGCAATCAAAACATGGAGCTCATGTCGTCGTGTAGGTGCTTACGCCTTTGCGCGAGCGGCCCTCAGGTTCTCAGCCTGCTCGAAATAGCCCAGGATGATCTGCGCGGTCTCCTCGACAGCACGGCCGTTGGTGTGCACGACGATGCACCCAAGCTTCCTCATAAGGGCGCGAGCCTCGTCAAGCTCCTCCTGAATGCATGTGGGATCGGCATAAGAGCCTGCCACTTTGCGCGCCTCAAGGCTGCCGAGACGCTCGTTGCGAATCGAGGAGAGCACTTCGGGCGTGGAGATGAGCCCGAAGATGCGGTGTGGTTCGACATCGAAAAGCTCGTGGGGCGGCTCTGAACCCTTGGCAAGGGGGATGTTTGCCACACGATAGCCCTGAAACGACATGTACATGGACAAGGGCGTCTTTGAAGTGCGCGACACGCCGACCAAGACGATGTCGGCCTTGGTAAGGTCCTGCGGGTTGCGCCCGTCGTCATGGGCAACAAAAAACTCCATCGCATTGATGCGATTGAAGTAGCGATCGTCGACCTTGCGGATGGCGCCTGCTTGGATATGCGGTTCCAGGCCGGTCAGACGCTGAACGGCGTCGAGCGCGGGACCGATAAGGTCGAGCGAATCGATGCCGCGCGCCTCGAACTCGGCCTCAATCTGCGCTCGAAGCCCGCGGTCGACGATGGTGTAGAACACAAGCGCCTTGACGTCGGGGTCGGCGCAATGCTCGTCGAGGTACGCACGAACCTGCTCTACTTTCGTCACCTTGGGAAGGCGCTGGATGTGAACGCATCCAACACCGAACTGGGACGTCGCGGCAAGAGCGACTTCTGCCGCCGTCTCACCGAGCGAGTCCGAGATAACGTGAATGGTGGGGACCAAGGCCCCCGGTTGAGCCGCCAGGGGTTGCTCCGTGGGGCTGATGCCATAGCAAAACTCGTCCACTCGTGCGCCTCCCTCTACAAAAAGGCCGCTGCGGCGGCTCTTCGGGGGACGCACACCTCGCGATGCGCATCCCCCACCTGCCTAGCCGCAGCGGCCCGGGTCTGGTGTTTATCAGGCAGAGCCGGCGTTATGCCTTCTTCTCCATCTTGCCGAAGTCGGCGACGTCGTGGAAGACACCGACGAAGCGGTTGAGCAGACGCAGACGGTTGGCACGAACGGCAAGGTCGTCGTCCATGACCATGACATCGTTGAAGAACGTGTCGATAGGCGTGCGCAGGGCGGCAAGGGCCTCGATGGCGCCGGCGTAACCGCCCTCGCCGGCAAGGCAGGCCTCAACCTTGGCGGCAGCCATGTCAACGGCCTCAAGCAGCGCAGACTCGCTGGGACCGAGCAGGGACTTGTCGACGTCGCAACCAAGAGCCGCGTCGCGCAGGTTGTTGGCACGGGTGTAGGCGCTTGCCAGGTCGTCAAAGACCTCGCGCGAACCAGTGCGCGCATCCTCAAGGGCATGAGCACGGGCGATGAACTCGGCGGGCTCGACAATGCCGACGGCCTTGACGGCCTCGACCGTGTCGGCGCTGACGTTCTCGTCGCGAGCCATGCTGGCAAGACGACCCACAAAGAAGTCGGTGACGGCAGCCTCAACGGCAGCGAAGTCAAACTCGATGCCCTGGGCAGCGAGGCCCTCGAGCGCTGCGTGAATGGCAGTCACCAGGCTGATGGCGGGCTCGGCGCGCAGGATGTTGATGATACCGATGGCGGCACGGCGAACCGCGAAGGGGTCGGAGGAGCCAGTGGGGGCCTCGCCGATCGCGAAGATGCCGCAAGCAGTGTCGAGCTTGTCAGCCATGGCGACAATGCGGCCGACAAGGCCGTCGGGCAGGACGTCGCCTGCGAAGCGCGGGCGATAGTGCTGGCTCACGGCAAGGGCGACCTCGGGGGCCTCGCCGGAGGCGGTGGCATAGTAACCGCCCATGACACCCTGCTGGCTGGTGAACTCCACCACGGCGCCCGTCACGAGGTCAGCCTTGGCGAGATAGGCACCGCGCTGAGCCTTCTCGACGACGTCGGCGTCATAACCAGCCTGGGCACCGATCTTGCCGGCGAGGTCGCGCACGCGCATCGTCTTGTCGAGCATGGTGCCGAGCTTCTCCTGGAAGCCGACAGTTGCCAGCTTGGCGACATAGGCCTCGAGCGGGTGCTTGAGGTCCTCCTCGTAGAAGAACTTGGCGTCGGACAGACGGGCGCGCACAACGCGCTCGTTGCCCTGGGCAATGACGTCGTTGCGAGCCGGGTCGCCGTTGGAGACAAGGACGAAGTGGTTCGTCAGCTTGCCCTGGGCGTCATACAGCGGGAAGTAACGCTGGTTGGAGAGCATCGACTCGCAGATGATCTCGTTGGGAACCTGCAGGAACTCCTCGTCGAAGTCGGCCACGACGACCGTGGGCCACTCGACAAGGTTGACGACCTCGTCGAAGGTCTTCTTGGGCGTGTCGGCCTTGAGGCCGCGCTGCGCCTCGACCTCGGCGATGCCCTCGCGGATAATCTGGGCGCGCTTGGCGCCGGAGGCCACGACATGGGCAGACTCGAGGACGTCGAAGTACTCCTGAGCCGAAGCAATCTCATAGGTGCCGGGGTTCATGAGGCGATGGCCCTTGGTGGTACGGCCGGCAACATGACCGCAGAACTCAACGGGGACGACCTCGTCGTCGAGCAGGCACACAAGCCAGCGGACGGGGCGGGAGAAGCGATAGGGCGTGGTGCCCCAGCGCTGGGTGCGAAGGCCGGTCAGCTTGTCGTTGATCTTGTTTGCGGCGGCGGCCAGGACCTCGGTCAGGACCTCACCGGCGGGACGCGCAGGCGTCGTGCGGTCGACCCACACATAGCTCTTGCCGTCCTGCTCGCGCACGACAAGGTCAGCGGCGGTGGCACCCTTGCCACGAGCGAAGCCAGCAGCAGCCTTCGTCGGGTTGCCGTCGGCGTCGAAGGCCTGGGCAGCGGCGGGGCCACGGAAATGCTCCTCAAGCTGGTCGGTCGCGGAAGCGACACCGTGGATGAGCGTGGTGAGGCGGCGCGGGGTGCCGATGACCTCGACTCCCTCAAAGCCCAGGTGGGCGCCCTTCAGGCCCTCACGCACGAGCTCTTCCATCACGACGCACGACTTGTTGAGGGCGGCGCTGGGCAGCTCCTCGGTACCGATCTCGAAAACAAGTTCCTTGGTCGAAGCCATTGTTTAAGCCACCTCCTGGGCGCTGGTCTTTGCTACGGCGTCCTCGTGAGCCTGCCATGCCTCACAGCACGCCTTGGCCACGGCGCGGACGCGCAGGATGTATGCGGCACGCTCGGTGGCACTGATAGCGCCACGCGAGTCGAGCAGGTTGAAGGCATGCGAGCACTTAAGCACGCAGTCATATGCCGGCAGGGGCTGGCCGGCCTCGAGGCAGTGGTGGCACTCGGCCTCGTACTCGTCGAACTTGCGACGCATGAGGTCGACGTCGGCAAGCTCGAAGTTGTAGGTCGAGAACTCGCGCTCGTTCTCGAGGTAGACGTCGCCGTAGGTGAAGACGCTTCCGTCGGCGCTGCGAGCCCACACCAGGTCATAGACGGAGTCGACGCCCTGGATGTACATGGCGAGGCGCTCCAGACCATAGGTGATCTCCACGGGCACGGGGCCGACCTCGATGCCGCCCACCTGCTGGAAGTAGGTGAACTGCGTGACCTCCATGCCGTTGAGCCACACCTCCCAGCCAAGGCCCCAAGCGCCCAGCGTCGGCGACTCCCAGTCGTCCTCGACAAAGCGCACGTCATGCTCGGCCGGCTCGATGCCGATGGTGCGCAGGGAGTCGAGGTAGAGCTCCTGGGGGTTGTCAGGAGAGGGCTTCATGAGCACCTGGAACTGATAGTAGTGCTGCAGGCGGTTGGGGTTCTCGCCGTAACGGCCGTCAGCGGGGCGGCGGCAGGGCTGGGCATAGCAGGTGCGCCAGGGCTTGTCGCCAAGCGCGCGCAGCGTCGTGGCCCAGTGGAACGTGCCAGCGCCGACCTCGCTGTCATAGGGCTGCAGCACGACGCAACCCTGGGACGCCCAGTAGTTTTGCAGGGCGAGGATGATCTCCTGGAACGTCAGGGCATCCTTGTTCATCGCAGTCTTCCTTCCTATGTAGCACAGGGCGAGGCACATGCCTCGCCCACGTTGCAGGACTATGGTATTAGCCGAGGGGTCCGACCGAAATTTGAATCGAGCCGTCTCCATTGGTTCTGAACAGCGGCCAATAGCGGAACACGGCATGGCCGGTAATGGCAGAGGCGTCCACTGCACCGAACACACGTGAGTCAGCCGAGTTGCCGCGGTTGTCGCCCATGGCCCAGAAATACCCCTCAGGAATGGTGTAGGGATACGAGATCTGGGTCTTCGTGCGCTCGCCGGAGGAGTTGAGCACAAGCTCACCGGCATCCGCGTCGTACGACAGGACGGCACCCTCGTAGGAAAGGTCGCTCGTCATGGGCTTGGTCGCCTGGCCGTTGGTGTACGGCTCATCGAGGGCCACCCCGTCGACGTACACGACACCGTCGCGCAGGTCGATGGTCTGACCGCCAACCGCGATGACGCGCTTGATGAGCGTCTCGGAATGATCGCGCGGATTGGTGAACGTGACGATC
The DNA here is from genome assembly GCA_934636245.1 of uncultured Coriobacteriales bacterium. GTDB lineage: Bacteria > Actinomycetota > Coriobacteriia > Coriobacteriales > UMGS124 > UMGS124. Next base: position 23,282 of record CAKUAI010000015.1, read on the forward strand.
TCGCCAGGCTCGGGCATGTCGGACAACGCCGTGGTGATCTTCTCGGCAAACACACGGTCGCCGATTTGAATCGTCTGAAGCATGGATCCCGAAGGAATCTCGAACGGCTCCACAACCCAAGTGCGCAGCGCCAGGATGGCGAGAAGCATGATTGCAAAGGCGACCACGAACTCCATGACACCGGAGAGCCAGCCTTGTTTGCCGCCCTTCTCGCCGCCGGGTTGCACCGCCGCGTCGACAGACTCGGCCGGGGCCTTTTCCTCGTCTGAACTCGAAGTGGTAATGTCGCTCACGAACCGGACCTCCTTATCTCACATCGTTGGTGTGCCCAGCAAACAGACACGTGAGGGATAATTGTAGTACCGATCAGGCACATGAAGGACGAGCTTTACGCACTTCTTACCGAAGAATGTCAAACAGGTCGAGAGCCGCCGTGCGCGAGTCCTCACCGGCGGCAATGCGCTCGAGGAGCTCCTCGGCGCGCTGCCTCTCCTTGTCGGTGAGGTCGGCCGTGGCGATAAGGTCGGGACGGCGCTCGCAGGTACGCACGATGGCGTCGGCCCTGCGCCATGCGGCAATCTTTGCGTGGTCGCCGCTCAAGAGCATGGCAGGAACTTCCATCCCGTGCGTCTGGGCAGGGCGTGTGTACTGCGCATACTCGAGAAGGCCGGCGCCGAACGACTCGTCGACGCAGCTCTGGTCGTCTCCGAGCACGCCGGGGATAAGCCGCACGACGGCATCGGTCACCGTGAGAGCCGCAAGCTCGCCGCCCGTGAGCACGTAATCACCCAGGGAGATGCAGCGGTCGGCGCGCGAGTAGACGCGCTCGTCCATGCCCTCGTAATGGCCGCAGACAAACAAGATACGGTCCTTGTGGGAAAGCTCCTCAGCCATCGTCTGGCAAAAGGGCTCGCCCGTAGGGGTGAAGAAGACGGTATACGCGAGATTGTCAGGGCCAGCCAGCTCATCAAGGGCCTCAAAGAAAGGCTCGCACTTCATGAGCATGCCCTGACCGCCGCCGTAGGGCGCGTCGTCAACCGTGCGATGCCTGTCATGGGTCCAGTCGCGCAGGTCATGGGCTGCAAACTCAAGGTAGCCCGCCTTGCGGGCCCTGCCCATGATGGACAGGGACATGATGGGCTCAAACATCTGGGGAAAGACGCCGAGGGTCTCAATACGAATGGCCACGGCTCTACTCCTCGGGCAGGATGCCGCGAGGGAGCCTGACCATAACCTGGCCCGACTCGTCCTCGGGAAGCTCGAGCACGACCTCTTCAAGGACCGGCACCAAAAACTCGCCATACTTCTCTGACTGCACGACCCAGACATCGTTGGCCGGCAGCAGCATGAGTTCGGAGATTTCACCCACGAGGCCGCGAGTCTCGTCAACCATCTCGCAGCCCACGCAGTCGAGGAACTCGCGCTCCTCAACATACTCGGGCACGTCTTCACAACGCGCAAGCACGAGCTTGCCCACCAGGCGCTCGGCAGCGTTGAGGTCGCGGGCGCAGGAGAACGCCACCAGGGGCGGTTCCTGCTCGCCCACCGAGGTCACGGTGCAAAAGCGGTCAGTTTCAAGGTCGGGAGGAGTCAGGCACACGCGCATGCCAGGCTTTAGACAAAAAGGGAGGCCGTCGAGTGCAACCGCGACGACCTCCCCTTTTTTGCCATGAGTCCTTGATATGCGCGCAACGTTGATATATCCCGTCACGCTATCGTGGTTCATAAGCTTATCCCACAACCTCAACTTCGGCATTAATCTCGTCACGAGCAGCGCAGGCTCGGGCGAGGGTGCGAATCGACTTGATGACGCGGCCGTGACGGCCCACCACCTTGCCGACGTCCTCGGAGTCGACGTGAACTTCGATAAGCGAAGACTCGTCGGAGTCCGTCACGTCGATGATGATGGCGTCGGGGTTGTCGACAAGTGAAGCAACCATGTACTCGACAAGGTCGCACACATTGTCGCTCGGCATGACCTCGTCAGACACCTCGTCGACGATGTCGAGCGCCTCAGACATTACTGAGCGTCCTTGACCTGCTTGATCAGGCGGGCAACGGTCTCAGTGGGCTGAGCACCCTTGGCGATCCAAGAGTCAACCTTCTCCATATCCATGGAAACGAAGGAAGGCTCAACCATGGGGTTGTAACGGCCGACCTCCTCGACGTTGCGGCCGTCGCGGGGGCAACGGGCGTCAGCGACGACGATACGGTAGTAGGGGTTCTTCTTGGAACCGTGACGAGCGAGACGAATCTTGACAGCCAATGAAAGCTCCTCAGTACTTGTGGCACGCAAGCCACAGATCGATACGTAGCGACTGATTATTTTACGACAAAGCCACACGGAATGCATCTGGAGTTTTTGCTTGTCTCAGCCATTCCACAAGACACCATATTCTGCTGAAATCACACTGGGGTTTGTCGTAAACCTGCGCAGGGACAAAGAATTCAGAATGCGTTCAGCCCGCCTGGATACCATTAACCTGAAAATGGCACTTTAGCGAAGGAAAGGACGGCCACTGTGAACGTATTGATCGTTGAGGACGAGTCCAACCTCGCCGACGCCCTGTCTCACATACTTCAGGAAAGCAAATACCACGTCGATTGCGCCAACGACGGCAAGACCGGTCTGGACTGGGCTCTCACGAACATGTATGACGCCATTGTCCTGGACGTCATGCTGCCCGGGATGGACGGCATCGAGGTGTGCCGTACGCTGCGCTCCAAAGGCATCTCCACCCCCGTCATCATGCTTACGGCGCGCTCGGAAGTGCGCGACAAAGTCGCAGGCTTAGACGCCGGCGCTGACGACTATCTCACGAAACCCTTCGACCCCGAGGAGCTGTGTGCCCGCCTGCGCGCACTCACCCGTCGCACGGGCGAGGTCGTGCTCGACTCCGTAAGCTACGGCGACCTCGAGCTCGGCTTGGCCGACCTTGAGCTCAAATGCGCCGACAAGGCGGTGAGGCTGTCTCAGCGCGAAGGCGCGGTTATGGAGCTGCTCATGCGCTCCCCTCAAAACGTCTTCTCAAAGCAAGCCCTGCTCACCCGCGTCTGGGGCACGGAAGGAGAGACGGGCGTCAACAACGTCGAGGCGTATATCTCTTTCCTGCGCAAGAAACTTGCTTTTTTGAAATCAAGCGTCAGCATTGACACTATCAGGATGCTGGGATACAGGCTCAGCTACCCGGAAGACTGCAAGGCATAGCCCACTATGTAAGGACGCACCATGCTCAAAAAGCTGCGGCTGCGCATCATCGGCACCATCATGGCCATGGCGACTCTCGTGTTCGCCGTGGCCTTCTTTGTCCTGTGCTCCACGATGTGGCACACCTCGTCGTCGGCATTCACGCACGAGCTGGAAGAGGCCGTGGAGAACGGACCCACGGTCAGCGTCGACTTCAGCATCGGCGGCTGGAACCCCAAATTCGATGCGATGGACGACGAGGGATCCGACGACGGCTCCTCCACTGACGACGAAGGCTCCCGCAAGCGTTCCCCTCGCGGCTCGTTCACACCCATCGCGCTTATCACCTTCGATCCCGACGAGGGAACGGTGCTGCAGTACAACGCCGACTACGCCGCCATGTCGCAAGCGGTGCGCGCCACGGCAATCGAGCGGACCATCGAGAAGGCCAACGGTTCGGGCATCTACACTGATCTGGGGCTCTTTTGGTGCATCCATTCCAACAAAGACGGCGAGCTCGTCATGGCCTTCGCAGACGCCGGCGCGTTTCTCTCCTCAATGCGGGCAACCGTGATGGGGATTCTGGCCGTCTTCGCGCTCACGCTGGTTGCCGTGACCTTCGTGAGCATATTGCTCGCCCATCTCATCACCCGGCCCGTCAAACGCGCCTGGGACCAGCAGACGCAGTTCATCGCCGATGCGTCGCACGAGCTCAAGACGCCGCTCACCGTCATTCTCGCCGACACCGACATCATCGCGGCGCACCCGCAGACCCAGGTCGCCGACCAGATGAAATGGGTATGCGGCATCAAAGACGAGGCCAAGCACATGAAGGGCCTCGTCGAGGAGCTGCTCTTCCTTGCGCGAAACGATGAAGGCGGTACAGGAGCGGGCACACGTGACAAGCAGGAGCCAATCAACCTGTCTGCCCTCGCACAAGAGTCGTGCCTTGCTTTCGACGCCGTGGCCTTCGAGGCAAACGTCGAGCTCAATGAGGACATAGAAGACGGCGTGGAGATTAGAGCCGACAAGATTCAAGTCGAGCGCCTCATCAGGTCGCTCATCGACAACGCCGTGAAGTACGCCGGCACCCAGGGCCACGTCACGGTAAAGCTGCGCAAAAGGAAGAAGGACCACGCGGTATTTACCGTCAACAACACCGGTCCGGTCATCCCCGCCAACGAGCTTCCCCACGTCTTCGACCGCTTCTGGAGAAGCGACACCTCGCGCACACGCGGCGCGACGGCAAGCTACGGGCTGGGTTTGGCAATCGCAAAGAGCATCGCACAGGCCCAAGGGGCGGACATATCTGTCACAAGCACCGAAAAGGACGGCACGACCTTTACCGTCGAATTCTAGCTGGCACAAAAAACTGCCGGTGCAGCACCCTGGCCCTTGCATGGGACAGGGACGCCGCACCGGCAGTCTCGTAATAGCACGTGCCGCAAGAACTTAGTTCTCGCCGAGCTCCTTGGCAGAGTTCAGGGAATCGGCGTCGGCGTCCTCGGACTCGGCGTTCTGGCGGTCGGAGCTGCCGTGGCCAAGCTCGGTGACCACGCCATCGACGTACTCAGCGCGCGGGGCGTCGGCCCAGAGCTTCTCCAGACGGTAGAAGGCGCGAGCCTCGGGCTGGAAGACGTGGGCGATGACGCTGCCGAAGTCCATGATGTCCCAGGAGTTGTCCTCGCGGCCGTCGATGGCAACGGCACGCACGTCCTTGGGACGAAGCTGGTTCTCGACCTCGTCGACGATGGCGTCAACCTGGCGGTTGTTGTCGCCGGTGCCGATGACGAAGAAGTCGGCGATATCGGCGATGCCGCGCAGGTCGATGATGAGAATGTCATGGCCGCGCTTGTCGTCGATGATGCGCGCAACCTCGTAAGCGAGTTCCTGAGAGTTCAAAGTTACTCCTTGTCTTCAGACGCCGGGGCGTCAGTTCTGCAATCGTTCCAAACATCTAAGGCACCAGGATATACGAAGCGCCCCGATTTCAAAAGATAGATGAGGCCCACCCTCACGCACTCGGCGTAAACCTGTCGAAGCGGTGCGGTGCAGGCAAGCTTCCTGATGTCGTCCACGAAGTCACCTTCGCGGCCGGGCTCGATCATGTCGGCGACGTAGACGACCATGTCGAGGTCAGTCATGCCAGGCGCGCCCGTCGTATGGCGCGCAATGGCCTGAAAGACCTCGGCGCCCAGCTCGGGATACTCTCGAGGCAGACTCGCCGCAGCCGTCAGGCCATGCAGCACGGGCAAGGCACCGTCCACATGGGGAACATCGATGCCGTACTCGTCGACCTTGCCCCACAGCTCCTCTGGGCTGAGCTTCTTGTCCCAATCGTGCAGCAAGCCAGCAGCCTCGGCCTCAAACTCATCGACACCGAAACGCTGCGCCAGCCACAAGGCGGTGGCCGCCACGCCGAAGGAGTGCTTGAGGCGCTTGCCCCAAAGCCGCTCGGACACGTCGTTGCGCAGGCGCGCCATAAGAGCGGCCTGCTCAGGGGCATAGAGGGGGTCGGGGGCGCGATAACCTTTATCCCAAGGCGCTGCCTTCGAAGCAGCCTTGTTGTCTTTTGACATCAGTCATGCCCTTCGGAAATCAACGGAAAACGGTACAGCCCATGAGCGCGTATGTAATCCAGGACGTGCGGATCAAGCATGCCGGAGACATCAGCGCCTCGCGCAAGCAAGGCGCGCAACTCCGTGGAGGAGAAGGGCGGCACATGGGCCTCCAGCACGTGCACCTGTGCAGCGGGTTCGAAGGCATGCAACGCTAGCACATCGCGCGCAAGCTCCTCCCCCGCCCTGCCTGCGACCGCAATCTCGGCAAGCTCAAGCACACGCCTGGCACAGTGCCAATGCGGCAGCGTATGCAGCGAGTCGGCCCCGAGGATGAACACGAGGCGCGCCGGGAGCGGCCAAGAACGGCGCAGTTCCTCAAGCGTGTCAACCGTGTACGTGATGCCAGGCCGTTCAACCTCCATTGCGCTCAACGCGCAGACGGGCTCTCCTTCGAGCATGCGAGAAAGCATCGCAAGCCGATGATGGGCGCTCGTCACCTCGCGGTCGCGCTTGAACGAGGGACAACCGGCCGGGATGTAGAGAACCCCATCGAGACCCAACTCCCGCCTGGCAGCGCGGGCAAGCTCAAGGTGGCCGAGATGCGGCGGGTCGAACGTTCCGCCCATCACGCCCAATGCCGCATTCGGGTTCCAGGCAAAAGGCACGTCCGAAGACATCCTTAGCGAACCTGCCCGTTGCCCCGGCACACATACTTCGTGCTGACTAGCGCCCCGGCACCCATGGGCCCGCGCGCGTGCAGTTTTTGCGTCGAGATGCCGATCTCGGCACCCAGGCCGAACATGCCGCCGTCGGTAAAGCGCGTCGAGGCGTTCACATACACGGCCGCCGCGTCCACTCCGGCAAGAAACGCCTGGGAGGCGGCATAGTCACACGTCACAATGCACTCAGAGTGACCCGTGCCGTACCGATTGATGTGCTCGATAGCCTCTTCGATACCGTCGACAACCTTGCAGGACAGCTCAAACGCGAGATACTCGCGCCCCCAGTCCTGCTCCTGTGCGGCAATGCAACACGAAAGACCGAGATCTTGCGCCACCTGGAGCGTCGCCTCATCACCATGGACCAGAACGCCCCACTGCGCGCAGGCACTGAGCAGCTTGGGGAGGAACTCCGTGGCGCATGCCTGGTCGACAAGCACAGACTCGCACGCGTTGCACACACCGGGCCTCGAGCACTTGGCATTGTGGAGGATGTCAAGCGCCATGGCCTGGTCGGCCTGGGCATGCACATAGGTGTGGCAGTTACCCGTGCCCGTCTCGATGACCGGGACCTTGGAATTCTGCACGCAGTTCTGGATGAGGCCGGCGCCACCACGAGGAATGAGGACGTCGACGAGACCCACGAGGCCGAACAGCTCCTCGACGGCCGCATGTCCGGGCGAGGTAAGCAGGCACACCGCGTCGGCCGGCAGGCCACACGACACGAGCGCGTCGCGCAGCGCCTCGACAATGGTCTCGCACGACCTTGCCGCCATCGAGCCTCCGCGCAGGATGCAGGCATTGCCGGCCTTCAGGCATATGCCCGCGGCGTCGGAGGTCACATTGGGGCGCGCCTCGTACACGATGGCGACCACGCCCATGGGAACCGTCACCTTTTGCACTGAGAGGCCGTTGGAAAGCACGCTGCCCTCAAGCGTGCGTCCCAAGGGATCGGGCTGGGAGGCAACCTCTTCGAGACCGCGCGCCATCGCTTCGACGCGCCCCTCATCAAGCATGAGGCGGTCGACAAGCGAGGCGGCCACGCCCGCTGCCCGGGCGTCAGCCACATCGACGGCGTTGGCCACGAGAATGGCCGAGCCATGAGTGCGCAGATGCTGCGCCATGGCACATATCACCTGCGCGCGCTCGGCGCTTCCAAGCATGCCGATGCGTCGCGAGGCGTCCTTTGCCGCACGTGCCTTCTCAAGTGCCTCTCCCATGAGCAGCCCCTTTCAAAAAGGTTAGAAGACCAAAAGCTCGTCGCGATGGATGAGCGCCACGCCGGCGAGTGCGGGAACAACGCGCCCGACCATGTCGAGCTTCATGCCGCGCGTGAGCTCAGCCTCCTGCGAGGAATACGACGTGATACCGCGCGCGATGAGAACGCCGTCCTCATCCTTGACCGCAATAACGTCACCGCGAGAGAACGTCCCATTGACACGCATGACGCCCACCGGCAGGAGCGACCCACCACGGGAGTGCAAAGCGGCACGCGCACCGTCGTCGATGACCACGCTGCCGCAATCGTGTCCAGCAAAACCGATCCAGAGCTTGCGGGCAGGCTCGGGGGCATGTCCCGCGTCGGGCACAAAACGCGTGCCGATGTCGGCGCCCATGGCCACATCGTACAGCACGTTCTTCCTGCGGCCAAGGCAGATGACCATCGAGGTACCAGCGAGCTGCGTCGCACGCGCCGCACGCACCTTGGTCATCATGCCGCCCGTGCCCACGGCACTCGACGAGCCCGAAGCCAGGCCGAGGATGGAGTCATCAACCTTCTCGACGCGAGAAATGAGCTGCGCCGTGGGGTCGTTGTGGGGATCGGCCGTGTACAGGCCCTCAATGTCGCTCATGAGGACCACAAGGTCGGCACCCACAAGAGCACCGACGATGGCAGCAAGCGAGTCGTTGTCGCCGAACTTGATCTCGTCGACGGCAACGGTGTCGTTCTCATTGACAACGGGAACGCAGCCCATCTCAAGCAGGCGCTCCATGGTGAGGCGCGCATGCAGGTAGGCGCTGCGCGACCCGGTGTCGTTGCGCGTGAGCAGGACTTGTCCTATGGAGAGGCCCTCCTGGGCAAAGGCGCACGCATAGGTCTGGATGAGCGCCACCTGACCCACCGAAGCGCATGCCTGAAGCACGTCGACCTCATGCGGGCGCGTCTCAAAACCAAGGGGCGCCAACCCCGCCGCGATGGCGCCGGACGTGACGAGCACGACCTGGACGCCATCGCGCACGAGGTGGGCGATCTGACCGGAAAGGTCAGCAATAAACTCTTCGTCGAGATGGCCGCCTTGCCCCATGAGGGTCGAGGAGCCGATCTTGACGACGACGCGCTTCGCAGTCGGGAAGGCCGCCGCAAGCTCGCTAGTCACGAGACCCATCCTCGTCGGCGTCGTCTTCCTCGACGTCTTCCTCGAAGTCGTCGCCTTCATCGTCGGGATCTTCGAGGTCATCGTCGTCGAAGTCTTCCTCGCCACACTCAAAGCACGTGGCAAACGCGGCCGGGTCGAAATCGTCTTCGGCCCCGTCGGAGTCGCCGCCTTGCTCTGCATCCCACACGAGCGTCTGCATCAGGTCTTCGTCGGCCACGTCGTCGTAATCATCGACACCGCTGAACTCAAGCTCGAAGCCGAGGATCTGGACGGTGTCGCCGTTATGCGCACCGGCCTTGATGAGCGCCGCGTCCACGCCCAGGCGGGCAAAACGGTGCTGCAGGTACAGGATGGCCTCGTCGTTTTCCCAGTCGGTCTGCACAACCATGCGCTCGATGGCCTTGCCGGAAACGCGCCAGACATCGGATGCGATCTGCTCCACATGGAAGGAACGCTCGCGCTTTTGGCGACGCCACGTCCACACCTGGCCGAAGTTCTCCTGTGCGAGGTCGTTGGCTGCAAGCTCGGCGGCGGCACGGGCACGCTGCTCGCGCACCATCTGGCCAACGCGAAGCATGAGCTCGTGCATGCCCGAACCGGTGGCGGCGGACACGCAGAAGTACGGGATGCCCTCGCGCTCGGCGAGCTCCATCATGCGTGCGTCGTTCTCCTCGGTGCCGGGCAGGTCGCCCTTGTTGCCCACGATGACGGAGGTACGCTGGGCAAGCTCGTCGGCATACATGGAGAGCTCGGCCTTAATGACCTCATAGTCATGAACCGGGTCGCGACCCTCATAGGAACCGCTCAGGTCGACGATGTGCATGATGAGGGCCGTGCGCTCCACGTGGCGCAGGAACTCGTGGCCCAGGCCCTTGCCCTCGCTGGCACCCTCGATGAGACCGGGGATGTCTGCGACGACGTAGTCGTAGTTCTCAACGCGCACCATGCCGAGGTTGGGCTGGAGCGTGGTGAAGGGGTAATCGGCAATCTTGGGGCGGGCGGCACTCATATAAGAAATGAGCGACGACTTGCCGACACTGGGCATGCCGACAAGGCCCACGTCGGCCATGAGCTTCATCTCGAGCTCGATCAGGTGCTCATCGGCAGGCTCGCCCTTCTCGGCAAATGCCGGAGCGCGACGTACGGACGTGCAGAAATGGGTGTTGCCCCTGCCGCCATGACCGCCCTCGGCAATCACGACGGACTCGCCATGATGCGTAAGGTCGGCGATCTCGTAGAGACGCTCCTGCGTCTCGGGGTCAAGCTCGTACACAACCGTGCCAAGCGGCACGGGAAGCACGATGTCGACGCCATCGGCACCGTGGCGCTTGGCACCCTGGCCATGCGTGCCGCGGCCGGCCTTGAAGTGATGCTTGAAACGGTAGTCGATGAGCGAGGAGCGCTGTGCGTCGGCCTGGACGACAACGTTGCCACCGCGGCCGCCGTCGCCGCCGTCGGGGCCGCCTTTGGGAACATGGGCCTCGCGGCGGAACGACATGCAGCCTGCGCCGCCGTCGCCGCCCTTGGCATTGATGTGTACCTGATCGATGAACAAGGTGGTCTCCTATACAAAAGCGGACCCCGCAACTTGACAGCTGCAGGGTCCGTAGATACTCAATCCGTGGCGAAAGCCGACAAAGACCTACTCGGCAACCGTCTCGAGCGGAAGGATGTGCACGCGACGCTTGTCGCTGGTGGTGTACTTCACCGTGCCATCGATAAGAGCGAACAGGGTGTCGTCCTTGCCCTTGCCCACGTTCTCACCGGGGTGGAACTTGGTGCCATGCTGACGAACGAGGATGGTGCCAGCGGTGACAACCATGCCGTCGAAACGCTTGCAGCCAAGACGCTTGCCGATCGAATCGCGGCCGTTACGGGAAGTACCCGTGCCCTTCTTATGTGCCATGACAGACTCCTAAATTACTTTCAATCGGACTTACTAAGCGACCTTGGTGATGCGCACCTTGGTGAGGTACTGGCGATGGCCACGCTTGCGCTCGTAGCGCTTACGACGACGGAACTTGTACACGATGACCTTCTTGTCACGGTACTGCTTGAGGACCTCGCCCTCAACGCAAACCTTGGCAAGGGCCTCGGGGTCAGTGATGGCCTGCGTGCCATCATTGACGAACAGAACCTCGTCGAACGTGACGGTAGCGCCCTCTTCGACCTCGAGCTTCTCGATGTCGATGATGTCGCCCTCGGCAACCTTATACTGCTTACCACCGGTCTTAACAATTGCGTACATGTGAAGTACCTTCCAGCTCGCGACAAATGCAAGTTCGAATACTAACACTGCAGAATCAGACCCGTCAATGAAATTTCGGGGTACTGAGAAGTCCGCAAAAAACTATCAAAGAAAGCGTGTGCCTCTGGACCGTTCCCTTTGCTAAGGAAGGGAAACAGGCAACCCTTAGATAGTACGCCTACCGCGCTCGATTAACGCAACCGACAAGCTCGCGTCACCAGAAATACGCGTTTTACCGTCAGACAAGCCATCGGACATGTCGTCGATGAGGTCGTTGAACGCATCGAGAGGCAGTCCCTCCAAGAGCGCCACGGCGACAATGCCGCGCACGTCGAACTCAAGCAGCGCCTCAATGACCGCCTGTGCCGCCTCGGCGTCAACCGTGGCAACTGCCACATCGGCCTGTGTGCGCTTCACCGCGACCGTCCACATGGCCTCGGTGCGCTCGAAGACAATCTGCGCGCCGCATGCCAAGTCGATGCGCCTGCCGTCGAGGGCGTCCTCGGTGTTGTTGTAAGCCGAATGCGTGGTCGTGCCGATGGTTGAGTCGCCGTCGGCATCGGGCTTCTCGGCCATGAGCAGGGCAGGCGCCGAAGAAATGCGCGCCAAGACGGTGAACGCGGCAGCCTCGGTCACCTGCACGACAACGCCGGAGAGCACCGTTTCCCAAGGCAGCTCGTCGGCAGTGGTGCGCAGGATGAGCGTCACAGGACCGCACACGGCCTCGAGCATCGAGGGAAGCCCGGTCGAGGGGTCCGCAACGGCGGCCTGAAGCTTGTCCGCAAGCTCGGCGCGCCTCACGCCGGCGAGCTTCTTGGAGACAAAGACCTCCGGCCGCGCGGGACTCGAGGGCGCCATGATGGCGCAACCGTCGAGCACAAGCACACTCGTGCGCCCGGAGAACTCGATGTTCACCGAGGCCCTTGGCAGCTTTGCGGCACGCTTGGGGGCCACAACCTGCGCGCATACGCTCGCGCCGGGAACAAGATCGGCCACCGTGGTAGCCGAGATGCCGGCCAGCGGCACAAACAGCATGCCGTAAGGGCCAGCGTCGAGGAAACATGCGTCAAGCGAGGCGTCGATGTGGTCGACGCGCGTTCGAAGAATATCGCCAGGAGAAAGCGTCAGATCGGGCGACTCCATGTGCCGTCCTTCCCTTCAAGGTACTGCGCGGTGCGCACGACAGAAGTGCGGAGGTTACGCTGGAATGATACGACGTAATCTTGCGTCGACCCAGCAGAGGAACCGCGAACGGCAAGCGACTCGGCGAGCTGTCGGCATACTTCGGCCAACAGGACGTCGGGACGCAGCGCGCCCTCGTTTGATGAACGGGTCGTGAAGGAAAGGTGCACGCCGCCCGACTCGCCCGGATCCACGCAAACGTCGCCCACGAGCTTCTCGGTGAGGTCCACCTTCTTCGGCTTGCCGTTGCGCAGATACTCAATCTGTCCTTGGGCGCGCACCGCCTCGACCGCACATCGCACGTCTTCGGCGCCAAAGGTCATATCCACGGCGTCGGCAGCGTCAAGGCACGCGTCGGGCCAAACGGAAAGGTCGGCCTCCCAGCACGCGATGGTGAGGTTCGCGCCAAGGGACGGGCCATGAACCTCGACATAGGCCGCCTGCTGAGGCATGAGGTCGGGCGGCGCCGAGCGGCACAGGTCCTCGAGGTACTCCTCAGCAGGGCGATACTCGCGCACCCAAAGGTCGAACCATTCGTCGTCTGAGGCCACCGCCACCGGCAGTGCCGGGCAGTAGGCCGCCTTGATGCGCGGGGAAAAGCCCTGGGTCACGGCATAGGGAATGCCGCTGCGGCGGATGGTGCGCTCCATGGCGCGCAAAAGCTCGAGATGGGACAGGTAGCGCAAACGGCCCGTCTCCACATAGCGGACCCTCAGGCAGTACAGCTCCTCTTCGCTCATGCTCGGCTCCTCTCCAGATCGTTGTCAACATGAAGCGAAGGGCACACGCCGCAGCCCGAACACTTCGTCATCGTGCAGTCCGGCGTGAGGGTTCCCTCCAAGGCACGCTCCCACTCGCGCTCAAGCCAGCGCGGCGAGACGCCCGCGGAGATGTGGTCCCACGGCAGGGGGCCGCCCACCTCGAAGGGCTCGCAAGCGGCACGCTGCATGTCAAACCCGACGTTTTCGGCCGCCTGCTGCCAAATCTCAAGCTTGAACTGGTCAGACCACGCATCGAAGCGGGCGCCCAGGCGATGCGCCTCAAGGATGAGCGGCAAAGCCTCGCGGCCGCTGCGCGAAAGCACCGCTTCGAGGAACGACGAGGCGTAGTCGTGGTAGCGCAGGTCCACACCGCGCGGAACGGCATCCGCAAGAAGCTTCTGGCGACGGCGCACCTCCTCGGGAGGGGTTTGGCCACACCACTGGAAGGCCGTCTGCGCCTTGGGGATGAAGACCGCCACCGAGGTGCCGATGCGCACCGCGCAACGCTTTGAGGGCGGCACCGAGGCACGGGCCAGCTCCAGCGCGCGGCGGCACAGCTCGGCAATGCCGAGCACGTCCTCGTCGGTCTCGGTGGGCAGGCCGATCATGAAGTACAGCTTCATGCGGAGCCAACCCTGCGAGAACGACGCACTCACGGCGTTCATGAGATCTTCCTCGGTCACGCCCTTGTTGATGACGTCGCGCATACGCTGCGTGCCGGCCTCGGGCGCAAAGGTCAGACCGCCCTTCTTCTCGCCGGCGACGAGCTTGGCCATCTCGACACCGAAGGAGTCGAGGCGCTCGGAGGGCAGCGACACCGAGATGCCCTTGCCCGACAGGTTCGCGTTGAGCCTGCGCAGCACGTCTTCGAGGTTGGAGTGGTCGGTCGTGGACAGCGAGGTAAGCGAGACCTGGTCGTAGCCCGTGCATGCAAGCCCGCGCATGACGGCGGCGACGATCTGGTCGGCGGGCCGCTCGCGCACGGGGCGGTACGTCATGCCCGCCTGGCAGAAACGGCAGCCGCGCGCGCATCCCCTCAACACCTCGACGGCAAGCCTGTCCTGCACAACCTGGGGATAGGGCACGAGCGTCGTGTTGACCGGATCGAGCGCCTTGAAGTCGGCGACAACGCGCTTCACGACCTTCTCGGGCGCACCGGACCCCTCGACGGGAACAACATGCGTGCGCCCGAAGGAATCCTCCTCGGCGCGGTAGAGAAGAGGCACGTAGACGCCGGGTATCTGCGCGAGCGCCGCAAGGATGTCGGCACGGGGCGCATTGGCTGCACGCATGTCACGGATGCAGCAAGCGACCTCGACGATGACCTCCTCGCCATCGCCCACCATGATGCAGTCGTACAGCTCGCACACAGCCTCGGGGTTGTAGACCGAAGGTCCCCCGCCGCAGACGATGGGGTCGTCCTGCGCACGGTCGCAGGCCATGAGCGGAATGCCCGCCAGGTCGAGCGTCTCGACGATGTTGCTGGCAGCAAGCTCATGGGGAAGCTGGATGCCCACCATGTCGAACGACGCCACGGGGAAGCACGACTCCATGGAGAAGAGCGGCAAGTCGCGGCGGCGCATGAGGTCGGCCATGTCGATCCAGGGCGTGTAGGCGCGCTCGCAGGCAATGCCGGGTTGGTTGTTCAAAATCTTGTACAAGATGGCCAAGCCCTGGTTGGGAAGGCCGACCTCATACGTATCCGGGTAGATGAGCACGCAGCGGAAGGACGACTCAGAGTCGCGCACCGCGCCGAATTCGTGGTCGATGTAGCGCGACGGCTTCTCAACCAGGTCAAGGAGCGGCTCGACGCGCCCCCAAAGGTCAACTCGTTCATGCATCGAGATCATAGATCCGCTCCTGCTCCTTGATATCCTCGGTCTGCTGCGACCGCTTCCCCTGCAGCCTCAGCCTGACCGGCCTGGCGCATACGGCCCTGCATGACCGTGCCGGCCACCCATGTGCCCGCCGCAGCCACCCCCGCCTTGACAAGACATGCCGGAAGCGGGGTGCGCAGGGCAAGCCCTGCGACCTGCTTGCATACAAGCGAAAACGCCGTGAGGCCAGCCACATCCACCAGCCGCTCCTTGCCCATGGGCGCGCCGTAGTTCCCTGCCAGCTTGAAGAGCATCGCAACCTCGCAAGCAAGCATGGCCGGGGTATCGGCGCCCCTGAGAAAGGTGAGTGCCCCCAGCATCGCGTTGTCGCGCACCGCCTGCCCCACGATGCGACGGCCCTGCTCGTCCTGGCAGCAGTCAAGCGCTGCGCCGAGCATCGTCTCAAAGTCAGGCAGGGTCTCGATGAGCCAGCGCGCCAGCATACCGCCCACGGCCATCTCGTCGCACACGACGATGTCCTCGGCACTCACTTCGCGGGCAACCAAGGCGCGAGCCCGCTCGGCAGCCGCATCGTCGAAGTTCACAAGCACCAGACACGGCACCCGGCGCGAGGCGTAGGCGCGGTACAGGTCGGCCGCGACAGCGGCGTCCTGCCCGGCCAGCACGATGACGGCATCGGCCATGGCGTGCACCACGGCAGGCTCATGGCCCGCCCCCACGCCGGCGACATACAGGCGAAGCGAGGCGGTCTTGGGGCGCAGCGCCCGCTTGACCGCACGCGCCAAGCCCCCATCGCAGCCTTGCCCCACCGCCACACACAGTCGCAGCGTCTTTGAGGCCGCGCGGCTCGTTTGTCTTCTTGCCTTCACACCCGCCTTGGCGGCGTCATACAGTAGGTTCACGGCAACACGCTCCATCGTAGAAGTCGCCTAAAAATGGGCACGCAGGCTCTCGCGCCCGTCATGGGCCCCCGCCGACAAGACGATGCCAACCGTAAGAAGCTGAACGATCATCGACGAGGAGCCGAAGCTGATAAACGGCAACGGGATGCCCGTGATGGGCATCAGGGAAAGGCACATGCCGATGTTCTCAAATATCTGGAACGTCCACATGGCCGCAATACCCAAAAGCGTAAGTTTAGCGAAAAGCGACTCCGAGCGCATCGCGATGCGAATGGCAGAAAACACAAGCACCATGTAGAGGGCGATGAGCACGGCGGCGCCCACAAAGCCAAACTGCTCGCTCAAAAGGGCAAACGCGAAGTCGGTGTGGGCCTCGGGCAAGAATCCCGACGCAGCCTGGGTGGCATTGCCGAACCCTTTGCCAAACAGGCCTCCCGAACCCACTGCAATCATCGACTGGCGCAAGTTATACCCGGCGTTGGTGGTGTCCGAGTCAGGGTCGAGAAAGACGAGCAGGCGGTTCATCTGGTAGTCCTTGAAAAGCGAGTGGTCGTCGCCCACCAGGTTGTCGATGATGCCGTCAGTAAGAAGGACGGCCGCGACACCCAGCACAAGCAAAACGACGGTGACGATCACCCAGGACCGCTTGGGTCCGGCCATGACGATCACCACGGCGCCCGACACCAAGATCACGAGGCCCGTGCCGAGGTCGGGCTGCAGCAAGATGAGCAAAAACGGCACGGCAAGGACGGCACAGAGGCGCACGTAGTCCGAAAGTGACGTCACACGTCCGCCGTAGCGCGCGCACAGCGAAGCCATAAGCAGGACCGTCACAGGCTTGGCAAGCTCGGAAGTCTGGAATGTGAAGCCGATGACCGGTATCTTCACCCAGCCGGTAAGACCGTTGGCGCTGTAGGCGAAAAACGGCAACAAAGGGGCAAGCATGAGCGCGCAGTCGATGACGAGCAGCGCCAGCGTACAGTTGGCAAGCTTGCGCATGTCAAAGCGATACATCGCGAGCGCCACCACGAAACCGAGGCCGGCGCCCAAGGCTTGGCGCACAGGTGAGGCGGCGGCGATGGAAAGCGACGCCGAGTACACCACCACGAGACCGTATGCCACCAGCGCGACGGTTGCCGCAACGACAGCAGGATCGAGCCCTGCAAAAAAGAAGCGCAGAGAAGGGCGGGCGGGGTGGTGCGCGAAATCAAGGCGAGCCTGTTTTGTCGAACGCATCAGTCCATCACCTGCTCGGTCGAAACCTCGCGCGTCATGAGGATCGAGACGGGGTCCGTCATTTCCACGCCGTACACGGCGCCCAGCACACCGCGGCACACGTTCGAGGCGACGTAGCCGCCACCGCCACCGTGCTCGACGATGGCAGCCACCACGTACGTTGGGTCCTCGGCAGGCGCGGCGGCACAGAACCAGGCGTGCGGGTTGTCGTCATCGTCTCCCGCCTCGCCCGTACCGGACTTGCCCATGACCGTCACGGGAAGCCCCGCAAAATAGTCGCCCACATACGTCTCGTTTACCACGCCGACGAGCGCATCGTTCACAAAGGACAGGATGTCCTGCGAGATCGACACCTCGCAGCTCGGTTTCTGCTCCGCCGTGATGATGGGCTCGCGGGTCTGGTTGGAAAGGACGTCAAGCAGCACGTGGGGCCACATCTCCACCGCCCCATTCACAAGGCCGCAGTACGCGTAGCACATCTGAAGAGGCGTGACGAGGATGTCGCCCTGGCCGATGGCAATGTTTGCCGTGTCGCCGCCCTGCCAGGCACGCGCGGAGTCCTCGACCCAGGTGTAATGGTTCCACTTCCATTCGGCATCAGGCACGCGACCTTGCGACTCAGCCGGCAGGTCGATGCCGGTCGCCGAGCCGATGCCCCAGCGGCGAAACATCTCTTGAATGCCCTCGGGATGGTCGGAGTAGTAAAACGCCTTCGCAATCTCGTAGAACACGGTGTCGCAGGAATTGGTGATACCCTCGTAGAGATTCATCCAGCCGTGTCCGGAGTGGTTCCAACAATGCATGCCGTATTGCTCGCCAAAGCCCGTCCAATAGCCCGTGCACTCGACAAGGGAGCTTGTCGTGGTCATGCCCGACTCAAGCGCGGCGCAGGTCGTGAACGGCTTGATGGTGGAAGCAGAGGGGTACAGGCCGTTGATGGCGCGGTTGAGAAGCGGGGTGTTCGCACCCTCGGCAATGAGCTGCGCCCAAGCATCGGTACTGATGCCGCCGATGAACGCGGAGGGGTCGAACGTCGGGTAGCTTGCCATGGCAAGGACCTCGCCGGTCTTGCAGTTGATGCAGACGCACGATGCGCCCGTAGGCTTGTAGTGAAGGTAATCGCTTGCCTCAAGGCCGAGAAGCAGCGCTTGCTCTGCGGCGGCCTGCACCGTTGCGTCCACCGTGAGCCGCACGTCGCTTCCCGGCTCGGGATCGACTTCCGAAGCGACTCCCAAGATATTGCCCGAGACGTCGACGTAGACCTTGCGCGAACCGCGCACGCCCTGCAGCACGTTTTCATATTGGTATTCGACACCCGACTTGCCCACGATGTCGCCTGATTGATACGTGAGCTGACGTTGCGGGTCGGCGTTGAACGCCTCGAGCTCCTCGCTTGAAATGGTGCCCGTGTACCCGAGCAAATGGCACGCAAGGGAGCCATAAGGATAGGTGCGCACCGTGCGAGACTCCACCGAGACACCGGGAAACTGGCCGGGGTGCTCGACCACATAGGACACGGCGCTTTCTGGCACGTCGATCATGACCGTGCGCAGCGACTGCGCACCTTCTGACGCGCTCTGGATGTTGCGGCGCACGGCCACGTCGGGCATGCCAAGCAGGTTGCCCAAACGACGCACGACGCGCGAGTTGTCTGCCACGGACTTGTCGGCGACGACCGCCATGCAGGTGCGGTTGCCCACGAGAACGTTGCCGTTGCGGTCGAGGATGCGCCCGCGCGTCGCACGCAACGACACCTCGGAGGTGCTGTTTGAATTGGCCTGGGCGGAGTAGCCGCTTCCTGAAATGACCTGCATGCCCCAAAGGCGCAGCAGCAGCACGCCGAAGGCGGTGCCTGCCAAAGCGGAAAAGATCGCCGTGCGCCTGCGAAGCCCCGCCTGGCCGGAGACGTCGAGCGATTCCGCAGGCCTGATGGGCGACCGCCCCGAGTTGAAATCAAGACCGCGGGCACCCGTGAGGGGCGGGGCGGCATGGCCGGCCCGATGGCGCACGACGAGAAGAACGGCAACGCACACAACCGCCAACACGGCAATGACGATCACAACGAGGACTGACGTGTCCAAGACGCGCACCTCCCCTTTTTCAACAGATACATCGGGCACCGACTAGCGAAGCCGGCGAGAACGCCGACCGCCAGAAAGCCCGGCATAGATGGCAAAGACCAGAAGCGCGAAGAGCGAGTCGAGCAGGGAGGCAAGCAATGCCAGGCCCACGACCTCGCCCATCGTTGCCCCCATAGTGCCCAAAAGCACCATGACCGCGGCAGAAATGAGGTTGTACACAAC
Organism: uncultured Coriobacteriales bacterium; assembly: GCA_934636245.1. Classification (GTDB taxonomy): domain Bacteria; phylum Actinomycetota; class Coriobacteriia; order Coriobacteriales; family UMGS124; genus UMGS124. The sequence continues at coordinate 42,597 of CAKUAI010000015.1, forward strand.
GTCGGCGGCAAAGAAGACGACGCAGGCCCTCAAGGGTTCGCGCAAAAGGGTTGGCTTGCCCAGGTGTGCACAGGCAAATGCAAAGATACTGCCCAACAGCGATGACAGCCCGAGTGTGGAGGAGCCAAGCATGTCAAACAAAAGACCAAGGGCAAATCCTGCAATGACGCCGGCAAAAGCTCCCTTGCGCAGAGCAAGAAAGAACACCGCGCACAGAAGGAAGTTCGGCACGGCACCCAGAAGGCTTACATGGCCGCCCAACAAAAGTTGGACCAGCACACAGGCGACCACAACCAAAACACTGGAGCGCTTTGAGGCGTATGTGTCAGGCACTGTCGGCATCACTGGGCATCACCTGCGCTTTGACCACTTTCAAGGTCCTGGTCGGTCGACACTGCATCAACCTGCGCGCCATAGGCCGTGATGACAAAGACCTCCGAGGCGTTTGCGGCCTGCGTCAGGGGCTTTACCACTATGTCCTGGAAAAGGGACGAGGGCTCGCTCACCACGCTTGCCACCGTACCCACCGCAAGGCCCTTCGGGTACACGTCGCTTCTCCCCGACGCCCTCACGACATCGCCCACGCTCACCGCGTCATCGCTGGACACGTAGTCAACGCGCACCGTGGAATCCACAGAACCGGACAGAATGCCCGCGGCGCCGCTCTCCCCCACCGACACGCTCATGGAAAACATGGGGTCGTTTATCAAACGGACCGTTGCCGTGGTGGGAGAGACGGCGCACACCTGGCCGACAAGGGAGGCGCCGTCGGTCACGGGCATGTCGAGGCCCACGCCGTCGTTGCTGCCGCGGTTGATGACGATCGTCTGGGTCCACGTGTCTTGCGGGCCCGTTATAACCTGAGCCGCAACGCCCGAGGCGCCAAACGACGAAGCAAGCCCGAGCATCGCCCTGAGGTTTTCGTTTTCTTCCTTGTACTGCTGCAGTTCGCCGAGCTGCGAGAGCAGGTAGGCGTTGCGGTCACGCAATTCCGTGAGCGTCTCTTCGTCGGCGCTGGCATTGACGAGGTTGGTGCGCAACGTGTCGAAGGGCTTGGCCAGAGACGACCCGAGGTTCTGCAAGGGGGAAACGGCCCATTGCACACCCGCGCGGAGCGTATGGACGGGACCGTTTGATCCCTCTTGGGAATACACCGTCATCAGCAGGGCGGACAGGCACGTGCACACCACGAGCGCCCGGAAGGCCGCCTTCCCCCCGCGTGCATCAGCCCCAAGGCTGGGAAGTTTGGTCACAGCGCCCCCTTAGATGCACTTAGGCCGATGCCTGCGTATACGAGCCCGAAAGGGCATTGGCGTCAAGCACCGCCATGCAGCCCTTGACGACATTCTCCAGGGCCGTGGGCGAGACATTGACGGGCACGCCCGTTTCCTCGCGCAGACGACGATCCAGGCCGCGCAGCATTCCGCCGCCGCCGGACAGAAGGATGCCGTAGTACATGATGTCGCTGGCAATGTCGGGCGGAGTTGCGTCAAGCACTTCGCGCACGACCTTGACGATGGCCTTGATGGGGTCCTGGATGGCGCGACGCACTTCCTCGGACTCGATGCGCACGGTCTTAGGCATGCCCGTCACCGTGTCGCGGCCGTTGACCTCGACATCGAGTTCACGGTCGAGGGGTGCGGCGGAGCCAACCTTGATCTTGATGATTTCGGCAGTGCGCTCGCCGATGTTGAGGCCGTAGGTGTCCCTCACCATCTCAAGGATGGCGCGGTCAAAGGCGTTGCCGCCCACGCGAACCGAACGGGAGACGACGATGCCGCCCATCGAGATGACCGCGACCTCGGCCGTGCCGCCGCCGATGTCGACGACAAGAGAGCCGGTCGGCTCCTCAACGGGAAGCTCGGCGCCGATGGCTGCGGCCATGGGTTCCTCGATGAGGAACGCCTGCGAGGCGCCCGCCTGCAGCGCGGCTTCGAAAACGGCGCGCTTCTCAACGGACGTGACGCCGCTGGGAATGCCGATGACAACACGAGGACGCGGGGCAAGCAGGCCCTTCTTCTCGCCGCAGGCCTTGCCGATGAAATAGCGAAGCATCGCCTCGGTCACGTCGAAGTCGGCGATGACGCCATCCCTCATCGGCTTGATGGCCTCGATGTTTCCGGGGGTGCGGCCAAGCATGCGCTTCGCATCGGCGCCAACCGCCAGGACACGATTCTTGTCACGGTCGATGGCGACAACTGAGGGTTCGTTGATGAGAATCCCCGCCTCGCGCGTGGCAACAAGCGTGTTCGCGGTACCTAGGTCTATTGCCAGGCCTGCACCGTTGCGGCCCAGGATGTTGTCTAGAAACGACATGCGCGCACCAATCGAAAAGTAGGCCCATCCCGCTAGGCGGGATGGGCTTGCAAGACTTCAACTTGTCAGAAAGTCAAATGCCAAGCGAGCTTAGGCCTGGAAGAAGATGCCAATCTCGCGCTCGGCAGATGCGGGAGAGTCGGAGCCATGGATGACGTTACGGTCAACGGAGAGGCCGAAGTCGCCACGGATGGTGCCGGGCTCAGCCTTGGCGCAGTCGGTGGCGCCCATGAGGCGACGCATGTTGGCGACGGCGTTCTCGCCGGAGATGACCATCTTGACGACGGGGCCGGAGGTGATGTAGGACACGAGGCCCTCGTAGAAAGGCTTGCCCTTGTGCTCGGCGTAGTTGGCCTCGGCCTGCTCGGGGGTGACCATCTCGAGCACCATGCGCTCGATGGTGAGACCGGAGCGCTCGATGCGGTTGACGATCTCGCCGATGTGACGGTTGGCCACAGCGTCGGGCTTAATCATGATGTAAGTCTTCTCGATCATTGTCGTGCCTTTCACTCGTTGTCTGCTAATGCAACTCACACTGCGCATCAAGCGCAGAAGGAGACCCTTTTGCTAGGCCTGCTCGCCTTCGGCAGGAACCTGCTCGCCCTCGGCGGTCTGGTCGGCGGGTGCGGCAGCCTGGTCGGCCTGCTGGCCGGCCTCGGTCTGCTCCTCGGAGACGACCTTCTCGCCGTTGAACGCGTCAACGTAGGTGTTGTCGGTCTCGGAGAGGATGACGCGCTCGACGTTGGAGACCTTCCAGCCAATACCCTGGCGCACGAGGCTCACGCGGTAGGTGATCTTGCCGCCCTGGGGAAGCGCGGTCTGCACGATGGCGACGCAGTCGCTCATCGTCGCGTCCATGCCGATGACCTCGGCGGCACCGTTGCCCTCGATGGAACTCATGACCTGGTTGCGGGCGGTGTCGTCAACGCCCGAAGCCCAAAGGCCGGATGCGCTGTCGCCGTCCGCGGCGGCGGCGAACACGTCGGAGATGACGCCCTCGCGGGAGGGAATGCCCAGGCCTGCCGCATAGGCGCCGGCACAAGCCCCGAGCACAACGGCCACAATCAGGATGACGACAAGCGCGCGCTTGAGCCCACGGTGCGGCTTCACCTGGTCGTACGCCTCACGACGACGCTGGTCGGCCACGATGTCGGCCTCGGAGATGTTGAAGAAGCCCGAGTCCTCGGCGCTGGGGAGCAGATCGCCGGACATGCCGGCCGGGTCGTAGGTGGGATCGACCATGCCTGCAGAGTAGCCGCCGGTGTTGGTGCCCATTGCCTGGACGGCCTGCGTGGCACGGCTGAAATCAACCTGGGCCGCAGCGGAGAGCTGATAGCCGGTGGAGGTGGCGTTCTGGAAAGCGGACACCGCCTCGACCATGCGGTTCGTCGCAACGTAGGCTTGGCCGAGGTTTGCGAAGATGAGCGAGCGCTCCTGAGGGTTCGACGCAAAGTCGACGGCCGTGCGGTAGGCCTCGGCGGCATCTGCCGGACGGCGCATCTGCATAAAGCTCACGCCGAGGTTGATGAGGGCCTTGGCAGGTTCGGGGTTGTTGGGATCCAGGGCCGCCTGACGGTACGCGGTGCCGGCGTTGCGCGAGTCACCGAGCTTGGAGTACGCCTCGCCAAGCGCCATGTGGGCCTTGTAGGCGCCACGGTAGTTCTGGTCGGTCAGGGCATGGCGCAGCGAGTCGATGGTGCCGCGCAGGTCGCCGAGGGCCATCTGCGCCTTGCCGAGGTTCGTGTACACGGCACCCTGGTTGCCATAGGAAGGATCCGCCAGGGCAGCACGATAGGCCTGCGTGGCCTCCTGCACACGACCGATGCGCATGAGGGCGTTGCCGCACAGGTGGCAAGCCTCGCCGGTGCCCGGACCGGTGCCGCACTGCGAGAAGAGAATGACTGCGCTCTCCCAGTCCTTGGCGTCATATGCCTGTTTTGCCCTGTTGAAGGTCGTGATATCCAACGGTAATGCTCCTCGTGCCCTGGAAGGAAATGTGCGTGTGGTGCGTCGGGGTGCCCCTCTTAAAAGAAGGGCCAGTCGGCAATTGTACGTTGCGACCGGCCCTTCTCACAGGGCATTATAGAAACTACAGTACCTCAGATGAGTCTTGCGGTCTTGCGCTATGCCTGAACGGGGCGAGCTGCCTCGTAGTTCTGCTCGTAGTCGATGAGGTACTTGTTCGTGTGGCCGTGATCGTCGGCGGGGCCGTTGTCTCGGCTCAGGATGTCGGAGACGTCATTGCCGGCGATATCGGCGTCGCAGGCCTCGACAAGCACGGAGATGCGCATCTCGAGGTCGTTGTACAGGTTGTCGATGGCAGCCTTGGTCTGAGCGTAGGCAGAGTTGGCGTCGACGGCAACGGCCTGCAGCGTCGCGCGGGCAGAGCTGATCTGCGCCTGGAGGTCAGCCGCGCGGTTGCGAAGGTCAGACAGGTCGCTGACACCCAGGTTGTCGGAGAACTCCGTCGCGATGGAGCTGATCTGGCCGTGGAACCCGTCAAGCTGGTTGTAGGCAGTCGTGAGCTGCGTGAACACATCGGCGGCGGGAGCGGCCGTCTGCTGGTCGCTCACCGGGGCGGAGGTGTCGCCCGTAACCGTACCCTGCTCGGTACCGCCCTGCTGGGACTGGTCGCCGTTGGAGGTGACCACGACGTTGCCGCCGTCGACCGTAGCCGTGCCGGGCTGGGCGCCGGTGTCCCAGGGATGCAGGATGATGAGCACGAGCGCCACAATGAGCACAAGCAGCACCGCGATGAGCACGATGGGCCACTTGGGCGACTTGGTGGCGGCGCTCATGTCGACGCTGCGGCCGGGCATGGCGGGCGTAGCGGGCACAGCGGCGAACTCCTGGCTCGCGCCGGTACGCGGAAACTGCCCAGAAGGCTGCTGGAACGGCGGCATCTGGCACGTGGGCTCATATGACTGGCGCGCAGGCTGCGCCGCAAACTTCTGCGAGGGCTGGCGATAGGCCATGGGATCCTCATACCCCTGCTGACCAGGCATGACCTGGGTCTGCCCCGCATACTGGGGCTCAGGCTGAAGAGGGGTGCCGCACGTGGGGCAGAACTTCGTGGACTCAGAGCATTCGGTACCGCAAACTGAACATTTCATCGTTTGCCTCCTACCTTTTGTGATTCGTCGTTACTTCGTAAAATAGGTCGGACGCCACAGTCACATCATAGCAAAGCGCGGGGTGCGACGGGCGGCGCACACGCTATTCCGACACGGCCGCAAGATAGGCGACCGCGGCGTCGCAGATGGCATGCGCCAACGTCTCCTGGTACTCGGGGCTGCAAAGGAGCTGGTCTTCCTCAGGGTTGGACATGAAGCCCATCTCGAAAAGCACCACGGGGACCTGGCAGAAGTTGAAACCCGCCAAATCGGTCCTCTCCACAATCCCATCGTCTTGGGCACCCGTCTCGGAGATGATGACGGGGTGCATGATGCTGGCCGCATAGGCGCTTGCGTCTGCGATGCTCGTCGTCCACTCGTTGTAGCCCGGCACGAGTGTGGTGAACCCGCGGGGACCGGAGTCGTCGGCGCCGTCGCAATGCAGGCGGATAAAGATGTCGGCCCCGCAGTCGTTGGCGACCCGGGCGCGCTCCTCGCTCGAATACGTGCGGAAGTCGTCCTCACGCACCATGACGACCGTGATCCCCTCGTCGCGCAGCTTGTCGCGCAGCAGCAATGCCACGGCGAGGGTGACGTCGGCTTCCTCGACGCCCGTCACAACACCTTGGGTGCCACCCGGCTCGACGTACTGCATCTCGCTGGAACCAGGGCCGATGGGGGTAAGGGTGAGGTCGTAGCCGCCGCCATGGCCTGCGTCGATGCACACGGTGCCGCGCACGAGCCCCTCCCCTGCCACAGCGCGGGCCTGCACGTCGCGACCCGTCTGCGACACGGCGTCCATGAAGCCGCCCGCCGCCTTGTTGGCCGCACCCGTAAGCTGACCGGTGGCGCGGGCGTTGCACGACGCGCACGACGCGACGCCCACCCCCGCCGCCAGCACGGCCGCAAGGGCGCAACCGCCTATGACGAACGTCCTGCGGCTTACGGGCAGTCCGGGCTTGACGACGTCGCCGTCATGCTCGGCCGGCGCCTCGCCCTTTGCCACAGGGCCATCGGCGACATCGGCCCGCTCGGGCTGTTTTTCGTCTGTCAAACGTTGCCTCCTCACATAGGCGCACACGGCGCATGGCGCGCCGGACGGCCGGATATGCAACCTTCTACTCTACATGGAGCCGCACCGAGATGCACGCCACTCTGCCCAGGCAACAGATATTCAGCAGCCAACGTCCACCACAGCGGCCGAACCCTGAAAACATGCCAAACCCTTTGCCGCAATTTTGCACATATATAACAGGCGCAGAACAACTCTGGGTCTACAATCAAAGGGGTTCTATCGGCACAGAATGAAACGCCCCGGAAGGCAGGCGCGTATGCTAGAAGGCATCGTCGACATAGGCTCGAACTCGGTGAGGATGACCGTGTATGACTGCGACGTCCAAACGAACGAGTTCCGGCCGTTCTTTAAGTTGAAGAATCAACTTGGGCTGGCAAGCCACATCGACCCGCAGAGCGGCAGGCTCGACGAGGCCGGCGTTGACGCGCTCATCAGCACCCTCAAGGAATATCGCAGGGCGGCGTCTCGGTTCACCGAGCTCGACCGTCTCTCCTGCTTTGCCACCGCCGCCATCCGCAACTCCTCCAACTGTCAGGAAGTCCTCGACAAGGTCGACGAGCTGTGCGGCGTGCAGGTGGAGCTTCTGAGCGGCGTCGAAGAGGCACGTCTGGGTTTCGCGGGCGCCATGTGGCACTCCGGCGCCACCTCGGGAGTGCAGATCGACGTGGGCGGAGGCTCCAGCGAAGTGCTCGTCTTTGAGAACGGCCAGGCAAAAGACGCCACGAGCGTCCCCATGGGTTCGCTCTCCCTCTTTGAAAAGTACGTCGACGGCCTTCTGCCCACCGCACGCGAGGCCAAAGACATCCGCGAGGCAATCTCCAAGCGCGTGCGCAAGGCGCTCGGTGAGCAGAGTGCCGAATGTGCCTCATGCATCGGCGGCACGGCGCGCGCCATGCGCAAGGTTCGCAACGCGTGGTTGGCGCCCCAGCAGCCTGGATCCCCCGTCACACGCGGCGAGCTCGACCAAATCGTGTCGCATATCATCGACAAGCCAAAAGTGGCAATGCGCGAGCTTCTCCGCGTGGTGCCCGAGCGCATCCACACGTTGACCCCGGGACTGCTCGCCATCCAGGCCGTCGCCGACAACTTCGGCGTCCAGCGCCTCGTCGTGCATGACTCGGGCATCCGCGAAGGCTATCTCATGGAGCGCGTTTTGGGTATAGACACTCAAATGAACAACAACCCCACCGATACCAGGAGGTAAGACGATGTCCACCGCCAAAGAGCACGGCAAACCCAAACAGGTACGCCCTGCAGCCGGCAAGTCCGGACTCGACTTCTCTTACACGCAAAACCGCGAGCTGTCGTGGCTGCAGTTCGACGAGCGCGTGCTCGAAGAGGCCGCCGACCCGTCCGTACCCCTGCTCGAGCGCTTCAAGATGGCCTCCATCTTCGAAAGCAACCTCGACGAGTTCGTGATGATTCGCCTGGGCAGCCTCTCCGAGCTGGCAAGCCTTGAGTTCCAGCCCGTGGACAACAAGTCGAACCAGACGCCCGGCGAGCAGCTTGCAAGCGTCTACGAGGTGCTACCCGACTACATCGCACGTCACGACAAGGTCACCGGCGAGCTCGAGGACGAGCTCGCGTCTCACGGCATCGTGCGCGTGCAGTGGCGAGACTACACCCCCGAGGACAAGAAGGCCATGGAGCAGCTCTTTGTCTCCGAGGTGCTGCCCGTGGTCTCGCCCCAGATCGTGAACCCGCGCCACCCCTTCCCCAACCTGCACAACGACACGCTCTACGTCGTCTTCAACCTGGCCAGCGCCACGGAGGCGGGACTTCTCGGCATTGTCGAGGTCCCCTCGACGCTGGGCCGCTTCGTCCAAATCAAGCACGACGTGCACACGCTGCGCTACACCCTGCTTGAAGACGTCATCCTCGCGTTTGCCGACAGGCTCTTCGTCGACTTCCACACCTCCGAGCGCGCGGTCATCAGGGTCACGCGCAACGCCGACATCGACCCCGACGAGGGATCGTTCGACCTGGAAGACGACTACCGCCAGCACATCAAGCGCGTGCTCAAGCAGCGCCTGCGCCTCAACCCCGTTCGCCTGGAAGTGCAGGGCAAGTTCTCCAAGCCGCTCGTCAAGTTCATGCGCAAAGCTCTTGAGCTGGGTGAACGCCAGGTGTTCTACGTCGCAAGCCCGCTGCGCATGGCCGATTTCGCCTTCTCCTTGGAGGGCAAGATTTCGCAGAGCCTCGTGAGCGAGCTCGCCTATCCCAAGTTCACCCCGCAGGCCCCCGGCTGCGTCGACCCCAGCGTGCCCATGCACACCCAGATCGAGGACCACGACATCCTGCTCTCCTACCCCTACGAGTCGATGGAGCCGTTCCTGCGCCTGCTGCGCGAGTCGGCCAACGACCCCGACGTCGTGCAGATCAAGATCACGCTGTACCGCGTGGCAAAGAAGTCGAGGCTCTGCGAGTCGCTCATCACCGCAGCTGAAAACGGCATCGACGTGACCGTCGTCATGGAGCTGCGCGCCCGCTTCGACGAGGAGAACAACATCGAGTGGGCAGAGCGCCTCGAGGACGCCGGCTGCACCGTGCTGTACGGCTCGGCGGGCTTCAAGGTCCACTCCAAGATTTGCCAGATCACCTATCGCCGTGCCGGCGAGGTCACGCGCATCACGCAGCTGGGCACCGGCAACTACAACGAGAAGACCGCCGCCCTCTACGCCGACTACTCCTACATGACGGCTGACCCGCGCATCGGCGAGGATGCCAACAGGTTCTTCCGCAACATGCAGATCGGCAACCTCAACGGACAGTACTCCTACCTGGGCGTTGCCCCCGTGGGCCTCAAGCCCCTCATCATGCGCGGCATCGACCGTGAGATAGCCAAGGCGCGCGCAGGCGAAGAGGCGCACATCTGGTTCAAGATGAACTCCATCACCGACCGCGAGGTCATCGACAAGATCTCCGAGGCAAGCTGTGCAGGCGTGAAGGTCGACCTCATCGTGCGCGGCATCTCGTGCCTGCTGCCCGGCGTGCCCGGCAAGACGGAAAACGTCACCGTTCGCTGCATCGTGGGCCGCTGGCTCGAGCATGCCCGCGTGTACATGTTCGGCGTCGACAAGGACATCATGTATCTGAGCTCGGCCGACATGATGACGCGCAACACCGAGCACCGCGTGGAAATCGCCTACCCGCTGCTCGACCCCGAGCTGCGCCGGCGCGTGGCCGCCGACATCGACGTGCAGATGCGCGACAACACCAAGGCACGCATCCTCACCCCCGACGGCAAGCACGCCCATGTGCCCGTGTGCGCCGGCGAGGAGCTTGTGTGCGCCCAGGAGTTCTTCGCAGCTCGCGCAATCGAGGAGTCTCAGAAGACCACGGCCGAGCGCGCCGAGCAGGCCAAGCGGGCGCGCAGCCGTGCCATCCCCAGCGGGCAGCCTCAGGACCACGAGCCCAAGCAGGCCGAAGAGCCCGCAGGCGAGAAGGAGGCAGCACAGAAGCCCCAGGCAGCGGACGCAGACGCACAAGCCACGCAGCAGCCGGCCCCCACGGCGGAAAAGGCCGAGGAAAAGCCTGCCGAGGCAGCACGGAAGGACGCGGCAGCCCAGCCCATGGAGGTGGACGCGAAGCCCATCGACCAGGAACCGGCCGAGGAGCGCGACCCCATGGCTTCTCTTGAACTGATGGTTAAGCAGAAAGGCCGCAAAGCGACTGGTTGGGCTCTCATCAAGGCTGGCATTAGGGTACTATTCGGCAAGTCAGCAACGAAATAGACCATAGTCTGAACCTGTTGCGGCGGCGCACGTGAACTCGAACTCGAGGGCATGCGCCGCCGCTGCGATATGCACCGAGCTGATTCAGGCAATGGCGCAACCTTTGAGCGGGGCAAACATGCAACTCAAGATCGATACCTTGTGCTACGGCGCAGACGCGGTGGCGCGCACCGCAGAGGGCAAGACCGTGTTCGTTTCGGGAGGCGTTCCGGGCGACGTGGTGGAAGCCGAGATCACAAGCGACGGCAAGACGTTCTCCAAGGCCCGCGTGACCTCGGTTGTGGAGGCCTCGGCCGACCGCGTCGCCTCAAAGTGCCCCTACTCTGCCATCTGCGGCGGCTGCCCCTGGGCCGAGGTCTCAATCGGTGCCCAGCGCCAGGCAAAGCGGAAGAACGTCGTCGACGCCCTCGTGCGCATCGGCAAGTTTGACGAGGCCTGGACGCAGGAGCATGTGGGTCAGGTCGTCGGGGTGGGCCCCGACTGGGGCTACCGCAACAAGGTAGAGCTTGCCTGCGTCAAGCAAGATGGCCGCATGCGCTTGGGCATGCACTCCAAGTTCGACGCAAACCAGGTCATCGCCGTGGACAAGTGCCCGCTCATGGCCAAGGACTCACAGAGGCTGGTCAAGTCGGTTGCCGGCGCTCTCAACTTCTTCGGAGGCTCCCGTGATCTGGGGCTCGAGCGTGTGGGCATTCGCGTGAGCGAGCGCACTCGCCAAGTTGAGGTTGCCCTGTGGACCGACCCGGCCGCCTTCCCGCGTGCCGAGATTGCCAAGGTCATCACCGACGCAGCCAAGCCCACTTCCATCGCGCGCGTCATGACCAAGGAGAAGGGCGGCGCCCGCAAGATCGCCGGCGTCGAGTGCCTGAGCGGCCGCGGCCGCTGGGAGGAGCGCCTGGCCGGACAGACCATGAGTCTTTCCGCCCCGTCGTTCTTCCAGATAAACACCGCCGGTGCCGAAAAGCTCATCGAACTTGTGCTCGAAGGCCTCGCCATTGAGGGCGACGAGGTCGCCTGCGACCTATACTGCGGCGCAGGCACCTTCACCTTGCCCCTGGCGCGTGCCGCGCAGGGCGGCGTCATCGCCATCGAGAGCTACGGACCCGCAGTGCGCGACCTCAAGCAGAACCTCGAGCATGCCGGGCTCGCCGACATGGTTGAGGCCATCGGTGACGATGCGGCGCGTCAGCTCGACTGCCTGGAGGACGCCGACGCCATCGTCGTCGACCCGCCCCGCGCCGGCCTTGAGCGCTCGGTCATCGAGGCCGTCTGCGAAAGCCCCGCACGCGCCGTCGCCTACGTCTCGTGCGACCCGGCCACCCTCGCCCGCGACCTGGCTATCTTCCGCGAGCTTGAGACGTTCGACATCGTCTCGATCACGCCGGTCGACCTTTTCCCCCAGACGTTCCATGTCGAGAGCGTCACCATCCTGCGCCGTCGCTAGAAACCAGGCCGAGCATGATTCTTGCATCCAAATCGCCGCGTCGTCGCGAACTGATGGAAGAGGCGGGTTTCGAATTCACCTGCTGCACAAGCGACTTTGACGAGTCGAGCGTGCACGCACGCGACCCGCACGAGCTGCCCCATGCGCTCGCCTGGCACAAGGCACTTTCCGTCAGCCCGAGCGCCCGCCCTGGCGAGCTCGTCATTGGCTCGGACACCGTTGTCATCCTTGGCGAGCGCGTGCTTGGAAAACCCGCCGACGCCGATGAGGCGCGCCAGATGCTGCGCGACCTCTCAGGCAAGACGCACGAGGTCACGACTGGTGTCTCCGTACTTTGTGACGGCTGCGAAGTACTCGGCTTTTCCGAAACAGCTCGTGTCACGTTCTGGGATCTCGACGAGGAGGAGATCGACGCCTACGTCGCCACTGGCGAGCCCATGGACAAAGCAGGCGCTTACGGCATCCAAGGCAAGGGCCGCCTGCTTGTGCGTGGCATCGAAGGCGATTTCTACACGGTGATGGGGTTGCCCATCTCGCGCCTGTATCGAGAGCTGCGCGGCCTGGAGGCCTAGCCCTTCCTCTCACGGCACGGCACATGAAAAGGCCGCCCGCCTCGCTGGAAACCAGACGAGACGGGCGGCCTTCTTTATTGGCATGCACACAAGCCAAACGATTTAGTTGAACTTGAAGATCTTCCTCGCAGTGCGGTACAGGGCGGCCGTGAGGCTCTTGCCGACCTTGCCGGGAAGGTTTGTGCCGACTCCGAGGAAGTTGTGGCGGGCGTGGTTGTACATGCGCTCGTCGAATGCCTTCAAGTCGCGCCACAGCTCGTCGACGAGCTGATCGGACTCGGGTTCCTCGGACATGTGGCCAAACAGCGAGGAAATGGCCATCATCATCGTGAGGTAGCTGAGCATGTAGGCACGCAGCGGCTGGCTTTGCACCTCGTCGTAGAGGTGAATGGCCTCGAACATGATCTTGGAGATACGCAGCTGCTGACGGTAGCGCGAAACCATGACCTTCTCGTTGACGCTCTGGTCCTGGCGGCCGATGAAGTAGCGGTAGAGGTCCACGTCGCGGTAGAAGAGCTTCTTGCAGCGAGGTAGCGGCACGTAGGCAAAGATGTTGTCCACATAGAAGGTGTGGCTCGGCAGCGGCACGCCACCGTCGCGCAGCACCTCCGTGCGGTAGAGCAGCGAGTGCATGAGCAGGTTCTGGTCAATGCGGAACTTGCCCATCTCGTCCCAGGTGAAGACGCGACCCTCGGGAAGCACACTGCGGTAGCCCACGGACTTCTGCGTGTTGTCTTCCACATGCTCGTAAACGTAGTTCGAGATGAACAAATCGATGATCTCGCCTTTGGCAACGAGGGAGCGAACATCGGCGAGCAGCGTCTGCACAGCGTCGCGGTCGACCCAGTCGTCGGAGTCGACGACCTTGTAGTACATGCCCTGCGCGGCGGCAAGGCCCGCGAGCACCGCCGCGCCGTGGCCGCCGTTTTCCTGGTGCACGGCGCGCACGATACCAGGACACTTGACCTGCCAGGCATCGGCCTTCGCAGGCGTGTCGTCTTTCTGGGAGCCGTCGTCGACGATGATGATCTCGAAGTCCTGCTCAGGTGCGCAGGCATCGATGATGCTCTGGACGCACTTGTCCATATAGGCTGCCGAGTTGTAGCAGGGAATGGCAAACGTGACGAGCTTTTCCACCGGAGGACCTTCTCTTTCTAAACGTGCGTCACCCAGACGATTATGCCTCGGCGACCAGCTTGTCGGCGAGGGCGAGAGCGCTGGCGACGACGGCGTCCATGTCATAGTAGCGGTACTCGGCCAGACGGCCAACGGCGTGGAAGTTGGCAACGCCGGCGACACGCTCCAGGTAGGAGGCGTAGAGCGTCTTGTTCTGGGGCTCGAGGATGGCGTAGTAGGGCGTCTGGCCGCTTCCGGGCTCGTAGGCCTTGGAGTACTCGCGCAGGATGGTGGTTTTGCCAGGCACAACCTGGCCCGTCATGTGCTTGAACTCGGTGATGCGCGTGAAGTCCTCGCTCGTGGTGTAGTTGACCGTGCAGACGGGCTGGAACTCGTCGACAGGCAGGGTCTCGAAGTCGAGGTCGAGGGTGCGGTACGGCAGGGCGCCCAGGTCGAGGCCGAAGAGCTCGTCGAGCGGGCCGGTATAGACGACCTGGCCCTCATAGGCCTCCTCGCCCGCCATGAGCTTGCCGTCCTGCACGCGCACGATGTCGCGAGCGTCGACGTCGAGGAAGACGTCGATGTTGTCGTGGTCGAGCATGTGATCGAACAGGTCGGTGTAACCCTTGGCAGGCATGCCCTGGTGGGGAGACTGGAAGTAGCGGTCGTCGTCGCCCACGAGCACGGGGACGCGGCCGGTGACCGAGGGGTCCACCTGGTCGGGCGTCTGGCCCCACTGCTTCATCGTGTAGTGGAGGAACACGTTCTCGAAGACGTAGTCGGCGACCTCCTCGAGCTCGGGGTCATCCTGGGCACGCAACTCAAGGATCGGCACCTTGCGGTCGAGGCCGAACTTCTCGACAAGCTTGGCAAACAGGGCCTCGCCGCGCTCGGGGCCGAACGCCATCTTGAGCGAGGTGTGGTTGAAGGGAACCGGCATGAGCGTGCCGTGGATGTTGGCGAGCACACGATGCTGGTAGTTGGTGAAGTCGGTGAAGCGCGACAGGTACTCGTGGACGCGCTCGTCATAGGTGTGGTAGATGTGTGGGCCGTACAGGTGGATGAGCACCCCGGCCTCGTCGAGGCAGTCGTAGGCGTTGCCCGCGATGTGCGGACGACGCTCGAGGACGCAGACCTTCTTGCCTGCACGCTCCGCCAGCTCGCGCGCGACGACAGAGCCGGCATAACCGGCACCGACGACGAGGGCGTCGTAATCGGCAACGTCGAACGCCTGGGGAAGACCATGGACAACGGGCATGTGCGCTCCTTTGCAAATGTGATGGACACACCCGCGCCGCAAACCACTTGCCAGCGCGAGGATGCCCAACAGACGAAAACAGGCATTTGGTTGCAATCTTAGCATGATAGAGTGAGATGGCGTTGCTTTGGGCACATATGCCCCCGTAAGTCCATGCCACACATAAGGAGCCCTCAGTGAGCAAATTCGTAGACAGCCTGGTAAGCGCTGCAAAGACCAACCCCCAACGCATCGTCTTGCCCGAGGGCAACGATCCGCGTACCCTGGAAGCGGCAGCCCAGATCGCAGCAGAAGGCATCGCCCGCCCCATCGTGCTGGGCGACCCCAACGAGATCTGCATCCCCGGCGTCACCGTGATCGACCACCGCACCTCCCCCGAGCGCGAGCGCTACGCCCGCGCCCTGGCCGAGCTTCGCGCCAAAAAGGGCATGACCTTCGAGGCCGCATGCGCCGCGCTTGACGACGAGCTCTACTTCGGCGTCATGATGGTCAAGCTGGGCGACGCCGACGGCATGGTCTCGGGCGCCTGCCACTCCACCGGCGACGTGCTCAGGCCCGCGCTGCAGATTCTCAAGTGCGCCCCAGGCGTGTCGCTCGTGTCCTCGTTCTTTGAGATTTCCCTGCCCAACTGCCCCTATGGCGAGAACGGCACCTTCTTCTTCGCCGACTGCGCCCTCAACACCTACCCCAGCGCCGACGAGCTCGCTCAGATCGCCGTGCAGACGGCGCGCAGCTGGGCGACGTTCATGCAGACGACCCCGCGCGTGGCGATGCTGTCGTTCTCGAGCAAGGGCAGCGCCGTCAACGACCACACTGCACTCGTCGCCCAGGCAACCGCCAAGGCCCGCGAGCTTGCCCCCGACCTGGAGATCGACGGCGAGCTGCAGTTCGACGCCGCGGTAGTCCCCAGCGTCGCAGCCTCCAAGGCAAAGGACTCCACGGTTGCCGGCAAAGCCAACGTGCTTGTCTTCCCCAACCTCGACGCCGGCAACATCGGCTACAAGATTGCCCAGCGTCTGGGCGGTGCCGAGGCGATCGGACCCGTGCTGCAGGGCATCGCCGCCCCGGTGAACGACCTGTCGCGCGGCTGCTCGTCCTCCGACATCGTCGGCATGGTCGCCGTCACCGCCGTTCAGGCCCAGCGCCTGCACCAGGCACGCGCCGAGTAGCCCTAAGCCGGCCGCATAGCGGCCCGGTTCCCTCCCGCATCGCCCGTGTACAAAGGGGCGGCTCGCCTTCCGTCGTATCGGAAGCGAGCCGCCCCTTTTCGTTTCTCTGAAACGCCCCAACAAAAAAAGCCGGCGCCCTGAGGACGCCGGCTAAATGCAAACACTATGGCTATCCGAGGATGCGCTTCACGTCGAGCGCGATCATGTACTCCTCGTCGGCCGGAATGACGAGCACGTTGACGCCGGCGCCCTCGGGGGAGATGCGCCACGGCGTCTTGTGGCGCTGTGCGTTGAGCTCGGGGTCAACCGCAATGCCGAGCCCCTCAAGCCCCTCGACGACCTTGCTGCGGATAACCGGCGAGTTCTGCCCGGCGCCAGCCGTAAAGACGACCGTGTCGACACCGCCCATGGCGGCGATCATGGCGCCGAGATACTTCTTCGCAGAATAGCAGAACATGTCAAGGGCCAGCTGGGCGCGGTCGTTGCCTGCCTCGGCAGCCTCGGTGATGTCGCGGATGTCGTTGGTGAAGCCCGTGATGGCAAGAAGACCCGACTTCTTGTTCATGATGGTGTCGACCTCGCGAGCCGTGAGGTCGGAGTTCTCAAGGATGAACGTGACGGCCGCGGGGTCGATGGAACCGCAGCGCGTGCCCATGATGAGGCCGTCGAGCGGCGTGAAGCCCATCGTGGTATCGACCACGTGCCCGTCGCGCACGGCACACAGCGAGGAGCCGTTGCCCAAATGGCAGCTGACGAGCTTGCCAGCATCCCCTCCCAAAAACTCATTTGCCGTACGGGAGACATAGCGGTGGTTGATGCCGTGGAATCCATACTTGCGCAGCTTGAACTTGTCGCACAGCTCGTCGGGCAACGGGTAGCGGTACGCAACCTCGGGAATGGTTGCGTGAAACGATGTGTCGAACGACACCACATTGGGCACGTCGGGCAAGACTTCCCTGCAAGCGACGATGACCGACGCAGCCGCGTAGTTATGCAGGGGCGCAAGCGGGGCGATTTCCTCGATCTTCTTGAGCACGTCGTCGTCGACCAGGCACGAGTCGTCAAAATAGGTGCCACCGTGCACGATGCGATGGCCGAAGGCGTCGATGTGGTGTCCCTCCATGAGGGCGGTGTTCTGCAGCACGGTACCCAGCACGAGCGTGATTGCGGTACGGTGGTTGGGAATGGGCAGAGATAGGCATGTCTCGCGACCCGCGAACTCGCTCGTGAACGTGGACTCGCCCAAGCCGATACGCTCGCAGGCGCCCTTGGCGAGCACCTCGCGCGATTCGACGTTGAGGAGCTGATATTTCAAAGAAGAGCTGCCGGCGTTCACGACCAGGACGTCCATGGACCCTCCACCAAACGAAAATGCCCGGCACGAACACGCACCAGGCATGGGAACACAGCGAGTTACAGGATAAATTGTACGAGAGCCGCCGGCAGCACGCTGTCAAAAGGCCGCACCATCGACGCACGGCGCCGAAACGGCGGCAGCGGGAGGTATTCGGTGACGAAGTCGTGACGATGCCCGGCGAACGGCGAAACATGCGTGTGCGCAGGTGGAAAACGCGTCGCAACCACACTGAAAGAGGCGCCGCAAACGGCTGATATCCCGACGCAAGCGGCGATCAGATAAGCATGGACGCTTCAAGGCGCGCTAGCTGAGCGTCGTGTCCCTCTCGTCGGTGTCAACCTCGATCTGACCCATGAGGGCGCTCACCTGCTGCTCGGCGTCGGCCAGGCGCGCACGCAACGAGGCAAGGAGCTCGACGCCGCGCTTGTAGAGCTCCAGGGACTCCTCGAGCTCGAGCTGGTTGGACTCAAGGGCACGCACGACCTGCTCAAGCTCGGCGGTCGCCTCGCGGTACGTCATCGTCGCGACGTCCTTCATCTGCTGCGTCATTAGTCGTTCCTCTCGATGGGTTGAACTGAATCGACCGTGCATCCAAGTGCGCCGTCGGACACGCGCACCTCAACAACCTGGCCCGGCGCCACCTGACCCACACTCGACACGACCTTGCCTTGGGCGTCGCACGTCATGGAGTAACCGCGCGCGATAACCGCAAGCGGCGAGAGCGCATGGAGACGGCCCGCCCCCACAGCAAGGTCGCGCTCCCAAGACCCAAGCAGGGTATGTCCCGCATGGACCAGGCGCGTCTGCTCGTCGGCAAGCGTGCGGGACGTCCGCTCGAGTCGAATCGGCATGGCGGCCGCCAGACGAGCGGCCTGATCGGCAAGGGCGCTGCGCGAACGCTCGACGCCGGCGGGCAGCGCCGCGGTGAGGCGGTCCTGCGCCAGGTCGAGCTCGCGCAGCGGCGTCTCCACGATGGTGCGCATCGGGTCGGACAGGCACGGGCGGGCCGCCGTGAGGTCGAGCGTGCGGCCGCGGTCCACAAGGCTGCGGTGCAGGGCGTTTGCCAATCGCCTGGCAATGGCGTCAAACCCGGCGCTGAGCTCGGCGATATCGGGCGCAACCGACTCGGCGGCCGCCGTGGGCGTCGAGCAGCGCCTGGCACTCACCATGTCGCAGATCGTCGTGTCGGGCTCATGTCCGATGCCCGTGACGACCGGCACGGTGCACGTCGCCACGGCACGGGCAAGGCCCTCGTCGTTGAAGGGCATGAGGTCCTCGTAGGAGCCACCTCCGCGCACGAGCAGAATGGCGTCGGGACGGGCCTGCTCGGCGGCATGCAGGGCGCGCACCATAAGGGCCGCAGCACCTGCACCCTCCACCTGCACGGGACAAAACTGCAGGCGAACCAGGGGGTTTCGGCGGCGAAGCGTGCGTGCGACGTCGTCTTTCACCTTGCCGTGAGGCGAGGTGACCACGACGATGCGCTCACAGAAAGCGGGAACTTGGGGCTTGCGGGCGGGGTCCATGAGACCCTCGGCGTCGAGCCTGCGCGCAAGACGAGCCACACGGGCGCGCAAATCGCCCTCGCCTGCCTCCTCGAGCTTGAAAATCTCAAACTGCATGCGCCCCTTTGCGGGATAAACCGAGAAGCGGCCCGTCAAGCGCACCTTGAGGCCGGGATGGAGGCGCACCTCCCCTGCCATGTAGCGCGTGCGCCACATCATGCAGTCCATGGTGGAGGAGCCGTCGGACACCGGGAAGTACACGGCCTTATAGCCGGGACTGTCCTTGAACTGCGAGACTTCGCCTTCGACAACAAGCGTCATGCCCTCAAGCTGGGCCTTTGCACGCCCCAGTGCCTCCGAGACGCTGAGAGACGCCGAAGTACTCTGCTCAGGCTCCTGCGTTGCCGTCAACTGCCAGGCCATCCGCTACCTCCGTTCCCTACAGCAGCTCGATCTTGCCGTCGACGACCGTAAGGCCGATTTGACCCTCAAGCAGGGCATCGAGGTGAGATCCAAGCAGCTCGTGACGCCAGCCGCGCGACAGTGGCGAAGACGCCCTGTGCTCGAAATAGTCGATGAGCTCGTCGCGCGAGGCCAGAATCGACGAGGCGATGTGCTCGCGGTCGGCAACCATGCGCGTGAGCGCGTACATGAGGTCACAGACGCACTCGCTCTCCAGGCTCGGCTTGCTGCGATGGGGCGTATCAGGGTAGAGCTCGGGCGGGCACGCGACGCCGGCGCGCACAGCCGCAAGCACCTCGGCGCGGTCCTGGGCAGATAGGTCCGCCCCTCCCCGGATACGCATAAGCGCGGCATCGGTGTTCGGCATGCGCTTGGCAATCTCGGCGAGAAGCTCGTCTCCCATCACCCACCTGCGGGGCTTGTCGATCTTTGCCGCAAGATTCTCGCGCCAAGCGGCAACCTCGCGCGCCACGCTCATCTGACGGCGCGACAGCGAGCCCACACGCTTGACCTTGCGGTAGGCCTCGCGAGGGTCGTGGCGATAGCTCTGCGGGTCGCAGGCGTGGGCGAAGTCGTCTTCCAGCCATGCGGTGCGGCCGAGCTCCTCAAGACGGGCACGCATCGTGCGCCAGATGCCGGGCAGGTAACGCACGTCATCGAGGGCGTAGGCAATCTGCTTGGCATCAAGGGGACGAGCCGACCAGTCGGTCAGGGACTCGGCCTTGGGCAGGTGCACGTGGCAGAAGTCCTCAACAAGGGCGCCATAGCCGATCTGATAGCGGTCGGAAATGAACGAGGCGGCCATCTGCGTGTCGAAGATGGGGCTGGGAAGGGTGCCGCACCACTCCTGAAGCACTTCCATGTCCTGAGAACAGGCATGGAGGACCTTAGTGATGGCGGGATTTTTGAAAAGAGCCACCAGGGGCTCCACATCATGCACGCAGAAGGGATCGACCGCTACCTGCTCGTCGTCGGTGCCAAGCTGCACGAGGCACAGACGCGCCCGATAGGTCTTCTCGCGCAGGAACTCGGTGTCGATGGCCAAGACCTCGCTGCCCTGGGCGCGGTCGCAAAAATCGCGGAGTTGCTCGCCGGTGGTGATAAGCACTGCCTGTGTCTCCCTGTCTTCCTCATACGTGTGCGTGCGTGGACAAACTTGGGACAAAACGAAAAAGGTCGGTCGGGTTTCCCCGGCCGACCTTTGTCTCACAATGGTGGGCGTTACAAGATTTGAACTTGTGACCTCTTCCGTGTCAGGGAAGCGCTCTCCCCCTGAGCTAAACGCCCGTATGGTTTTCCGCAACAAGTGCGGGAGGGATATCGAATGGTGGGCGTTACAAGATTTGAACTTGTGACCTCTTCCGTGTCAGGGAAGCGCTCTCCCCCTGAGCTAAACGCCCATTCGGCCGCCGTATCCGTCGGCGAGGAGGTACTATATAGGGTATCGCCAGCCGATGCAAGAGAAGATTTGCTTCAGGCGAAGAATTGGGCTCACCTTCACAAGTCGCCTACAACTTCACGCTCGCTCCCCCTCAGTTTTGGACGCCCGCTGAGGTGGATTTTGCCGGCAGCCCAGGCTCATGGGGCTCGGGCAACGTCGTGTACTCAATGTTCTCGAAACGCTCTTGCATGAACGCGTCGTCGTAATGTTGGTCGATGAACCGCTCCAGGGCGTTGGTTGCCGGTATGCCCTCGTCGCGCGCCCCCTTGCGCAGCGACACGGCG
This sequence comes from uncultured Coriobacteriales bacterium, assembly GCA_934636245.1. Taxonomy (GTDB): domain Bacteria; phylum Actinomycetota; class Coriobacteriia; order Coriobacteriales; family UMGS124; genus UMGS124. Next base: position 63,443 of record CAKUAI010000015.1, read on the forward strand.
ATCGTCATCGAGGCGTCCGCCACAAGAAAGGCAGTGAGCGTGACCACAATGATCGTACGCGCCGGCTCTTCAGGCGTGCCGAGGAGAAAGACGGTCTCGGGCATGATCGAATGCGCCCACACGCACCCCAGCATGCCCCACAGAAGGCTCATGCGCAGGCACACGAACTTCGTGATGGCGTCGGGATAGGTCTCATAGGTCCAAGAGACCATGCCGAACACATGCTCCAGGCACATGCCCACAAGTTGCTCGAGCACCGAGCCGATGACCATGGAGAGCAAGAAGATGACCCACAGGGGCCGCTTGCGTATCTTCCAAAGGCAGACGGTGAGCAAAACGGCGCCGATGCCATACAGAGGCGAAAACGGCCCCCAGACCATGCCGTAGCGATGCTGCAGGGATCCTTGTGTGACAAGCCACCACAGGGTCTCAAGCACAAGGCCCAGCACGCTTGCAAACGTGAAGATGACAACGAGATGGTAGAAGCTCACCGAGGGCAGGGAGTCGAGGTACGCCTCGCGGCGGATTCTGCGCAACCGCGAGCGCTCGTCGAGCTGCTCTTTACTCAGGTGCCCCGAGCCAAGGCGGCCCTGCGCCCGCAAGACGATGCGGGCGATGAGAAAGCCGGCCCCCACTAGGCACAGCAACATGGACAGTATGGTGAGAATCATGTCGCCCCCCGCATGTCGACGTCCTACCTCAGCCATGCATGATAGACCCGCCAACGCGCCTTAGCTGAAGCCGCCTTGATTCTCCTTGAGCTAATGTGATGGAATTGTGTATATGACAGAAACTTGGCCTAAAACGAAAATAGTACTTGCCTCATCCACACGGCTGACGTATAGTTCTTTCTCGCACGCGGACTTGGCTCAGTTGGTAGAGCACAACCTTGCCAAGGTTGGGGTCGCGGGTTCGAGTCCCGTAGTCCGCTCCATGCTTAACACAGGGCCAGCTCATCTGGCCCTTTTGTTAGGATGGCGACGTCGCCAAGTGGTAAGGCAGAGGCCTGCAAAGCCTTTACCCCCAGTTCGAATCTGGGCGTCGCCTCCAATGAATTTTCAAGCCGTCCTTCGGGGCGGCTTTTTTCGTTTAAGTTCAGCAAAGGCTTCAGGGCTGCTCTGCCCGCAGCCCCCTATCGCGTCCCCTCACACGCGACACCCAGATTAAGCGCTGGCCGCCGCCGCACAATCGAGCATTTTGACAAGACGCACGCAGGTGCCCTTGCCTGTCTCTCGCGGGACAATGGAAATGGAATCAGCAAGCATAAGCATGAGTTTGATGCCCCTGCCCCGCTCATGCGTGGGCTCGGGCAATGCGTCGCCCTGGTTGTAAGCGATACCGCATCCGCAGTCATTGACTTCCATGACAAGGCGATCGGAGTACAGCGACACCGTGGCCGAGACGTCCCCCTCCTGCCCCTGTGCGCCGCCGCCATGGTCGAACGCGTTGCCGAGCGCCTCGCCCAAAGCGAGCACAATGTCATAGGCGGTGCTGCGCGGCAATTGCAGCGCTTGGAGGATAGATGCGATGGATTTGCGGGCCAGTTCCATCGACGATGGGTCACTCGACAAGCTCACGGTATACACGCGCAGCGGCGCCTCATCGGTGGGAACCCCCACATTGCGCACGCCCGCCATGCCCTTGGGAATGCAGACGATCTTGTCGAGGATCTGGGCTTGCTTGAGCGAACGCACGATCGACTCAGAGGCGTTGATGAGCACGAGCCTGCCCCCGCGGGCCGAAAGGCGCCGGGCGAGGAAAATGAGCACGGCCATGCCCGTCGAGTCGATGTACCCCACCGACTCGACGTTGAGCACAAGGCTCGAATAACCCTGCTGGGCAATAAGAAGAAGGCGCTCGCGCAAAGCTGGGGCGTTTTGCCATGTGACGTCGCCCGCAAGAGATACTACGAGCGCACCTTTGTCGACGAGCATCGTTTCTCCTCGCACATCCGTTGCATAAACACTGCGTATCTTCCCCCGCCACAGCAGGTTCCAAACATGCAAGGAGATAAAAGACGGCGATTAGGCCAGGCCGTCGAAGCGAATGGCAACCATCGCGATGTCGTCATGGGTATCGTTGCCGGAGAATTCCTCAACCTCTTTGAGCACGCGGCGCGGGATGTCGTCCAGGCCGAAACGGCAGGCGCGCAGAAGCGCGTCGCGCAGATTGCCCTCACCGAAAAAGCCCCCTGATGGGCTACGGGCCTCGGTGGTACCGTCGGTATAGAGGAACAGCACGTCCCCGAGCTCAAACGTGAAGCTTCCCGAAATATAGCGCATGCCCTCGAACGCGCCCACCACCGGCGACTGCGTTGCGAGCAGCTCAAGAGAGGGGTTGGCAGAATCGGGTGCATGCACGAGCATCGCGGGGGGATGCCCAGCGCTGCAGTACTTCGCCGAGCGCGAGGGCAAGTCGACGAGCACGACGCACATGGTGGCAAACGTCTCAGCACGCGAGAAATTGAGGAACAGGCTGTTCAGCGCGCTCACCATCTCGTCGGGTTCCGTTTTTTCCCAGACATAGGCGGCAAGGCCCGTCTTGGCCATGGAAGCCACAACGGCGGCCTCCACACCCTTGCCCGACACATCGCCCATGACAACGACGAAGCGGCCCTCCCCCAGCTCGTGCAAGTCGAAAAAGTCGCCGCCTACCACCGCCGACTCAGTGGCAGACAAGTACAGGGAGGCGGTGGAAATGCCGTTCACCTGGGGCATCTCGTTACGCAGACCCACCTGCAGGGCATGGGCGATCTGGGCTTCGTTTGCATGGATGCGCTCTGAGAAGGCGATGCGACCGATCTCCCCCGAGACATCGTTGAGAAACTCCTCGTCGAGGAAGTCAAACGGGGCATCGAGCGGGCTACGCAGCACGAGCAGCGCAAAACGCACGCCCTCGCACGCCTGCTTCGTGGCAATGGGCACGACAAACCCCGAGTTGAGATCGGTATGGCGGGCAATCCACATCCCCAAGGCACTGGCATGCTGCACGGCACGCACGCCAGAAGCCTCCCCCAGTATCTCGTCCATGGACATGTTGGTCTGAATGGGCATGTCGCAGTCTTCGCCGGTGTCGAGCGGCACGATGGCGCAGCCCGCCTCCCCATCGCGGGCCTCCACCATGAGAACGCGCGCCGGCATCGAGTCGGCGATGCACAGGGCAACCTGCTTGACCATGGACGAACAGATGGAGTCGCTCTTTATGGCAAGGTCATGCACACGCAAAAGGGCGTCTTTAAGGTCGTTGGAACGCGTGAGGCGAAGTTGGCTCAAGGCCGAGGAGATACCGAAGGCGAGGGTCTCCGAGATGGTCTGGAGCATTTCGCGCTCCTCGTCGACCAATTCGTGGTGTTCATGCCACCCAAAGACAAGCACCGCGCTGACGCGGTCCTCGGAGAACACAGGGGCGCCCACAATGCTGGAACAGGACGTGGAAAGCAGCGAGCGCACCTTAAAGCGGGTTCCTGCGTCGTCGCGCATGATGCAGGCCTCGTCAATGCGACCGGGCCGTTCAAGGACGCTTAGGCATGTGAGGGCACGCGTGCGCGCGACAAGAGGGGGAATGCCGGGTGTCGTACGAGCCAAATCGGCAACGTCAGTCGCATTGACCGCTAGATAGAACCCGTCGGACACGCCAAAGGGAACGTAGCCCCTGTCAGCGATGAGGTAGAAGATGGCGGCATCGGCCAGCAGGGCATCTGCCAGCTCGTTGGCAATGAGGTCGCATGTCTCCATCGCGTTGAGCCCAAAGTTGGACGAGTGGCGCAAAAGCCCCAAGACGGCCTTGAGCCTGCGGCGGCAACTGGAAAGCTCGCCCGTAAGCCGCGCGACCTCCTCACCTCTCCCCTGTGCCTCGATCGATGCGCCGCAAGCGCTGTCGTGGGTGAGTGCGTCCTTGTCGTGTTCAGACATGTCGTGACCTCGGCGTCCCTAAGGTGGACATATACGAAAAGAGCCCCTTTCGGGGCTCTTTGAAATTCAATGGTGTCGGAGGCGGGACTTGAACCCGCAAGACCGTAAAGGTCACTAGCACCTCAAGCTAGCGCGTCTGCCTATTCCGCCACTCCGACTTGCAACGCGAGAAGTAACTATACAATACGAGACCGTCTCTGACAAGCCCTGAATTGCAGGCCCTTCAAAACCAAGAAGTAACTCACAATTCCACCATACATGGGCCACGCTACGCCGAAAGCCAGCATCCTGCAAAGTCGAGCGTGTAATCGGCCGAGACCGCCAAGGAGTTGACGCGAGACGAGCACGCAACGCCAGGACCCGCATACAGAAGAGGCACGACCGGCATGTCCTGGGCGATGGTCTGACACACCTCGCGCAGGACATCGAGCCTAGCCGCCTCGTCGGACATTTCCCAGGCCGACTCGAGCGCCTCGTCAACCTCGGTGCTGGCATACCCACCCAGGTTGTCGCCACCCCGAGAATGGAAGAGGCTGAAGAGCTCCGCGCCGGCCGCATCGCACGGAGGCAGGTGACACACGAGGGCAAGCTCGAAGTCGCCCTCCTGCAGCCTGGAGAGGTACTCAGGCCACGAAGGGGTGTCGACGCACACGGCAACGCCTGCGTCATCAAGCTGTGCGGCCACCTCCTGACCCAGGCCCGCAAGCAAGCAGGGGTCGCAAAGCATCTCAAGCTCATCCGTGCCGAGGGCAGCGTCTACCTGATCGGAAAGACCCTTTTCCAGCTCATTATCGGGAAGCTTCCAGGCGCGCTCCTCGTAGCCGAGGTTCGAGGGCAGCAGCGCACCGTCAGCCGCACAGAGGGGGTCAAGACCAAGGGCGGTCGCCAGGACCTGAACGTCGAGCGCACGCCCAAGCGCGCGGCGCGTCTCAGCCTGGTCAAACGGCTCACGAGCACAGTTGCACACGAGCATGCAGATGCTCCTGAAACCCTCATGAGCAACCTGCGCGTCAGGGTTCAAAATGCGGTCGGGGCCGGCGGAGCCCAACTCGTCGGACAGCGCGCTCGCTTGATCGACAGGCACGAGCGTGACGTCGAGATTGCCCGTCTTTATTGCCTCGCCCACATCCGTGAAGTCCTCGTTGACCTGGAACTGGAGCGCGTCGACATGGGCGTTGGTCCCCCAATAGCTGGCATTGCGCACAAGATGCACGCCGGCGTCAGCTTGGAGGGCGCCGTCGAGGCAGAATGGCCCATTGCCGCAGGGCACGTCGCCAAACCCCCCCTCCGCCTTGAAAGATGCGACGGACATGGGAGCAAGCTGCGGCAGGCTCGCCAGATAAGCAAAGTCGGGAAAGCTGTGTGCGAGGTTCACGATGAGCGTGTAATCGTCGGGGCACTCCAAATCAAGCTGCGCACCCGCGACGCCCGCCGCGACATCCTCGAATCCCGCCACCATGGACAGGCACGACGCAAGCCCATGCCCGCCATGGGCAACGAGGGCGTTCCAGGCATTGGCGAAGCACGTTGACGTGACGGACTCTCCGTTTTGAAACGCCATGCCCTCACGCAGGTGAAAGGTAAACCGCTCCGAGAAGAGGTCAGCCTCCCAGCTCGTGGCTGCTTTTCCCACAAGCGTCATCTGGTCGAAGTCATATTGCGTCAGACTGTCGAACATGCAGCGGCACACAAGCCGCTCCCAATACCCCCAGGCCTCATGGGGGTTGACCGTGGAAAGCGGGACGCTCTGGCACGTAAGCGTGCCGCCTTCAAGCACACGGGCGGCTACAGGGGCGCCCTGGTTGGCGGCAAGTCTCGCCTCGTTCACCACAGGCAGCTCGATGGGGCTGGAGCCGGGCATGACCCCATTGAGGCTGCATCCTCCCAAGAGTGCAGCGCCGGCGCCCAAAAGTGCCGATGCGGCAAACCCGCGTCGGCTTACCATGCCCGTCTCTTCATCTCGCCTCATGCCATCTCCTGCCCGTCGCTCGTTGCTGAAAGTGTACCGTGAGACGGGCTCACGGCGGCGCGCAAACGAAAAAAGGTGCCGACGCTTTACACGCCGGCACCCTCAGATACCTTGAATCTCAGGTTTGGAGCAGACCCTATGCCACGCTGCCCTGCGGGAAGATGAGCATGAAGATAAGCAGGCAGATGATGAAGACGGCAGCGCAGATGATAGTGAGCTTGTCGAGGTTCTTCTCAACCGTGCCCGTGCCGCCCATGTTGGAGTACATGGAACCGGCAATCATCTCCGAAACACCCGTGCCCTTGCCGGAATGCATAAGAATGAAGACGACAAGGCCGATGCCAGAAAGGAACCAGATAACAATCAGCGGGATAAGCAGAGGGTTCAAGATGCGCTCCTCATAGTGCGGACTAAAGGTCTTAACGTTGAAACCGCAGGTAAAGTGAGCAACGTAGGGTCAGCCGAGTCACTTGGGCCCAATCGCGGCACACCTAGAGCGGAAACAGTAGCTGATTGTATCAGGAAACCTTGTGTTGGATAAGGCTCTTGCCCGTCCAGCAGTCCGGTTTCTCCAATCCTACAAGATCGATGAGCGAGGGAGCCACATCGCAGAGCTTGCCGTGGGCGTCAGGCACAATCTCGACCCCGTCGGCAACGACGATGAAGGGCACGGGCGCCGTGGTATGGGACGTCACGGGGTGGCGCTGCCCATCCGCGTCGACCTTGAACATGCAGTCGCAGTTGCCGTGGTCGGCGATGATGATGGCAAAACCACCCTTGGCCCGCACGGCATCGACAACCTTGCCCACGGCCACGTCGGTGGCCTCCACGGCACGCACTGCCGCCTCGACGTTGCCGGTGTGACCCACCATGTCGGGGTTGGCGAAGTTGACCACATACACGTCGGCCTCGTCGGACTCGATGGCCGCCTTGAGGCCGTCTGCAACCTCGGGGGCGCTCATCTGCGGCTGGAGGTCGTAAGTGGCAACCTTCGGCGAGGCAACGAGCACGCGCTCCTCCCCCTGCTTGGGCTGCTCGACGCCGCCGTTGATGAAGAACGTCACGTGCGCGTACTTCTCAGTCTCAGCGGTGTGGAGCTGGCGCAGACCCGCAGCCGCGACAACGTCGGCAAGGACGTTTTGCGGGTTCTCCTTCGGGAAGGCAACCTGCACGTTGAGCTCGGGGTCGTACTCGGTCATGGTGACGAAGCTCACCTGCGGGACACGGCCGCGCTCGAAGCCGGTAAAGTCGGCCTCGGTGAAGGCGCGAGAAAGCTCGCGGGCGCGGTCGGGCCTGAAGTTGAAGAACACCACCGCGTCGCCGTCGACGACACCGGCTTCGTCGCAGGCAAACGGCACGACGAACTCGTCGTAGACGCCCGCCGCATAGCTGGCCTCGACGCCCTGGCGGGCAGGCTGCACGGCGGTGCCGCGACCCAGGACGACGGCGTCCCAGGCACGCTGCACACGCTCCCAGCGGTTGTCGCGGTCCATGGCGTAGTAGCGGCCCGAGACCGACCCGATGCGGCAGTCGCACGCGCTCTTCTCCGAGATGTTGGCGCACGCCGCCGAAAGCTCGTCGATGTAGCCCAGGCCGGAGTCGGGAGCGACGTCGCGGCCGTCGAGGAAGGCATGCACGCGCACGCGCTGGACGCCCTCGCGCACGGCCAACTCGAGCAGCGCCAGGCAGTGGCGGATGTGGGAGTGCACGCCGCCGTCGGACATGAGGCCCATCACATGCAGGGTGGACTTACTCGCGGCGACCTTGCGGCAGGCCTCGACGAGCACCTCGTTCTCAAAGATCTCGCCAGTCTGGACGGCATGGTTCAGGCGCATGAGCTCCTGCATGACCACACGTCCCGCTCCGATGTTGAGATGACCGACCTCGGAGTTGCCCATCTGACCCGCAGGCAGGCCGACGGCCTCGCCGGAAGCCTCGATGGTCGTCCAGGGGTACTGGGCCATGAGGGCGTCGAGGTTGGGCGTGGCGGCGAGGCTCACGGCGTTCGCCTCGCTGGGCGCGGCCCATCCCAGGCCGTCCATGATGACGAGAAGGGCGGGAAGCCTATACATGTAGCACCGCCTTCACAATGTCGATGAACTTGTCGGCGTCGAGGGCGTCTCCGCCCACGAGCACGCCGTCCACGTCGTCGCACGCGGTAAAGAACGCGGCGTTGCCCGACTTGACGGAGCCGCCGTAGAGCACGTAGCAACGCTTGGCGCAGTCCTGCCCCGCGACCTCGGCCACCGCCGCGCGAATCTGGGCGGCGACGTCCTGCACGTACTCGGGCGTGGGGACCTTGCCCGAACCGATGGCCCAAACAGGCTCGTAGGCAACGGCGAAGTCGCGACCTGCCAGGTCAAGCCCAGCAAGGGAAGCGCGCACCTGCTCGGTCACGTACGCAGAAGTGGAGCCCGCCTCGTAGACGTCAAGCGGCTCGCCGACGCACACGACGGGAGCGATGCCGGCGCGGATGAGCGCGGCGGCCTTGGCGGACACCTGCTCGCTCGTCTCACCGTGACCATGCCTGCGCTCGGAATGGCCCACGATGCACCACGTGCAGTCGAGATCGGCGAGCATGGGCGCAGAGATGTCGCCCGTGAAGGCGCCCGCGTCTTCTGGCGAGCAGTCCTGGCCGCCCACCTTCGCGAAGGACTTGTCGAAGGCGAGCACGTTGCTCACGCCGCGAAGCGCCGTGGCAGGCGGGCACAGGACGATTTCGACGCTGTTCTTCCAGGAACGCTCGAGACGGTCGTCGACAAGCTGTGCAAGCTGAACGGCGGCGCTGTAGGTCTTGTTCATCTTCCAGTTGCCCGCCACGACGACCTTGCGCGCATCGCCGGGCTGGGGCTGGGACTGGGAGCGACCGAAACTAATCGGCATTGGGGATCGCCTCCACGCCGGGCAGCGCCTTGCCCTCGACGAGCTCCATGGATGCACCGCCGCCCGTGGAGATGAAGGTCATGCCGCCCTCGAGGCCGAACTTCTTGACGGCCGCAGCCGAGTCGCCGCCGCCCACAACGCTCGTGCATGCGGCGTTGTCGGCGATTGCCTGGCCCACGGCGCGGGTGCCGGCAGCGAAAGTCTCCATCTCGAACACGCCCATGGGGCCGTTCCAGAAGACCGTCTTGGCACCGGCAAGTTCCTGGGCATACAGCTCGCAGGAGCGCGGGCCGATGTCGAGGCCCATCCAGCCCTCGGGGATGGCGGCCTTGTCCACGATCTGCGTGGCGGCGTCGGCGGCAAACTTGTCGGCGACCACGTAATCGAGCGGCAAGACGATGCGGCAACCGCGCTCGGCGGCCTTGTCGAGCATCTCGCCGGCGCGCTCGACCCATTCGGGCTCAACGAGCGACGAGCCGATGGGCAGGCCCTGGGCCTGCATGAACGTGAAGCACATGCCGCCGCCGATGAGCAGCACGTCGACCTTCTCGGAGAGGGCGTCGATCACGCCGATCTTGTCGGAGACCTTGGAGCCGCCCAGCACGGCCACGAAGGGGCGGGCGGGGTCGTTGAGCATGCCCGTGATGGTGTCGACCTCGCCGGCAAGCAGAAGGCCGGCATATGCAGGAAGAATCGCAGGCACACCGGCCACCGATGCATGGGCGCGGTGCGCGACGCCAAAGGCGTCGTCGACATAGACGTCGCCAAGCTTGGCCAGGGCAGCAGCAAAAGCGGGGTCGTTCTTCTTCTCGCCCTTCTCAAAACGAAGGTTCTCGACGAGCAGCACCTCGCCGTCGGCAAGGGCCTGGGACGCCGCAAGGGCCTCCTCGCCGCACACGTCGCGCACGTAGGCAACGGGCGCGCCGAGCAGCTCGGAGAAGCGGGCGGCGACCGGCTCCATGGAGTACGCGGCCTCAAAACCCGTGCCTGCGGGCCTGCCCAAGTGGCTCATGCACACGACGCGCGCGCCGCGCTCGCGAAGCAGGTTGATGGTGGGAAGAGCCGCGCGAATGCGGGTGTCGTCGCCCACGACGCCGTCCTTGACGGGCACGTTGAAGTCGACGCGGACAATGACACGCTTGCCAGAGACGTCGGCGTCGGAGACGCTGCGCTTATAAGACATACTTCCTCGATTCAAGTCGTGCGCCCGAAAGGGGGCGCGGCTGTAAACACGCGAATTGTACCGTATGGCGCTTCCGGCCCCCAGGCGACCGGATACCGTTCAAACCAAACGCCGCCCAAAAGCCATGACGGGCCTTTGGGCGGCGCAAACAGGTCATACAATCACAACACAGGCATGGGCTCTGATTCCGTAACGGTTTTAAACAGCCCTTGCACCAGGCCGTTTAGCGCGTGGCGACAATCTTTGCCAAGTCGAGCAGGCGGCAGGAATAGCCCATCTCGTTGTCGTACCAGGAGACGACCTTCACGAGCGTGCCCTCGCCGCCGAGCACCATCGTGCAGCCGGCGTCAAACAGGCTCGAGCACTTCTCGCCAATGACGTCGTTGGACACGAGCGGCTCCTCGGAGTAGGCCAGGATGCCCTTGAGCGGGCCCTCGGCCGCAGCCTTCATGGCGGCGTTGATCTCCTCGATGCTCACGGGACGCTCAAGCTCGGCCACGAGGTCGACCATGGAGCCATCGGGGGTGGGAACGCGGGCAGAGAAGCCGTCGAGCTTGCCCTTGAGCTCGGGGATGACCAGGCCGAGCGCCTTGGCGGCACCGGTGGTGGTGGGGATGATGGACATGGCGGCACCACGGGCGCGACGCAGGTCGGAGTGCGAGTTGTCGAGCAGGCGCTGGTCGGTGGTGTAGGAGTGCACAGTGGTCATGAAGCCGCGCTTGACGCCGAAGGAGTCCACGAGGACCTTGGCGACGGGAGCCAGGCAGTTCGTGGTGCAGGAGGCGTTGCTCACGACGTGCATCGTGTCGGGATCGTACTGGTCGTCGTTGACGCCGACGACGAACGTGCCGTCGATCTCGCCCTTGGCGGGAGCGGACAGGACGACCTTCTTGGCGCCGCACTCGATGTGGCGGCGAAGGTCGGGTGCGGAGCGGAACTTGCCCGTGCAGTCGAGCACGACGTCGACGCCCAGCTCGCCCCAGGGAAGGGCGGGAATGGCCTTGGGCTCGCGGGCGGAGAGGCCCTTGATGCGGGTCGTGCCGTCGACGATGAAGTCCATGCCATCGACGACCAGGTCGTGTGCGAGCTTGCCGTGGACGGAGTCGCGGCGGCAAAGCTGCGCCATGGCCTCAGTTTTGCCCAGGTCGTTGATGGCCACGACCTCGATATCGGGATCGTCGAGAGCAGCGCGGAACGCCACGCGCCCGATGCGACCGAAGCCGTTGATACCGATTCTGACCGTCATGCGATAATCCTCCTTAACGTGGGCTCCACGCCCGAACATCGGATAGATGGTTAACACAATTGTAACGTATCATTCACTGCCGTTTGCCCGCTGCTCGGCGAGTAGCTGCTCTAAGCGGCGCACGCGGTGTGCGACGGCAGATTTTGACAGGGGCGGGTCGGCTATGTTGCCCAGCTCGCGCAACGACAGGTCGGCATGGGCCAGGCGAAGATCGCAGAAGTCCTTGAGCGCGCGCGGGAGCTTTTCGTACCCCACTTCGGCGATGACCTGCTCAACGAGAAGCGTTTGGCTGCCTGCAGCGGCGGCCGCCTTCTTCTGATTCGCGAGCTCGGCATTTACCAGGCGGTTTGCATCGTTTCGAGCAGAGCGCACCGCGCGGACCCGCGCCATTTTGAGCGCACAACGCGGGGCGCCCAAGGCCGCGAGCATCTCCTGGATGCCCTCGGCGCTCTTGTGGTAGATGACGAAGGCGCCGCGCCGGCGACCCACGCGGGCAGGGATGCCCACACGTTCGCACATGGAGGCGATGCCGTCGGCGATGCTGCGCGTCTGCGCCACAATCTCCATATGGGCGTCGGCCGTATGCGGCTCGGAGACGAATCCACCGGCCAAGAAAGCGCCACGCAGATAGGCAAACGCCGCTTCCTCATCGGGCACGAGGGCTGCAGGAATCTCCCGGGCAAGGCCGAGCTGGGAGGTGAGCACGCCCATCTCGATGAGCGCCTCCTCCAAACCCTCCTGGTCGGGAACGCTGATGAGGTAGTTGCGCGTCTTGTGCAGGACGCTGCGACGCACGGTGAGCTGGCACGTCAGCGGCTTCGAGCCATTGAGGAGCGTGTATGCCACGCGGGCGACCGAGCCGGTCTCGGTGGTGAGCGCGAGCCTGAAGCGCCGGGCACCCGACAGCGACAGCGTGCCACAGATGCGCACGATGGCCGCCAGCTCGGCCCGCTCGGCGACTGCGCCGCTCTCCACACGGGAAAGCTCGTCCTTTACCTCTGCCGTGAAGGACACGTCTCGATCACCCCTCGCAGCGCGCATTTCAACTTGGACAGGTCATGCCAAGTGGGATGTGCCGGGTCGGAGAAGTCGCGCACGATCACGAGCGGAACGCGCGCCTGCAGACGGCGGAGTGACTCTTCGCTGAGCGGTACGGGGCGGAAGAACTCATCGCCTGCGCCCATGTCGCTCGGCCCCGTCTGCGTGATGGCCCGGAAGTGACGTGTGGCCAGACTCGCATCGGCGTCGAGCGTCCTGTGCAGCAGCACGGCATCGAGACAGCCCTCCATGCCGTGGTCAAGCAGTGCCGCAACGTATTCCTCGGCGGACAAACCCCAGGTTTCTCCCTGCATGTCGGCCATGGAGCACACGTAGACCTTGCGCGCCCTCGTGGCATGCAGGGCGTCTTTGATGCCAGGCACGAGGATGTTGGGGATGACCGAGGTGAAAAGCGAACCCGGGCCCAGCACCACGACGTCGGCCTCGAGAATCGCCTCGACCGCCGCCTCGGTTGCCTGTGGCGCGCGTGGGGAAAGCCACACTTCCGACAGGGCGCAGGGACCCGACCCGAGCGTTGCCTCGCCGCGAAACTCCATGCCGTCGCGCGTGCGGCCGCACAAAACGACGTTCTCCATCGTGGAGGGGCACACCCTACCGTGGCAGCCCAGCATCTCGCCGCACAGCTCGATTGCCTCGCCAAACGAGCCGGTCTCGGCCGCAAGCGAGGCAAGCAGGAGATTGCCCAACGAATGGTTGTCGGCAAAGGAGAAGCGGTGCTCGAAAGCGCGGGCCAGAGGGCCCGCAGGGTCGGCCGCCATGGCCACGAGGCACTTGCGGATGTCACCAGGGGGCACCATGCCCATCTCCTGGCGGATGATGCCCGTGGAGCCGCCGTCGTCGGCCATGGCAACAATGGCCGTGACGAAGCAGCCGGCCGCGCGCAGGGCGCGAATCGCATTGGGTTGTCCCGTGCCGCCGCCGATAGAGACGGCACGAACCTGGTCAGGCAGTGGATGGGCGCTCACGGAACCACCTACGCCTTGACGTGTCGGGGCAGGTCGCGGTGACCCACCGACACGTTGTAGCCGCGCTCGATAAGATGAGATGCAGTGGCCTCAGCAATCACGACGCTTCGATGTTGGCCGCCGGTGCAGCCGACGGCTATGGCGAGATGCTTCTTGCCCTCGGCCACATACCCGGGCATCGTCACATCGAGCAGGTTGAACCACGCCGCGGTGAAAGCGCGCGTCTCCTCGCGGCCGAGCACGAAGTCGCGCACGAGCTCGTCGTGGCCGGTGAGCTCGGCCATCGTCGGGTCGTAATAGGGGTTGGGCAAAAAGCGCACGTCGATAACGATGTCCGCATCGAGCGGCACGCCATATTTAAAGCCAAAAGAGAACACCGACACGTTGAGTGCCTGCTCGGCGGGTATGCGCGAGAACTCCTCCACGAGCAGCGCGCGCAGGTCGCGGGCTCGCAGGTTCGAGGTATCGATCACCATGTTCGCCCGCTCGCGCACAAACGAGAGACGCTCACGCTCGTGCTCGATGGCCTCGCTCACCGAGATGCCCCCGTCAGCCAAAGGATGACGACGGCGCAGGGAGTTGTAGCGGCGGCGCAGGGTGTCGTCGTCAGCATCGAGGTAGACCACGCTGCATGAGACGCCCCGCTCGCGCAAGCGGTCGAGCTCGCCGCACAGCTTGTCGAAGAGGTCATGCGAACGCAAGTCGCACACAACGGCAAGGCGACGGTTCGCGTCAAGGCGCAAGCCCGACTGCTCAACCAGCGCCGTAAGCATGGTGGGCGGCAGGTTGTCGATGCAATAGAAGCCGGCATCCTCCAAGGCATGCAGCGCCTCGGTGCGGCCAGCACCCGACATTCCCGTGATTACGACAACCTCTGGAGCAGACATGCAGCTACCTTCCGTCTACGCAACGCCTACAAATGAAAACGGCCTGCCGGGCAGATGCGCAGGTATCGTAGTAAACTGGCCGAGCTTTGCCATTCAGACTGCGGCCCGACTGCGGTCTTCAGTATACCGCTTAGAAGGAGACGCCAGGGCATGGCCTCAAAGTCCAGAGAATCAAACAAGCTGGGAACGCTCCTGGTTGACGCCGACGACCCCGCATACACGACCTCGTTCGGCGGGGCCGCCCGCTATGTGCGCGCCGCCTGGGGCATGCCCGACGTCTTACCGAGCGCCCCCGCCGCAAAAAAGCCGATGTCGCGCCGCATCGCCGTGGCCCTGGCCGCGCTCGGCGTGGCCGTCGTCGCAGGGGCCGGCACGCTTGCCTACCATTTTGCATACGTGGTGCCCACGGGCGTCGCACTCGACGCGGCGACGTTCCCCGACGCAGCCTTGCGCGCGGCCCTCGTCGCCTGCGACGAAGACGGGAACGGTCGCATCTCCGCGGAAGAAGCCTCGCACGTCACGAGCCTGGACCTCTCGAACCTGGGCATCGTTGACCTTGCAGGCATCGGCACCCTCACGCACCTGGAAAGCCTCGATGTGTCGGGCAACAGCCTGGCGACCATCGACCTCACGAAATGCCGCAAGCTCGTCACGCTCGATGTCTCCGACAACCTCATCTCCGACCTCGACCTCGACGGCCTTGCAAACCTCGAAGAGCTCGACGCCCACAACAACGGTCTGCAGACGCTTCAACTCGAAAACTGCGCCGCACTGCGCGTGCTCGATGTGGAGGGCAACGGCCTGGCCCGTCTCGACTTGTCGGGATGCCCGGCAATGGAGCGACTCAATATGGACGAAGGCCAAGAGGTGACCTTGCCTCTGGCAAGCACGTTCTTCCCCGACGAGGGCCTGCGCATCACGCTCGAACCATTTGACACCGACAAAGATGGGGCCCTCTCACAGCGCGAGCGCCAGGCGGTCTACAACCTTGCGGTCGACGTGAGCACGACGAACCTGGAAGGCCTCGAGTGGTTCACCAACCTGCAAGACCTCACCGTGTCGGGCGCGCAACTGGGTTCGATCGAGGCAGGCGTGCTTCCGCCCTCGCTTACGTCTCTGCACGCAAGTGGCTGCGCGCTTGAGTCGATCGACCTGTCTTCGACGGGGCGTCTCATGACGCTCGACCTGTCGAACAACCCGCTGGGCGCGCTCGACGTGTCGAGCCTCGCGCGCCTTACGAACGCCAGCTTTGCTAACTGCAACCTTGCAGGCGAGTTCAACGTCACGGCCAACACGCGCTTGGAGCACATCGACGTCTCGGGCAACCCCGCCCTTGTCACGCTCAACGCGCTGGGTGTGCCGGGCCTGGCCATCGAAGGCGCTGTCACGGCTGATGCAACCTGCACCGTCGTGTCCAACGCGACCCCTGCCGCCGATGGGGGCGACGAGGGAGCAGACGAGGAGCAGGATGCGCCCGCAGACGAAGAAGAACCCCAGGCCTAATCCTGCGCCTGGGCCATCTCTTCCACCTGATCGCGCTCGCGTTCCCAGGCACGCAGGGTCTGCCAAATGCGTTCGGCCACCTCGTGCGGCACACCGGGGGTGGCCGCAATGTCGTCGACACTCGCCGCGCGCAGGCGCTTCATGGAGCCAAACTCCTTCATGATCGCCTTTTTGCGCTTTTGCCCCACGCCTTCCACCTCGTCGAGGATGCCCACGGTCATGGCCTTGTCGCGCAGCTCGCGGTGGAACGTGATGGCAAAGCGGTGCGACTCGTCGCGCACCTGTTTCACGAGGTAGAGCGAGGCCGAGCCGCTCGGCAGCACCACGGGACCGTCCTCGGCCCAGGGCACGAAGAGCTCCTCGTCGGACTTGGCAAGACCGGCCACAGGAATGTCGAGCCCAAGCTCGGCCAGCTGCTCCACGGCGGCTGTGAGCTGGGGCTTGCCGCCGTCGACGATGAGCAGGTCAGGACGCGAGCCGAAGCGCTCGTCGGCCATGCGTTCAGGCGAGTACCGGCGGCCCAGAACCTCGCGCATGCTCTCGAAGTCGTTCGCCTCGCCAAAATCCTGACGAATCTTGAAACGGCGGTACTGGTCCTTATCGGCCTTGCCGTTGGTAAAGACGACCATCGAGGCCACGTTGAACCGGCCATGAATGGTAGAGATGTCAAAGCACTCGATGCGCAGGGGCGGCGCAGGAAGTGCAAGCGCGCTTTCGAGCTGCAGCAGCGCGTCGTTGGTGCGCTGGTCGGCATAGCTCGTGCGCACCATGAAGCGCATGAGCGTATGGCGGGCGTTGGTCTGCGCCAAGTCGAGCAGCTTTTTCTTCTCGCCGCGCTTGGGCACATGGATGGACACCTTGCGGGGGCGCCCTTCCGCCAGCCAAGACTCCAGCAGCTCGGTGTCGTCGGGCAGCTCGCAGGGGATGCACACCTCGTCGGGCACGTCGGCACCGGAGGAGTAATAGCGCTTGAGGAAGCCTGCGACAAGCTCCTCCTCCCCCACATCGAGACCTTTGTCGAGCACAAACTCGCAGCTACGGCGTGTGCGGCCCTCGCGTACGGCGAACACCTGCACGCCAGCGATGGTCTCCTCGCGATAGAAGCCGATGACGTCCATGTCAATGGCCGAGGAGAACACGACCTGTTGGCGCTCCCCCACGTGCTTGAGGGCGGCGAGCCTGTCGCGACAGCGGGCGGCCTTCTCGAAGTCGAGCTCGGCGGCCGCCTCGCGCATCTGGTCGGTCAACTGCTCCTCGAACTCGGCGTGGTGGCCGGACAGGAACCGCTCCACGGCGGCGACGTTCTTCTTGTAGTCGGCCTCGGTGCAAGAGCCCGCGCACACACCCGGG
Organism: uncultured Coriobacteriales bacterium; assembly: GCA_934636245.1. Taxonomy (GTDB): domain Bacteria; phylum Actinomycetota; class Coriobacteriia; order Coriobacteriales; family UMGS124; genus UMGS124. The sequence continues at coordinate 80,399 of CAKUAI010000015.1, forward strand.
CCCAATCCCACGCTTGAGTCGAAGCAAGGTCTGCCCTTCTGGGCGATGAGCAAGGGAGCGGTGGCCACCTGCTCGGGATGTGCGTCAAGCAGACGCTTGACGCGGCGCCATTCCGGGCATGTGGCCTGGCAGATAGGCACAACCTTGCGACACATGTCGATGGTCTCGCGCGCCGCACGGGAGTTGGTGTAGGGCCCGAAGTAGCGCGTGTCGCTGCGATGCTTCTCGCGCGTGAACTTGATGGCCGGGTAGACGTCACCCTCGGTAAGCGCGATGTAGGGGTAGCTCTTGTCGTCGCGGAAGTCCACATTGAAGGGCGGGTCGTACTGGCGGATGAGGTTCATCTCCAGCACGAGCGCCTCGTGCTCGCTGTTGACGACCACGTACTCGAAGCTGCGGGCCTGCTCCATGAGCAGCGGAATCTTGAAGCGGCTGTCCTGCAGCGAGGTGTACTGGCGCATGCGCGCGCGCAGGTTCTTCGCCTTGCCCACGTAGAGGACCTTGCCGTCCTCGCCTTTCCAGATATAGCAGCCAGGGCTTGTGGGAACGAGCGCCACCTGCTCGGCGATGCTGAGGCCCGAGTCTTCTACCTGCATGTTCGCTTAACCGCGCGCCTTCTCGACGTCCCACACCCAGCGCTTGAACTTGCGGATCTGGTTGAGGTACTGGATGCGCGCCCACATGTTGTGCGCAAGGGTGTCGGCCTTGTAGAACGAGGGGTTCATGGCGCGGCCCTGCGCGTAGAGGGCAAGGGCCTTGTCGCGGGCCCGCTCGTCCTTCACGGTCTTCTTCACGACCTTCTTGGGCACCACGGTGAAGAGGCCCTCGTCACAGGCCACGCGCGTCTCGGTGGGACGGGCGAGCACAAACTCGTCAACGATGAGCTTGACGATGTTGGCCCCGCCGATCTGCATATATATAGTGTTGCGGCCCGGGCGCGTGTTGATTTCGAAGAAGCGGTAGGAGTTGTCGCGCGGGTCGTACTTCACGTCGAAGTTGGAGAAGCCGCGATAGCCCACGTGCTTGAGGAACTTGGCAGCCTGCGCGGCAATCTCGTCGTTGCGGTCGAGCATGATGCACACGGGGTTGCCGATAGCGGTGGGCACGTGGTCCTCAAGCAGCACACGGCCCGTCGACCACACGCGGACGTTGCCGTCCTTGTCGGAGAAGCACGTGATGGTGCGCAGACCGTCGTCGGCGCCGGGGATGAGGTCCTGCACGATGAGCTCCTTGTCGTAGGGGCTCGCCTGCAGGTCGCCGAAGAGCTTCGTGAGCTCCTCGGGGCGCTCGATGGTGTAGATCTTCTTCTGGTTGGGAATGTTGGCGTAGTGGTAGCGCGCCGAATTCGAAGGCTTGGCGATAAGCGGGTAGCGGAACTGCTTCACCGGAATCTTCGCCTTTGTGTCGGAGCAGTCGTAGACCCACGTCTTGGGGTACGGCACGCCAATCTCCTCGCAGATGGCGTAGAAGCGCTCCTTCTGCGTGATCTCGTCGAGCAGGGGGAAATCGATGTAGGGCACCACATACCACTGCTCGAGCTCGGCCTTGTTCTGCGAGAGGGCGCGCACGTACCAGTCGGAGGCGCAGGAGAGCACAAGGCCCACCTTGCCCTGGGCGGCAATCTTTGTGCCCTGCTCGCGCAGAGCCTGCATGAGGTTGTCGCCCTGGTCGATGTCGGGCACGATCACATTGGAGCACAGGCGGCTCATCGAGATTTGCTTGATCTCAAGACCCGTGAGCACGATGGGCTCGATGCCGTAGGTCTCATGGAAGCAGCGCACCCAAGTGTAGGCAAGCAGGTCACCGCCGATGACGACGGGCTGCAAGTAGGACTTGAGGTCGGCTTCGCTTTTGATGGCATCGAGGTTCTGAGGCATGGGTGCGGCCTTTCGGTTTCGTTACATAATCTGGAATAGACCGAGCTTTGAGAGCAATTGAAAAGCGCGGGGTGGCGCGAGCACCAGTGACGCCCGCGTCGCCCCGCTGTGTCTCGCTATTCGCCGATGACGTCGACGAGCTTGCCGTCGAGGATGTTGTTCATGTTCTTGACGGCGCAGAAGTTGCCGCACATCGAGCAGGTGTCCTCGGCCTCAGGCGCGGCCTCGGCGCGGTAACGGCGGGCCTTCTCAGGGTCGATGGCCAGGTCGAACATGGCCTCCCAGTCAAGCGCCTTGCGAGCGTGGGCCATCTTGTCGTCCCAATCGCGTGCGCCAGGCAGGCCCTTGGCGATGTCGGCGGCATGCGCGGCGATCTTGAAGGCGACGATGCCCTCGCGCACGTCGTTGGCATCGGGCAGGCGCAAGTGCTCGGCGGGCGTCACATAGCACAGGAAGCTTGCGCCCTTGCTCGCGGCAAGCGTACCGCCGATGGCGGCTGTGATGTGGTCGTAGCCAGGGGCAACGTCGGTCACAAGGGGGCCGAGCACATAGTAGGGCGCTTTGTGGCAGATGGTCTGCTGCATCTTCATCTGGGCCTCCACCTGGTCAAGCGCCACGTGGCCCGGGCCCTCAATGATGACCTGCACGCCCTTGTCCCAGGCGCGCAGGGCCAGCTCGCCCAGGTTCACGAGCTCGTCGATCTGCACGGCGTCGCCGGCGTCGGCCAAGCAGCCCGGGCGGCAGGAGTCGCCCAGCGAGATGGTGACGTCGTGGGCACGGCAGATCTCGAGCACCTCGTCGAAGTGCTCGTAGAAGGGGTTCTCCTGGCCCGTCATCTCCATCCAGGCGAACATGAGTGCGCCGCCGCGCGACACGATGTTCATCTCGCGATGGTTCACCTTGAGGCGCTGCACGATGGCGCGGGTGAGGCCGCAGTGAAGCGTAATGAAATCAACGCCGTCCTCGGCATGCATGCGCACGACGTCGAGCCACTCCTGGGCCGTGATGTCGCGCAGGGCCTTGCCGTAGTAAACGACGGCGTCGTAGATGGGCACCGTGCCGATGATGGCGGGGCACTCGGAAGTGAGCTTGCGGCGGAAGGCGCGCGTGTCACCGTAGGTGGACAGGTCCATGATGGACTCGGCGCCCAAGCGCACGGCGTCCGTGACCTTCTCCATCTCCATGTCCAGGTCGCTCCAGTCGCGGCTGGTGCCCAGGTTCACGTTGATCTTGGTGCGCAGGGCAAAGCCGATGCCGAAGGGCGTGAGGCACGTGTGGTGCACGTTGGCCGGGATGGCGACCTCGCCCTTGGCCACGAGCTCGCGCAGGTGCTCGGGGTCCATGTGCTCCTCTTGGGCGACATGGGCCATCTGCGGGGTCACAATGCCCTGACGGGCGGCTTCAAGCTGAGTGGCATACGACGGCATAAAGGCCTCCTTCGGCGTGCGTGCGTTGGTCAAACACTGGATTATCTCACGCCTGCCCCACAGGAACCACCGGGCGAAAAGAAACCACGGGAAGGGTTGTGCCGGCGACCACGTCGATAACTCGGCTGGCATTTGGCTGCGCTGCACTTTGTTTGAAATCCATGCCTCCTTGGCAGGAGTCCCCCGCGGCGTGTTGCTATGCATCTTTAACACCGCTCGATTTCTGAGCCCTGCGACCGTACAATAGACTCAATCATACCTGGTGGGTAAAGGAGGCCCGTATGGTCGATGAAACCCTTTTCATGCAAATGCGACTGTTCCGCATGTATAGGGAACAAACGGGGCTTTCTCCCCATGCCTGCAACGAGCTCTTCAAAGAGCAAGGCATCTGGGATTTCATCGCCAACTGCTACGACTACTTGCACCTCGAAAGTGACGAGGCCGCACTGTCCGACATCGAGGCAAAGCTCTCGAACCAAGGAGCCGCCGCATGACACTCCAAGACGGAACCTTGCTATATCATGGCAGCTATGACAACTGAAATAATGCAGCAATGCGCCGACATGATTGCAACGGATGCGATTCAGGACCTTGCAGAACGGCTCGGAAAACCCCAAAGTGAGATTCGAGCTCTCGTCGTGGAATCCCTGGCATATGCAGCGCTCTATGACTTTGAGACCGGCATGTGGCAGGAAGGGCCAGACTACTTTGCGGCGCTTGTTATGGGGAGCAAAGACATCTAGGCAACCTCCGGCCGTGCGAGCTTTGACCCGCTCATCACTGGCATGCAAAAGGCCTGGCGGCGCTCGTGAGTGGACGGCACCAGGCCTTGGCGGTTCTATGGGCGAGCGCAAGAGCCAGGGCGCGCCCATCGTGCGTGGCTTGGCCGCGCTTGAAGTGCTCGACGATCTATTTCGCCCATACCGGCGGGCGGTGCCGACAAAAAACGCGCATGTTTGCGCTTTAATTCAGCAAGCCGAGTAGCCCACTAAAACGCCAAGCGAACTACCAGGTAAAACGTTAGAAGCATGTGACCGGCTACGCCACCAAGTCGAATTAAAACGCAAACATGCGGCTTTTTTGGAGGTCCATTTCAATCGCCAATCTCCTGCGTCATTTCGACATGGGCTATGTCCTCAAGGTGCGCCTTTGACAAACGATCGTCCCACACATACAACGATCCTGGATTTGCTGCAGCCGCATACCTCGACATTCTTGCTGCAGAGAACCAGTCACAAAGCTTATCTGCATCTACCCCCTTGCCGCCATCTCGCTCTTGGCGCATTATTCTACGCGAAAGCCCCGGACGGCCACTCACGCGAAACATCGTGATACCCCGGGTTCTTGCGTTTATGGGCGCCCCACAGCAAACCGTAAGCAAACCCGCCCACTTCCATGACTGCGTATCAACCAGAAATAGCAAAAGGCCCCCGCTGCACATTGCAAGCAACGGGGGCCTTCGTGTCTTTAGAAGAGTTGGGAGTGCGCTTCCGCTTAGCCGCGCCTGAAGTACTCGACGATCTTGTCGCCCATGCCGGACGTGCCGAGCTTGTGGTCGGCTGCGGTGGAGACGTCGGCGATGTCGCCGGTACGCCAGCCGTCGTCGAGCACATCCTTCACGGCCTTGGCCAGGCGGTCGGCGGCCTCGTCCATCTTGAAGCTGTAGCGCAGCATGAGCTCAACCGAGAGGATCTGGGCGATGGGGTTGGCGATGCCCTTGCCCGCAATGTCGGGCGCCGAGCCGTGGCTGGGCTCGTAGAGCGCGGTGCCGTCACCCAGGCTCGCGCTGGCGAGCATGCCAAGCGAGCCCGTGAGCATGGAGGCCTCGTCGGAGAGGATGTCACCGAAGGTGTTCTCGGTCACGAGGACGTCGAACTGGCCGGGGTTGTACACGAGCTGCATCGCACAGTTGTCCACGAGCATGTCGGAAGCCTCTACCTGCGGATACTCCGCGGCGATGCGGTGGGCCGTCTCGCGCCACAAACGGCTGGTCTCAAGGACGTTGGCCTTGTCGACGGAAGCGACACGATGGCGGGGCCTGCGGCTGGCGGCGTCGAAGGCCCAGCGCACGACGCGCTCGATCTCGTACTCGTTGTAGTCCATGAGGTCGCGGCAGAACGTGCCCTTCGCGCCGTTCATGCCGGCACCCTCGACGTTCTCGGTGCGCTCATGGGCGCCGAAGTAGATGCCTCCCGTGAGCTCGCGCACGATGAGGATGTCCACCCCTTCGAGCTTCTCGGGACGAAGCGGGCTCGCGTCGCGCAGGGCGTCGTAGATGCGCACGGGGCGCAAGTTGAGGTAGAGGCCCAGGTTCTTGCGGATGGCAAGCAGGCCCTGTTCGGGGCGGGCCTCACCGGGGGCGGCGCCGTCCCACTTGGGGCCGCCCACGGCCGCAAGCAGAACCGCGTCGGAAGCCTTGGCGGCCTCGAGCGTCTCGTCGGGCAGCGCGGTGGGATTTGCGCCGGCGGCGCGGGTGGCGTCGATGGCGCAGCCGCCGATGAGATGCTCCTCGCAGTCGAACGTGCAGCCATACTCCTGCCCGATGGCGTCGAGCACCTTCACGGCCTCGGCGATGATCTCGGGGCCGATGCCGTCGCCGGGCAGCAGGCAGATCTTGTACGTGGTGTCAGCCATGCTTTGAATACTCCTTGAGATGAAGGGCCGACGGGCCTAAAACCCGTCGACCGTAGCAAAAAGGCGAGAAACCGCTGGCAGATAGAATGCGTTACGCTTTCTTCTCAGCCAGGATGCGCCTGGTGCGATTCACCAAACCACCCTCGGCCACAATCTGCGCGATGAAAGGCGGGAACGGCTCCACCTGGAAGGACTCGCCGGTGGTGAGGTCGGTGATGACGCCCTTGTCGGCATCGACAGCCACCTCGTCGCCCGCCTTGATGGCGTCGACGGCAGCGGGGCACTCCATGATGGGCAGGCCGATGTTGATCGAGTTGCGGTAGAAGATGCGCGCGAAGCTCTTGGCGATGACGCATGCCACGCCTGCGGCCTTGATGCACACGGGGGCGTGCTCGCGGCTGGAACCGCAGCCGAAGTTCTCCTCGGCCACAAGGATGTCGCCGGGCTTCACCTTGTTGACGAAGTCCACGTCGAGGTCCTCGAGGCAATGCTTGGCAAGCTCGGCGGGGTCGGAGGTGTTGAGGTAGCGCGCGGGAATGATGACGTCGGTGTCGATGTCTCGCCCGTAGCGATGGGCGGTACCCTGAAACTGCATGTGTTCTCCCCCTTAGTCGAGGTCGGAAGGCTGGGCGATGTGGCCGGCCACGGCGCTGGCGGCGGCGACGGCAGGGCTGGCCAGGTAAACCTCGGACGTCGGGTCGCCCATACGGCCCACGAAGTTGCGGTTCGTGGTGGCGATGGCGCGCTCCCCTGCCGCAAGGATGCCCATGTAGCCGCCCAGGCACGGGCCGCACGTAGGCGTGCTCACGACGCAGTTGGCGTCGATGAAGATGTCCATGAGGCCCTCGGCGATGCACTGCTTGTACACGGCCTGCGTGGCGGGAATCACGATGCAGCGCACAGTGGAGGCAATCTTGCGGCCGCGCAGCACCTCGGCGGCGGCGCGCATGTCCTCGATGCGGCCGTTGGTGCACGAGCCGATGACCGCCTGGTCGATGGCGATGTGAGTGGACTCGCTCACGGGGTGCGTGTTGGAGGGCAGGTGCGGCCAGCTCACCGTGGGCTGGATGGTGGAGGCGTCGATCTTGTATACCTTCGCGTACTCGGCGTCGGCGTCGGAGTGGTACTCGACATAGGGGCGCTCGCAGCGGTCCTTGAGCCAGGCGCGGGCCAGGTCGTCGACCTCGATGAGGCCAGCCTTGCCACCTGCCTCGATGGCCATGTTGGACATGGTGAGACGGCCCTCCATGCTCATGGAGCGAATGACGCTGCCCGTGAACTCCATGGCCGAATACAGCGCACCGTCGACACCGATCATGCCGATGATGTGCAAGATGACGTCCTTGCCCGACACGCCCGGGGCAAGCTCGCCGTCAATCTCGAACTTGAGGGTGGGCGGCACCTTGAACCAGGCACGGCCGGTGGCCAGGCCCACGCCGGCATCGGTGGAACCCACGCCCGTGGAGAAGGCGCCCAGGGCGCCATAGGTGCAGGTGTGTGAGTCGGCGCCGATGATGAGGTCGCCAGGCACGACGACGCCCTTCTCGGGCAGCAGCGCGTGCTCGATGCCCATGCAGCCCACCTCGTAGTAGTGGGTGACGCCCTGGGCGCGTGCAAAATCGCGCACGATCTTTGCCTGCTCGGCGCTCTTGATGTCCTTGTTGGGCGTGTAATGGTCGGGCACCAGGCACACGCGGGTGGGGTCGAAAACCTTCTCGGCCTCGAGGTCGTTAAAGACCTTGATGGCGATGGGGGCCGTGATGTCATTGGCCAAGACGATGTCCAAGTCGCACTCGACGAGCTGGCCGGGGCGCACCTCGTCCAGGCCAGCGTGCGCCGCCAGAATCTTCTCTGCCATGGTCATGGGACGTGCCATGTGGGGATTCCTTCCTCTCTCAATACAAAAGACGGCGCGCCCGCAGAGACATTGCATCGGGCGGGCGCGCCAGAGCGGCTACTCAGCCTCGAGCGGGGTCTTCGTGACGCGCTCGGAAGCAAGCAGCCTGTTGAGGGCGTTGACATAGGCCTTGGTGGAAGACACGACGATGTCGTTGTCCGAGCCGCGGCCGATGAAGGTCTCGCCCGAGGGGTTCGTGATGTGGACGCACACCTCGCCCAGGGCGTCGATGCCCTTGGTCACGGCGGTCACCGAGAACTCGTTCAGGACGTTGGTGACGGCAATGATCTTGTCGACGGCCTTGAAGGCGGCGTCGACGGGGCCGGTGCCATAGGCGCATTCAGTGGTCTGCGTGCCGTGCTCGTCGGTGATGGTGACCGTGGCGGTGGGAATGAGGCCCGAGCCGCAGGAGACCTGCACGGCGTCGAGCGTGTAGATGGCGCTCACATCGCGGCGGTACTGGCAGACGATGGACTCCAGGTCCTCGTCGTAGACCTCCTTCTTGCGGTCGGCCACCTCCAGGAACGACTGGTAGACGCGCTCGAACTCCTCCTCGCCGAACGTGTAGCCCAGCTCACCGAGACGATGGCGCAGGGCGGCGTGGCCCGAACGGGCAGACAGCAGAATCTGGCTGCCGGAGGCGCCGACCTCCTCGGGATTGATGATCTCGTAGGTGGTACGGGCCTTGAGCACGCCGTCCTGGTGAATGCCGGAGGAGTGGGCAAAGGCGTTGGCGCCGACAATGGCCTTGTTGGGCTGCACGTTGATGCCCGTGATGGAGCTCACGAGACGGCTGGCGCGCGTGAGCTCGCGGGTGTTGACGTCGGTATGGGCGTCGAGCTCCTCGCCGTGCATCTTGATGGCCATGACGACCTCTTCGAGGGCCGTGTTGCCGGCGCGCTCGCCCAGGCCGTTGATGGTGCACTCGATCTGCGAGGCGCCGTTGCGCACGGCGGCCAGGGCAAGAGCGGTGGCCATGCCCAGGTCGTTGTGGGTGTGGCAGGCCACAGTGACGTTCTCGATGCCGCGGACGTTCTCCATGAGGCCATGGATGCGCGCGCCGAAATGCTCGGGCAGCGAGTAACCGGTGGTGTCGGGGATGTTGATGACCGTCGCGCCGGCCTCCACGACGGCCTGGACGATGCGCTCGAGGAACTTCTGCTCGGCGCGACCGGCGTCTTCGCAGTAGAACTCGACGTCGTCGACGTACTTCTTGGCATAACGCACCGCATGCACCGCACGCTCGACGGCCTGGTCCTCGGTGATGCGCAGCTTGTCGTGCAGGTGCGAGGGGCTCACGCCCAGGCCGGTGTGAATGCGGGGACGGCGGGCGCACTTGAGGGCCTCGGCGGCCGAGTCGATGTCCTTCTCAACGGCGCGGGTGAGGCCGCACACCACGGCGTCGTCACCGGCGAGCTTGCCGATCTCCTGAACGGAGATGAAGTCACCGGGGCTAGAGATGGGGAAACCGGCCTCGATGACGTCGACCTTCAGGCGCAGCAGCTCCTGTGCGACGAGCAGCTTCTCCTCGGTGTTCATGGAGGCGCCGGGCGACTGCTCGCCGTCGCGCAGGGTGGTGTCAAAAATTGCGATTTTCCGAGTCATGATTTCCTCCAAATCAAGTTGCGCGCATACCAGCGCACAACCCCTGCAATAGGTATAGAACAGCCCACCGCATCGCCTGACACCGACTAACATCTATCAGGGCAATGAGCTCAAATGGGCATATAACGTTGTGGGAGAAAACAGGAAAGCCAAAGGCTGCGTGGAAGGGGCGTCGGGCCCCTATGTCATGCGCGCCGAGGGAGCCTCGTCCTTGCGGACGGCCCCAGCTCTAGCGCGCGCAGGTAAGTCGCGGACCAGGAAGGCCTAGAAGGAGCTGCATGGAGGCATTCTGATCGATGCGCACCTGGGCGCCCGCCATTTCCCTCTTCATCGCAGCCTTGAACGACATTGCCCTGCATCCTTTCGCAACAATCGCACACCCCTTTGGCGTGCGTGGGGCGCATCCTACGCCTTATACTGTGTAGAATCAACCGTTGACCGCAAAGTTAACTCAGTATAAATAAAAAGATTAAGACAGGAGCAAGCATGGAAGAGCAAGTGAAGCAAGACGCACCCATCGCGACCCACAAAGGCGTGCTTGCCGGGCTGAGCGAGGAGGAGCGCGCCCAAAAGATTGAGGCGGCAATCAAGCATGAGTACGTCGATGGCCAAGGCGACACAAAGGTGTCCTCGCTGGCCGATCAGGCTCAGGACGGCCCCGTCGTCACCACGCTCGCCGAGCAGCTTGAGGCCTTCACACGCGACAAGCTTGTGGAGATGGCCAAGGATTACGACCTCAAGGGATATTCAAAGCTCAAGAAACCCGAGCTCGCCCAGGCCGTTGCCCAGGCATGCGGCGAGCAGGACGAAGACGCCGCCTTCACGCTCGTCTTCGCCTCCCCTGCCGAGTTCGACACCGCACGCAAGGTGACCGAAGCCGGCGGCACCCTCACGTTGAGCGATGAGGAGGTCTCCCAGAGCAACTTCATGGAAGCCATGCCGCCTTATGTCTATGTCTTCAGGGGCGAGGGCGAGTTCACGATTCTGGTGCCCGAGGAGCTGCGCGCAAGCCTGCAGCGCCTGGACTGGGCGGCCGTCGAGGCCCGTCGCGCCGAGGTCGCACATGCCCAGCACACGGCCGAGGTCCTCACCGACTTCTGCGGCATCGTAAGCCTGCCCGACGCTTGGAAGCAGTATCGCGCCTGGTACGGCGAGGGTGTTGGCCAGGAGAGCTTTGAGCGCGACGTGCTGAGCGGCGTGAGCATGGGCGACCTCAACTACGGCGTGTGGTTCCTGGGCGACGAGTGCTACCTCGTGCACTACCAGCTCGACGAGGCCCAGGTGAGCCCGGAGGACGAGCACGGCGCCGAGGAGCTCGAAGGCTTCAAGAAGTACCTTATCGGCCTGCATGAGAAGCGCGAGATGCCGGTCCTGCCCGACGAGCTGCGCGAGATGGAGACCATCGATTACACGCTCGGCCAGCCCAACGCCATTGCGCTGCGCAACTTCTTTGACGCGCATGTACCCGACGACGAATCCGACCTGTACTACGCCGACCGCATCATGGAGAGCATCGCCGACCTCAACGGCAACCTCGTGAGCTTCGACGAGACGGTGCGCGACCTCGACGAGGCCAACCTGGGCCTCACCGCAGAGGAGCGCGCCGAGATGCTGCCGCTGCTGCGCGCCATGCTCGAGGACCTGCCCTACTGGGAAAACAACGGCTGGTCGAACAACCAAGTCCGCGCAAGCCAGGGCACCCGTGCGTTCTACGACGAGAACGGCGAGCCGCTCAAGGTGGGTAGGAACGATCCGTGTCCTTGCGGCTCCGGCAAGAAGTACAAAAAATGCTGTGGCAAGTAGAGTGATGCAGAACCTGGCCTGCTGCGTTCTCGGGAGGCTCACGTACATCTAGTACGCATCGCCTCCCGACGCCTTGCAGGCCAGAACCTACGTTTTGGTGGGATGCGGAACCTGATGCGCTGCGTTCCGCGAAACCTTACGTACATCCAGTACGCTGCGGCTTCGCGCGCCTTGCGCATCAGAACCTGCGTTTGTATGGGCGGAACCTCGTCCGCCGCGTTCCCAGGAGGCTCACGCGCGGTGCGCACCTTTGGTGTACATCCAGTACGCTGCGGCTTCGCGCGCCTTGCGCATCAGAACCCGCGTTTTGGTGGAAGGCATGAAAAAAGGGGCTGTAACAAAAGCCCCTATAACGAATTCACGCCCCGTTCGGACCACTCCGGTCCGGGCGGGGCTTTTTGGTTGGCCGACGCCTCGGAGGGGCGACAAAAAGGGGGGGGCGCTAGGCCCCCGCCTTCTCCCTGTGCCTCGCCTCCGGCCTGGGGTGGGTGAAGGCCTGCAGCT
>CAKUAI010000016.1 GCA_934636245.1 uncultured Coriobacteriales bacterium
CACGTTCAACGCCCCCTCCGCTCCCGACCGTTCTCAAGGGAACCCTTCCTCAAGCGCTGTGCGGCCCCCAGGGCGCCTTGGTAGCGCCACCCCGCCCCAACGCAGCCCGCGCCGCAACGCCCCCCGGGGGCCGGCGGCAATGGCGGCCGGGGCACACCCGGACCCATACCGAACCCGGAAGTTAAGCCGGCCAGCGCCGATGGTACTGCAGGGGCGACCCTGTGGGAGACTAGGGCGCCGCCGGCCCCCGGGGCGCGTTGCGCGGGCTCGGGGCGGGGAGGCGCTGCAGAGGCACCTGGAAAGGGGGACCCGAGGGGGTCCCCCTTTTTCGTATGCTGGCACCTCGCAGACGACTGAAGGCCGCCGGCAAGCCTTTCTCGGGCCCGCCGGCGGCCTTTCTGCGTGGCGTCCTTGTTGTCGGGCTTTTGCGGGCGAGAACCTTGAAGATGGCCTTCTTGCCCGGCGTCCTCACCAGTCGAGTGCCCTCTCGGTGAAGCCCTTTGCGCTGCTGAGGTAGGCTGGATGATGAAAGATGCGTCCCTTGTTTGGAAGACTTTGATAAAGGACCGCCTGGTTAACGCGTGGATGATTCCATCGTTTGTTCAGGAGTCGCTTTGACGCTGAACTCGCCCGACACGTTGTCGCACACCGCCGTGTAGGAGATCGGCTGGACAATGTAGCGATACGTTCCGTCAGTGGGTGAGGCCAGCGTAAGGAAGGTGTCCGCCGTCGTGTTCAGCATGCGCACGAGACCGGTCTCCTCGCAATAGTCGAAGATCTGATATTCCACGGCATCTGTTACAGGTTGCCATGAAAGTTGCACGGTGCCATCCTCAAGACGCGTGGCGTTGACGATTGGTGCCTCCAGCGTGGCCAACTCGACGTTTTGCTGCGGTTCCTCGCCGTTTATGACCTGCACCACGCGGAAGCCCACGTTCTCATATCCGGCATTCTGAGCACGGCTTTCTCCGCGATATTCGGTGCGGCAGTCGGTACGGGGGGAGTCCCATGCGCCGCCTTTGACGGCGAGCATGTTCACGTTGTCGGCGGAGCTGCGCACGGTAGAGGTCCATTCCCATACGTTACCCCAGAAGTCAATCGCGCCGTGGGCGCCGCGAGTGACATCGGCGTAAGCCTCGACGGGCGTCCTGCCCTCGTTGACGCCGCAGTTAAAGTCCGCGTCCTTGGGCATATGGCCGGCGGCCAGCTCCCACTCGCTTTCGCTGGGCAGTCGGTAGGTGTTCACGCCGTCCTTTTCGCTGAGCCAGGTGCAATACGCGACGGCGTCGTCATAGCTGACGTAGTTGACGGGGTAATCCTCCTGCCCTGTGGGATAGGTGCCGTCGACCCAATTTTGCGGGGCGGTCCTGCCTGTCTCTGCTAGGAAGGTGGCATACTCGGCGTTTGTTACCGGCGTGCGCTTAATGTATATGCTGGTTCCCGCACCCATGACGGGAATGTACTCAAACTGCGCGGCGTCGGCCACGCTCCAGCTCAGCAGGCGGCTGTCGGTAAAACGCAGCATGCTGCTGTTGATGCGGTCCCAGTAGGTTTTGTACATGTCCTGTACGATGTCTTCCATTTCGGCGACTTTGTCGTCCCCGCCTGGTTTGCCTGCGGTCTCGTCTATCAGCGAGGCCAGCTTTGCCTCCTTGCGGGCCAGGACGGCATTGTAGTTCTCAATGACGGTCGCTCGCAGGCTCAGGTAGTTCTCCATGGAGGGGTCTTGCTGGTAGAGAGCGATGAGCTGCTTTGTCTCATCTGACAGAGCGGGCTGCTCCTTTTCGATGAAGTCGCTGTTTGCGTACATGACTGCCCCATCATTCACCTGATCCGCCAGCGCGCTCGCCTGGGTTAGCGAGAATGCCAGGACGGAGGAGGCGGCGATGCAGAAAGCGCTTTTTGCCAAGTGTGAGAGTTCCATGTCGTCGGTTCCTTTCAGATGAGCTTGTAAACACCTGAGGCAGGCCCTCGCGAGTTGGCTGCTCGTGAGGGCCTGCCTGCAGCAAATGCCATATGCCGGGTTGCCGGGTGCCGGGCTGTGCTTGGCGTGGAATCATAAACCATCACGCCTTGGGAGCCGCTGCCCGCCGAGAAAGAATCGCCCTTTTAAAGCGCGCGGGCGGCTAGGTTGCCGGTGGAGATGGCCTGTTGGATGTTGAACGGTGCCGCGCAGTCTCCCACGCTCACAACTTTGCAGACCCCCTCAAGCTCCTTGGCCAGGTCGTCGTTTGCAATCATGTCCTGTGCCTCCACGACGGTGTCGCAGACAAGCTGGTGCACGACCCCGTCGGTCCCGCTTGTGAAGGCGAGCCCGTTCTCGGTGAGGCCCTCTACCTGGGTCTGGTTCCAAATCTTCACGCCTGAAGCGTACAGGTCGGGCAACAGGTACTTGCGGAACCACAGCGACTGCTCCTTGTCGATGTCGTCCTTTGTGCCCGGGTTCAGGAATGTGACCGATTTACCCTGGGCGAGCAGCCACTGCCCCATATCGATGGCCTGCGCGCCGGCGCCGATGATGGCAACACGTGTGCCTATCTCCTGGCTGAGGGCAACGTCATCGATGCTGACGACGTTCACAGTGTCGTTTCCGGCAAGCGAGGGGTTGGGTCGCTTGCCTCCAACGGCTACGACGACGGCGTCGGGCGCCTCCTGGCGCACCAGGTCGGCGGTCACCTCCGTGTTCAGGCGCACGTCCACACCGTACAGTTCCTGCTGCTTGGCGAGATAGGCGATGAGGTCTCCGAGCGCCTCGTGCTCACCCTTATAGGCGTTTGCCGCAATGAGCAAACCGCCCAAAGAAGCGCCCTTCTCGTAGAGCGTTACTTGGTGCCCCCTCTGTGCGGCGATGCGGGCAGCCTCCATGCCGGCGGGTCCTGCGCCGACGACGAGCACCCGCTTCTTCACTTCGGCGGGCACAACGTCGTAGCCCTCAGGCATACTGGCGCGATATGCGACCTGAAGGGCGGCATTCACTCGGCAACGCTCGGGGGTCTTGGGCGTGAGGCCCGCGGTGTGACAGTGCAGGCAGCGACAGCAGGGTGCGACCTCGTCGCGCCGACCCTCGGCGAGCTTGTTCGGCAGGTCAAAGTCGGCCTGAATGCAACGGTTGATGAAAATGAGGTCGACCAGCCCGTCACGCACGGCGTTGTTCACCAGGTCGGGGGCGAGCCTGGGATCGGCTGAGGCGCATCCCACGGGGATCGAGACCTCTTGCTTCAGGGCTTTGGTGGCGGGGAAGAAGGCTCCGACCCCGCTGTACGACCCACACTCCATGCCGTTCCAGTGTGTGTTGTAGTCGATTCGCGTGCCATAGCCGGTCATGCCATGACGTTTGTAACCTGCATGTGCGTTGTCGGGCGCCCACGACGACGTCTCGATGGTGCCGCCGCCTGCGCGCACCTGCACCTCGTCGGCACCGGCCGCCTCGAGAAGCTGAGCGATGGCCACGCACTCTTCAAACGACAAGTACCCCTCGGTGTCGCCCAGTGAGGCATCGTTCTCTTCACAGGCGTTGAGCACGGTAAATATGGCGAAGTCGTCGCCGGCAGCTTCGCGAATGGCCCTGATCTGTTCGGTCATGATGCGAGCGCGGTTCTCAAGCGACTGCGGGCCATACTCGTCCTCGCGAGTATTGTTCTTGAGGCTTAGAAATTGGCTGGAGATGTCGGTGGTGGCCGCTTTTATCTCCACGCCGTCGAAGCCGGCCTCCTTCAGCTTTCGGGCGCAGTCGCCGCACGACTGAAAGAACCCCTCGAGGAACTCCTTCGACTTGCCAACGACGTCGTTGTCGACGATTCCCGTTCCCGGCGCGCGGAAGCGGTAGAGCACGTAGCAGTCGTGCTCGTGTATGGCGTCGACCAGCACCTTTGCTGCGGCGATTTGCTCGCCCACGTCCTGCGTGGCGATTGAGGAGGAAGCGTACCCCGATTTACCCTCGCCACCCTTTTCGGCCTGCTCGCCTTGCTCGCCTGCTGGTGCCGCCACGGTGGTGTTCGGAGCGAAGCCAAGATGGGAGAGGACGTCTGCCTCAAGAACGATTGCGGCGACGCCGCCCTTGGCGATGCGGGTGTAGTACTCCAGGGCCGCCTGGCTGACGGCGGCCACGGATTTCTCCTCTTTGTTGGTGGTGTCCGATCCGGCCGACGACTTGATGAGGCGGTTCTTGAGGTTCAGGGGCCCCACGGCTATGGGCGAGAAGATGTCGGCGTAATCGGTGGTGTACGACGTCCAACTGTCGTCTTGAGGGGTGGGGTTGTAGAACTGCCCGGTGTTGGACGAGTCACCTGCTTCCGCTGCCTTGGACTGACTTGCGCTCCCTAAGAGTCCCTGGCTCACGGCGGCGCCGGAGGCCAAGGCGATGGTTCCATTCAGAAAACCCCTTCGCGTGATTGCACCCATAGTCGGATTCATCCCTTTCTTTCCCTGTTGCTCTCCTAGGTCCACAAAACGATGGAGAAGTCGGGGGTGACGTGCCCAAGGCCCCCGGCGTCTCCTCACCGCACAATGATTTTCGCAATCACGCCGCCATGCCATACCTTTACCGGGGGAAATGTGCGTCTGCGGCACCTCTCACCCATTCGGGCCAAGGGATTCACCCAAAGGGGGGATGCGGCCCTGCGGCGAGTTGTCTTGGTTCTTGGGGTGGCGCTGTTGACCCTGTCCGCTCTTTCATGCGCACGCCCCTGTCTGGACGGATGCGAGCAAGCTGCGACTAATTTTCACTCCTCGTCACTTTATAGGGGCGAGTCTTGCAGGTGTGATGCTATGCTGGTTGCATTGCGCCTAGGGAGGAAGATGCTCGTGATGTTGTCTGCGGTGAATTTGACATGCCTTTGATGGACGAGAAACCCGTCTCTTCGCTTTCCGCGGGACCACTCAAGGGCTTTGTCCTTTTGCCATGCTTTGCCATTGCCTGCTTCAGGATGTTTGCGAGCGTGGCTCCTTCGGCGGGCGATTTCGATGGAATCATCTTTTGCGTGCAGGCGCTCGCCCTCGCGCTTCTCGTTGTGGCCGAACGTCGTGTTTCCTACAGCCAGCAGACGCTCTGCTATCTTGTCGCGGGCGCCTGCGTGGTCATGGCGGTGGGGGGCGCTGTCTCCTTCGGAGCCTATGGCTCGATGGGCCTAGTCGTTGGAGGCCTGATGAGAAACGTGGGCAGTGCCGCTGTCATTTTTGTCTTGGGGTATTACCTCTGCTCGATCAAGCCCGCGTTCGCTTTGCTTACCATCGCCACCGGCTTTGCCCTCAACGGTGCCTTGGCGCTCTCTGTTCCGCTCCTCTCTTCGGGCAGTCTCGAGCTGCTGGGGATTGTGTTCGCGTTGGGGACGGGCGTCTGCCTTGCATGGGGAATCAACAAGGTGACGCTTTGCGAGAACGGCAGCGAGATATCCTTGCGCGAGCTGGCGCGTCTCCCGTATCTGTGGCTCCTCCTGCCGGTCGTGTTCTTGAACGTCGTTCTCGAGATGACGATGCTAAACGTGCATATCCATGAGTCGTCGAACTACATATGGCTTGCGATTTACCTGATCGATTTTCTCGTGACCTTTGCATGGGTCTGCCTGCTGGGCAGACAGGATGTTGAGCGGCTGCTGCCTGTGTTCATCGCCACGCTCTTCATTGGCCCGCTTTTCTTCCTGTCTTTTCAGTCATTCGCGCAGGAGTTCTCCGCCGGGGTGGCAATCGCCATACGGCGGACCAATATGCTCGTGGTGTGGGCGTATCTTGTGACGGCGGCGCGGCGCGTGAGCCTGCCTTCGCCGATGGTGTTCGCCTTGGGGCACCTGCTTTGCCTGCAGCTTCCCCGGATACTCGGCAAGCTGCTCAGCCCTGCGCTAGCTGGACTCGACGAGGGCGTTTCCTCGCTTATTGGCGGCATGGCGGTTTTCGCCACGGTTTTGGTCGTGACGGGCTGCGGTTTGCGACGTTGTCTCAGACCGGGGAGGGAGACTGCGAGCGGGCCGTTTTGGCGGGCAGGTAACTCGTGGGAGTTTTCAGACAGCCAGGCTTCGGGAGGCGAGGCGTTCCTTGAGGGGTTTGGGCTCACACGGCGCGAGGCGCAAATCGCCGGTCTTCTGCGGAGTGCCTGTACGCTTCCGCAGATTGCAGACCAGCTCAACATATCCCACGAGACAGTGCGCACCCATGTCAAGAACATTTATGCGAAAGTCGGCGTGCGCTCGCGTCAGGAGTTCTTGGTGTTCTTGGAAGCGCGTGGGGCAGGTGCGGCACCCCGGTAGTCTGCCTATGCAAATTCTTCGAGGTCGACGCGCGAAGCTCGGGGGCCTATTCCCCTGAGACCCTTCGGTGGAGCTATTGTCGGGATGCTCTTGCGTCGTTGGCACCCCAGACAGTGGTCGCAGTCGTGCTATTCCCCTCCGAGGCCGTCCTCCACGATGTCCAGCAGTTCCTGCTGGGAGTGGATGGCGAGCTTGGAGTAGATGGCCCTGCGGTGGGCGTTGGCGGTGTCGCGGGAGATGTAGAGCTCGGCGCAGATGAAGCCGACGTCGCGGCCGCGGGCGAGCAGGGTGAAGACTTCGGTCTCGCGCGGCGTGAGGCCGTGCTCGGCGGCGATTTGGGCGCAACGGGCCTCGATTGACTCTGAGCTCAGGCCAAAGAGCAGGGGAGACAGCGACAGCAGCTCGCGCTCTGGGAAGATGATGAGAAAGGCACAGGCCAGTACCGCGATGCAGGCAAGCACGGCATTCGGTACGAGAACGGGACCCGTTGCCTCTCCAATCCCGATGGCGCTCAAAATGTCCACAGTGCCAAAGCCGCAGAACAGTCCCAGGTACTTGCCCGCAAAGACGCATCCCAGCACGGCCGCAGGCGCAGCACGGCGCATGTGGGCATAGCCGAGCGCGAGCAGCCACATAGTGGGGCCGGCAAGCGAATATCCCAGGTAGACGAGCGTGTACATCGCGAACTGCTGTGCCGTTGAGTCGCCCGGGGCCGCCGCCCCTGTCGCTGCGACACCACACAGGCAAGCGAACATCATGAGGCGGTAGAAGAGCTCGAGACGGTATCCATGTTGCCGCTCCATGATTGCGATGCAACCCGCAATGACGCCTGCAGTGATGACGGTGACGCAGGCGAAGATGGCCGGGAAAAGGCCCATGCTCAGCCGCCCGGGCAGCATCTTAATGAAGAAGCACCAGATAAACTCGATGATCAGCGAGAAGGCAAACATGGTGAGGGTAAGGGCTGCAAGCTTTCGGGTGAACGTCTCGCCCTTTTGGTGAGCGCCCGTGCGAGCGCGGCATGCGGTTTCGGCGGCGTTCGAAGACGCGGAGGCGTTGGGGCATGCGCCCTGGCCTGCTTCCTTCATCGCAGAATAATCCTCGGTGGACGTTTGCGCCAGGCAAAGGCAGCTTCCGGCCGCGAGCAGTGCGATGCAGATGGCCTGTGCAGCGCAGGGCAGAATGGGGGCAAACAGGAACGGCAGCCATTGCAAGCATGCTGAGCCCGACACGATGAGCAGGGCTTCGCGCAGGTCGAGCCGGGCGAGAAGCGCGCCCCACGACAGCGTTCCCCATGCGATAAACCAGCCTATGCCCACGCCTGCCAGGCAGGAGAGGGCGACAGGTGCCGTGGGCCACAAACCCGCCAGCAGGGTGGTGCCGGTCGAGCAAGCGACGCCCACAATGCAAGAAAGCACGAGCACTGTGCGACGATTCTGCGGGACATCCAGCCTTGTGCGTGGCTTTTTCAGCGCGTCAACTGTCGTGATGCCTATGAACAGCATCGCCGCCACGAGCGTTGCAGTGCGAAAAAGAGGGTCGTGCACGAGGCCGCCTGCATATTCAACCTGGTCGCGCAGCACCCCCTCGAAGCAAAAGAGCAGCTCAACCCACGCAAACAGGCAGGCAAGGCCCAACATTGCCAGCACATGCTCCTGCAGGGCCGCAAGGGGGAGAAACGTACCCTCGCGGGGCAGCTTGGGCCGGTGGCCGTCTTTCTTTCGAGTACGGGCTATTGTCGAGGCGGCGGCATCAATGGCCTCACCTTTTGATGGGTGTTCCAGGTGTGCGCTCGCTGTCCGTCCGGTGCTGCTCGCGTGCATGCTCTGGCCGGCGGTTCCGCCCTTCTCGTCCGAGCAATCAGCTTTTGCCCCGGTAGGCTCCGGCATGTTCTTGACAATGTGCAGCATTGACCTTCCCATCGTGATCTGACGTGCTCTTGCTTGTATCGGATGCTGCCTTTGTTTGCGCTCCTAGTGCGCGGTCATTGAAGCGCGACATGGCTTACAGCAAGGTCGGCGGCGCTTTGTGGGGTGGCCGCCCTTTCATCCAAGTGATTGACTTTCGCCCCGGTAGGCTCTGGCGCGGTCTTGGCGATGTGCAGTGTTCTTGTTTGTATCGGATCACGCGGCTTTCGCTGACGCGTCATGAGTGCGGCCGGTGCAATTGCGCGCGTTTCATGCTCGTGCTGACGTAACGCCAAAATACCGCGGCGCCCCCTATCCCACCCACTTATCGTTTTCGAGGTCCACCCTCAATAGTAGGGCCCCACGCTTCATCAATCGATACCAAATAACTGCTACCTCTACTCATATCCCTTGAAATACCTGGTAGATGCCATCTAACCATCTGGTGGTTAAATCTCGTGCAGCTCAAGTTCACCATCTGCAAGCAATGGTGCGCGCTGCGGCGCCGGCCTAGTGTTCGTCTCGTCAAGCGGGGAGCACGTGCCCGCCACATCAGACATCCCAGACACGAGAAAGGGATTTGACATGAAGCAAGCACAGGTTGTCAGCGAGCTTTTCAAGGTGCGCGGCGCTATTCCGCTGCCCGCCGTCATGACGCGTCGCGGCTTTGTCGCCGGCGCTGGCGCCGCCGTTGCGGCCGCCACCATGGCCGGCACGGCGCTCGCCGATCAGGCTCCTGCAGGCGCTCCCGAGGCGGGTGCAGCCGAGGCTGCCCCGACTGCCGCCGGCATGCAGTTCACCGGCAACGAGGGCAAGACGATGGGCGAGGTGCTCGGCGCCGGCTGGCTCGGCGAGGAGCCCGAGATCACCGACATTGCCCAGACGCTCACGGCTCATATCGTCGTGTGCGGCGCCGGCCACGCTGGTACGGCCGTTGCCCGTCGTGCCGCCGAGCTCGGCTCCGACGTCATCGTCGTTGACCCGCAGTCCGAGGAGTACTTCATGGTCCTCGGCAACGACGTGGGACACCTCAACTCCTCCTGGCAGATGGACGTGAACGGCGTGCCTCGATATGACGAGACCGAGTTCATGAACGAGTACCAGATCTACGGCGCCGGTCGCGCCAACCCCAAGTACGTGCGCGACTTTGCCTACCGTTCCGGCGAGGCCTTCGACTGGTTCATCGACGGCTTCACCGATGAGGAGAAGGCCGACATCATCTGCCTCAACTGGCCCGTTGTGGACGGCTACAACTACAGGAAGGGCATCTTCACCTCTTACGTGGGCACCCCCAACTTCGGTGGCTCCGTGGGCCTGCAGGAGGCCGTGCTGCGCAGCCAGCAGAAGGCCAAGGACGCCGGCGCTCAGTTCCTGTATGAGACCAAGGCCGTGCGTCTGGTGCACAGCGACGACAACACCGAGGTCACGGGCGTTATCTGCGAGGCTGCGGACGGCTCCTACATCGAGATCGACGCCGACGCCGTCGTTCTTGCCTGCGGCGACATCGGTGCGAACAGCCAGATGTACAACGCCATTTGCGCTGAGAACTACGCCCTGGGCGAGTACAGGGACTGCTCGGCCATGTCTGGCCGCGACGGCAGCGGCATCGCGATGGCCATGCGCATCGGTGCCAAGGTCGAGATCGGCACCGGCGGTGACATGGGCAGCCATGCCGCCTTCCCGATGAGCCCGATGGAGGGCGCTGAGACCATCTGGCTCAACAAGTACGGCAAGCGTTTCTGCAACGAGGCTTACGGCGGCCCGCTGCTCTCCGGCTGCGCCGTTGCGCGCCAGCCTGGCGACATCATCTACAGCGTGTGGGATTCCGACTGGAAGACCGTGCTGCTCAACCAGATCGCCGGCCACCTCGCGCTGAAGAACTGGGACGAGGCTTCCGTCGACAAGATCGGCGAGTACATGGAGGCCGCGCAGGGCACCGGCGCCGAGGGCGACGACACGTCCGGCAAGTACCTCTACTGCGCCGACACCCTGGAGGAGCTGTTTTCCTACATGGGCATGGAGGAGGGCGTCGCCAAGAACGCCATCGCCGAGATCGAGGCTTGGAACGCCGCGCGTGAGGCCGGCGTCGACGAGGAGTTCGGCCGCGACCCCGAGATGCTGTGGCCCATCGCCACGCCCCCGTTCTACGGCTTTGTCGGCTCCAAGCGCGTGGGCGGCGGCTCGCTCGTTGCCACGTCCGGCCTGCTCTGCACCGGTGACCAGCAGGTTCAGGGCCAGGGCTTCGAGCCCATCAAGGGCCTCTATGCCTGCGGCAACACCTGCGGCGGCCGTTTCCCCATGGGCTACAACGGCATCATGAACGGTGTCTCCATCGGCATGTGCCTCACACTGGGCTACACGCTGGGCGAGTTCCTGGCCACGGGCGACCTTGACGAGGCCACCACGCTGGGCAAGAACAACGCCGAGCCCAAGCAGTCCGACAAGGGCGGCATGGGCCCGATGCCCGGCGGCGACGCCGAGGGCGAGGACGCTGCCGCCGAAGGCGAGGCCCCTGCTGGCGAGGCTGTGCCCGAGAAGTAAGGCCTGCTAGCTGCGCGTTGGGCGTGGGCGCAAGGGTGGTCGTAGTCGGAACTCGGTTCGACGCGTCTCTCATGCCCAATGCACCTTTCGTGCCCGGCTTGTGAGCCATACCAGGCGTGGTTGCCGATGCGCCCCCGCGCCCGATGCGCCCGTCGTGCCCGTGAGTTCGGCTGGCACGTCGATGCGCTGGTCATGCGTCCCAGGTAGTAACTTGCCCTGCTGTGGACATGCCAGTTCGGCAAGGGTGCCCTGCTAATTGCTCACCGCATGCGTCGCATCTTTTCACTCCAAGGCCCGGCCGCCCGAAAAGGACGGCTGGGCTTTTTGCTGCCTCGCGCACGAACCCTGCGATTCTCCTTGGGGTTTTCGAAGCAAGATCTTGCGACTCTGTGGGCCCGGCGATAATGATCCATGCGCGTATACGGCATGGTTTTGCTTCGAGGGGGACGGCACGTGAAGTCGATCAAGGTTGCGGCGGCGGTCATTTGCGACGGCGACAGGATTTTGAGCTGCCAGCGCTCCTACGGCGAGTTCAAAGACGGCTGGGAGTTCCCCGGCGGCAAGCTCGAGCCCGGCGAGACCGCCGAGCAGGCGGCCGTGCGCGAGCTGCGCGAGGAGCTCGGCGTCACCATCGGCGACCTTGAGCATCTCTGCACCGTCGAATACGACTACGACACCTTCCATCTCTCCATGGAGTGCTTTGCCTGCAAGATTGTAGCGGGCACCATCGAGGAGCGCGTCCACGAGAACATGGCCTGGCTCGATGTCGCCCACCTGTGGGACGTCGACTGGCTCCCTGCCGACGTCGAGGTCGTCAAGCAGCTCGAGCAGCGCCTTGCAGGCTAGGCGAGGGGGCCTGCGGGGATGAGGCTGAGCGAGTAATTAAGGATTGTGCGCAAGTTAAGAAGAGTTAACTAAAAATGACTTTGTAGTTTACTTTAGTTGACACTAGGCTGAGAAGTTAGTAATCTATAACTAGTCGCAAGGAGCGAGCGCCTAAGCAAGAAACACCCGGCAGCCTCGCAACCAGCGCTTCGAACGCCTCCCTCTCCTTGGGCCCGGGTTTTCCGCCCGGGCCCGTCCCAAGGGAAAGGCGACCTAACCAAGCCTCCCTCTCCTTTGAGGCCCCGGACTCCCATCCGGGGCCTCGTCCCGTTTGAGGGCATGCCGACGACTCGCCAGGCATCACATGGGACACAAAGCACAAGTTGTTGTGTCCGAGTGGCGCAAAGCCCGAGTTGTGGCTGCTTGTTTTTCACGGTGACGCGGGGCTCGCGCGATGGATTCCGGGCCGCGCCCGGAGGTGAACAGGGTTGCCGCCCTCTCCTTGACCTCTCTGTCGTGCCTGCACCTCAGGTCGACGGACATGAAAAAGCCTCCCATTCCTCGGACTTTACTTTCCTTGTCCAAGAAATGGGAGGCAGTTCAGGGCCGGAACCGGGCTCTTTGCGCGTTAAGCTCGCCTATCTCGCCTGCAATTGACTCACCCTGCTCGGGTCTTTTCCGCTCGCGATTGGCTTGCCTTGCCTGCTTACAGCGCGGCGACGTACTTGCCGCACACATAGCCGGCGGTGTAGCAGCGGCCCAGGCTGAGGCCGTACACGGTCAGCGGGTAGTCCACGCCGCCGTAGAAATGGCCCGCGCAGTTGCCGATGGCGAAGAGGCCCTCGATGGGCGCGCCCTCGGGCGTGAGGCACTGGTTGTTCTCGTCAACGTCAACGCCCGAGCATAGGGCGGAGATGCGCACGTGACGGTGGATGCCGTAGAACGGCGGGTTCTTCACGGGCAGCAGGTAAGCCGGGTCCTTGCCGAAGTCGTCATCGGAGCCCTTGTCGCACAGCTCGTTGTAGCGCTCAACGCTGGCGCTCAGGGTTGCAGGGTCGATGCCGAGCTTCTCGGCCAGCTCTTCGATGGTGTCGGCGACATAGGTGTTGACGAGACCGGGGAACACACCTTCCTTGTCGCCGTCGTCTTCGGGCATGTAGTTCTTAAGGCCGTCGGGGTCGACGAGCTTGCCCTTCCAGTCTGCCGCGCCGGTCATGTAGTCGCCGTCGAAGACCTGGGTGTACCAGCCGCAGTCCTCAGGGCCGCGCAGCAGGCAGTTCATGAGCGACATGGGGGTCGTCTCGTCGCAGAAACGCTTGCCGTCGTCCTTGACCGCCATAAAGGGCATGTCGCACATGGAAGCGGGGCCCGCATCGAAGTCGTGCAGCATCTTGGTGTGGTTGAGGTCCTCAATCTTGCCGCCGGCCCACACGACCATCTTGTGGCCGTCGCCGGTCTTGTTGAACTGCTTGCGCTCGAGGTTCTTGAGGTCGGGCAGGTAGTAGGAGCACATGTCAAGATCGTTCTGATAGTCGCCGGTGGCCACAATGACGCCCTTGGCGGCGTTGAACTGGATGTACTTGCCGTCTTTGTCCTGGGCGATGACACCGGTGACCTTGCCGTTGTCGCACACGAGCTGCTGGGCGGGCGTCTCGTAGAAGATTTCGGCACCCTCTTTCTCGGCCACGCCAGCCAGGGCAATCATGCCGTCGCCCGTGTTGTAAGGCTTGGGGCCGAAGAACGAGGTGACGTAGTTCATCTTGTAGCCGTTGATCTCAACGATGGCTCCCTGCTGCGCGTTGCCCTGGTCGATGACCTGGGCGCCGCCCTCCTGCGCCTTGGCGATGACCCACTTGACAGCCTCGCCGGAGTTCCAGGCCCAGTTCGCGAGCATCTTGCGGTCGGGACGGTAGGCGTTCTCTTTCATCTCGAGGGAGACGAGGGCCTCGACGCCGGCAGGGTCAGAGTTCTCGAGGTCGATGCCGGTACCGGAGTTGCCCTGCGAGACTGCAGTGGCCTCCTTCTGGAGGAGGGCGACCTTTGCGCCGGCCTCAAGGGCAGACAGGGCGGCGGGCACGCCGGCGGCACCGGCGCCCACGACCACGACGTCGTAGTCCCTCGTCTCGGCAATCTGGTCGGTGGGGATGGGTGCGGGTGCGGCCAGGAAGGCGGGCTGAGCCACCTCGGCGACAAACTCGGGTCCCGTGGCCGCCTGTGCGGTGCACACGTTGGCCATGCTTGCGACGGCGGCTCCTGCGGCCACCACGCCAGTGGTCTTCAACAGGTCTCGACGCGAAATGCTTTCCATGTTTGTTCCTCCTTGAAACGGCTGATTACATGCTGGCATAACGTTGTCTCGCTTGGGCGCGGGTCGCCTTGTGCACCAGGCCCCGCGGCGTTGAGGCGAGTCTGACTCTATGATTCGTACCAGGTCAAATGCAATAACCGTCTCAATAACCCACCCCTTGGGACAAAATAACCCGAGCTCCGCATTTCCGCTAGAAAGCTGGTTGATATAGTGTTGTGGTTGCGAACGTTGACAAAGAAGCCGGGGGTATGGGATGGAAAAAGAGGAAGGCGGGCTCGGCGGATTTGCACGTCGCGTGGTGCGGGAGATGCCGCGGGTGCCGCTGCCGTTCCTGGGCTTGGGCGTCTACAGGGCGTGGATTGAGATCGCCTTCGTTGGCTCGTTTGTCGATTATCCCACCCAACACATGGCGGGCCACAACGCCTTTGATGTGGCGATGATCGCGACGATGTTTCTGCTCGCTTTTTTCGCCCCGCGCGTCACTCCCTTGCATGACCGCCGCGGGCTTGCTTGGACGGCGATTGCCGCCCTTGTTGTGGCAACGGCGGGCAGCTACTTCACCGTTTGGTTTCCCGGCATTGCGATGATGTTTGCGTGGCCCTGTGCGATTCTGGGCGGTGCGGGCATCGCGGTGCTCATTCTCTTATGGAGCGAGCTTTACGGCCAGCTTGCGCCGGTGCGCATCTGCCTGTACTACGCCGTCTCGCTGGTTGTGGGCGCGCTCGTCATCTTGGTATATCGCGGGTTTATGCTCCCTTGGCTGCCTGCCATGACCTGTCTGCTCCCGATAGTCTCCCTTGCGATGCTGCGCAGCTGTTACGACGGCCTGGACGCGCGGCCTGTCGCGGCCCCTCCTTCGGCGTTCACGTTTCCTATCAAGCCCGTCGCGGTCGTTGCGGTGTACTCGTTTGCCTTTGGCCTGCAAGAGTCGACCGCCTACGCGAGCTGGGGCCCGCACTCTTCACCCGGGATGGCGGTGTGCGCCCTCGCCGTGGCTCTCCTCATCGTCTTGTTGCCGCGCGGTGCGGCCTTTGAGTCAATCTACGGCACGTGGCTTCCCCTGCTTTCGGCGGCATTTCTTGTGCTGCCTGCGCTTGGGTTCATGGACGACGGGCTCACGGGCTTCTGCGCGAATTTCGGCTACGCGGCCAGCGAGATCTTCGTGATGACGATGATGGGGTCGCTCTCGTTTCACTATGGGGTCTCAGCCGTGTGGCTCTTCGGCATCGAGCGTGGCGTTCGGGCCATGGCTATGGTGGCCGGCAGGCTCATCGACTCTGCGGCCGTGTCTGTGGGCGTGAGCGTGGCTCCGCTTGTGGTGCTCGCCGTTCTTGCCGCCACGTTCATGGTGGCTACCGAGCGCCATGTGAGTTCACCATGGGGCGTGCAGGTGCGCGATGACCAGGAAAGCGAGGAGGCGCGGCAGGCCGCTCGCCGTACCGCCCTCGTGCATCGCTGCATCGAGTTGGGATCTCAGCAGGGACTTTCGCAGCGCGAGGAGGAAGTGCTGCTGCTCTTGGCTGAGGGTAAGTCGGCCGGCGACATTGCCCGTGAGCTTCTTGTGGCAAACGGCACGGTAAAAGCCCACGTCGGGCATATCTACCAAAAGCTTGACGTTCATTCTCGCGAGGAGCTGTTCGAGCTCATGGGAGTGGTGGGGGTTGGAGAAGATGCCGCGCCCATGCCCCGTGCGTAGGGTTGGGGCTGTGCTGCACGGCGACGTCTCCATGTCGGAGGAGGCTGCGCCTCGTGCGCAGGGTGGAAGCCCGGCTCGCGAGGCATTTTGTTTGCGGTCTGGCAGTCGTACCCTGTGCGTGAAGACGGCGTGCGAAAAGTTTTGGGTGACCTGTCGACTATAGAGGACAAAAAGTGTAGGTATCTGTCGACTATAGAAGACAGATTGCGCGTGAAGGAACTTCCCAGCGGCAGCAAAACGAGTTTCGGAGTAATGGTTTTGGTTTGGACGGGTGTCGGCTATTCACTTTTGGATGTTTGAGGCTGTAGAAAGAGGTCTGAATCGTCATTTTGGCCTAAATTTAGGGCTTCCGCCCTTCCAGAAGGGGCGTGAGGACGGTTTCATGGCGATTCAACTACTCCGAAACTGATTTCGCTGCCAACGCGGTGACTTTTACTACTCCGAAACTCAATTGGTTGCCAATGAGGCGGGGGCCCTGGGACCCTGCTTGCGGCTGTGCGCTGTTTTGGCGAGATGCTTCCGCAAAATCGGGGTTCTCCAGCCGCTTGTTTGTGTCTCGAGCCGTGACAAGGGGGCAAAATTCGGCGCACTGAGGGGAAGCGAGCTGAGGAAACCACCCGCTATTCATAAAATGCCTGGTAGATTTGGTGCTGATTCTCGATTCCGAAATCGCCCCGTGTTGCAGTCCCTGTCCTACCGCGCGCACCTGCGGTTGGAGAACCCCCAAAATGCGGAAACACCTCCCAATTTTCCCGCGATGCGGCCGGATGCGCTATACCTGCATTCGAAAAAGGCTGCCGCGTGGTTGAGCGCTCCAAGCCTGCGCATGCAAGAGGCTGCCGTGTGTCTCGCGAGGCAGGGGCTTTCGGGCAACTGCCGCGCTTGCGCAATGCGTGCAAGCAACGGTCGCGTGTTCATGACGTCGGTTATCATAAGCTTGCATGGCTAATGGGCCCGCAGATGTGTTTCTGCGGTGAGGCGAGCGGTGGGGGCGTAATGAAACAGCTGGTGAACAAAGATAAAAGTGAGGCCGTTTCGCACGACGGCATGACCAGCTCGTTGTTTCCCCTGAGCCAGTTCGGCCTGGGCTTCTGGCAAGCGTGGTGGACCATGGCATTCTGCACTGACACGCTCGTGGGTACGAAGTCAGCCGCAAGCCTCGTGCCGGATGCCCATCTGTTCATGTTTGCCATCACAACGCTTGGCTATGTGGCGACGCTTGCGCTGGGCTGCCGCGGCATTCTCATCGCGGGTCGCAAAGGGCGGATAGTCGCGGCTCTCCTGTGCTGTGCGGGTTCCTTGGGCATGGCGGCTGCTACGTATTTGCCTGCAAGCACGACGCTGGCGACCTCGTTCGCGTTTCTCCTCGCGACGGTTCTGTTTTCGCTGGGCAACGCGCTGTTGCTTTGCCTGTGGGGCGAGCTTTGGTCGGCGCTTGCCTCGGGCAAGGTGGGCCGCTGTCTCTACACCTCGTATATCATCGCATTCGTGCTGTTCTTCATTGTGAGCCCACTACCTGTCGCTGCGCGTGCGTTGATATTGGCCGTCCTGCCTGTCATATCCTGCGCGATTCTGACGCTGTCGCAAGATGAGCCTCGCCGCACTCCGAGACGGCCGACTGCGACCCAGGCGATACCGGGCCCTCTTGTTGCTCGCGGTTTGATTGCGGCGTTTGTCCTCAACTTCGTGTGGGGGCTTGGTTTGCCGGCGCTCGGTATGCTCGGGCCCGCTCCGGACGCGTTGACGAGCAACGCCGGTCTTGCCATCGCGCTCGTTCTGCTGGTGTTGCTGCTGGCGTACATGTCGGTTGCGCA
Source organism: uncultured Coriobacteriales bacterium (assembly GCA_934636245.1). GTDB lineage: Bacteria > Actinomycetota > Coriobacteriia > Coriobacteriales > UMGS124 > UMGS124. The sequence goes on from CAKUAI010000016.1 coordinate 17,331, forward strand.
GCCTGTCGTCGAGGCGTTTTCGCTGCATGGGCCCGTAGAGGTGGCCCTTGCGGGAGGAATGCTGCTCGCGTTGCTTCTTCCGGGCGAGCCGAGCGTGCTCGGTTATGGCGTCACAGTGCTGGGCGGATCGTGTCTCGACATGCTCGTCATGCTGGTCGCAACGGACATGGCGTTCAAGACGGGCAAACCCGTCGCATTCATCCTGAGCCTTGTGATGCTGGTTGCCCGGGTGGGGTCTTTTATCGGGAGGCAGATTTGCGCCGCGCTTCTCATCCCCGGGGTCCTTGCTCCTGACAAGGCCGTTCTTGTGTGCGTGCTTGCGACGATCGTTTGCGGCTTTTGGGTCTTTACGCGCTCAACGCTCGAGGGACTCTATCGTGCCGCGCCCGCGCTCCAAAGTGAGGGCGGGCTTGAGGAATGCTGCTGGGCGTTCGTCGAGTCTCATGCCCTTACGGCTCGTGAAGCGGAGGTGCTTGCACTGCTCATGCACGGCCGTAGCGCGCCTTACATTGCCGAGAAGCTTTCCATCGCGCAGGGTACGGCCAAGAACCACATCAGCAACATCTACCGCAAGGCGGGCGTGGGCGACAGGCAGAGCCTGCTCAACCTGGTGGAGCAATCGGGGGAGTGAGCGAGCGGCCACGCGGCCTGCGTGGCGATGGGGGGCTAATGGTTGTGATGCTCGTCAGTATGGTCGACGATGGTTTACGGGCCAGGCAGCTCTCGGACGCCAGTTTTTAGCTGCCGGCCCAGGATTAGCGCCTGTATTGCGGACCTATGGCTCGCGCCTGTACAACCACTGGGGCTCTGACCGATTATGGCCGGGCAGCTATCTCACTCTTGACTCTCGCCAAAACACCAGCTCACAGCCATAGGACTAAACGCCATATCTTTTGAGAGGGGTGCGCCATCCGGCAATGTGACCTTTCGGGCCTTCCTTATCTAGTTGCGCCGGGGCATTCTAAAACCAACGAAAAGCGCCGGGCCGCACGGTTCCCTCGACGGCTTTCCGTTCTCTGCAGTTGTCCCACGCAACGAAAGGAATGCACATGAATCGCTCGATTTCTCGCCGCAACTTTGTCGCAGGCGCCGCCGCCGCAAGCGCGCTCGCCGCTGGTGCCGCCTCCGCTCTTGCCGACACGGCCGCCTCGACGGACGTCCCCACCGCGGCCTCGCCCGCGTTCAACGCCCCCAGCTGGGCCACCAAGCCCGAGCCCATCGCCGATGCCGACATCGTTGAGACTATCGAGACCGAGGTCCTCATCCTCGGTGCCGGCAACGCCGGTTGCGCCGCTGCATGCTCTGCCGTAGAGAACGGCGCCAAGGTGCTCGTGTGCGACAAGACCGCCCAGGTCAACGGCCGTGGTGGCGTGGTCGGCGCCTGCAACTCCCGCCTGAACACCGAGCTTGGTTGCGAGATCGAGCCCGTCGCTGCTCAGTATCGCTGGAACCGCACCTGTGGCAACCGCACCAACGAGGCCCTCGTGACCATGTGGTTCAAGAACTCCGGCCCCGCCATGGACTGGCTGCTCGACAAGGCCGACCAGTACGGCGCAACGTACAGCATCTACGCTGGTTACGCCGGCAACGCCATCATTCCCGAGGAGCCCGACGCACACGTCTTCCAGATGGGCACCTTCGAGATGCCGCCTGAGACCGGCTACTTCGTGCCGACCGCGCTTCTTTACAAGAGCTCCGTTGACCAGGGCGCCGAGTACATGTTCGAGGCTCCCGCCGTTCAGCTCGTTCAGAGCGAGGAGGGCGGCCGCGTCGAGGGCGCTATCGTGAGCACCGCCGACGGCTACAAGAAGATTCTTGCCTCCAAGGCCACCATCCTGGCCACGGGCGACATCGCCGGCGACCCCGAGATGATGAACTACTACTGCGAGAGCCGTATGCAGCGCCTCATTCGCAGCGACTACTGGCCCGCGGGCATCAACACGGGCGACGGCCACAAGATGGGCATGTGGGCTGGCGGCGTCATGCAGGACGGCCCGCTCCCCACGGCTCTGCACCCGCAGGCTTACTCCATGTTCCACGGCCCGTTCATGTTCGTGAACCAGAACGGCCAGCGCTTCTTCAACGAGGCCAACTGGGTCCAGGCCAAGTCGCTGCAGATGCTCAACCAGCCCGGCGCCGTTGCCTATTCCATCTTTGACTCCAACTTCGGCGCCGACACGGCCGACAGCCTGCAGTACGGCGGCGGCATGTTCTGGGACACGATGAGCCGTACCGTTGAGCAGGAGTTTGACCCCCAGCAGATCATCGACCTCGTCGAGGGAGAGGCTGCTGCCGGCAAGGACGTTCTGGGCAACGAGACCTCCGTCACCGCCTGGAAGTGCGACACCCTCGAGGAGCTGGCCGACGCCATCGGCGTTGACAAGGACAACTTCCTCAAGCAGGTCGAGGAGTACAACGCCATGTGCGAGGCCGGTGAGGACACCCAGTTCGAGAAGGAGGCTCACTTCCTCTACCCGATCAAGGATGCCCCCTTCTACGCCACCAAGACCGGCCCCTGCCTGCTCGCCGTCGTGGGCGGCCTCAAGGTGAACACCGACCTGGCCGTCATCGACGCCGAGGGCAACCCCATCGAGGGCCTCTACGCCATCGGCAACACCTCGGGCGACCTGTACGCAGTGGACTATCCCATCAACATGCCCGGCAACTCCAACGGCCGCTGCCTCACCTGGGGCTGGCTCGTGGGCAAGACGGTCGCCGCGCTCTAAGGTGCGACCGCGAGGCTTCCACCGATAGATTTGCTAGCTGCATCGCAAGGGCGGCGCACCCATCAAAGTGCGCCGTCCTTCTTGCGTGCGCATAAGATCCCCCACGTATCAAAGGCCGTGTCACCACGCTGCGCCGCCCTTTTTTCATGCGTATGAGATCCCCCCCCACGAGTTGAAGGCGATGCCATCACAGTGCGCCGCCCTTTTGCGTGCGCATAAGATCCCCCACGCATCAAAGCTCATGCCACTGCAGCTTGCCGGCCTTTTGCTTGCGCATGAGATCCCCCGCGAGTTGAAGGCTATGTCGTCACAGTGCGCCGTCTTTTTGCGCGCGCATGATATCCACCGCGTATCAGGGCCATTCTGCCGCAGTGCGCTGCCTGTTTACACACGTAGTAGACGTGATTGAAATGAGGCCAAATCCACGCCCCATGAACGCCGATCATGGTGCTGTGCGGGTGCTTGCGCTTCTCCCGATGGGATTTCTGCTTGGCTTTTATGTGGGATCGACCCTGGCCAGACGCCTGCAACTAAGAATCTGCCCTCGATGGGATTCTTGCTTATCCTGTTCACCAAGCCTGCCTCCGCTTGATCCCCATTTTGTCGACTATAGAAGACAAAAACACCCAAAATCTGTCTTCTATAGTCGACAAATTTAGTGCTAATCTGTCGACTATAGAAGACAAATGCTCTCACAGGGGGTCGCAATGAACCATGACGTGCTGAAGGCGGTTATGTTCGACCAGCATGAGGTCATACGTAACGCTCGAATCGTCCCGCGTCGCTACACTCTCGATCCTCAGGCAAACTACGTCGTGACGGGCCTGAGGCGCGCGGGCAAATCGACCCTGCTGTATAAGGTTGCCCAGGACCTTGTGGCATCAGGCGTTTCATGGGAGCGCATCGTCTATATCAACTTCGAAGACGAGCGGCTCTCGGAATTCTGCGCCCAGGACTTTAACGACATCCTACTTGTGCAGAAGGAGCTGTCCAGCGACGAGGGCTTCTTCTTCCTTGACGAGGTTCAGAATATCGATGGCTGGGAGAAGTTCGCCCGTCGCCTGGCAGACTCCGGCAAGCGCGCTTTTATCACGGGAAGCAACGCGGACATGCTGAGCCATGAGATTGCAACGACGTTGGGTGGCCGCTACTTCATCCAGCATGTGAGCCCTTACCGGTTCGATGAGTATCTCGATGCAGTTGGCCAAGCCCATGATGCGCGCTCCCTCTACACGACATCTGAGGTCGGAGCCATCATGGGGCATTTCGACCGCTTCTATCGCTACGGAGGTTTCCCGGAATCCCTGAGATATGCCTCGCCCCGAGAGTACGTCGAGAGCGTCTATCAGAAAGTCCTGCTGGGCGACATCGCCGCGCGTAGGGGCGTGCGCAATGTCCAGGCGCTGCGGATACTCATGAAGAAGGTTGCCGAGACGGTGCGCGGTGAGGTTTCCTTCACCACCCTTCACGGCATGCTCAAGGCGCTGGGCATGTCGGTTTCGAAGGACTCGGTCATCGACTACGTGACGTATGCGAAGGAAGCCTACCTGATCTTCGACGTCCGCAATGCAGTGGCGAAATTCGTCGAGCGCGAGGGGAGCCCTGAGTACTACTTCTCAGACAATGGGCTGCTGAACCTGTTCCTGCGCGACAAGGATACGGCCCTGCTTGAGAATGAAATCGCAGTTGCGTTGCACGACAGGTTTGCTGATGGGTTGTTCTATCTCAAGTCTCCCAAGAACGATATCGACATCGACTTCTATGTTCCCGACGAGGGCCTTGCCGTGCAGGTGGCATACTCAATTGAGGGGCAGGCCCGTGCTCGCGAGATCGACAGCCTCGTTAAACTTGCGGCAGTGCAGGATGACATACGTCGCTTTGTGATCGTGACCAAGCAGGAATCAGAGACAATCGAGACAGGCGGCATAACCATCGAGGTCGTTCCAGCATGGAAGTTCCTTCTGCAAGACCCTTCGCTGATGGGGGAGTAAGCAAGTTGCCGAGGTGCGGACTCGTTCGGTGGCCAAGCTGGTGTAGTCAGGGGCATGGAGAAACCCGTTTGATGGCCGAAGCATGGTTGGGAATCTGGCCATCTTGGCAGCAAAACGAGTATCGGAGTAGTTTTCCCAAATGCCTGGTCCCAAATGACCAGCTGGGAAGGTCGCGCTGCTACTGGGTGACGTCTTATCTACTGTCGAGGGACCGGGCGGGTCGGTTTTAGGGTGGTGGATTTCTGGGTGCGCAGGATTTTATCGAGATACTGCCGCAAAAAGGGGGTTCGTGTATCACTTACAGGGCGATTTTGGGGCGGTGTGGAGGTTATCTCGAGTGCTTCTGAAGGATGAGCCAGCGGCGGGAGATTTGCACCTTAACAAAATACCTGGTAGATGACGTATGGAGAAAACTGAGAAAGAGAAACATGCCGTTGCGGTCACCATTCGAGCCCACTGCTTGATACACGAACCCCCAAATGCGGCAGTATCTCCGGATTTTCTTGCGCTGGATGTTTATCGCAGCTGCGGCGCGTTTCCTGCCTTCCGCCTCGCGTCTGCTGGTGCGGCTCGGTCCCCCTGCGTTTCACCAGGCGTTAAGCGGGCTTCAACCACGCATTCATCTCGGGTGGGTATCATCTCACCAGATAAACGAATCCACCTTTCGGGAAAGGATGCGCGATGGGTCCCGTCAACTTTGTTTGCAACATCATCTGGTTTGTGCTCGCAGGCGTGTGGCTGGCGCTGGGTTGGGGGCTTTTCGGCGTGCTTTGGTGCATCAGCATCGTGGGCATTCCCGTGGGGATGCAGTGCTTCAAGGTCGCGCGCCTGGCGCTCATGCCTTTCGGCAGCGAGGTGGTCAACTCGGGCGGTGCGGTGTCGTTTTTGGTCAACGTTCTGTGGTTCTTCATCGGCGGCTGGGAGCTGTGCCTGCTCGCCCTGGTGACGGGCGCCCTGTGCTGCATCACGATTGTGGGCATCCCGGCCGGCCTGCAGAGCTTCAAGTTCGCAAAGCTCGCCCTCATGCCTTTCGGCAGCCGCGTGGCTTAGGGGTCCCTCGCCCCGCGCTTGCGCATTGCCATGAGGCCGGGCGCGTATACGGGTGCGCCCGTTGCTTCTCGCGCGCGTGCCCGGTGTTGCGCCGACACTTTTCCCTCTCTGCCAAAAAGCTCCGCCCATCTGCTCAGATGTCGCAGCAGGTTGGCGGGGCAGTCTTGCTGCATGCTGGTTGATTCGGTGGGGCAAGATGGGATACATCGTGCCGCGGTTGGGACATAGTTGGCGTGCGACTCAGTGAATGCCTTGTTGTGTGACGAGTACGGCAGCGACACAGGCGTTCTGGTGCTAACCCTCCTCGTGCGACCTCTTCCCATTGCCGACTTGCGCTCTCTTTCGCCCACCAAAAAGCCCCGTCCACCTGCTTGCATGTCGCAGCAGATGGGCGGGGCAATTTTGTGTGCTAGCTCGTCGAGTTCGGCAGGCGGGTCAGAGCTCCCTTACGCGCTCGCCTTGTCGCTGGGAAGCTCGCCTTCGGGCCACTCGAGGGGCAGGTGCTCCTTGGGGTCCTCCTCGTTGTTGGGCAGCACGGCGTTGAGGATGATGCCCACGAGCGAGCCGATGGCCAGGCCCGACAGCGAGATGGTGACGCCGCCCACCACAAAGGCGATGGAGCCGGCGGCGCTGGTGGCGATGCCCAGGCTCAGCACGAGGATAAGGGCCGCGACCAGGACGTTGCGGGTCTTGGAGAAGTCAACCTGGCTCTCAACGAGGTTGCGCACGCCCACGGCCGAGATCATGCCGTACAGCACGAGGCTCACGCCGCCCACCACGGAGGCAGGCATGGCTCCGATGAGCGCGGCGAACTTGGGGCTGAAGCTGAACACGATGGCGAAGCAAGCGGCCAGGCGCACGACGCGGGGGTCGTACACCTTGGTGAGCGCGAGCACGCCGGTGTTCTCGCCGTAGGTGGTGTTGGCCGGCGCGCCAAAGAGCGACGCCAGGATGGTGGCCAGGCCGTCGCCCAGCAGGGTGCGGTGCAGGCCGGGGTTGGCGATGTAGTTGCGGTTGCAGGTGGAGCTGATGGCGGAGATGTCGCCGATGTGCTCGATCATCGTGGCGAAGGCCAGCGGCATGATCGTGATGATGGCGGTGATGGCCAGGCCGGAGTCAAAGCCCTCGCCGAAGATGGAGAACACCGTGTTGTCCCACACCACGGGCAGGCCGATCCAGGCGGCCTCCTGCACGCTCGTGAAGTCGCACTCGCCGATGGCGGCGGCGAACACGTAGCTTACGATGACGCCCAGGAGAATGGGGATGATCTTGACCATGCCCTTGCCCCAGATGTTGGCGATGAAGATGACGGCCACGGCCACCACGGCAACCAGCCAGTTGGTGGAGGCGTTGTTGATGGCCGAAGACGACAGCGTGAGGCCGATGGCGATTACGATGGGGCCGGTGACCAGCGGCGGGAAGAACTTCATGACGCGCTCGGAGCCGAACACCTTAAAGAGGGCGGCCAGGATGGGGTAGAGCAGGCCCGCGCAGGCCACGCCCAGGCAGGCGTAGGGCAGCAGGTTGGCCTCGCCGTTGGGCGCGATGGCCGCGTAACCTGCGATGAAGGCGAAGGAGGAGCCCAGGAAGGCCGGGACCTTGCCCTGCGACAGGAAGTGGAAGAGCAGCGTGCCGAGGCCGGCGAACAGCAGCGTGGCGCTAACCGACAGGCCCGTGAGGATCGGCACGAGAATCGTGGCGCCGAACATCGCGAACATGTGCTGGAAGCCGAACACGAGCATCTTGGGCGTGCCGAGCTTACGGGCGTCGTAAACAGCCTCGGGGCTGTCATGTCCGCCCATCGTCGGTACGGCGTCGTCCTTTGCCATAAAACGATCCTTTCCCTGAGGGTTAAGTGCAAACTGCTCAAGTATAATGGCAAGTTGGCATGTTGAAGCGCAGGGTTTTGCAGGCATTTGGAAAGGATGTACCTATGAGCGAAGTGCACGTGCTCGACCACCCGCTGATTCAGAACAAGCTCACGAGGATGCGCCGCAAGGAAACCAACTCCCGCGACTTCCGCACCCTGCTCAAAGAGATCTCGATGCTCATGGCGTTCGAGGTCACGCGCAATTTCGAGACCAAGCTCGTCGAGGTGGAGACCCCCATCTGCAAGGGCGAGTTCCCCGTGCTCAAGGAGGACTTCATCACGATCGTCCCCATCATCCGCGCAGGCATCGGCCTGGTAGACGGCATGCTGGAGCTCTTGCCCACGGCTCACGTGGGCTTCATCGGCATGGAGCGCGACGAGGAAACCCACATTCCCCGCGAGTACTACTGCAAGATGCCCCCGCACGTGGACCAGTCGCTCGTCATCATCGTCGACCCGATGCTGGCCACCGGAGGCTCCACCAACGACGCCATCGACGCGCTCAAGGCACGCGGTTGCAAGAACATCCGCTCGATGAACCTCGTGGCCGCACCCGAGGGCATCGCCGCCGTGCAGGCCAAGCACCCCGACGTGGACATCTACGTGGCCGCCGTTGACGAGTGCCTCAACGAGAAGGCCTACATCGTGCCCGGCCTGGGCGACGCCGGCGACCGCATCTACGGCACAGTCATCGGCTAAGGCACGCGGTCACAGCTAATCGCGCAATAAGAAGGCCCTGGTCCCACCCCGAGAATCCTCTCGGTACATGGGACCAGGGCCTTCCGCTGTCTGGTCGTCGCCCGCGCATTGGTCGCGCACTCGGCGGGTCGCGCACTCGGTCGCAGGGTAATGGCCGCTTGCCGCAGCCCGACCGCGTGCATCGGTCGCGCGCTCGCCACTCCCGCTCGTCGCTCTCGGGCTGGCTGTCCGCCGCGCTCGCCCGCGCCCCAGCGCCCCAGCGCGCCGCTACGCCACGCGCTTCAGCTTGCCGGTGGCGCCGGCGGAGGCGTCCACGCGGGGGAGCGTGCCGGTCACGTCGCCGCGCTTGCGGCCGGCGCCCTTGCGCTTCTTGCGCTCGGCCACCAGGCCCATCACCTGCACGGTGATCAGCGGGGTCATGGCCACGAGCGCCACCACGCCGAAGGCGTCCATCAGCACGTTGCCGCCCACGGCCGTGCATGCGCCCATGGCGAAGGGCAGCAGGAACGTCGCCGTCATGGGGCCGGAGGCCACCCCGCCGGAGTCAAACGCGATGGAGGTGAAGATGGCCGGCGTGCGGAAGCTGAAGAGGATGGCCGCCAGGTAGCCCGGCACGAGCACCGCCATCACGGGGATGTGGAAGCACACGCGCAGCATCGCCAGGCCGCTCGCCACGGCCACGCCGATGGCCAGGCACCTGCCCATGGAGGTGTGGCTCACGGCGCCGTCGGTCACGTCTTCCACCTGCTTGTTGAGCACGTGCACGGCGGGCTCGGCGGCCACGATGAAGTAACCCACGAGCGCGGCCACGCCCACGAGCACCCACCAGGGACACTCGCCGGCCAGGACTTCGCCCAGGTAGTGACCGGCGGGCATAAAGCCAACGTTGGCGCCCAGGAGGAACAGCACCAGGCCCACGTAGGTGATCGCGACGCCGCGCAGCACGCCGCGCAGCTCGGCCTTGTCCATGCGCAGCGAGGTAACCTGCGCTACAAAGAAGATCGCCATGATGGGCAGAAGGCCCAGTGCGACTTCCTTGAGGTAGAGTGGCAGGTCGACCATGAAGAGCTCGAAGGCCTCCTGCGAGGTCTGGATTTCGGGGATGGCGAAGGGGGTGTACGCCAGGTCGGAGGTGTCAAAGAGCAGGCCCAGCACCATGACCGCCAGGATCGGGCCCACGCTGCAGATGGCCACCACGCCGAACGCGTCCTCGTCTTTGCCGGTGAGGGCGGCCAGGCCCGCGCCCATCGCGATGATGAACGGCACGGTGATGGGGCCGGTGGTGACGCCGCCTGAGTCGAACGCCACGGCGAGGAACTCTGCCGGCACAAAGCACGCCAGCAAGAACACCAAGCTGTAGAGTCCCACGATGAAGTAGCGCAGCGCGATGCCGAACTTCATGCGCAAAAAGGCCACCATGAGGAACACGCCCACGCCCACGGCCACGGTGATGATGAGCGTCATGTCGGGCACGGCGGGCACCTGGCGGGCGAGCACCTGCAGGTCGGGCTCGGCCACGGTCACCGCGATGCCGATGGCCAGGCACACGCCCATGATGAGGAACGTCTTGTTCGACTGGGAGAGCTTCTGTCCGATGGCCTGGCCGATTGGCATCATGGCGACGTCAGCGCCGAGGGTAAAGAGGCCCGTGCCTGCTATGAGAAGCGCTGCACCCAGGATGAAGAGGAGCAACGTGCCGATGGGCATGGGTGCGATTGTGAATGACAAGATAAGTACGATTGCCGTGATAGGCAGAACGGCCGCGAGTGATTCGCGTAGCTTGGATTTGAATGCGTGTCTCAATAGGCTCACCGCTTTCTTGGGCTCGGAAGGGAAACGCTCGCGGGTCGCAAAGCGCGGTTTCACTGGTGGTACCCAATTGTGTCAGCATTATGCAGACAAGGTGAAGAAAAATGAAAAAAGCCCGAGTGCATTCCGGCGAGGGGATGCACTCGGGCTTTGAGAGGGGTGTACTCAAACGGTGGGCGGCCGCATGTCGGGCGCTCGGCGGCTCCGCGTCGCAAGCGGGTCGTCCGCGCCGCCCGCCAGCTCGCTACTTCGCCGCCTTCGCCTCGCTGCCGTTGCCGGCCTCCTTCTTCACGCCGCCGCGCTTCTTCGCCCAGTCCATGAGGGCGTCCTTCTTCCAGATGCCCAGCAGCGCGAACACGATGACCACCGCGAAGATGCCGATGATGAGCGGCCAGTTGGCGTTGGACACCGAGGAGCCGATGAGCGTGGAGGCCACCATGCCCGGCAGGCGACCCACGGTGGAGAGCACGAGGAAGTTGGTCATGCTGATGGGCGTGAGCGGCACGATGTAGGTGAGCAGGTCCTTGGGCAGGCCCGGGATGAGGAACAGGATGAACACGAGCGTCTCGAGCTTGGAGGAGTCCTGCAGGAAGTCGTACTTGCTGAGCTGCTCCTCGCCAAAGAACTTGACCACGAAGTCGCGGCCCAGGCGGCGGATGAGGGCGAAGATGACGGCCGAAGCCAGCACGCAGCCCGTAAGGCATAGCGCCAGGCCGCCCCACGTGCCGTACATCACGCCTGCCATGACCTGCACGAACTCGCCGGGGATGAACGCGATTACAATCTGCAGGATCTGGATGAGCAGCATGATGCCCACGCCGAGGATGCCCAGGCTGTTGACCCATTCCTCAAACTGCGCCTGCGTGACGGGGTCGCTCAGCATGTCGATGACAGGCGAGCACAGCTTGGCGATGAGCCACACAATGCCGATAAGCGCGATGAAGACCACGGCGAAAAGGGCGATCTTGCCCTGCTTGGACATCTTGGAGAAATCAGGCATCTTCATGCGACGTGCGGCCTCTCATTTGCGGCGAATCGTTCGGGTCATTCTATAGCAACATGGGTGCCTTATACCCAGCGGCTAAGCGTTCTTCGGGGTCAAAAGCCCGATGACCAACAAAATGAGGGTCACGGGCACAAGAATGGGCAGCAGGTAGCCCACGTGGAAGAAGAAGGCAAACATGAGCGCGATGGGCATGAGCAGCGCGCCCACGAGCTTGAGGACACCCTTGGCGATGCCTCCGATCACGCCGAACGTGAACGTGATGACGCCCGCGCCGATGGCGAGCGCGATGCCTCCGAGGCAGAAAAGCATGCAGACGAACATGGCGGTAATCATGGCGACCTCTCCTTTGCTGGCGGCGGCGCCGCTTGAGCGCACATATGGCGCGCGGCACCGCCTGTGGTGTACGCATCCAGGTATACCCAAGCAAGATGAATCCCGGGTGTACCGCAGATTACATTTGTGAAAGACGAGGGGGTTCGTTGCAAAAACGACATGCGTACGAGAGGCCATTCGCAGCCAGCGCAAGCGAGTGCGCAGCCCAAGCCCTGCGCCTCTTTGCGTGGGGTATCAAAAGGTTAAGTTCATGTAAGTATTCGCACGCAACCTGGGGGCATGCTGAAAGCCTGTGCGTATAATATAGCGCGTACATATCTTGATGTTCACTGAGGCAGCACCTGGAGTGTGTCTCGGCGGCTCAAGGGGTTGAATACGTCTTTCTCTACGAAGTGGCGAAGCTCTACGCGGGTGCCCACGGGCGCTAGCGTGGCTTCTTTCGCGTTTCGTATGACCCGAAAGGAGCCCGGCATGTCCCACTGGTATGCCATTCAGGTGACCTCCGGCAAGGAGGAATCCACCTGCCGCCTCATGCGTCGCCTGGTGCCTTTGGCGGTGCTCGAGGAGGTCTTTACCCCCAGGTACGAGACGCAGAAGAAGTGCCAGGGCGAGTGGCGCATGTGCCAGAGCATCCTGTTTCCCGGCTACGTGGTGGCGGTCACGCCCGACGTCGACGAGCTGCGCCAGCGACTGCGCGGCGTGCCGGAGTTCACGAGGGTTCTTGCCATGGGAGAGACGTACATGCCCCTTGACGAGCGCGACCGTGCATGGATCGAGGCGCTCACCCGCAAGGGCGCGCGCACCGTTGAGATGTCCACGGCCGTGATGGAAGGCGACCACGTGGTGGTGACCGGCGGGCCCCTCAAAGACCACGAGGGATGGATCTGCGCGGTCAACCGCCAAAAGAGCCTTGCCTTCCTCGAGATTGAGATGTTCGGACGAAAACTCAAAACAAAGGTCGGCCTGGCGATTTTGAGCAGGCAGGTGAACGAAGGAGCATCGTGCAAGCAAGCGTTGGAGAAGTGAATATTGGTTCTAGTTCGGGGGCCCAGATATGTCTGTAACCCAAGGCACAGCCATTGACTGCGAAGGAGCGGCCCCATGTGATGAGCGCGCTGGCGTGGTGCTTGACTTTGCCGCCCACGCAGCAGCTATTGCCGAGGACCCCGAGGTAACGCAAGCTGCCAAAGAGCTTCGCGAGGGGCGCCTGGCCTACCGTGTGCTCAAGCGCAGTTCCGATATCGTGTTCAGCGCGGTTGTGTTGGCATGCCTGTCGCCGCTTCTGCTTTTGCTTGCTCTAGCAATCAAGATTGATGACCCCTCGGGCCCCATCCTGTTCAAGCAGGAGCGCGTTGGCAGGGATGGCAAGCGGTTCCTCATGTACAAGTTCCGCTCCATGGTTCCCGATGCTGAGGCGCGCCTGCATGATATCAAGAAGCTCAACGAGAAGACGGGCCCCGTCTTTAAAATGAAAGACGATCCGCGCGTTACTCGCGTAGGCCGCATCATGCGCAAGTTTTCCGTAGACGAGTTGCCCCAGTTTATCAATGTGCTCACGGGTGACATGTCTGTTGTTGGACCAAGGCCGGCCCTTCCCCGTGAAACAGCTGAGTATGGCCCCCGCGAGCATCAGCGCCTGCTCGTTCGACCTGGCCTTACGTGTTATTGGCAAACTTGCAAGCACCGCGACACCATTACTTTTGACGAGTGGGTGGACATGGACCTTGCCTATATCAAGGACTGCTCGGTCGTTCTTGATTTGAAGCTCATTGCAAAGACTGTGGTTGTTGTCCTTACGGCACAGGGGAGCTGATGGGGTTGGTTCAGGATATGAATTTCCCCTCGCGTCTTCGTCGTGTTGACGTTATTGGTGTTCCCATCACGGCGACCAACATGGATGAGTTTCTCAAGCTAATTGACGAAGAGCTTGATGGCATGCGCGGTGAGTATGTGTGTGTGTCAAACGCGCATGCATGCGTTATGGCGCATGATGACCCTGCCTATTGGGCATGCCAGGCTGAGTCGATTGCCTCTATACCCGATGGCAAGCCCCTCTCCGTCGTGGGGCGCAAAGAAGTGCCAACGATGGGCCGCGTAACGGGACCCGATTTGATGCGAGAGATTTTCGCGATGTCGGCCGAGCGCGGTTGGACGCATTATTTTTACGGTAACGAGCAGAAGAACCTCGACGCTTTGCGTGAGGCTCTTCTGCGTGATTATCCGGGACTTTCCATCTGCGGAATGGAGCCGTCAGTATTTCGGCCGCTCTCCGCGGATGAAAAGACCGAGCTGTGTGCCCGCATCGATTCTGCGGGCGCCGATTTTTGCTGGGTAGCCTTGGGCGCGCCGCGTCAGGAAGTGCTTATGCATGAGCTTAAGAGCGGCACGCGTTCGCTCATGGTAGGTGTGGGCGGGGCATTTAACGTGCTGGCGGGTATTGTTCCCGAGGCACCCCAATGGATGCAAAACGCGAGCCTCGAGTGGCTCTACCGACTCATTCAGGAACCGGGTCGTTTGTTTAAAAGGTACGCGGTTACCAACACAAAATTCATTTGGTATCAACTTACGAAGTCCAAGCGCAAGGAAGGCAGATAGATGAACAGCACCACAGCATTCACCGGCAAGACCCTCATGATCACGGGCGGCACGGGCAGCTTCGGAAACACCGTGCTCAAGCACTTCGTGAACACCGACCTGGCGGAGATCCGCATCTTCTCCCGCGACGAGAAGAAGCAGGACGACATGCGCCACCGCCTGCAGGAGAGGAGCCCCGAGCTTGCCTCCAAGGTGCGCTTCTTCATCGGCGACGTGCGCGACGCCCAGAGCGTGCGAGACGCCATGCACGGCGTGGACTACATCTTCCACGCCGCCGCCCTCAAGCAGGTTCCCTCCTGCGAGTTCTTCCCCATGGAGGCCGTGCGCACCAACGTCCTGGGCACCGACAACGTCCTGCACGCCGCCATCGCCGAGGGCGTGGAGCGCGTCGTGTGCCTCTCGACCGACAAGGCCGCCTACCCCATCAACGCCATGGGCAAGTCCAAGGCCATGATGGAGTCCATCATCTACGCCAACGCCCGCACGGGCGCCGGGCGCACCACCATCTGCTGCACCCGCTACGGCAACGTCATGTGCTCGCGCGGCAGCGTCATCCCGCTCTTCATCGACCGCATCCGCAGGGGCGAGCCGCTCACGGTGACCGACCCCTCCATGACCCGCTTCCTCATGAACTTGGACGAGGCGGTCGACCTCGTGCAGTTCGCCTTCGAGCACGCCCGCCCGGGCGACCTCTTCATCCAGAAGGCCCCCGCCTCCACCATCGGCGACCTGGCCGAGGCCGTCCAGGAGGTCTTCGGCCGCACGGGCACCCAGGTCATCGGCACCCGCCACGGCGAGAAGCTCTACGAGACGCTCATGACCTGCGAGGAGCGCCTGCGCGCCGAGGACATGGGCGGCTACTACCGCGTGAGCTGCGACTCCCGCGACCTCAACTACGACAAGTTCGTGGTGGACGGCGCAGTAAAGACCATGGCCGACGAGGCCTACACCTCCCACAACACCGAGCGCCTCGACGTCGCCGGCACGGTCGCCAAGATCAAGACCGCCGAGTACGTGCAGCTGGCCCTTGAGGGCCGCGAGCACGAGGCGGTGCAGTAATGGACATCCTGGTCACCGGCGCCAAGGGCATGGTGGGCACGGCCCTGTGCCGCGCGCTGAGGAACGTCAGCCGGGGCAAGGACCGCACGCGCCCGGGCCTGCAGGTGGGCGAGGTCTTCGAGTACGACATGCAGTCCACCCCCGCCGAGCTCGCCGAGTGGTGCTCCAGGGCGGGCTTCGTGTTCAACCTCGCCGGCGTCAACCGCCCCAAGGACCCGGCCGACTTCATGGCGGGCAACTTCGGCTTCGCCTCGCAGCTGCTCGACGCCCTCAAGGCGGCGGGCAACGCGTGCCCCGTCATGCTCTCCTCCTCGGTGCAGGCCACGCTCGCCGGCCGCTTCGGCGACTCCGAGTACGGCCGCTCCAAGCTCGCGGGCGAGGAGCTGTTCTTCGGGTACGGCGAGCAGACGGGCGCCAAGGTGGCCGTCTACCGCTTCCCCAACCTCATGGGCCACTCCCGCCCCAACTACAACTCGGCCGTCTCCACCTTCTGCTGGGCGGTCGCCAACGACCGGCCCTACACGGTGAGCGACCCCTCCGTCGAGCTCGAGCTCCTCTACATCGACGACCTGGTGCAGGGCATGCTCGACCTCCTCGAGGGCAAGGAGCGGCGCTGCCGCTTCGAGGGCGTCGAGGCCGTCGCCGACCCCGAGGGGCGCTACTGCCACGTGCCCGTCGTCCACAAGGTGACGCTCGGGGAGATCGTCTCCCTGCTCCAGGAATTCAAGGCCCAGCCCGAGACGCTCCTCATGCCCGAGATGCCCGAGGGCTCCTTTGCCAAGAAGCTCTTCTCGCTGTACCTCACGTACCTGCCCGAGGAGGGGTTCAAGTACCCCTTCAAGATGAACTGCGACGCCCGCGGCTCCTTCACCGAGCTCGTGCACACGCGCGGCTGCGGGCAGGTCTCCGTGAACGTCGCCAAGCCGGGCGTCACCAAGGGCAACCACTGGCATGCCAGCAAGTGGGAGCAGTTCATCGTGGTTGCCGGCCACGGCCTCATCCGCGAGCGCAGCCTCTCGACGGGCGAGGTCGTGGAGTTCGAGGTCTCGGGCGACAGGATCGAGTCCGTGTACATGGTCCCCGGCTGGACGCACTCCATCACCAACCTCTCCGACACCGAGGACCTCGTGACCGTCATGACGTGCAACGAGGCGTTCGACCCGGAGAAGCCCGACACCTACTTCGAGGAGGTCTAGCCCCAATGGCTGGAGACTACACCGACATTCATTTCGCCGACGACGACCGCCTGAAGCTGTTGATCATCGTGGGCACGCGCCCCGAGGTCATCAGGCTCTCGGAGGTCATCAAGAAGTGCCGCAGGCACTTCGACTGCCTGCTGGCTCACACCGGGCAGAACTACGACTACACCTTGAACGGCATCTTCTTCCGCGACCTGGAGCTCGCCGACCCCGACGTGTACCTGGACGCCGTGGGCGCCGACCTGGGCGAGACGGTGGGCAACATCGTCGCCGCCTCCTACAAGCTGATGGTGGCGACGAGGCCCGACGCCCTGCTCATCCTGGGCGACACCAACTCGTGCCTCTCGGCCATCGCGGCCAAGAGGCTCCACATCCCCATCTTCCACATGGAGGCCGGCAACCGCTGCAAGGACGAGTGCCTGCCCGAGGAGACCAACCGACGCATCGTCGACGTGATCTCCGACGTGAACCTGGCCTACTCCGAGCACGCCCGCCGCTACCTCAGGGACACGGGCTGCGCCCCCGAGCGCACCTACGTGACGGGCAGCCCCATGGCCGAGGTCCTGCGCGCCAACCTGGCGAAGATCGAGGCGAGCGACGTGCTGGGCGAGCTCGGCCTGGAGCCCAAGGGCTACATGCTCCTCTCGGCGCACCGCGAGGAGAACATCGACACCGAGGCGAACTTCCGCTCGCTCTTCACGGCGATCAACGCCCTGGCCGAGCGGTACGACATGCCCATCCTCTACAGCTGCCACCCCCGCTCGCGCAAGCGCCTGGAGGCCACGGGATTTGCGCTCGACCCGCGCGTGCGTATGCACGAGCCCATGGGCTTCCACGACTACAACTGCCTGCAGATGAACGCCTTCGCCGTGGTGTCGGACTCCGGCACCCTGCCCGAGGAGTCGAGCTTCTTCGCGAGCGTCGGCCGCCCCTTCCCGGCGGTGTGCATCCGCACCTCCACCGAGCGCCCCGAGGCCCTCGACAAGGCGTGCTTCACCCTGGCCGGCATCTCCGAGAAGGGCTTGCTCCAGGCCGTGCGCACGGCGGTGGCCCTGGACGCCGAGGGCTCGCTGCCCCAGGCCCCCGTGCCCGACTACGCCGACGAGTGCGTGTCCACCAAGGTCGTGAAGATCATCCAGAGCTACACCGGCGTGGTGGACAAGATGGTGTGGAGGAAGGGGTAATCGTGGGGGCCGCCTACAAGATACTTGATGGTGTCTCGCGCGCTTACAACAAGCTGCTGCTGTCTCCCGCCCTCTGTCGTTCTTTTGCGGCCTGCGGTGAGAACGTGACAATCGGGCGTCGTAGCGAGGTGGCTGGAGCAGGGAACATCTCCGTGGGCCACGATGTTTATCTGGGCCCGGGTGCCACTCTGCTTACCACTCGTGCGAAGATTTGTATCGGTGATTATGTGATGAGTGGCCCCAATTTGACCATCATCACGGGAGATCACCGCACTGATATTCTCGACCGTCCCATGATGTCGCTGACAGATGGCGACAAGCTTCCTGAGAACGATCAAGACGTCATCGTGGGCAATGACGTGTGGATGGGAAGCAGCGTGACGATTCTTAAAGGCGTTCATGTCGCCGACCATTGCGTAATTGCCGCAGGTGCCGTTGTGACTAAAGACGTGGGTCCCGAGTATTCAATCTGGGGGGGGGTTCCTGCTCGCTGCCTAGGCTCGCGGTTTAAGGATTAAAGATGACGATGGATTCCTCGCTAGCAAACATATCAGCCAAAGTCCTTATGGTCGGCCCCGACCTTTCGCTTCACGGCGGTATCGTCTCTGTAGTGAAGGGCTATATGGGGGGTGGTCTTCCTGAGGCGTGTGACGGTTTCGAGTATCTAGGTACCGGCGTTGGCTCCTCGAAGATTGGCAAGTCCGTTGCCTTTGCTCGTGCCTTGGCGCGTTATAGGTGCATATTGCCCGCATACGATATCGTGCACCTGCACATTAGCGCACGGGGCTCGTACAAGCGTAAGTCGATTATGGCACGCATGGCTCGCAAGGCCGGCAAGCGTGTCATACTGCACGACCATGACGGTGAGTTTGCCAAGGCCTTCGAGGAGGGTGGGGAAGCTTACCGGCGTGATGTAAGAGAGACCTTCGGCGCAGCTGATTGCGTGGTGGTGCTCTCAAAGGAGTGGCGAGACTACTTCGCAGTAAACGTCTGCGACCCAGGCAAGATAATCGTCGTGCACAATGGTGTTAGCGTGCCGGCGCAGCCGTGCTCACCTTGTTCGCATCAAGACGTCCTATTTTTAGGACGCCTTGATGCGAACAAGAGCCCTGACGTGCTCTTGCGCGCATCAAGGGAAGTGCTAAAGCGCTTTCCAGAGACGAAGGTCATCTTTGGCGGTGACGGTGAAGTCGAAAAGAATGAGGCCCTTGCCAAAGAGCTTGGCATCGCTGATAGGTGTGAGTTCCATGGTTGGGTCTCGGGCGATGAGCGTGAGGCACTCTTTGAACGCGCTGCGGTGTACTGCCTGCCATCTAAGAACGAGGGTTTGCCCATGAGCGTATTGGAGGCAATGGCGAGGGGAATTCCGACCGTTGCGACTCCCGTGGGTGGGATACCGCAAGTTATCGAAAACGGTACGACTGGATTCCTTGTCAAGGGTGACGACGTCGAAGCTCTTGCAGAGAAACTGATGCTTCTCCTGGGTAACTCAACTTTGCGCGAGACAGTTGGCATGGCTTCCAGGGAAACAATAAAGCGCTCTTTTAGTATCGAGCGCAGTGTTGACGAGATGATTGAGGTATACAGAGGTTGTCTGTGCGACTGATTATAGATACCAGGTGTTATAACGCATTGTGATGGCAAAAAGTAAGGTGTAATGCGTTGAGGTTTGATTCTCTGTGCGTTTGGATTTACTAAAGTTAAAAGGTCGAGTATGACTTCTTCCTATGACAAAACTAAGTTGATTTCCAAGTGCGATAAGGCTGAAATATGCTTTGTTGCGCCTTCACTTGGCGGTGGTGGTGCCGAGCGTGTCGCCCTGGCTCTTGCCTCATTCTTTTTGGAAAAGGGTTACTCATTCACCATTATCCTAACAAAGGATAAAAGTGTGCATTATAAGGTTCCGCAGGGAGCTGCGCTCATCGATGATATCGCGGATCAATCTGTTAAGCCCTTACAGCAGATAGCCTACATTCGCCGACTGATGAAAGCTAAGCCGTCGGCTGTCTTCATGTCGTTCCTGCCACATCAGAACATCTACACGCTTCTCGCATCGATTGGGCTACCGAATAAGGTGGTCATTTCGGTTCGAAATGACCCGCGATTTGATTTCCCGGGTAGTACCGTATTACCGCGTGTTCGTAACATTCTGTATCGTAAAGCGGATGCCATTGTCTTTCAGACCGAGGCGCAGGCGGAGCTGCTACCTAGCGGGCTAAAGGCGAAAGGGACGGTTATTTTTAATCCGCTTTCAGAGGCTGTGCCCGAACCCTATGATGGGGAGAGGCGAAAAGTAATTACGACGTCAGGTCGCCTGGAAGAGCAAAAGAACCACGAGATGACAATACGCGCATTCGCCAGGTTTCATGCTAGCCATCCTGATTACATGCTTGAAATTTTTGGCGAGGGGTCGTTGGATGCTCGCTTGAGGGAGCTTGTTTCCGAAGTGGGTGTTGCGGACGCAGTGTCTTTCAAAGGGTTCTCACCCAACGCGCTTGACTACATTCGGACTTCTGCCGCCTTCGTGATGTCATCGCGATTTGAGGGCTTATCGAACTCCATGCTTGAGTCTTTGTGTATGGGCGTACCTACTATCTGTACGCGGTGCATGGGCGGGGGCGCTGAGGCTGTGATTAACGACGGCATCAACGGTATTCTCGTTGACATTGATGATGTTGAAGCTGAGGCCAATGCGATGGTACGCCTCGTTGACGATTCGGAGTATGCGCAAGCTATTAGTTTGCATGCGAGGGAATTGCGTCAACAACTGTCGCTCGAGACGATTGGTGATAAATGGCTGTCTCTTCTCTAATAGCTAAACAGACGAGCAATAGAAGAAACGCATCAATGTCAAGAAGGCTGGGCGGGTTACCCGTCTCGGCTTTCTTGTTTTATGTTGCCCTGGCAGCTGGATTCTTGATGCCGCTAATCAGAGATCTCGGCGGCTCATATACCGTCGCATCTGAATGGGAAACGACGAGATTCGCGTTTCGTACGAGTGCGGGGGCACTTGCAACATTCCTTGACTACTTGCAGCAAACGTGCTTGCTAATCTTGCTAGCCAAGTCGATTTTTTTTAATCGAAATAGGCATCCGTTGCTTTCTATTCTAGGCATTGCGGGTTTTGGTATCTATGGGGCAATCGAGGTTTTTATCCAAGGGACGGGCATACTTGACTTGTTGTTTGGAAGCGTGCCTGTAACGGTATTTTTAATTCCGCTTTTTATCCTTGTTGCAGATGAGCAAGATTTGTCCGAACGTTTGATCCAATTAGCGCCGCGCGCCGCCCTGATTGCTTTTGTTCTTGGATTTGGATCTATAGTCCGTTTTCATATACTGTGTGGGTGGGGTAGTACGGTCGGCTGGTGTCCCGCTAGAGATTACTTTGCTTTAGGTATCAGCTATTTGTGGATTACAGCGGCTTTTGCTTCCGAACAACAATGCGGTTATCTAAAAAAAGTTTTGCTTTGTGCAGGCTCAATCCTTTTTGCTTTCTTGATTGCCACAAGAAGTTGGGTGATTCAGTCCGTTTTGATCTTGTTGTATATAGCCGTCTCAAGCCCGTCAATGTCGAAAAGGTTTCGACGGGTGTTATATACAATCGTAGCGGTCATAGGTGCCGTTCTTGTGGCCAGTATGGTCTTTCCGGATGCATTGAGTACTTTTGCGGACAGGATCGGTGAGGATTCTAGGAGCGGCCAATACGATACCTTTTTCTCCCAAGTTGACCCGTTGAGCTTGGTGCTGGGAAATGGGTCGACAGCCGGGTATGTTTATGGCACTCAGACGAATTACTTATTTTTCGACAATCAGTTCATGTTCTTGATGTTTCATTATGGGATTATTCCAGCCCTGATACTGGCGTTTGTACTGATTAAGACGATTGTATCGAGCAAGATGGCAAACGGCGGTTCCTGCCGATTTGTTGCCGTTATGTACTTGGCTGCTCTTTTGGGACTCTCAAATTATTACTCCTATGCACTGAACCCAGGGATAGCGTCTCTATTCATGGCTTTTGGCATGTCGATCACTCAACGCGAGATGCAAAAGCCCAATCAGACTGCGATTGGGTAATCATGTCGGACTCGCTGAAACAGACAGCAACCAAGAGTATGTTTTGGGCTGTAGGAGAGAGGTTTCTCACCCAAGGGACCTTGTTTATAATCTCATTGGTTCTTGCGCGGATTCTGTCTCCTGAAGACTATGGCGTCCTGTCGCTTCTTTTGGTGTTTATCAATCTCGCGGACGTATTGGTTACAAATGGCTTGGGTGAGGCGCTGATTCAAAAGAACGAACCTGGCAAGGTCGATTATGGCACCATATTTGTGACTGGTCTCGCTATGTCGATTTTGCTCTACGGCCTCTTCTTCTTGGCTGCGGACGCAATAGCTGCTTTTTATGGAATGGGTCAGATAGGTTTTTATCTTCGCGTGCTTGCATTGAGGCTTCCGTTTTCGGCGCTGAATGCAATTCAAAAGGCTTATATAGCTAAAGCTTTCTTATTTAGAAAGCAATTTGTAGCATCCACGTTGGGTTCGTTGTTATCTGGTGCGTGCGCAATAGGTATGGCATTGTATGGATTCGGAATCTACTCGCTGATTGCCCAACAACTCCTAAGCATCGTTTTGACAAGTTTGATTATGGCGTTGCAGACTAAATGGCTGCCTCAGTTCGCTTTTTCCAAGCAGTCGTTCAAGGCATTGGTTCCGCTTGGTATTCAATTTTGCGGTGCCAGCTTAATTAACTCGATTTATACCGAGGGTCGTTCGCTTATTATTGGCAAGTTTTACTCGGCGGCTGATTTGGCTTACTTCAATAGGGGCAATCAGTTCCCGTCATTGGTAATCGGGAACCTGAATGCGCCTATTAGTAATGTAATGCTTCCTGTTATGTGCAAGGTAAATGGGGACAAACAACGATTAAGGTCAGTTTTACAAAAAGCAATCAGGCTGTCTTCCTACCTTGTGTTTCCCATGATGGCAATCCTCGCCGGTTGCGCGCCGACTCTTGTGACGGTGCTTTTGACAGATAAGTGGTCTGCATGTGTGCCTTATCTTCAACTAGGGTGTATTTTCTTTCTATTCCAACCACTTCAGACCATGAATTGGCAGGCATTGAAAGCCATGGGTGAAGGAGCATGCTGCCTGCGTCTCGAAATTGTCAAAAAGGTGATTTGTTTTGGATTGTTATTTGCGTCAATTCCATTTGGCGTTATAGGTATTGCCGTGGCGAGCGCTGTCTCAGGCCTGTTCTCGATGGCTGTCAACATTGTCCCCGTTAAGCGGTTGCTCAACTATGGCATCAAGGATCAAATATGGGACATAGCCAAACCCGCACTGGCTTCGGGTGTTTGCTTTTTGATAATGCTACTCATCGGCAAGGTCGATATGGCACCGGTGGCCCTGCTGGCGGTTCAATTGCTGGCCGGATTAGCAGTTTACATTTTGGAATCTGTAGTGTTTAAGTTAGATGGCCTTGCAGTTATTCGTGGCGAGCTTCATTCAAAGAAGGCTCAGAAGGATGCTGCGTAAAAGAGGGTGACGGTCTTTTTAAGGATGCTGTCATCACTTCATCGATGCGGTTATTGGCTGAAAGTCTTTTGTCTACCAGTGCAATGTTATTTGTTGATGGCTGGGCAAAGAAGGGTGCGTCTAATGCGGGAAAAGAAAAAAGTTTTATACCTAATACAGAGCGCACCGAGAGATAACGCTCCAACAAAGCATGCTTTTGCAATTGCAGATTTGATGTGTGACTGTGGATTTGAGGTTGAATTTCTGGTTGCTGGGATTGAACCAGAAGTGAGAGACGCAAACGGCTGGGATTTTCCAGTCACTATTCCCGAGCCACTAAGACTGAGTAAGTGGCAGTTGGTTGCCAAATACCATGAACGGCTGACGTCTTGCCGCGCCTATGCGGCTTTCGAGGCCAAAGCCAGAGAAGTGAACCCATCAGCGGTCGTTTACTATGGAATCTCGGCCGAGCTTGCCGCCAAGGTGTCTGCCTGGTGCCAGAGTCGCGGTGTCCCAGTTCTTGTTGATGAGACGGACTGGTTCGAGCCGCACTTTGGAGGTGATATTGCGGCATGGATAGTTGAAAAGTCTCGCAGCAGACGTGTTGAACTTGTTGATGGGTTAGCTGATGGGGTCATCGCTATATCGCCGTTCTTCAGGGATTACTTTGAGAGGATTTGCAAGGAGCGTGGTAATCCCCGGGTGTTCTTTTTGCCTCCACTTAACAGAAGCGGCGATTCAATTGCAACAATAGCAGGGGGGGCATCGCAGAGAAGAACTGAAACGAAGTTCTTTTATGCCGGTTCACCTGCTGGAGGAAAAGATAACCTCGCTTGCTTTATAAGAGCGATTGAGAAGTTTGGCGGCGACATGCCCTCGCGGCCGGTCGTTGATGTTGTCGGCGTCTCTGCTGAAGATGCAGAGGGTATTCAGGTCGGCTTGTCAAAAGTCGATGGTGTTCATTTTTGGGGGCGACAGCCCCACGATCGGGTTATTGAAATGCTTCGCGATTCCGATTTCGGAATCTTGTTCCGTAAGCCGGAACTTTATGCCAGAGCCGGTTTTTCAACAAAATTTGCGGAATGCATGTCCAACGGTGTTCCGATGTTGTGCAATGCGGTCGGCGGAGCTGACACTGTTCTCGAGACGGGTGTAGATGGCATTGTCATATCGGATATGAGCGATGAATCAATCGAGGGGGGCATAAGGGTCGCCTGTTCCTTGGATGATTGCGAGCTTATTGCCATGAAAAGGGCCGCCCTGGAAAAAGCGTTGAGGCTTTTTGAACCGTCGAAATACAGAGAGCCATTCTCGTTGTACCTGGATTCCTTAATAAGTAAATAGCTGGGAAATGACCGTCGTAGTCACGATGCGGCGGGTTGGATAAAGATGTTTCATATTTTGGCCTAGCAAGCAGTGTTCCAATTCTATTACTCGTAATTATAGATCGTGAGTCCTGGCTAAGCCGCCTTGCTGAAACTGTGTCAGAAGACGATCTGAAAGCGAAGGAGAAAAACAATGGCTAGAAAGGTGCTCGTCACCGGCGCCGCCGGCTTTATCGGCGCATTCTTGGTGAAGAAGCTGCTGGAGACGACCGACGACATCATTGTCGGCTTTGACAACGTGAACAACTACTACGATCCTGGCATCAAGGAGGCGCGCCTCGCGATGCTACGCGAGGCCGACGTCGAGGACCGCTTCACGTTCGTGAAGGGCGACCTCGCGGACGCGGCGCTCGTCGAGCGCCTGTTCGCGGAGAACTCCTTCGACGTGGTGGTGAACCTGGCCGCCCAGGCCGGCGTGCGCTACTCCATAGAGAACCCCAAGGCCTACATCGACTCCAACCTGATCGGCTTCTACAACGTGCTCGAGGCCTGCAGGCACCATCCGGTCAAGCACCTGGTGTACGCGAGCTCGAGCTCGGTCTACGGCGGAAACGAGAAGGTGCCCTTCTCCGAGGAGGACCGCGTGGACTCGCCGGTCTCCCTCTACGCGGCCACCAAGAAGTCCAACGAGCTCATGGCCGCCGCCTACTCGAAGCTCTACTCCATCCCGGCGACGGGCCTGCGCTTCTTCACGGTCTACGGCCCCATGGGCAGGCCCGACATGGCGTACTTCGGCTTCACCGAGAAGCTGCGCCGCGGCGACACCATCAAGATCTTCAACATGGGCGACTGCAAGCGCGACTTCACCTACGTGGACGACATCGTCGAGGGCGTGCGCCGCGTCATGGACGGCGCCCCCGAGGTGAAGGTCGGCAAGGACGGCCTGCCCATGGCCGCCCACCGCGTCTACAACATCGGCAACTCCCACCCGGAGAACCTGCTGGACTTCGTGGACACGCTGCAGCGCGTGCTCGTGGAGGAGGGCGTCCTGCCCGCTGACTACGACTTCGAGGCCCACAAGCAGCTGGTGCCCATGCAGCCCGGCGACGTCCCCGTGACCTACGCCGACACCTCGGCGCTCGAGCGCGACTTCGGCTACAAGCCCTCGACCCCCCTCGAGGACGGCCTGCGCGCGTTCGCGAAGTGGTATCGAGAGTATTACGGAGGCTGCAGCAAGTAATGACAGTCTGGTTGGACCCGGGCTTCTTTTCTTGCCGCGCCAACTGGCCTGACGATTGTTGCTTTGCATAGTGTTGTGCAACCTGAGAACAGAACGAGTCGCATAAAGATGTGCTGAGTGCCGCGCTGCAGGGGCATCAGATAAGGAGAATGAGCTATGAACATTGCAATTGCTGGTACTGGTTACGTTGGTTTGTCGCTTGCTTGCTTGCTGGCGCAGCACAATGACGTCGTCGCTGTGGACGTCGTGCCCGAGAAGGTCGCTATGCTTCAGCGCTGGGAGAGCCCCATCCGCGATGAGGAGATTGAGCGCTTCCTGGCCGGCGCAAAGTCGGGGGAGCGCCCGCTGTCCCTCACTGCCACCATGGACGGCGAGGCTGCCTACAAGCAGGCCGAGCTTGTCGTGATCGCCACCCCCACGAACTACGACCCCGCGCGCAACTTCTTCGACACCCGCTACGTCGAGCAGGTCGTGGAGCTCGTGCTCAAGGTCAACCCCGCCGCCGTCATGGTCGTGAAGTCCACGGTGCCCGTGGGCTATGCCGAGGGCCTGTGCGAGCGTTACCCCGAGGGCCGTTTCCTTTTCTCGCCGGAGTTCCTGCGTGAGGGCCACGCCCTTTACGACAACCTGCACCCCTCCCGCATCATCGTGGGTGTGCCGGGCAACGCCGCCGAGCACGAGCTGCTTGAGGAGAAGGCCTGGGGGTTTGCCCACCTGCTGGAGGGCGGCGCGGACCCCGCCGAGCGTGACCGCGAGAACGCCGACGGTTCGCACGGCATCCCCGAGCTCGTGATGGGCTCCACCGAGGCTGAGGCCGTCAAGCTCTTCGCCAACACCTACCTGGCGCTGCGCGTCGCGTATTTCAACGAGCTGGACACGTATGCCTGCTCCAGGGGCCTGGATGCTCGCAAGGTCATCGAGGGCGTGTGCCTGGAGCCCCGCATTGGCTCGCACTACAACAACCCCTCCTTTGGCTACGGTGGTTACTGCCTGCCTAAGGATACCAAGCAGCTTCTCGCCAACTACAAGGACGTCCCCCAGAACCTCATCGAGGCCATCGTCGACGCCAACCGCACCCGCAAGGACTTTGTCTCCGAGGAGATTCTGAAGCGCGTGGCCGACCTGGTCTACTCCGGCGCCGCAGCTCCCGTGGTGGGTGTGTACCGCCTCACCATGAAGACCGGCTCGGACAACTTCCGCGCCAGCTCCATCCAGGGCGTCATGAAGCGCGTGAAGGCCAAGGGCGTGCCCGTAGTGGTCTACGAGCCCACGCTCGACGCCCCCGACTTCTTTGGCTCCGAGGTTACGCACGACCTTGAGGACTTCAAGCGCCGTTGCGATGTCATCGTCGCCAACCGCTGGTCCGCCGACCTTGACGACGTCGCCGACAAGGTGTACACGAGGGATTTGTTCGGCAGGGATTAAGTTTTTACCGGTTGGAGCAAGCGCATGAATGTTACCAAAAAAATTTGCTATAAAGCACGCAAGGTTTCCCTGGGTTTGCCGCCGATATATGGCATTGCCAAGAAGCGTACGGTTTCTAGCAAGCTTGTTGAGCTTCCAGATGCTTCCGAGGCTTGCAAGATCCTTGAAGCCGCTTCGCCTCGCCCAGCACGGTGTATGCTTCCCAAAAAGAGAGATTGGCCTGTTGTTCCCGAAGTTGAGGGATCAGTTATCGTCCCTTGCTACAATGCGTCCAAGTACGTTGTTGGGTGTGTCGAGTCGGTGCTTGGGCAAAAGACCAGCCGTTCTTTTGAGGTCATCGCTATTGACGACGGTTCTGCCGACGAAACCGGTGCGCTGCTTGATAGTTTGGCCGCCAAGGATGCGCGCGTACGTGTTATTCATCAAGGAAATCGTGGCTTCTCGGGCGCACGAAACACGGGCATCTCCCTTGCTCGGGGGGGGGGTGCTATTATTCGTAGATTCTGATGACATCCTTGAGCCTGATGCTTTCGAGCTTTTGATGAAAGAGTACGACAAGGGTGGTTGTGATTTTGTGACGGGTAGTTACAGCACCATGAGCGAAGACGGTTCGAAGGTGGCACCCTTGTCTCAGAGGCGCAGCCAAGGTGCGCCTTGGGCTCGCGTTTACTCCCGCGAGGTGTGGCGCAACCTCGAGTTTCCGGAGGGCTTCTGGTTTGAGGATACAGTGCAGGCGTATTGTATTAACTCACGATTCAGAGAATGTTACATTGACCAGGCGCTTTATCGCTATCGAAGCAACGACGAGGGCATCTCCGCAAAGTGTGCACACTTTAAAAAGGGCCTAGATACGTTTTGGGTTGTTGACGAAATGCTGAAATGGTGTCGCGATTTAGGTATTGCCTTTGACCAGCGATTGTTCGATCAGACAGTGCGTCAGCTCGGGCCGTTGATGGATCTTAGGACTGCGGCACTTGACAAACGCGAGAAGCTGGCGTTGTTTTCGGCATGTTGTGAACTCCTGGCATCAGTCCCCGAGTTTGTTGCCATCCAGAGCACATCGATGGGTGGCAGATGGGATGACCTGCTTTATTCTTTGCGTACGAGAAACTATGGGTTGTGGAAGCTTGTAGTAGCGGTCCTGTAGTTTCTCGGGGGTGTTTTTTGGAGGCGAGAAGCGTCCCTGGATTGCGCGGCGAGGGTGTCAGAAGCGTTCTGTGATGTCGGCAGCGCTTTGTTTGATGCAATCAAAATAGGAATCTGCCAGGATCTATGATATGAGTCGAGCCTGTTGGTGTAGAGGAAGAATGTATAACTGTCGTTTGCTCTTTCCATGCGGGATGTAGCTGGCTTTGGCGGTAATCAACCCCGGCGTTTTCACGGTGTTCGGAGCTAATATGGATAAGACGATAACAAATGCGAGACAGCTGGCACACTATGTTGTTAATTGCTGCACGCGTGATACTAGCCCAATAAGCAATCTTCAATTGCAAAAGATCCTCTATTTTCTTCAGGTCGTTTTCTGCCGAGAAACCGGTATGCTTCTCTTCTCTGAAGAATTTGAAGCATGGCAGTATGGGCCAGTTTTGCCGGATGTTTACCATGAGTACTCCGTATATGGTGGTACTCCAATAGTTGAGACATATCCAGCGTCAGAATTCTTCTCGTTACAGCCAATAGAGTCGTTCTTGAGACAAGGGATAAATTGCTTGCGAGCAAAATCTCCTTGGGAGCTCGTGCGGTCGTCTCATGCTGAAGGCATGCCATGGAGTAATGTCTGGAATGATGGGGAGGGCTCACACCGGGTGATTCCGAATAGTTTGATATTGGCATCTTACGCAAGCGAGGTGGCTGCAGATGAGTAATGCCGCAGGGCCCAAGGGAATGTATGAGGCACTAGAACGGCTGGCAGATTTTTCTAGAGCTTATGAGAATATGTTCGCCGATTCACCTTCGCTCGGAAAAGAAGCGCTTGAGCTGCCGTGCATTCCCCACGATGCGAGCCACGACACAAAAGATATTGCATTCGTTACGGCGATGCAGAGACTTGCGGGTGCCGATTGCCGACTCAGCGAGGAAGATTACAAGACCTGCGCGACTTTCTTCTGCATGCTGTATGGGCAGGAAGGCGACTACAGGCATCAGTATTCGTCCGTATATAGGGTGATTCTAGGTAGCGGAGGGAACCGCGCCGAGGATACAGAATTCGATAATGGAGTGCCGGCAAGGGCTCGCGTATTGTCAGAGAATGTTCGTGGAATTATTGCCTATATGTCCAACCATGAGGAGTATTCTCAGTGTCACGTACTTGAGTGCATGACAAAGCTGCATGATCACATTGAGCTTGAGAATAGTCGAATGGAGTATTTGACAAATTGGAACCGAGCACAGCAGAATCGTATGGTCCAACTAGACACGGAAATGAAATCGCGCATTTCTCAGTCGAATGATGAGTTGGCGAAAAAAGTAGAAGAGGCCAAGCAATCGTTCGAAAGCGATGTAAACAAGGCAAAAACGGATTATGAGAGTACGACTATTGCTGAAATAGAGAAATCAAGCAAAGCGCTTCAGAGGGACTATGTCAGCATTCTTGGTATCTTTGCAGCCATCGTGATGGCTTTTGTGTCTGGCTCAGTCTACTCAAGTTCCATACTTGATAACATGGCCAGTACGGAGCCGTATCGCTTGGTCTTTGTAATGCTGTGCGTCGGCTTATTTATCTTTGACCTCATAGTTGGACTGTTCTATTTCGTTCTCAAAATGGCAGGCTTGCAGATGGGGAAGAATGCGAAGAACCACCTTCGCGCTGGGAATATTGTCGTAATGCTGTTAATCGTAGCGCTTGCCTTGAACTTTATTTTTCATTTTTTGCCCAACTGCTAAGGGGATAAACAATAGTGCCGCCGTTCTAGCCATGGCTTTGCAGGGGGCGGTCGTGCTTAATTTGCAGGCATGGTTCGCCGCGAACTGCCCGTGGTCCTCGGTGTTGAGGGCCTTTGCCCGAAGCCTTGCATTCACTTATGTTGGCGAGATGACCAAGAGCTGGCGTTTGGGATGAGGGCAAGGTGGGCGAATAGCACAATCTAGACGCACGCCTGACGGCTATCTGCTGTTTGCGTTTCAGCACGAGAAGGGGAATCGGCTGCAGATGCGTAAGCATTTGCAGCCGATTTGCTATGTGAGGTTGGGTGATAGCGTGAGTCTAGAGCTTGCGGATATGAGGAGGCACGGGGCCATCGTCGCCTGAGCTGCCGCATGTAACACTTCTGTATGGCTTGACTGTGGCCGTCAGTGGGTTTCTGAGGACGTTCGGTTTGCTTTGCTTTGTTAAAATGCCCTGGTAGGCAGACGATTGGCGTGGGAGGTTCTTAATGGCGGCTCATTTCAGGCAGGATGTTGAGCAGGTTTGCTCGGATGAATGCGTGCTTTGCGATTCGATAGACGAGAAGGGCTGCGGCGAGCACTTGAGTGAGAAACCGCACAGCCATACGCGCCGCGCCTTCGTCGCGGGCGGCGTCTGCCTGGCGGCCGTCGCCGCCGTGGGTGCCGCTACCCCCGCCATGGCGGCGGACTTCGTCGACGGGCTCAAGGCCAAGGCCGTCGACGTGTCCGACCTGCTCAACGAGACGCTCGCCGCGTTCAAGGAGCTCGACTTCGCGGGCGCAAGCGAGCTCGCGGCGAAGACTTCCGCCGCCGTCTCGGATTTCCAAGCGCAGATGCAGGGGCCTCTCTGGGGTGCGGCTGAGTGGATTCCGGTTCTGGGCCAGGACGTCAAGACGGCGCGCACCCTCGTGGACACGCTCGCCGGCCTGGTGGACGGCGCCCTCGTGCCCGTGTCGCAGGCGCTTTCCACCGTCGAGCTCGACAGGCTCGTCGTCGCGGAGGGCTCTGACCGGGTCCGGTTCGACGTCGCGGCTATTCAGGCCGTGGCCGACGCAGTCAAGCAGGCGGCCCCCGTGCTCGACGAGGCCGCCTCCACGGTCGGCGGCATGGGCGAGACGCACGTCGCCCAGCTCACCGAGGCCGTGGACACGGCCAAGGAGAAGATCGCCCCCCTGGCGGGCGAGCTGGACGAGGCCGCAAGCCTGCTCGGGGCGCTCCCCGGGCTCCTGGGTGCGTCGGGGGAGCGCGTGTACGGCGTGCTTGCGCAGAACAACGTGGAGATCCGCTCTACCGGCGGCCTCGCCGGCCAGTGCTGCCGGGTCGCGGTGAAGGACGGCCTTCTCAGCCTGAGCGAGGTTGAGGGGGTCAGGCACTTCATGAACCCGGGGGACGACGAGGCGATGTGCGTCCCCCTGACCGACGAGGAGGTCGCGCTCTACAGCAGGTCGGTGGGCTACATGTCGGTCAACGTCAACTGCATCCCCGACTTCCCCCGCGTGTGCGACATCTTCAGCCAGCTGTGGTCCGCCACCAATAACGAGCACGTGGACGGCTTCGTCGCCCTCGACCCCATCTTCCTGCAGATGCTCATGGGGCTCACGCAGGGGACGCAGACGAGCGACGGCACCGTGCTCGACGGCACAAGCACCGTGCGCGTGCTCATGCACGACACGTACTGGAGGAACCTCGACGACTACGCGGCCACCGACGTGTACTTCGCCGAGGCGGCCTCGGCCGCGCTCGACTGCATCATGGGCGGCGTCCCCTCCATGGACCCGGGGGCCCTGCTGCAGGCCGTGAGGCGCGGCATCGACGGCGGCAACCTGCTCATGTGGGCCTCCGACGCCGAGGAGCAGGCGATCATCGAGGGACTCGGGGCCTCGGGCGAGGTGACGCTCGACCCCGCCGCGCCCCAGCTCGGCGTCTACCTCAACAACGGCTCCTGGTCGAAGTTCGAGTGGTACCTCAATATCGACTTCTCCATGGGCGAGGCCGCGGCCAACGCCGACGGCTCGAGGACGTACCCCTGCAGCCTGCGGCTCACCAACGCCATGACGCCCGAGGAGCTCGAGGCGAGCAACGCCGTCATCACGGGCGGCAACCCGGCGAAGCGCTCCGAGGACGACATGCTCGAGGTGCTCAACCTCTACGCCCCGGCCGGCGGCCGTATCGAGGTCACGGATCACAACGGGCAGGTCGACCTCGCGGACGACAAGACCTACAGGGGGCTGCAGGTGGTGTGCGGCGAGGCCCACGTCCAGATTGGCGCGCCCGCCGAGATAACGTTCAACGTGACCGTCTCGCCCGAGGCCGCCCAGGAGCTGAGCGTGCGCATCCCCCCGACGGTGCAGGACTACCGGTAGGGGAGGCGGGGCGCTTGGGTGCTCTGTGGGTGCGTGAAGCGCGGCGGTCTCTCCCGAACGCGAAAGGGATGTGATGACTGCTTTCGAGTTCGAGGGGGATGCGGCGATTTCCTCCGCGCGTGAAGGTGATACAGGGGTCTCTTTCATGAACGAGGGGGATACGGTGACCGTCCCCGAACCTGAGGGAAGCGCGGCGGTTCACTTCGATCCAAAAAGCATCCTCGTGACAGGCGGCTGCGGGTTCATCGGGTCGAACTTCGTGCGGTACGTGGTGGAGAGCCATCCCGGCGTGCATGTGACCGTGCTCGACAAGCTGACCTACGCGGGGAGGCGGGAGAGCATCGCCGGGCTGCCCTCGGACAGGGTCGAGCTCGTCGTGGGCGACATCTGCGACGCCGGGCTTCTCGACGAGCTTGTCCCTGGGTGCGACGCCGTCGTGCACTGCGCCGCCGAGACCCACAACGACAGCTCCATCGCCGACCCCGAGCCGTTCCTGCGCACGAACGTGTTTTGTCAAGTCGAACTGACCCCCATTTGTTAAGTAGAGCTGGTTGAGAGATTCAATCAGCTATTTTGTTGAACCATTGGTCGGATTCTCATCCGAGAGATTCCAAGAGACCGCTATATCATATCGAGCCGGATTGCGACGGCGTCGACGAGCTCGTCGACCCGCTGTCTAGCGTAAAGATCGACGCCGATACCGGGGAGGTGCTCAAATGACGCAGGGCAAGGCCAGGGATAAAGGAGCCCGCGAATCGAAGGTCCTTGAGGACGTCTTGTCGCTTTGCCTTTCGTCTGGCGGGCAAAGAGCCAAGGCGGCTCGAAAACTCGCGGGCGAGGCCGATTCGAGTGTAGAGAGCCCCGATATCAGGGTTAGCATTGCTAATCGGGACGCAATCTCCTCTTCACTGCAGCCTGCTTTTTGCAGAGTGCGCGCATTCTTCAGAGCAATAGCTTTGTAGTGATGGAGTTGTGAGGCCTCCCAAATTTGTCGTCCGGACGCAGTGCCAAACTATTCCGTAGCTTCGTGTGTACTTGGGCCGTGTTTAGTGAAAGGTGACAAATGCCCGACTTTGCAGTTGTGTTTGACGGAATTGGGTCGTCGATAATCGGGGCGATTGTAGGTGCAGTCGTTAGTGCCGCCATATCTATTCCTGTTAGCTATAAGGCTGGGCAGCGTTCGGTGAAACAAACACAGAAAGCTGGGGACGGAGCCAATCAGGTTCAGATAGGGGAGATTGATGGCCGATAAGCAAATTCAGAGAGCCGGCGATAACTCCTCGCAGTTCCAGGCACAGAATCAGACCATCATCGTCAACAATGGCATACCCGAAGATCGAGTGCATGCCATCGTTAACGAAGAATGCGAAAGGGTTGCAAAGACCTGCATCTCGGAATCGAAGTTGGTTGTCGAGCAACGTCTTGGACAATTCCGCACTGAGTTTTTTGGTGCCGTTGCCGATCGTGCCCAGTTACTCTCTGCTCTACAAGAACCGTCGTGTGTAGATGCCTTGGGAAAGGCGGCAAGGGCTGCGACGATGACCGACGAGAAGCGCGATAAGGAGCTCTTGTCTGAACTTCTGGTCAAGCGATTTGAATCGCCAAAGGACCGTCGTGTGGCGGCCGGCGTCAGCAAGGCGATTGATATTGTTGAATATCTCACTGATGAAGAGTTGACCGGGTTAACGGTGTACTTTGCTGTGAGCCAGTATACGCCTGCCGCTCCGAGCATTAGCGCGGGTCTTGAGACATTGGACAACGTGTTTGGCTCGCTTATTATCGGAGAGCTACCTCGTGGTGGTGACTGGATAGACGAACTTGATGTGCACGGGGCTCTTCGAGTAGATTCCCTCTCGAGCTTGAAGTCTATCGCGGACTACTATTTCGAAGCTCTTAGCGGGTACACTGTCTGCGGCGTCAAAGAAGGTTCAGACCAGGAACAAGAGGTTTTGGCGATTCTCGCTGAAGTGGGGTTGTCAAATGACTATCTCGTCGAGCACGAACTGAATCCTGGGTATAAACGGATGAACTTGAGGCTCATCGATGACTTCAGCGACGTTCGTTTAATTAGCTACCAGAGCGATGGCAGCCAGTGTAGTTACGTGCCCTCACGCGAGCAGCTGGATGCCTATGCTCGCGTCGCGAATTTGTGCAAAAGTAACGAATGCGACGCTGTAATAACGGAAAACCTGGAGAAGGCGATTCGTCGATATCCTTCAATTTCGAAAGTGTGCGATTGGTGGCAGGCCATCCCGGGGGCTCCTACGATTACCGGCGTTGGGAAATGCATTGCCGATGTGAATGCGAGAAGGCTCAATCCGCAGCTTCCTGAGCTTAACGATAAGAAAACGGACAATTGATGGACTTGGTGGTCTGCTTGTTCTTTGCCCGCGCGTTCGTTTCGAATTGCGCGGGTTTTCTTTTCTTGCCTGAATGCAATGTCCTGCCTGGCGTGAGCTGCTGCCGTGTGAGGCCAGGCAGACTGAGCACGGGGGTAATGCTGCTTCGGTCTATCGTATGGAATGCTTCTGTATGGCGTGGTTGTAGCTGCTGGTAGGTTCCCGAGGACGTTCGGCTCGGTTTGTTAAAATGCCCTGGTATGTGGGCAAGTTATGTGGGAGGTTCTTGATGGCGGCTCATTTCAGGCAGGATGTCGAGCGGGTTTGTTCGGGCGAATGCGCGCCCTGCGATTCGATTGGCGAGCAGGGCTGCGGTCAGCATTCGGGCGAGAAGCCGCACGGCCACACGCGCCGCGCCTCCGTCGTGGGCGGCATCTGCCTGGCGGCGGACTTCGTCGAGGGGCTCAAGGCAAAGGCGGCGACGTGTCGGACCTGCTCAACGAGACGCTCGCCGCGTTCAAGGGGCTCGACTTCGCGAGTGCAAGCGGGCTCGCGGCGAAGGCCTCCGCGGCCGTCTCGGACCTCCGGTCGCAGATGCAGGGGCCCCTGTGGGGCGTGGCTGAGGCGTGAGAACATCGCCGGGCTGCCCTCGGACAGGGTCGAGCTCGTCGTGGGCGACATCTGCGACGCCGGGCTCCTCGACGGGCTTGTCCCTGGGTGCGACGCCGTCGTGCACTGCGCCGCCGAGACCCACAACGACAGCTCCATCGCCGACCCCGGGCCGTCCCTGCGCACGAACGTCGAGGGGACGTTTCGCCTGCTGGAGGCGGTTCGCAAGTACGGGGTTCGCTACCACCACGTCTCGACCGACGAGGTCTACGGCGACCTGGCCCTGGACGACCCCGCGCGCTTCGCCGAGGAGTCGCCCTGCCGGCCGAGCTCTCCTTACAGCTCCACGAAGGCCTCCTCGGACATGCACGTGCGCGCCTGGGCCCGCACGTGCGGTCTGAGGGCGACCATCTCCAACTGCTCGAACAACTACGGCCCCTACCAGCACGCGGAGAAGTTCATCCCCCGGCAGATCACCAACGTCGTCGACGGCGTGCGTCCCAAGCTTTACGGCGACGGCCGCAACGTCCGCGACTGGATCCACGTCGACGACCACTCTTCTGCCATGTGGGAGATCCTGGCCTGCGGGCGCCACGGCGAGACGTACCTCATCGGCGCCGACGGCGAGCGCGGCAACATCGACGTGCTGAGGGCGATTCTCGCCGCCATGGGCAAGGGGGCCGACGACTTCGACTGGGTGCCCGACCGCCCCGGCCACGACCGCCGCTACGCCATCGACGCCTCGAAGCTGCGCCGCGAGCTCGGCTGGCGCCCCGCCCACACCGACTTCGCCGAGGGCCTGCAATCGACCATCGACTGGTACCTAACCCACGAACCCTGGTGGCGCCCCGCCAAGGTGGCGAGTGAAGAGCGGTATGCTGGGAGGGGGAGGTGAGGGGGTGCGGGGCTTGTGCATCGATAGGCACGGGCATCGTGGGTGTATACCAAAGGCCCTTCGTTACCCTGGTGTGATTAGGGCATGCCCTTTTCGACCCATTCCATACCAGCGTTAACATAATCCAAGAGTCCGCGCAAATCGTCGACATTGTGCATCGAGCGTGGCCAACCGGTCTTTGAAATGATAGTGCTTGTCTCGATGACACAATCAAGTGCGAAGTCGATGAGTTGCTGCATCTCAGCAACTTTAAGAGAGAACTTTTTGCTTAACCCATCGTAATCGAGGGCTTCGAAATCGCTATGTGCAAAAACCTTGTTGCGCTGCTCCCGTAGTCTGCTGGTTAACTTTTTGAGTCCGTTAAGACGCTTGTACCATAGATCAATGAGGCCTGCTGCATCAATGTATATGAGCGCGGGCCCAGGGGAATCGACATTACAAAGACTTTCGAAGCTTCTTTGAGAGTCGACCTCTGCACGAAAGAATCTCTCCTCATCAGCCGCCAAAGTA
The DNA here is from genome assembly GCA_934636245.1 of uncultured Coriobacteriales bacterium. Classification (GTDB taxonomy): domain Bacteria; phylum Actinomycetota; class Coriobacteriia; order Coriobacteriales; family UMGS124; genus UMGS124. Next base: position 53,951 of record CAKUAI010000016.1, read on the forward strand.
TGCCTGATGGGTTTTGTTTTGTCGAAGCCGGGCCGTTCGCTGAACAAGGTGCAAGCGCGTGCGTCAATCTCGGCAGTCATGCTCTTGCAGTCTTTTAGCAGTGCGCCAATGCTGATATCGCTGCCCCCATCGAAAAGTCTTGCGCAATTCATGAAACAAGATTCCACAATAGCCATGCGTGCAAAGCTGAAAAAACAAGGCGCACAGAGGACATCCCGATTGTATGAGGTGGGCGCCTCGCACAGCTCGCGAAGAATAGTGAGCTCCACGTTGGCGTAAAGTGCTTGCTGATATAGAAAGTAACAGCGTTCTGCCAAATCGAGAAGACCCGCGTTTTCGACTTCAGCTGCCACATCAGATCGCAAGCCGAAGCGAAGATCCGCGCCGCTTACAATGCCAGGCATAGTTTTTGTGTTCCTTTTATAAGGACCGGAAGGGGGCGGCGCGGGTATAACCGCGCCGCCATTGAGCTCGGCTAGCTGCCTATCCTCGCCCTGGTACTGCTGGTCAGTTTTACGCCCTCATGCCAGAAGCCATATTGGTCGAGAAGCCTCGCTGTCTCGTTGTAGACGGGGGCCTTCTTTTTCGGATCGCGAACGGTGACCATCAAGCAGAAGCCCTGTTCTAAGACTTCGCCGGTTACTATGCTCTCTCTTTCAGCCGCATCGCGATATGTCCCTTTAAGCCGTATGAACCAGTGCTTGCCTTGCTCAACGGCTCGCAGATTGGCGTTTGTTAGCTCTGAAAGGTCAATGGCGTATTTCTTAACGGGATAGTATTTGCCGCCGTATTGGATTAGCATCCGTTCCCTTTGTGCGAAGTCTTCTGAAGAATTCGCCTGCTTTCGCTTGCTGTAAAGTGATGGCAGCAAGAGATTCTTAGCGCCTTTCCTCCCGATGGGGTTCAGAATCATGGGTTTAGTTATATCTCGGTCCCCCAGCTCATCGTAAGAGCCAAATTTTACTTCTATATCGGATTGGCAGTACTCGCCGCCCTGTCTGTGATCGAGGATGGGATTGGAGACAAGCGTGAGAGTAATTTGCCCGGTGTACTTTCCATCAGAAATGAGACACTCAGGCATAGGGAAGTCTAGAATATCGATGACTTGGCCTTTTTGGAGGGTATCCCTCAAGACCAAGGTGGAGGCATAGGGGCCATCAGAGAGGATGTTTGCAACCTCGCCTGGAACGCCAAATCCCATCTCATCCACTTTGGAGTCATTTGGGACCAACACGTCACCTGGGAACTTGGCCGAGTGGACAATCATGGACTTGACCCCGGTCTGGCGAATCTTCCCAAAAGGGTCAATGCCTGCATTTCCTCCATAGTGACATACCTCGGGCTTGATTATATATTCTGGGCCGGGACCTTGTCTTGAAACGGGGATGCTTCGCCAATCCCCGCTATATCGAAAGGCCCCCTTGCATGGGCGACTGACCCCACGGTTAGGGCTCGCACCGAATCGGCACCACGGCTCAAGCGCCCCTTCTTCTCATTTCTGCAAAAATTTGTACAGTTTCCTGCGGATTTACAGATGAGTACACCATAGCGATCCTGAATTTCGTCCAATGCGGCGGCGAAGTCGGAAAACTCGTCGTTGCCAATCTCTCCATCGATGCTGATGGATAGGTTCCATACTTTCACTTCTCCCGAGTAAAGACTCATTGCGCGCTTGATGCTATCCACGAGTTCATCTTCATCAACGCCGGAAGAGGGAAAAACCGAGGCGTCGACAATACGAGGTCTGGTACCGCCGACCCACGTCTTCTTTTCCATTTCGTCACCGTACAAAGCAACGCCTGCTACGAACGTACCGTGCGAGAGATCAAGGTCCTGCTCGATGTAGGGGGACCAGCGTTGGCCTTTCAGCCATGGTCCGATATAAGCATTCTCTGCGATACCCGAATCAAGGATGCCAAGGATTGGGTATTCCTCGCCGTCTACGGGTGTTACCAATGCAGGGATATCAGAAACATCGAGCATATCAAGCGTTGCCTTTACCCTGGGCATAGGGGCAACGGAGAAAAGCAGTTCGCTGACCGAGCTGTCGAGAACAGATCTCAACTGCGCCTTGTTAGCATCAAGTTTGTACACCAATGTGTCGCTGGTGTACCTGACTCGTTTGAAGGTGAGGCCGGCGTCGTTTAAATACCTCTCGAATACAGATGTTGAGCCCTGATTATCTGCGCTAGGGACTAGTTTTACTTTGTAACACGCCGTATCGTCGGCTGCCAACTCAACGTTGGGAATGAAGCGGCGGATATCGACAACGCAAGAAATTGCTTGGTCAAATCTTTCGGACTGTCCAAGATGCCTCTTAAGAATATCAACCTCATTGATACCCCCCAATTCAATGACAAGAGAGTTGGAGCCTCGCATCCCCACCACTCCGTTTGATCGGGGGTTAAGAGTTAACATGTCAGCAACAAACTTGCGCTTGCTTTTTGATGTGTCCCGTTCGTCAAGACGCACCTCGAAAACGTAAGGAAGGTCAGGGTTGTGCGCTCTCTCCGTCAAGCCTTTCTCGAGCCCGCTGATAAGCGACATCGACCTTGAAGTGAGTTCATCACCGACGAGGACCCAGTTGGGGGTGTCGTTGCCTCCGCCGCCTTCGACTTTCTGCTCGTCCATTTCCCGCTTTGCGAACAGTCTTATAGGCAAGAATTCTTCCATCACAAGGACCCTTCCTCTTTCATGGTCTTAGCCATTTCCTTTATCTTTCTTAAGGATGCCCCGAGTCCCTCATGTATCTCAGTTTGGCTGCAGCCGTTTACAATCATGTATTCGATTAAATCGTCCTCGTCGGAAATGCCATGCTTTCTCACTATGTATGTTTGCCGCATCAGCTCAAAGCTGGTAAAAGCATTGCGGCCCTTCATTGCGGCCTCACAAAGCGAATTCTTGGTCACGGTGTCAAGCGTTGAGTAGCTAAGCCCTTCCAAACAACCAATCTGCCGGGGACGAAGCCTTGCGCTCATCAGCGGAAAAATACGTTTCTCAGCATAAATCTCGACCTCCCTGCGACTCGGCATGGGAACCTCAATGGTCCTGTTGAATCGTCTCCAAATCGCAGGATCCAAAAGCTCATGGTGATTAGTGGCGGCTATGAGAATGCTTGCCTCAGCAAAGCTGTCAATGTTTTGTATGAGGCTGTTCACCACACGTTTGAGTTCGCCAAGTTCGTTTTCGTCATCGCGTTTTTTTGCAACAACATCGAACTCATCAAGGAACAAAACGCATTCTTGCCTGGTTGCAAAGTCAAATACTTTCCGAATGTTTTTAGCGGTGCTTCCAAGTAGAGACGACACGAGTCCATCAAACTGTGCTGTGACCAAGGGAAGATTGGTACGAGCCGCAATAAGGCGGGCTATGCTTGTTTTCCCGCAGCCTGGAGGGCCATAGAGAAGCAGTCTGCTCCCCGCTTCGATTCCGCGACTTTCCAAAATTGATCTATTGCTATAAAGGGACACGAAGGAGTTAACCTCATCCTCCAAAAATTGACTGAGAACGAGATCAGTTCCAACGTCAGCCACATATTCAACATTGACGATGTCCATTCGACTTTCCTGGTCAACCGGTCGGGCTGACATCCCGTCGAGTGTGGCAAAGCCTGGCTTCTTACCAGAGAGAGCATTACGAACTTTCGCAGCGAACCGGGCCTCACCTTCTCTCTCTAGATTGTTCGCAAGTGTGCTGGCATAGTTGTAGACTTTTGTTCTGTCACCGCTAAGACCGCCCTCTATTATCTTCAACATCTCTGCTTGCATGGCTTCTCCGTTCTAATTTGAAGGCAAATGTTCCAAATCAGTTTATCAGTCACTATAGTATAGGCATATTTGTTCCAATTTTTATAATTATGTTCTATATTTCTCATCAAACGTCATAGATAGCCCACTCACAAATCATCTATGGTTGCCAGTCCGTAAGGTTTAGCCGGCCATCCATCTGCGCCACGCGAAGGCTTCGGTGGAGAAATGAGCGTTAGATCATGCTGCTGACGCTTTGCGTCGTCGTTCCTCGCCATGATGCCGCCGAGTATGAAGTCTCGCTCGAGCGGCGAAAGCCATCCGACCTCGCTCGCTTTTCATCAGAGCATCATTGCTAAAAGTAATCAAATTGTATCAATAATAGATACGAATATATAGATAACAGCAATCACTTTCAGTACAGGCCGATGCCGTCGAACCTGCCGCCGGGAAGCTCGGCGAGCATACGCAGCACAAGGGCGCGGTCCTTGGGGTTGGAGGCGGCCACGGCCTCCTCGTCGGCGTCCAGCTCGGACAGGAAGCCGAAGCCGACGCGCACCTCCTCGGAGAGCCTCTCGGGCTTGGGCGTGGGCACGGCAAGGGCGCCGATGTCCTCGACGTCGAACTCCTTGGCCGTGCGCGGCCGCAGCCAGCGCTCGGGATCGAACGAGGTGCCGACGTGCGCCGGGCCCCACGAGGAGCCGCCCGCGCCGACGCCGTTGGCGTCGACCCATATCTTGAGCACGGCGAGCCGCCTGATGAGGGGCTTGTCGAGCATGTTCCAGAGCTGGCCTCGGCCGCATAGCCACGCGAGATCGTACATGTCGCGCGCCGTCGTCGTCCTGTTGAGCCTGGCTATCTTTTCGGCCACGTTCTCCTCGAGCCTGACTGTCCTTATCTTGGGCAGCGGCCCGCCGTAGCGCTCGTGGATGGGCATGGGCACCCAGCCCACCTCGACGGGCGCAAGCCACGGCGCGGGGGAGAAGTCGAGTTTGGTCTGCAGCGTGTGCTCGGCCACGAAGCGGCTGGAGAACGTCACGGACCACTTGCCGCGCCGCTCGGCGATGCCGTAGGAGAACGGGCCGATTGAGAGGCCGTCCACGGCGGCCGCGAACGCCAACGCGGCCTCGTCGCGGCTCTGGCCGACCTCGGCCACCGCGAAGTCAAGATCGAGCGAGAAGCGGCCCTCGTTGCCGGCGTAGAGCTTGCGGATGGCGGTGCCGCCCTTGATGACCACGGAGGCCAGCGTGCCGTTCTCCTGCAGCTCGCGCATCAACACGAGCGCGTCGCTTCGCGGCATGAACATGCGGAGTAAGACGGTGCCCCCGCCTGCGACGGAGGCGTGTTCGAAGATGACTGGTACATGCGGGCCTGCCTGCGCAACGCCTCGCTCCGGCCGTCGTGCTTCTCCTGCCCGTGTAAGCGCTCGTGCGGCTCTGATATAACGCTCGGCGACTTCTGGGGGATTCAGTCCGCCCACCCCGAGGTTGACTTTGAGGGCGGTGTTTCCGTAGTCCTGTGCAACACGGCAAAGGGCGCGGCGGCCGTCGAGGCCCTGAAGCCCTGGCTCGAGTGAGGGGCGTCGTCGGTAGAGAAGGTGCTGCCCGGCAACCCGAACCTGGTGAAGTCTGTGACGCCGTATGAAATGCGCAAGAGATGGTTGATAGCGACACCCTTCGAGCCCCGCTTTACTTATCACTCAGGAACATTTTGGCGCACTCTGCCCTAGGCGCGAGAAGTCCTCATGGCTTCTGCCAGGCATTTTAAGAAATTGTCGAGATGTCTCGAAGCCTGTTTTACTTATCACGTACTTGCCTTTTATTTATCATTTAGTTATCATCTGCCTGAAAACTACAACGAAAGGGTCTCATATGGGCAATGCGGATGAGATGGAGCTACTGTACTCGCTTATAGGCTATCCCGCCGAAACGGAATGGCTTGAATTCAAGGACAGTAATTCCGATCCTGAGCGTATCGGCAAGGATATCTCGGCGCTTGCCAACTCAGCCGCGTTCCACGGTAGGGACTTTGCCTATAAGATATGGGGCGTGGAGGATACGACAAGGCAGTTGGTGGGGACGACTTTCAATCCACTGACTAAAAAGGCCAAAGGGAACCAGGACCTGTCCATCTGGCTCAGACGCTTCCTGTCAACTAATGCAAACTATGAGTTTAATACGATAGAGCGCGGTGGTCTCAAGTTCGTTGTTCTCGTTGTTGTGGCTGCAAACGGGCAGCCTGTTTACTTTGACAACGCCGCCTATATCCGTGAGGGCAGCAGTACGACGAGGCTTGTCACAGGGTCTGCCAAGGAGGCGGAACTTTGGAGACGGCTTCAAACCGAGGACTTCGAATCGCTTCCTGCCGAGAAGGACGTTGCGGTAGGTGAAATCTCCGAACTGCTTGACCTAGACGCCTACTATGGCCTTTTGCGCACACGGCGCCCGGGCAACATCGACGAAACTGTAAACGAACTGTGTAGGCAGGAACTCCTGTCGATTCAGGACAACGGGAGGTATACCGTCACCAACCTCGGAGCGCTTCTTGTTGCGCGCCGTTTGGGAGACTTCCCCGGCTTGCGTAAACGTACTTTGCGCGTTGTCCGTTTTGAAGGCGATGCCAACTTCGATATTCTAGACGACACGTTCTTTGACAGCGGTTATGCTCTTGCATTTCCTCAGGCCGAGCAGTTCGTTTCGGCAATGACGTCGGCCAAGGAGGTCACCGAGGGAGCTTTTCGTCGGGTAAGAACAGAATACCCTCGCAGGGCTGTTCGTGAGCTGCTGTCAAATATGGTGGTTCACCAGGACCTTTCTGACACAACGGCAGGGCCTGTCGTTTCGATATACTCCAACCGCCTGGAGTTTTCTAACCCCGGAACGACCCTTGTTCCAATCGACCGCCTGCTTAACGCCCGCCCGAAAACGCGCAATGCCGCCCTTGTGAGGGTCTTGCGCCAGATGGACCTCTGCGAGGAAGGTGGCACGGGGTGGGATCTTATTGTCGCGTCATGCGAGGCTGCTTTTATGCCTGCGCCCAAGGTGACGAGCGAAGACGGGCTGGGCACCGTTGTCACGCTGTTTGGCGGTCGCGCCTACGATCGGATGACAAAGGCCGAGAGGCGCGAGGCTGCATACTGGCATGCCTGCCTCATGTATGCCCGGGGAAGCTCTATGAACAATCAATCCCTGCGGGCCCGGTTTGGCTTGGAAGACGAGAAGAAGAACCTGGTCGCCATCTCGCGCCTTATACGGGAATGCTGCGAGGCCGGGCTTATCAAAGGCGAAGACGAGGAGGCGAGCGCGAAGTTCCGCAGGTACATTCCCGCATGGGCGTAGGGAATGACATCGGGACCTTTACTTATCACTCAGGAACATTTTGGCACGTCCTGCCCTGGCCGCGAGAAGCCTTCAGGGCTTCTGCCAGGCATTTTAAGAAATTGCTGATATGTCCCGAAGCCCGTTTTACTTATCACGTACTTGCCTTTTACTTATCATTTAGGTATCAGTGCGAGTCAGGGTTGGGTGAACTTGGAAATCAAAGGCTCACGGCGTAAAGTTTTTGAGGATTAGACCAAGCAGAAGGGTTCCCCTATCCTTGTCGGCGACCAAGCTGACAGAACGAGAGGAACCCCATGCCTACGGATGATACCCTGCCCGACAAGATTTCGGAATACCTCGCGGAGGCCTTTCACGGTCTGCTTTCCGCCGAGGGGCCCAAGACGCTGGGGTCCTTCGAGGACGAGGCCCTCGCGCTGGCGGCCCGCGCCTACGGCATGGCGCTCGACCGGCGCGACCTGGAGCTGCGCGCCGCCCTACCCGAGGGCGCCCGGGCCCACGACCGCCGGCTCCGCGCGCTCGCCACGGGGCTGGGCGACGTGGAGTTCCGCGCCACGCGCTGCCTCGACCGGCTGGGCCTGCCCGCGCCCTGGGTCTGGTGGGCGGCGCGTCGGGCGAGCGCGCCTGCAACTTCGCGGTGCTCATGTTCGCTGAGCGGCCGGCCGACTTCATCCCCGGTGCCTACGTCAACGTCATTCGCGAGGTGGAGGGCACCGACCGCATGACGAGCGAGGTCTTCGACGGGCCGGTGTGGGTGCAGGCGATCCGCGTGCCCGAATACCTTGAGGAGGCGGCCATGCGCACGCTGGTGTTGCGCTCGCCGGAGCGCACGGGGCACCGTACCGTGTACAGCTGGCCGCGCGCGATGTTCGCCGAGCTGGCCACAAACGCCATCCTGCATAAGGACTAATCCAGGCCCGACTACGTGGAGATATACGTGTACGCCGACCGCATGACCTTCGTGAACCACAACCGGCCGCTGCCTCCCGTGACCATCGGGGACCTCAACGAGCAGGAGAGCTTCGACGGGCGCGGCTACGTGAACCCCGAGCTCAAGGACATGTTCTTTGCGCTCGGCCTCATAGAGTCGTTCGGCTCCGGGGTGCGCCGCGCCAAGCACGCCATGCGCGATAACGGATCGCTCGCGCTGGTCTACGAGCCGGCAAACGATGCCGACGACTACACGATGGTGACCGCGCCGGTGCAGCCGGAGTTCCTGGAGGATGGCGGCGCCGAGGCGCCGGGTGACAAACGCCCGGCGGCAGGCGCGCCGTCGAATGGGGCCGAGCTCAACTCCGTCGAGCAGGTTGCGCTTGCCGTCGCGATCCGCGACGGCAAGGTGACATCGCGCGGTCTCGAGGAGGAGGCCCGCATCTCTCGTCCCACGGCAACCAAGGCCCTTAGGGGGCTTGCCGGCAGGGGCCTGCTCGAGTGGCACGGAACGAGCGCGACCGACGGCTTCCAGTACTATTCTCTGCCCCAGTGAATGCTTCGAGTCGCCTGCTCTAAAAGCTCTAAAAGGTCTAAAAGCTCTAAAGCCGTCGCTTTAGACCTTTTAGAGCAATGGTTGGGCGTGGTGAGACGATATGACGCGGACTTGATCGCGTGGGAGTCTCCGGTCGACGGCGCTGAAAATGATGTCGAACGCGCGCTTCGCAAAGCGTTGCCCAAGCCGCCCGACACAAAGCCTCTCATCGGCGGCCTCGGCCACCTCCTCGTCGGGCGCAAGTGAACCCATCCCCGGATAGCCTCCGTGGGCTTCAGACTAATGAGCTTGGCGGTATGCTCGCCCCTGTCCCGGATAATGCGCATCCCGTTGGGCAAAGGCGTAGCGTCGGTACGAGTGCCAGCAGCAACGGTGGCGGTGTCGCAGTCGACCGCAGGCACTACATCGGCCCCGCCGGCCGCGCCATTGAAAATCCGTTCGCTCCTCCCGCCCACAGGCGATGCGCAGGCCCATCGCATCTCGAAAACAGATGACTGTTTCCCTCGTAAACGAAGTGTCGTCTTCCTCGGGAATCGAGCACAATATCCCTCGAAAACAAAGTATGACTACTTGAAACAGGGAGTTTCGGGCTTCGTCTTTGAATTGCTGCATGTTCCCTTGTTCTGACCGGCGAATCGCGGCATCAACGATTAGTTCGGAAGCGGCGAGGCCCGCAGGATTGCAACGGGCGCGAGCTATTCGGTGGCTCAGAGGGGCGGACGAGTGCTTTCATGGGGAACTTTGCATGCAAGGGTGCACGGCGGTGGTGTCGTCTGCCGTGCACCCTTACGGCGATTCTTCGCCCTGGTTTTGTCCTATTGGTTGGCAGCCCCGTTCTCTGGCTTGGAAGTCAGAGTGTCTTGCTTCTTTGCCATTATCATCCCGGATACGGCAGCCCTGTCCGCTTCAGACAGCTTGCCTATGCGCCCCGCGGTGCCGATGTAGCCCTGGGGGATCACGGCGACGCGGTCGACCCTGGCCAGCGAGGGGTTCTTCAGACCGGCGGCCTGCCAGTCGTGCAGCTGACAGTCGTGAGGCAGGCTCAGCTTGTTCGTCGAGCTTGTGACCATCATTACCAATGAGCCGTCCTCGCGCTTTCCGACAATGATGACGGGCCTGTACTTGTAGCCCTTCTTGCCGTCGTAGTCGAACCTGGCATGCCAGATCTCCCACATCTGGGGGTCGGTGTCACTCGTCATAGTCGTCCCAGTCGGCGGGCAGCACGGCAATGCCGTCGGAGTTGAGCGGTGCCTTGTAGGCGAATGCCGCGATGTCCTCGTAGGTTGGCTCCTCAGGTCGCATGTCAAACGGCAGGCCGCCGACCTGCACCGACTTTACAAGGAAGACGTTTATGGCATCCGACAAGCTCAGTCCCCACTGGGAGTAAATCTCGGTCGCGCGGTCCTTTATGGCCGAGCTGGTGCGGAACTTCCCTTCGGCGTTTCTGACCATTGTTGCTGGCATAGTAGTCCCCTTTCTGTACCCACCATATACCCACACTATACCCTCATAGGGTCTACCTGTAAAGTTTATCAATCGAGAGGGTGATTATTGCCCTCGAAAATGAGCGGCAGTTGCATGTAAGTTCGCACCCGTTCTCACGATAGTGCGCACCCGCCTCCAAGAGCCGTTCTCACCGATGTTCGCGCTTCCTAGACTTGTCCGGTCCCGCCATACCCGGACAACGAAAGGAAGCGATTCGTATGGCGAGAAGGATCAACGCCAAGCTTGTGATGGAGCTGCTTGGCATGGGGATGTCGGCAAGGGAGACATCTAGGACGAGGGGCATCGCGAGCGCCAGTGTCAAGAAGATCAGGGAGGCCGCGGGGCCGCGCAGACTCGTTCGCTCCTCCCGCCCATAGGCGATGTGCGGACCCATCGCATCTCGAAAACAGATGGCTGTATCCCTCGTAAACGAAGCGTGGTTCTCCTCGGAAATCGAGTACAATATTCCTCGAAAATAAAGTATGACCACTTGAAACAGGGAGGTTCGCCCATGGTCGCATACGGAACGGAGAAGCCCAAGACGTACCGCCCGCGCCTCGTCGACGAGCGCTTGCAGAGGCTGCTCTCCACCTTCGGCGCGGTCGAGATCCGGGGAACCAAGTGGTGCGGCAAGTCCTGGGCGGCCCTGGCGTTCGGCGAGAGCGTCGTGCACCTGGACGACCCAAATGTCAAGGCGCTGGCCGAGGCCGACCCCTCGCTGGCCCTGCAGGGCGCCCGCCCCCACGTGGTCGACGAGTGGCAGGAGGTCCCCTCCACCTGGGACGCTGCGCGCCGCGCTGTCGACGCGGCCGGTGATCGGGGGCTGTTTATCCTCACGGGTTCCTCCACCCCGGCCAAGGACTCCGTCACGCACAGCGGCGCGGGCCGCATCGCCCGCGTGGACATGAGCACCATGACGCTGTGGGAGCGGGGCCTTTCCACGGGAGCCGTGTCGCTTTCCGGGCTGTTCGAGGGCAAGTTCGAGCCGAGCGCTTGCGACACGTCGCTCGCGCCCTTGGCCGACGCCATATGTTGCGGCGGCTGGCCGGCCCTCGTCGGTGCCGACGCCCAGACAGCCGCCGAAGTGGTGGACCAGTACCTCGATGCCATGTTCGAAGTTAGCGTCCCCAAGAAGGGTGGCACGCCCGACATGGCGCGGCGCATAACCTCCTCGCTCGCAAGAAACGTCGCCACGGCAGCCACCCTGCAGACCATCGCCCAGGACGCCGCCCTGGGCGACGAGGCCGGCGCGCCTGCGGCGTCCACCGTCACCGCCTACCTGAACATGCTCGAGGACATGTACGTCATAGAGAGCCTGCGCGGCTGGGATGCGCCCGTGCGCGCGAAGTCTCGGCTTCGCACCAAGCCGAAGCGATACTTCGCCGACCCCTCCATCCCCGCCGCCGCGCTCGGCATGGGGCCCGAGCGGCTGCTTTCCGACGGGCAGACCTTCGGGCTGCTGTTCGAGTCGCTGTGCGTCCACGACCTGCGGGCCTACGCAGCCTGCCTGCCAGGCGCGCACCCCGGGTCGCTTCGCTACTACGGAGACTCCGACGGGCTGGAGGTCGATATCATAATCGAGCTTCGCGACGGCCGATGGGCGGCGCTGGAGGTCAAGCTCGGCGAGGCCAAGGTGCCCGATGGCATCAGGAACATCGAGCGCCTACGCAAGAAGGTCGCGTCCAACCCGGCGGCCCGAAACCCCGAGCCAGAGTTCTCCGCCGTCGTCACAGCCACCTCGCCCTTCTGTCGCCACGACGCCGAGCACGACGTCTACGTCTTCCCCATCACCGCGTTGCGGCCGTAAGCGCAGCCAAGGTCGACCCCGAGTTCCGCACCGACGTGTTGGCAATGATAAGGACCGACGCGCCCGCCTACGACCCCGACGTCGCGAACGAGCTGGTCGAATCCAATCTACTGTCACGCATCTGACGGGCGGTCTGCGTGGGAAACCCGCTGCTGTTTGAACAAGATTGCGTAAAATGACGAAAACCGTTATGTTGCGCAATCTCGTTCAACTCATATAGTCTTTTTGCGTTTCGGGCGCGTCAATTGCGGACAACCCGCCGTCGATGTGGGCAGTGGTGCTTCCTTCCATTTTTCCCTGCGCGACAGCTCACGGTTATCTTTCGAAAGATGCACCTGCCAACTAGCCGTTGCGTGTCCTGCGGCCATGGCGTCTCATCCTCTCCTCTGCTTTTGTGATGGCTGCACATGTTGGTTATACGGGCCTGGCTGGATGGCGGTAGTGTGGGTGCGGGCATTTTTGTGGCGTGTTGAGCGTTGCTTGCATGCTGCTTGACGCCGTAGTGGTTTGCTTTTCAGTGGGGTTCGAAGGAGCTTTGGATGGGTCAGCATTTTGCACATGGCGCCGGCGCGGACGATGCGGCGGGCGTATCCGTAGGGGAGGGTGTCGGCGAGGCGGCGGCCCGCAAGCCCCGTCGTGGGCACGCGGTGCTGATCGCCGTGCTCAGCGTGCTGGTGGCGCTCGCCATCGCGCTCGCCGCGGGCGGGACGAGCCTGGTGGGCTCGGCACAGGCGCTCGTGGCCGAGGCGCAGGGGCTCTCGACCACGGTCGGCCAGCTCGAGACGGCCGTGAAGGCCGGCGACGGCGCGGCCATGCAGGCCTGCACCGACGACATGCGCACGGCCGTCTCCTCCATGCGCTCCGAGCTAGAGGGGCCGCTGTGGGGCCTCGCCTCCCTCGTGCCGGTCTACGGCGGCGACGTCACGGGCGCCAAGTCCCTGCTCGACATCGCCGGCAGCCTCGTCGACCGGGTCCTGACCCCCTTGTCCGACACCATGGCGGCGTGCCCGCCCTCCTCGCTCATGACGGGCGGCGCGGTGAACGCCGACGCCCTGCGGCGCTACAGCGCGCTCGTGGCCCAGGTCGAGCCCGCGCTCGAGGCGGCCGTGCGGGACCTCGACGCGCTGGGCACCTTCAACATCGACCAGCTCAACGACGCGGTGGACAAGCTGTCCGAGCCCCTGCGCGAGGCGAGCGAGATGCTCGCGGCCTACGGGCCCCTCCTCGAGAGGCTGCCCGAGTTCCTCGGCTGCGACGGGCCGCGCACCTACCTGCTCGTGGCCCAGTGCAACTCCGAGCTGCGCGCCACGGGCGGCTTCCCCGGCGCGTGGGGCACCCTCACGATGGACGGGGGCCACGTGTCGCTGAGCGAGTTCGTCTCCATGGGCAAGCGCGAGGTGACCTTCGAGATCACGGGCGAGGAGCAGGCGGTCTTCGGCGCCGAGATGGGCATCAGCGCCTGCAACCTCAACGACACGCCCGACTTCACGCGCGCGGGCTACCTGTTCTCCCAGGCGTGGCTCGCCTACCACGACCAGCAGGTGGACGGCGTGATCGCGGTGGACCCGGTGTTCCTCCAGCGCCTCATGGCGGCCACCGGCAGCAGCGTCACCACCGAGGACGGCACGCTCGTGGACGGTACCAACGCCGCCTGCATCCTCTCGAGTGACACGTACTGGCGCTTCGGGGACGACAACGCCTCGCAGGACGCCTTCTTCGGCGAGGTGGCCGCCGCGGCCGCCGGCAAGGTCATGGAGAACCTCGGCTCGGCGGACCTCATGGGCCTGGTGGACACCATCTCGGCCAACGCCAAGGAGGGGCGCCTCCTCGTGTGGTCTCCCGACGCCGAGGTGGAGCAGGCCCTGGGCGCGGTCGAGGGCATCACGGGCGCCCTGGGCTCCGACCCGCTCGAGCCCGTGGTGGGCCTGTACCTCAACGACAACACCTGGGCCAAGATGTCCTGGTACCTGCTCATGGACACGCAGGTTGTGGGCAGGACCGAGAACCCCGACGGCACGGTGACCTACGACATGGCGACCACCATGACCAACTCCCTCACGCCCGAGGAGGCCGAGGCGGCGCCGGGCTACGTCGCCGGCAGCGGCCCCTTCAAGCGCAGCCGCGACGACATGTACAACCAGGTGCTCCTGGTGGCCCCCGCGGGCGGCTCGATATCCGGCGCCGCGGTGGGCAACGGCACCGGTGAGTTCGTGCAGTCGACCCTCTACGGCCACGAGGTCTGGGTGGGCAGCGTCAACCTCTACGCCCAGGAGAGTGCCACCGTGACCTACAGCGTCACCGTCGCTCCCGGCGCCTCCGAGCTCGAGTACCACCAGACGCCCCTGGCGCAGGGCTAGGGGCGAGCGAACCGAACACACCCGCGAGACCGAAGCGGCCGCCGGCACCCCCGCGCCCGCGGCCGCTTTGCGGTTGGGGGGAGGTGGGTGGCACTTGGGGTGTCAGTAAGCTTACATGGGAGTCGGAAAAGGCTGTGATTTGGCGGAGAAACCGGGCCGGACGTAAGTTTCTGGGGGTCAAAAGTTACATCGCGCAGTGGTTGTACTGGGATTGGACTTCTGCTTGCCCTACGTGAAAGTCTGTCGATTTCCAATAGCTCTGGCTATGTATCCTGTATCGGGTTATACTAAGGTCAACGAGTCGTTCCGCGTTGGTGTCGCGGGCGGCGCCGTTATTGGGCTTAGGCCATTAGTTGCGAGCTAATGGCCTTTTTAGTGCCGTCCGTGTGTCTCTACTCCTCCCTTCCCGTATCGGCCTCGCTGCTCTCGGGCGACTTTCTTCCCTTGAGCAGCGAGACGAGTTCGATGACGGCCGTCGCCGTCTCGAGCAGCGCCGCCAACAGTTGCGCGGCAAACAGGATCAGATTCATAGGCGTTACCTCCTAAGTTTCCGGAGGCGCCGCCCGACACGCGTTGGGCTCGTTGACCTGCGGGGGATTATACCGTATTGGGATAATTGAAAAGGGCGGATCCGGGTGCCTTGACATGGTTGCGCCGGGAGCGGCCGCTATCCGTAGCGTCGCGCTAAGCGGCGATGGCAGGAGCTTTCGTCGATACATCGGTGTACCAAAGTGCCTCGCATACGCATTGTCTGATTGGAGCACACATGCTGAACTCGAGTTTTGCTATCTGCACCGATGACCTTTTAGCGAGCGAAACCGCTGGGATTCCAGGATGCGGCGGACTCGACGCGTCTTCGGTGGCGCGGGCTTCCCTGGGGCCGGCGATAGACGCCGGCTGCGATTCGCTCCCTATTGCTCCTGGGGAGCCAAACGCCGAGAGCCTCGAGGCAATCAGCGAGGGCGACTTTATCTTGGCATCTGGCAAGAAGGGGCGCTTCGTCAGCGGGGCTGACCTCATTGCGGCTGCGATGGAATGATGGCTGGTTTCATTCTGGGGCTCGGGATGCGTTTTGCGAACATCTAGGCGCTCCCCGCTCTATTTCCCCGCGCCTTTGCCTCCCCAAGGCCGCTATAGTTTCCCCTAGTCGGAAACCCTCGGATGCCCGGCTGCCGCCTGCGCACATCGCGTCAGTGCCTGTGCCTCACGGGCGACAAGCCCGAGCTGGCGCTCGCCGTGCAGCGTGAGGACGGCTTCTACTCGGCCCGCACCTGCCTCACCATCGAGATGGCCTACAACAACGCCCGCCTCATCTGCCGCCCCGAGACCTCATGGATCAAGAGGTAGCGGGCGCAGCTCTGGTGGTTCTTGGCGGGCCGTTCTCTTCCGCCGCATACCGTGTTGTAGAATGATCACGTAGATATGCCAAGCGGAAGGACATGCCATGGAGCTGGAGCGTATTGCCACAAACACATACGACTTCGAGACCATCCGCAAAACGGGCATCACCTATGTCGACAAGACGGGATTGATGTATCCGCTGGTCAATACCTCCATGGGCAACCAGTTCTTTCTCTCTCGTCCGCGCCGTTTTGGCAAGTCGCTGCTGCTCTCGACGCTCCAGAAGCTTTTTGAGGGCAGGCGCGACTTGTTTCAGGGCCTGGCGATAGATTCGCTGCCGTGGGACTGGTCCGCTACGTATCCTGTCATCCGCCTCGATATGAGCCTGTGCTCGGGAGAGACCGTCGGAGAAGTCGAGGGGCGCGTCGTGGCAACGATGCGTTCTGAGGCTGACAGGCTCGGTGTTGTCCTGCGCAACGAGGACGACGCTGCCATCTGTCTGCAGTCTTTTATCGAAGACGTTGCTGCTTTGGCACCTTGCGGTCAGATTGTCCTTCTTGTTGACGAATACGACAAACCCCTCACGCATTGGGTGGGCTCGGAGAAGGTTCGCCCATTCCAGGCGTTCCTCAAGTCGTTCTACGCGGTTATCAAGAAGACGGAGTCCATGCAGCGCTTCTGTCTTATGACCGGTGTCTCGAAGTTTTCGAAGGTCTCCATCTTTTCGGACCTTAATAACCTGACCGACCTCACGATGAATCCGGCCGCGACGACTCTGCTGGGCTATACGCACGAGGAGGTTCGCAAGAACTATCCCGTGCGCCTTGCTTCTTTGGCCGATT
The DNA here is from genome assembly GCA_934636245.1 of uncultured Coriobacteriales bacterium. Taxonomy (GTDB): domain Bacteria; phylum Actinomycetota; class Coriobacteriia; order Coriobacteriales; family UMGS124; genus UMGS124. The sequence continues at coordinate 70,353 of CAKUAI010000016.1, forward strand.
GGCTCGGGGTCGATGCCGACGGCGCGTTTGCCCAGCTTGTGTCCATGTACGACGGATACTGCTTTGATGAGCGAATGGTGCGCGTGTTCAATCCCGTCTCCCTTGGCAGCGCACTGAGAGACATGCAGTTGAAGTCGTATTGGTTCGAGACCGGGACTCCGGCCTGGCTTATGACCTATGCCAAAAAAGCCCCCATGGACATGGACTCCCTCACTGTGGGCGATGCCGACCTGGGCACTTTTGAGCCGGCTGACCCTTCTATGCCTGCGGTTCTTCTGCAAACCGGCTACCTCACCATCAAGGGCGTCTGGGGCCAAGGCATGGGCACCGTCTACGACCTCGGTTTTCCCAACGAGGAGGTCTCTGCAGGGTTCAACCGCTGGCTTGCCAACGCTTACGTGCGTCCCGACACCGATGTCTCACAGACGAGTGGCTGGGCCATTGCCTGCCATCGCGCTGTGGGGTCGGGTGATGTCAGTGGCTTTATGGAGGCCCTGGAGTCGTTTTTCTCCGCGATTGGCTATGACCTGGCCGACCGTCTCAGCGAGCAGGCGTACCAGTGTGTCGTGGTGGCCATCATGCGATTCATCGGCGTTTACTCGGAGGGAGAAGTGCGCACCTCGCGCGGCCGCATCGACATTGTGCTGAAGGCGCCCGGACACACCTTTGTTATTGAGATGAAAGTGGCATCCGGTGAGCAGGCGGGTCGCAAGGCAGCTCAGGCTGCTCTTGATCAAATTCGAGAGAAAGAGTATGCCGGGTCCTATCGCTGCTCGGGCACGGAGGTGCACTTGCTGGGCATCGCGTTCGATTGCCTCACGCATAACGTTGGCGCGTGGGTGAGCGAAGAGCTTTAGGTTCGAACGGGCTGATTAAACTGGCGAGAGGACTTGCCTTCTGATTCGGGTTGATCGCTGTCGCGTGCGGAAGGCAGACGCTGCCCTGAAAACGTTGCAGTCATGATGGGGCTGCATGCGAAATGCGTCGCAGGGGTGGGGTGCCGGCATTCAAAAAACGTCGCGCAGGCACTTCGTTTCTGCGCAAAAACGTCGCAGAGGCGGGGTGTTATATGCTAAAATACGTCGCAACACGTCGTATACCTGGTATGATTGGCGGTCAATGAGATGGCGATTGAACGCGCGCTTATGCAAAAGCTCGAGTCCTGGAAAGCCAACCCCGCGCGCAGGGCGCTGCTGCTCGATGGGGCGCGTCAGGTTGGCAAGACGTTTGCGGCTCGCGCATTCGCTGAGAGTCACTACGACATCTTTCTCGAGATCAACTTTGTTGAGACGCCGGGCGCTCGGGCGATCTTTGACGGGGACCTCGATGCCGAGACAATCATCATGGGTCTCACCGCTTATTCGGGAACCGCGCTGGTGCCAGGCAAAACGCTCGTCTTTTTCGATGAGGTTCAGGCTTGTCCGCGTGCGCGGACTGCGATCAAGTTCCTTGTCGACGATGGCCGCTTCGACTACATTGAGTCGGGTTCTCTGCTGGGCGTTACATGTCAGCACGTCGAATCTCTGCCTGTGGGATATGAGGAAGAGGTTCGCGTGTTCCCGCTGACGTTTCGGGAATTTGCCGAGGCGGCGGGTATTCAGCGTGAGACTATCGAGCATGCCCGGCAGGCATGCCAAGACGGCAGCCTTGTGCCGGACGTTATCCATGAGCGGCTCCTCAGGGCGTTTCGTATCTATATGGCGGTGGGCGGAATGCCTGCGGCTGTCCAGCGCTTCGTCGACACGAGCGATTTGGCGCGCGTGCTTGAGGTGCAGAAAGGCATCCTTGCCCTTTATCGGCAAGATGTCGCGAAATACGCCCCCAACAAAGCGCATGTCAACGCAATCTTTGACGCTCTTCCTGCCGAGCTTGATGCGAAGAACAAGCGTTTCATGCTGAGCGACCTGTCCAAGGCGGCGCGCATGGAGCGCTATGCAAGCGATTTCATGTGGCTCGCCGATGCCGGCGTCGCCCTGCCGTGCTACAACGTGACCTCGCCCGCGGCGCCTCTTCAGATCAACATGCAGCACAACCTCTTCAAGCTGTTTTTGTGCGACACCGGTCTTTTGAGCGCGGCGTCGGTCGGTGCGGTGCAGTTCTCGCTCTTGCAGGGAGACGTCTCCATCAACCAGGGCGCTCTCCTTGAGAATGTGATTGCCCAGCAGCTTGTTGCAAGCGGGTTCAAGCTTTTTTACTACGACAAGAGCAAGATAGGCGAGATCGACTTCTTGATGCAGCGCGGTTCTCATGTTGTCCCGCTGGAGGCAAAATCGGGCGGAGACTACACGCGGCACAAGGCGCTCGACAACCTCATGACAGTGGGGGAGTGGGGGCTTGAGGAGGCCATCGTCCTGTGCGGTGCCAATGTCTCCAGGCAGGGCGGCGTGAAATACCTGCCGTGGTATGCGGTGTCGTTTTTGGAGCAGGAAACCCTGCCCGACTCGCTCATCGTGAAGGTGTAGGCGCGGCACGTTTGCGACGCGCCCGCCGTGCCCGCCGCCCCGAGACCTCGCGAATCAAAGGGGCGGCGGGCGCCGACGGTGATTCGGATGCTTGGTTGGCATGTCGGTCTCGGTGAGCCGAGTGACATCCCTGCGGGCTAGCCAAGGCAGCCTGCAGGGATGACATAAACTCCGTCGGGTCGGCGGAAAAAGAATGGGGCATTGGCCGCAATGACGCCGAGAAACACCGGTTCGGGGTTTTGCGCGAGCGGGTTGGAGGCCACTTTTTCGCGCAGGCGCAGGAGATTTGCCGCAGCCGGGTCGACCTTGGTACTGTCCAACTTTATCTCCAATGCCGCCCAGCGTCCGTCTAACAGTTCGATGATGACATCGACCTCGAGCCCGTAGGCGTCGCGATAATAAAAGAGGCTCGGCTGCCTGAGCCTAGTTGATGCACATAGACAAGCAGAGAGGTCGCGCATGCACAGGCTTTCGAAAAGGATGCCGAGCAACTGGCGATCCCATAGGAGGCGCTGCGCATCGTAGCCTAACAACGCTGCCGTCAGGGAAGGATCTACGAGGTAACGCTTGGGGCGTGTGCGCGTGCGGGCGCGTGATTTGACCGGTGCATCCCACCCGCCAACATTGCGTATCAGGTAGTTTTGCTCCAAATAGGCGAGGTAGCTTGTTACGGTGGCACGATCTGCGCTCGTGGGTTCCTCTCCATGCAGGGTGTCGCGTGCGAGCGTTTCGATTGACGCTGCGCCTCCATCATTGCGCGCCAGAGCGTAAAGCACGCGCCGCATAAGTGCGGGGTCCAGGTTGGTTTTTTGGGTGACACTGTCGCAAAGAGCTTCGACATACTGGGAAACTACCAGGTTCTGTATTGCCTCGGGGCGCCCCTGTGCTGCCGGCCAACCGCCGCGGCATATGGATGATGCCAGGTCTGGCAAAGTGAGATTCGCCTGAGATGATGGAATTTCTTCTCCCAATAGCAGGCGCTCGATGGAAGCTTCTCCCGAAGACAGCCCCTGCTCAACAAGGGTCATTGGTTCCATACGCAGTCGGGCAATGCGGCCGGCTCCCGAGTGGCTCACCTTGTCCATGCTGGGAGTTGACGAACCGGTCAGGAGGAACTTGCCGTATGTTCCAGCGGCGCTGTCGACTGCTCGGCGCGTTGCATCCCACACGGTGGGGACTTCTTGCCATTCGTCTACCAGATGGGGGGCTTCTCCCTGTAAGGCAAGGTTGGCATCGAGTTCGACAGCGGCACGTATCGTTGGGTCGTCGAGGTTTGTGACGCTGTTTGCCTGAGAGAGCGACAGCCAGGTCTTTCCGCACCACTTGGGCCCGCGCACCTCTACTGCACCGAACGTGTCCAAGTGCAGCCTCAGGTTGTCTTCCATGATGCGGTGATGGTAGCCAGATGGTGTCAGAGACATCGCAAACTCCCGTTCGTACGTGCTGAAAGCAAAAAAGCCGCCTTAATTCAAGCAAAAAAGCCGCCTCAAATCAAGCAAAAAAGCCGCCTGGATTTGAGCAAAAAAGCCGCCTGGGCTTGTGCGTCCGGTGCAGGGCGGGACTATCCCAGTGCGACGTCTAGCACCATCATCACGCTGAAGCCCACGGCGAAGAACACCGTGCCGATGTTGGAATGGCGGCCCTGGGACATCTCGGGAATGAGTTCCTCAACCACGACGTAGAGCATGGCGCCTGCCGCGAAGCTCAATAGATACGGCAGCGCCGGAATCACGAGCTGCGCGGCGAGAATCGTGAGCACGGCGCCAATGGGCTCTACGATGCCGGACAGAACGCCGCCCGCAAACGCCTTGCCCTTGCTTTGCCCCTCGGCTCGCAGCGGCATGGAGATGATTGCGCCCTCGGGGATGTTCTGAATGGCGATGCCGAGGGATAAGACGAGCGCACTTGCCGCTGTGACCTGCGCGTTTCCCGCGAGGAAGCCTGCATACATCACGCCGACCGCCATTCCTTCGGGGATGTTGTGCAGGGTCACCGCCAATATCATCATCGTGGTGCGCTCCAGCTTGGTTTTTGGTCCCTCCGCTTGCTCGCTGCCCACATGCAGATGGGGGATCAGGTGGTCGAGGGCAAGCAAGAACAGCACGCCGACCCAAAATCCCGCAAACGCCGGGAAGAAGGCCAGCCTGCCCATGGACGCCGATTGATCGATGGCCGGAATCAGCAGGCTCCAGATCGAGGCTGCGACCATCACTCCCGCGGCAAAGCCTGCCAGCGCGCGCTGTACCAGGTCGCTCAGGGACTTTTTCATGCAGAGCGCGCAAGCCGCGCCCAGTGCCGTGCCCAAGAAGGGAATCAAAATCCCAAGAAACGTTTCCATGTACCTCACCGCCGAGTCTCGCTGTTTGCCCGTCACTGCCTGCCAGCCTTGCCGCAGAAGAGGGGGCTCCATCGGGCTTCGAGCTCGCGCCCCCGGCACATCGACCCTCTTGCGTGATGCTGGGAACTGACAATCTACATCAGTGAGGATGATAGTTAGAGATATCTAACTAGACTGCACCGAAAAAACTCCCTTTCGCGCTTGCAACAAGAGCCTGCTCTGTCATCTCGTTTTTTACCGGACGGTACGTACGTAATGTGCCGAACGACATACACGTATTTTGCCAATCTGACAGTCTAGAAGTGTGGTGATGAAACTGAGGCTCTGACCAGCGGTTGCGCTTGCCAAGTGGGCCTATTTTGCAAAGCTACTGCGCGGTCTTTCAGCGAAGAGTCTTTCCCCACCTCGATCTCTCAGATAGAAGTAGCTCAGGCAGCACCACGCTGATGAATTTGCCGAACGGAGATTCGGGCATTGGGAGTGCAGCGAGAAATCTGCTGAGGTTGCGCGGCAAGATGTGCGCGAACCCGTCGGCACAGAACGCGCAGCCGGCGTTTCTTACGGTCGTGGTGGGGCGCGGAAACCTTGCTTGTACGCGCGACGATGGAGTGCACGTGATTCCGGCGGCGCTGCTGGGAGCATAGGGCCGGCGGTTTCGTGTTCGCATGCTGATTCTCAGAAGGATGCGTCCGCGAGGAGGGCGTTGATGTCGCCTGCCAAGGTGGCGCATTGCGGCTTGAAGGCGTGGCTACTTTACTTGTCCCATGCTCTCTCCAAACAGGCTGATGAGTTCCTGTTTGCTGGTGACGCCGGCTTTGCGATAGATGTGGATGGCATGGGTCTTCACGGTGCCGGCGGTCACGTAAAGCTGCTCGGCAATGAAGGGCAGGCTACGGCCTTGCACGAGGTAGCGGCACACTTCTGCCTCGCGGGGCGTGAGGCCCAGGGTTTGGGCGAAGGCGTCGAGACGTGGGGCTTCGGCGAGTGCGGCACCCGGGAGCACGGTGCCTGCGGGCGTGGCACTCGGGGATGCGACACCTGCGGGTGCGCCGCCTGCGAGCATGGCGCCTGCGAGCGCGGAGGCGGCCCTCGCTCCTGTGGCTGCGACCTGCGGGGATGCAGTGCCTGCGAATGCGGCGCCTGCGAGCGCGGAGGCGGCCCTCGCTCCTGCCGCTGCGACCTGCGGGGACGGGCGACCGACGCCGGCTGCGGCGGCTGAGTCCGCACCGCACTCGCCGCAGCCGTCCTTTGCCCCCTCGAGCTTCGCCACGCGCCTCGCCAAGCCATCGGTTGTCAAAACAAGCAGGTAGAAGAGGGCAAACACTCCAACGGCGCATGCCAGCGGCAACACTGCCGCGCTCATGCCGGGGATCTCGCTCACAACGCGGCCGCCCGCATTCCCCAGGAACACCACGCCGCCCACGAGGCCCTGCCCCACGCTGAACGCCAGCAGCGGCGAGGCGCCGGTCTGCTGGGTAGACTCGGTCACCTTCAAGATGACGAGTACCTGCAGGAAAAGGCTCGCGCCCGTGACGAGCGCTCCCGCCAGCGCCCCGCTCCGGTCCGGCGCCACGAGCAGCAACAACATCCCGAGCACCGAAAACGGCAGGCAGTAGCGGTAGAGCAGCCCGATATCCAGGCTCAGCGTGCCTTGGCTCACCGCGATGAGCGCCACGGCGGTGATACAGCAGCACACAAGGAAGCCACCCGGGAAGATGGTCTGCGCACCCGTGTAGCTCGAGCCCATGAGCAGCGACGTCACGAAATTGCCGATGAGTGCCGTCGCAGAGAACAGGGCCATGGCGCGCCAGGGGAGGATGCCTGCGTTCACCAGGCCCGCCGACGCCTCGCCGAGCATGCGTTCCTGGGGCCACACCTCGCCGGTCAGCTGGTGCCTGCGCCAAGAGTCGAGAAGCCACAGCCCCGCCGACGCCAGGGGCAGCAGGCAGGCGATGAGTGTGGACGCCCGGCTCGGTAGCACCGGAATTGCAAGATAGATGAGGTATCCCAGCAAGAAGGAGAGCAGCACGACCTGACGCATGCTGCGCGACCCCAGCGAGAAGCGCGCGCCCCAGGCCACCGTGAGCACGAGCCCCGCCGCGCCGTACACGACGCCGCATGCGATGACGGCCGCGCTGATCCATCCGGGGTCGCCCTGCGGTCCCGCCGGCATGCCCATCAGAAGCGAAATCGCCCACGACGCGCCGGCGAGACATGCGCCTGCCGCCAAAACCACAGCGGGGGAGAGACCGGGGTGCCGGCGGCGCAGCAAGCAGGCGAGCGCAACGGCGAGCACGGCCAGCGTGAGCTGCGAGGCGTAGTAGGCGTACTCGATGCCGATGCTCGCAACCACGTCGGCGCGGGGGAAGAGTGCCACGCTGAGGTTGGCCACGTAGCCCCAGGCCCACAGGCACGCCGCGCCCACCACGGTGCACAGGGCCGAGCGACGTTGCGTCCAGTGGTGCCCTGTTTGGTCTCCCGTGCGCCCCGCCATGTCTTCTCCGCTCTCTATACCGCCATGTAGCTGGTAGTTTACTACATCTCTACCATTTGGGGAGATGCGTTTTGAGGGTCGTGCGATGCATGATGTGAGCCGTCGGGTGGCAATGGTGCCGCCCATCCGGGCCGCCCGGGCTTCTCGCCTGGGTCGACTTACGACGAAACCAAGGGGGTTTCACGCATGGAGAAGAACTATCCCGAACTTGCTCGCGAAGCCATGAGCCGCCGCACGTTCATCACGGCCGCCAGCGCCAGCGCCGCCTTTGCCGCTGCCGCCAGCATGGCCGGTGTCGCCCTGGCCGACGACGCCGACAAGAACGCCGACGCGAGCAAGCCGCACGCTGAGGGCTCGCTCGCCGCTGCCAACCAGGCCGCCGGCACCGCCAACGCCTGCTATCCCACGAACGACCCCAACCTCTTCCCTCCCTGCGCGGCGGGCGAGGGCGAGATTGCCTTTGTGTCCGAGCCTATCGCCGAGGCCGACATCGTTGCCACCCATGATGTCGACGTCGTGGTGTGCGGCCTGGGCCCCGCCGGCGACGCCGCCGCCCTTTCCTGCGCCGACCACGGCCTCAAGACGGTCGCCGTTGAGAAGCGCGCCATCGCCAACTATTGCTCCGCCACGCTGGGCGGCACCAACTCCAAGATTCACAAGCACTGGGGCGTGGAGTTCGACGAGGCCGAGTGGCTCCACGACGCCATGGTGGACAACGGCTTCCGCGGCAACTTCGACCTGTACAAGCGCTACCTCGAGTGCAACGGCGAGGCTGTGGACTGGTACGTCGACCACCTCATGAAGGCCGGCGACAAGACCGAGGACGACTTCCCCCTCACCTTCAACGCCACGGGCGACTTCCCCGACTTCCGCGACCCGGCCGACGCCACGAGCCTCTCGCGCTCCTGGAACACGAGCTTCAACCTGCCCTTTACTCCCGCCGACCTGTCGTCCCTGCTGCCTCAGCTCATTGAGGAGGCCGGCGCCGAGGTGCGCTACGAGTGCCCCGCCTGCCAGCTTGTGACCGATGAGAACGGCGCCGTGACGGGCGTCATCGTCAAGAGCGCCGAGGGCTACGAGAAGTACAACTGCGCCAAGGGCGTCGTGCTCGCCACCGGCGGTTACGGCTTCAACCTCGAGAAGCTCCAGCGCTGCTGCCGTCCGCGCGACCTGGCTCTGTGCGGCTGGATGAGTCCCTCCACCGGCAACACCGGCGACGGCCACGAGATGGCTGTGGCCATCGGAGGCATCGAGGACGAATATCCGCATCCCCTCATGCTCGACCCCATGCAGCTCATGCCCTACCTGCGCGTGAACAAGCTGGGCAAGCGCTTCACGCCTGAGTACGAGCCCTACAACCACCTGGCCTGCGCTATCCAGGCTCAGCCCGGTGCCTGCGACTACTACATCGTTGACGGCGCCATCGCCGACAAGATCGACGCCATCTGGACGCCCTCCAGCTCCTGCTACGGCCCCAAGGAGGTCTGGGTTGGCGCCGCTACCAGCGAGAACGCCCTCAAGGCCGACACGCTTGAGGAGCTCGCAGAGCTCATGGGAGTGCCCGCCGACGCCTTCGTGGCCACCATCGAGCACTGGAACGAGATGTGCGACGCCGGCGAGGATTCCGACTTCCACTTCCCCGGCGCGATGATGGCCAAGATCGACACGCCGCCCTTCTACGCCAACCTCGAGGGCGCCGAGGCCCTTTGCACCGCCGGCGGCCTGCAGGTGGACATCCACTCCCGCGTGCTCAACGCTGACTTCCAGCCCATCCAGGGCCTGTTCGCCGTGGGCCTCACCTCGGGCGGCATGTTCAACAACACCTACCCGCACAACCTCAACTGCCTGTCCCACACCCGCAACTGCACCTTCGGCTACCTCGTGGGCAAGTACCTCTCCGAATAAAATACCTGGTAGATGCCCTGCGAGACTGCCCGATGTCCTAATTTGTCCCAAGCGTCTCGCAGGGCGTCGCGTTCGCGGCTATCTGGACGGACCTGTCGCGGCCCGGCCTCTCGTACACGCCGAACGTTATGTCGGGGCTCGCGTGGCCCATGAGCCGCGCTATCTGCTCGACGGGCACGTCCCTGGCGTCCATCTGCGTGGCGAACGTGGCGCGCAGGTTCTTGAGCAGCACGCGCGGCAGCCTGGCGGCCTCAAGGGCCTCGCCCCACGCCTTGGAGGCCGTCGCCTGGCCCATCGGGCCGCCGGTGCCGTCGTCGGTGAGCCACCTGTCGCCGCGCGCGGCCGCCTCGTCCTGGAGCCCCAACAGCCTTTCGGCCCATTTGCCGCCGACGGCCGCCCAGCGGTGGCTCCCGGGCGTCTTGAGTCGGGGCCGCTCGACGCCACCGACTGTTCGCACGGGCACCCTCCCGTGCTTGTCGACCTGCCTGAGCACGGGCACGGCCGCGACCGTGACGCCCTCGGCCTCCTCACGCTCAACCTCGCCGACCATGGGGCCGAGCGACTCGCCGACGCGCAGGCCGCAGCAGGCGGCGAGCACGAACATCGCCCCGAGGCCGCACGACGACGCGGCCTCCCAGTACGCCTCCATGTCGGCCGTGCCGATGACGTCGCGGGCCCTGGCGTGCTCGACCCTGTCCGGCACCCTGTAACGCACGGACATGGGGTCGGACGACGCGAGCCCGTATATCGACGCCTCGCGGTACACCCCGCGCAGCACCCGCATGGCGAGCTCGGCCTGCCACCTCGTGAGCGCGAGGAGCCACACCTGCACGTCGGCGGGCCTCACGTCGTCGAGCGGGACGGCGGCCCACCTGGGGCTCACGTGCGTACGCCAGGAGCTGCGGGTGTTGGCCAGGGTGTTGGGGGCTGCCGACTGCTCCACGGCGGGGAGGTACCAGCGCTCGTAGGCCTCTCCCACGGTGACGGGCCGCTTGGACGGCCCGCTGCCCACCCGCGTGCGTATCTCGGCCATGCGGTCGTCGGCCTCCCGCCTGGTTCCGTACAGCGTCTCCGTGCGGCGCTTGCCGCCCTCCATCCACCGCAGGCGGTACTTGCCCGCCTCCACGCGCTGCACGCAGCCCCACGAGGCCCTCTGTCTCCTTGCCACGGTCGCCTCCGTCGTTGGTCGGGGTGTGCTGGCTTGCTTGTCCGTTTGCTTCAACCCACGCGCCCGCGAGGGGCGCAGCCGGGACCCGCCCATCCTACTCGCAGGGGCGGACGGAAAAAGAACGGTGGTACCATGCCATCGGCGCGCCCCGGCCGAACGTCCCCCGAAGACGCGGGAGGGCCGGGCCGGGGCGCTTACTGCGGCCGCCTCCCGACAAGCGGGGGAGGGGTCGCGTCTGAAAGGGGGCCGCCATGGCGTTTCGCCGCTTCAAGGCGCTGGTCTCGCGCCTGCTGTTTGAGGATGCGACCTATCGGGGCGGCAAGGGGCTTTCCGTAGCCTTAGACACGGCGCTCGTACTGTTGGCGCTCGCCGCACTCGCGCTCGCTCGCTGACGCGCGCGCTCGCGCCACTCGTGCGCTGCCTTGGCGACCTCTTCGAGCGAGCTGTCGACGCGTGCGAGGTGGTCGGTGGTGTCGCGGTACGGCGTCCCGATGCCGATGAACGAGCGCGACTCTATCGGGAAGACCTCGTGCGACGCCCTGCCCTCCTTCTTTGCCGAGTACGAGACCGCAACCGTCCCATCGTGGCCTTCCATCGCCGACGCGAACTCGGGCCACTTCCCCAGGAACGTCTCGCGTGAGCCGCCGGGCGGCAGGAACGGCCACGGCGATTTGGCGAACATCCCGAGGCCCGGCGCGCAGGCGGACAGCCTTTCCAGCGTGGCGTCGTCAACCTCGGCGCGCGTCTCGTAGGCCGGTGCCTGCCCTATGTTCTCCACGCGCAGCATGGCGGTCTGCGGGTAGTCCATGGTGACGTAGACGTAAGCTATGACGTGCGGGGACGTGGCGGCGCGGTGCGACGCTCTCGCCACGAGGGCGGCGGCGATGGCCCCGAAAGCCGCAGCGGCAGATATGGCGTTCGTGACGAACCACGGGATGTCGGGCATACGGCTCCGATCGTAAGGGGGAAGCGATGAGGGACAACAAACAAGAACGCAGGCGGCGCATCTGGGAGAGGCTGGGCTTGGAGGACGCGTTCGAAATGGCGCTGTTCGTCTGCGCGGTGGCGGTTGCGGCGTATGTCGCCGCGTCGGCCGTTTACCTGGTGATGGCGATGGCCAAGCTGCTCTGACCCCGCCGCCCCCCGTCGGCCTTGCCTGCCTGCGGACTCCTCGGAAAGCGCCATGCGCGGCATCACGGCCGCAGCCTCGCGAAGCACTTCGCGCCGGTGCGCCGCAGGTACGCGGCCACCTCGGGCGCGAGCGCGAGCGGCACAGTGTCTCTGTACGTGACGGCGGGCATGGAGGCCAAGCCCGTGCCGCACAGCATGCGCGCGTCGTCGTCCTCGATTCGCATGCGGGTGGAGCCGCCCGACTCGTAGGCCTCGCGCACGAGCCGCAGCTGGGCGGCGGGCAGGGTGTCGAGGACGGCGTGCAGCCGCCGGTCGAACCGCGCGCGCCCCAGCGGCCCCTCCGCGAGCTTCGAGGCGGCGACGGCGACGAAGAGGGAGGCGCACCCGGCGGCGGCGACGAGCGCCGGGCCGCACAGGGCCGACGCCTGGAACCCCTCCAAGGGCCCCAGCGGCGCAAGGCACGCGAACGCGAGGGTTGCGGACAGTGCGAAAAGGAACATGGGCGGATGCCTTCCCAAGAGCTTCGAAAGGGCCTCGACGGCCCCGGCTACGTCGCCCACGGTACCACCTCCCAGACGTCGCTATGGCTTGGACAGCGCCCCCTTGCCGCCGCCGGGCATCTTCCGGCCGCCCACCTCCACGGAGGCCAGCACCGCCTCGACCTGCCCCTCCAGGCCCTTGCGGGCGGTGGCCAGGACGAGGTAGAGGTCGCCGCCCGCGAACGCGAACCAAAACCAGCCGGACACGTCCTCGCCGTCGCCGTCTTTGGCCGTGAAGGGCCAGGCGCTCCACGACACGCCGCCCGACTGCGCGCGGGCGGGCTCGCCGAACCCGTAGCCCATCTCCCGGGCGAAGCCGCCCGTGACGAACGCCATGTAGGCGTCCTCGCCGAACAGGCCGCCGCAGTCCCAGCCGTCCATGCGCTGGGCCATGACCGACGCGCCGCCTTCCTCGGGGGCAACGGTCACGTGGGGGCTTTCGCCCTCGGGGGCCTCGGGGTCGGGCCAGTCGGCGGGGTATTGGAGCGTCAGCGTTCCGACCTGGGCGGCCTTCGTTCCGGTTTTCGCCGTGCCGTTCCCGTCCCCGCCCCGGGCGTTCCCGTTTTCGGCGGCGAGGGCCGACGGGGCGCAGGCGAGGGAGGCCAGGGCGGCGACCAGGAACGAGCGGCGGGTGATGCTTGGCATGGGGTGCTCCTTTCTGGGGAGGTGATTATTCCATTTCTTCGGACGGCTGGAACCAAACGACTGTTCCGACGAACTCCACGGTATGCTCGTCATTTGAGCGTATGACGATGTCTTCATAACAGTCATCCCACGAGTCGGGAGACAGAACGACCGTGCGAGAGGTGCGATACAGGCGGCGCATCACGTAGTCTTCTCCGTCGATGCTTACAACTGCTACGGAGCCATTTTTTGGCTCGCGAGCAGGGTCAATCAGGATGAAACAGCCTTCGGGATAGACTTTGCTCATACAATTACCTTCAACTTTGAGAAAGTAACCGCTCGGATGAGCGACTGCGATTTGCCATGGGACGGGAACTGAATCGTCGAGCAATTCAGGCTCTTGTGCGTCACCGGCATGGACGCGGCCAAACAGCGGCAAAAAAGCGGGGCGCGCGCCCGAATCGAATTCATGAGCTTCCTTCGGCTTAAAGTGCTCGTCGTCGACGATTTCCCCTTTGTTGATGCCGAAGTGATCAGCTAGGGCTTGCACGGCCCCCATTCTTGGCACGGCGCGCCCGTTCTCCCATTGGGATACAGCCATTCCGGAAACGCCGGCGATTTTCCCGAACTCTTCCTGGGTAAGACCGTTGGAATTGCGAACACGGCGGATGTTTTCGGCGATGCTCATTCCCTGTCCTCTCGGAGAAGTACAAATTTAATTACATTTTATGGCAAAAACTATTGCCACGAACTATATGTTTAGTTATAGTTAAGTCAATCGGAGGAAGGAGGAGGTGACATGAGTGGAGTTAAAAGAGGCACGTATAGCCCAAAGGTATACGCAGCAGCAAGTAGCAGACTACCTGGGAGTTTCCCGGCACACATACCGAAAGCACGAGAAGAACCCGCAGCTCGTGACCATCGATGAAGCCAAGAAACTCGCAAAGCTGCTTCTGGTGGAACCGCAGGATATTTTTTTCGCTCAGAACTGTAATTAAACCTATAGTGAAAGGACGCAACCATGGCAACCAAGGTTTACAGCTTCAGCACCGACGACCGCGAGAAGTTCGACCAGGCCAGGGCCGCAGTGCGGGAGCTTCTCGAGAAGCTGGGCGTCGAGGCGCAGGACGTGCCCGCAGACGGCGCGGCCGAAGCGGCGCAGGGCGGCGCAGACCCCGTGTTCGCACGCGCGCTGGAGTTCGCGAACGACTTCAACGGCGAGGCGCTCACGGCCTCCGAGATGGTCGACAGGGGCGACTGGGAGGCGGCGCGCGCGAGCGCCGAGAAGGCGAGCCGCACGGCGAGCGCGGCGGGCATGGCCGCCTTCGGGCACGACGGGGACGGCCTGCTCGTGGCCCTCGTGGTGAGGGCGCGCGGCATGGTCGACGAGGCGCTGGCGGCAATCGCCGAGAAGCGCGCGGCGTCGGCCTCGTACCTGCTCTCCGAGGCGGTGCAGGCCGCGACGCATGCGCTGGGCCTCGTGGCGTTCAGGGGGCTCTAGCGATGGGGAGGGAAAGGCGCTACCCGAAGAGGGCGGACAAGAGCGACCGCAGGGCCGGGAGCGCGTGCGGGGCGACCGAGACGAGGAGCGAGGCGGCCGCTATGGCGACGGACGCGCGCGAGTACGCCCTGGCCGACCTCGACGCGGCGTCCGAGGCCGCCGACTGCGAGCGCAGCTCCTCAAGCTGCTTCTCCGACCTGTCCAGCTGCGAGCGCATGACAGACAGCTGCTCGTCGGACTTCTTGAGCTGCGAGCGCATGAGTTCGAGCTGCACGTCGGACTTCGCGAGCTGCAGCCGCAGGGCCTCAAGCTGCGCGCCCGAGTTCTCGAGCTGCGAGCGGGAGACCTCAAGCTGCTCCCAGGCTGGGTCGTCCAGCCACGACGGCATGCCCTCGACGGCGGCCGCAAGCGCCGCGTTCATCGCCTCGGAGGGCGTCGGCCCGTCCAACGAGAAGCCCTCTAAGGCCGAGGCCAAGTCCTCGTCGCTCACAGACACCCACCGCGTGCCGTCCTCGCTCATGTTCTTCCTCTCGATATGCCTCACGTCGGTCGCCGTGGTGGCGCTGACGTTCGGGGGGATGGTGCTGCTAAAGAACGGCCTGCGGCCCGCCGGGTTGGCCGTGTCGGCGTGCGCCGTCGGGGCGGCCTCGTTCGAGCTTGCCGCCGCGATCCTCAACGCGAGGGCGGCGCGCTGATGGGGCCGGATACGAAAGCGCCCCGCGCGTGCGGCAACACGCCGGGGCCGTGGTCACCGAACGAAGGAAGGATGACGGCGATGGATTCTAGCACTTTCAGGCGCGAGGCGCGCGGGTGGGCGGAGGCCATCGCGGGCGCGCTCGGCGCGGCGGTGTTCGTCCTCGGGGGCCTGGCGCTGCCGGGGCTTCTCTGGGAGCGCTGCCCCGCGCTCTTCGACGCGGTTGGACTGTTCTGCGCGGCGGGGCTCTTCGTGGGCCTGCCGCTCTGGTTTCTGACGAGGAGGTAGCAGTGATGGAGGTCATGGAGGAGGCCGCCCCGGTCGAGAGGCGCTACACGGTGGCGCAGGTGGCCGAGATGGCGATGGTGTCGGTGGAGACGGTCTACGACGACATCAAGTCGGGCGCGCTCAGGGCCAGGCGCAAGCGCCACGCCACGCGCGGCTACGTGGTGCTTGAGAGCGAGCTCAAGAGGTGGCTCGAAGACGAGTTCGAGGACGTGGTGGCCAGATGACGCGGTGCCTTGGGTACGTGTCGCCCGTCGACCCGTGGGGCGACGACGAATGGGTCTGCATGGTGGCCGACGCCGAGTACGCGGCCTGGAAGGACGGGCAGGCGCTCGAAGGCGGCGGGAAGGGGGACGGGGATGCCTAGCGTGGCGTTCGAGGTGCCCGGCGTGGAGGGCCAGCGCCGCCCGAGGGCCTCGGTGATGGGCGGGCACGCGCACGTGCGCAAGGACGACCTCGACAGGGGCCGCGAGCGCGAGATACGCGCCGCCTTCGAGGACGCGCGGGCCGCGCTCGGGATGCCGTGCGTTCCCGCCGACGGGCCGGTCTCGGTGTGCGTGCTGTGCTGCATGCCGATGCCCAAGGGCGCGCCAAAGCGCGTGGAGGGCATGCCGTTCACGCGCAAGCCCGACGCCGACAACGTGGCGAAGTCGGTGCTGGACGCGCTCAACGGGGTGGCGTGGCTCGACGACGCGCAGGTGACGCACCTGAGCGTGCGCAAGCTGGAGCGCAGGCGCGCCACGAGGGCGCGCACGGCGGTTCGGGTCGTGTGGGGCCTGGAGGACGTGGAAGACGACGAGGACGAGGATTGGGGCTGCAAATGAACGCTGTGATAAAGCCGTGCTGGATCGTGAGGGACGAGTGGGGGCTGAGCGTCCTGGGCGTGTACACGCGCCAGGGCACGGCCCGCACGGTGGCGCGCTCGCGCCTGGACAACGCGGTCTCGAACGGCAGGATGCCCAAGGGCAAGACGCCGGAGGAGGCGTTCGCCCAGATGGTCGAGCAGCAGACCATGTACGTGTGCGACGAGGGGGACGGTGAGTAGCGATGGGAGAGGTTCTTGAAGTGGAGGCCGCCCCGGTGGAGGCCGGGGCGCTGGCCCCGTCGTTCGAGGCCGAGTTCAGGCCCGCCGAGCTGCACGCGAACTTCGACGCGCTCAAGCGCTGGGCGCTCGACGTGGCGGGCGGCTACGACGGGGAGTCCTACGACCCCAACGACGAGTGCGACGTGGCACAGGCCAAGCGCGACAGGGCCTACTTCAACGGCCTGGTGAGGGACGTCGACCAGAGGCGCAAGGCCGTCAAGGCCGAGTTCTCCAGGCCCCTGGCGGAGTTCGAGGCGCAGTGCCGCGAGGTGACCGACGTGCTCAAGGGCGCATCGGACGCGGCGGCCCGCGTGGTGGAGCTGGGCGAGCGCATCCGCGTCGACCGCAAGCGCGAGGCCCTTGAGGCCGAGTACCGCGACTTCGCGGGCGAGCTGGCCGAGGCGGTGCCCTTCGCCGCCGTCATGGACGAGCGCTGGCTCAACAAGGGCTTCGCGATGCCCAAGGCGCTCGACGCCATGAGGGAGCGCGCGGCCAAGGTCGCCGCCGACTGGGAGCAGCTCAGGGCCCGCGAGGGCGAGCCGCGCCACGACGTCGCGGAGCGCGCCTTCCTGCGCACGCTCGACCTGGGCGACGCGCTGGCCGCGCAGGCCTCCGCCGTGGAGGCCGACGGCAGGGCCGCCGCGCTCAAGGCCGCGCGCGACGAGGCGCAGGCCCTGGCCGCCGCGC
>CAKUAI010000017.1 GCA_934636245.1 uncultured Coriobacteriales bacterium
GGTTCGCGCGGCCGCCCCACTGGGGTGCGGCGCGAGGGAGAACTATACACGCAGGCGCAGGCTGGGGGCAAGGGCGGATCGGTGCCTGCACAGGATGGACACAAGTCGGGGGATAATGGAAGTTTAGGCATCTTTCCCGCCCACATGGCGGGGACGCGGGGACGCGGGGGCTCCGGGCCGGCCGCCGCGGCCGGGCAAGCCCGCGCCAACAAACCAGGCTCCGACGCCCCGGATACGCGGCGGCTCGGCGGACAATTGGCCGTCCACCACAGCCGCCCGCGATTAACAACATTACAGCGGCCCCCGCCCATCAGGGCGGGCGACGAGGATGGGCTTAGCGGACGAAGTTCAGTACGTGCCCTTACCCGCACAAAAGGCATGCACTTCTTTGCGACGCCTCTCTCCCGCCGGCCTCGCCCCGCCTCCATGAACGCAAAGGGCCCGCCTCCCCTTGTAGGAAAGCGGGCCCCATGAATCTATGATTCGCAAGCCTTCTCTGCTCGCAACTTTTCTTCTGGCTCTATCTCCATGCTTTCTTCCGGCATGGGGTCTGACTTCATGCGTCTACGACCTCGGAACTCGCTGGCGGCGATGGCGGCGAAAATCAGCGCGAAACCGCTCATCATCCTCACCGTGATTGCTTCGTTATAGAAAAGCATGCTGAACAGTGTGCCAAAAACGCTTTCCAAGGAACAAAGGAGTCCGATTTCGGCTGGTTGCAGGTGCTTCTGCGCGGTGTTTTGCGCCGTGCTCGCAAAACAGGTGCCTAGGACGACCACGTATGCCAGGCGCCAGATGGTGTCGGGCGAGGTCAATATCTCGGCACTTGGCAGCCCAGAGACGAACACGCCTGTTACACAGCCGAGAATGCCCGCGACGATCAGCTCGACGATTGTCACCACGAGGACATCGTTGGTCCCCATGAACAAAGCGATAGCTATAATCTCTCCGCCATACAAAAACGCCGAGAGCACGCTGACGCCATCGCCCCAGCTCATCCCCATCTCATCCTGCAGGCTCACCAAGCCGATTCCCACGACGCAGATAAGTGCGCATACCATGTTGCGTTTCGTGGGACGCTTGTGGGCAACGAGCCACCACAGGAAGGGTGTGGTGATGCAATAGCAGGGAGAAAGGAACGCGTTTCTCGACGGCGTGGTTCCCTCAAGGCCCAAAAACTGCGAGCCGAAACCGAGAAACGCAAACAAGCCGATGACTACGCCGGCTTTGATCGCCTGGCGGTTTATATGTCGACGCACGTGGTTGAAGGAAAGGACGAGCATGATGGTCGCTGCGCAAATAAACCTGATGCCGATGACCCAGAAGCTGCCAAGCGACTCAACGATGGGCTTGGCCACCACAAAATTGCCGCCCCAAATCATGGTGGCGGCGATGAGAGCCGTGCGATACACCCAAAGTGGGAGCGCGCGCCTGACAGGCTGGGTACAATCCAAGGTGTCTGACATTGCGTTTCCTGTCTCATCAAGTGAACAGCCAACAAATAACAACAGTCTAGCCAGACGCATGAATTAAGCCAATGGAGGCAAAGGTGCAGCGACGAAACGACACAGCCGCAACCGAGAAGGCGATGAGCCGCTTGCTTGTGGGAGCCGTCATCGTGCTCGTGGTCTTGAGCGCGCTCGGCGGTATCCTTACCGTGGGCGACCATCTGATGGGCGCGAGTCCCGTGCTTGGAGGCATTTTTTACGCAGCAATTGCCATTCTTCTTATAGTAGGCATCGGCTATCCCGTCGTTCAGATTTCCAAGCGGCCCGTTTTTGGGCTGTACCAGCTCGAACAAGGCAGCGAACGCCAACGCGACAGGCACTGCGCGATGCTTGCCGACAACATGTTTGCCACAGGGCAGCTTACCGCAGAGCAGCAGGCACTTGTGGCAAACGCCCTGGTCAGCCATGATTCACAGACGATTGCAAGCATCTTTCGCACAACATGCATGCCCCTTGTAAACGACCGCATCAAGACTGCCGCCAAGAGGTCGTTTCTTGCAAGCGCCATCGCACGCGGAGCCCTCGTGGAGGCGCTTACCATGGCGTCCATCAGCCTCGACCTGGTGCGTGCAATCGTTGAGGTGTGCGGCTTCCGACCGACGAAGGCGGGGTTGGCGCGCCTGTACACGCGCGTCATGGCGAGCGCCCTCATCGCAGGCGGTGTGGAAGACATGGACCTCGAGCAGGTATTCAGCGAGGCACTCGGGTCAGGTGCAGGCGCAAAGGCGTCCGGTCTGCTCCTGGGCGGGGCAACCGATGGACTTGTTGGTGCCTACCTGGTGTTTCGCATCGGAGTCATCACGCGTGACTATCTGTTTGCCCAAACCGAGCCCGTGCGCGAGCAGATGAGGAGGGCGTCGTTTGGCGAGGCGGCCCAGCTCATGAAGGACAGCGGGTTCATCGCCGACGTGGCGCAATGGGTAAAGGCAGGCGTCACCGACGTAGCCAAGTCGGCCGCAGACGGGGTCAGCGACTTTGCCAAGGCGACGGCCTCGGGGGCCGCAGGTCTGGTGCGCTCGGCGGGCGCCGGCATTTCAGGCGCAGCGCAGGCTGCGGCTACGGGATTGGCAGGCGGCGTACGGCGCATCGCGTCGGGACCGAAGAGCCGATGAAGAGCAGGCGAGCAGAGGCGGCGTCGCAAAAAACGGCGTAAGGCACGACTGCTGGCAGAAGCTGCCGCATTGCTGGAAACACTCTACTGAGGCAGCTCGGTATCGCGCGAGCGCCGGTCCCCAAAATGGGCCCGTGCGCTAGGGAAGCGACGATTACGTCCAATCGGCTTCATCGAACGCGGCTTCTACCTGCGGTGCTATATGGGGAAACGCCGTACAGCCCACTTGTTCATCGGTTTCTTAGAACATATTGCGCTCTTTGAACTCCGCCTGGACCGTGCGCAGCATGAGGTCGACGTCGTCCAAACCAAGGTGGCGTTCCTTTTCGGACGGCTTGAGTGTGCCGCGGCGGCGAGCCCAGTTCTCAAGCGAGGCAGGCGAGGACTCGCGCGGCAGAATGCGCACCTCGGGATCGAGGCGACGGCAGATGTCGCGTGTGTCGATGGGAATGATTTTTCCTGCTTTGCGCGCCTCCGCGTACCCATCGAGGTGAAGCATGAACCAGGAATCCTCAAACGCCGCGTTGTGCGCCATGTAGGGATATGTGGTGAGCGCAGCCAAAATCGCCTTCTGCAGCTCCTTGTTCTTACGAAAGGGCTTCTTGCCCTCAACGTCGGCCCACTCGATATGGTGGATGTCGCTTAAGGGAATGCCCAGCTCCTTGTACATGGAGGGCACGCCGCAGTAGGCGACGTAGCCCTCATCGCATGTGGTGTCGGGCCCCAGGCGCATGACCTGCAGGCCCACGTTGAGGATGCAGCCGCGGTCGGGGTAGCGATCGGTGGTCTCGATGTCGATGCCCACCACGGTGCCCGATACCGGCGCGTTGACATAGGCACTTGCCAGGTCTTTTGCACCAGCGCCAGCCTCGCGGGCCACATCCTCGTAGCTGCGGCGCTGAAGAGCGGCCACGCCGCGCACAAGGTCGGACTCCGTGAGGCCTCGCGACAGGCTCGTGCCGCGAGTATCGCGCAGGCGCGCAGCGCCGAACTCGTCGCACGTCTCGCGGTTACGGTCCGCAAGATCGAGAATCGCCCTGAACGGCACGGGCTCCGCCCCGGCGGGGGCGTCCTTCCAAGCCGCCAGGAGCAGCGAGATAGCCTCCTCGTTGCGCTCGCGATCAGCAGTGAGCGTCGCGTCATCGCTAAAGAACCCAGGCAGTGCCAGGGCTGTTGCGTGCTCTATCGCCTGTGCGAGATTCAACGGGAGGCTCCTTCGCGTGCTGACGTGCTGAACTACGTGGCGTTACTCGGCGTACAGGGTCGCGATGTCGCAAACCGGCGTGTTGGAAATGAGACGGCGTGCGAGGCTCTCCGCGAAACGAGAAGGCAGCTGAGCGGACATGATCTCGCGCGTGAAGCTCTCGTGACCCATGGAGTGATTCGGGTCGGTGAGGTCGACGCCAGGCATGTACATGCGGCAGGAGCTGCGCGGGCAGGAGTACTCGCCGGAAGGCTCGTCGCGCACGAAGAGCTGGAGAAGCATCTCGCGCAGCGGCTCGTCGGACCAGTCGAGGATGTAGACGTTGGCGATGCCCAGGGCACGGCGGGCGAGCTGCTTGGCCTGCTCGGGGACCTTGCCGTCATAGCCCGTGGAGAAGAGCACGAGCGGCACCTGGCGGCCGGAATCGACCAAGGCGGTCGCGAACTGGTCAAACGTGTCGGTGTGCAGCTTGACGGGGGCACCTACCAGGGGCGTCGTGCCCTTCTTGGCGGTAAAGCCCGGCATGTCGATGAGACCACGGACAAACGAGGGAGCCGCGATGGTATCGGGCAGCTCGGTGTCTTCCTCATCAAGCGTGCGGCACATGGACTGGATGGAGACGCGGCAGGTCTCGGAATCGATGCGCTCCAGGCAGACCGTGGTGTGCCAGCGGCGCTCCTCGCGGTTTGCGTCGGGCTCGTCGTACTCGAGAACCCAGGCCTCGATGGCGCCGTCGGCATCGCGCACGCAAGCCGTGGCAAGGGCCGGCCAGCGGTCCTCGTCGTATTCGCCGCCGCGATAGTCCTCGGGCATGGCGTATTCCCACATCATGGGGAACATGCCGCGGTCCTCAACGTCGTCGATCACAGGGCTGCCGTTGTACATCGACTCCTTGGACAGCACCCACTCGCACACGCTGGCAGCAGCGCTGGCAAGCGGGTCGCGCAGGGAGCCCTCGGTACGCTTGAGCTCGAAGGACGAGCGATGACGAAGACGGGCGTTGGGATTGATGGTCATGAAAATCAACTCGCTTAAGTTCACCGCCGGGCTTCCTTCGCCCGACGCAGGATCGAGCGAGATTGTACGACGTGGGCACAGCGAGCTTGAGCACGACCGATGGAGTCGCAAAGAAAGCGGAGACGGACGGCCCGCCGAAGAAAGGGCGGCTATCCGATATTGAGCCCGCAGGCTTCGGGGGCACCGAGCACGATATTCATGTTCTGGATGGCGGCGCCCGAGGCGCCCTTGCCGAGGTTGTCGAAGCGGGCGACCAGGGTCATGCGCTCGTCGTTGCCCACCACGGCGACCTGCATGTCGTCTCGACCGGAGAAGGCAGCGGCGGACATGAAACCGCCCTCATCGGCTGCACGCTCGAAGCGGACAAGGCCGCTACCAGGAGCGTAAGCACGCGCATAGGCGTCGGCCACGGCGGCAAGGTCACAGCCCTGGGAGAGGTCGCGCGAGGTGAGGGGCACGATGACCTCCATGCCCGCATAGTACGGTGCGATGACGGGGCAGAAGACAGGGGCGTTCTTAAGGCCGCAGACCTTGACCATCTCAGGCAAGTGCTTGTGCGTCTGGCCGAGCGCGTAGAGACGAGGGGCCTGCAAAAGGCCGTCTTCCGGGATGACCGCACTGGACGTGGCACCGTCGACGCCGCTGCCCTCCACGCATGTCGCACCCTGCTCATACTGGGCAATCGTCTTTTTGCCACCACCGGAATACCCGGTGAGCGATGTGGCGCTGAGCTGCGCGTCGGCACGGATGACGCCTGCGGCAACGAGGGGCGCGACGAGAGCGATGAAGCCGCTCGCGTGACAACCGGGGTTGGCGATGCGCTTGGAGGCGACGATGCGCTCGCGCAGACCTCCCACCTCGGGGAAGCCATAGGTCCAGCCGGGGGCGGTACGGTGCGCGGTGGAGGTGTCGATGACGACCGTGTTGGGATTCTCCACAAGCGCGACCGCCTCGATGGCGGCGGCGTCGGGCAGGCAGAGGAAGGCGATGTCGGCGGAGTTGAGCGCCTCGGCACGAGCGACAGGGTCTTTGCGCAGCTCATAGGGCACGCTGAGCAGTTCGATGTCGACACGGCCCGCGAGCCTGTCGTGGATGCGCAGACCGGTGGTGCCCGCCTCGCCGTCGATGAAGACCTTCGTCATGTGCTTGTCCTTCCCGCCTTGGACGCACGCTGATGAGCGCGCATGTTTGTTGGGGTGGAAGTGTATACCAAACAGGGGCAATGACCAGGCACATCGGCCAAAGCACATATCACGCGGCAGACGGGATTGGGATGCGGGCGCAACGGCGACGGGATGACCTAAACGGCTACCGCTCCCCTAGGACGTCTTGGACTGCTTGCGCGATTGCGTCTGCGGCGGGACGTGCCTGGTTGGGAGCAAGACCCGCGAAGTTCATCACGTACGTGCCGTCGTAGCCGGGTGCCAGTGCCTGGCCGGGGGCGCAGAACGCGGACAGCGGCGACAGGACAACGCCGCGGGCGCGCGCCGCTTGCAGGAAGGCCTCGGCGGGACCGGGCACATCCACGTGCATGAGGAAGTGAAGGCCCGCCTCGGTTGCCTCGGTTTGGATGCGGTCGGCAACAAGACAGCTGCGCAACGCATCTACCAGCTCGTTTTTGAGAGAGCGATAGTAGGCGCGCGTGCGCGCAACGTGCCGCTCGTATTCACCCGTAGAAATGAAGTGGGCCAGGGCGAGCTGCTCGGTAGCCGAAACCGTGGAGGAGTAGAAGCCAAGTTTCTCCTGGTAGACAGCCATAAGAGGCCCAGGGAGAACCATGTAGGCCATACGGAAGGAGGAGCCCAGGCTCTTGGCGAACGTGTTGGTGTAGATGACGCACGACGAGGCGTCCACGCTCATGAGCGCCGGGATGGGACGGCCCGAGAGGCGGAACTCGCAGTCGTAGTCGTCCTCGACGATGTAGCGCCCTGGCTGCTCGCTTGCCCAGGCAAGAAGCTCGTAGCGACGCGCGACCGACGTGACCAGGCCCGTGGGGAACTGGTGCGAGGGCATGATGTGGGCGACGTTTACCCCACTTGCCCGCAGGTGGGACATGCTGATGCCACCGTCATCGAGCGGGATGTAGGCAAGCTTGGCGTCGTTTGCCCGATAGATGCTCACGAGGCGCGAATATCCCGGCGTCTCAACCGCGTAGCCGCATTCGCGCCCAAGCAGCTGCACGATGAGGTTGTCGAGCACCTGGGAGCCCGCCGCAACGACGATCTGCTCCGGACTCACCCGCATGCCTCGAAACGAACGCAGGTAGTCGGCTAGTTGAGCGCGCAGGGCGAGGGTACCTTGGGCGCATGTGTCGCCAAGCAGGGACTGCTCGGACTCGCGGCTCAGAACCTCGCGGACCGTTTTAGCCCAGCTGGAAAAGGGGAAGCGATCGAGCGAAAGCGAGCCTGTGGAGAAGTCGGCGATGAGGGGGGCGTGGGCTGGGGCGTCGGCGCTGGGGCGGGCGGCTCCAGCTGGCTGCTCCACCTGGCCTGGCTGGTCGCATTCAATAGGATGGGCTGCCGAGGCAAGGCAAGTGGAATCAGACTGCCCGCCTGTCTGCGCAAGCGGATTTGGTTCAGCAGGGCGGCTTGCATGCACGAGACGGCCAGGACCAGCAGGCCCGCCCGCCTGCGCAAGCGAATTTGGTTCGGCAGGCTTGTCTACACGCACGAGCGAGTAAGAACCAGCGGGTTGGCTTGCAGGCACAGGCAGGTCGGGTCTTTGCCCCAGATGTGTGGGCCTGACTTCCAGGTCACATGCATAATAGCCGCGACGAGCCTCGGCACGGACGTAGCCTTCGGCCACAAGCTGGGAATATGCACCCTCGACCGTGATAAGGCTCACGCCGAGATGCTTAGCGAACGCACGCTTGGAGGGAAGGCGGCGGCCCGCAGGGATGGACCCGCCCTCTATATCTGCGCGGATGCAGAGATATAGATATTCATACAGGCTCTCGTCGCCGCGCTGGGAAAGGTCGTACGTCAGCATCGCCGGAGTCGCCCCCTTGTGGCCTACTCGTCGGCCTTGGCCGCCGAAGCCAAGAGGTCGCGCACGACCTCGGATGCGATGATAAGGCCCGCCACACTCGGCACGAACGAGACGGAGCCGGGTACCGCACGGCGGTCGAGACAGGTGCGGGCAGAACCGGGCGGGCAGACGCAGCCCTTCTTGCAGGCGGCGGCGCCATCGGGCACCTCGACAGAGGGCTCGCGCGAGTAGACGCACTTGAGCGCGGGGATGCCGCGACGACGAAGCTCGCGACGCATGACACGGGCGAGACGGCACACCGAGGTGTCGTAGATGTCTGCCACCTCGAGCTTGGTGGGATCGAGCTTGTTGCCAGCACCCATGCACGAGATGACAGGCGTGCCCGCCTCGTTAGCAGCCACGATGATGTCGAGCTTGGCGGTGACCGTGTCCACGGCGTCCACCACGTAATCGTACGCCGCGAAGTCGAACTCGCCGCGCGTCTGAGGCAGGTAGAAGCAGCAGTGTTTGGTGACCGTGCACCCCGGGTTGATGGAGGCGATGCGCTCGGCCATCGCGTCGACCTTGTAACGACCGACCGTGTCCCATGTGGCGATGACCTGGCGGTTTATGTTGGTGATGCAGACCTTGTCGTCGTCGACGATATCGATGGCACCCACGCCGCAGCGGGCAAGCGCCTCAACGGCAAAGCCACCCACACCGCCCACGCCAAAGACGCAGACGCGAGCATGGTGGAGTGCCTCCACTCCGTCGTCACCGAGAAGAAGCCTCGTACGTGAGAATTGGTCGAGCAACATGCGGGCCTCCAAACGATGTGCGCCTTATACCAGCGAGAAACACAGCCAGATACAGTCTGCCAAAAACGGCGCGGCCATGATAGCGCAGCCAAGCGGCACAAACGCCGAAGGCCCGCACGTGCATGAGAAATGGGCAGGACAGACGGTGGCATTGGTCTCTTCATAATCGAAGACATAGCAGGCAAATCTGCTTCGTATGCGAAAACGCCCCCACTCCTCCGCAAAGAGAAATGGGGGCGTTCTTACGTCCAAGTCTCCTGATTATGCCTTACATCAGGAATAATGTCGTACACGAAAGAGCTTGAAAACTATCGAGCTTAGTTCTCGCTCTTGCGACGACCCATGAGCACAGCGCCAGCGGCGACTGCAGCAACACCGGCACCGGCGACAGCGGCCATAGCAGCAGTGTTCGTCTCATCGGCAGTCTTGGGGAGCTGCTCCTTGGCGGTCTCCTGCTTCACAGGGTCAGCCTTGGGGGCGTCATCCTTGCCAACAACGGTCTCCGGCTTGGGAGCATCCGTGCTGGTGCCAGGCTGCTCGGGGTTGCTGGGCTGATCAGGGTTGCTGGGCTGATCGGGCGTGGCAGGCTGATCGGGCGTGGCAGGCTGATCAGGGTTGCTGGGCTGATCAGGCTGCTCGGGCGTGCTGGGCTGATCAGGCTGATCAGGGTTGCTGGGCTGATCAGGGTTGCTGGGCTGATCAGGGTTGCTGGGCTGATCAGGGTTGCTGGGCTGATCGGGCGTGGCAGGCTGATCAGGGTTGCTGGGCTGATCGGGCTGATCGGGCTGGCCAGGGTTGACGGGCTGATCGGGCTGATCAGGAGTCTCGTTGGCAGTCCAGCCGGCGAACAGTGTGGCATGGCCGGAACCGGCGACGAGCGGGGCGTCGAAGTTCACGGGGTCGGTGCAGGCGGAGTCATAGAACCAGCCAGCGAAGGTGTAGCCCTCACGGGTGGGGGCGAGGGGCTGGCGGGCGACGCCCTCGGAGTCGGTCACGCCCTGGAGCGTGTCGTTGCCGTCGAAGAAGACACCGCCGTTGGCGACGTAGAGGACCTCGATCTCGTTGACGGGGGCCTGGACCTCAGTCCAGCCGGCGAACAGCGTGGCATGGCCGGAGCCGGCGACGAGCGGGGCGTCGAAGTTCACGGGGTCGGTGCAGGCGGAGTCGTAGAACCAGCCGGCGAACTCATAGCCCTCACGGGTGGGGGCGAGGGGCTGGCGGGCGACGCCCTCGGAGTCGGTCACGCCCTGGAGCGTGTCGTTGCCGTCGAAGAAGACACCGCCGTTGGCGACGTAGAGGACCTCGATCTCGTTGACGGGGGCCTGGATCTCGTTAGCCTTCCACTGGGCGAACATCGTCACATGGCCGGAGCCGGCGACGAGGGGCTGCTTGAAGTCGACGGGGTCGGAGCCGTCGGACTGGAAGGACCAGCCCACGAAGGTGTAGCCCTCGCGAGTGGGCTGCAGCGGGATGCGGGCGTAGCCGTCGGAGTCAGAGACGCCCTGAAGGGTCTCGTTGCCGTCGAAGAAGACACCGCCGTTGGCGACGTAGAGCACGTCGATGCTGATGGCCTGCTCGACCTTGGTCCACTGAGCGAACAGCGTGGCATGACCGGAACCAGCGACGAGCGGGGCGTCGAAGTTCACGGGGTCGGTGCCTGCGGAGTCATAGGTCCAGCCGGCGAACTCGTAGCCCTCGCGGGTGGGGGCGAGGGGCTGGCGGGCGATGCCCTCGGAGTCGGTCACGCCCTGCATGGTCTCATTGCCGTCGAAGAAGACACCGCCGTTGGCGACGTAGAGGACCTCAGTCTCCTGAACCTCGGGCTCATCGGCCTTCCACTGGGCGAACATCGTCACATGGCCGGAGCCGGCGACGAGGGGCTGCTTGAAGTCGACGGGGTCGGAGCCGTCGGACTGGAAGGACCAGCCCACGAAGGTGTAGCCCTCGCGAGTGGGCTGCAGCGGGATGCGGGCGTAGCCGTCGGAGTCAGAGACGCCCTGAAGGGTCTCGTTGCCGTCGAAGAAGACACCGCCGTTGGCGACGTAGAGGACGTCGATGCTGATGGCCTGCTCGACCTTGGTCCACTGAGCATAGAAGGTAGCGTGGTCGCCGCCGCCGAGAACAGCCTTGTCGAAGTCGACGGGATCGGTGCCGGCGGAGTCATAGGTCCAGCCGGCGAACTCGTAGCCCTCGCGGGTGGGGGCGAGGGGCTGGCGGGCGATGCCGTTGGCATCGGTCACGCCCTGCATGGTTTCGTTGCCGTCGGCAAAGACACCACCGTTGGCAACGTAGAGAATGTCGATGGAGTTGTTGACGGTCCAACCGGCAAACAGGGTGGCGTGGCCGGAACCGGCGACGATGGGGGCGTCGAAGTTCACGGGGTCGGTGCAGGCGGAGTCATAGAACCAGCCAGCGAAGTCATAGCCCTCGCGGGTAGGAGCGAGGGGCTGACGGGCGTAACCGTCAGCGTCAGCAACGCCCTGCATGGTGCCATTGCCGTCAGCGAAGACGCCGCCGTTGGCGACGTAGAGAATCTCGGTCTCCTGGACGGGGGCCTGGACCTCGGCCCAGCCGGCGAACAGCGTGGCGTGGCCGGAGCCGGCGACGATAGGGGCGTCGAAGTTCACAACGTCGGTGCAGGCGGAGTCATAGTACCAGCCGGTGAACTCGTAGCCCTCGCGGGTGGGAGCAAGGGGCTGGCGGGCGTAGCCGTCGGCGTCAGCAACGCCGAACTGGACGTCGCCGCCATCGGCGAAGACGCCGCCGTTGGCAGAGTAGACAATCTCAGTCTCCTGAGCGGGGGCCTGGACCTCGGCCCAGCCGGCGAACAGGGTGGCGTGGCCGGAGCCGGCGACGATGGGAGCGCTGAAGTCAACGGCGTCGGTGCAGGCGAGATCATAGTACCAGCCGGTGAACTCGTAGCCCTCCTGCGTAGGGGCGAGAGGCTGACGGGCGTAACCGTCGGCGTCGGTTACACCAAACTGGGTGTCGCCGCCGTCGGCGAAGACGCCGCCGTTGGCAACATACAGGATGCTGGTTTCCTGGGCCGTGGTACCGGCCTCGCCGGCACCGAGATCGGTGTCGACGCTCTCGGCCAGGGCGGCAACAGCCGAGCCGCTGAGGGCCAGGGCGCCAGCCAGACCCGCAGTCGCCACCGCGCGACGAACGTTGAACTTGGGCATAGAACTACTCTTTCTCTTGCAGCGAACCCATGAGAGGCCCGCCATTCCAATGGAACACCGAACTAAGACGAACACACCCCCACACTAAGGTGGGCAAAACGCAACAACGACCTACTCAACTCTCGTCAAGTACGGCCGTCGAAATCCCCCGGGCTATAGCCTCGGCAACAAGGCTGTGTTCACGGGGCCCTTTGAAAGATGAATCGCAGCGTGCGACTGTCATCAGAGAAGACACTTGGTAACGAGACGAACTGCGGCACAGCGGTAAAGCCAGGACACCCTGAAGCGCTCCTGCCCCCCAATGCTTTACGTGCCATATGCTCACCTCGTTCCCCTCGCTGCCTTACCCTCCGTGTGATAACTGCCTCATCGCCAATCCGTGACTCGGCGCAACATAATATCCCATTTTGGGATGACATGGGCGTGACAGACGTCACAAATCTGTAAGCGTTCACAGCAATGTAGGATTTCTGTGCGCCGAGACAACAAAAGACGCCGCACCCCTTGCCTCTTCAAGGAATGCGGCGTCAGAAGTACCTATGTTTATGTTGTTAGTTGATCTTCACGGCCGTGCCGTAGGCGATCATCTCGATGGTGCCGGGCTGGATGGAGCCGCTGTCGAAGCGCATGGCGAGGATGGCGTCGGCGCCCAGGCGCTGGGCCTGCTCGATCATGCGGTCCTCCGCCACCTGGCGCGCCTCGTCGGTCATCTGGGTGTACGACTTGATCTCGCCACCCACGACGCTCTTCACGCTGGCCATCATGTCGCGGCCGATGTTTTTGGACGTGACGATGTTGCCGCGCACCAGACCCAGGATCTCGAAGCTCTTGCCAGGAACGTTGTCTGCAGTGGAAACAATCATGGGGGAACCCCTCTCTCTTATCCGAGGCACGTGACATAAACACACGGTCAAAGAGTATTCTACGCGGGATACAACTCGCGTTTTATGAGAAAGGACCCCCCATGCACCTGTTTCGCAACGACTATTCGGAGGGCGCGTGCCCCGAGGTGCTCGACGCGCTTGTAAGGACCAACGCCGAGCAGTGCGTGGGATACACCTGCGACGAGCACTGCGCACGTGCCGCCGAGCTCATCCTGGAGGCCTGTGGGCTGGAAAAGGACGAGGCAGACGTGCAGTTTGTGGTGGGCGGCACGGCGGCCAACGTGGTGTCGCTCTGCGGCCTGCTCGACCGACCTTACGACGCGGCCGTGTGCACGCCCGACGGCCACATCAACACGCACGAGACGGGCGCGCTCGAATCCTGCGGTCACAAGGTGCTGGCCAGTCGCGACACCGACGGGTTCCTCACGCCCTCCGAGGTGGCCCGCATCGCGGCCGAGAACGCCGCGTTTGCCAACCATATGACCCGCCCGCGCGCCATCTATGTGAGCGACACTACCGAACTCGGCGGCGTGTACACAAAAGCCCAGCTTGAGGGCCTGCGTGCATGCGCCGACGAGCTTGGCATGAAGCTCTTTGTGGACGGGGCGCGCCTGGGCAGCGCCCTCACCTCGAGCGCCAACGACCTCACGCTGCCCCAGATTGCCCGCCTGGCCGACGCGTTCTACATCGGCGGCACCAAGAACGGCCTGCTCTTTGGCGAGGCCGTGGTCATCCGCGACCCCCAGCTGCGCCAGGATTTCCCCTGGCTCATGAAACAGCACCAAAACCTGCTCGCAAAGGGCCGCTTGCTCGGCGTGCAGTTTGAGGCCGCATTTGAGAACGGCGGACGGGTGTACTGGGACTGCGCACACAATGCCAACGACCGCGCTACCGAGCTGCGCGGGGGGCTGCTCGCCCAGGGGTGGCGCGAGTGGCTGCCCAGCGCCTCCAACCAGCTCTTCTTTGAGGTGCCCTGCACCGCGGCCGCCCGTTTCGTAGATGAACTGGGCTGTGAGGTCTTCTTCGACCACGGCGACACGCAGGTCGTGCGCTTCGTGACCTCGTGGGCCACGACTTCGGCCGACGTGGAGGAAGCGCTCGCGTTCGCAGCGGGTCTTGCGCGCTAAAATCTCACCTGCAGGGGGACAACTGCGAGAGAGGATTGCACGCCATGATGGGAATGCCGATGCCGCCGGAGATGCAGGCAAAAATTGACGAGCAGGTGCGCCAGCGCAAAGAGAAGGTCGCTGCCTCTCTGGGCAAGACGCTCGAGGAGTTTGACGCCGAGCAGCACTGTTGCGGGCACGATCACGCGCACGAGACCGGTAAGCATGCCTGCGCCGCCGCAGGCCATGGCCACGACGACCACGCCCATGACTCCAGCCAGACCGCGGGTCTCGCAAGCGACGTCCCCGAGGTGGACGAGAAGGCCGTGCTCGACTTCATCCACTCGCGCCAGTCCATCATCGAGGAGCAGCGCAGCCGCATTCGCGCCCTCGAAGCCCAGGTGCGGCACTTGGAGAGCCAGAAGGCCCTCGAGGAAAAGAAATGCGCCGCTCTGCGTGACGCACTCGCGAAGATGCGCGCCGAGGCAAAGGCGAACTAGCGAGCCAACTAGCTCGCCAATCAATCAAGCAGGCAAAACAAAAGCGGCCCGGGGGATCTCTCCTCCGAGCCGCTTTTGTTGCACGGTTTACTCCATTTGGCGCACGGGCTTCTCCGCAGGGCGCGTGGGCTTCTCCGTTGCGCGTGCGGGCTTCTCCGCCAGAAGCGCGGTTTACTCCGCTTGGCGCGCGACTTAACTCCCCCAGGTTCGCTGGTTTCTCCGCCGGGTTCGCGTTTTACTCCGCTGGGTTCGCAGGCTTCTCCACGGGACCCAGCTTGTCCTCGACCGCCTTGGCGAGCTTGTCGGCCAGGGACATGCTCGGCAGGATGCCCTGAATGTCGAGGATGTCCACCTCCATGCCGCTCACAAGCTCATGCGCGCCGGAGCCGCAGGCGGGGCAGTTATACGTTGCAGGCATGCCCACGGCAAACTCGTACTCGTTGCCGCAGGCGTTGCAGCGCATCTTGCCAACGGGTCGCTCGATGTCGATATGGGCACCCGCCGCAATCGTGCCCTTGAAGTTCTTCACCAGCTCGCTTCGAAAGAGCATCTCGTCGAGCACGCGCAGCGCACCGATGGAAATCCTTGCACTCACAACCTTGACGACGCCTGCCTGCGTGCCCGACTCAACGATGTCGAGCGCCAGGTCGTGCGCAATCTCCCTCTCCAGCATGGCCGTGCCTCCCTTTTCCCTCTTGCTTGTCTCAATCGTTAGCGTACCTGGTCGCACGCCACAAAGTGACCGGGCGAGACCTCGCGCAACACGGGCTCCACCTGCTTGCAGCCCTCGCAGGAGCACTGCGGGCAGCGGGCGTGGAAACGGCAGCCACTTGGCACGTGCAGGGGGCTCGGCAGCTCGCCTTCGAGCGCAATGCGGCGCGTCTCGCGGGCAAGCTTGGGGTCGGGGATGGGCGCGGCGGAAAGCAGCGCGCGCGTGTAGGGGTGCAGCGGGTTCTCGTAAAGCTCGTCGGCGGGCGCAACCTCCACAAGGCGGCCCAGGTACATGACGCCGATGCGCGTGGAGATGTGGCGCACCATCGAGAGGTCGTGCGCGACGAAGAGGTACGTGAGGCCCATCTGCTGCTGCAGGTCCTCGAGCATGTTGACGACCTGCGCCTGAATGGAGACGTCGAGGGCCGAGATGGGCTCGTCGCACAGGATGAACTCGGGGCGCACCGAAAGCGCGCGCGCGATACCGACGCGCTGGCGCTGGCCGCCCGAGAACTCGTAGGCGAACTTGTACATGTCGTCGGGGCGCATGCCCACATTTACGAGCAGTTCGGCCACCCGGGCGTCGATCTCGTCGTCGGTGAGCTTGGCACCTACGCGCATGGGCTCGGCGATGATCTGGCGCACGTTCATGTGCGGATCGAGCGACATGTACGGGTCCTGGAAGATGATCTGCATCTTGCGGTGGATGTCCACAAGCTCGCGGCCATGCGCCGAGGTGATGTCGTGGCCGTCGAACACGATCTTGCCGCTCGTAGGTTCGTACATGCGGATGAGCGTGCGGCCCAGCGTGGACTTGCCGCAACCCGACTCGCCTACCAGGCCGAACGTCTCGCCTCGACGAATGGCCAGGTCGATGCCATCGACTGCGCGCACGACCTGCTTGGTGCGGCCGAAGAAGTTGTGCACAGGGAAGTGCTTGCACAGCCCTGTGGCCTCAAGGATGACGTCCGACGTGGCGCCGGTCGCCTTGGCTCCGCAGCGCGCCGCCTCCTCGGGCGTTACCTGCTGGTTCTGCTTGTCCATGCGTCCTTACGCCTCCTTTGCCCTCTCGTCGTCCTTGATGTCACCGGCCTGGCCACCACAGCACACGCACGGCTCGCCGCCCTGCCCCACGCCAACAAGTCCGAGTGCGTCGGCATCGAAGGCACAGCGCGCGATCTGACCGCTCGGGTAGTTGCGCCACTCGGGCACCATGGTGCGGCACACGTCGGCCGCAAACTTGCAACGGTCGGCAAAGGGGCACGCGTCGGGCGGGTTCACGAGGGAAGGCGGCGTACCGGGAATGGAGACGAGGCGGTCGGTGCGGCGCTCGTTGGGGTTGGGCACGGCGCCGAGCAGGGCGCTTGTATAGGGGTGGCGCGGACGCTCGAAGATGTCGTCGACCAGACCGCTCTCAAGTGCCATGCCACCGTACATGACCTCCACGCGGTCGCACAGGCTGGCGACAACTCCCAGGTCGTGGCTGATGAGCACGACGCTCATGCCTTCCTCGTCGCGCAGGCGGCGCAGCAGGTCGAGAATCTGCGCCTGGATAGTGACGTCAAGGGCGGTGGTGGGCTCGTCGGCGATGAGCAGACGCGGCTTGCAGCACAGAGCCATGGCGATGAGCACGCGCTGGCGCATGCCGCCGGAAAACTCGTGCGGGTAGCGGTCGAGGCGCTGGGCGGGCGAAGGGATGCCCACCTGGTCGAGAGCGTGGATGGCCTCCTCGCGGGCAGCGGCGCCGGTGAGGCCACGGTGGCGCTTGAGCACCTCGAAGAGATGCTTGCCCACCGTTTTGACCGGGTCGAGCGAGGTCATGGGGTCCTGGAAGATCATGGCGATCTGGGAGCCGCACATGCCGCGGCGCTCCTTGGCGCTCATGGCAAGCATGTTCTTGCCGGCGAACTCGAGCTTGTCGGCCGTGACCTCGGCGTTCTTGGGCAGAAGGCCCATGATCGACTTCATGGCAACGCTCTTGCCCGAACCAGACTCGCCCACAATGGCGAGAAACTCACCGTCGAGGACCGTGAGGTCCATACCTCGCACGGCCTTGATGAGGCGGCGGTGCGAGTGGAACGTGGTGCGCAGGTTGCGCACGCGCAGCAGCTCGCCGCGCGGCGAAGGCGCGTCCATGGCAGCGGCCTCGTTGTTCTCAGCAGCCATCGCTACCCCCTCTCCCCGCTCATGACCTGCGGGTCGGCAAAGACGCGCAAGACATTGCCCAGCTTGTTGAATGCGAAAATGACGATCACGATGAGCAGGCCCGGAATGAACGCCATATAGATGTTGTTCTGCATGTAGCCCTGAGCGGCCTGCAGCAGGCTGCCCCACGAGCTCATGGGCTGCTGCACGCCGACGCCGAGGAACGACAGCGACGACTCGGTCATGATGGCGCTGGCAAGCGAGGTGGTGGCGGCGGTGATGATGGTGGGAAATGCCGAGGGGATCACGTGGCGCACGATGACCGACAGGCGCGACACGCCGCACAGCTCCGCGTACTGCACGAAGTCGTGGCCGCGGATGGCCTGGGTCTCCGCACGCACGAGACGCGCGATCTCCATCCAGCTGAAAAGGCCGATGACCAGGATGATCGACGTGATGCCAGGCTTGAGCAGGATGGACACGACCGTGACGAGCACCATCCACGGGATGGAGGAGAGCACGTCGACGAAGCGCATAAGGATCGCGTCGACAATGCCGCCGAAAAGACCGGCGATGGTGCCGACGAGGATGCCCACGACCATGCTCGTGAGCATGGCGAGCAGGCCCACCATGAGCGAGACGCGACCGCCGTAGACGACGCGTGCCAGGTAGTCGCGGCCGAGCTCGTCGGTGCCGAACCAGTGCTCGGCGCTGGGGGCGGCCAGGCGGTGCGCCACGTCGGTGGCGTTGGGGGCCAGCGGCAGCAGCGGCGCGATGAGGCACACCACGACGATGATGAGAAGAAGCGACAGCGAGATGATGGCGCCCTTGTCGCGCTTGAAGGCAAGCCAGGCGGCCTCGCGGCGCGTCATGTGGTTCTTCTTGGCCACCTTGGCTGCGGCCACGGCATCAAAAGCAGACTGGGCAGACACGGCGCCTTCGGGAGCGCTGCCTGCGGTTTCTTGAGCGAACTTCATTATTTGCTGCCACCTCCCTGACGCATGCGGGGATCGACGATGCAGCACAGCACGTCAGCAAGCAGGTTGCCCAGGATGACGAGCGTGGAGGAAAGCACCAGGATCGACATGACGACGGGATAGTCCATGGCCTTGATCGCCGTGATGAAGTAGGGGCCCACACCCGGCCAAGAGAAGATGGTCTCGGTGATGATGGCACCCGTCACGAGCAGGGGCATTGCCATGCCCAGACGCGTGATGACCGGGATGAGCACGTTGCGGCAGATGTGTTTGAACATGACCTCGGCGTCGGAAGCGCCAAAGGCACGCTGCACCATGACATAGTCCTGCGTAGACTGCGTGATAGTGGAGCTACGGACATAGCGCAGGTTGTCGGGCAAAAACGCCACCGTAAGCGTCACGAACGGCATGA
Organism: uncultured Coriobacteriales bacterium; assembly: GCA_934636245.1. Classification (GTDB taxonomy): domain Bacteria; phylum Actinomycetota; class Coriobacteriia; order Coriobacteriales; family UMGS124; genus UMGS124. Next base: position 18,543 of record CAKUAI010000017.1, read on the forward strand.
TGTAGTGCCGCGCGATGTCGAGCGCAGAACCGTCACCGATAGTCTGCATGCCCAGGATGGGGAGCCATTTGAGCAGGTAGCCGAAGACGAAGATAAGCAGCATCGCAAACCAGAACGACGGCACGGCGATGCCGACAGAGGCGATAGCGTCGATGCAACGGTCCAGACGGCTGCCGCGATGCGCGCCGGCCACGAGGCCGAGCACGATGGCGAGCACGTAGGCGCAAAGGTACGCCGGCAACACGAGCATGATCGTGTTGGGGATGCGCGCCGCGAGCTGGTCGGCAACAGCGGCCTTCGTCGTGATGGAATAGCCCCAGTTGCCTGTCACGAGGCTCTGCAGCCACTTGAGGTACTGCATCCACAGCGGGTCGTTGTAACCCAGGGCATCCTTCATCGCGGCCACGGTCTCCGCAGACATGCGGGGGTCGACCATGGCGTCGACGGCATCGTAAGGCGCAAGGCTCATGAGCATGAAGCACAGCATCGTGATGACCAGGACCATGGGTATGGCAATCAAAATGCGGCGCAGGATAAACTTGGCCACGGTGTCGTCCCCTCCTTCCTTCCAAATCCCAGTACGTAAAAGGAGCCGACCCCGCTTTCGCGAGGTCGGCTCCTGCGAAACTACGACCTGTAGCCCTACGCTAGTCAGTCATGGAGAGCTTCGACATATCCTCGAAGGTATAGATGGGCACCAGGCCCGCTTCCTCCATGCCGGCAACGTTGGCGGTGGTCACGAGCAGGCGCATGTTGGAGTATACGGGATAGAACACCGCCATGTCCGCAATCTTTGCCTGAAGCTCGTTATAAATCTCCCGACGGGCGGCCTCGTCGGTCTGCTGGCGACCCCGATCGAACAGCTCGTCAACCTCAGGGGCCTCGTAGTGCATGTAGTTGTAGGCGCCCTCGGTGAGGAAGAGCGGCGAGTACTTGTCGGGGTCAACGCCCATGATGTAGCCGCCGTAGTACAGGTCGTACTCGTTGTCGGGGTTCTTCATGGCCTGGTACTCGGCCGTGGCGTCCATGCCGTAGAGCTCGACGTTGATGCCGGCCTCGGCAGCCTGCTCCTGAACCATGACGGCTGCAGTTGCCTGCAGGGAGTCATCGGCGGAGTAGGCGAACTTGAGGGTGGGGTTGGAGACGCCGGCCTCGGAAAGAAGCTGCTTGGCCTTCTCGACGTCGCGGTCGTACTTCTCAACGTCCTCGGTGGCCCAGGAGTTTGCCGGCGGCAGGAACGTGTAGGCCAGCGCGTAGTATTCATCGGAAAGCAGGGCCGCGTCGGCGATGGCCTTCTTGTCGAGCGAGAAGAAGAAGGCCTTGCGCACCTTCTCGTCGGTGACGCGCTTGGCGTTCATGCAGAAGTAGGAGACGCGGTTCTCGCTGTAGGGCGTCACGGTGAGGTTGTTGGCCTCGGGGTTGAGCTGCTCGATCTGGGCAGGCGTGCCGATCCAGGCGTTGACCTGGCCAGTCTGGATGGCGGTCATGCCGGTGTTCTCGTTGGTGACGATCTGGAACACGACGTTGGGGATGTTGGGCGTGCCGCCGAAGTAGCTCTCGTTGGCGCTGAAGGAGAGATACTGGCCGATCTGGTACTCGTTGAGCTTGTAGGGGCCCGTTCCGATGCCCAAGCCGTTGACGTCGTTGTTCTCGAAGTCGGTAACGCCCTCGTAGATATGCTTGGGCATGATGAACTTCTCGCCTGCCAGGGCCTCGCCGCCGGCGGGGTTGAGGAACGGGAAGGTGAACGTGACCGTGTAGTCGTCGACCTTCTGGATGTCGACCACGCCGTCATCGCCGTAGTTGAGGTCGGAATAGCCATTGGCCGTCTCAGTGTCACGCATGGTCTCATAGGAGAACACGACGTCGTCGGCCGTGAAGGGCTCGCCGTCGTTCCAAGTGACGCCCTGACGCAGGTGGGCGGTGTAGGTCAGGCCGTCCTCGGAGACCTCGTGGGACTCGGCGAGGAAGTACTTGACGCCGTCGTTGGTGATGTCCCACAGGGGCGAATAGACGAGCTTGAGGGTCATGAGGCCGAAGCGGTCGGAGGTGGTGACGGGGTTGGGCGAGACGCTCGGGTCGCCGGCGATGGCGTAGATGAACGTGTCGGAAGCGGCATGCGCAACGGCAGGCATGCCGAACTGCGCCAGGATGGCGCTTGCGGAGATGGCCGCACCGGCGGCAACGAAGCTGCGACGGGAAAGGCCCTGGGAGAAGATCGAGGTGTCGGCCATGATATGCTCCAATCAATGGATGCGACGCGCGCTGTGCGGCTTGATTTGCCGAAGCGTTTGGCGTCGCGGGTTGGGCAAACTATGCAACGAAACTGGGTTGGTGTCAATTACCCTTTAACCTACTATGTTTAAAGGGTAATTTCTCCATATAGCTGTAGGCAAACAAAAGCTCATGCGTATCGAGCCTGGCAGCAGCACTGCAGCACCCTGAAGTACCCGCGTCAACGCCAAGGCGCATCAATAGGATCAATCGTCAGGCGGGGCCGACAGGCGGATGAGCGGACGGGCAAACACACGCATGCAGCTGGGGCGCATCTTGCCGATCTGGCAACAACGCGTGCAGCCGGGATGTACCCCGCCGATCAGTTAGCGGCACATTCGACCAGGGCATGCCTCGCCAACCGATGAGTAGCGCATGCGGCCGGGATGCGTCGTGCCGATCAGTTAGCAGCACATACAGCTGGGGCGCGTCTTGCCGATCATGATGTTGAGGATCTCGACGTCGGTGGAAGCCATGCCCACGCGGCCCACGTAGCCCATCGAGGCGATGGAGGACTCCACGTCCTCGCCTACCAGGCCGTCGCCGGCGCAGAAGTCCTCACCGAGCATCGCCATGGTGTGGCCGAGCATGGCGGCGTCCACCGCGCTCGAGATCTTGGCCGCGCAGCTCGCCTTGGCACCGTCGCACATGATACCGCCCACGTTGGCGATGGTGTTGACGACCGTAGAGCCTACCTGGGCGTCGGTGCCGCCGGCCAGGTAGGTCACCGCCGCGCCCGCACCGGCCGCCGCGCACACCACGCCGCAGAAAGCCGAGAGGCTGCCGATGTAACGCTTGAGGTGAAGCGCCGTGAGGTTTGAGATGCACAGGGCGCGCAGGAGCTGCTCGTGGGTGGCGTGGACCGAGGCGGCGTACTCGATGACGGGCAGCGACACCGTCATGCCCTGGTTGCCCGAGCCCGAGTTGATGACGACGGGCAGGGAGCAGCCGCCCATGCGCGCGTCGGACCCCGCAGCTGCGCGGGCGCGCATGCGCGTCGTGACGTCGGCCGGGTGCATGGCGAGGATCGTGCGGCCGATCTCGCTTCCCCAGTGGCCGCGCAGGCCCTCTTCGGACACGGCGGTGTTGCAGTCGATTTGGCGCTCAAGCAGGGGCTTCACACACTCAAGATCGATCTCACGGGCAAACGCGCAGATGTTGGCCATGGAAAGACGGTGGTAGACTTCCTGGCTGTAGGCGTCGTCTTCCTCGTCGTGAGCATCGCGCTGGATCGTCTCGCCGTCGCGGGTGACGTCGACGACGTTGGTGTGGCGGTCGCGCAGCGTGACCGAAGCGGTGTGGCCCGCGCCCGACACCTCCACGACGATGAAGAGGTTCGGCACGCCCTCGACAAGCTCGACCTCGCAGAAGCCCTGCGCGATGAGGGCTTGGGCACGCTCGACGACCTCGGGCGTTACCGACTGGAGGACCTCGAGCTCACGGTCGGCGTCGCCGCCGAGAAGACCGAGCACGGCCGCGACCTCGACGCCCTTGAGGCCGCCCGAGTTAGGCACGACGACGCTCTTGACGTTCTTGATGATGTTGCCGCTGCAGCGCACGACCATGTGCTCGACGGGCTCGCCAAGCGTGCGACCGGCAAGCGCCGCGCCATAGGCCAGGGCGATGGGCTCGGTGCAGCCCAGTGCGCACACGAGCTCTTTGCCGAGCAGCTTAACGAACAGGGACGTGGTCTTCTCATCGGGCGACGCGGCCATGCGGGTGCTCCCTCTATATTCAAACCATACCTCAGGGTTGAAGAAATCCCATCATCTACCTGGGTATTTGCTTGCAGACACCATACTATATAGCAAGAGGGGCACCCGGCGCTCACTAATGGAGCAACTCGCCCCACGATTTAATAATGACGCCCGCCTGCGCCTGGATTTCGTCCGTTGGCTGCGTGGCCTGGCCGTTGACATGGCCCGCGCACGCCATGCCCGCCGCCTGCGCCGTGCGAATGGCGGTGAGGTGGTCTTCGAAGACGACGCACTCGTGCGGCTCCACGCCCAGCCGGCGCGCGGCCTCCAGGAAGATGTCGGGGTGCTCCTTGGTGTGATGCGCAACCTCGCAGCCGTGCACGCGCGTGTCGAACAGGCCCGTCATGGGCACGCGCGGCTCCATGGACGAGACGACCTGGGGGTCGTTGGTCGTGGCGATGGCCGTGAGGATGCCATGCTGCTTGAGGGCGCGCACATACTCGAGGGCGTCGGGGAACATCTGCACGTCGCGGGTATAGTGCTCGCGGCCCATGCGGTTCCACTCGTCGCAAATCTCCTGCGGCGACTCTGCCAGGCCATACGCCTCAACCGTGTAGCGCGCGCCGTCCTCAAAGCCGAGCAGCGCGAGCGTCTCGGCGTACTCCGGGCTGTAAGCAAGGCCGCGGGCGGCAAAGAAATCGCGGTCTACCTGCGCCCACACGTCACAGGAATCGGCCAGCGTACCATCGAAGTCGAAGATGGCCGCGCGAAAGGCAAACGAGGAGGGACGAAGCTGGTCGAGACAGACACGTTGAGCTGGCATGAGGTCGTGTTCGCTTTCGGTAGTGGCGGGAGGTTGCGGGGCCAGAGAGACCCAACGAGACAATATGGTAGCCGATGAGGGCCAGCGAGGCCAGGGTGCAAGGCCTCATGCAAAAGGCCCGGCACCGCATGTCATCGGTACCGGGCCTGCAAAATCAAGCAGCTCACATGCCCCATCTCAAAGATGGGCTCGCCTGCCTTGAGAGGCGGGCTTCCCTACTCGAGAATCGTGTGGCAGCTCGCGCAATCCTCGGGGGAGAGGTTGGCCGTGAGATGGTTCTCGGGAAGGCCCTCAAGAGAACCCGACTCGACGGCGTCCATGATTGCCTGGGGCAGGTCGGGTGCCTGGAACTCCATGCCGTACGTCATGGCGTAATCCCCCGGGATTCCGTCAACCACGCCCTCGAGAGGCTCGAGGTTCTGCGAGACAACGGCGCCCACGGCACCGCCTGCGATACGCTCCTGCTGGAGCTTCTCCTCCTCGGAGCCCTCGATGGCCACGCCGCCCGAGGCGGCAGCCTCTACAGCGGGGTCGTATACCGCCAGCTCGCCCTTCTCGGCCATGTCGTTGTTGTCAAGCGTGTTGCCCAGGGCAGGCGCGCCTTCGGCATCGGCACTCGTAACCCCCGCGGTGCCGCCCGCGTACCAGGCACATGCGCCAACAAGCGCAACGGCAACCAGAGCACCGCCGACGACCAGCGCCTTCTTCTTGGTTTCAGCCACCATGGTCGTTCCTCCTTCTTTGGTCATCAATCACATATCAATACATTTGCAGAGTCCCGCCTGGCAGGCGATGGATTCCTCCGCCAGGCTTTATGCACGCAGTGCAGCCGCAATGCCATCAAGCAGCTCCGGGGCAAAACGACGAGCGGAATCAGCACGGCGCACCTCCACGGGAGCCACCGTGGGATCGTCGAGCATGCCCGCAGGAAACTCGGCAGGCCCGAACGCACCCGCACCGGCAGGCGCATCAAGTGCGATCACCTGCACGGGACGGCGGGAGCGCACCGCGTTGATACGCTCGACAAAAGCGCTCACATAGGCCGGGGTGGCCATCTCTCGCGGCATGAGCACCTCCACCGTAAGCGCAGGCGGCACCAGGCATGACTTGTCGCGGTCGGCGACGAAGCCCACAGCGTCGACGCTTGCCAGCTCCCACAGCAAAAGCACGCGATGCGTCATGAGGTCGGCCGTGTTGCCGCCCGAGGAGTTGTCGCGGCGCCGCTTGTTCTTAAACCCGTAGAAATCGAGCTCATGGGCGGCCTCGCTCTTCATGGCGAACACACGGCCGTCGGCGGTTTCAAAGACGGCCTCGGGCAGGCGCAGCGTGGGAGAGGTTGCCTGGTTTGCGACCTCGACCCGCGCTGTGGGCACCGCATGAACCGACTTCATGTCGGCCGTGAACACCGCATGGAACGTGCGGGGCTCAAGACGGCTCACCACTCCGTAGTAGGCCCACGCCTCATAGGCGTTGCGATAGAGCATCCCAACGTGGGGCACGAGCGCCTCCTGCGCCCGCGCGCGCAGGGCCTCTGCGTCCTGGTGCGTTTGCAGCGCATCGAGCACACAGGCAAACAGGGGCCGCACGGCCTCGGCCACGGGGTCAGCCATCAGGCTTTCGAGCATGGAGGCGAGCTTGAACTGGGCCAGGCCCGCCTGGGCGCACAGACCCTCACGCACCTGGGCACACTTGCCCGCGACCTCGACCAATGCAGGGAGGCTGCATGCACCGCTCGCCCCACCGCACGTGGGCGTCGACGCGACCCCACCAAGAATCTCCTCGGCCAGATCGCGCTGGACGCGCCCCACATGCGCATAGAAATCACCACGCACCTCGCAGAGCACCGACAGGCTCGTGGGAGTCATGCGAATCTGCTCATGCTCCGCCACAAACGCGCGCAGCTCTTCCAGGCTCTGCTCGAAAGCCGTCATGGCTCTACCCCGCAATCTCGAGAAGCGTGCGCTTCACAATGGTGCGCGTAATCTCGACCTTGTACTCGTTCTTGGGCAGTACCTTGGCGTCCCTGACGGCGGCATCGCCGGCAGCGGCGGCGCTCTCCTCGGTCACGCCGGCCGCAACAGCGTCCTCTGCGGCCGTGCTGCGGATGGGAGAGGGGTACACACCACCGAGGGCAACCTTGACGCTACCGTCTTCTGCCCGAGCGACGGCGCAGTTCACCACGGGGAAGTCAATGGACTTGCGCAGGGCAAACTTACGGAAGGAGCTCTTGGCGGCCTTGGGCACGACGATGTGTGTCAGCATCTCGTCCTCGTCGAGAACGCAGGAGCGCACGCCGTTGATGTGAAAGAAATCCTCGGCAGACAGCTCGCGCTTCGTCGTGACCATGGTGGCGCCCAGGGCGATGAGGGCGGGGGCGCTGTCCTGCGAGCTGGCAGCGAAGCAGCCGCACTCGTCGCCGAAGATGGAGTGGTAGCGGTTGTCGCCGATGCGGGCGGGGCAGTAGTTGCCGCCCTTGCGCTTGCAATGGAAGCGGTCGTCGGGCACGCGAAAGTACCAGCAGCGATGCATCTGGCAGACGTTGCCGCCGATGGTACCCATGTGGCGGATGGTGGGCGAGGCCACGCGAGCGCACGCCTTGGCAAGCGCTGCGGCACCCTGCTGCACGACCTCGCTGGCAGCAACATCGGCAAGCTTCACAAGCGCGCCGATGCGAATCTGGGTGCCCTCGTCCTCGACCTGGTCAAGGCCGGGGATGGTCTTGAGGTCGATCACAAGCTGGGGATACGTGGGCAGCAGCTCGTCCTTGAGCGTGCCGAGCAAGTCGGTGCCGCCGGCGATGAACATGGCGGAACCCTCAACGCCCGTAGACTGGAGCGTCGCCGCAACGTTGCTCGCCGCCTCCTCAGCCGACCCCGTCTGCATATGAGAGAAATGCTTCATTGGAGAACCCTCCAGGTAGAGTATGAATTGCGTCTTGACCTTACGGTCATGATCCCAAGGTCTTGATCTTGATCTTGACCTACGGCCTTAGCCTCAGGGTCTTGACCTTGCCCTTGACCTTGTTTTTGACCTTACGCGTGCCACAGTGCCGTTGCTGCAAGGCGGATTGAGGCGTAGCGTACTGAGGTACGTGAGCCTCAATCCAACGCCGCAGATGCGGTGCTGTGGTCAGGCGCTACCCAATGCGTCCCAGGGCACGGAGGACTTTGTCGGGCGTATACGGCGAGCACTCAATAACCTCTCCCCCGATCGCGTTCTGGATTGCCAGGCCCACCAGGCCGGGATTGGCATGGGCGTGGGCCACACCGGTCGCGCCGTAAGCGCCGCCGCCGCAGCGGGTCTCAACAGGAACGGGAACGGTCGGCGGCTCGTCAAGGGCGGTAGGCACCTTGTAGTCGTACATGTTGCCGTTGAGCAGCACACCCGTGCCCTCGTCCCACACGATTTCCTCGCGCAGAGCGCGGCCGGAGTTCATGCACACAGCCGTCTCAATCTGACCCAGGGCCGACGAAGGACGAATGACCTTGCCGAAGTCATGGGCGCACACATAGTCGAGAATCTCCACCATGCCCGTCTCGGGGTCGACGGCGACCTCGCAGAAGTCAACGTTCATCGTACGGATAACGTCGGTCTGGAAGGGAACGCTCGGCTTTCCGCAGTAGCCCACAGCGAGCTGGCCGATACCGACCATGGAAACCTGCTTGGTGGGGTCGGCCTTGAGGCAGATCATGGAGTCGACGATGTCGCACTCATCCGCAGAGGTGCCCAGAAGGGCCGAGCCCGTGGCCAGGATCTGCTGCTTCAACTGGTTTGCAGCTTCCTTGGCAGCCCAGGTGCACGTGGCGCCGCGGTCGGCGGCGTCGCCTTCCTGCCAGTTGTTGTAGTTGGGCGCGTAGTAGACGATGACGTCCTCGAGCTTCATGCCGAGCTCTTCGGCAATGACGAGCTGCACGGCGTCGGGCCAGTACGTGCCGATGAGGGCCTCGGCATAGGGCATGTAGATCTTGCCGTCGATGCCCATGCGCAGGTTGATGTTGTAGCTGATCATGCCCCAGGTCTGCGAAGCGGCATAGCGCACAGCCACACCGTGCATGCGCCCGTCCTCAAGCGTGCGCTGACCTGCCAGGTGCCACTTCTCGCCCCAACCGAACGCCGCCTTGCCGGCGTCCATGCAGGCAGAAAGCGACGGGTCGGTCACAGCGACGTTCTTCATGATGACGTCGCAGGGATCCATGCCCAGCGTGTCGGCAATCTTGTGGAACGCCAGGTTCACCGGCTCGTAGCCAGGCTGACCGGGGTCGGCCGTGGTGCAGGCGCCGTTGGTGACGTAGTAACCCATCTCCGAGTAGATGTTGGGGCAGGTCGTCTGCTTGAAGCTCTGGGCGTTGGGCGGAAGCACCAGGTGGCCGTGCGTCTTGTCGCCGTAACCGCCGCGAGCACCCGTCTGGTGGACGTTCTTGGACTGCACGGCAAGCAGGTTACCCTCGTCATCGAAGCCGATACGAACCGTGAGGTAGGTCTGCGGTACGGCGGCGTCAAACGCCTCGCGACGGGTCTGCACGTAACGCACGGGCACGCCGCCCAGGCGCTTGGAGAGCACGGGGGCAAACTGGGCGCCGCGCTTCTCCACAAAATCGCAGTAGCGCGAGGCCATGTAGGGAGTGAGCGCACGGAACTTGTCGGCATAGGAGCCCTGACCCATGAACGCGGCCACAAGCGGACCGTTTGAAGGGAAGTGGGCGTGGTTGGTGACGTAGCACATCTTCTCGCCGTCGGGGTTGCCCCAGGGGTCGTCGGCCCAGTAGGAGAAGTATGCCGGGGGCATGGAGCGGAACTGGCTCCACATGGGACGGCCGTAGTTGATGACCTCGACGTGGTCGGACTCCTTGAAGCCGTCCTCGGCGCAGCCAATTTCCCACTCAACGGCGGCGCCGAACGTGTTGCCGGTCATGTTGGAGTCGGGGTTCATCTCGGGGCGCAGGATGGGCGCGCCGGGCTTGGCCGCCTCGCGCGGGTCGAGCACGAAGGGAAGCACCTCCCAGTCGACCTTGATGGCAGCGAGAGCCTTGCGACAAACCTCCTCGTTGATGGCCACGACGACGGCGCCGACCTCGTCGCCCTCGAACTCGGCCTCGTCGCCCAGAAGCGGGCTTCCGCCAAACTCGTAGTAGGACGGGCGGTACTTGGGCATGCTGGCGAGTTCCTCGTCCTCATAGGTGAGCACGAGCTTGACGCCCTCGATCTGCTCGGCCTCGGAGATGTCGAGCGACTTCACGCGCGCATGGCCATAGGGGCTGCGCAGCGCCATGGCGGTGAGCGTGCCTTCCATCCACAGGTCGGTGGGGTACTTGGCGGCGCCGGAAACCATGTCCCAGCTCTGGCGGCCCTCATGACCCCAGGTACCGACGACCTTGAAGTCCTCGCGATCCTGGTTTACACCCTCAAGCTCCCACGTAGAGGTCGCTCCCATGATTTATGCCTCCCTTGCAGTCGCGGCGTTGATGTTTGCCACGAACGTCTCGTCGTCGGTCTCGGGCAGGTGCTCCTGACCCTCGGCGATGGCGGCGGCAGCCTCCTGGATGGCGGCAACGTGGCGCGAGTAGGTGCCACAGCGGCAGATGTTGCCCGACAGCTCCTCGCGAATCTGCTCGGCCGTGGGCTGGCCGTACGTCCCGATGATGTACTTGGCCACCGTGAACTGGCCGGGTGTGCAGTAGCCGCACTGGGCGGCGTCGTACTTGGCGTACGCCTCCACGAGCGGGCGCCACTTGGGCGTGGCGGCGATGCCCTCGGAGGTCTCGATGGAGCGGCCCTGAGCCTCAACGGCGAGCGTGGAGCACGAGAGCGCGGGCACGCCGTCGATGAGCACGCTGCACGAGCCGCAGCCACCGCGGTCGCACATCTCCTTGGCGCAACCGGTGAGGCCCACGGCGCGCTGAAGCGTCTCGCGCAGGGTCCACTGGGGCTCTACCTGGACCTTCACCTCCGTGCCATTGATGGTGAGCGTCGCGCACTCAGGCACGGCGGCCTCGGGATGGTTCTCCTCGAAGTGGGCCTTGAGCGCGTCGTAGTCGGCGGTCTTGCGGCCGCAGACCGGACAGGTGTAGACAAAGTCCGTGACAGTGGCGACCTCGGCGTGAGCCTCCTCGGGCGCGCCGATGACCGAGTTGATTCCCAGGCTGGCCGCCAAACCGGCAACGCCGGCGCCGCCAACCGTGAGGAAGTCGCGGCGTGTTACTTCTTGCGCCATGTGCATCTCTCCCCTACTAGATCGTTTGCATGGATGACCACGCTGAACAATCTAGACGGGCACAGAAGGCGGCGACATTCCCCACGAGGGTAATCCCATGGGGAATGCGACAGGTGCACCAAACGGAAGACATGGGTTATTTCTTGCTATTTACCAGGAAAAATGTCAACTGGGCGCAAGGCTGGGAATGACCGTGCGCCATATACCCCCCAAGATACCCCAGCCGGGGAATGGGTGCCCCAGACCCCTGCGCCTAACCTGGCACCTGTTGAATTGCGCGGTTTGCGCCGGACACAGGACAAGGGGGCTGCGGCGATGAAGGAACCCATTGAAAGCATGGAGCGCTGGTACCGCAAGGGGCGGCGGTTCGCGCTGGCTCAGGTGATCGGCACCTCGAGCGGCGCGGGACCGCGCGACAAGGGCGCCCTCATGGCAGTCAACGAGCTCGGCGACATGGCGGGGTCCGTGTCGGGCGGCTGCATTGAGGGGGCGGTGTTTGAGGCCGCGCGCGAGGTCATCGAAAGCGGCCAGGCAAAGACCCTCGTGTTCAGCGAATCCGAGCTGGATTCCTCCCCCGAAACCTGGGGGCTCGACGTGCCCTGCGGAGGGTCGTTCGAGATACGGGTGCGCCCCTTCGACGACGAGGTGTTCGCCTTGATGCGCGCGGCGCGCCAGGAGGAGAAAGCCGCCCCTCGCATCGTGTGCGTGGGCGCCGTCCACATCACCGCGGCCCTGTGCGAGCTTGCGCGGTGCGTGGGGTACCGCACGGTGGTGGTCGACCCACGACGCACGTTCACACAGGCGTCGCGCATCCGGGAGGGTGCCGACGAGCTGTTCGAGTCATGGCCGCAAGAGGCGCTTCCCCAGCTCAACCTGGGACCCCAAGATGCCGTGTGCGCCCTCACGCATGATGCCAAAATCGACACCCCCGCACTTGCCGCCGGCCTGAAGAGCAACGCCGGCTACATCGGTTGCCTGGGCCACGCCGAGACGCTGGCCGACCGCCACACGGCGCTGCTGGCCATGAGGTTCGCGCCCGCCGACCTCTCACGCGTGCACGGCCCCATCGGCATGTTCCTGGGCGGGCGCGAACCCGAGGAGATCGCACTGGCGGCGCTCGCGCAGATTCAGGCCTCGCGCACAGGAAGGCTCGAGCACGTGGCCGACCTGCCCGGTTGCACGCTCGACCTCTTCGCACCCGCGGAGGTTGCCCGCATCGCCGCATGCCGCGAGGAACTTGCCGCACGAGGCGAGAAGCTCGGGACGTACCGAGTCGCCAAGGAAGACGGACACGGCCGCTCGCCTGTGGGACAGGGGCGTTTAGACGACGAGGACGCTGACACGGAAGGGGAGGCGGTGGCCGTATGCGCATGAGCTGCTGGACGCCTGACATCCTGCGCTTTATGGAAGACGCCGACAGGCTGAGCCCGTATTTCCGCGACCTGGCCCGCCTCGCGGCAGCGCAATGCCCACGCGGAGGGCGTGTGCTCGACGCAGGGTGCGGCATGGGGCAACTGAGCCTGGCGCTTGCCGAGCATGCCGGGCACATCGATGCCGTCGACCGCTCCGAGCAGGCAATCAGCCATCTCGCCGAAGAGGCGCGGCGCTGCGGGGCGACTAACGTGCACCCCCACTGTGCCGACATGTTCAGCTGGGGCATGGGCAAACGCGAGGTGCGCCTGCCCGCAAGGTCTGGAAGCAGGCTCTCCAAGCGAGGCCCGCGCCGTCGCGCGTGGGACCTAGGCTCATCTGCGCAGCAGGCTGTCGATACCTATGACCTGGCCGTATTCTGTCTGTCCGCCTCGTTCGAAGACGCCTACGCGGCAGCCTGTCGCATGGGGGCGCGCCGCGTGCTCGTCATCAACAAAATTCACGCGCACAACCCCTATGACCCGCGGCCCGTTGTGGATGACTTTGCAAAGGCGCTCGAAAGCAACCGCGACATCGACCCGCAGACCTGCGGCATGCGCATACGGCTCGATTACGGCCAGCCCTTGAGGAGCCTCGACGACGCCGTGACGTACTTCAGCCTCTTCCGCACACGCACCTATCCCAACGGCGTGACCCGCGAGGAGGTGGCCGGCCTCCTTCAGCGCCGAGACGACCCAGAGTTTCCCTACTACCTGCCCGTATGGCGCGACCTTGCCGTTTTTTCCTGCGAGACAAAAAGGCATCGCGAGGTCCGGGGCATAGGCTGGGACGGCCTGTGGGACGCCACGAATGCCCCGGCGGGACTGGCAGGCCCCACGTCGTCGACCGGCATGGCGGCCGGCAGGGCGCTGTAGGGCACGACAACGACAGGACGCCAGCGACAGACGATTGAAGGCGCCTACAGCACGCCGCGTTCGCGCAGCAGCGACACTGCCTGCATTTTGGAGTGAACGTCTAGCTTGGCATAGATGTTTGCCAGGTGCTTCTTCACCGTCTCGCGCGACACCACCATGTGCTCGGCGGCCTGGGCCACCGACATGCCCGCCGCTACCAGGCGCATCACGTCAAGCTCGCGATCGGTGAGGCGCGCGTCGCACGCCTGCGCCGAGGAGGAGTCCAGCGCCCCCGTGCCTTCGTACAGCCTGCCCAGGCTCGCCACGACGCCCATGTCGCGCGACGTGGCGAGCAACCTTTGGGCTGCGGGGCGCAGGGCCTCTGCATTCTCTTCGATTGCCATGAAAGAGCCTGCCTGTTCGGCAAGCTCGACAGCGCGAGCCAGGCATGCGTCAGCGCGCATCGAAAGGGCAGCCTGCTCGCAAAGCAGGGCGGCCGCCACATTGGCGTGGATGTACAACGACCGCTCGCCTGCATCGACGCCCTCGACAAAGGCGCAGAACTCGTCGCATGCCGCAATGTCGACCTCACCCAGGCAAAAGGCAGCGATGGCACCCAGCACACGCACGGCGCCGCGATGCTCGTCACAGGAGGAAAGACAGGCCTCCACCCGGCCCTTCACCACGGCGGCGCAAGGCTTGACAAGGGCCACACCGGGAAACACGAGCGCTGTGCCGGCAACGCTGGCGTTCAGGGCACGCGTGAATGCGGCCGAGGCCCCGGCCTGGTCTGCCGTGCAAGCGCACAGCTTTGCGCGCAAAGCGCAAGCCTGCGCCACTAGCTCCGGCATGCCGCACTGCAGGCCGCCGAGCTTCTCATAAGCGTCGAGGCATTCTCCCGCCTGCGCATAGCGGCCTTCGTGGAACGCAACAATCGCACGGGTAAGCCAGGCATGGGCAAGCATCGGCTTGTAGGCGCGCTCAGCCGCGCTGTAAAGACTCAGGGCAGCGTCGGCATGCGCCTGCGCCTCGTCGAACAAACCAAGATTCGCGCAGCACAGGGCGAGGTTGCCCAGAGCCGAGCACGTCAGGTTTCTGTTGCCGAAGGGCTCCTGCATTTGCAGGGCCTCGTGAAACAGCGCCCGCGAACGCAGGGGTTCATGGGAGGCATAAGACGAGGCGAGCATCTGGAACATCATGCCTCGCAGGTAGTACTCATCTTCAGGCAGGTACTTGAGGGCGTTCTCGGCAAACTGCCGTATGTCGGCAAAACGGGCCCTGAACGCGGCAAGGAACGCCTTTTGCACCATGCACATCGCAAACAGAAAGTCCTCGCCAGGCTTGAGTCGCTCCACCGCATGCATGACCAGGGAGTTTGCCAGCTCGATTTGCCCCGCAATGGCATAGGGCATGGCAAGGACCGCGCAGAGGAAGGGACTGTCGAGCACGCGCGCCTGTGGCATCTGCGAGGCCCAGCGCACGAGCGTCTGGTGGGAGTCGGTCATATAGAGCGACTTCCAATTGGCAACAACGAGGTCGCGCAGGCCGTCCCAGTCGGTCAAGGCCACGCACATGGAGACCGCCTGGTCGAGGTACCCGTGGCGGGCGTACCAGTCGCGCGCGGCCTTGCGGCACCCCTCAAGCTCCTCGGGGGCGAGCGCGGCGGCGCGCGTCGCGAGCATGTCGGCAAAAAGCATGTGATAGCGGTACCAGCTCTCAGACCCGCCCTGGTCGATGCGCACGATGAAAAGATCACCCCTGGCAAGCGCCTCCGCCATGCCCGCGGCCTGGGGGCAGGACATACCTGTGAGCGCGGCAGCGAGCGAGGGGCAGAACGAGTCAACGACCGACGTCTTGACGAGAAAGTCGCGCTGCTCGGCGGGGAGCGCCAGGAAGACCTCCTCGAAAAGGTAGTCGTTCATGCCGGCGCGCACCCGGTCGTGCGCGCCCCGCGCGTCGTCGGCATCGCCCAGCATGGCGACGAGCCGACAGCCTGCGGGCCAACCGTGCGTGTAGGCCTCGATGCGGGCGAGACCGTCGGACGTGAAGGCGCAAGCTGCGGCGGGCGCATCGGGCGATTCGGGGGCGACGCAGCCTGCGCGAGAGAAAAACTCAGCCGCCTCGTCTGCCGTGAAGCGCAGGTCGTTCTCGTCGATGGTCATGAGCTGGCCGGCCACACGCAGGCGGGCAAGCTGCAAAGCGAGCGGGCGGCGGGAGGTCACGACCAGATGCATGTTCGCAGGGAGGTTTTGGAGGAGGTGCTGCACGCTTTGAGCGATGTCGGGCTCGTCTTGCACCACATGGAAGTCATCGAGGACCAGAACGACCCGGCGCGACAGCGCGCCTGCGGCGACGATGAGGCAGCTTATCGCATTGCGCAGCAGGGCCGGGTCGTCGGGAAAGCTCAGGTCGGCAAGGGCCCGGTCAAGCTCGGCGTCCGCCTCGCCCAACGCCGCGCACACATAGCGCCAAAACACCCCCGGGGCCGAGTCTTGCGCGCTCACCGCATACCACGCGACGGCGCACCCCCGACCGACGCCTGAGACCCACGACGCGACGGCGGTGGTCTTGCCGTAACCCGCCGAGGCGACGACGCCCGTGAGCTTGCACATCAGGCCGCGGTTGAGCTTGGCGCTCACCTGGGCGCGCGCGACCACGTCGCCCCTGCACGCCGGAACGCGGACCTTAGAGGGAAGCAGGGTGTACGGGATGCCCGCCAGCTGCCTGCCCGCCTCGTCTGCTACCTGCGCCATGTCATCGCTCCCCCTTGACGCCCCGTGCGCCGCCTCGCGCCTCTCATTGCATGCAAGAATACCCCAATCGGGGAATGCCAGCCAAGGGCGGGGCAAGGCGAACGCAAAGGCTCATGCCTCCTTGGATGTTTTCTTAGGCACTGCGAAATAGTGCAACGACTTGTTGCACAAATACCCTGGGGACATGAGCTCCTTTATACCGCATGGACTGGCCTGTCCATATCCATAGGATACGTGCCGGTCAAACTGCGAAACCGCTCGTAGAAGGTAACAAGCAGTTCGAGCGTCCTCTGACGCTTCTCGCCGTAGGGATTGCCTTTGGCAAAACGCGACACAGGACGCATGATAGCCGAGATTGCAGTCCCCTCCCGCGGCACGCCACCCGTGGCAAACGCCTCCGACACCAGAGAACGAGTCTCTTCAGGCTTGAGATTCTCGGACTGAATGATGCCGTCAAGCTCGTCGTCCATGGATTTCGCCACGAACTCGCGCCACTGACCAGAGACGTACTCATGCCTTTCTTGGGCAGGAAGCGCTCTGAGAAGAGCAAGAGGGTCATCGTCCCCAAAACCAACCAACTGCAGGAATGCATCGATAAGATCGGCCTTGTCGCGCAGCTCGGGCGAAGAGGCCACCGCGGAACGTATCTTATCGGCTATCTCCTTGTCTTGCACGTTATCACCATGGAACTGCTCCACAAGGATGAGGATGTAGTCGATGTTGACCTCGACGCTCTTTACCAGCTCCATCTCAAACACCAAGTCGTCGCCAATGCTGGCGAGCTCGGCCTTGCGCTGCCGCTTGTACTTGTCGGCGAGATCGAGATAGTGGCTCTGGTAATCCTGCAGCTCGCGCTCGCCCATGGGGTCATCAGCCGAAAACTGGTCGAACGACGCAAGGACGTTACGCAGCCGCAGCAGCTCGCTGAATGTCTTGACCAGGTCTTTCTCCGACTCCTCGCCTAACATCTCGAAGCCTGCATCAAGCGGATAATCGCCCCGCAGGCGAGCAAGCAGCTCGACATAGCGCTTGAAATACTCCTCATACGGCTTGAGCACGACGATGCCGCCCGCATTTGGGTCGCCGAACAAAGAAAGCGACTCGTCAACCTCTCTGGACAGGTCGCGGAAGCACACGATGTTGCCGAACGTCTTCACCGAGTTGAGGATGCGGTTTGTGCGGCTGAATGCCTGGATGAGCCCATGCATGCGCAGGTTCTTGTCCACCCACAGAGTGTTGAGCGTCTTGGCATCAAACCCCGTGAGGAACATATCCACAACGATGAGCAGGTCAAGCTCGCGGTTCTTCATTCGCTGGGAAACATCTTTGTAGTAGTTGTCAAACCCCTTGGCGTCGGTGCCGCAGGTGGCATTAAACATCTCGTTATAGTCGGCAATCGCGGCGTCGAGAAACTCACGGTCGGCAACCGTCATGCCGTCGGTGTCGAGCTGTTCCTCTGCCAGCATCCCCTGAGCGTCGTCTTCCTCACCATTGGGGGCATACGTGAAGATGGTCGCCACTTTCAAGCGTGGCGCATGGCTGTGCTTGGCGATGAGCTGTTTAATCTGGGCATAGTACGCCTGAGCAGAGGGAATGGAGTCACAGGCAAGAATGGCGTTGAAGCCTCGCTGATGCTTTCCCTTGTAAGCATAGGCGGCCGTGTCGCGCTTGGTCTTTTGATCGAAATGGTCGAGGATGTACTCGCTGACCAGCTCGATTCGACGCGGGTTTTGCCAAGCGGTGTTTGTGTCGATTCCCTCGACCTGTTCACTGGGGCGCCCATCCTTATGGCGGAATGTCTTCACGTAGTCAATCTTGAAAGGCAGAACATTGCCGTCGTCAATGGCATTGACTACGGTGTACTTATGCAGGCAGTCGCCAAAGGCCTGCTGCGTCGTGCGCAGCTCCGGGTCGCCGCCACTTCGCGCGTTCTTGGCAAAGATGGGCGTGCCCGTAAAACCGAACAGGTGGTAGTTCTTGAACCAGCGGGTGATGGCCGCGTGCATCTTGCCGAATTGGCTCCGATGGCATTCGTCAAAGATGAACACGACGTGGCGCATGAAGAGCGGGTTGTCCTTCTGGGCATGCGACAGGTACACGGCAAGTTTCTGGATGGTCGTGACACAAATGCGTTTGTCGGCAGCCGTGGACTCGAGGTTTCTCCTCAGCGCCTCGGTGTTGGTGGAGCCGTTGACAGCGCCTGGCTGGAACTTGTTGTATTCCTTCATGGTCTGATAGTCGAGGTCTTTGCGGTCCACGACAAACAGGACTTTGTCGACGCCGTCCATACCGCTTGCCAACTGGGCAGTTTTGAACGACGTGAGCGTTTTGCCAGAACCCGTTGTATGCCAGATGAACCCGCCCGCAGCAAGCGTGCCCAAGCGCCTCTTGTCCAACTCCGAGATGAGAATGCGATTGAGGATGCGCTCAGTGGCGCAAATCTGATAGGGCCTCATAACCAGCAAGTTGTCGTCGACGTCGAGCACGCAGTAGTGCGTGAGCACCATGAGCAGCGTGCCTCGGGAGAAGAACGACGCCGTGAACGGCACAAGGTCCATGATGCGGTGGTTCTCGGCATCGGTCCACCAGCTGGTGAACTGGTACGACGCACTCGCCTTCTTACCGAGCTCGGCATGCGTCTTTTGCCAGCGCGTCGTGTTGGAGTAGTACTTGGTGCGCGAGCCGTTGGAAATCACAAAGAGCTGGACATACTCGAAAAGGCCCGACTGCGACCAGAAGCTTTCCCGCTGGTAGCGCTCAATCTGGTTGAAGGCCTCCCTGAGCACGACACCGCGTCGCTTGAGCTCCACATGCACAAGCGGCAGGCCGTTTACAAGAATGGTGACGTCGTAGCGATTCTCGTGCGAGCCCTCGTTTGCCTCGTACTGGTTCATGACCTGCAGGCAGTTCCTATGGATGTGCTCGCGGTCGATGAGCATGATGTTGCGCAACGTGCCGTCGGCGCAGGTAAAGTCGATGACAGGTGCCTTCTGGATGCGCCTAGTCTTTTCAACGATGCCGTCGGCCGCGTTGGCAATCTGAGTACGAAAGAACACGTCCCAATCGGCATCGGCAAAGATGAAACCGTTGAGTCTCTCAACCTGGCGGCGCAGGTTTGCTATAAGCCCGTCTTGGTCATGAACGTCGACTTGCTCATAACCCTGGCGACAGAGCTGGGCGATGAACTCGCGCTCAAGCTCCGCCTCGGATTGGTATGCGGTAGAGTTCGAGGGCATTCTGGGCACCTCGGCGCATACCGTGGCGTCCGGCCCCTCAAGCAAGACTGAGTAGGTCTTATCGGAGTTATCGATAACGACGTCTATCTGCTCGACGGGCTCATCGTCTGTCATGCCGCGCTTTCCCTCCTGGGTAAATCGAGAAGCTTGTCACGATAATACTCGTACCTCTTGCGGTTTGCCTCAATCTCAGCGGGCAATCCGTCGGTGAGCGAGGTGGTAAGAGCGCTGAACTTATCGAGGACATCGACGATACGGCGCTGCTCAGCAAGCGGGGGAACAGGAACCTCAAAAGACGCCAGCATCTTACTATTGATATGCGGGACACCACTCCCGCGCTTCATATCATTAAGCTCCTTTTGTTTAGCTGATAACACATGGTATAAGTATCGGTATTCAATTCCAGGCTCAGCATCTAAAACAAATCCGTCTGAGACAAAGATTGGCTCATTCCAATAGCTAACAAATCCGGCATTCACACCACTGCGTGACACAACGATTGCCTCCCCCTCATGATTCCACTCAGAGTGCCAGTATGCCGGCGAAATACCGCCAAGAATGACGGGGACGTTTCCGGAAGTTACTTCCTTTTTCGTTATATAGGTTCCTTTGCCAATTGTCGCAACCATGCGGAGTTTTAACCAAGGAACTCTCTCTCTATCGAATCCAAGCAGCTTATCCCGATAGTACGCGTATTGCCTCCGCCTCGCCTCTAGCTCCGCCTCTAGCTCCGCCTCTAGCTCCGCCTCTAGCTCCGCAAAGGAGTCTAATATCCGCACGATCTCCTGCTGGATCTCCATGGGAGGGACAGGAATTTCGTAGTCTCTTATCTGCCTATCTGATATAGCGGGATAATTCCCCTGCGACTGGTTTGCCTCCAGATACCCCTTAAAATCAGCCGTTTTGAGCACGTGAAGCAGATAGTGATTGTTGAGTGCCTCGGAGCCAACTCGCAGGACGCAATACCCAGTGCTGCAAACATGACCATCCAGGCTTTCCGGTACAAGGCAGCAGCGCATCTGCGTTGGACGGGTTGTTGCAAACAAGACGTCTCCGCTAACTACAAGCTGTCTTGCACGAGATGGGGCGTTGCTTTCACTTATTTCGACGAGAGTAGAAATTCTGCCCGTCAGCACATCGACAGAGGCAAGATCTATGTAGAAGCGCGCTTCGCCTTTTACATCAGCCCACTTAATACTCTTGGCCTTTAGACAGAAATCACCAATGGGACGATACTCCACCCCGTTCGGGCACAGCTCGGCAAGCATCTCTTCAATCCTACTCATTCGTCTCCTCCTTGGCGGCGAACTCCTCGGCGCTCTCGTCCATGAGCTTGCGCAGCTGGGCCTTGCTGGGAAGCACCGTCTGGTAGCGGCTGGCGAATATCTGCTCGTTGCCCTCGGGCAAGGTCAACTCGACCATCGAATCGCTCTTGTCCTTGCACAGCACGATGCCGATGGTGGGATTCTCGTTCTCCAGGCGCTCGTGGCGGTCGTAGTAGTTCACGTACATCTGCATCTGGCCCAAATCCTGGTGCTTGAGCTTGCCAATCTTGAGGTCGATGAGCACAAAGCAACTCAGCAGACGGTTGAAGAGCACGAGGTCAACGAAGTAATGTTCCTCATCAAAGGTAAAGCGGACCTGCCTTCCCACAAACGTGAAGCCGCGCCCCATCTCGAGAAGGAACTTCTCCAGGTTGTCAATGATGGCGCCCTCGAGGTCGCTCTCGGAATAGGAGGGCCTTGCCTCAAGCCCCGTGAACTCTAGGATGTACGGGTCTTTGACGAGGTCGGACGGCTTCTCCACAACCTGCCCCTCACGGGAAAGGCGCATGACCTCGTCCTTGTCGGTGCTCAGGGACAAACGCTCGTAGAGGGACGAGTCATACTGTCTGTTCAGCTCTGCCAGGCTCCAACCCTGCCGCACGGCCTCGATTTCGTAGAAATGTCGCTCGTTCTCGTCCTCGATGCGCATGAGCTTGAGGTAGTGGGACCAGCTCAGGGGAAAGGCACGGCCTTCCCGGGCCTTGGGAAGGTTGGCGAATTGGTCAGACACTGTCTGACCAATCTCGTCCCGCGAGTACAGGAGAAAGAAGGAGCGCATCTGTTTGAGATTCGTTACTGAGAAACCTCGTTTGTAGCGTCGCGTGAGCACCTTTGATAAGCGGACAATGACCTGCTTGCCATACCCCGCCCGCACCTCGCCTCCCTGCTCCTCTTCGACGATGCGACGCCCCAGCTCGTAATAGCTGTATACCATGGCGGTGTTGACGGCCTGATACGCATGCTTACGTCCCGCATCTATGATGGAATAGGCGTCGCTGCACAGCCGATCAAAACGCGCGCCTTCATCAACAGAAACGGCCGCCTTGCTGATTTCTCCCTCCCTCATCTCTATCCCTCCAAGTCTGCCACGATGGCGTCGATGGCACAGCGGAGTTCGTTTTCGCGGGCAACAATCTCCTTGATGCGGGCGTTGAGCTCGACGATGTCGATTTTCTCGCGCGTGTCCTTCTTCTCAACCCAGGTAGAGACGGAGAGGTTGTAGCGGTTCTCGCCACCAAGGTCGGCCGCGCTCACCAGCTTGGAGAAGTGCTCCTCCTCCGTGCGGTCGATAACCGTGCGGGCAATCCTGTCGATGTGCTCGGGCAGCAGCTTGTTCTTGTTGCCCTCATGGCCGAAGAGCTCGGAGGCATCCACAAAAAGCGTCTTGTCGTCGGTCTTGGACTTCGAGAGCACGATGATGCACGTGGCAATGGTGACGCCGAAGAAGAGGTTGGCAGGCAGCTGGATGACAGCGGAGACGACGTTGCTGTCTACCAGATAGCGGCGAATCTGCTCTTCAGCGCCGCCGCGATACAGCACGCCCGGAAACTCGACGATAGCCGCCGTGCCGTCGGACGAAAGCCAGGAGAGCATGTGCATCGTAAACGCAAGGTCGGCCTTGCTTTTCGGTGCCAGAACGCCAGCGGGAGAGAAACGCGGGTCATTGATGAGCGTCGGGTCTTCGTCGCCTACCCACTTGGTGCTGTACGGCGGATTGGAAACGATGGCGTCAAAAGGCTCGTCATCCCAGTGCTTGGGGTTGAGCAAGGTGTCACCGCGCGCAATGTCAAAACGGTCGAAGTTGACGTGGTGCAGGAACATGTTGATGCGGCAGAGGTTGTATGTGGTGGGGTTCTTCTCCTGACCATAGAAGCCCTTGCGCACGTTCTCGGCACCAAGGAGCTTGGCGAACTTAAGCAGCAGCGAGCCAGAACCGCAGGCCGGGTCGTACACCTTGTTCACACTCGTCTTGTTGCCTACAACAATCTTGGCGAGGAGCTCAGAAACCTCCTGAGGCGTAAAGAACTCACCGCCCGACTTGCCGGCGTTGGACGCGTACATGTTCATGAGGTACTCGTAGGCGTCACCGAACAAGTCGATTTGGGCGTCGCGCACACTGCCGAAGTTGAGATCGCGGATTCCCTCGATAATCTTGGCGAGGCGGGCGTTGCGCTCGGGCAAATCGGCACCTAGCTTATTGGACGTAACATCCACATCGTCAAACAGGCCCTTGAAGTCGTCCTCGGAAGCTGTGCCTATGCTCGAGCCCTCGATGGCCTCGAATATCTGCTTGACGTGGATGTTGAGCTCGGGGTCGCGCTCGGGTGCCTCGGCAACGTTCTGGAAAAGTTGCGAGGGCAGGATGAAGAAGCCCTTCTCCTTCGTCACATCCCCGCGAGCCATCTCGGCGTCTTCATCGGAAAGCTTTGCGTAGGAGAACGAAGCGTCGCCCGATGCCTCACGCTCTCCCTCGTCGATATACTCTGCCAGGTCTTCCGAGATGAAACGATAGAACAGGAAGCACAGGATGTATGCCTTGAAATCCCAGCCGTCCACGGCGCCGCGCACCTCGTCGGCTATGCCCCAGATGGCCTTGTGGAGCTCCGCCCGCTGTGTGTCCCTGCTCTCATTGGATGCCAAGAGAAGCACCCCTTTCTTTGTTCATGTCTGCGCTCTAGACGCTGCATTCCGTCTCGATAGTTTAACGGTTTCCACGTCATGCAAGGAGGCTCGAATTTGTCAGACGGCATCTGACGAATTCCGATTGTGCCTACGCCGTCGGCACAATTCATCCGCGGCAGCTGAATGCCGGAGCTACGCTGGCTTTGACATCTGAGCGCAAAAGGCGCATCCATGCAGCACAGGATGGTCGACGATGTGATACCGTGGGCGCGAGCACAGGTCAATCCCGGCCGCATCCCCTATGAGAAGGAAGGTCAGACATGGGTTCCTCTATACCGGGCGGGCAGGAGGCGCGCGTTCTTGTCTGCGTGCTTGCCGCCGGGGCCTCGTCGCGCATGGGATTCCCCAAGCTGCTCGCGACCTTTCCAGGGCCCGACGGGGCCGACACCTGCCTGCTTGCGCGGGCGTGTCGCGCCGCGCTGGACAGCCGGGCGACCCAAGTCGCCGTGGTGACCGGGGCGTATGCGGACGAGATGGAACCGGTGCTTGAGGGGCTGCGCGGTGGATTCAAGGAATCCCGCCGGTGCATTGCAGGAATCGAGCTGGCAGATTCTGCCACCGCGCCTGCACTTCGCCTCGTCGAGCTGCGCAACGACGCCTGGTCGCAGGGGCAGTCGACCTCCGTGCGCATTGCCGCGCAGTACGCTCTCGCATACGACTTCGATGCGATCATCTTCATGGCGGCTGACCAGCCGTTTGTGGAGGCAGAGCATCTCAACGCCCTTATTGCGGCGTTCGAGCGGATTCGGGGCACCGAGGCTCCCGACGCCGCACCCACGCCATTTGCCCTGCGCTCCCGCTGCGACACGCGCCAAGGCAACCCCTGCCTCTTCCCCCGCGAGACGCTCCCTTTGTTCGAGACGCTCACCGGTGACGAGGGAGCCCGCCAGCTTTTCCGCTCAGGCTCCCTTGCGGCCGTCCCCGCCGACATCCCCCCGGCCCCCGGGCACGACGTCTTCTGCGACCTCGACACCCCCGAGGAATTCGAGCGATTCAAAGCCGCGCGAAACATGTAACGACGCAAATTGTCAAAGGGCCAGCAGCCAGCCTGGCGCGCGCCTTTTCAAGCGCTCTTTCAACGTTTCAAATGTTTTTGTATAATTCAACTGGCATTTGAACTATACAAATACCATGAACGACGTGTGTGGGATTCACCCACACGACGAAACACAGCACCGCTAGCCGTAGAACTCGTGAAAGTCTCCCTGGTAGGTACCCCTGTGTGGGAAGCCTTCGCGCACGAGGCGCACGAGCTTGTCGGAGAAGCCGTAACGCGGCAGATCGCCGACGGGCACCATACGGGCGGCCGCGAAGTACTCGCCCTGGCCGTCCACATGCGGGCCCTCCAAAAGACCGCCACCAACCCGGCGCACCAAGAAGCTCATGTCCACCGTCCGTTTTGTCAGGTCGATTTGAGTCACCTCTACTGCCTTCATGAACGTATCATGCGCCATGTTCTTCCAAGCGCGCGTCGTAGCACAAATGAAGGCGGCCGACAGGATTCGCGTGCTCCTAGGCCGCATCGCCCAGCTCGCCAAACGCAGCGATGAGAGGTTCTGCAAAATCGCCCTGAGCCAAGCCAATCTAACGTTTTTGGCCGACTCCGTCCACATGAGCGCCAGGCGCGCGCTGCACAAGATGGAACCAGAAGGGCTCATCGAGCCGGGATATCTCTGCATCAAGCTTTTGCCGACACTCGACAACCCTGAAAACCCTCAGGCCAACACTCCTTGGGACCCCGGATGCTGCATCAAAACCCATGCATCCCAGCGCGGAATCTCAGCCTTTGTCTGGCAGGGCTAATCCCGGGGGCCTTCGGAATCCTCGAGGCTCTGGCAAAGAACGTATGTCCGCTGGTAGTCGTCCTGATAGGCGGCGATGCGGGAGTCGAGGTCGGCAAGGGCGGCAGCCTCGAGCGCGTGGCCCTGCAGCGCCTGGAGGCTCTCGGCACCCTCGCGCTTGAGCAGGTTGCCGATCCTGTACTCAGCCTCGTTGACCGGACCCTTGGCAAGAGCCACCTGGTCGGCATAGAAAAGGACCTCTCGACGGAAATGGTCGGCGCGGGCGGCGTCCTGCGCCGTCTCAGCTGCCTCCAGCTGCGTACGTGCCTCGGCAAGGTCAGACTCGCGAAGGGCAAGCGCGGCGTGCGCGACCGTCAGCTCGTGGTCGAGCGCTGCGGCCTCATCGGCGACATGCGCCAAGCGCGCCTTCTCGCCAAGCTCCTGCATGCCAGGCAGCCCATCGAGCAGCTCCTGAAGATGGGCGAATGCAGCGTCTGTGCTTTCAAGCCGTGTCATGGGTCGTCCCTCCACCAAGTAAAACCGTCAGCATCCTACCCTACAGGAATGGCCCCGCGCCCAGGCATTTCCCAGGCGCGGGGCCATCATCAATCCAAACCGCTAAGCCGGGCTACGCTACTCGCTCACGCCGGCGAGCTGCTCGGCGAGGCACTTGCCCTCCATGAGGCAGCGGCCGTGGCTGTTGCCCTGGATGTTGATGGGGTAGTCGTAGGCATACATGCCGCCGGCGCAGTTGCCGATGGCGTAGAGGCCCTCGATGGGCTGGTTGTTGGCGTCGACGGCCTGGAAGTCGTCGTTGATCTGGATGCCGCCACACACGCCCAGCAGGCCGGGGCCGACCTCAACGGCATAGAAGGGGCCCTGCTTGATAGGGAAGAGGAAGTGGCTCTCCTTGTAGAAGTCGGTGTCCTCGCCGGCCTCGCACAGCTCGTTGTAGTGGGCGATGGTCTCAAGGGCGACGTCAGCGGGCACGTCGAGCTGCTCGACGAGCTCCTCGATGGTGTCGGCGCACTTGTAGTAGTCGGGCGTGTTCTCCACGCCTTCCTTCACAGTCTTGGCGTGGGAGGCCGAAGCGTCGGCGGGCGTGGTGCCCACGGCGCGGAAGCTGTCCCAGAACATGCCGCCGCCGAACTCGAGCGAAGCGGTGTTGTCAGCCTCGAAGTTGGAGTCGAAGATCGACCAGGCATGGTTGGAGCCGCCGTTGACCATGATGCCGACGCACTTGCCCTGCACCCAGGTGGCCTCGTTCATGAAGCGCTTGCCCTCGGGGTTGATGAAGAGGAAGGGGCCGTGGAACATGCCGGCGGCCTGGGGGTGCATCATCGTGGGCCAGGGAGCGGGCTGGAAAGCGGCACCGGCCCAAGCGGCCATGTTGTGGCCGTCGCCGACGTTGCCCAAGTCACCGCAAAGGCGCGACTTCACCTGAAGGGCGATGGGGGCGAACTCCTCGAGGTACTCGTCGTTCCAAGAAACGTCGCCCGTAGCCAGGACAACGCCCTTGGCAGCGTTGTACTGCACGTAGTCGCCATCGGCATTCTGGCAGATGGCACCCGTCACGGCGCCGGACTCGTCCTGCACGAGCTGAACGGCAGGCATGTTGAACACAATCTGGGCGCCAGCCTTCTCAGCTGCGTCGGCCAGCATGTACTCAACGGCCTTGGCAAAGCCGTACTGATCGTAGAAGTCGCCACCGAAAAGCATATGGTAGCAGGAGGCCTCGGGATGCACAGTGGAGTTGGAGCCAACGGTGAGCATGCAGCTCATGCCGTACTCCTCGCCCAGGTCGAGCAGCCAGTTCATGCAGCGCTCGGACTCGCGGAAGAACTTGCCGACGATCTTCTCGTTGCAGCGGTTGCCGCAAGTGGCGACCCAGCGCTCCATCTCGATCGGCTTGTCGAGCACAACGCCGTTCTCGTCCATCACGCGGCTCTTGATGGCGCCGGTGCCGCCCACGCCATGGCCGTTGAGGACGTCGTCCTTCTCGACCAGGACCGTGTTGAGGCCGTTCTGGGCAGCGTTGCAGGCGCAAGAGCAGCCAGAATAGCCGCCGCCGATGATGAGCACGTCGCAGTCGACAGTCTCGGAAACCTCAGTGATGGGCTCAGGCTTGACCTCCCAGCTGTGCTGGCCAGCGGCAGGCGCGGCCTCGTCGGCCGAGGCAACCCCAGCCATGCCCAGTGCGGCGACAGCAGCGCTACCAGCGGCAGCGTTCTTGAGAAGGTCGCGACGAGAGATAGAGCTCATGTGCAGTCCTCCTTACATGACGTGCGGCGCCCCTTGCGCCGCGCAAAAGACCCCGGGGGCGAAGCGATGCTCAGCTGATTGAGCATTGGTGGTAAAACGCCTGGTAACAATAGCTGTAACCTGCAGTAAACCCCCGTAATTGCCCTGCATTGTACGCCCGCAAACCCCTTGAGCGCGAGCAAGCAAATCCGTCGCAGGCGCAAGCTGGGATTGCGCTTATACACACTTCGCGAAGGACCAGGGACATGTCCGACTTCTGCATGGGCAACATCGTCTCACGCCCGTGCGCGCGTCGCGAAGGGCCGCCATCGACCCAACGCTTGTACCAATGCCCTTTCGGGGCGCGCTCAAATACCAAACTCTCCGCTAGACCACCGTTGACATAAGTTTTCCGCCCACGCCAGTAAAGACGTCCCCGCCAGGCCGCAAGCGAGAGGGGACTCGGGTGTCGAAGGACACGCTCGCCGAGAAGATGGCGCCGGCGACGGCCGTACCAGGGATCCGGGGCACATGGCGCCCCGGATCCGGAGTCCCGTACGCGCCGCGGGCGCTCCGTCGGCGTCTACAACAACACGCGGAGCCATGCCTGTCGAAGCCCTGCGGCCCTTATTGGGAAAAGCAGGCATCCATGTCAACGGTGACCACACAGAGAAACGCCAAAAGAGACGCAGGCTCACAAGGCCTGGCTTGTTTCAACACCCCTCTCAGCGCCCCTGGGTATCAAAAAGCCCAAAAGTCTGCGTTATAATTCCGACGCTCCCGTAGCCCCAAAACCTGCACGCCATCTACCTGGGATGATATGAGCGTCCAACATGAAAAATACAAGCTCGCAGCCCTGAGTCAAATCATTACGCAGACTTTTGGCGATTTTCATCCCTGCAGTCGCGCCGGTGGCAGCTCTCTGGCGGCTTTCGCAACCATCGACCCTCGCAAGCATCAACCCTTTTGGCGATTTTCGGCCTTGCAGCCGCCTCGGCGACAATTTTTCAGCGATTTCCACCCTCTCGGCCGCCTCAAACGGCAGCTCTGTGACGTTTTTCGTCCCCAGCTCCACCCTAGCAGCAACCTTTTGGCGGTTTTCACCTATTGCCGCCCTCACAGCAGACGTTTGGCGATTTCCGCCCTCCCGCAGCCGCCTCGATAACAAACGCTCGCGCCTCGGGCCGTGCCCACTACGGTTCAGGGCAGGCTCTAAGGGATCTGCCCGTATTCATTTCTTGACGAAGAGGTGAAGTGTGTCAAGTTTTCGGACACTATGCCGCCAGGTAATCCTCTTTCTCGAACATCGCCTCCATCCTTCCCCGGAACTCGGCCGTCAGGTCGGCAGGGTGTCTGTAACCGATCGCGGAGTGGGGTCTCGAGCGGCTGTAGTACCGCTCGATGCAGGCCATCTTGGCCTCCTTGAAATGTGTCAGGATTTCGGACACTTCGCTATAGGACGCCCCCGCACACAAAAAGAGGCCGCCTGGGGAAGAAGGCGGCCTCTTGGAAGGGGGACGTGCGCTAGGGGAAGCGCTCGGGGAGCGCTCGGTGAATCGCTTGTTACTCGGCGGCCTGGGTCAGGGCGTCGGTGAGAGCCTCGGCGGCACCGTTGCAGGTGAGGGTGGCACCGGCGATGACGTCGAACTCGGGGCTCTGGGCGTCCTCCATGAGGCCGACGATGGTGCCGTCCTCGATAGGCTCGGCGCCGATACCGCGAGTCTCGGCCTCATGGGTGAGCGAGGTCACCGTGAACTTACCGTCCTTGACCTCAATCTCGATGTTGATCTTGCCGCCGCGGCCCTGGCCCTCGCCCGTGTAGGTACCGTCCTTGAACGTGGCCGTGGAGAGGTCGACGGTCTCGGTGGGCTCTTCCTCAACCTCGGCGACCTTGACCACGACGTCCTCGGCGGTGAAGGGATCGGCAGGAACCTCGACGTTCACACCCTCCTGCTCGGCGGCCAGCTTGCGGCCGGCGATGCGGCCGAAGGCAAGCGCGAAGGAAACGTAGCAGCCACAGCCAGGATAGTTGCCGGGGATGCCGAAGATGTTGGTGCCCGTATCGTTGCCGGAGCAGTACAGGTGGGGCACGACGTTGCCGTCGATGTCGAGCACCTGGGCGTCAGCGTTGATGCGCACGCCACCGTGGCACTCGGCCATGTTGTGGGCAGGCACGTTCATGGTGCCGGTCTCGTCCATGTCGAGCCAGGAGTTGTAGACGTCGTTGTACTTGGGAGCGAACTGATAGACCTGGGCAACCTCGATGGGATAGAAGTTGGGCATGTTGTACAGGTCGGCGCCGATGCGCATGGCGGCCTTGATGCCGTCGCCCGTGCAGTCGTGGCACATGTAGGTGGTGTAGCCCAGGGAGTCCTGGCAGAAGCGCATCTTCATGTCGTCGGAAGCGCAGAAGCCACCGGTGGCGAGCATGACGCCCTTGCTGGCCTTGATGCGAATCTCGCCGTCGGCGGTGGTGGCCACGACACCGATCACAGCGCCGTCCTCGCCCAGGACGAAATCCTTGAGGGCGCAGTTGAACTGCGTGGTGATGGTGCCCTCCTCAACCTTGGCGTTGATGCACTCATGCAGCGGGTCGAAAAGCTCGGGGCCGGAGTTGGGAGCACCGTCGTAGGAGTGAGCCCAGTGCGAACGGGGCACCGCCTCTTCCTTTGCAATGCCGAACTTCTCGTACTCGCAGCCCACGGCGTTGAGGCAGCCAGAGGTCACGCCGTTGCCGTTGTCGCCCGTCGCCTCGTTGTCCTGGGCGCCCTCGTTCTCGGTGGCCCACTCAACCTCGAAGAGCTCGTGGCCGCAGTAGGTCTCGCACAGATTGCAAATCCAGTCGACGTCCTCGCCGGACATGTCGGCGTAGGCACGGATGATCTCCTCGGGGCAGAGGTTGTAGTTCTGGTTGACGCAGGTGTTGACCCAGTCAAAGAGGGCGTCGGCGCTGTCGGTCACGCCGAGGGCCTCCTGCACCTTGGTGCCAGCGCCCATGATGGCGCCGCCGCAGCGAGCCATGGAACCGCCGGGAAGGGCGGCCTTCTCGATGATGAGGACCTGCGCGCCGTTGTCGGCAGCCTCGATGGCGCACGCCGCGCCGGCCGCGCCGTAGCCGCAGACGAGAACCTCGCACTCCTGGTCCCAAACCTGCTCGGGAGCCTCGTCGGCGAAAGCCACGCCGGCAAGACCGGCGCTTGCCAGGGCCGCACCGGCGCCTGCGACGAAACCACGACGAGACATCTTGGCGTTGCTCATGTTGAATGGTCCTTCCCTTGTGTAGGTTGGCGGGGGCGCTTATTGGCCCGCCGTCCGCGGCGCCTCCCCAGGCGCTGCACAACGTGCATTCTAGAGCGCCCAAATCCTGCAAAACCCGACATGTTCGGCACCGCGCCGTGCAAAGATTCCACCCTCGCGTTGCGCGTGGTACCATGCGCTTTGCAGAATCTGCAACGGGGGCAGGCGTCCTGCGCAAGGGGAAAGGGAACACGCATGGCACTTGAGGGCATGAGTGGGTTCAGGGAGTTCATCGTCTTCGCGAAGTACCTCAACATCACGCGTGCCGCCGAGGAGCTGCATGTGTCCACCTCGACGCTCAGCCGCCACATCGCCGCGCTCGAGCACGAGATCGGCATGCCGCTCGTGCAGCGAGAGGGGTCGGCTTCAAGCCTCACGCCTGTGGGCTCGCTTGTCTTAAAGAAGGCATCTACGCTGGTAGGAGAGTACGATTCTCTGCTTGAACAGGTAGCACGCTATCGAGCGGACGCGAGCTACTCCCTGCGCGTTGCCTATGCGCTCGACGACCGCACCATCATCGACGCCATCTCCCTGGCAAAGCTGCGCATGAAGCAGACCTACACCGGCCTCAACGTCCAGCCCTTCCACGGGCGCGGGCAGAGCGGCTGGGACGCGCTGCGCGCAGGAGAGGTTGACGTGTGCATCGACTACAGCCTCGCGCCGGAAACCCTCGCCGACGACAAGTATGTCGCCGTGCCCCTCATGGACGACTCCATCGTGCTCGCGCTGCCCAAGGGCACCTTCCCCGACCAACCCCGCGTGCATGTGAACCAGGTGTGCAAGCGCTACATCCCGCGGCCCAGCGCGTCGTTTGACAACTACTTCGACCGCGTGCTCGGGCTTTTCTCCGGCTGCAGCCAGCGTCCGCCCACGCGATTCATCGACGCCGCGACCATGGACGAGTTCTTCATGCATGCCCTCGACGCCGACGAGATGTGGCTTTTCTCGCGCAGGCAGTTCTTTGACTATGCAAGCAGCATCCCGCTCAGCTACCGGGCAAGCTGCGAGATTCACGAGCTCGACGGCTGCGACCCCTCGTATTGCCGCTACGCCATCTACGCCGCCGACAACCCCAACCGCCTCGTGGCGCAGTTCGTGGAGGAGCTCGCGCAGGCAGACCCCGCGAGGGGGTAGGCCGAGACCCGCGAGGGCAAAGGGGCTCGCCGGTATGTGAGCAACGTCAGTAGCTGCGGCCCATCCTGGCTGCAGGGCAGGACCCGCGAGGACAAGGAAGCTCGCCGAAAACAGAGGGCGGCGTGACTACCGTGAACCGCAAAGTTTTGCGCTTGTTGCGAACCGCAAAACTTTGCGGCCGAACGCTGAGGCCCTCGGCGTCCGAAAACGCCAAAAGTCTGCGCTATAACTCTGGCGTAGCTGCGCTCCTAAAACACGCACACCATCTACCTGGGATGATGCAAACGACCAACGCGGCAAAACAGGGGTCCGCAGCCCCCTGTCGGATTATTACGCAGACTTTTGGCCTTTTTCGCGAGAGCTGCGGGGCATCTTGCCCGCAACAACGCGAGAACGGCCGCTTTCGTGGGTCCCCGGGGCTGCCCCCCAACTGCGCGGGAACGGCCGGTTTCGCAGCCCCGGGGGATGTCTCGCCTGCAGCAAAACGAAACCAGTCGTCTTCAGGCAGCCCCGAGAAACACCTCGTCCGCAAGCGGCGCGGAAACTGCTTTTCACGGATCATGGGAGGCCTCTCACCTGCAGCAGCACGTAAACGGTCGTCTTCAGGCAACCCCCCGGGAGGCACCTCGCCCGCAAGCAGCGCGGGAGCGGCCGTTTTTCAGGTGTCCCACGTCCCTCGCCCACCGCCGACCTCAGTACCTGTCGATGAGGTCGATGAGCTCCTACTTGGAGCGGACTTCGGTCTTCTCGTAAATCCTGCGGATGTGGGTCCGCACGGTGCTTTCGGACACGCATAGAGCAAAAAGCCTTGACAATGACCAAGGAGGCAGAAAACCCTATGCCTCCAGGAAAGCTTGGCCGGACTGGGTTGGGGGCAGAGCGGCACCGAGGGAGGCGAGGGCGGCGGCGGGACGCACGTGCGCAAGCTCAATGCCATCTACCAGGCGAGTCCTGCCCACGGGGATGTGTGCTTTGCATGCTGTGGCCACAGACGCGCCGGCAAAGTATGAGATGACAAGCGTGTCGCATGGCAGGCTCACGGCGCGCAAGATTGCAGGATTTCCCTGGTCGTCAATGCCATCCGCCAGGCCCTCGGCGGCGGCAAGCACAACGACAAGGCCGTAGCCCTCATCGGCGATCGCGTCATAGGTGACGACGTGCACCGTCGGGCGGGAGCAGTCGAACACGGGCCCGCACAGGCAACCCCGAGCCTTGCAAGCAAGCGCCGCGGCGTCCTCATCGCCTTCGACCTGGCCGAGAAGACCCACCAAGGCAGGTACCTCATCGGCGCCGGCGGCATGCGCGAGGCTATAGCCTCGCAAGGAATGCTTCTCGGAGATGAACGTACGCGCCTCCTCGTAGCGAGCCGACAGCGGAGAGGCGGCCCGGGCCGCATAGGCAGAAGCGAGAAGGCTTTCGATATCGAACGCCGGCTCGCCGTTCCACGCCTCCAGCAGGCCTCCCCATGCGTGGGCTCCCAAATCCGGCATGCCCAGACCGAACCGAACGCGCCACGCCAATGGGTCTTCGGGACAAGCGAGCAGATCGAGCGCATTAATTGCTGCGGTCGCTCGAGCACGGCCCGCATCGCGGGGGTCCTCGGTCAAGGCGTATCCAAGCTGCGTGCGACTCACATCAAATCGCCTGTGCTCAAGCGCTCTCTGGGCAAGACGACCCCAGCGCGCATCAGGAACGGCCACGCACACTCGCGAGGGCGGCAGCTCGTCCCCTCCCCTTCGCACGGCGTCTTGCACATAGTGCGCGATGCCGTCGAGCTCGTCTTCGGGACTGGTCCACTTCACAAGCGAGGCCTGGGCGGCCGGCAGAACGGCAGCGTCATCTCGAAGCAAGGCGCGAGTGGCCGACAAGGCGGCGGCGCCATCTCGATACGAGACCTGGGCAACTGGCAAAGCGGCAGCTCCATCTCGAAGCGAAGCCTGGCCGGCCGACAAGGCGGCGCCGTCATCACAACCCGAGGCACCCGCGGCGGCGTCGCAACCCGAGGCACCCGCAGCAGCCCCGCCCAGGTGTTCTCCGCTCGCTGCGGCGGGCGACGCACCCGCAGCAATCCCGCCCAGACATCCCCCGTTCGCCGCAGCACCCGCACTCGAAGACACCCCGTCACGCAGGCGCCTGCCAGCCGCGTCGTTATCCTCGCGCATCGCTGCCTGCACGGCGCGAAGCCGTGCAGCGGGCAAGCCGGCAACCTTAAGGTCCTCCAGTAGGAACAGACGCTCAACATCGGTCAGAAGCCTGTCGCGCCTCAAACAAACCGCAGAGAACTTCAGCGCGCGCCACTCGGCAGAGCCAGCCACACTATCCGCCAGAAGTCCCTCGATTGCCTCACGAGTCCGGCTGTTTTCTTGCGCCTTGGGCTTCCCCGGGGCCGTCCCGGTGGCACTCACGCGATCCCCCTGCATCCCATGGCCCTCAGCCTCAGCTGCATGCCCCTCGTCTACCAGCCTCATCGCTTGCTCTCCCTTTCTTCTTGCGGCGCAACCCTGCCCTCGATAAGGTCGAGCAGCTCCTGCTTGCTATGGATGTCGAGCTTCTGGTAGATATGGCGCAGGTGCGTGGTCACCGTGCCGCGCGAGGCATGGAGCTCCTCTTGCAGACGCGCATACGAGCGACCCTTGGCATACGAGATCATGACTTCCGTCTCGCGCTCGGTCAGTCCGTAACGCTCGGCAATGTCTCGGCAGCGGCTCACAAACCTCGGCGGGCGAGGAGCTCCGTCTTCGCTTGAGGCCGACGAGGTCGCTTTGTCAGCGGCATCCTCCGCGCTCTCGGCAAGTGCCGTCATCTTGACCAGGTCGCTTTCCTTAAGCACGAACATGTAGGAACAGAGCACGGCGCACGTCGCCCCCAGCGCGACAATGCTCAACATGCGCGGCGAAAACGGCGAGAAAGCAGCCACAACTGCACTGCCCGCAAGCGAGCCGAGCAACACGCCCAGCGTGATCATCGACCAGCCGATGCCGAACACCGTGACCGAGGAAAGGCGGTAGGTATAGGTGATGTCAGCCAACAACATCCAGATGAGAACGTTGAACGTGCCGTATCCCGCAAGCGCCAGCACGCTTTGCAGGCCCGTGCCAACAAAAATGGGCAGCAGCTGGAACACGAACGCCATGATGCCCACGGTCACCTTGTATATCCAGCGCAGGTCGAACGTCTTGCGCACGATAAGGCTTCCCCAAATGATGACGACCGTGATGACGGACGCAATAAGAAACGGCACGTGATAGAGGTCGCGCATACCCATGCCGCCTGCCGCTATGAACACCGCGCGCACCATGCCGTCGGCCAGGCCGACCAGGCACGCGCACACACCCACGCGCACTGCAAACTTGGCGATAGAGATGGGCACGGGGCGCACGGCAGGCTGCGACGCCGGAGACCACACGCCCAAAGGACCAAACAAGATGAGGCTCGATATAAGAGGAATAACGCAGGCAAGCAGGCACGCCCCCACAGACGGAAGCCACCACGAAACGAAATACACAACAGCCGCCAGGAGGAACGCAAACGGTGCCTCGAACGCAGTCTGCCGCGAGGGCACGTTGCGATACAGCTCGCCATACCCGAGGTCGAGTAGGCCCGATCCGATGCCCGTCGCCACGCCGCCATACACGCAAAGTGCCTGCGTAGGCACGCCAGACAAGGTCGAGGAGACAACGGCAAGCGTGCCTGAGCACAACAGGGCAGGCACGACCCAGCGCACATGCGGCTTGCTCATACACGCGCAAAACTCTTTGGCGCGAAAAGCAGGCAGAAACATCGTGAGGAACAGGCACACCGTAGAGATGCCGAACACAACGTCGGGAATCGGGCTGCCATTCCAGGTGACGCAGCTTGCCGCCGCGCCAATGAACATGAGGTAGACCCAGGCGCGTGCCAGCGCAAATCCAATCGAGCGCAGACTCACAAGCTCACGCCAGCGCACATCCCGCAGGCGTGCGGCAATATCCGGCTCGGCGGCCGAAGTCTCGATTGTCGTCGACGTGTCCTGTTCCATGTCCTCTTTGCCCTCCCCTTTTCCCGCATTATAAGCAATCGCCGGAAATCTGGGAGGCACGCAGGCGATTACGGCCCACTTCGTCGCTCACCCCATGACAGAGACGCGAGACTCCACTCGCTGTTTTCGCAAAGTTTTTAGCCTCAAGAGAACCCAAAATTTGTGTATTTCGCAAGCTGGCTCTCGCGCAAACTCCGGCCCCGTCGCTGCGCCCACCCAACAGCATGCACGAGACCGCGCCCACCGCTCTGCAAGGTTTTTGGCCTCAAGAAGGCCGGGAATGAGCAGTCATTGCAAGCCCGCCCTCATGAGAACCACTATGCGCAAACCAGAACCCCACGCACGCCGGGCTTCGTCCGGATCGATATAAGCAAACGTCGCCCTCCTGCCGCAAGAACAGCATCAACAGGCAATCTACCAGCCGCTATCGCATTTTGCATGATGCCTGAATCGGCGTATGAAAGCCGAAAAAGACCCTTTGCATGATGTTCTTCTTTCTACGCGCGCGCACAATGGGGATGGGCTGGGGCATCCGTGGCGGCAACCACTTGCCGCGAGACGCCCCGCCTCAAAGGGAAACGGAAAGCAACGAAAGTAAGGGAGGAAAGCATGGGCAAGCTCAGCCTGACACGCCGCGCGTTCACCAAGCTGTCTGCCGTGACCGCCGCGACGGTCGCGCTCTCAGGGGTCGTGGGCACCGGTGCCGCTCTGGCCGAAGACCCGAGCGCAGTCGACCGCGAGGACGAGGTCAAGCGCATCCGCAGCTGCTGCCGTGGTTGCGGCAAGATGGAGTGCGGCGTCTGGGTCACCGTGAAGAACGGCCGCATCGTCAAGACCGAGGGCGACCAGTCGTCGTTCCAGTCTTCGGGCAACCACTGCTCCAAGGGCCAGGCATCGATCCAGGCCGCCTATCACCCCGCGCGCATCTACCACCCCATGAAGCGCACGAACCCCAAGGGCGAGGAGCCCGGCTGGGTGCGCATCAGCTGGGAAGAGGCCATGGAGACCATCGGTGAGAAGTTCACCGAGATTATCGACCAGTACGGTGGCCAGTCTATCTTCAACATGTGCGGCACCTCGCGCCAGTGGGTCTACGGCCCCTATGCCTTCTACAAGTGGCTGTTCGACACGCCCAACGCGCACGTCGCCTCCGAGATCTGCAAGGGCCCGCGCCGCCTCATGGGCTGGATCTCCTCCGTCGACGGCGCTCCGTGGATGGCCCTGCGCGACCGTCCCCGCGTGTACGTGCAGTGGGGCACCGCGCCTGAGAACTCCAACTACGACGACTCCTGCCGCAACCTCGTGGATGCCTTCTCCGAGGCTGACACGCACATCATCGTTGACCCCCGCCTCACCGGCGCCGGCAAGGAGGCCGACTACTGGCTGAACCTGCGCCCCGGCTCGGACGGCGCTCTGGCCAACTGCTGGCAGTACCTCATGTTCAAGCATGACCTGGTGGACTGGGAGTTCGTGAAGCGCTGGACCGACGCGTCGCTTCTCGTCATCGAGGACATGGAGCCCACCGGCGGCCGCTACTTCACCCTCTCCACCCCCATCACCGCCGCGCCCGACCTGACCGGCGACAAGCTCAAGACCCGCCTGCTCAAGGAGATGGACCTGGTCGAGGGCGGCTCTCCCCGCAAGTTCTACGCTTGGAACAAGAACGCCAACAACGGCGAAGGCGGCCTGGTGTACTGGGACACCGACACCACGCAGTGGGAAGGCTGCAACCACGTCGCCCCCACCCGCGACGAGATGACCGTCATGTACGAGGGCACCTCGCAGGAGGGCTACCTGCCTCCCCTGTCCTACTGGGAGCTTGAGGAGGCCGGCATCGACTTCGACCTCGAGGGCGAGCATGAGATCACCCTGGCCGACGGCTCCAAGCACATCGCCCGTCCCGTGTGGTCCTACCTGGTGAAATCCGTGGAGAACTGCACCCCCGAGTGGTGCTCCGAGATCACCGGCCTCGACCCCGTGGCCATCGAGGAGTCGTTCCTGAAGTGGGCCACCCGTCCCGAGGGCCAGACCTGGGGCAACGGCGGCATCCACCTCAACCTCGCCCCCGACCAGATCGGCAACTGCACCCAGACCGTGCGCGCCGTCCTGAACCTGGTCTACACCTCCGGCAACTTCGACGGCCCCGCCGGCAACCGCGGACTGACCCGCACCCCCGTCGACGAGCAGTCCACCGCCGCCCCCGGCGTGAACATGCCCCAGGAGGTCAAGTGGCAGCTCAAGGGCCTCGGCGCATGCCCGCCCTTCTACCTCGCCGACGAAGAGGTCCCCATGGACCAGATTCCCGACCGCTACGAGGTCCTTCAGAACATGGTGGGTGCCGACAAGTTCCCGATCACCGCGTACTACAACGAGTGGTCTGACGCCACCTGCACCTGGAACGCCGCCCTGACCGGCGACCCCTACCCCATCCGCGGCGGCATCAACGAGTCCGGCTCCTTCATGAACATGTCCAACGCCCACCTTGCCTGGGATGCCCTTGCCTCCCTGGACTTCTGGGTCGACATCAACATGTTCCACCACCCCGGCACCGAGATGGCCGACATCCTGCTGCCTTGCGCGCACTGGACCGAGATCAACAACATCCGCGTCTCCCAGGGCGCCTCGGGCGGCATCGGCCTGACCCAGCGCGCCATTGAGCCTCCGGCGGATGCCAAGTTCGACTACGACATCAACCGCCTGATCTTCGAGGCGCTGGAAAAGCAGGGCAACCCCAACGGCACCTGGATGAACATCAAGGGCGACGCGCCCGGCGCCTACGACTCCGACGAGCGTCTTGAAGACTGGTTCCAGGCCCACAACGAGGTCAGCGGCTTCGACACCCAGTATCCCGGCTGCAAGTGGGAGCACTTCGAGGACTACCGCAAGGACTTCCAGGAGAACGGCTGGTTCAACGCCAAGGTCCTCGAGCCCAACCGCTGGGGCACTTACCGCCGCTTCGAGACCGGTTGGATGCGCATGGGCAAGGACGCCTGCACCGGCACCCCCTGGGGCGGCTTCGACGAGAACGGCCAGCCGATGAACAACTTCGGCTGCCCCACCTCCAACGGCCTCGTGCAGTTCTGGCCCATGGCCTTCGAGACTTACTGCCTCGACAAGGCCAACGAGTTCGAGCCCGGCAAGTTCGACGTCATCAAGGAGATGATGCCGGTCTTCGAGGAGCCCGCCTCCGGCCCCAACGGCACCGTCGACACCACCGAGTACCCCATCCTTCTCACCACCGGCCGCCGCATCCCGGTGTACTTCCACTCCGAGCATCGCCAGCTGCCCTGGTGCCGCGAGATCTGGCCCGTGCCGCGCCTCGAGATGAACCCCGCCGACGCCGCCGAGCTCGGCCTTGAGCAGGGCGACTGGGCATGGATTGAAACCGAGTGGGGCAAGGTGCGCCAGACCGTGGACCTCTATGAGGGCATCGCCAAGGGCTGGGCAAACGCCGAGCACGCCTGGTGGTATCCCGAGCTCCCCGCGCCCACGCACGGCTTCGAGCTCTCCTGCATCGACTGCATCTGGGACCCGAACGGCCAGGACAAGTTCATCGGCTCCAGCCACATGCGTGGCGTGCCGGTCAAGATCTACAAAGCCACGCCCGAGAACTGCCCCGACGGCCAGGTCATCCCCTGCGCGCCCGAGGACGGCACCCCCATCATCGCCGACGCCTCCGACCCGCGCCTGAAGGAATGGCTGCCCAACTACGACATTCGAGAGGAGGCGTAGGAAATGAGCCAGTACGCAATCGTCACCGACCTCAACCGCTGCGTGGGCTGCATGGCCTGCATGGTCGCCTGCAAGGCCGTCAACAATGTGCAGATCGGCAACTTCTGGAACAAGGTCCTGCGCGTGGGCCCCACCAAGAAGGCCGACTACGTCCACACCAACGACGTTGAGATGTACTACCTGCCCGTTTCCTGCCAGCACTGCCAGAACCCCGAGTGCGTGGCCGTGTGCCCCACGGGCGCCTCAGTCAAGCTCGACGACGGCACCGTGCAGATTGACGCCGAGCAGTGCATCGGCTGCCAGGCTTGTGTCTCTGCCTGCCCCTACGGCGTGCGCTACCTCAACGAGGAGCTCACCGTGGTGGAGAAGTGCACCCTGTGCCACGACCTCGTAGAGGAGGGCGGCCTGCCCCAGTGTGTGAGCCAGTGCGGTGGCCGCGCCCGCTTCTTCGGCGACCTGGACAAGGGCATCGAAACCTTCGAGGCCCCGGCCATCGTCTACGACGTGGACCGCAGCGCCGACGTCGTCAGCTACGACGCCATGTTCACCGGCGGACGCATCACCCTGGGCGAGGCCGCAAAGGAGCACAGCGAGTCCGACCTGTACCAGCTGCCCAACGCAGGCAACGACCCGGCGTACTATTACATCCTCCGCGACCGTACCTGGCAGGACGGCGAGGTTAGGATGTAGTGGAACCTGGCCTGCTGCGTTCTCGGGAGGCTCACGTACATCTAGTACGCATCGCCTCCCGACGCCTTGCAGGCCAGAACCCACGTTTTAGGATGTAGCAGAACCTGATGCGCTGCGTTCCGCAGGACCTAGAGTACTCCAGTACACGTCGGCCCTGCGCGCCTTGCGCATCAGAACCTGCTTTTTAGTGGGTAGCGGAACCTGGCCTGCTGCGTTCCACGGGGCTCGTCGCAAAGAACGCTCCGTGTCGGGAGGCTCACGCGCGGTGCGCACCTGTGGTGTACATCTAGTACGCATCGCCTCCCGACGCCTTGCAGGCCAGAACCCACTTATTTGTATGTAGCGGAACCTCGTCCGCTTCGTTCTCCACGGGACTCGTCGCAAGACCGGCTCCGTGCGCGATGCCTCGAGTACTCCAGTAGGCCAGGGACCCGCACCGCGCACGTCGGCCCTGCGCGCCTTGCGCATCAGAACCTGCTTTTGGCGGGTAGCGGAGCCTGGCCTGCCGTGAAGTAGGGACGGCGCAACAGAAAGGTGTCTGCGTAGATTGGGTGGCAATGGGGGTCTTTTGACTTCCATTGCCACCATGTGTGCGCAGAAAAAGCTTCGAGACCTCGGCGTCTCAAAGGGATTAGGGGAGGATCACACCATGGCAAACAACAGTACGGCCCTCGGCATCGACGAGCTCGACCTCAACGACGCCCTCGATGAGGGCTATGACCCGCTGGCAGACATCGACTTCGCCGGCGACGAGGACGTCGACTATCCCGTGGGAGACGGCGCGAACCTGAAGCAGGCCGGCCTTCCCGAAGTCGCACCCGTGCCTGCGCACGACACTCGACCTGCCAGCGAGCGCACCGCAGAGCTCTTCAGCCGCATGGCCACGAGGCGCAAGACCCTCTTGGCCATCCTGCGCAAATGCCAAGAGAAACAGCCCGTGCGCGAGGTCGTGGATTACATCTGCGACCTCAAAACGCGCGACCACAGCGTGTACTCGGCCAACGACTTCTGCTCGCTGCTCGAGCGCGCCGGCGCCATCGAGCGCGTGGGCGAAGACGGCACGTCCTACGAGGAAGTCGAGCTTGCGCCCAAGACCGTTGTCGTCGACGGCATTGAGTACCTGGAGCCGCAGACCCCCGCACCCGCCTTCTGGCTCACCACCCAAGCCGGTCTGGACATGCTCGCCGCAGACGACCCCGAGGGTCGCACCGAGCAGCTGTTTGAGGAAGAGGACGCCTACCTTCCCATTTTCAAGCGCATCCTCACCCTGTGCAGCGCAGCAGGCGGTGCGAGCGCCAAGCAGATTGCCAAAGCCTGCGACACCGACCCGTTGCTGCAGAGCCCACGCTACTATTCTTCGCGCTTCGTCGAGAAGCTCAACAAGTCCGACGCCCTCACCTGGGCGGGCAAGACCTGGGAGCTGACGGAAACCGGCCGCGAGGCCCTGGTGCAGCTCGAAAGCGTCGACGACCCCGCCAGCGCCGAAATCCTCGCAAACCTCGAAGCCTAAGCGCACCCGCCCAAAGGAGCCCCCATCATGGCAGACGAAATGCTCAACGACCTGGCCGAACTCTGCGCCCAGCGCGACTCGACCTACGCCCTTCTTGCGCGCCTCTACCGCGTGGAGGTCGACCAGCCTCTGCTCGACGGGCTGCACGCCACACGCTTCCCTGCCGCAACCGGTTCGGCCAAGGCAAACGCGGGGTACCGTGCGCTGGCCGAATACCTGAGCAACATCGACGAACGCAGCACCACCGAGCTCGCCGTGGACTTCGCGCGCGTCTTCATCGGATACGGCGTGGACTCCTACGCCGCCGCCTTCCCCTTTGAGAGCGTCTACACATCCGAGAAGCGCCTCAAGATGCAGGAAGCACGCGACGAGGTCCTTGCCATCTATCACGCCTACGGCCTGGACAAGAGCTCCGAGTGGGAGGAGAGCGAAGACCACGTTGCCGCCGAGCTCGAGTTCATGCAGGTGCTGTGCGCCCGTACGACCGAGGCCCTAAAGGCCGGCGACGAGGACAAGGCGGCTCAGCTTCTGCAAACGCAGAAGAACTTCCTGGAAGACCACCT
This sequence comes from uncultured Coriobacteriales bacterium, assembly GCA_934636245.1. Classification (GTDB taxonomy): domain Bacteria; phylum Actinomycetota; class Coriobacteriia; order Coriobacteriales; family UMGS124; genus UMGS124. The sequence continues at coordinate 60,774 of CAKUAI010000017.1, forward strand.
GGCCAGTTGGACCCCGATGATGGCCGTCGATATGCGTCGTCTTGCAAAGACGAAGTTCTACCTGGGACTCGCCGACCTCACCGACGGTTTCTTGGCCGAGGACGAGGCATTTTTGAACGAGGTTCTGGGAGACGAGGAGTAGCCGCGCCTTCATGCAACGACGGCGCGTCAGGATCCAGCGCCCGGCCGGGTGCCGCATGTAAGCAGGGCGGTCGGCCGGGCGTGGCAGACAAGGGGGACAAGCACATGGCAGACACCATGGTGCGCGAATGCATTATAGGCAAGGTGGCCAGCGGCAAAACAGAGGCCCTGGTACATCGGGTGGTTGAATATCTAAGCGATCAATCAAACGACAAGAGCGTCCTCGTCCTTGCCGCCTCGCCCGATGCCGCCGAAACGCTTAAACGGCGCCTGGCCGCTGCCTTGGGCATCCCTGCAAACACGCTGGGCGAGCGGGGCGTGCGTGTCTCTATTCCACGTGCAATCGCCTTAGAGGTCCTCGGCAACCCAAAAGCCCAGGCGGCATGCGGCCGCAAGCCGCGCCTGCTTTTGCCGTTTGAGGAGAGCATCCTGCTAGAAGACGTAAAGGCAAGCGGCCTGCGCCCCAAGCGCCTGCGCGAGATGCTCAAGTTCTTCTACCGCAGCTGGACCGAGCTCGCCGACGACGACCCGTCCTGGCTTGTCAGCGAGGAGGAGGTGCAGGTGCACAGCCTGCTCAAGGAATGCCTCGCCTTTACGGGCGGCATCCTACCCAATGAGCTTGCAAACCTTGCCGTGAAGTGGCTGCGCTGCGATGAGGCGTCACGTGAGACCTCCTCCTATGACCTCGTGCTCGTTGACGACTACCAGCTGCTCAGTCGCGCCTCGCAGGTGTTTGCGGGGCTTCTCGCCCGCGAGGGCCTCATCGTCACCGGCGACATGCAGGCAACCAGCGAGGTGTTCGAGGAATATCCTTCCCTCAACGGCCTGATCGAGCTCGCCGAGGCCGACGGCGTTGAGACTACGAATCTCGATGCATGCCGGAACAGCGCGACCGTACATGCGTGCTGCGAGAACCTGATTGACGCGGCGCGAAAGCACGAGCAGGAATCGCGCGACTTGACAGGTATGAGCGGAAACGGTGGGCGGGAGGCACGCGCGATCGCGGGCATGAACGAAGACGGCGGGCGAGAAGCACGCGACTTGGCAGGTAACAGCGAAGACGGCGGGCAGGAAGCACGCGCGTTGGCGGGCACGAACGGAGTCGGCGGGCAGGAAGCACGCGCGCTTGCAAGTGCGAATAACGAAAGCGCTCAAGAGCCTGCCACCTCGCGGGCTAAGCACAGCCCCGCGACCGCGGTGGAGGCAAGCCCCCATGCAGCGTACGCAGAAACGGGCCTCGGCGAAAGTTCCGCCGGATACGCCTGCGCCCTCTCGTTCCCCACAGCCGAGGCCGAAATCGCTCATATCGCGCAACACATCGCAGACGCCATCGAGAAGGGCGCGCAACCCGGCGACTTTTATCTCGCCGCTCCCAACGGCGTGTGGGCAAAAGCTCTAAGCCGCAGCCTCAAGGCGCGCGGCATACCCACAGCCCAAGAGCCGAGCACGCGCGGCCTCAATGGCGACCCGCGCGACCTCGGGCGCTGCAAGACCCTGCGCCTGTTCACCCTTCTCGCGCTGGTGGCACGCCCGCATGACATGCTCGCATGGCGCAGCTGGTGCGGCTTTGGAGACTGGCTCACCGACAACCCTGGCTTTGCCGCGCTGCGCCGATATGCCGCCCGCCACTCCCTCGCCCCTTACGATGCGCTTGCGACAGTCGCAACCGGCAACCCATGCCGAGAAGCCTTCGGCGAGCTCGACGCTGCCGAGCAGGCGAGCCTTGAGCGCATTGTGCAGGCATTCGAGTCTGGACAGGAAATCCTAGGCCAACTCGAGGGGCTTGTCGGTCGTCAGCTGGTCAACGCTGCCTGGAGCCTGCTTGGCTGCGAAGCGCCAGCACAAGACACGACGCCTGCGCAAGAGGATGTCCCCGCCGAGCTGCTCGGCTTGCTCGGAGTCGCGCACACCGACCTCGCGCAAGATGCCGCAAGCCTTGTCGGGCATCTTCTGGCCACGCTTCGCGAGCCTTGCTTCCCCCGCGATGCGGAGACCGTGCGCATCGGCGATCTTACCGCAACACATGGCGCCTCGTTCAAGACAGTGGTCTTGAGCGGCTTCGTCAACGGGTTCATCCCCAAGCATGCATACTTCGACCCGGTGAAGACACCCCTTGACCGCATGGGGATTCTATTCGGCGCGGACGCCCGTCGCGTGTACCAAGCCGCAGGCTGCGCACGCGAGGAGCTTCTCGTGACGGCATTCACCCAGATGGACGCCTTGCAGGCCGAACGCCTCGACCTCAAGGTCGACCGTGTCTTTATGCGCGAGGGAAAGCGCCTGGCACGCATCTCCCCCAGCGAGCTCATTTGCTCGATGTGCCTTGAGGTTCAGGAGACGCGCGCATGAGCGCCCAGGTAAAAGCCGTGGCACGGCTCAGGCTCGATCGGGCAGGCGAGCCCACCGCCACGCGCGCGCTTCAGTCTTTGCAGGGCGACCATGTCCATGTGCGTCAAGAACGCTGCCTGCTCGTGCGCAACCGCAATGCGGAGTGCCTGCGGTGCGCGCAAGCCTGCACATCGGGCTGCATCAGCTACAACGAGCAGACAAAGATGCTCGATATCGACCAGACGCGCTGCGTAGGCTGCGGCACATGTGCCACCGCCTGTCCTACCTGCGCACTTGAGGCGCGCGACCCGAACGACTCCGAGCTGCTCGCACGCTTGCAGGGCGCGCTCAACACAAGCGCCAGCCATACGGTGACAATCGCCTGCGAACAAGCGGGCATGGCCCAGGATGAGTGCGCCGTTCGCCTCACCTGTTTGGGGCGCATCGACGAGTCGGCACTCCTCCAGCTAGCCGCCTGGGGAGCACGCGAGGTCAACCTGGCCTGCGGCCCATGTGACACATGCGAGCACAAACCGGGCCGGATCGTTGTAGAGGAGGTCTGCGAGTCGGCTAGCACCCTGCTTGGCCTTTGGGGCAGCACTATGCACGTCGAGCTAACGGACGTCGGGGACGCAACGGAGCAGACCGGACTGCGTGCGCAGGAGACAGATGCGAACAGAACTGCCACGCATGGCAAAATTGCACAGGTAGACCAACAGATACAAACTGCATGCACGGACATGACTGCCACCCAAAGCGCAATTGGGCCGGTAGACCAACAAATACAAACCACTGGCATGGACAATGCCGTCGAACAGGATACGGCCACGCAAGATGAGGGCAGGCTTGATTTCTCCGACGAGACAGACGCAGGCAGGACCGCCACACAAAGCGAAGTTGAGCAGGTAAACCAACTAATACAATCTGCAGGCGCGGGCAAAGTCGCCGAACATGACACGGCCACGCGCGATGGGGACAGGCCCAATCTCTCCGCCGAGGCGAGTGATGACAAAACCGCCGCTACGGACCAGGTCGACCGGCCACTCAAACGACTCAAGGTCATGGCCGACGGCACATTGCCGCATTTTGTGCCCGACCGGCGGGAACGCCTGCTCGACGCCCTGGCCGACCTCGGTGAGGGGCCGACGGACTCGCGGGCGATGGCTCGCACGCGCCTATGGGGACACGTTGTCATCGACACCGACAAGTGCACCTCATGCCGGATGTGCGCGACGTTTTGCCCCACAGGCGCCATCGTCAAGTTCGACACCCCAGACGGCACCTTCGGCGTCGACCACTATGCTGCCGACTGCGTGAAGTGCCTCTGTTGCCAGACCATCTGCCGGACCCAAGCCATTGTCGTTGAGGATGCCGTACCTGCAAACGTGCTGGTAAACGCCGTACCCGAGCGCCATGTCATGCGTCCCGTGCGCGTTTCAAAAGGCGGCGAGCACTCCATCGTGAACTCCATGCGCGACCTGCTCGGCCTGCCCGAGGTTTTCGAGCGTTGAGGTCCCCGGCGTCCAAAAACGCCAAAAGTCTGCGTTATAACTTTGGCGTAGCTGCACCCCTAAAACACGCGCGCCATCTACCTGGTGCGATGTAAACGGTCAGCGTGGCAAAACAGGAGTCCGCAACCCCCTGCTGGATTATTACGCAGACTTTTGGCCTTTTTCGCGAGAGCCCAGGCCGCGCTCGCGCGTAACAGCGCGAAAACGGCCGTTTTTGTGGGTCCCCGGGGGATGTCACACCCACAGCAGCGCGAGAACGGCCGTTCTTGCGAGACTGCGGGATGCCTTGTCTGCAACAGCATGAAAATGGTCGTCTTCAGACGCCCCCCGGAGGGCGCCTTTTCCGCAAGCGGCGCAGAAACGGTCGTTTTTGCGGCCCCCCGGGGCACCTCGCCTGCAACAGCACGAGAACGGCCGCCCTCAGGCGGCCCGGGGAGACACCCCACCCACAAGCGACGCGGAAGCGACCGCGCTCCAGCGCACCCCACCCCTCGCCCGCAGCCGGCGTCAGTACCTGTCGATCAGGTCGATGAGCTCCTGCTTGGAATGGACTTCGGTCTTCTCGTAGATCCTGCGGATGTGGGTTCGCACGGTGCTTTCAGACACGCACAGGGTGCCTGCGATGACCTTGGCGGAGCGACCCTTGTAGATGTAGGGAACCACCTCCGCCTCGCGGCGCGTCAGACCGTAGTCGGACGCGAACGCCTCGAGATCGTCGGAGAAGCTGGCGTTTTCGGGGGCAAAGGCAGCCTCGGCCCGAGACGCATCCCCACTCGCCTGCTCGCCCTTGGCCGTCTCCTCGAGAAGCGCGGCAGACACCACGGGGCCCTTTTGGCCCTTCCAGGTGAGCGTGAAAAACACCGCCATCAGCGCGATGTACACCGCCGCCGCTGGCACAATGAACGAGACGAACGGCACGTCAGATGGCAGGACCGTCATCATGTAACCCAGGCCGATGCCAACCAGGCGTGAAAAGATGGACACGCTTCTCACCAAGCCGCCCGTGACAAATCCCGAGACGCGCCGGTCGAACGCCGTCTCGGCAACAGACACCCAAAGCAGCACGTCAAACACGCCGTATCCCACCGTGACAATGCCGTTGCACAAAAGCGGATACGACTCCCAGAAGACCGACACGCCCACGAACAGCGCGAGCACGCCCATGGGCAGGGCGCGGTAAAAGGAGTCGATGTCCAGCTTCTTTTGCGTCGCGAGCGTGAAGACGAAAAGGACGACGCCGATTATGACGTTTGGCACATGCGGGGTGAAGTGCGCCTTGTTGACCGAGCCAAGGGAGAAAACGCTGAGTCCCCAGGTAAATCCAAAGATGAGTGACACGACGATGGCCGCCAAAATGAGCGGGCCCATCGAGAACATTGCGCCCAGGTACCCCTGCTGGGCCTTCCTGCGCGACGCCTCGGCGCGAACCTCCTTGGGAGTGTCGTTGTGCAGGCATCCGTCGAGCAAGGCGGCTGAAATAACAGGCAGCGGCGCCATCATCAAAAAGGCCGGAATCCCCAGCTTCATGGCCGCGGCGGACTCGGCAAGGTACAGCACTCCCGCAACGACAAAGGCGGCCGGGATGACAAGCGTGACCGCCGAGGGTTTGAGCCTTCCGTACACCTCGGCCCAGCAGCCCCAGAAAAGACCGTATCCGATGCCCGTGAACAGAGACCCGGCCACCATGAAGAGCTCCATGGCAGTGCGGCTTTGCACGTAGGATGTCTCGGCCAGGCAGCCGATGCCGATCAAGACCATCAGGCAGGGAATCCATCGCGGCAGCTTGTCCACGAAATCCGGCTTGCGCTCAACGAGCGCCGACCCCGCGAACAAAGTTCCCGCGTTGGCAAGGAACGAGAGGACGACGACGAGCGTCTGGCTGCCCGGTGTAGCGCTCTCTCCCGAAAGCAAAATTGTGCTCCTGAACGTGAGCATGCTGCACGCCCAGAAGAATGCCATTCCCAAATAGCTGGCGCCTGCTCCCCCAAACACGCCGCGCAGCCTCATCAGCGATTCACGCACGCCCAAACGTTGTCCCTCCGAAAATCCCCTAATAATCAAAGCGACTATACGCCTTTTGACGATTTTCTACCAATCAATTTTGTTCGCAACGAAGGGCCCGACTCCTCAAAAACTGATGATTTTTGCACGCGAGAATTGATGACGGCGTTGATGACAAATGCAACGACACGCCCATGTACCAGGTGCTTCTCTGTCATACAAAAGGGTTTACCACTCAAGTGGCGCATCGGCGCACAATACATGCCGTTGAAGGGAGCCTCATGGAAATCACCGACCCACATATCCCCGGCCCCGCGGCCGCATCGGCCGAGGGCCTCGCGCATGCAGCGCTTCTGGCAGCCCCGCTGTACGTCCGTCAGCCCGACGACGCCTGTGCGGCCGCCTTTTGGAACGACCCGACCGTCGGCGCAATCGCTGCGGCTCACGGCATGGCCGCCCCGCGCGAGGGTGGCGCCCGCGGCTGGCACGCCCTGGGAACCACCGTCCTTGAAGGCGGCATGCCCCTGGCGGCCCTTCCCGTGGAGTCCCTCTACAAACCTTGGGACGGAAGGACCGGCTCCCCGAAGGGCATGTATTTAGGGCCCAGCGCCACGCAGATGACCGCACTGTTCCGAGCCCTCGACCTGGAGCTGCCGCAAGAATTCTCGGCCATGCCCGACCACCTGTCGCTGCTCCTGGAGACCCTCTCAGTCTTCCTCGATGCGCACAACGTCTCCGAGGCCGCCGAGTTTGCCCGTGCCCACCTGGATTGGCTCGCAGACTACCGGGGTGCCCTCGAAGACCGCCAGGCCCGCCTCGCCTGGGCCCTCGAGAACGGGACGTACGACCCGGAGCTCGGCGAACCCCTCTCTTGCGCAATCGCAAGCCTCAAGCAGGCAACCCTTGTTGTCGATTACGCCCTGCGCGACGTCCTGGAGCCGCGCGGAGTCATCGAATAGCGTCATCCGTTGTAACAACCAGCCAGGATTTGTAGGTACATCGAAAGGATGGGTCATGTTGAACAACGAACTGTCCCGCCGGACGTTCCTCAAAGGAACGGCGGCGACAACCGCCCTTGCGGCGGCAGGAGGACTGGTGCTCAGGCCGTCCGAGACGCCTGCCATGGCAGCCGAAGAGGGAGAGGTCAAGAAGGTCTCCTCGCTGTGCAACGGCTGCTCGAGCAAGTGCGGCCTTGTCGCCACGGTGAAGGACGGCCGTCTTGAGACCGTCGAGGGCCACAAGGTGCACCCCTACTCGAAGGGCAAGCTCTGCGGCCGCGGCCATGGCATCGCCCAGGCGGCGTACACCGACTCCCGCCTCACCCAGCCCGTCAAGCGCATGGCCGACGGCACGTTTGAGGCCATCAGCTGGGAGACCGCTTACGCCGAAATCGGCGAGAGGGTCAAGGCCATCATCGCCGAGAAGGGCCCCGAGGCCCTCGCCATGGTGCACGACCCGCGCCCCTCGGGCAAGTTCTACGCCGACCGCTTCATCAAGACCCTCGGCTCGCCCAACATCTACACCCACGGCGCAGCATGCAACCTCTCCAAGGAGGCCGGCCTGCACCACGTCATCGGCGGATCCAACTTCTCCGTGGACTTCGGCAACGCCAAGATGGTCGTGTTCATCGGCCGCAGCTATGGCGACGGCCTTCGTCCCTCCTCTGTAAAGAGCCTGGCAGATGCCGTCGATCGCGGCTGCAAAGTCATCACGGTCGACCCGCGCCTCAACAGCAGCGCCATCTTCGCCGACGAGTGGGTGCCGATCAAGCCCGGCTGCGACATCGCGCTTCTCCTGGGCATCTGCAACGTGCTCGTGAGCGAGGACCTCTACGACCACGAGTTCGTCGAGAAGAACACCCTGGGCTTCGAGGATTTCGCCAAGCAGGTCGAGCAGTGCACCCCCGAGTGGGCCGAGTCTGTCTGCGGCGTCCCCGCCGACACCGTCGCCCGCCTCGCCCGCGACCTCGCCGCCGCCGCGCCCGCTGCCGCCATCGAGGCTTCCTGGCGTGCCGCCTTTGGCTGCGCCTACCAGAACTCCTTCGAGACCGCTCGCTGCGTCGCGGCCGTAAACGCCCTGCTTGGCTGCTGGAACCGCAAGGGCGGCGCCCTCATGACCTCCTCCCCCAAGGCAGGCAGCCTCGACACCGCCAAGTTCCCCGAGGTTGCCAAGCCCGAGGGCAAGCGCTACGGCGACGCCGAGTACCCCCTCGTGTTCAGCAAGATGGGCTCCAACCTCATGGTTGCCCAGGGCCTTCTCGACGGCGACCTCGCAGGCGTCTTCTTCTACAACTCCAACGCGGCCCAGGGCTACTCCCAGCCCAAGGTGTGGCGCGAGGCCCTCGGCAAGGCCGACCTCGTCGTGACCATCGACGTCCAGATGAGCGAGACCGCCCTCGAGTCCGACTACGTCCTGCCCGAGTGCTCCTACCTCGAGCGCCTCGAGCTGCCTGAGTTCATCGGCGGCAAGAAGCACTTCGTGGGCCTGCGCAACCGCGCGCTCGACCTCATCCACCCCGATACCAAGCCCTGCGACGTCATCTTCACCGAGCTCGCCGAGGCCTGCGGCGTGGGCGACTACTTCGAGTTCACCGTCGAGGAGCTCGCCCAGGCACAGCTTGAGAGCGTCGGTACCTCCCTTGAGCAGGCAAAGGAAGAAGGCGTGGTCGCGCTTAAGGACCCCGGCTTCACCTATGGCGAGGTTTCCTTCTCCACGCCGTCGGGCCTGTTCGAGTTCTCCTCGGAAGCCGTGGGCGCAGCCGGCCGCAACCCGGTCATCGGCTACATGCCCCGTCTCGTCGAGCCCGGCGAGGGCGAGTTCTACCTGGTAGGCGGCAAGCAGAGCATCCACTCGCACACTATGACGCTCAACATGGAGTACCTCAACTCCATCTCGCGCGAGTACAACATGCAGCGCGCCTGGATTTCCGCCCAGGATGCCGAGAAGCTCGGCGTCGTCACCGGCGACCTGATCGAGATGTCCTCCAGCGAGCACACCGCCACCATCGAGGCGCGCGTGACCCAGCGCGTCATGCCCGGCGTCGTGTTCCTGCCGAGCCACTACGGCAACACGTCCTCCCAGCTCGAGCGCGCAAATGGTTTCGGCGTCAACATCAACGACTTCGTCCCCTTCCACCTCGAGCCCGAGGTCGGCGCGGCCATGAGCCAAGAGGTCGTTGTCACCCTTAAGAAAGCTGGTGCGTAATGGCACGCTACGGAATGCTCATCAACACGAAGAAGTGCGTCGGGTGCTTCGCCTGCCGCCTTGCCTGCCAGGCGAAGAACCACCTTGCGCCCCATGAGTCGTTCATCAAGTTCCACGAGCTTGAGCAGGGCACCTTCCCTCACGTGTACGCCGAGATCGTCCCGAGCCAGTGCATGCACTGCGAGGACGCTCCCTGCGAGAAGGTATGCCCCACGCACGCTACCTACACCACCGAGTCGGGCGTGGTGCTGGTCGACGAGAGCCGCTGCGTCGGCTGCAAGTACTGCATGGCCGTGTGCCCCTACGACGCGCGCATCCAGATCGAGGAGACCGGCGTCATCGAGAAGTGCCGCTTCTGCTGGGACGGCGAAGAAGACCCCGAGCCCGCCTGCGTCTCGACCTGCGTGTCCGGCGCGCGCATCTTCGGCGACCTGGACGACCCGGAGAGCGAGATCTGCAAGGAGATCGCCCGCCTGAACGCCCAGCCGATCGCCAGCAACCTGTCCAACGCCAAGATTTACTACGTGAGGTGATAGCCATGGTATGGGGCCCCTTGATCGCCATATACCTCTTTTTGGCCGGTGCGTCTGCCGGCGCATTCCTGACCTCGGCATTCGTCGAGGCCAAGTACCCCGAGAACCGCAAGATGCGCATCGGCGGCAGGGTCATCGCGCCAATCCTGCTTGCCATCGGCCTGGTCATGCTCATGCTCGACGCCGAGGCCGGCCTGAAAAACCCGCTGCGCTTCTTCTTCCTCGTCGTGAACCCCGGCTCGGTCATGACGCTGGGCGTGTACGCCATCTGCGTCTTTTTGCCCGTCAGCCTGGTCATCGCCTTCCTCGAGCTGCGCAAGCGCGCCATCCCCAAGGCCCTCAAGTGGGTGGGCGTCGTCTTCGCCTTCTGCATCGCCGCCTACACGGGCTTCCTGCTCGGTGTCATCCCCAGCTACCCGCTCTGGAACAACGCTGTGCTGCCCATCCTGTTCGTGGTGTCGGCCCTCTCCGCAGGCCTGGCCCTCGTCAGCCTCATCGGCCTGTTCACCGACCGTGCGGCGTTTGAGCAGATGTGGCTCCTCAAGAAGGCCCACGTCATCCTGTCGGCCCTCGAGCTCGTGATCCTGGCCACCATGCTCGTCATCGTGAGCTCCGGCTCCCCCGAGGGCGCCGCCTCGGTCGCCATGCTCACGACCGGCTCCTTCGCGCCTGTCTTCTGGGGCTTGCTCGTTGTGGCGGGCATCGTGCTTCCCTTCGCCATCGAGGCCTACCCCGTGCTTGTCACCAAGCGCATCGAGACCTCCGCAACCTCGTTTGCACTCAACGTCCTGGGCGATGTGGGCGTCGTGGCCGGCGGCTTCGCCCTGCGCCTGCTCATCATCCTCGCCGCGATCCCGGTCGCGTTCGTGTAAGGCTAAGGCTGCACAGGTAGTACAGCAAACACGCTGGTAAAACGCGTGAGAAAAGGGGCTGTAACAAAAGCCCCTATAACGAATTCAAGCCCCGCTCGGACCACTCCGGTCCGGGCGGGGCTTTTTGG
>CAKUAI010000018.1 GCA_934636245.1 uncultured Coriobacteriales bacterium
AAGAGACGCCCGCCGACTTGAAGTCGAACGGGCGTCTCATCAATTGCAATTCGGGCTTTTGCTACAGCCCCTTTTTGCGTGCTGGGTCAGCCGACGGGGTGGGGCGGGCGGCGGGGTGGGACGTCGCCCAGATTGGCTTGTCATTCTCGGCTCGCACGTTCAAAAACGCCAAAAGTATGCGTTATAACTCAGACGTCCTTGTAGCCCTAAATCATGCACGTCATCTACCTGGGATTACGTGAGTGGTCAACGTTGGAAAATGCCAACTCACAGTCCTCTGGCAAATTATTACGCAGACTTTTGGCCTTTTCCGCAAGGCGCACCGCGAGGCAGCCTCGTTCACGGACCATCTTGCGTCTTATGCACGGTATGGGGGTGGCGAACGGCGGCCTTTGTTTGCGATAATCCAGCCGAGGGCCGCCCTTCGGTGGGGTGGCCGATGGGGTGAGCCCGCGCGGCCGCCCCGCTGCCGAAAGGAGAACCACATGCTCCATGAGGTCCACTTCCCTTCCACCAACAACCGAGACACCGTCACCGGCTGGATTTACGCCCCTGCCTGCGACCCGGTGGGAGTCGTGCAGCTCGTGCACGGCTTCGGCGAGCACTCCCGCCGCTACCTGCACATGATTGTGGCGCTCATGGACGCCGGCTTCATTGTGGCGGCCGACGACCACGTGGGCCACGGAGCCACGGCCATCGCCAACGACACCTGGGGTGACTGGGGCGACGCCGGCCCGCACACCATGATGGAAGACGAGAAACGTTTCAAGGACCTCGTCTGCGAGAAGTACCCCGACCTGCCGCATTTCATGTTCGGCCACTCCATGGGCTCCATGATCGCCCGCGACTTCTCGACGAAGTACGGCAACGAGCTAGCCGGCGTCGTCTACTGCGGCACCACCGGCATCTTCAAGAACACCCACGAGGTACGCGCCAAGCTCGACGAGGCCATCGCCGCAGGCCGCGCCCACGAGTCCGACCCCGCGTTCGTCGGCGAGCTCATGGGCTGGATGTTCGCGCGGTGCTCCGAGGGCGCCGAGCGCGGCAACGAGTGGATCTGCCACGACCCCGAGGTGCAGCGCGACCACGCCGAGGACCCCTTCGACGCGTTCACCCATCCAACGCACAACATCTCGCTGCGCGACTTCATCGACATGATGCTGTGCATCGAAGGCACGCAGTGGGCCGAAAAAGTGCCCGCCGAGCTGCCTGTTCTTCTTATTGCCGGCGACCAGGACCCGGTGGGCAACTACGGCGAGGGCGTGTACATGTGCGCCAACTGGCTGCAGGACACCGGCCACACCAACGTCGTGACGCAGCTCTACCCGGGCTACCGCCACGAGATTCACAACTACGATGACATCAAGGTCGACGTCGAAGCCTCCATCGTCGACTGGTTCATGATGCAGCTCTAAGGAGCGTCCCCGCAACCCCCGGCGCCCGGCACGATTGGGGGCCCTCAACCCGCCGCGACGATTCGGCCCGCCATGACCGAGCGCCCAGCGCGATTGGGGGGGGTCTTCAACGCGCCACGACCGAACGCTCGGCACGATTGGGATACCCCTCGTGCCGGGCGTTTCCTTGCCGAACCCCAGGCGCCCGGCGCGATTGAGACATGCAAACACCTGGTAAACACCCCTAAAAGGCACGCTCTACCGAACCTCAAGCACCTAGTTCGATTAGGGTATCTTTTCGTGCCGCGTGCTGCCCTGCCGGGCCCCAGGCACCTAGCGCGACTGGGATACCCCCTCGCCTCGGGCGGTACAGAAAAACCCGCATGTTTGCGTTTTAAATCTCACAGGCTCAGTATCCGGACATGGGGCGTTTGCAAACCCGCAGGTAGATGGCTTGCAGGGTTTTGGGCCACTTCCACCGGCAGAATTAAAACGCAAACACGCGGCATTTTTGCGCGTGGACAGGCGCGGAGGCAGGCGCAAGCCGCTCTCACGGACGCAAACTTCAACAGTAAGCGCCCCCGAACCTTAAGCACCTAGTGCGACGTTGACACTCCCTCTCGTGCCGGACGCTTTCTTTGCTTTCAAGCAAATGCGGCTCGTGGCCCCACGGCCCCGGACAGCCCAGAAAAACCCGCATGTTTGCGTTTTAAATCTCGCAGGTTCAGTAGCTAGGTATGGGGCATTCACAAACCCGCAGGTAGATGACTTGCGGGATTTCAGGCTACTTCAACCAGCGGAATTAAAACGCAAACATGCGGCATTTTTGGTACGCAGGCAAACGCGAAGGCAGCCGCAGCCCACCCTCACGAGCGCAAACTTCAGCAGCTAACGCCCCCAGGTCCCAAGAGCTCGTAATTTTCGGGCTGCCGCATCACAGACTCCCACAGTTTGCCGCGCGACGCGTCTCACGGCTCCTTGGCATGGGCCCCTCTTGCATATCATGCGGCAAGCCCCGGCGCATTGACTGCCTGCAATGACAACAATACGTACACCAAGCACCCATAGCCCTCCGCGTCTTTCCGCCTCAAGCGCATGCGACTTTTTATCCGCATGCGCCTCGGTCGCCCATGACCCTTCGCGCATCTGCACCCTGGGCGTCCACGCTTTTCCATATGCCGCACGGCGCGCCCCAGGTACCCCCACACTCCTCGCATGCTTGCGCCTCGTCGATTCGCTAGCCAGGCGAGTGCCTATCAAACCCGCAGGGTATCACGGCACTCGCTCGACAGAGTCTCGACCGGGGCCTTTCCCCGCAAGTCTAATTCATATCACCCGCGCCCGCTTCCAAGTCGGTCACGTCGGTGATAGTGAAGAGCGGCACCGCAAGGCGCGGGTCCTCACTTGCATCGTGATGCTCTTCGGCAAACGAGCAAAACGGAGCGAGAGGCCAGCTCCAATCAGGCTCTTCACTGCGCAGGTCGTAAAAGGCGTCATAGCGCCCACCCATTACCTCCTCAAAGGCGTCAACCGTGCCTATGCGGTAGCGTTTGACCGCAGTCGAGCCATCGGCAAAGCCAGCCTCCACCTGCAGCACCGCCTTACTCAACTCGGCCGCCGCCAAGACCTTGCTGCCAACATAGCATTTGCGCGACCAGGCAAGAGCCTCTTCGGGGGTTGCGCTCACCTGCTCATATGCGTCGATGTATGCAGCGCACAGCTCGTCCACGGTTTCCCGGGAAATTATCTCGGGGTCAGTGCACCCGGCAACCATCCAAGCCTCTTTTGCCGCCAAGACAGGGTCCTGCCCCCAGAGGGCGTCCTCCGGAGTCACCGCCCAAAGCACATCACAAACCAGGCCATACGAGGTCTCGTGCACACCGTCCCATTCTGGCTCCTCCAAAAGGTCGACGGATATCTCCAGGCCACCATATGCCATCTCATCGGTAGCGCTCCACGCCTTCTCGGCCTCTCGGTCATCAGAATCAAGAAAACACCTTTGGAAATAAACAAGCCTGTCAACAATTTCTTCGGGGTCAAAGGGGCGCGTGCCCTTGAATGTCTGAGTCGGCACATCAAGCAGCGTAAACGTCAGCCGTTCAATGCCTTCACCCACACAGGACAAGTTCAGCCGCAACGCAAAGGCCCTAAAGCAGTCGACGCCGGCAACGGGCGGCAACAGCTCCCCATCGGCGGCCTCGATTACGACGGCATGACCCGGCTCGGCAGCCTGGGCGATTGCAAGCCCGAACGAATGTGGCTCAATAGGCAGGGATTCATCCGGGGCGGAATCCCGTTGCGTAAGCGGCGCAACAACGGCGATTGCGGCAGCGGCGGCGCAGGCGCCTCCAAGCGCGACAAAACCGCGACGCGAAATCAGCGACATGGAGGCTCGCCTTGCGGGAGTCGCCATGTGCTGTGCGGGACGCTCAGAAGCCGCGGCCCGACGCATGGCATCCACGGTCTTTTCGACAAGCTCTTCCGGGGGCTCGACATCGTGGGCCAGGCTCGCCCATCGACCCTGCTCGTTCGAATGCATCCAACGATTCTTAGAAGTCATGAGAGTCGTCCTTTCAAAGAACGTTCCAGCTGCTTGCGGGCGCGCGCCAGGCGCGTGGTCACAGTCGAGACCGTGACACCCAGTGCCCGGGCAGTCTCTTCACAGCTCAATCCCTCGACGTAAAACAGGTGCACGGCTGCACGGAGCTTGGGCGGCAACTCGCCGACTGCATGCCAAAGCGCCTGCGCCTCTTCGCGCTCGATAAGTCGACGCTCCTGGTCGGGCGCACGGCGAAAATGGCCCTCGGCCAATTCGGCGGGAAACTCATCGAGGCTTTGGGTGCGCCGACGCCAAGCCGCCCGGGCCAAGTCGCGACCGCGGTCGATCGTCGCACGCAGCAGCCACGCCCGCACATGTTCGGCCGACTCGAAGCCGCGGCCCCCACGCGCCATACGGCAAACGAGGGCCACAAACACGTCTTGGAAGACGTCCTCGGCATCGGCACAGTTGCGCGTTTGCACAAGTGCCAGGCGGTACACCATCGAACCATGGGCACGTACGATGCTCTCGAGGTCGGCTCTGCTGCATGCAATGCAGGAGTTACCGGCCCTCGCGCGGGATTGTCTGACGTTGAGCCGGTCCAATGTGTCATAGTCCATGCGACGTCTCCTCTGATTCGGCAGATAGCCACACGGCACTGTGCAGAACCTGCGGGGGTTGTTTGCGATTGGCCAATCTGACCTTATATACGATTGTCAGAAGGATTTGTCACACAAGGACGGCACCAATCACCGTGCGAAGGCAGTCGGTGGTAGGCTCGCAAGCCGCTCTCGCGCCCCTCAGCCCCACGCGGCCCGGAAAAAACCTGCATGTTTGCGTTTTAAGTCTCGTAGGTTCAGCATCCGGGCATCAGGCGTCTACAAACCCGCAGGTAGATGACTTGCAGGATTTCAAACTACTTCCATTCGCGGAATTAAAACGCAAACATGCGTCATTTTTTCACGCAGGTAGACCCAAAGGCGCACGCAACCCACCCTCGAGGGCGCGGATGCTGGTGCCGAGGGCCGCACTCCCGAGCGCCCGCAGCATCCGGCCCACCGTACCCCGAGCACCCGCGGCTCCCATCCCACCGCGCCCCGGACGTTTGCAGCCTGCCAAACGCACTGCTTCCTCGCTTCTATGGTTTCCCGCACAGCACCCCGGAGGCTCGCTACCGCTTCGGCGCGACCTTGTCGAGCAGCCAGGTGCACAGGAAGGCGAAGGCCACGAGGACGAGCGCGCCGCCTGCGTATCCGATGACGCCCACTCCCAGGCTGCTCACCACGACGCCGCCCAAGGCCGAGCCGCCGCCGATGCCGAGGTTGAAGATGCCCGAGTAGATAGACGTCGCCACAGCGGCCTCGTCCTGGCTTGTGATGCGAATGACCTCGCCCTGAAACGCCACGTTGAAAGCGGTGGAGGTCACGCCCCACACGAGGAAGTCCACAACAATCAGCGCGGGGTTGCACGCCGCTAGGCCAAGCGCGAACAGCGCCACTACCAGGCCCGCCACGGCCGCACGGAAGAACATCCGACGATGCCCGTCGAAGAAACGCGCAAACAGGAAACTGCCCACAATGCCGGCCACGCCAAACACCGTAAGCATCACCGTGACCACGTTCTCAGGCATGCCCGCCATCTGCAGCAGGAACGGCTCGATGTAGCTGTACGCGGTGTAGTAGCCCGTCACCAGAATCGCAATGAACGCATAAATGCCCACAAGCGCCTTGTTCGAGAGCAGCCTCGGCAGCTTCGCAATGGTGAAGGGCTCACCCGCCGGCATCTTGGGAAACACAGCCGTAAGGTAGACGAGCACCACGGCGGTAATGGCCGCCACCACCAAAAACGCCGAGCGCCAGCCCAGCGCAAGACCCACGATGCGGCCCAGCGGCATGCCAACGATGGTGGCAATCGAGGATCCCGTGACCACCATGCCCAGTGCCAGCGAGCCGAACTTCTCAGGCACAAGCCTCACCGCGATGGGCGAGGCAATGGACCAGAACACCGCATGCGCCATGGCCACCACAATGCGGCCGGCCACAAGCATCCAATAGCTGCTCGAGGCAACCGTGACGACCTGCCCGGCAAGGAAGACGCATATCACGCAGAGCAGCACGCGCTTGAGCGCAAAGCGCGAAGCGAACATCATGAGCGGCAGCGACAGCAGCATGACGCTCCAGGCGTACACGGTGATGACGGCGCCCATCACCGACTCGTTGACGCCCAGGTCAGAGGCCATGTCGGTGAGCAAAGCCACAGGCATGAACTCCGAGGTGTTGAAGATAAAGGCAGACAGAGTGATGCCGAGCAACGGCAGCCACTGCCGCAATCCCATCTTCTCGTCACTCGCCTTTTGCGCCAGCTCATCCATACCGCCGTCGTCCCTCCCGAATCTCACTCTCAAATTGCGGCGGCAATTCTAGGCGTGTTGGGGCCGATGAATCGTGAACAGCATGTCAAATCAAAGACGCCACATGAAAACGGGCGGCCCCACTCGCGCGCGGGCCGCCCGTTTTCATTATCCCGCGAGAATGAGAGCCCTAATCCTCTAGACGATGAACGAGTGGGCCGTGCGACGCTTCACCATTGCAGCACCGCGGGCAGAAAACGTGTTCGATGAGGCCAATCGGACTTAATCATCCCCTAGAAGCTCTGCGATGCCAATCTTCAATTCTCCCTGGTAGATGCCCACAGGCACAGACACGTTAAACGGGTAGATGATGGGGGCAAAATGCTCCTCGCCAAAATGGTACACAGTAGTCATTGCCTTGTCGGGGTCGACGATCCAATACTCACGCACGCCGGCTTCAAGGTACAGGTTGAGCTTTTTGACATAGTCCATGCGCACACTTGAACGCGACACCACTTCGACGACAAAATCAGGCGCACCTTCACATCCCCTGTCGGAAAGCTTGGAAGGGTCGCAGACGACGAGGATGTCGGGCTCAACGTAGGTGGAATCATCGGCGTTGAGGTTGACGGCAAAGGGAGAAACATAGGCCTTGCACGGCCCTCCCTTGCGCTGGATGTAATCGCGAAGCAGCCATACGAGTCCGGAAACAATCTCTTGATGCTTTCTGCTAGGCGGCGCCATGCTGTACAGCTCGCCATCGATAAGCTCCGCGCGGGTCCCCTCGGGTAACGCCCAGTAATCTTGTGCAGTAAAGAAATCTCGCTGCGGCAGTGGCATGGCAGTCGCCTCTCATCACAAGTGCCTCTTCCCCGCAATTGTACCCGATTGCACAACCCCTCCGCCCGCCTCCCACACATGCCACGAAAACGGGCGGCCCCGCTTGCGCGAAGGCCGCCCGCCTGTCTCACATGGCTTACTTTGCCAGGAAACGATGATTACCGATTAGCCTCACCGAACACGGTTCCTGCCTGCGGCGTTGCAATGTTGAAGCGCCACGCGGCCTACTTGTTCATCGGCCTAGCTCGCCGAGCTCCTCGCGCAGCTTAGCCCACGAAGTCGACGATGTTGTCGCGGTGCAGGCGCTCCATGGCGATCGAGCGGTGGCTGTCGAGGTAGTCCTCGGGCAGAGCGTGCGCGGGGTAGTCCTCGCGGGCGCGCAGGATGCGGGCCTCGGCGGGGCACACCTTGATGCACTGGCCGCAACGCACGCAAGCCAGGTTGTGCGTGCAGGCGCCGTCGGGGCCGTCGAGCGCGATGGCCTCCATGGGGCAGCGCTCCACGCAGGCGCCGCACTTGATGCACTTCTCGGCGTCGTAGTCGAGCCAGTAGCCGTTGAAGTTCTTCCACGCAGGCAGGCCGTTGAGCGCCATGCCCTTGAAGCCCATGAGGTTGCCGCAGGAGCTGCCGTGGCACAGGCACATGATGTCGGCGTCCTTCGTTGCGATGGACTCCACCACCATGCCGGTCTCAATGGCGTCCTCGTAAATGGCGATGGCCTCGTCCTGCGTGATCTGCTCGCCGATGCCCTGCTCGATGAAGTACTCGGCCATCTCGCCCAGCGACAGGCAGGTGCGGCGCGGGTGCTCCTCGGGGAACGGCACGCCGATGCCCTCCCACATCAGGCGGCACTGGCAGGGGGAAACGGTGATCGTCTTGTGGCGCTTGATGATGGCGCGCCAGTCGTTGTACGGCAGGAACTCGTCCTCGGCGATGACGTCCTCACTGATGGGGTAGGTGCGGAACAGCGGGAAGGTGTTGTCGAAGTCGTCCCAACCGGCACCGTTGACGCCCCAGACGTTGTCGGCGTTGAACTCAGCCATGCGCGCAACGGTGTCCTCGCCGGCCTCCTTGGCGGTGAAGTAGGCCTTGAGCTCGGTGAACTCCCACCAGCCGTTGATGTGCGGCAGCAGCATGTAGTAGTCGGCGTCGCCGCGGTTCATATGGTAGATGAGGCACTTGCCGGCCATGTGGGTGAGAATCTCCTGGCACTCCTCGACCGTGCGGCCACTTGCCAGGCTGTAATCGTAGGCGTTGAAGATGGACAGCAGCGGCATCTCAAGCTCCCATGCCGCCTCCTCCTCGGTCCAGTTGCTCATGAGCATCTGGTAACTCGTGGAATCGGGCTCGCTGCCCAGGCCCTTGCCCATGTGGTTGATGCGGTTGCGCAGGTTCACGTACACGGCCGGGATGACGGTGCCGTCGTCGAAGGTGACGTCCTCGTCGGTCATCTCGATGGTGGTGAGGTCGGCAAGCGGGTAGCGATACGTGGTGGGGTCAACCCACTCAGGGCACATCGCGTCAAGCTGGTCGAGCTGGGTCACGCCATCGATGCCGGCCTTGGCGGGCACGTCGGGATGCGCGTCAAGCGCATGCGCCTGGCTGACGACCTTGCCGTCGGCGTCAAACGCGACGGTGGCGCCCATCGTGGCAACGGCCATACCGGCGGCACCAGCGACAAAACCCCTACGGGACATCTCCATGATGTTCTCCCTCTCCTCGTTGTACACGCGGTCTCCCCCCGCGTGGGCCCCTCCCTTTGGGCTTACGCGGAGTGTACAACGCCGGAATTTGGAAGCGCCATCACCCGCCGCGCTCGCCGCCTGACAGTTTGGCTCGATTGTCAGGCATGGAGAGTGGCGACCGGACCCCGCCGCTGGGTCCATCAAATGAGCCAGGTCGCCTTCGGCCAATTCCGACCTGTCCGCCTTCCGAGAAGTACCCTTCGCCCCCACCCCCCGGCGGCAACATGCACAACGCACCCCATTCAACGATGCCAGTCAAATAAGAATCAAATAGCAAGCAAATAAGATTTGGTTGCTAGTTCACAACAAAACAGCTGGTAGATTGGCTGAATTGCTTCTTGGGAGCCGGTGTTTCAGGCAAAAGCCGGTTTACGAGTCAAATAAGAAGCATATGGGCATGCGACGTTGTATAAGAGCGTGGCATCACCAGCGAATACCCTCACGCTGGTGATGCCACCACAACGGGGGTATCAATCACGCCTGGAACATATCAAGCCCACCAGGGCACATAGCGCATGTTCTTCTTTGATGCGGCAGGATCGAGCTGTTTGATAAGCCCTTGCTCCATACACTCCCGCACAAGGCGAGACACTTGTGCCGACTGGGAATCGCTCAACCCAAAACGCTCACGAAGCGACTTATTCGTAGCGGCATCCGCATTGGCATACTTGACGCACGCATGCCAATAACAACCCATCCGTCGTTCATCAGGCGTAAGGTTCTTGAAAGGGATATCGGCAAACAGTACCACGCGCGTATTGTTGCCAGCCGTCTCTATGCGAGGCGCCGGCAGTTGCCTGAGTTCACAAGCCGCCACCATCTTGTCCCAGCCGCTGCCTGCCTCTTCGCAAAGATCGAGCCTGCGCAAAAGCGCAGCCATCTGCTCGTTGCGCGAACGCGGCGGGTCGTTGAGGATGCGCATGGTGTCAACAAGGGGTACGCCGGGATTTGTAATCTCAACCCGATTCGAAAACACCTCGATAAGAGGGCCGGCGCCCGTAATGCCGAAATCCTGGTGGATAAGCGCGTTTGCGACTGCCTCGCGAATCGCGATTTCAGGCAGTTGCGGCACCTCACGCCTCGTGGCGCGCTCTATGACAGTCGTAGCGGGAAGCAAGTCGAGCACATGTCCCACAATGTCATCAAGGCACAGGACATATCCCTGGGAAAACGTTCTTTGGCGGCTCATGACCAAACGCCCATCGCCGCCATACTGAATCACTCGCGCAGCCTTGCGAGCAACCGAGGGGAACTCAGAGAAGTTCTTTGCAAATAGCAAGGCCCCCATATTGGTTATTGAGATCAGGCCGTTATCCTGGATAAAAGCAAGATTTTCTTGCACGAGGTAATGAACGACGCCTTCGACATCGCGAATAGTGGGCAGGCCCTGTCGCTCAAAATATGCCTCGAAACCCAGCAAGTCAGTCACATCATCGAGGGCAATGTCACTTGCCGCAATTTGAGACTCATATGCGGCATGCTGGATCTTGGTCCACAGCTCCAACTCGCGTTGCGAACCCCTGACAAGCTCATGAGAACTGCCACCGGACCGGATGTACGCCTTGCCGTCAAACAGCACGAGACTTTGAGCGGCAGGCCATATGCGCAGAAGAACGAGGCTCATCCCGTCGATATGGACGGATTCGAATTCAAATTGGGCGTTATCCGACAATTTCAGCCGCAGCCACAGCTCAAGCTCCTGCGAACCTTTGCGAGCCAACTTGGGGTCGAATGTCGTGCCAACCACGGCATGCGTCGCATCGTCAATGCCCCATACCTTGTAAGCAAAGCGCCGCTCGAGTCTTGCCGCCGAGTTGGCAAGCGCCGAGATGTCTCGTCCGATTTGCTCCGGGCTAGCGTTGTTCGCCTTAAATTCAACGTACTCGGTCTCGCTTGGCAACCGGCGCAATTCCTCGATGAGAAGCTCAGCATTCTCAAACGGCGACATCCCAACCTCCTTGCAACAACAACTTTGCTGAAAGTATATCGCCTTCGGAGACTAGCAAGCAAATAAGAATCAAATAGCAAGCAAATAAGATTTGGTTGCCAGCTTAGTACAAAATAGCTGGTAGATTGGATGAGTCACTCTTTGGGAGCCGGTGATTCGGGCAAAAGACGGTTTACGAGTCAAATAAGACAGCGCGGATTCGGGAACTACTTGAGCGCCTGCAGATATGCCAGCGCATCGGTGCAGGAAAGGGCCGCAACGGGGCTGTGCTTGAGTAGGTTTTGGTCGTTGGTCACCAGGCAATCGGCACGGGCGCGCTGCGCCGCCGCCACGACGAGGTTGTCCTCATAGTCCTCGTGCAGGCACCGCTGTCTGCGGGCCATCCACACGTCCGCCTGATCGCACGCCACTGCAGTTGCGATCTCATCCATGACCGAAAGGCAACTCCAGGCCACCTCGCCCGCCGCCTTCGCTCCTACTTCAGGCGTCGCGTTCCCGAATTGCAGACGATAGTTCCTTTTGAAGTCGGCGCTTATAAGATAGAACAGGTCCTTTGTGCTCGTGACTGCGTACAGCAACTCGATACCCGTGCGATTTGCGGCGTCGAGCAGTTCGCGGGCCTGCTGGGAACCAACCCTCAATCCCAGGAAGTAGTCGAGCCATATGTTGGTGTCCACAACAATCGAGCGCCAGGGCACACTCACGACTCCCACCCCATCAGCTCGCCATAACGCTCCTGATACGCCAAATCCCGCAGCTCATCATAGGAAAGCTCTGCCGTGGAAGAAGGCGCCGGAATGACCCCCATCGCCCGATACGCATCCTCGACAACGCGCGCCCCTTTGCCAATCGCTTCGGCACGGCGGCGCTGCGCGGCATTCAAATCGGCCTTTTGCGCCTCAGCCCTCTCGGGAAAGAGCGCCCTCTGAATCGCTTCGGGGTTGTCGGTGTTGCGCGCGGCAAGTTCCCACAGCGCACGGATTGCCTGCGAGGGCGACAGCCCCGCCCCCGACAGCGCCTCATCGCCACGCTGCTTGAGCGCAGGGTTCAACCGCGCGTTTATCTGGGCAGTCGCGCCTGCCCGAGGCTCCCTTTCCACCACCGCAACAGCCATGGTCCACCGCCTTTCGCACCCGCTGCTTCACGCCCAGTTTAGCCCCGCAAGCCACCCTTTGTAAAGCATGTATAGCAATCCAATCGCCGAGCAAGCGCCCGTCTTCCCAACAAGACGCAAATTCGCCGGATACAGACGCCGCCTGCGCCACCCTAGCGCACGGGGCATGCCCATCGCCGCTAGCGCGCGGACTCCTCGTAGAGGACGTTGAGGCCGTCGGGAAGGTAGGGGGTGTCGCTGGAGAGCCGCACGGCATAGTCGCCCGTGAGCGGGTCGGTGATGCCGACGCCGATGGTGAAGCCGTCCCAATACCGCTGGTCAAACGGCACGGACGCCTTGATCGTGAACTCCTCGCCGTCGCACAGGTCCGACAGCACCAGGGGCAGCGCGGTGTCATAGACCACCTCGCCGGATGAGTCGCGCACCTCGAGCGTGACGGCCCAGTCGGCATACAGCGGGGCGACGCCGTCGTTTTTCCACTCCATGGTGATGTCCCAGCACCGCGTGAGCGCGTCGAAGCGCACGTCGAGCTCAGACACCCACAGGCGGTATCCCAAGAGCCCGCGCACCATGTGCGCGCCCGCACTCTCGGCATATTCCCTCTTGGGATAATGGGGACCGATGAAGGTCATGTGCGAGGCGCGCAGCAGGCTGAGCGTCTGGACGATGTTGTCGCCCAGCATGTAGCCCATGTCGAGCGAGCTCGTGAACTCGCCTCCCACCGGCGCCGTGCGCCAGATGTCCTCGACGGGGGTGTAGGCAATCTCGTGGTCGGCAGCCTCTTGGGCGCCGCCCGCCAACTGCCAGGTGAGCCACTCGAGGGTATCGTCAGGCGAGCCTGTCATATCATTGTACACGCCTGCCCCGCCCTCAACGCTCAAGGCATAGTTTCGCCTGGTCAAAAGGTGCGCCTGCGGAAAAGCGCTCTGATATTGGGAGTAGTATTCCCGACAGATGCGCTCCCTGGGCATGGCCGGC
This sequence comes from uncultured Coriobacteriales bacterium, assembly GCA_934636245.1. Lineage (GTDB taxonomy): Bacteria > Actinomycetota > Coriobacteriia > Coriobacteriales > UMGS124 > UMGS124. Next base: position 12,909 of record CAKUAI010000018.1, read on the forward strand.
ACGCCCGACTCCTCAAGCGTGTGCCACTCGCCCCAATGACCGAGGGTTCCCAGCTCCACATACGAGACGAACGTGTCCTGACTCGCCCAGGCACCGAGCGCCGCTATGGCGCGGGCATGCGCCGCCCGGAACGTGGTATTGGAATAGTCGGGCGCATACCCCTTGCCATACGCGTTGTCGTAGTCCACCCCGTCACCGGTTTCGTTGTACAGCCACTGAGGGATGTCGCGATGGGCTTCGTCACCAGGGACATCGCACACAAAGCGCAGCACGGCGTGCTTGCCCTCGGCTCGCCAGCGAGCGATGTTGTTTTTCTTCTCGAGCGAGGCGATGTCGAAGGTGCCCTCCTGCGGCTCCCACTCGGCCCAGGTGAGGTCGATATACACGAGTTGCTCGTCTGCGGCCGTGCTCTTGCTGTCGGCGGCAGCGGCAAATCCCATAAGAGGATTCGAATCCGCCGAGGCATAGCCGGGCCGCACCGTGAAACTCAGCGAGTCAACGTATGCAACAAGCGAGGCGGCCGCAACCGCGAAGCACGCGAAGATCACGAGCGCCGCCACCGGCACGCGAAAGCGACGCCCGCCGGACGCAGCCGAACCATCGCGGGCCGCCGCCGCAGCGCATCCGGGCACTACGTTAGCCATGGTACTCGCCGTTGTATTGGACCAGCGTCACGTCGTTCACGCCCTCGATGGCCTCGATCTTCTCGACGAACGCCACGTCGTTGTTCTTGCAGAACACCTCGACGATCATCTCCGTTACGCCCTTGCGTAGCGTGGTGCTCTTGAGCTGGAACTTCATGCCTCCCATGCGGCGCAGGATCTCGTCGCCGGCGCGCTGGCCCTCGTAGTGGGCCACCATGAGGAAGATGGATCCAGACTGCTGGCGCACGTAGAGCACCCACACTACAGCCACCATCACGACGCTCGAGATGGCAGCGAGCGCGTAGAGGCTCGCACCCGCAGTGATGCCTGCGGTGATGGCCCAGAAGAGGTAGAGCAAATCCATTGGGTCCTTGACGGCGGTACGGTAGCGCACGATTGACAGAGCACCCACCATACCCAGCGAGATGACGACGTTGGTGGAGATAGCCAGCGTCACCATACACGTGAGCACGCACATGCCCACAAGCGTCGTGGCAAAGGAGCGAGAGAACACCACGCCGCCGAAGAACCGCCGGTAGATGACGTAGATGAAGAGGCCCAGTGCAAGCGCCACGAGCAGCGAGATGATCATCGAGGTAAGCGTGGAGGAGGTGACTGCCTGGCGCGAGAGGAAGTCCTCCCACACGGAGTTCTTGAAGAAGTCTTGGAAGCTCATCGAGGATGTTTCCTTTCAAACCTAAAAAACGCGGCGCGGTTGCAATCTATGCGGCCTTTACCAGGCCTTTTCGGACTTAGTGAGCATGGAGAGAACGTCGGAGCGATGGTGCACCTGTTCGTAGCACAGCACGTACTTGGAGATGGCCGATAAGTCTTGGGCACCCGGCGGCAGCATCTCGCGGATGAACTGCGGGAAGAACTCCGTGAACTTGACCTCCATGATGGTCTTGCCATACGGCAGCACGTCATAGGTGGGCAGGTTGGGGTTGAAGATGTCGCCCGTGGGGGCGGCGGCACGCAGGTTGGAGTCGAACGTGATGCGCACGGTGCCCGCGTCGAAGACGAACGGCTCGCGCTCGTAGTCGACGATGACCTTGGGGCGCATGATCTGGCTCACGCACGCCACGTAGAACTCGCGGCAGAGATTCTGGGGGTTGGCCAGGAGAAACGCGTAGTCCCCATCGATGATGCGCTCGAACTCCTCGCGGCTGAGGCGGGCCGACTGCTTGTAGATGTACGCGCCGTCCTTCACCTTGCGCTCCAGCTTGATGACGGCGTCCGAGCAGTTGTAGATGCGCACGCGCCACTTGGTGCGGTGCTGCACGCCGTCGATCTTGTTGTGATAGGCACTGTCCCAGTAGTCGTCGAAGTACAGGCTGCGGATGGCGTAGCCGCCCTCGGGCGCATGCTCATCATGCGGCACGGCCGCCGCAATCCTGGCACGCAGGGCGTCGGCGTCCCACAGGGAAAGGTAATACTTCCACTCGTTGCGGAACTGCCTGCGCACAGGGCGAGTCGACGGCTCCAGGCCCGCCGCCCCGCTAGCAGACCCCGACACGCCTGCATCCGCGCGAGAGAACAAGCGCAGGCTCATCGCTGCTCGCCCGCCTTCGCCGCGCCGGACTCCGCAGCGGCCTGGGAATCGTCGGCAGACTCGGCCCCGTTCCCGCCCGCCGCCTCATCGGCCGCATCCGAGTCTTCATCAACATAACCGCCGTCAAGCACCACAGAGTCGTCGGCCATGATGTAGAAGCACAGCGTGCCGTACACCTTGCCCAGGGCGGTGTCGTCGGTGCGCACGTACGTGTCGAACGCCACCTGCGTATAGCCCGACTCGTTGGTGGCGTCGACCTTGAGGAAGTACTGGCCCTCGCCGGGGTCGTCCACGCTGAGCTGGGGGATGATGAGACCGTCTTCGGCGGCAACGACATCGGCAAAGTCAGGGTCGCGCGCAAGCGTCACGCGATAGGAAATCATCTCGCCGTCAAAGTCGTACGAGGCATCCCAACTCAACGCGAGCTCCCCGTCCTCGAGCACGGGCGTTGCAATAAAGAACGGCATCGGCTTTTGGAGCGACTCGAGGTACGACTCATAGTTGAGCTGCACCTCCCCGGGGATAGCCTGGGCCACCACGTCGTACTTCTCGGCGGTAAGCGGGGTGATGAGCATGTCAGGCCGGGCATACACGAACGGCTCAACGGTGCCGCGATACCCCCGCACCATCTCCTCAAGGCGCTCCTGCCCCAGGTAATTGGCACGCAGATCCTCAACGGCAGCATCGAGCGCCGCTCGAAAGTCGGGGAGCCTGAGTGCGCGGTTGAAGAGCACCATGCCCCAATAGTTGCTTGCGCCGCGCTCCCACTCCGTGCCCTCGATGCGCCCGCGCACCTCCCACTCCTTGCGGAGCAGGCATCCATCGTTATCCCACGAGAGCACAAAGAACTTCTCGACGTTCTGCGGGCTATAAAGAAAGGCGTTGCGCGACTGCACGTCGTAGTTGCCCACGAGCATGTGGAACGCCATCCAATACACGAGGTTGTCGACGTCGAACCACTTGGCAAGCGTGTCCTCGATAGGGGTCGCGTAATCGTTCACCTCGTCGAGCATGGCGAGAAGCTTCGTATGGTCGTCGTTGCCCTTCGACTCGAGCACCTCGTTGAACGCCGCTTCGTCGTAGGCCGGGTCGGTCTTGAGCTTGAGCGCCTCAGGGTAGCGGTAATACTCGAAGTATTCCACCTTGTAGAGCTGCCCATAACGGTCCATGTCATGGTTCTTGAGGTAGGTCTTGTTAAGCTGCTCTACCTGCGTGTACAGGCCGTAATCCTCAAACACGGCGTTGGCGCCATCCTGCGTCTGGTCGCACACGTAGAGGTGAACAAACTGCGTGCGGCACGCAGTCGTCTGCGGGATGGTCTTGAGCAGGTCGAAGGCGAGCTTGTTGCGAAAACGCATGCCCTCTTGCTGGTGCTTGTTGAGGTTGATGACGGTCTGGTCGCGCCAAGAGCCCTTGCCCTTTTTGAGGCTGATCTTGTAGTTCTTCTGCGAGTAGTACGACGAACTCTGGCCACGAATCTTCACCGTGGCGTTGGGGGCAAGCGCCGTATAGCCGAGCTCCTCAGGCAGGGGCCCCGTCTCGTCGCCGATTTGCAGGATGGCCTCGCAGGCATACTGAGCCACGCCCTGCTCCTCGTACCAGTACTTGGAGTGGGCATTGACCTCTTCCCAGGTATGGTCAGTGCTCTCGCCGGAGTTGCCACGACGAACCGTGAGGTACATCACGACCACGCTGTCCTCGTCGTCATCAGCGTAGATAGATTTGCGGTCGCGCAAGACATAGTCGCCCGTGGGCGCCTTCTCCACCGCGCGTGCCTCATCGGAGTCGACGGCGCTGCCCGTCTCATCGTCGGCAACGTCCTGCCCGCAGCCCGCAAGGCCCAGGCCCAGGGCAAACGTGCCTGCGCCGACCAGCGCGCAGAATGTGCGGCGTGAGAGCGTGCTCTCGGCAGTTCCTTTCGTCGTCATCTCTTCTCCTCGTTCGACTCAAGACGCGCGCACAGGCGCGAGAGCGGGCCTGACTTCTCGGGCGGCACCATCGCCTGGCGGCCAAGCAGGAAATACGGAAGGTGCCTGGTGTACCACTCAAGGCGCCCGTATGCGATCAGGTAGAACGCGATTCCTCCCAAAAGGAAACCGACGCCCAGGTAGTGCGTTTCAAAAAGTGCAAGCTGTACCACGGTGCCCACAATGCTCACGAGCGCGAACGCCCCTGTGGACAGCAACGCCCCCAAATAGTCCTCAAAATAAAGCAGCACGAGCATCATGGTGTTCGCCAACGCATACAGACCATATCCCACGCACAAAAGGCGGAAGGCGACAATCGAGGTTTTGCTGAAACCAAGCGGCAGCGCGTTGAGCACAAACGATCCAAGCATCACAAAGACAACCGTACAGAACAGCTGCTTGAAGCCGTTGTACTCGAGCTCCCGGCGCAACACCGCAAGCATCTCGCGCTCGGCCTGGTCGATGTCACGGATGGCCCCCTCGTCGTTGAAGAGGCTGTAGTAGGTGTGGTAGCGCGGGTAGAAGTTCGTCTCCACCGACGTCACGAAGTTCACCGTGGTGATGAGAATGGAGAAGAACGCGCACAGCGCCGCCACGTCGTAGACGGGCGCTCCTCGGAACAGCCCCTCCACCTGCACGCTCACCGGGCCGTAGTACATGATGACGAGGTGGGCGAACAGGCCCAGGTTCACGAACACGCCCGAGAACGCCAGCTTGCCGAACCGCTCGAACCATGCGAGAAACAGCAGGCAGCTGCCCTCGCTTTTGGGGAAATACTCGATGAGCCTGCGGTAGTAGAGCGCCATGAGCAGGCCATACGAGACGACGACCGTGCCAAAGAGCGTGACAATACTCACCACCCGCAGCACAAGCAGCAGCGCCGCCAGCATCGCCCCCACCGCGAGCGACACCGCAAAGTCGCTCACGAGCGCCTTGTAGTCCTTGAGCGCGTTGAGGTAGTTCATCTGCATCCACACGACCATGAGCGTGGCGGCAAACCACATGCACAGCACACGATAGAGTATGGCGACACCCGAGAAGTGCAGGAACACGGCCCACAGCACACACCCCAAAGGCAGCATCACCAGCAGGCACCCGTGGAAGCTGGGCATGACCCGCTCGAGTTTGCCCTGGTAGATCATGTCCGACACATACCGGGTGTTTACCATGTTAAAGACGCTCGTCATGGTGAGGGCCATGAGCAGGCAGTATGTGATCATCGAGTTGAGCAGCTCAGCGTCGTGACGTGCCATACCCGCAAGACCGGCGGCCGTGCTCACGCCCAGCAGCAGCAGGATGCCCAAGATCATGGGGCCGGCGCAGATGAGGCCAGCGTAGCCATACGCCTGGCACAGGCCGAACAGGCCCTTGCGCGCAAAGAGCTTTTTGAGGCTGAAGCCTATGCCTGCCATGAGGAGACCACCTCCTGGTAGAGGTCCGTGTAAGTGGTGACCATCTGCTCCTGGCGATAGTAGGTGCAGGCGCGCTTGCGGCCAATCTCGCCCATGGCGCGCCGCTCGCCGGCGGCGGCGCACATGCGCTCCAAGGCCGACGCGAGCGCCATGCGGTTCATGGGCTCCACGCAAAAGCCCGCGCACCCCAAGTCGTCGCCCTCTCCGCCGTCAAGGAGCTCTCGGCAGCAGCCCACGTCGGTGAGCACGCAGGGCCTCCCCGCCGCAAACGACTCGAGCACCGAGAGCGGCTGGCCCTCCGAGATGCTCGTGAGCACCGTGAAGTCAATCTTGGACAGGTACTGCGCCGTGTCAACGCGGCCGGTGAACAGCACGTCATGCAGGTCGAGCTGGCGCGCCAGCTCGTAGCACTCCTGCGCGTACTCCTTGTCGTCCTCCGGGCCAATCACATGCAGGCGGGCGTTGTCCACATAGTGTTTGACCTCGGCAAACGCATACAGCAGCGTCTTGACGTCTTTGATGGGGGCAATGCGCACGATGGCACCGATGTCGACCCAGCCATCGGGCTCTTTGGGGGGCACCGCGCCGAACTTCTCGACGTTCACGCCGTTGGGCGTGATGCGGCACTTCGAAGGGTCGCACCCCAGCTCGATCTGCGCCTTGCGGGCGTTGCCGAACAGGCTCGTCACCACGCTTGCCTGGTCATAGACCGCACGCGACAGCATGAAGAAGAAGCGCACCCACAGGCGCTTGAACGCGGGCAGCACCCACGTGGCACGGATAATCTCCTCCTCGCGCTCGCGCGAGTAAATGCCGTGCTCGCTGAGCATGACCGGAGCGTTGTTGACATAGCCGCCCAAGCACGCCAAAACACCGCTGTAACCTGCGGCAATGGTGTGGTAGACGTCGGCCTTGGGCACCTGTTGGCACATGAGGAAGAGCACGGGGAGCAGCATCGAGCGCAGTGTGTGGAACATGTCCGAAAACGCCGTGTAAGGGTAGTCTTGCCGGCAGATGTCGGTCATGAGGTCGAGGAACGTCTCGCTCATAAGGAAGCCGATGGGCGTCATGCCCTTCTGACGCATCGTTTCGAACAGCACGCCCCAATCAGGCGAGGTACAGTGCACGAAATCCGACAGCGCCTGCTTCTGCTCGGGGGTAAAGCGGGCGCGCTTGTACCCCGGCGCGCCCTTGAGCGCGTCGTTGAGAAAGACCTCGTGCACCTCCACCACATTGTCAGGCAGTTCGTAGACGTATTTGCCGCGGTCGGCGCTGTCGGCCCCTATGCACCACAGCACGAACTCATGCTGTGGAAACGATCTGATAAGGCTGTGGGTCCACGAGGAGACGCCGCCGGTCACATAGGGGTAGCAGCCCTCAAGGACGATGCAGATTCTCATGCGCCCTCCTTGGGGATGCGCACATTGGTTGCCGTGGCGTGCACAAGGTAAAGGCTTCCGTCGAGCTGCTCGACGCTACCTCCCTCGACCTCGCCGCACACAAGCGCGTCGTGCGAGCGCACGAAGAGGTAGACCTCGTCGTGCAGGCCCTCAAGCGTGAGCGTAAGCGCGTCGTCGGAGCTGTCCATGGTAACGGCTGCATCGTACCAGCGCTGCACGGCAGCTCCCATCTCCGAGCCCGTGAGGTTGCGGATTTGGGGAGCCGAGCCGTAGAGCCAGTCCATGTAGCTGTTTAGATTGTCGTACGCGCTCTGCCAGCCCTCTTCGGCGCCACGGTCGGGGTCGAGCATGTCGTCAGGGTGCATGAAGTGCGAGTTCACGAAGTGCAGGTTGAGCTCCGAGAGTGCGCAGAGCTGCATGTAGTCGTCAATCTGGCCGCCCGAGATGATGCGCGGGGTGTTCACGACACCGTCTTCGTCCACGCCGAACTCCTGCACCCACTCGATGTGCTGGAGGCTGTCGAAATAGATGCTCGCAATGACGCGGATGCCAAAGGCACCCTCCACAAGCGCCTGACGCCCGGCGGGAGACAGGATGTTCGAAGGCGGCACGTACACGTCGATGTCGTTGCCAGGGAACACCCTGTCGCAGAAGTCGTGCAACTCCTGCAGGGCGGCCAGCATGTCGGCAAGCGAGGGCCAATAGTGATAGCCCTGATACTCCCGCTCGTAGGTGCCCGTCACATAGCCGTCATTGCCTTCAAGCCCGCCCTCATCAACGAGGGGAATGTGGTTGTAGCCATGGATGCCCAGCTCACCGCCTAGGCGCAGGAGCTTTCCGGCAAAGTACTCAAACCGCGAGATATCTGCGTTGGCGTCGAACGGCGCGTCTACATTGTCGTTGTAGTCCTCGATGACAAGGCCCGTGAAGGCGATGCCGTATTTCTTGATCAGGCGCGTGAGATCGGGCCACCACACGTCGGTGTAGAAGTTGCTGACTGAGGTGTTGTAGTCGCGCTCGATATACTCGCCCGACCCACCGGGCACAGGCGAGGGAAAGTCGTCGAGATAGAAGGCGCTGCCATCGATGACCGGCCAGGCGAATGCGTCACCGAGCAGGCCAAATGCCTGCGCATAGATGCCGCGCACGCCTTTTTCGGTAAAACCGAGGTTGCAGAAGACGACCCGGCCCTCGCCGTTGGGATACTCCCAGATAAGAGGCAGCTCGCGGTCGTCAGCCGTCACGGCATGCACCGTGCAGTCCTTTGAAAGCGCGACGATGAGCGACGATTCGTAGGGGTCGGTGAGGGCAAAGTCATGCGCGCGGCCGCCGAGCATGAGGTCGGAGGTAAAGCGAATGCCCGGCGTCACGTACCAGCTGGTTCCCACTTCCTGCACGCCAAACTGCTGGGCAAACGTCTGGAAAAACCCGTTGGATTCGGGCGGCAGGTACATCATGAGCTGGCCGCCGTCGCGCACCCAGGCCACCAGGTCGGCCGCGCCCTGCCCCAGGCACGACAGGTCGCTCACCGCGAGGACGACCTTTTCATAGTTCACAAGGTCCGGCAGTTCCTGCTCACCCAGGTCGACCATGTCGGCCTCGACGCTCGTCTGCTCGAACATCGCCTCGGCGTCGTCGAGCGCGTCGGCGGACGCCACCTGGCCCGAGTCGTACAGCGCCAGGCACCCCGAGGCAGCCACGTGACCCCCCTGGGCAACCTGCGAGGCATCGAGCAGGTCGAGCGAGCTGGCATGGCCCACGCCCACCTTATCGCCCTGCTGGAATATGAGCACAACAGCCATGAGCAGAAACGCCACAAAGATGCCGATGAGTTTGCCGTAACGCAGGCCCGCGCTGTCAGTCTTCTGCATGGTCGTCCCTCCTCCAATACGAAATGTCTTGCCTGCCGCGGGCGGTCACCCTGACGTCGCCGCGCCGCAACGCCTCAAGCGCCCGGTCGATGCCCGCTCGGTCCTCCTCCGCCGCAGCGGTGTGCAGCTGCATGAGATAGCCGTCCTCACGCTGGGGCCAAACGGCAACGGCATGCGCAGCGATGTGCTCCATGCCGCCGATCTCGCCTTGTGCCTGGGCGTTTGAGAACGCCTGCCAGCACACGCCGAGGGCCTCCTCGCCGTCGCGCACAATAAGCGCAAGCAGCGCGTCGAGCACGCGCGCATACTCGGCGCGCGTGGAGGTGAGCATCATGCCTTCGAGCAAGCCACTCTCGATGTAGGCACCCAGAACGCTCGCCAAATCGCGAGCAGCCGCGACATCGTGGGCGTCGGCCTGGCAGGCCGCACGCGCCCGCTGCATGCGATCGTCGTAGGTCTTCTGGAGCTCTACCAGGGCGGTCGTTGCGTAGTGCACTACCTCGGCGTCGTCGTTCGAACGGGCGGCACGCAGCGCATGGGGTTGGGCCGAGGCGTCGTCATACAGCACGTCCATGATGAGCCTGCGTCGCGTCAGGGGGTCGTTGACCAGCAAGGCTTCTCGCAGCGGCACCGCCTCCGAGGCCTGTGCGGCCGGCTCCACGACGATGCTCTTGTACACGGCGTCGTTGACGCGCAGCTCCTCAAGCTCGAAGTCGTCGCAGGGCCGCGCGTCCGATCGCAAGGCCCGTTCATGGAAGAGAAGCGCCACGGCGCCAAACACGGGCACGAACGCCATAATCGACAGGCAGCTCAGGCGCGTCTTGAGAAGGCCACTGGCCATGAGTAAGCCGACCACGATGCAGGCCAGCACATGCACGACCAGGCAAACGAGGATCAAGATATCAGTCACGCCCGTCACCCCGCTATGACTTCGAAGGCGAGGCCGGCACCCTCAAAACGCGGACCCACAATGGGCAGTACGTCCCGGTTTGCCTGACGCAGCAAGGCGCAAACGCAGCCGTCCGCCCCCATGCCCACCTCGTCGGTCGCACGCAAAAGCGGCACGAGGCGCGCCTGGGCCTGCTGGGGGTCCAGCCCCGGGAAGCGCAGCAGCAAAAAGTCAGCCACGCCCTTCTCGCCCATCTCGACTTGGGCCTGCACAAGCTGGTCAAACGGCTCCGCATGCAACACGTCGGTCCCCACAAAGCAGCGCTGCGAGCGCGCAAGCTCCGTATACTGCTCAGCGCGCTTGAAGGACATCTCGAGCAGGCCGCACATGACGCGGATGAGGTTGGCGTATCCCATGTCGAGCTGGTCGGGCTGGGCCTGCCAGACGCACACGATGACGCGCAACTTGCCGTCGACAAACGACCCACAGGCATAGCTGGGAAGCGCCGGGTCCAGGTCGAGGTTGCGCCACGCACGCCCGCGGTTCAGGTCGCCCCAGGACCCCGACCATTGCTGCAAGTCAACGGACTTGGCAAGCCGAGGACGCATGGGACGGGAGCATGACATCAGCCTGCAGAACCGCTGGTTGCGATCGACGCTGTACAGCGCGATGGAACGGTTGTGCAGCACGTCCTCGAGAGCCTCGAGCGCCTTGAGGAAAAGCTTTTGGGGCAGCACGTCATCGAGATGCTGCACCACCGCGAAGATGCGGCCGAAGCTGTCTTGGAAGCCGATGATCTGGCGCTTGAAGCGGCTCTTGTTCTCAACTGTGCTGGTATAGACCTCGTTGAGGAAGAGGTACTTCTCGCGCAAGACCCGGTACTCTTCGCGGGCAAAGGCAGCGTCGGCGTCCTTCTTGTCGCTCACGTAGCCGCACACAGCGCCAGCGAGGGCATAGATGACAAACGGCAGCCAGTTCTCTGTGCGCATGATGATGCTGGAGATGTCGGAGCCTTGTCCCACGTATGACCACAGGATCGATGCGCACGCAAGAAGGGCCGCGAGCAGACCCAGACGCATGCCGTGCATGCACCCCATGAGCACCACGAAGAGCAGTCGCAGGTCGACAAAGCGGTAGTAGATGTTTGCACCAAGCGCGTCGTTGACAAGCTGCACAATGACGAAAAGCACCACAAGCTCGACGTATTTGAGAAGTCCCAACCGGCCGACCGCGTTGCGGACGCGTTCGAGAAGGCGGGGCTTCTCCTCTGCACGGCGGTTCTCAAACCAGGTGGCATAGAGGGCGGGGAGCTGCTCCAGGGCATCGTCGAAGGGAATCCAGCCGTACATGCGACGCAGCCCGTCGGGATAGGCGGGTCCATGGGGAGAGGGCACCGCGTGGGCAGGGTCGGCGCACGTGCAGGGCCTGCCAGCGGCGGCGCAAGCGGTCAAACGCTCCGTGAGGTCGCCCCAGGTGTGGGCATACCCGCTGCTCGCCTCATAGGAGGCACTCTCGTCGCCCGACTCCTCGGCAACCTGGGCAAGAAGCGCCCCAAGGTCACGCGAAGAAAGCAAGTCGAACGCATCGGAAGCGTCAAAAGGCAAGCAGACCTGTTCCTTGTGCGCGATGCGGGCAAAAAGTCCCGTGAGGAACCCATTTTGCGCCAAAGGCTCGGCCAAAAACGGCAGGCGCAACACCACGAGCCTGCATGCGCTCGTCTCGAGCAGACAGCGGCACAGTTCCTGCTGCTGGGCAGCCCGCAGCATCGTCTGCGTGGAAAACCCGGGGAAGGCCTCGTCGTCTTCTGCTCGCCAACCCTGGCGTGCGTCGGGGGCGTATTCCAACCCTGTGAGATAGATAAACTTGCTCACGCTAGCGACGCAGGCAGACCTGGTCACATCTACCAGCAGGTCTTGCTCGCCAGAAAGACCGGTACCCGCATCGGCAAAGCCAGACACATACACGACCGTGTCGAACGAATAGATGTCGAACAGCCTGGAGAGGGCCTCAGGGTCGGATGCGACCTCGTAGGCATGCGTCTTGTCGTCGGCCACGCACGCAGACGCAGCCTGCTGCGGCGTATGCGCAACGACCAACCGATAATCCTGCGCAAGGCGGGCAACAACCTCCCGCCCGAGAAGGCCGACGTTACCCGCGACAAGCATGTCGCCCATGTCGCTCTATCGTCCCTTCTCATCTCCCGATGCTTACTTGCGGATGCTAACTTGCGAGGTAAACCCAAGTAAGAATATATTAAATCAAATAGAGAGCAGGGAAGCGCTTATTTGGTATCGCAAGACTGTTGTTTCTACCTAACAACTTGTAAATGGAAACACTTCCGAAACACGGTCGCCGGGCGCCTGTCAAAGAGTATCTCCGAACACAGTGTTTAATAAATATGTGTACGTCTTGTGATATGACTTGCGCAAACGATGGCTTTGCTTCAATATATCCCCTCGCACAAGCGGACTTGGCTCAGTTGGTAGAGCACAACCTTGCCAAGGTTGGGGTCGCGGGTTCGAGTCCCGTAGTCCGCTCCAGTGAATCTTCAAGCGCCGTCTCACCTGGTGAGGCGGCGCTTTTTGTTGTTGTGGCCACGTGAGACCAGGCAATCACACGCCCGGCAACCCCACAAACAAACGCACGAAGTTTGGTGTCGGCACCTTCTCCCTCGCGCGTTCCCGCGCGAACACGCCCACAGTACACGCAAAAGCCCGGGCGACCAGGCTTGCAAGGCAAGCTGGCCGCCCGGGCTGCGCGAACGCTATGTCAATCCCACAGGCGTCTTGGGAAACTCCTGGTACCTCGCCGCTACTTCGTCACCATGACGGAGACTTCTTCCTTGATGGTATTGTAGTTCTCGTCCCAGGCGCTGATTTCGGCGACGTACTCGCCCTCGCCCTCGTCGTAGAAGTACACGTAGAGCTCGTTGGTGGCACCGGCGCGCATGTTCGCGGCGTTCTCAATCGAGTCGTCGAAGTACCAGCCAGCAGCCGACGTGCTGCCGCTGCCCTGGGCAACGCCGCGCGGGCCGTACAGCGTGAGGTTGAGGCTCCAGAACGGGGAGGCCGACTCGGACTTCAGGTTCTTCAGCGTGACGGGCACGCCGATGGCCTCCTTGCCGTTGACGGAGTCGTCGTAGCTCTCAACGGTCGCATGCACGAAGGTTGCGGGGTCGGTGCTTGCGGTAATCTCCCAGCCGGGCACCTCGAAGGTCACGCTGGCACCGTCAGCCGGGGCGGCAGGCTCGGGCTTTGCGGGCTCGGTAGTGGGCTCAGCGGCAGGCTCGGTCGTATCCGGGGCGGAGGGGTCGGAGCCGACCATGCCCGGGCCGTCGAGCACGAACACCTCTTCCTCCTCGCCTGCGAGCATCAGGCTGCGACCCGTCTGCTCGAGCGCCCAAATCTCATCCTCTGCAACGTCGGCTCCCCAAATGGCGGTCACGACGGCGCTCTTCTCGGGAGTGCACAGGGCCAGTATGTACCCGCCGACCTCACGCTGCATGCCGTCAGTGCCCGTGAAGTCCACGTATATCGCCTGGGCGCCGTCGAGCTCGTAGCGGCGAACGGTGCCAACCTCGATGTCCTCCTCATCGGAGCCGAAGAAGGCCTCGGGGTTGGCCGCAAGCTCGTCGAGCTCGGCAGACTCATCTGCATCGGACACCTGAACCTGGACGAAGCTCTGGAAGTCCTCGGTCATGTAGGCGACCGACATGCTGTCGGGGTCCTCCATGGTCTGCCAGGCCTCGCTGACCTGGAAGGTCACGCCATAGGCGCTCGCGGTCTTGAGGGAAAGGACCGAAGACGCGACCTCGGTGGCGCCGGCGGGCTCGGCCGGGGCGGCGGTGGTCGTCTCGGCAAGGGCGACCTGCCCAAAGCCAAGGGTGAAGAGCAGGGTACCGGCGAGGACGACGCTGCCGATTCGTTTGCTAGTACGCATGGTGGCCTCCTTGTTTGCTGGGGCGCTTTGACGCAGCTGCCGCGCGGTGCCCCGCAGCGGCTCACGTCCCGACCTCGTCGCGGGCGCCTTGCTTCCACGTTCATAGTACGGCACGCCCCCTTGCGCAAACAGCACCCTGTGTCCCATAAAACCCGCGCCCACTCGACCGCGCGGCTTCACTTCGAGTAGGATTGTCCCGACACATGCGACAGCTCGGCGCAGCAGCGCCACAAAGCGGGCAGGCACACATGCCCAAGGAGTCCGGAGGGGGCCGATGACCGTACAAGAGCGAGGGCTGCGTCAAGACATCCTTGGCACGCGCGCAGACCACGCGGGGGCCATCGGCATGGCGTTCGCGCTGGTGGTCATAGCCGGCATTGCGCTCATCCAGGCGTTTTCGGCTGCCGCGCCGGCAGACCCTGGGATTCCCTCAGTACACAGCTGGTATCGGGCGGGGCTCTCGGTTGCCGTGGGAGCAACGCTGGCGGCATGGGCGCCCTGGGTACGCCGGCGCTGCTCGGACGCCGCCATCGCACGCAACCTGTGCATAGCCGCTGGGCTCCTCGCTGCCTGGATTTTGCTCGTACTGGTGAAATACGACACAAACAGCCCCGAGGCCGCGAGCTTCATGTGGTATTGCTACTACATCCCCATGCTGAGCGTGCCCTCGCTGGGACTCTTCAGCATCGTTCGCGCCGCGGCGCTCGACGCCACGCCCGCCTCTCGCATACTCCGCCGCTGCGTGGTTGTCATCGATGCGGTCCTCATCCTGACCGTACTCACCAACGGCCTGCATTTCCAGGTGTTCCAGCTCGACCTTGCCGATCCAAAGTGGTCGAGCAACTACGCGTACGGCCCGGGGTATTGGGCCGTCATGGTGTGGACCGCGGGCAAGGTCATTGCCTTCTTCTCCGTCGCCTACCTGGCTGGCAGTCGCCGCCTGCGCAGGCTGCTTCCCCTTGTGGGGGCCGTTTTGGGCGTGGGGTCCATCTACTGCGTGCTCTACATCCTCGAGGTCGAGGCCGTGCGCGCCACCAACCTCGCGCTTGTGTACTCCATCGTGGCCCTCGTCGCGTTCGAGACATGCCTGGCCACGGGCCTTTTTCCCTCATATCGCGACTACAGCGAGGCGTTCCGACGCCTGCCGCTCGACCTCAAGGTGCTCGGCCACGACGGGCGGGTGGCCTTTGCAACCGACGCGGCGCTGCCCCTGCCCCCCTCGGTGCAACAAGAGGTGGTGCGCTTCGCGCAACACACGCAGACCCAACAGACGATGTTTCGCGTCAACGACTGCCCCCATCGTGTGTTCGCGGCCTATAGGCTGTCGGGCGGCGTGGCACTGTTCTCAGCCGACGTCAGCGACGCCGACGCGCGCAACCGGCAGCTGGAGTTGCGCAAAAGCGAGCTTGCCTCCTACAACGAGCTGCTCGAACGCAACCTCACGGTGCAGCGGCGCCTCCATGCCCAGCAGGCCGAGGGGGCCTTGGCCGACGAGGTCGAGCGCAGCCTGGCAAACGCCCTCGTCCACATGGGCGGGCTTCTCGACATGTTGAGGGAATGCGGCGACGCGGGCGGCTCGGCCAACCCGCTCTCACCCGAGGGTCTGCGCCGCACGTCGCTGCTGGCACAGCTGCGGGTGCTCCTCGCCTATTGCAAGCGCAAGGGAGCCCTCGTCCTGGGCGAGCAAGAAGGCCGCCCCCTGACCACCGAGGCGCTCGGCCTCATGGCGGCCGAGCTCGGCGCCGACCTGCGGGCGGCAGGCGTGCCGTGCCTGTGCATGACGAACCTCGAACGTCCCGTGAGCGCACCTGTGGCAAGCGCCCTCTTTGACTGCCTGCACGAATGCGCCATGGCTTGCGCCGCACGCTCGGAGGCCTCGGCGCTCTTTGTGATAGGCGAAGCCGCCTCGGGCGCGGTGGCTTCGGGGGCGGCGGCTTCGGGGGCGGCCGGCGCGAGCGCTGTCGGCGCGGGCACGGCCTCCTCGGGGGCGGTCTCCTCGGGGGCGGCGGCCTCGGGGGCGGCCTTCTCGGGCGCGACGGCTTCGGGCGCTGTCAGCGCGGGCGCAGCCTCCTCGGGCGCGGTCTCCTCGGGCGCGGCAGCCTCGGGGGCGGTCTCCTCGGACGCGGCCATCGAGGTGCGCGTGTCACTTGAGATGAGCGAGGAAGGACGCGCGCGCAGCCAGGCATTCGACCCAGATGCGCTCGCCCGCTCCCTGCGGGAGGCCGCGCCGTGCGTGCTGGGCGCCGAGGTGACCAGCGAGGACGATTCCCTCAACGCGATCATCCTCCTTGAGAGGAGGCTGCCGTGATGCCCTTCGACGTGCTGATGCACCCCGCCGCCGCCCTCGCGCTCGAGGCCGTCTTTTTCCTCATCGCCATGGCGCAGACCGTGCATGCGTCGCGCCTCATATGCTGGCGCGCCACTCCGCGCGTGGCGGTCGTCTACGAGTGCGGCCTCATCGGCCACGCGTTCCTGGGGTTCTGCGCGGCCCGCAGCGTCATGCAGGGCTTCCCCCCAGGGCTTGAGCAGCCGATGAGGGCGCTTGCCTGGGTGACGTATTTCGGCGTGCTCGCCTTTGGCATCTACCTGTTCGTTCGCATACCGCGACACCGCGTGCGGTTCATCGTCGAGGCGGTGTGCGCCTGCTGCATGCTTCCGTTCGCCCTGGACGCCCTCGGCGTGTGGTGGGGGTGGGCCGTGACGCTCGACGCGGCCGTGTTTGCAAGCCATGCCGCCTGCGCCCTTGCCAACGACCGGCTCCTGCGCACGGCCACGCCGGCGCGCGACACCATGGCGCAAGCGGTGCACACGCTGCCCGTGGGCGTGCTGTGCACGGGGGCCGACGGGCGCGTCCTCTTCACCAACGACACCATGAGGTCGTGCCTGGCGGCGCTGGGGCTGCCCTGCGACCTGGCCGATTTGAGCGGAATCGAACGCAACCTGGAGGAGCGCGTGCAGCGAGGCGAAGGCGGCGATGCCGTGCTCGCCGAGGGACTTCGCCTGCAGGCGGGGCCGGACAAGACCTGCCTGTTCCAGTTTGGCACGATCCGGCTGCACGGGCAGCCCTGCCGCTGGATCGTCGCCCTCGACGTCACTGAGCAGGCGCTTGCCTCCGACCAGCTCGAACAGGCCGCCGACGCTCTTGAGCAGGCGGGCATCGAGCTGCGCGCCTCACTCGCCGACGTCCACGAAGTCGCGCGCAACGAGGCCTTCACCGTCATGCGCTCCAAGGTGCACGACGTGATTGGGCAGCGCCTCTCAATCCTTCACCGCTATCTGGAAGACGGAGCCGACAACCAAGCGTTCGAGCAGGTAGCACAGCTCATCGAGGGCATCTCGGAGGAACTGCACGCGGCGAAGGGACCCGATGCCGCCACCGAGCTTGCGGCTGTGGTGGAGGCGTTCTCGCTCGTGGGCGTCGAGGTCCACACCCAAGGCGAGCTGCCCGACGACACGGCTGTGGCCGGCCTCTTCACCCAGGTGATCCGCGAGTGCGCCACCAACGCGGTGCGCCATGCGCGCGCCCACCATGTGTGGGTAGCTTTCGGCTCGCACGACGACATCGTGCAAACAGACCAGGTAACACGCAATGCGGCCGACCAAAACCCTGTTGCCTCAGAGCGATGCGTCTGGTATATCCTTGCTGTGTCAAATGACGGCGCACCGTGCACGAAAGACATCGTGCCGGGCGGCGGCCTCACGGGCATGCGAGCTGCGTGCGAGGCGCTAGGCGCGACGTTCGAGGTCGAGGCGGGCCCGCCGTTCATGGTTCGCGTAAGCGCGCCCGTCGAAGCTGGCAATGGCGACGGCAGCACGGCGGACGACATGGCAGACGACAGCCCCTGCGGGGCAAACGATACGCACGAGATTTGAGAGGTACCGCAATGAGGGTGGTTATCGTCGAAGACCAAGCGATGCTGCGCGACTCCCTTGCGCTTGCCATCGACGCCCAAGACGACATGCAGGTAGTGGGCAAGACGCCCGACGCCGACCAGGCGCTCGACCTGGTGCGTCGCCAGAGCGCCGACCTCGTCCTCATGGACGTGTGCACGCAGGGCGGCCGCAGCGGCATCACGGCCACGCGCGCCATCAAAGAAGCCCTGCCCGGCGTGCGCGTTGTGGTGATGACGGGCCTGCCCGAGGTGACCTTCGCCGAGCAGGCGCGCACCGCAGGCGCAGACAGCTTCGTCTACAAGAACATCGGCACGGCAGAGCTGCTGGGCGTCATGCGCGCAACCTGCGAGGGCTATGCGACCTTCCCGCGCACAACAGGCGCGACTCCCACCGGCATCGACTCCCTCAACGAGACCGAGATGGACATCCTGCGCCTCGTGTGCGAGGCCAAGAGCCGCAAGGAGATAGCCGCCGAGCTGTGTCTGTCGGAAGGCACCGTGAAGCGCCACGTCTCCGAGATTCTGGCCAAGACCGGTTACGACTCCATCCTGCGCCTGGCCGTAAACGCCGTGGCCGACGGCAGCATCGTCCCGAACCTCAAGCACTAGCAGCAGGAGAAACCCCACAGACGCAAGACGGGCCTCGGCGCGATGCCCGAAGGTGCGGGACACTGATGTGGGACAGACGCAGGGCCACGCAAACAAGCCTGCAGGTTCGAAGGCTTCCGACCCATTACAGGGCCCGCCCTTATTCATCTCTTGACGAAGAGACGTACGTTCGGGCAGCCCTCTGGGCAACCCGACCGCTCGTGCGCGGCCCCTGTGCCCATCTGGAGACACACGCCACAGACAAGAACGCCTCTTCCGCCCGCACAATTGCAGGCATTGCCCTACCAACACAGAAGCCCGCACAGGGAGGACTGGTTGGTCGCTTCCCGTGCGGGCTTTGTTGTGCGGGCGGCGGCACAAACAGTTTGTCTGCCGCCGCCCACGATACTTCTAGACGTTGAGCAAGCGAGTCATGCGGCGCTTCACCATTGCAGCGCCGCAGGCAGATAACGCGTTCGATGAGACCGTTACGGTCTCTCGTGGCCGCAGGAGGGGCAGAACCTCTCCGTGCAACGCGTCCCGCATGCCGGGCAGAACCACGCGGCACCCTCGGCCGCGCCAGGCACGGGCCCGGGCATCTGAACCTGGGGCGGTACCGCACTGCGGCCACCAGACCTAGGTGCGGATGCTGCGGCCGTCGCCTGGGGGTCCGGAGCGGCATAGCCACCAGCCACGGGCGCGCGACCTGCGCCTTGGGGCGACACGGGGATGCCTGCCGGGTAGCCCGCGTTCACGCCAGGGGTACCTACCGGATACCCCGTGTTTGCGCCGGGAGCAGCATGACCCACGCCCTGAGGCGGCACGGGAACACCCGCGCCATACCCAGGCGCGTATGCTCCACCCTGAGGCGGCATCGGCGGGCGAGACCCGGGAACACCAGGCGCAACCCGCGCGGCCGTGGCCATCCGCATTGCGGCATTTGCGGCTGCCTCGTTGCGGCGCTCGACATCGAGGTCGGCCAGGCGCATGCCAAACACGCCGTTTGCGTCGAGCCCCTCATGGGCGTCTTCCCAAATGCGGGCGAGTGCATCGCGAATGCCGTCGGCCTCGCGCACGGCGGCGCGATAGGCGTCGCAGGCGCGACTCTCAAGGCGCGCGTCGTTGGTCTTGAAGGCGATCTCGTCGAAGTAAGGGCTGTTGACGTTTACAACGACCCACACGTCGTACTCAATCTCGTAGCGCGGTGGATCGTAGCGCGCCGTGGTGCCGTCGGGCTTCTTCTCGCGCAGCTCGGTCTTGAACTCGCGAACCTCCGCCGCACAGCCTGTGACCTGGTCGAATGCAATCACATCAGGATTCACGTCGCGCCAGCGAGAGGAGGCCGTGACGATGATGGCCCCCGCGTTGTCGTCGATGAGCACCTTGGTGCGGGCGCCCAGCTTACGGGTGGGGTTGAACGCGGCCACGCGGCCCTCGTTCTCCGCACGATAAAGGAGCTGCTCGCGAATCTGCTCCACCGTGCTCTGCCGGCGCTCGTCAAAAAGCGGGGAGAGCTTAGCGGCGCACTCCTTGCACAGGTTGCCATCGGCGAGCTTGCGGTTCCCCATGAGGCCAATCTCGCCGCCGCATATGTCACAGCACTTTTTTTCAAACAGCTTGTCGAGGAAGCCCATGGTCAGATCCCTTCACCTCGCAGTCGGATTCCCTGTTGTCACCCATGTTCTCACGCGCCCACCCGCGCACCTAGCACCCTGCGGCCCGAAGCGCCCCGTCGCACCGCGCCACATGTCCCATTGCAGCACACCGCACACTGCCCGCGCCCCTCTTTGCATGCCGCCTTGACGCGAAAAACGGCAAAAGTCTGCGTTATAAATTCGAAAGGTACCGCAGGCTCAATTTCACTCAAATCGAGCACTGTATCTACCTGGGATGATGTAAATGGGTAAGTCCCGCATACTGGACCAAGAAAGTTATAACGCAGACTTTTGGGACTTTTAAAGCGAAGGAGGCACCAAGGAAGGTCGACCTGCCTCTCTTGGTACCGCGCGGCCCGCCAAAAACGACGGCGGCCGCGCCCCGGATGTCCTCCGAGACGCGGCCGCCGCTTCTTAACGCCATCGCAATCAATCATGCCGGGCTATTTACCCTCGCCCCAAGGAGAAACAAGGCGGCGCAGGTGACTGGAAGTCGCAATCAATGCTGCTAGGCTACGCATCCTCACCGCCGGTGGTGGGCAGCGCTCATCATCGGCGGGGAGGCTGTCGTATGCCGCCCGACTATTTACCCTCGCCGGCCGAGGGGTAGTAGAAGTACACCGTATAGCCGCGCAGGCGCAAGATGTCGGCAGCGCGGCGCGAGATGGCGTTGCCCCAGGCGTGCTGGCTGCGCTTGCGGTGCGGGAACTGCTCGTAATGGTCCTGGTTCTTGTAGTAGGGAATCTCCACGATCCAGGGGTCGCGACCTGCGGCGCGGCGCTCGGCGGCATGGGCGGCAGCTTGGGCAATCGTGCCTTCCACGAGCTCGGCCACACGGCGCTCATGATCGACGACGAGCTCCTGGAGCTGGTCCCACACATAGTCCGGCGGCTCCTCCCAGCCAATCTGCTCCCAGCGCTTGATGGTGCGCACGGTCACGTCGAGCATGTTGGCAAGGTCGATCTGGTTGATGCCGATGGCCTCGCGCACCGCCTTGAGGTCGGCTTTCTCCCCGCCAATCGCGATGATGTGGAACGGGTTGACCTTGGAGGGGTCGGGGCCGTCGAGCAGGGCGGGGGCCTCGGCTGCCTCGGGGGCGCCGGCGTTCTCGGTGGCATCTGCCATGACATTCACTCCTTACACGTCGCTAGCGTCTTAAAACCGCACGTCATGGTACAACATTTGCCGCGGGCAGACAGCAGGGACGGGCGCAAAAACGCCGCCTGCATGCATGCCATGCGAAGCCGTGTCGCTATCGGTGTACCATTGACCCGAGACACCCGCCACTCCACGGAGGACCCGCCATGAAAGACATCGTCATCGCAACCGACAACACGCTGGGCATTCCCGCCGGAGAGATAGACGACGGCCTGGCCCTACTCTACCTCCTGGGGTGTCGGGACCGTGTTTGTGTGCGCGCCATCTGTACCACGCATGGCAACGCGTCCACCGAGCTGACGACCCGCGCCACGCACGTGCTCGCCCATGCGTTGCACCCTCTGCTCGACGACGTGCCCATCCTGCGCGGCGCCGACGCCCCGCGCTACGGCATGCCCAGCACCGCCGACCGCGAGGCCAGCGCCGCCGCGCGCTTCATCGCAAAGTCATCGGGCAGCAACGCATGCCTTCTGTCGCTGGGCGCCACCACCGACCTCGCGGTTGCCGAGGCCCTGCGTCCCGGCTCCTTGGCAGGCTACTCGAGCATCGCCCTCATGGGAGGCACCACGTCGACCCTCGTCGTGGGCGGGCGCATCATGAACGAGCTCAACTTCTCCGTGGACGGCATGGCGACGTATCGCCTCTTCTCCACAGCCTCGGCCGCCCAAGGGCCGCGCTCGCGCATTCTCTTGGCCGATGCCTGGAACTGCATGCCGCTCACCTTCAACGGCGAGGAGCTCCTTGCCCGCCTCGCGAGCCCGGGCATGCCGGGCGCCGAGTTCCTGCGCCAGATGTGCCTGCCCTGGTTTGAGCGCGGGCAGCGCAGGTGGAACACCTACGGATTCGTAGCCTGGGACGTGCTTGCCGCCATGGCCCTGGCCGAACCCGAGCTCTTGGACCTCGCGCCCTACGACATCGCCCTCAACGAGCGACTCCTCAACATCGGCTATCTGGAGAAGGCCGCCCCAGGAGTTCCCGCCGCGCACGTCAACCTAGTTGCGCCCAAGGACCCCGCGCAAGCAATGGAGCACATCTACCAGGCATGGGAGCGGGCACTCGCGCAGCTGGCGTAGCTGGCGTAGCGCATCGGCGCAACAAGCGGTTCCACGGCGCGGCCCGTCGACCCCGGCGTCGGGCCGCAATCTATCCGGTCGTCTCCGCCGAAGCCCGCTCGCTTGCGCGCATCCCGCGCCCGCCGCACCCGCTCGGCCGCACGCAATCCCGCCCGGTGCGCCCGCTCGCACGCACGCAAAAGCCCCGCCCCACGGCTGCGATTCCGTGAGGCGGGGCTTGCTTGTGAACGCGAGATTATGGGTGCGCGGTCTTACTTCTCGACGGCGTAGCCGGCCTCGGTCCAGGCCTTCATGCCACCCTCGAGGGTGTAGACGTTGTCCATGTTGGCGCCGAGCACGGCCAGGGAGTTGGTGGCGCACTGGGCGTAACGCTTGCCGGAGTAGCAGACCAGGACGATCTTCTGGTCGGCGCCGGAGACGTTGCCGCACTGGGCGAGCATGGCAGCGGCCATGGTCTCAACGCCAGCCTGGGCGTCGCCCTCCTTGGCAGCGTCCATGTCGGCGCTGATGGAGCCGGCGATGTGGCCCTCGGCGAAGTCGGCGGCCTTGCGCACGTCGACGACGAGGTAGGTGCCGTCGGCAAGGGCAGCCTCGAGGTCAGCGGGGGCGAGCTGGGCCATCTCGACGTCCTTCACCTCAGCGTTGGAGGCAACCTGAGCGCCGGGGAAAGCCTCGTCCCAAGCCTTCATGCCGCCCTCGAGGGTGTAGACGTTGTCCATGTTGGCGCCAAGAGCAGCCAGGACGTTGGTGCCAGCCTGAGCGTAACGCTTGCCGGAGTAGCACACCAGGACGATCTTCTGGTCAACCTTGGCGGGGTCGCCCAGAGCAGCCTTCATGTTGGCGATGCCGGACTCGTTGTCGCCGTCCTTGGCGGCGTCCATGTCGGCGTTCACAGCGCCGGGGATGTGGCCAGCCTCGAAGTCGGCAGCCTTGCGCACGTCGAGCACGAGGTACTCGGAGTTGGCGATGTTGTCCTTCAGGTCGGCGGCCGAGATGTAGGACATCTCGACTTCCTTGACCTCCACGGCAGCGGCGTCGCCGCCCATCGTGGTCGTGGTGGTGGGCTGCTCGCCGCAGCCGACCATGCCGGCAGACAGGGCCACAACGACGAGACCGGAGAGCAGGAGTGCCTTCTTCTTCATGTACATAACCTCCAATAAACGGGGACTACCGAAAACCGAACCTGGGTGACGCAAACATATCTGTGAAAAACGAGGGCAATCCCACTGCTGCAAATATCTGGCAAACATGCAATATGGCCGACGCGCGCAGCGCGGCCGTCATGCCGCTGACGCACAGCAGAATGCGCGCCGAATATTGATATATGTACCGTGGTGATTTCGCCTCGCAAAAACGGCGTTCCCGCACACGCGGGCCTCATGGCCAGGTCGCCCGTGGGCGCGCCCTTCGCAGAATAGCCAAGCCGTCTTTCGCAGAATGAAAGCGGCACACACTTTAGCCCCCTGGCCGCAAAACGTCAAAAGCAAACTCCTCACATTGGGCGAACGGCGCCGCTCACCACAGCTGAACCACATCTGAAACATGGCGGAAACCAACAACACTGCTACAATGGCCACATTCTGCATGCGGTCCCAGGCAAAAGAGGCCGTCCCATGTTCCAAGACGGCCATTCTGCGTGGCCGCCGGTGATGCGCTTGACATCCAATCATCTCGCACATACGCACATACGCACATGCCAAACAAACGTCGGAGTCATCGCCCGCCTGGCATCCGTATGTCATATGCGCATATGCATACATGCATATGCACGCATGCCCGCATCGCCCTTCAGCGTCAAGACAGCATGTGCGCATACGCATACATGCACATGTACGCATGTCGTGCGCCCGCATGTTCGCATCGCTCGTTCACTCAGTCCCATCACTCCAACAGAAAGGATGCCCATGCTTTCCGCCAAGCTCTCCCGTCGCTCGTTCATCAAGCTCGCCGGGGCCAGCGCGCTCTTCGCCGCCGCCGGTGCGGTCGCTCCCTCCAACGCCTTCGGCAAGGACGCCGCCGACTGGGACGCCATCGTCGAGAAGGCCCGCGGCAGCAAAGTCGCCTGGTACGGCTGGGGCGGCAGCGCGCCGCGCAACGAGCTCATCACCAACACCCTCATCCCGCGCCTCAAAGAGAAGTACGACATCGAGCTCGAGCTCGTGGGCATGGACATCAACAACATCCTGACCCAGCTCTCCGGCGAGTTCCAGGCCGGCCTCACCGAGGACGGCGGCAGCATCGACTTTATCTGGATCAACGGCGAGAACTTCGCCAGCGCCAAGGCCAACGGCTACCTGTGGGGCCCCTTCGCCCAGGACCTGCCCAACGTGCAGGACTACGTGGACACCGAGGCCGCCGACATCGCCTACGACTTCGGCACACCGGTCGAGGGATACGAGGCCCCCTACGGCAAGGCGCAGATGGTGTTCTGGGTGGACAGCGCCCAGATTCCCGAGACTGAGACGCCCATCGACCCCGAGACCTTCCTGCAGTTCTGCCAGGACCATCCCGGCATGGTGACTTACCCCGAGCCCGGCGACTTCACCGGCACCGCCGTCATCTCCTGCCTCATCGCCGGCGTCGTGGGCCAGGAGGAGTTCGAGAAGCTCGCCACGATGACCGAGCCCGTCGAGGACGAGGTGCGCGCCATCGTCGAGCCCGGCATGGAGTACCTGCGCTCGCTCAACCCCTATCTCTGGAAGCAGGGGAAGACCTTCCCCGCCGACTCCACCACCATGCACCAGATGTACGCCGACGGCGAGCTTGTCATGGACGCCGGCTACGGCGAGCCCCAGACCAACGTGGACAACGGCCTGCTTCCCGCCACCACCAGGTCGTTCGTGCTTGACACGGGCACCGTGGGCAACACCAACTACATGGCCATCGCCGCCAACGCCCCCCACAAGGAGGCCGCCATGGTCGCGATCAACGAGGTCCTGAGCCCCGACTACCAGCTCGCCCGCTACAAGACGCTGGGCAGCATCACCGTGCTCGACCTCGACAGGCTTCCCGAGGAGGACCGCGCCGCCTTTGACGCCGTTGAGCTCGGCAGCGCCCAGCTGCCCCTCGACATGAAGCTCGAGCATGCCGTCGCCGAGGCCTGCGGCCCGGTCATCCCCGTGCTTGAGAAGATCTGGCACGACGAAGTGCCTGGCAAGTAGGCCATATCCATGAGCCTTTTGCCAAGGAAGGCACGCAGCCGCGTCGCCCCCTACCTGCTCGCCCTGCCGGCGGCGCTTCTTGCCTGCGTGTTTGTCTTTGGCGTGGCAAACGGGGTCGCCCAGGGCTTCGGCATCATGCCGTTCCTGGATATGCACACCCCCACGCTCGCGTACTATGAGCAGGTCTTCGCGCGCGAGGACCTGCTCTCTTCGCTGCTCTACAGCCTCTACCTCGCGCTCGTCTCGTCGCTCATCGCGCTCGTGGGCGGCGTGGCCCTGTCATATATGCTGGTGAAAGCCAAGGCGGGCCGTGTGGCGCGGCTCGCGGCGCTGCAGATTCCCATCATGACGATGCACGCCCTGGTGGCCATGGCCGTCATGTTCGCGTTCTCCGGGTCGGGCCTGGCCGCGCGCCTCCTGCACCTGGTGGGCCTCGTCGCCACACCGAGCGACTTCCCGAGCGCGACGGGCGCGACCTCGGGATGGGGCATCATCCTCGTGTACATCTGGAAAGAAATACCCTACCTGGCCTTTTGCACCGTCTCGCTCATGGGGCACATCTCGGACAGTCTGGGCGAGGCGGCTCGCACCTGCGGAGCAAACGCCCGGCAGACCTTCTTGCAGGTGACGCTGCCGCTCTGCGCAGGTGCCATCCTGCGCGCCTTCCTCGTGGTGTTCGTCTTTGCGTTGGGCAGCTACGAGGTGCCGTTCCTGCTTGGACCCACCGCGCCCAAGACCCTGCCGGTCCTGGCCTACATCGAGTTCCAAGACCCCGACATCGTGAACCGTTGCTACTCCATGGCGCTCAACGGAACAACGACGCTTCTGTGCTCGCTGGCGGCGATCGTCTACTTCGCGAGCATCGCGCTGCGCGACCGCAGGCAGGCGGGGGGCGTTCATGTGTAGCAAGGAGAAACAGAGGCCGACTGGCGGCAAGGCGACCTTCTGGTCCCGCGTCTACCTGGCAGTTCATCTGGTGCTGGTGCTCATCCCCATCGCCATCGTGGCAACCTGGTCTGTCTCGGCTGCTTGGCCCTGGCCGAGCCTTGCGCCCGCATGCCTCACCACGCGCGGCTTCGAGACCGTGCTTGCCGACTCCGCGACCGGCTTGGGGAGCCTGTGGCTTTCCATCGGCATAGCCATCGCGTGCGCGGCCTTCACCACCTGCGTGGCAACGCTGGGCGCGCGCGCCATCTGCCTGCACACATGGAGGGGACGGCGGCTCTTTGAGTTCGCCACGATGCTGCCCTTCCTCATCCCGGGAACCGTCTTTGCCATGGGCGTGCAGGTGGCCTTCATCCGGCTGGGACTGGCGCGCAGCGTGGGCGGCGTGATTCTCGCGCACAGCATCGTGGCGCTGCCCTACGCGATGAGCATCATGTGCGACGTCACCCGCGCGGCTGGCCGGCGCATGGAGGAGGCGTCCCTTACCTGCGGGGCGGGGCGGCTCTCCACGCTTGTGCACGCAACGCTGCCCGGCCTTGCGCCCGGCATCGCGTCGTCGCTGCTCATGTGCTATATCCTGTCTTTCTCGCAGTACTTCCTCACTTTGCTCATCGGAGGCGGAAAGGTGCGCACCTTCGCGCTCGTGCTCTTCCCGTACCTGGGAGGCGGCGACCGCACAATCGCCGGCGCCTACGGTATCGTCTTCATCGCCGTGACCCTGACGGTCTTCCTCGTCTTTGAGCTGCTCATCCACAAACTGCGCGCGGTCGAGGAGACCGCGTATTACGAAAGCTGACACGCCATGCGCATCGACTTCGACCATATCTGCCTAGCAATTAAGGGCACCCAGCTGCTGCGCGACGTGACCCTGAGCGTGCCCGACCGCGCGTTCGTCTCCATCCTGGGCGAGAGCGGCGCGGGCAAGACCACGCTGCTGCGCGTGGCAAACGGCCTGGCCGTGCACGACGAGGGGCGCGTCCTGTTTGACGGCGCGGCCGTGGACGACATGCCCGCCAACAAGCGCGGCGTCTCGATGGTGTTTCAAGACGCGCGGCTCTTCCCCAACATGTCGGTGCTCGACAACGTGGCGTTCCCGCTCAAGGTGCGCGGCGTGGGAAAGGAGGAGCGCCGCACCCAGGCACAGCGCATGCTGGAGAACGTGCAGCTCGCGGGCCTGGGATTGCGACGCACGCATGAGATTTCCGGCGGCCAGCGCCAGCGCGTGGCCCTCGCGCGCGCACTGGTGGCAAACCCGCGCGCGGTCCTCATGGACGAGCCGTTCAGCGCGCTCGACGAGTCGCTGCGCGAGGACATGCGCGCGCTCGTGCTGTCGCTGCACGAGACACTCGACCTCACGGTCCTCATGGTCACGCACGACCCCGTGGAGGCCATCACCATGAGCGACCAGGTGATATGCATGGCCCATGGCGCAATCGAGCAGGTGGGAACCGGCGCCGATATCCTCCTGCGCCCCGCCGGGGAGTCTGCGGGCAACATCTTCAAGGACACGGTCGCCATCGAAGGTGCCGTTGAGGCAGGCGAGTTCCGCGCACGCAAGCTGCGTGTTCCGGCGGCGATCGCAGACGGTCCCGCGCTTCTGGTGCGCACCCGCGCCGGCGTCACGACCGTCAAGCCTTTAGACGAAGCGCTAGGGGCCGAAGACAGGTAAGATGGCAAGAGACTTGCGCAGGGGACTGCCACGGCGTATCTAGCAGGTGTTTTAGGGCACGCGACTCGCAACCGCGATACATTGGGAGCCAAGGCGACGCCAGTCGGCGGCTGGATGCGGGCACACGGCGGCTGGGTGCGAGCGCGCGGCAACCGGGTGCGAAGACCAGGGCGCGAGGACCAGGGCGCGACAGTGAAAGGAAGGACGCATGACCAAGCAAGCTGAATGCGCGGGCGAGCTGGCAGGGGCGGGCGCGGGCGCGACGGACGAGCTGGCAGGGGCGGGCGCAGACGCGACGGACGAGCTGGCGGGCGCGGGCGCAGGCGCGACGGACGAGCTTACCGTGCTCCAGGGCTATCTTGAGACATGCGAGGGACTGCGCCGCGCCCTGGGGATTGAAGGCCCCGCCCCGCAGTTACATCGCTTTGCCCAAGGAGAGTGCAACGTCAACTACTGGTTTGCAGCGCCCCAGGCGGCGCTCGACCAGCTCGAAGCGCGCGGCGGCGTGCGCAGCGACCGACTCGTCCTGCGCGTGAACCACGTGTCCCAGATGCACCTGGAAAACCAGATTGCCTATGAGTTCTCGGCTCTTGACCTGCTCGAACCCTGCGGACGCACCCCGCGCACGCTGTGGTGCGACGCAAGTCGCACGTCCGTGCCCTGGGGCGTGGGCGTGGAGGAGTTCCTGCCCGGCTGCCCCCTGGCATACGAGACCGACATGGCCCAGGCGGCGCGCATTCTGGCCGACGTTCATGCGGTCGAAGTGCCGGCCGCGGCCCGACAGTCCCTCATCTGCCCCGCCAACCCGCTGCTCGGCATCGCCCGGGAATGCAGGCAGATGTTTGAGAAGTACCGCACCTGGCACGCGGCCGAAGACTTCGTCTTGACGCGCGTGGACGCGATGATGCAGGCGGCCTTCGCCATCGCGCAGGGCGCAGGCGAGCTTGCAGGGCAGCGACTCTGCATCGCCAATACCGAGCTCAACTCGCACAACTTCCTCATCGGCGACAACGGCCGCCCCAGCTACCTCATCGACTGGGAGAAACCCCTGCTCAGCGTGGCTGAGCAAGACCTGTCGCATTTCCTGGTGCCCACCACCACCAACTGGAAGACTGAAACGATTCTCAGCCGTGCGCAGCGGGAGGCCTTCCTCGACGAATACGAGCGGGCCGTGGCCGGGCGCTTCCCCACGCAGGGTCTGCGCGAGCGGCTCGACGGCTATCTCACCGTGACCTGCCTGCGCGGCATCACCTGGTGCGCCATGGCCTGCGTCGACTACACCGAGGGCGGCCCAGGCCTGCGCAACGAGGACACCTTCGCCAAGATCAAGCAGTTCCTCTCGCACGAGTACCTCGAGATGATCTGGGAGGATTTCTACCGCGAGGCTTAACGCAGACTCGGGGCAGGCTGAGGCACCCCGGCAAGCCCCCGTCGCTCAGATTCGGCGAATTAGACCGCCGGAGCGGTCCTTGCCCCTGAGCCCGCTGCCCAGTCTTCGAACCATGCAAGGTCCTCAGGGGTGTCCACGTCGTGCAAGCGGGAACCCGTGGCAACCGTGCGGCCGTGTGCGGCGCATGCGGCGAGGGCGTCATCGAAGACACTTAAGCCGCCATAGGTCGTACCCTCAAACAACTGGGGAAACGGCCGCTTGAGACCCACGAACCAGTAGCCACCGTCCTCCACCGGGCACAGGGCCACGTCGGTTGCGGGGTCTTTGAGCAGGCCGAGCGCCTCGGCCACAATGCCGGTCGTTGCCTCGGGCAAGTCCGACCCCATGAGGCCCACCGCGGGCGCACCCGCCGCAAGCTCGCGCTCAAGCGCCGCGCGCATTCGCACACCCAGGTCGGAGTCGTCCACCTGCTCCATGAATGCGGCGCCCTCCCCAGCCAACGCCTGCATGCGCTCGAGCCCCTCCGCGCCGCAGTAGGAGACGCACAGGTGCCAAAGCCCCTGGTCAGCGCCCGCTCGAAGCTCGCCGAGAAGTCGCTCGAGCAGGTGCCACTGAAACTCGGCCGCCCCCTGCTCGCCGAGCGCCGGAATGAGGCGCGTCTTGGCCTGCCCCGCCTTGGGCACGCGTGTGAAGAGGATGAGCGTGGGGATAAAAGCGCCCTTGGCCGCGCCGGATATTGAGCGCAAGTCGGCCGACCCCCGCGCGACAGTTGCGACCGACGCGCCAGACATGTCGGTCATATCCGACACGTTCTCTGTGCCACTTTCGCTGACCACGCTGCTCGCGCCTACATCTTCAGGCGCGACAAACGACCTGGTCATGCGAGACATTTTGCCCATGCCAGACGCGGCGTCCGCGCCAGGCACGACCGTCGCATCGGCCGGCTCCTGCATACCAGCCACGCTGGGCACCTCGCCCGTTGCAGCACTGTCGCTCATTGCTCCTCCCCCAAGGGCTCGAGGTTTCGGTCAAACTTCCTGCGGGCACGGTTGGGGATGGCATGCACGCAGTCGGGCACCTCGTCCACGCCGAGATAGACCCCCAGCACATGGCGAACCTGACCGGCGTATCCCATGCGGGCAAACTGGCCCGCACACGACGCGCAGGTGGTATAGAGCACTCTACCAGCAGCTTTGTCAAAAATAGCCTCGTCGAGCTTGCGCACGACAGGCGCACCCTTCTCGGCGATTCCCGGCTTGAGGCCGCAGCACGGCACGCCGCGCAACTGCTCCACCTCTGCCATGTCCATGAGCATGCGCGCCTGCGACTCCCAGACCCGCCGCGCCCGATCCGGGCATGGGGTGAACAGCGCTCCGCTCAGGCGCGGCCGCCTCTCGCCCAACAGGCCCGCGAGCTTTTCCGCCTGCGGGCCCTCCTGCCACTGGAACAGCTTCTCATATATCGAGATGCAGCAAATACCCAGCTTGCCTGCCATATGCGCATAGCAGTTGGGGCACGCCAGCACAACCTCCGTGCAGCCCACGGCCTCAAGCCGCTCGCGAATACGGGCAAGGATG
Source organism: uncultured Coriobacteriales bacterium (assembly GCA_934636245.1). Lineage (GTDB taxonomy): Bacteria > Actinomycetota > Coriobacteriia > Coriobacteriales > UMGS124 > UMGS124. The sequence goes on from CAKUAI010000018.1 coordinate 43,692, forward strand.
CGGTCTGCCCGTTCGGCCTTTCCGCTCGACGCAACCGCCATCGCGCAGCAGTCGTATGCCACGCCCGTCCCCATGTGGCGGCACAGCCCCACAAGCGCATCCGTTGTCCGCGGGAACTGCGAGATGAGGCTGCACCCCGGAAACAGCACACTTGAGCAGGTGTTTTTGGGGTATGCGCTAAACAGGTAGTGTCCCTTCTCAAACATGCTCAACGCCATGCCAAAGCTCATGCCTGCCCGCCTTCCTGCCCCTGCACGCGTTCCTTGAGCACGCGGGCCGCAACCAAAGTCGTCACGAGCAGCACCGCCGCAACCGCGAAGCACACGAGACGCTGGCCCTCGTCGACAAGGCCGGCGGCCGCCACGGTGTAGGCCGCCGTTCCCGGGAATAGAAACGCCGCCGAGTAGAGCGCGTAGTGCCCGAAACTCACGTCGGTGATGCCGTAGGCAAAATTCTGCAGGTTGTAGGGGAACAGGGGCACCAGGCGCGTCACGGCAAGCAGGTACAGGTCGCTCTTGTGGGCGCCTTCAAAGAGCAGCTTGTTGAGGGCGGGGCTCTTGGCAAGCAGGGGTTTCACAGCGTCCTTGAGGAAGAGGCGCCCGGCAACAAAGGCCGCGATTGCACCAGCCGTCACGGCCACCCAGCACAAAAGCGTCCCCCACACGGGCCCGAACAAGGCACCCGCCACCAGGGCAAACACGAATCCGGGCATCATCAGCACGACGCAGGCAACGGTAGACACGAGCACATACACGAGGCCCGCCGTCAGGGCGTTCTCCTCCAGCAGCGCGCGCATCGTGGCCATGGCGTCGGTACCGCTCAAGGCATCCGACCAGCCAAAGACCATGTTGAGCACGAAGAGCACAATGGCAATGCCAACGAAGGCCCACAGCTTGGCGTTTCGCATGGCTCCCCCTAACGGATGTCTCGATAGCGGGCGGCGATTTCCTGGATGTCCGCGCCCTCGCGGTACATTTTGCGCAGCGGCACCATGGCGCACCACGTCTTGAGTATCTGCACCGTGCCTTTGCCGAACCTGCGACTCGACGTGGTGATGCGCCCGTGCGTCATGCCAAAGCGCACGCCCCGCTCGCGCAGGTTCAGGCACAGCTGGAGGTCTTCCATGATGGGCAGGTCGGGAAAGCCGCCCACCTCCTCAAAGAGCTCGCGGCGCATGAAGATGCCCTGGTCGCCATAGGCGATGCCGCGAACCCGCACACGGGCGTTACTCATCCACGAGCAGAACCACAGCACCGGGTGGCGCCGGTCAAACCGGATGCCAAAGCAACCTGCGTCGTGCTTGCGCGCCACGCGCAAGATTTGATCCACCGGGTTGGGCGGCAAGACGCTGTCGGCATGCAGGAAGAAAATGACGTCGCCCGACGTCGCACGTGCGCCTTCATTCATCTGGCGCGCGCGGCCCTTGGAGGTTGCGAGCACGTGAAACTCACGTGCAAGCTCCTCGGCCGTGCCGTCGCAGCTGCCGCCGTCGGCCACCACAAGTTCGCAGCGTTCGGCCAGCTGGCGCAACTGCGGGATAAGCGCCGGCAACACACGGGCCTCGTTATATACAGGAACGACCACCGAGACGGAAGGGGCCTCGATGGTCGGAAGTTTGCGATGGCGAGGGACTTGCAACATGGAGTGCGGCCTCGGTTAGTCCTGCTCGGCGGGAGCGGCGGCCTGGGCTGCGGGCGCAGCAGCCTGCGCGGCGGGGGCGGCGGGGTTGGTGGCCTGCGCGGCAGGGGCAGCAACCTGCGCGGCGGGCGCAGCGGCCTGCGCGACGTCCTTCTTCTTCTGCGTCTCGGTATACACCTGACGGATGACAACCACGAGGATTGCCAGGGCAAACAGGATGAGCAGGCCCGTCATAAGGAGCTTCGCGCCGCCGGTGAGCATGCCGCCCACATAGCTGTACACGATGGTGGCAGGCAGCTGGCCCAGGCCCGTCGCCCAGAAGAACGACCAGAACCTCATGCTGGTGAGACCTGCAAAATAGCTCACCCAGTCGAACGACACGAACGGCAGCAGGCGCGCGATGAGCACGCTCTGGGTGCCGTGGCGCTGGAAGAACTCCTCCATCTGACGGATGCCGTTCTTGCCGGCGAGCTTCTCCACGGCCTCGCGGCCCACGACGCGGGCGATCCAGAAGCACAGAGCGGCGCCGACCATGGCGCTTGCCCACGACAGGATTGCGCCCTGCCACCAGCCGAAAAGGTTGGCATTGGCGATGGTGATGAGGAAGGCGGGCAGCGGCGCAATGACCGACTGGAACACCATGAGCAAGAACGACACCACGGCAGCAGCCGGGCCGTACTGCGCCATGAAATCGCTGGCAGCCGAGAAATCGCCGGTCGCAAACATGGCAAACACCGAGCCCACCCACTCATGCACCGCCGGCACAAAGAAATAGACGGCGACAAGCACGAGAATGGCGGCAATCAGGATGCCGCGCTGGACCCAAACGTTCTTGTTCGAAGCGGGGGCGGCGGCAGTTTCGCCAGCGGAATTAATAGGATTGGATGACATCGCATCTCCTGCGAATCGTAAGACGGCACGGGCATGCAGAAAAAACGACCCAGCCAGGGCCGCACCTCATTGCCTCGTTGCAGAATTACGGGCACCGCTTCAGTGTACCAGAGACCTGGAAAACGGCAACACGCCTCGCGCTTTCCCAAAGAGAACCCATCCGAGCAGGAGCGCGGCAAGAGGCAGAGCCGCACAAGCGCGGCTTCTTGCCTCAACGACGAAACGACTGGCAAAGCTGCGGAAGCACGACCTCCAGCCTCAACGACGGAACGAGTGGTAAAGCTGCGAAAGCACGTTCTTCATAGCAGGTCAGCATTCTTAGCGCAGCGCCGATCGCATAAAGCGCGGTATCAGAAGGACAAACGGCAGCGATATCTCGCCCAAATGACTGCATGCGCCCCCGCGCCAGCCGCCCATATCCCAAAAACGCCAAAAGTCTGCGTTATACCGTTCCCACTTGCTGTACGCGGGCCTTATCAAATTACATAACCCCAGGTAAACGGCTTGTCGCTTTTCACGGTATAACACCGGCAAGAACTATAACGCAGACTTTTGGGACTTTTCGCAGCCGCACCCCGAGCTCGACAGGTCACCCCGCCCCTGACGCACGGATTTGCCCTCCGGCCGCTCCGACTCCATCGCTTTTGGCCAGGCGATAATTGAGTCCAATCGACCTCATCGAACACGTTTTCTACCTGCGGCGTTGCAATGGCAAGGTGCCGCGCGGCCCATTTGCTCATCGTCAGCCTCAACGTGGCGATACGTGCCCCTCGCCCACTTCTCCCATCGGCCCGCTCGGGTGCCCGCGCTACTTCTGCGCCGCAGCTCCTTCCCTCAAGGCGCACCTCTCCCCTAAAGCGCCCCATCGAACAGGTCAGCGGTTGATGTGCCCGGCCTTAAAGTCCCTGCCGTTGCTGTCCTCCCCCTAAAACACCTCATCGAAGGGGTCGGTGAGGGTGGGGGTGCAGGTTCCGCGGGTGAGCTCGCGCAGGGCGTCGAGGAAGGGTTGCTGGGTGCCGTCAAGCATGCGCAGGTCGAGCTCAACCTCGTGGGTGAAGCGCGTGTCGAGCGTCTTGGCGCCGCAATCGCAGGCCAGGCGGGCAACGCGCTCGTAGAGCGGGTAGTCGATGTGCATGCTGATGTCGACGCAGCGCGACACGCTCACCAGCTCAGCTGCCTCCACGGCCAGGCGAGCGGCTCCGGAGTAGGCGCGCACGAGGCCGCCCGTGCCCAGGAGCGTGCCGCCGAAGTAGCGCGTCACCACACAGCACACGTCTTGCAGGCCGCTTCCGCGCAGCACGTCGAGCACCGGCGGACCCGAGGTTCCCTGCGGCTCGCCGTCGTCGCTGCGGCGCTCACCGCCTGAGCGCAACACCCAGGCATACACGTTGTGCCTGGCCAGGGGGTTTGCCTTGCGGATCTCCGCGATGAGGGCAAGCGCCTCCTGCTCGTCTTCAACATGGTCGAGGGTGGCGATGAAGCGGCTGGCCTTCTCCTCGAGCTCGGCCGTCACGCGGCCGGCGATGGTGGTGTAGGCACTCATGGCTGCTAGAACACCTCAATCGTAAACGAGCACGCGTCGATGTACTCCGGTGCGAGAAGCGTCATCGCGCGCTTGTTCTCAAAGCGAACACCCTCGTCGAGCGCCGTGGAACATCCGCGCCAAGGTTCGATCGCCACAAAGGGCGCATCGCCCGCTGCCGACCAAAGGCCCAGGTAGGGAAAGCTTTCGAACGCAACGCGCACGCCATGGCCCTGCGGGCCAGCGAGCTCCACACGGCTGGCGGGCACACCCTCGAGCAGCAGCGTGTCCACGTCGAATAGGCGATGGCTGAGCGGCAGACGGCCGGCGTTGTTGAGCACGGGCACGCGATGGGAAAAGTCCCAAAGTCCCCCGCCCACCATCGTCGGAGACGAGGCGGTCCAAGGCCTGGCAAAACGCAACTCATAGTCTTCGAAACGCTCGCCCTCGCACAGCGGCACGTTAAACGCGGGGTGGCCGCCCAGCGTGAACGGCAGCACGGCGCCGCCGGTGTTCAAGACCTCGAAAGTCTGTCGCAACGTGGAGGCGCCCTCCACGGCATAGGTCACATGCAGGCAGAATGCATACGGAAAGGCAGCGCGCGTCTGCTCGTCCGAACGCAGCTCGAGCGTCACGGCGTGCTCGCGCACGTCCACCACGCGAAACTCCCGCGTTCGCGCCACGCCGTGCCTGCCCATGGAAAGAGGACCCTCGGCGCTCACCGTGCCGGGCCGCAGGCTGCCGACGATGGGGAAGAGCACGGGCGCCCGGCGCGGCCACCAGCGCTCGTCACCCTGCCACAGGTACTCGCGCCCGTCAAAGGCCAGGCTCATGAGCTGCGCGCCGAGCGAATCGACGCGCGCGACAAGGGCTCGTCCCGCCTCGTCGGGGGTTCCGCAAATCGTAATGAATTGGGCTTCGTCGGCCATATCGCGCGCTCCGCATCAGTCGAAAACAGGGACCTTACGTACAGCGCAAGATTCTATACGGTCTGCGCGAGATATCCGAAGCCGATTCCTCAGCCACGAAGCCCCTATACCGCCGTGCAGCCGGGCCACAAGACGAGACCACGCAACACCGCGGGCTTGCTCTCCTCCAGCATGCCCTTAATCACCCTCCCTCCCCTTCTGGCGGGAAGGCGAATATCAGGCAATTCCAACAGCCAGCTGCCAACCAGTCGGGCAGGTCTCCTTGGCAGCCAAACGCGCTTCAGAACAGTTTTGGCCCTCTCGCTCTGGCAACCAGACGAGTTTCGGAGTAGTCCCGACCCGCCCGCTGGCAGCCAAATGAGTTTCGGAGTAATTCCAACAGGCAAGCGGGCAACGAAATGAGTTTCGGAGTAGTCGCATCCATTTAAAAGCGCCCTGATGGCCGTTTTAAGGGGGTTTGAGGGGCAAAAAGGGCTCAAACCGGCGATTTGGGCCCCCTTTCCCAGCAAAACCACGCCAGGAAAGCCGCTTGGCAACGTTTTCAGTACTCCGAAACTCGTTTCTCTGCCAAAGGGGTCGAGAAAACTACTCCGAGACTCGATTCTCTGCCAGAGAAGTCACGAAACCACCCGGTGAGCGGACTCTCTGTCAGAAACGTGGCGAGGGCAACCCCCCTCGCAACGATCTTCAGGCTGCGGGACCAACAAACTCCGATGAAAGACGCGTGCCCAACGGACCTTACGCCCTGCCCAGGAGCACGTTGGTGTAGATACTGGGGGCGGCTTCGACCATCTCGCGGCCAAAGTCGTTGGCAGCGTAGATGCGCACCTGCTTCACGCCCATGCGATCGGCCAGCATGCGTTCGCAGCGCTCGAAGCTGCCCACATGCAGCCCCCGGGTGCCCAGGCCCGCCATGGCACGCGCTGCACGAGTATCGCGCTCGCCCATCTTCTCCTGCTTGTCCACCGTAACCTTGGTGAGATCGAAGTAGTCGGCTCGAGGGAAGAGACCGTTCGCGAATCCAACTATAAACACCTGGTCAAAGTCGATATCGGCTAGGGCCGCAAAGGAGGCAACCGTCACGCCGGCCCGGGCTGGCACGCCTGAGAAGAACTGCAGACGATCGAGCTCGGCCACCATCTGTGCGGCGTCGGCGTCGGGGCCCAGCGCGAGCAGCGGGCGCACCGAAGCAGGCAGCGGCACGTCGGGACCGGCAAGCGTCTCGACCAGATACGCCAGCAGCCTCGGGCCGCGCAGGTCGCGTACCTCGGCGAACAGGGGTTTAAGGTCGGAATCGAGGTCGATGCCGTAAGCCGCCAGGTCGCTGTGCACGTCGCCATGCGCACTCAGCTTCACAGCGCCCTCGCCGCGTGCATCTCGCGCGTCTCTGCAGGCAGCACCCACACCGCATGCGCTACGCTCCACGGTCGACCCGCCGTACGCATCGCCGCAGGTAGTATCTACGCCGTGTGCATCTCGCACGTCTCCGCAGGTAGTGCCTGCGCCGCACATGCTCGCTGCCTCTTGCGCGCGCACCTCGGCGCGCTTGCTTGCAGCCACGGTGCATCCCTCGCCTATATGCATGCCGCACACGCGGCGGCGCATCTCGGCAAACTGGTTGCTCCGTGCAAGGTAGTCGCCGAAGCCGAACCAGCTCCTCCACGCCATGCCGTCATGCTCATCCGCAAGAAGACGCAAGAGGGTAACCGTGCGAAGGCCCAGGCACCTGTCGAGCTCGCGGATGTCGCCATGCAGCTTGGGCGCTCCGAGCCAGGCATTCGCCTGCAGGCCACGCGCCTGAAGGGCGCGCGCCATCTGCTGGGTCCACCAGGGATGGAAGGTGACCACGGCGATATCCTCGGCATTCGTCCCAGCCTCGACGGCCGCCGCAATGGCATCGGCCGTGCCTTCAACCTCGTCAGCGGGGGTCTTCCATGAATGCGCGTCGCGCACCTTGTCGCCCGCAACGCCCTGCGCACCCACTTCCACGACCTCGGCCGCAGGATTCAGGCGCACGAAGTCCTCGAGACCCGCCGGATACGCATAGCTTTCGAACACGTCGACGCCCATGTCCGGGCCGGCTCCCGCAACAAGCTCCTTGCCAGCTACAAGCTGGCAGAGCAGCTGCGAGGCGCGGCTCAGGCTCTGGTAGCCGTACACAAACACATGTTTGCGCGCAAACCTTTCGCGTACCTGTCCCTCCATGCGCAGCGCCTTGGTCGCAAGGTTGCTCACCTGCGGTTCCATCATGGCACCCAGATACTGCAGCTCGCAGGTAAGGAACTCGAACGTGTCAATCTCCTCAACGGTGAAGAGCCACTCGGGGTCCTCATCAGCAAGCTCGGTCCAGCCGCGATAGAAAAACTTGAGCATCTCACGCAGGCGCTTGGGACGCGCACCGAGCGTCTTGACGTCCTCCATCAGGAAATCCGTCTCATAGGCGCTGAGCAGGCGTGCGCGGCCCGAGGAGAACGACATCCCCGTCGCCGCAGCGCTGTCGGGGTCGGCCAGCACGGCGCACGCAAGCTCGCGGCACGTAAGGACCTGCACCTCGCCGGCGTCCGCAGCCCGGTTGACGTCAGGCCCCACTTGCACCTTGCCGGCGTCCGCACCTCGCACGGCACCCGCAACCTGGCCGTCAGCGCCCTCAGCCTGCGAGGCGCCCAACTCCGCCAGCGTCTCGACAGCGCCCCCTGCCCGCGCAGCGCCCAGCTCCGCCTGCATGCGCGCGGCGCTCGTTGGGTCGGCGCACAGCACCAGGACGTCCTTGGGGTCAGCGCCGCCCGCAAGCACGTCTTGCACGCGCTGCACGAGCTCGCCCATCACCGCACCCGCGGCACCGCCTTTTACCAGGCATGCCTTGCCGTTGCGCACAAACGCCGGGCTCTGCGCCCCACCCATGCCCCACCAGCGGCGGCTTTCAAGTTGCTTGTCTTTCATTTCCTCTTGCCTCCCCTGGCGAAACGCAGGTCCTGCGACCCGGTGCTACTACTCTTGCTCCTGTGACACCACGACGCTGTTCAAGAACTCGCGATCCTGTGCAAGCAGGCCGCGGGTCAAAAGCGCCAGACCCTGGTAGAGGTCGGTCTGGGCGATGCGCTCCATGTCATTGGCGAGGAACGGCGTCCAGGAGAGAAGGTGGCGCAGCAGGAACATCCGTTGCTCATCGAGCAGCTCCAAGGCGCGCTCGTCCTCGCCGGCCTCCAGGGCCTGGCGGGCACGGCGGGCCATCATCTGCATGTACTCGAGCTCGAGGGCGATGTGGTCCTCGGGGTCCTCCCAGCTTGCGTCGACGGCGAAGCCGCTCTCGCGGTACGCCTCGACAATCTCGTCGCGCGCCTCCTGCATGAGCAGGCGCTTCTCGGAGGTATACACGCTCTCGAAGGGATAGGCGGCGGCGTAGGCGTTGTTGCCGTGGCCGATGAACACGCGGGCGTAGTCGCGCGCCAGGTCGAGCAGGGCGTCGTCGCGGTGACTCGCGCAGTACAGCGCGATGCGGCGGTACCCTGCGTCCACGTCGTCGTTGCCCGTTGCCGCAGGAAACGCTGCCTCGCACAGCCCCTTGTAGAAATCCGCGTCCATCTCGACCTTGTACAGGCGGCTCAGCAGGCCATACATGTTCTCGCGCTGCTCGTTGAGACCCACGAGCATCGCGCGGTCCTGCTCGCCCAGCGCCGCGCCCGCGTCGGTTCCCGCGGCAGCCTCGTCCATCATGTTCTTCTTTTCCTCAGCCATGTCCCTCTCCCATCCCATCCTCAAACGAAACTCGCCAGACGATTCGGCAAGCTTGTCTACTTCTGTCCCAAGCTCTGCAGCAGCTTGCGCCCCACCTCGGTGATCTTCCAGGCGCCGTCCCACTCGATGGCGCCGTTGCGATCGAGGTAATCCATGAAGAACTGCGCCGTCTTCTTGGGATACTCGAGCACGGGGTTGGTGTTGACCTGCATCTTGATCTCGTTGATGGAGGCGCCGTCACCCTCGCACATGCCCAAGATTTCGGTGAACACCTCGGTGTAGTCCCTCTGCTCATGCATGATCTGAGTGAGCGCGTCGAGCGGATCGTTGGACTCGACTGCCTCCAAGCCCTCGGGCGTCGTCTTCCACATGGCCTCGGGGGGCTGAGTCGGGCGCAGGTAGGTCTTGCCGTCCTCCTCGACTTCCTCGAGCTTGGGCTCGACCTTCCCGTAAGGCCGACCGTCAAGCGTGAGCTTCTCAAGCGCGCCGGCCTCCTCAAGCATGGTGCGGAAGCTTGCGGCGTTGAACACGCAGTGCCTCTTGGCGCGCAGCCCCTCCACGACCTTCTCGATGTCCTCGGCACGCTGCGGCTCGCGGCACACCTGCATGATGTTGATCAGCCAACGCTTGAACGGCGGCATGTCCTCAAAGAGCTGCTCGATGCGCTCACGGGCGGGAATCTCCTGAGCGACAGGCTTCTGCGTGGCGGCCGCCTCTTCGGGCGTGCCGATGTAGCCGAACGTCTCGGCCCTCTCGTCAGCGTCCTTCTCCTCCTCGACGTCGAGGGGATCGTATTCGCGCCCCTCCTCGAACATCGCGAGTTCGTCGGCGTCAAGCATGTCATCCATACGCTCAGTCATAGTTCATCCCTTTTTCCGTGAGACCCGGCGGGGCACGCCTTCGCGACGCGTCCCGCCGGCATGGGTGGCGGCGTGCGCACCTTCGTCATGTCGCGCACGCCGCCCTGAGGGCCCATCGTGGCCGGGCACGCTCACACGCACCCGGCCACCTCATTCTTACTTACCATGCATATCTGCGCTTATGCGCTTCTATGCTTTACAACGCAAGGCCGAACATATCGTTCGAATACCCCATTACACCAGGGGCTTTGCCTCTTCGCGAGACTTGGTGGGAGCCGTGGGGTCGAAGAAGAACTCCGGGTTGGTCTGCCACTTCACGCCACGAAGGATGTAGGCAAAGCTCGGGTCGTTGCCCGAGTCGTTCAGGTGGTACACCTCGGCGTCGTCGTAGGCGTTGATCGCGTCGACGAGCTTGGCGCGGCTGCCCACGTTGGCGTCGTAATCCACGGGGTTGAGCTTCTTGAAGTCGTCGCCCGAGGAAACGTCGAGAGGAGCCGGGCCCTCGAAGGACTCGATGCCCTCGTCGAGGTCGCCGAAGTAGCGGGCACGGCCGCCGCACTGCGCGACGCAGCTGGGCAGCAGGCCCTCATCGACGCGGTCGGCGCACATGTTGCACTTCTGCACCACGTTGAGGTCGGCGTCGAGGTAGCGCACGCCGTAGGGGCAGGCGCTCACGCAGGCCTGGCAGCCGATGCACTGCTCGGAGTCAACGACGACGATGCCGTCCTCGCGCTTGTAGGTGGCGCCGGTGGGGCACACGTTCACGCACTCGGGGTTGGCGCAGTGCTGGCACGACAGCGGCAGGAAGTACATCTCAACGTTGGGGAACTGGCCGCCCTCCTCCTTGGGCACCGGGCCCATGCGGACGACCTTGTTCCAGTAGCTTCCAATCGGCACCTCGTTCTGGACCTTGCAGGCAACCGAGCAGGCGAGGCAGCCCACGCAACGGTTCAGGTCTGTTATGATCGCTTTGCGGCTCATAGCTGCACTCCGTTCCTCTCAGCGTAGTTCTTCTGGCTCTCCTCGTTGTCGTACACGGGCAGCCATTCCTTCAGACGCGGGTCGTCCGAGGTGTAGATCATCTCGGTGCCGTCGACATCGCAGGGCACGGGGTTGCCGTTGGGCGAGTTCTCGGCCGTTGCCTTGTAGATGTTCACGTTGTAGGCACGCGCGTAGCTCGAACCGCAGATGGGGTCACGCAGGTCCTTGTTCACGAGCGTGTTCACGTTCACGAGGTCGAGACCCTTCGTGGCGCCATGGAACTCAGGCATCCACCACTGGTGCTCGCAGTTGATGGTGCCGGGACGGATGCCGTAGTACAGGTCCGCAACCTGGCGGATCTTGTGACGAGGCGACTCGATCCACACCCAGTCGCCCTGCTCGATGCCCAGCTCAGCGGCATCGGCGGGGTTGATTTCCACGCGAGGCGCGGGCCACTGCTCGCGGCACCAGGGGAGCTGACGGTGCTCGGAGTGGAAGTACACCGGGATGCGGCGGCCGGTGGTCATGATGAAGGGATACTCGGTGACGTACTCGGGGTTGGCAACGGGACCCTCGGGCGGCTCGGTGTAGGTCGGCAGAGTGAACGGGCCGATCTTGTCGAACTGGTCGCCGCTCTTGGAGTCAGGCATCGAGTAATGGTCGATGTCCTGGCCGTAGAAGGGATGCTCGGGGGTGTGCACGGTCTCGAGCTTGGTGCACCAGATCTCCTGCTTCTTGGTGGGGGTGCCCAGGCCGGGGGCGCCGAACGTCACGCCACCGCCACCGATGTTCTGCGAGCTCACCTTGATGCCGGTCTCATAGCGGCGATAGGTGCCCCAGGTGTCGGGCTGCAGCTTCTTGCAGTCCTGCATGCCCTGCTCCTGGAAGTAGCTCTTGAACTTCTCCCAGGCAGAGTCACCGGGGTAGTCGGCGATGAGGTCGGCGTAGCGAGCAACGGCGGCGTCGAGGTCCTTGATGGAGTCGGGCCACTTCTCCTCGTCAGTCTCCGCACCCGGATGCCACGGGATGCCGCAGGCCTTGGCCAGCTGGATGATGACGTCGACGTCGAACCACGTCTCACCAAGAGGCTCGACCGTCTTGCAGTGGCAGCCCTCGTGGCCGCCGCAGCCCTGCGAGGTACGCACGCAGTCGACCTCGAGCCAGTGGCGGACGGGCAGCAGGATGTCGGCGAGCTGAGACGTGGGCGTGTGCCACAGGTCCAGGTCGAGGAAGAAGTCGAGCTGCTTCAGGCCCTCCCAGGCGTACAGGGCGTTGGACATGTTCATGAGGTCGCCGGACTGGCAGATGCCCATGTAGATGGGGTACTGGGCGCGCTCGGAACGGTTGCAGCAGTCCCAAATGGCCGTGGAGTCGCCCCAGATGCCCAGGTCGGGAAGCATGGGGATGTCGTTCACGCCGGCGATGTTGGCCCACTTGTCCGCAGCCTCGGGACCGGCGAACGGGAAGATGGAGATCTCGGCACCCATGTCGAACTCTTCCATGCCGATGGGGCCCTGGGTCTGGCCGCGGTTGCCGCCGGGGGTGTCGAAGTTGCCCGTCAGGCCAACGATGGCGTCGATGGCACGGGAGCACTGCACCGAGTTGCAGGAGTGCTCGATGGCGAGCATGTACTGGATGCCGCCGTTGCCGTAACCCGTCTCGGGATGGAGCGGGGTGGCGTAGGTCGTGGCAGCCTCGACGATGAGGTCGGCGTCGACGCCCGTGATCTCAGCCACGGTGTCGGGGTCGTAGTTGTTCACGTGGGCGCAGAAGTAATCCCACACGGGCTTGGCCTTGACCTTCGAGCCGTCCTTGAGCGTGACCTCGATCTCGCCGCACTCGTAGTCGGGGTCGATGAGCGGGTCGCAACGGCTGAAGTCGGTCTTCTCAACGACGTAGCCAGGCTCGACACCGGGGGCAGCGTTGGGCAGGTCGGGCACGAAGCCGTCCATCTCGCGCGTGCTCTCCTTGAGCTCGAGGGGCTTCTCGCCCTGCCAGTAGCCCGTGGAGGCGTCGTGCCACACGAGCTCGCCGCTCAGCTTGTCGTACACCATGAAGCGGGTGCTCGAGCCGCCCTCGACGATGTCGCTCTCCTTGAGGAGCTTCGTCTTGAGGGGATCGCCATTGAAGCGCGAGCCCGCAGCGGTCTCGGTTGCCTCCATGTCCTCCACCACGAGGTAGGGCAGGTCGGTCCAGCGCTTGACCCATATCTCGTCGTAGAGCTTGTTGTTCACGATGACGTTGAGCCAGCCCAGGGCCATGGCGGCGTCGGTGCCGGGGCGCAGGGGCAGCCAGATGTCGGCCTCCTTGCCCAGGTTGGTCATGCGCGGGTCGACGATGATGAACTTCTCGGCCTTCGCAGCAGCGTCGACCATGGTGCGGCACGAGTCGTCGTAGTTGGAGAGCTCGGCGCCGCCGCCCCACACGACCAAGACGGGAGCGCGGTCGACGGTGGCGTTCCAGGAGTAGGCGCGGTTGGACTGCAGCGAGGTACCCACGTGGCGCGGGCCCTTGCAGATCTGGTAGGCCTGGTCGGTGTTCACGGAGTCAAGAATGCCCGTGAGACCCAGGGCGCTGGCCATGCAGTAGATGCGCGAGGTGCCGCACATCGTGAGACCGGCGTTGCTGCCACGCTGAGCCTTGATCTCGTTGATCTTCTCAGCGGAGGTCTGAAGAGCCTCGTCCCAGGAGATACGCACCCAGCCGGGATCGTCCTCGCCCTTGGGGTTCGTGCGCTTCAGCGGGTAGCGCAGACGGTCGGGGTGGTAGCAAGCCTGCAGCGAGGCCTGGCTCTTCGAGCAGCAGTTGCCCGAGGAAGCCATGGACGACTCGTCGCCCTCGACCTTCACGGCGCGGCCGTTCTCCACCGTTACCCACACTGCGCACTCCATCTTGCCGCAGCCACGGCACATGGTGCGGATGCGCTTGGTCGTGCCCTCATTGGTGGGTACCGAGCCAGAGTTGTGGGTCTCGGCCAGAGCCGGGGTCGCCTTGGCACCGGCTACAACCAAACCGGCAGCCGCAGCCAGGCCCACAAACGAGCGTCGTGACACGTCGGTGTTGAGCGACCACTTCAATTCGCGTTCCACAGTGATTCCTCCTTCTTCTTTCCCTGCCTTCACAACACTGCCAACCGAGGCACGGCTGGGGGCGGCGGCGCAACGCGCCTCGACTGGCACACCATGCCTTGCACGCCTCGGGGCAGCCTCTCGGATTGACCGAAACGCCGTCCCACGGGTACCCCCAACGCTTTGCGATTGTGCTCATATAACCCCCGGCGCGTATCGCCCTGGGTTAGGTATCAATTTGGGCAGGTCAAAAGTGAGGTAGTTTCCTACCACAGGCTGTGGTAGAGGACGGGGTCAAGCGAGATTCAAGAGGGCGACAAGGGTGAGTTGGCGTACAATTGCTTAGTCATACGGAAGAGACAGAGGGGATTCGTGGCAGGGGAGACTTCAACAGGCACCGCGCGTCGCATGCCTGTCGGACAATCGAGCGCGTCGGCAAGGACCCGGTTTGCGGCCAGCCTCAGCCTGGGCATTTTCATGCTCGCACTTGAGAGTGAGCGCCTCTCGGCACTCATGCACGTTGGCGAGACCCCCAGCGTCGCACCGATTCAGACTTCCCTTGTCACGCTTGTGTTCTTCATCGTAGGCGTCTTGCTCGTATGCCTGCGACCACCGCGCAAGCCCGCTCCCGCAGCAGCAATCTGCGCTGTGGCGCTTGCTTGCTCGCTTGGTGTGGCAAGCCTGTTCTTCCTTCAGCGCGCCTCAGCGCTCTTTGCGATCCAGTTCCTCGGTGACCTGGTGTTTTCGCTCTCGCCCCCGGTGTTGATCTACTTCTGGCTGCAGCGTTGCATGCCGTTTGGCAAATCATTTGTCATAGAGAGCTTCGGTATGGCCGCGGTGACGCTGGGCTGCCTCAGCATACTCACCATTGTGTTGAAGCACTCCGTTGCCCTTATCCTCGTCGCCCTGCTTCCCCTGGTAGGCGCAGCTTTGCTGTGCGCGGTGGAACCCGCCGGGGCATATGGCGGCGCGGGTACGTTCGCCGAGAACGGTCCCCGAGGACATGTGGGCAATCTCGACGAAGACCGCACTCAGGCCGGCACGCGTTGGAGCGCCCTGAAGGCGATGGGCAGCCTTGCCCACCACGATTCCGAGAAAGCCGAGGATGCGAGCCTTGGCAAGCTGACACGCAACGCTCTTGTGAGACTTATCCCCTTCTTCTGCTATGCGCTCCTGTTCGGCAGCGTCCATTCTTCATGGCTCGTTCATCAAGACGAGGCTTCAGTTGGCATGTGGGTGCAGCTGGGCGCCGGCGTGGGCACCATCTTGTGCGGCCTGGCGGCGCTTGCCCTCTCGCGCATACGGTGGGGGCGCGCGCTTGAGAACATCACGCACCTGCTGCTTACAGCCTTCGCCATCGTGGCGCTGTGGCTCTCCACGTTCCTTGCCAGCAACTACGTGTTTGCTTACCTGGTGCTGCTCAACATCGCTCAAAAACTGACGTTCATGCTGATGCTTGTGTTTGGGTTTCCATTCGCCCGCAGCAGCTCCCAGCGCACCTCGCTGTGGTCCATTGCTTACCTGAGCTTCTTTGCTGGCACGTGCGTGAGCTCCCTTCTGGGCAACACGTGCACCGTAACCGTGCTCAACATCGTCTGTGCAGCCGCGCTTGCAGTCTTGCTTCTGGCTGATATCGCAGGCATCGCAGCCCTCTACAGCTTGGCACCATATGAGGATTCAGATCACACGGCCGGCTTGGGAACCGAGAAGGTTACGCCCCGCGGAACGGACACCGTGGGAACCGTGCCCGACAGGGCGGATAGCGCGAGATTCACGTCCGGCGAAGCAGGCGCTGGGACCTCGAGCACAGACAGCATGCAGCTGAGCGCCGCAGAAACCAACGGCGGCATGCTCGCTGACGAGACCTCTTCCGCACGCTCAATGGATGGCGGCGCAGCAACACCCAGGCACGATGCCCAGCAGCCCTCAAACGGCTTCGACCGGCTCCCTTACACCTGTCACCTCATCGCCGTGGAGTACGACCTCACGCGGCGCGAAGAAGAGATTTTGCAACTGCTTGTGCGCGGGCGCACCGCCTCGCGCATTGCCGAGACGTTGTGCATCACCACGGCCACCACGCGCACCCACCTGCGCAACATCTACGCCAAGCTCGGCGTTCACAGCCAACAGGACATCCTCGACATGTACGAGGACTTCGCCTCCCGGGGGTAGAGGCGAGCACGGAAAGTCTCCGGACGCGGAGAAATAGACGAAAGGCTCAGATTGCCATCAAGCATGACAAGACAGCGGAAGGAGCAGAATGGCTTTCGCAATTCGAAGACGTTGTCGTCCGCATGCCGTCCGCCTTTGCGCCCGCTCACCCGGCGCAAGCGCTACAACAGCCCCGCCATGTAGATAGGCAGGTATGTGATGGCCCCGTCTTGCGAAATGTTACCCGTATGCAGGACAACCGCTTTGTCGAGCCCATAGTTCTCAACTTGCAGCAGCCTGTCAAGCGCCGCATGCTTGGTGCTGTAGCGGCCGGATTTGACCTCGACCGGCAAGACATCGGGAGTGTGCCGGGCCTCGATGAGAAAGTCCACCTCCCCGACTTTGGTCGTGTTGAAATAAAACAGCGATTCCCGACCATGTGCCCGTAGCTCCTGGGCAACGACATTCTCGAAGACCTGGCCGAAGTTGATGTCATCCCTGCATGCGACGACGGCCTCAACATCCGCAGGGGAAAACGTCGAGAAGAGCAGCCCCACATCATTCATGTAAAACTTGAAGTAGCTATCCTCGCGGCTCAACCCGAGCGGAAACACCGCATCGCTGGCCCGCTTGACGGGAATGGCGACGCCCGCGTTCACAAGCCAGTCAAAATCTGACTGCATGTCTTCGAAACGGCGTTTCTTGTCGATGCCCGATACAATGAAGCGGCGGTTTTCCTTGTTCAGCTGTGCGGGAATCGCCTCAAAGATGGTTTTTATTCGCTGCGCATGCAGGCGGTCAGACACATAACGTGTTATGTCGGCTCGATATGCGTCGAGGATGCCACGCTGCCGCGCCCGCATGGCTTGTGTGTCGTTGGACGTCACGAACGTCTGGACCGCTTCGGGCATGCCTCCCACAAGCACATAGCGGTACAACAGTTCGACAAAGCGGCTGTGGAGAAAGTCAGGTATGGGCTCAACCTTCTCAAAGCATGAGCGGACGGCGTCCCATAGCGACCCGTCGACCCCCATAGCCCAGCTGAACTCCTCGAAATCCATGGGGAACATCTCGACGATGTCAATAGTCCCCACGGGCAGTGAGCGAAAGTCATACGCCTCGATCCCAAGCAGCGAGCCCGAGTAAATCACGTCGAAACGTCCGTCATTTGCCAGATAACGCATCCAGGTTATGGCATCCCCGCAACGCTGAACCTCATCGAAAAAGAGGAGCGTCTTGCCATCGGGAAGTGGCCGAGTCGCCAGGGCAGTAATACGCATGACTAGGTCCTCGAGACTCGTCGCCCCGCTTATGATGCCGATGGCCTCAGGACGCTCAACGAAGTCGATTTTAATCATGTCCTGGTAGAATTCGGCAGCGAACTCCTCGATGCTGCTCGTCTTGCCAATCTGCCGTGCTCCTGTGACCAGCAGACCCTGCCGATTCCTCGTCCGCTTCCAATCCAGTAGGCGGTCGGTAATCTTTCTCCTGAGCATGATGATGTCCTCTCTATATGCCACATCATCAAGTATAGCCATTTACCAGCCGTTTCTGCAAAATTAGCATTGGATTCTGGCGAAATCCTGCAAAATCGGCATTGAGGAGCGAGCCATCGGAGACACATGGCCGGACTTCATCAGAAAACAGCTTGACTGGGCCCTCGCAATGAAAGAACTTCTTTGCGATTTGGGTCTGCAACCCTTTCGAAGCCTCGCTTCATAAGGCTTGCATTGGCAAGCTGACAACCGCATCTTCCTTTGGCTGTTGATAGCGCAACCCCTAGGCCGGGCCGTTTTCCGCTCTCCCCTACTCCCCCTCGCCGGAGCGGACCATCTCTTGATAGCCGCGGCCCCAGGTCTCCATGGCGGCCATGATGGGCTCGAGCGACCGGCCCAGGTCGGTGAGGCTGTACTCCACGCGCGGGGGCACCTCCGCGTAGACCGTGCGCTCGACGAGGCCGTCGCGCTCCAGGTCGCGCAGCGCACTCGTGAGCACCTTCTGGCTCACGCCCTCGAGCGAGCGTTGCAGCTCGTTGAAACGCCAGGTGCGCATGCGCAGGTTGCGCAGCACGAGCAGCTTCCATTTGCTGCCGATAAGTGCGACGGTCGTGGACACCGGGCAGGCCGGCAGCTCCTCTTTGGTCATCATGGAAAACCTCCTTTCGCCGCACTTTAGGCGAGCAGGTGCACCCCTGAACAGGTTGTTCTTCTCCTTCACAGTTCACGCACAATAGGCAGTTCCTCCTTTGGGGGTCATACGCCCTGGTCGGGGTCAAAAGGAACCGCGCGGTAACCGGGGCACTTCGTTGTGCGTACTGGCGGCCGCCGGGCCGCCCGGGCACAATGGGCCGCGTCATCCGCAAAGGAGCGGCCGAGACGAAGGTCGCCCCGCCGAACCAAGGAGGAAACCCATGTGCGCAACGTGCTTTGAGACCCTTTCCCGCCGCAACTTCGTGGCAGGTGCCGCCCTTGCCGCCGGCAGCGCTCTGACGGCAGGCACCTCGCTCGCCCTGGCCGACGAGGCCTCGCGGGCCAACGTGGACGCCAGCTCCGACACCCAGGCTGCTGCCGACGAGGGCACCGCGACCCCCGTCCCCACCTACTCCGTGAGCGTCTATGACTTCGACGGCGTGCGCATCCACGCCTTCAACACGCAGGACGCCCTGGGCGACGTGTGCTACATCGTGGAAGGCACCGACGAGCTCGTCGGCATCGAGCTGCCCCCGATGCAGGCCACCCTGCTCGAGTGGCAGCGCTACATCGCCAACCTCGGCAAGCCGATGAACAACATCTGGGTCGACGCCCACCCCAGCGGCGGCGACTACCTCGACGGCGTGAGCGTCTGGGGCACCCAGGCTGCCGAGGACGCCATCGAGGGCGGTTCCACCCAGGCCACCGCAAGCGGCCTTGCGCAGACCTTCGGCGACGCCTGGAACCCCAACAACGCCGCCATCGACAGCTTCGCCCAGGGGGGTCCGGTGACCGTGGGTGGCATTGACTTCGAGGTCATCAACTCCGCCGACACCTACGACCTGGTCATCCCGGCTGCCAACTGCGTGTACACCCACATGCTCGGGCAGACCGTCCACTCCATCGTGGTGAGCCTCGAGGCCGCCGACGCCACCATCGCGGCCCTTCAGGGCTACCAGCAGGCCGGCTACGCCCTCGTCCTGCCCGGCCACACCACGCCCGAGGACCAGCAGGCCGTCGCCGACAAGATCGCATACCTGCAGAAACTCGAGGAGATTGCAGGCGAGTCGAGCACGGCCGACGAGTTTAAGACCACCATGCTCGAGGCCTTCCCGGGCTACTCCGGCGAGAACTACCTCGAGATGACCGCCGGGTACCTGTTCCCCGAGGCGTAAGGCGCGGCGCTTTCCACCGTGCTCCGGTCTTCGACAACGGGCGAGCTTTTACTATACGGCGTCGCGCAGGGAGGAGTTGGAACAGGGGTTGCTGTGCTGCGAGTCGAACCCGTTCGAAGACTTCCCCAGCAGACAACTCGCATTGGTGGAGGACTTCTCCTGGTCGACGCCGGTAGGCTCGAAGGCTTCGATGATGTCATTGTCGAGACACCTGCGCCGAACGACCTCGCACCCGCATGGTTCCCCGAAGCGGCGGCGAGGCAGTTCGCGCGCAGGTTAGAGAGAGTCTGCGAGACCCGGGAGGAGCGGGGGTGGCGGCGCTGGACACCGGGGCCTTCGCCGCCAAAACCACGCCATTCCCACCCGAATGAAACCTTCCCCCTACTCCCGCTCAATCCGGCAGGAGTGCTCCTTGCTTTTTGGGTCATAAGCAATGCCGCAGAGGAGAACCTCGTGCCCTTCTTCCCTCAGCTTTGCCGCATAGTTGCGCTCATGAATCTGTGCCAGGGCAGCCTGGGCAGTCGAGCCGTGCTTGAGTTCGATCACAACCGCGGGCATATCCACCCCCGCGCGGGGGGGGCAAGCACCAGGTCGGCAAAGCCTTTGCCGCTGGGAAACTCTCGATGCAGCACGTAGGAGCGTCTCGCGGCGTACAGGGCAAGCGACATGACACAGGCGAGGGAGTTCTCGTCGTTATACGCCAAAACCGAGGTGTTGTCCTCATGCACCCGCCGCACGAGCCGCGCAACTGTATCTTCCTCGCCCGTCAGCAACGCCTGCAGCAGCTCGTCAGAATCGCGAATCGCTGAAGCCGTGCTCTCCCAACCCTTGTCTTCCACACAGCTCACGAACTCCCCGGCAATCTCGCTGTTGGGAATCCAGACTTCCCCGTCGCCCAGGCCATACTCGCCCGGCCGATACGTGAGGTACCCCAAGTGCACAAGAAGCGTGAGGACGTCATCGGCGCTGCCGAAGGTCGTCATGTCGTTTTGGAACTTGGCCGCGTTGACACGAATGCGCTCACCCGCAATGAGGCGGACCACCTTGTCGCGAAGGCCGTCGAGGTTCATGCCGATGTAAGCGCGCAAAGCCTCGAATGTCTCGGTCTGCGTCCAGTAGCCGCGGTACCTGCGGCCCGTCATCGCCATCACGACCGAGCGGGGGTTGAACGTTTGTACGCCGTCGACGTCGTAGCCGTCATACCAGTAGCGGGTCTGGTCGAACGACATCTCGTAGCGCTTGCACAAGCCTGCGACCTCGTCCTCGGTGAAACCGGTAAACTGCGCGTAGTCGCGGGGGTCGAGCATCGAGACCTCGGTGAACATGTTGAGCGCCGAATGCTGACCATACTTCTTGATGGGAAGAATGCCCGTCATGTAAGCAAGCCCGACATAAGGCTTGTCTTTCAGGACAAGTCGCAGCCAGTCGAGGTAACGCGCTTGGTCGTCGCCAGTCGTACCGGGCGCACGGAACACGCAGTCCCACTCATCGATGACAAAGACAAACGAGGTGCCCGAGCGTGCGAATACATCGCCGAGCTCGTCGGCCACAGAAATGCTGGCTCCATTGGCAAAGGCATCGGGATAGGCCCCGCGCAAGTCCGCTTCGATTGCCCTATCAAGGTTGCCGAGCATCGCAATTACATCGCCACGGCTCGACGAAAGAAAGTCCTGCATGTTGAAATGCAGGACATCATAGGCGTTAAGGTGCCGCTCGAAGCCCGCGTCCGATGCAATTGAAAGCCCCTCGAACTGCCCACGCGAGTCGCAGCCGCGCCCATAGTACGCAACGAGCATGTCGACCGTCATGGACTTGCCGAAGCGGCGGGGGCGGCTCACGCACACGTAGCACTCCCTGCCACCGAGCACGCGGTTGGTGCAGGCGATAAGCCCACTCTTGTCGACGTAAATCTCCGAGTCGAGCGAACGTTGAAACATCCCGTTTCCGGGATTCAGGTACCTACCCATGCCATCCGCCTCCTCGAAAGCAATCCGCCGCACATGCTCGCCTCAGGATTATACGCGCAAGATGGCAATACCTACCCACTCGCACGCCCACAAACTCATCATGCCCCGTCGAAGAACTCCAGACGCATCGTAGTATTGAGTGTCAGCAAACCCATCCAGGCTGTAAAAAGCTTCAACGAAGTCCCCTAGCCCGGCCGTACCGCCGCACAACACCCCTCTCGTCTTTCTCTTGTAGCGTAACGAGAAGTGGTGTATGAGGGAGGAACATACCTCTGATTCTTCTTCTGGTCCGTTTGGCACCTTCGTAGGTCAAACGTGTAGAATGGACCATTTCGAGGCGATTTTGGGCCTTGTTTTGGTCCATTCGGCACGATGAAAGCCTCTCCGACACCGAGCGCGTCAAACTCTCGTATTGGACGAAGTACCGCGAGATCGCGACGGCCACCCCCGAGTTTCTTAAGGCCTTCAGCCCGCAAAAGCCCTCGAAAGATCATTGGACAACGCTGAGCTGCGACACCTCCGCCTATCATATGTCCCTGCTTATCGACACGCAGCACGGTCGCGTCGGCACCGAGCTCTATGTGCCCGATGACAAGGAGATCGGCCGCAGAGCGGCTCGCACTGCGGCGCACGTCGTCGGCGCCAACCTCAAGCGTCGCGCGCAGCGCGAGGAGTAGCGCGGGTGGGCGGCCCCATCCGCCCGACATACAAAGGCCTGCGAGTTCAAAACGGACTCGCAGGCCTTTTTCATGCGGTAGCCACTTCAACACAGGCCAGCCATCGAATGTCTCGAAACCCTGTCATTCACGCACCGTGGGCTTTGCCTTATAGGCTAGGCCCACGGCACCTTGCTCAAGCCTCGCGCTGGAAAACACCCCGCTTTTATACGAAGCGCATGTCGTTACCAGGCGCTCCTCACGAACTGAACCGGCGTGCCGTTGTAGTCGACCCACAGACTGTCGCCGTCGAGGCTCAGGGTGCAGGTTGCGCTGCCAAGCGTGACCGTGGCGCTGCCGTCACCGGCTTCGCCCCACGTACCCATGAGGCCGTCTTGCCTATCCCACACAATGAACGCCGCAGGGCTCTGGCGATCGATCACGAGCTCGTAGGTATGGTCCGGCGCAGCGTAGCTCCACACGCCCACGAACGGCGAGCCGGACAGTTCCTCGGGCGCGGGAGCCGGCTCCTCGACGGGGGCCTCCTCAACGGGCGCGACCTCCTCAGCAGGGGCTTCCTCGGCGGGCTCGGCCTCCTCAGGAACCGGATCAGCCGGAGTCTCCTCAACGGGAGCCTCCTCAGCAGGCGCGGCCTCCTCGGCAGCATCGCCTTCCGCGTCAATGTAGCCAGCGTCGCGCAACACGGTCAGCGCCTGCTCCCTCCAAGCTTGCACCTGGTCGGCGCCGTAATGCTCGTCGAGGTAGGCATCGAGCGCGGCCTGGGTCTCGGCGGGAATCATGCCCATGTGGCTGGCCGCGCAGTACAGCACGCCCATCGTGTAATAGTCCTGCTGACTGAAGCCGTCCTCCGGGTTGCCCGAGATGAGGCCTTGCGTCACGCCGTACTGGTAGACACCGTCTGCGAGCTCGCCCAGCGTGGTCTCCAGCACGGGCGCCTCGGTGCCGTCCTGCGTCAGTCCGGCATCTTCCACAGGTGCACCCTCCTCGGCGGGAACGCCCTCCTCAGCAGGCACCGCCTCGTCGGCGGCAGGCACGGCCTCTTCCGCAGGAACCTCGGGCGCGGCCTGCGCACCCTCGTCAGCAGGCGCCTCGGGCTCGGCCGGGGTCACGTCCTCGGCGGGCGCAGCCTCATCAGCAGGCGCTTGCGGCTCCTCAGGCGCTTCGGGCTCGACAGGCGCACCTTCGTCGGCAGGTACCTCGGGCTCGGCCGCCGCCTCCACTGCCACGAGCTCGATCCAGTCGGAGAACACACCGTCGATGAAAGCGCGCACATGGAACGTGCCCGGCTGCGTCGCCAGCACCGTGCCGTCGGCCGAAAGCTCGATACCGCGCAAGGCGAGCTCCTGTGCCTCCCACTGCACGGTGGCCTCGACCTCCTTGCCCGTGGTGTCGTAGGCCGCCACGTCCACACCGGCCATCGTGTTGAGGTTGTCGGCCACACCCACTGTCACCTGCGGTGCGCCCGAAAGCGCAATGCTGCCCTGGAAGGCCGGGTCGGCCACCGTGATCTTGTACGCCGCCGAGTCGATGTCGGCGTTGGTGGAGACGTTGCCGTAGGCGTCCACGTAGGTGTTCTCGGGGATGAAGTACTTCACGTACGCCGTGCCGGGGGCCTTGGCCACCACGGTCTGCTCATGGGTCACCGAGTCGGTCACGAGGTCGATGACGTCAGACGTGGCCTCGTTGCCCTCGGCGTCCACAATCTTCCACTCGCCGCTCGATGCGACGAAGCCATAGTAGTCCACCGCGTCCTTGTCCAGCGCGCTCACACGGCTCACGTTGGTGGAGGAGATGGCCATCTCGTCGCCCACCTGCATGTCTTTGTCGCGGTCGAACTGCCACTTCACCTTGATGGAGGCGATGGGGTAGAGCGGCTGGGCCGTCATGAGCACGGTGTCGACGGACTGCGCGTGGATGGTGATGGTCGCCCCGTCTATGGACATCGGGTACGTGGAGACCATGTCGCTGAGATGCCCGCTCATGTTGGCGGAGCCGTTGGAGTGGTCGGCAAGGACGCTGCTCCAGTCGATAGCGCTGATGAGTTTGTCATGCCCATAGCGGCCGTAGGTGCTCACCGCGCCAAAGGCCTGCTCGTAGCTCGGCTCCCCCACGTGCTCGACGGCACGCATGTACAGGGCGTCCTGCGCGTCGGTCGTCAGGCTATCGCCGCCGCCGAACAGCGTGCAAAACGTGTACTGGTCGTACCCGGCCGTAGAGAAGGAGGCGACCCCGCCGCTGTCCTGGTAGCACTCGGAGTTCAGCGAGTAGATGGCCACCTTGAACGTGATGCCCACCGGCTCGTCGTAGCTCTGTACGAGCGTGGCGTCGGAGCTTGTCTGCTCGGTACAGGCAACCGTGTGCGCGGGCAGCGTGGTGCTCACCGTGACGGACTCGTCAATCGAGTCGGTGATGCTCGACTCGGTGCTGTAGGCCGTGGAGTAGGCCTCCTCGAAGCTGATGTCGGCGCTGACCGAGATTGCGGCCGTGTTCTTGTCAGCGAGGCCAAACTTCCTCTCATACGACCCCGAGATGCCGATTTGCTGGCCAAACGACACCGACGAGCTGGCCGAGGTGGAGTTGGACACGGTCTCGCTGGAGGTCTTGGTCAGGGAGACGTCCACCGACGCGTCGTCGTAGCCCTGGTTGGTGCTCTGCGTGACGAAGCTCTTCTTGTCGGTCTTGCTCTGGTACTCGTAGCCGCTCGACCCCTCGGGGGCCATGTTGAGGACCTTGTCGTTGGACAGCGGGTGCACCTCGAAATCGTAGAACGCAATGCCGAAACCGTTGACGTAATACTTGGGTGTGCTGCCGGCGCGGTCCACCTGAATCACGTTGGAGTAGATGACCGTCTGGTTGTCGGTGTTGCTCGACAGCGCGTCGATGGGCAGGTGCCCGCGGACGTCCGCGCCCGTGGTCTTGTGGCTGCCACCAAGGGAAGCGGCAAACGTGTCGGTCAAGGCGTTGTAGGCACCAGCCAGCGACGATGCATACGACAGGCCGCTCGAACGCCAACAGTCCTTGCCCGTGCTACCGTCACCGTCTGCCGTCATCAGGGCGCTATAGAGGTCGACGTAATTACCTCCCGGGCCGAAATCCCTGTCGAAGCCATTGCCGGCGTGGTCGGTGTACAGCTTGCTGTTGGAGGTGTCGGCATAGCCGAAGATGTTGTAGGCAAGCGCCGCCCAGTCGTCGATCTGGCTGCTCACGGCCGCCATATAAAGCGACTGCTCGTCGCCCAGAGAGATACGGCCCGTGGTCTTGCCGCCGTCGATGTCCACAAACGACACCGTGCGATCGTGATATTCGAGCGACATGGGGTTCTCGACCGCGCCGTACAGGTCACGGTCCATCGTGGCGCCCACGACGCGCGAGGTGACGTCGCGCAGCGTCTCGCCGGAAGTGGCGACCTGGGCCGAGGCAATCAAGGCGGCCAGGGACTCTTCGCCAGTGAGGGAGACCGCGTTGGGATCCGCGGCAACCGTCTGGCTTTCGGGCGAGCCGTCCGAGGCTGTATCCTCAGTCTGGCCTGCTGCCTGCTGTGGGCCCGTTTCGGCTTGGACGGCCTGCTGCACGGGCGCGTCGGTCGCCTCGGAGGCGATGGCGCAGGAAAGCCCGGGCATCAACCCCATCCCGGCCAGCGACAACGCCAATGCGGAGACTGCGATTTTCTTGGGAAACATGCACTTCGCGACGTCCGCGGCAGACTGCGGCTTGCTCATCGCGCGCTCCTTTCTCGAAAGTCGACGCCGACACGTCGACCAGCGGCAATCCAAGGAATTATATAGCGCAGAACGTTTCCAAATACACTCATGCCGGCCCGTGGACACGTCATTTTTGGGCCAAAATAGGTCAAAATTCGATTATAGAGCAAAATCCATACCATATTGGCCAACCGTGGGCGCCGCGCCGCCCCATCAAAGCATACGACGGGCCCCGTCAGCGTTCGTTCTTGACAAGAGACTACCTGCCCGTTTCGTCGTCCTGGTTCGGGCGCGAAGGTGTGTTTAGTCAAGCATGCTTTTCGGAAATGTGCAGATGAAACTTTCGGGTTTGTGCTCGAAACTTTTTCGGG
>CAKUAI010000019.1 GCA_934636245.1 uncultured Coriobacteriales bacterium
TGGGGCCATATGGCCCCGCATAGCACACCCCCCCGGGCGGGGCGTCGGCTTCACGGCCGGCGCCCCGTTATGTGTTTGCTGGATTACCTGCGTGAATTCTCCGAGTTTGCAGGTGTGTACCGAGTGCTCCCCTCCTTTCTCATTCAACCTGCGGTACGCTAGCATGCGTGCTGTTGCGCACGTCGATTGGGAACCGGAGGAGGCAGACTTGAACACCGTGCTCGCTAAACGTGTTTTGCGGCTCCTCCCCCAGCCTGGCGGCGAGCTGCCCGGTAGCCTCACCTGCGGCAAGCTCGCACGTCTCGTGGAAGAAATCCTGGGCGACACCATTTCCCGCTATCCCGACGGGCGCATGCTCATTTGGGACATTGCACGCCACGACGGATACAACATTCCCGAATATCCCATGGCTGGATGCGGCGACGTCCGCGAGTTTTTGGAAGACGAGGGCGTCCGCAACGTTCCCGACTGGTATGAGCGCCACCTGGGCATTACGCGAGAGGACTACGACGCGATGTGGAAGTACGAGCTTGTCATGGTGCGCAACCAGGCATTTTGGCGTTGCGTCTTTCAGGTGCCCGCCACCGTGCCACAGCAAACATCGTCCCTGGGTGGGGCATATCTTGAGGAGCTGCGCTCCTGGCTCGCCTTTGCCCTGGGAAATGAGAGTGGTTCCGACAACCCCCGGCTTTTTAAAAGGTAGAGGAGAGCGCCGCCCATGCAGGCAACCCCCAATAAAAAGACCCTCGTCATCGCAGAAAAGCGCACCGTGGGCAAGGTACTGGCACGCCATCTGGGATGCAAGAACGACCACGGCACCTGGATCGAGGGCGCGGCCTACGACGTCGTGTGGGC
This sequence comes from uncultured Coriobacteriales bacterium, assembly GCA_934636245.1. Lineage (GTDB taxonomy): Bacteria > Actinomycetota > Coriobacteriia > Coriobacteriales > UMGS124 > UMGS124. The sequence goes on from CAKUAI010000019.1 coordinate 856, forward strand.
CCAGGGGCATCTCATGCGGCTGCTTTTGCCCGAGGAATACAAGGAGCATCCTGAGTGGTCGAACTCGGGTGCAAGGCTGCCCATCGATCCTGGCAGCGACGGGTGGCGTTGGAAGTCGCCCGATGGCGGGGCGGCGGCCGAACAGTTCAACTGCATGGCCACACTGCTGCAAGGCGGGTCGTATGGGCGCGTGATCCACGCATGCGACCCCGACCGAGAGGGCCAGGCCATCGCCGACCTGGTGCTGCGCGAGCTGGGCTGCACTCTGCCGGTGGACAGGCTTTGGTGCTCCTCGCTTGAAGATGCGGCCCTGGCGAAGGCATTTGCCCAGCTCAAGCCTAATGCCGAATACCAGGGGTTGCTGGAATCAGCGATCCTGCGCTCAAAATCCGACTGGCTGGTTGGCATGAACGCCAGCCGCCTCTATTCGCGCAACCTGAGGTCGGCCCAAAGCGTGGGACGCGTACGCACGCCCACGCTGGCCCTCGTAGTTGCGCGCGATCGCGCCATCGAGGCGTTCTCGTCTGCCGAATCGTACCGCGTGGCGCTCAATCTGGGAGATGGCCTCGTTGTCTTGGGCGAGGCCTGCGCCTCGAGGAAGGAAGCACAAGACCGACTCGAGGCTGCCAAGATGGCGCATGCGACGATCGTCGGCGTCCAAAGGAAGAAGGCGACGGAGGGCTCCCCCGCCCTGCTCAACACGACCGGCGCTCAAAAGCTCGCCAGCGAGCGCTTCGGCATGAGCCCCGACGCATGCGACAAAGCCCTGCAAAGCCTTTACGAGCGCGGCCTCATCACCTATCCGCGCACCGATTCGTGCTTTGTGAACACCGAGGACGGCGAGGGCCTCGAGCAGCTTATCTGCCTGGTAAACACCCCCGAGCATGTGGGGGCAGACACGGCCAAGGCGTTTAGCAGCATGCCGCATGACGCTTCGAAAGTCGTCGACGACTCGAAGGTTGAGGGCCACGGAGCCCTCCTTCCCACGACCCGCCTGACCTCCTCGTGCATGCAGGGTCTCAAGGGCGACGACGCTCTCATCGCAGGCATGATCTGTGAGTCGCTGCTTGCCGCGGTGGCTCCCGACCGCGTGTTGGAAAAAGCCGGCCTCGACGTCGTGGTCGAAGGCCAGCCCTACCGTGCGACTTCCTCCCTCGAGCTCGAGGCTGGTTGGAAAAAGCTGCGCCGCGCAGCGTCCACCGAGGAAGAAGAGGGTGACGAGACCGCTTCCCGCATCCCCGAGAACCTTGTGCCAGGGATGGAGCTGCCGGTACTTGGCGGCGACCTCAAGACCGTGAAGTCCACCCCGCCCAAGCGCTTCACCGACGCGACGCTTCTTGCCGCCATGGAGCATGCCGAACGCTTCCTCGATGAGGACGACCTGCGCTCGGCCATCAAGGACTCTGCGTCTCACTCGGGCGGCCTCGGCACTCCCGCCACCCGCGCCGGCATCATTGCCTCGCTCGTCGACCGCGGCTACCTGGAGCGTAAGCGTACGACACTCATTTCGACGGCCGAAGGACGGGCCCTCATCGACACCGTGGATCCCCGTCTGAAAGACGTGCGCCTCACAGCCTCTATGGAGCGCGACCTTGCGGCAATAGAGCGAGAGGGGGCCGATCCTGAGGCGTTCATGCAAGGCGTGACCAAGCTCGTCCACGAGGTTGTTGCCGCTGGCATGGCGATGCCGCGTCGTGAGGCGGCGCCCACAGGCGAGATCATCGGCCGCTGTCCTCAGTGCGGAGGCCGCGTGCTGGACAACGGCAACCCCCGCTCGCCATATCTGTGCGAAAACGTGCGCCGCGAGCGCACGACGGGACCCGACGGCTCGCCTGCCTGGAAATCGTGCGGTACCTGCTCGTTTAAGCTGCCGAGGACCTTCATGGGGGCTGAGATTTCGGCTGCCAGCGCCAAGAAGCTGCTCGCAGGCAAGACGGCAAAGGTCAAGGGCCTGGCTCGCAAAGACGGCTCGACGATCGACCGTCTTATCGAGCTCGACTGCGCGCAAGGATATCGTCCCCGCATTGCACGCGACCAGTCCGTAAAGGTGGGCGTGTGCCCCAAGTGCGGCGGCGACGTGGTGGATGTGGGCAACGACAAGGTACCTTACCTGCGCGAGCACCTGGGCAAAAAGCTGCCCAAGGCCGACATCCCCAAGCTGCTCAAGGGAGAGACGGTGCTGGTAAAAGGCCTGACCTCCAAGCGCGACGGCTCGAAATTCGAGGCATACCTCGCACTTGACCCCCAGCGCGACTGGAGCGTGCGCATCACAGGCTATCCCAAAAACGAGGCCTAAGATCTCGGGATGCGGTGAACGAGTAGCCCCAGCTGCAGCCTCTCCCGGACCGGTGCCAAAAATCGGCCCGAGAGGGGCAACTTGGAACTTGAAACTCGCAAGTTCCAAGTTCCAGGGCTTTCCCCCTGAATGAGTTCTTGTCTATCGGATTCACCCATCGTCGTTGGATTCTCTCGCTGGGAGCGCCCCCGGGATCTCGCCATGGCCGCTCGGATGACTTACCTATCGTTTCCCCAGGGTCGGACGGCAGCAAAACGAGTTTCGGAGTAGTGCGGGCCCGGCTGCTGGCAACAAATCGAGTTTCGGAGTAGTCCCGGCCGACCCACTGGCAGCGAAACGAGTTTCGGAGTAATGATTTCTGAACGAAAGTACCCCTCGGCTCTGTGTGGCACAAAATTCTGTTGTAATAACAACAGAATTTCTGGCAAATGTCCCTTTTAAGACCTCAGACTGGTCTGTAAAAGAACCATAGGGCGCGCCGAGAACGTTTTGACTACTCCGAAACTCGTTTGTCTGCCACTGGGCCCGGGAAAACTACTCCGAAACTCATTTCGCTGCCAAAAAGTCCCAGAACTAACCTTATGCCGTGCCTCGCGCCACCCGGCAAAGCGGGCATTCTCCCTGGGCAACCAGTATCGGGAGCGGTTGCTACCGGCGAGTGAGACGGCTGATTAAGCACAGCCGACCCCGTCGAACGCACTCTCCGCCAGCACTGCCGCAATGGTAGAGAGCGCCGCACCGCCTGCTTTTTCAGCGCTTAGCCCATTGCGCGGTCGCGGTTGATGGGCTGCCTGAACAGCTCGCTTACGTGCTGCGGGTCGCGGCTCTGGCCCAGGACCCACATGGTCTTGGCAACGAGCGCCTCGGTCGTCATATCGTCGCCGATGAGGATGCCCGGGTGGTCGAGGTAGGCGCGGCCAACCTTGTAAACTCCCAGGTCACAGCCCTCTTCAGGCACCTGCGTCGTGATGACAACGATGCGCCCGGAGTCTACCCAGTCGAAGATAGCGCGCTCAAACGAGGCATCCTCGTGCTCGGGGATGCCTCCGATGCCGAACGTCTCGACGATGACGGCATCGTAGTCGCGCTTGAGCAGCTCAAAGATGCCCGGGCCCATCTCGGGGGTCAGCTTCAGCACAAACACGCGCTCGTTGAGTGCGTCATAGAAATGCGCGGAGTCGGCGGCCGGCTTGTTGTCACGACCTGCTCGAATAACGCGGCCATTGCGAATGAGGGCGAGCTCGGGGTAGTTCACACTGACAAAGGCGTTGAAGCTCATGGTGCGCTGCTTGCGGGCGCGCGTTCCGGCAATGACCATCCCGCCAAAGACCACGCACACGTCGTGGGCCGAATCGTCCACGGCATACAGAAGGCTCTGGTAGAGGTTGAGTTTTGCATCGGTGAAGGGATTGGCCATGGGCTGCTGCGAGCCCGTCAACACGATGGGCTTCGGGCTGTCCTGAATCAGGTACGACAGGGCGGCCGCGGTGTAGGCCATCGTGTCTGTGCCGTGCAGCACCACAAAGCCGTCGTAGCTGTCGTAGGCGTCCACAATCACATTGCGAATGCGCATCCAGTCGCGCGGGCGCACGTTTGTGCTGTCGATGTTCATGGGCTGCACCACGTCGATATGGCACAGGTTTGCTGCCTCGGGAACGTATCCGAGCAGCTCGTCGCCGCTCAGTCCCGGCGTCAGACCGCGTCCGTCCTCAACAGAGGCAATCGTTCCGCCCGTGGCGACAACCAGGATGCGCTTTTTATCCTGCATGAGAACCAACCCTTCGCAGCGTCTCGCAGACTTGGGACCCCAAGAGCCCACAAGCGGCAATGATAGCCCAAAGCCCAGCAAAACTCACTTCGCAACCTGCCCGAACGCCAAGAATGCGACTCGAGGGGCAAAGGTTGGCGCTCGGGCGATCATCGGCTTGTCTGCATAGCGCCGCCCAGAAGAACGCGCAGCTGCATACGGCGGGGCCCGCAGAGAAGTGTGGCCTGGCGCCACACTACGCCGCACTTCTCATATCGCCACCTTCGCCCTCATCCCACCCCGTGAGGCGAAACGTGGGGTTTCGGCTCCGCCCGCAATTGTTGCGCCCCAGGCGAGCTTGACATAAGCATCGGGGGCTTTTGCCACATGCCCTCGCGCTATGATTGTCCCTCGGATTGTTGTTATATAGAACGCAAGAGGGGTTTGGGGAATGAAGTACCTGATTATTCAGCTGTTGGCAGTTGCATTTTGCTGGTTTGCGGCGCGTTCGATGCGCAAGCACGCCGTTGCGTATTACGTTGGCGCGTTCGCTCTTGAGGCGCTTTTCCTGTACGGCAAGTTCTTCTCGCTGCCCAGCGCCTTGTGGACGCCCATCTTCTTCGCCGTCGACCAGTGCATGCTCGGCACGGCGCTCTTCGTAGTCGTGATGTTCGTGGGCGTGTTCCCCAAGAACTCCCCCATCGCCCAGCGGCTGCGCCCCTCGCGCGGCGAGCTCAGCATCTTCGCCTGGATTCTGTGCCTGGGCCATCTGTTCTATCTGACGGTCATCCCGCGCATGGCAGATATCGCGATTCGCCTGGGCTTTGCCATGCCCATGACGGTGGTCGGTCTCATCGTGGCGCTCATCCTGCTGGTTTTGCTCATCGTTTTGGGCGTCACTTCGTTCAAGTTCGTGAAGCGCGCCATGAACGCCGCCACCTGGAAGTCCGTGCAGCGCTGGTCGTACCTGTTCTACGCTTGCACGTACATCCACGTGATGCTCATGGTCGTGCCCTCTGCCGTGTACGGATCGGGCCAGGCCGTATTCACCGCGCTTGTGTACACCGCGATTTTCGGCAGCTACGCCGTGCTGCGCGTAAAGAGGGCGCTGGCCGAGAAGGGCGAGTATGCACCCGCTGCAAAGGGCGAGGTAGCTGGGGCATAAGATCGAACGCCAATCAACCAAACAAGAACTTCGAACCACCCACGCCCGAGCTGCCGGCAACTCCCCGGTAGCTCGGGCGCTTTCCTACCAAAGCCGTAGAACCCAGCCTCTTGCCGAAGCAGTCATCCCCGGGCGTCACAATTCGGCCGGGGCCTCCACGACCTCGCACCTCTTCCTCTCGAAGAGCCCCCTGACCAGGGCGCCCACCTCGCGCCTGCTCTGCTGGCGGGGCACCTTGCGCCTGTACTTGGGTATCCAGACTATGTGGTACGTGCAGTCCCACCTGGTGTGTGATGGGCTTGCCTCGTTCATCGGCTTCCTTCCCCTCCCGCCTCGATCTAGCCATCGCGGCGGGACAATTATGGGACGGAGGCCTTTTCTCTGTCGCCCGAACCCAGCCGGGTGGAACCACCCACCCACCACAGGCATAGCCTGTGGATTTCTTTCCGCTATTAAAGCCTAAAGCTCAACATCCGCCGGCACAGGGTGCTTCTCAAGGAACTTATCCAGAGTCACGTCCTCGGCCCTGCGTAGGTACTCCGCTGCATCAGGCTGCAGCTGCCCCAGCAGGCGCACGGCATCGGTGTCCGCCTTCCTCGGAGAAAGCTGGGGCCGCTTCGGGTCAAACAGCCTCTCGCTGTGGGCAATGCGGTTGCGCACGCGAAGAATACCGTCAAGGCAGTCCTGTAGCTCAGCGCGGTTGGTGCCCTTCGGCCAGGCCGCGTAGAGTCCGGTTCTCCAGATAACCGCCTCACGGGATCGGTCAGTTAAGTGCACCCAAAAGCCCAGGGTGAGCTCCGCCACCAGGTCGCCACTCGTGAAGCCGTCGGGCAGGCCGGCCACAGCCTTGTCAATGATGATGCGGTTCACACGGTTGACGTCAGACGAACCCTTGCCCGACTTCCTTACGACGGGCTTGCGCACGGGCGAACCATCGTCGAGCAGCCAATGCTCGTCGCCATCCCAGCGCGAGCCCATCGTGTCGTTGTAAGCATTGCGTAGCGCGACCTCGAAATACGAGATGTCGCGCATGAGAAACTGCCCAAGTAAGACGTTCCAGCGGTAGAGATCGAGAGCCTTGTCGATCTCGCCACCGCAGGCCTCGAGGTAAGGGGCGAGCCACTCGGCAGAAAGCCAGCCCTCAGCCCACATAAGAACGGCCTTGCGGCGGTCCTTCTCGCCTGCTTCTTTGTCAACGGCTTCAGCTTCGGTCGGTTCTTCCTGCTCGGTGGGCGACATGCTTGCGCTGACGTCCGCTTTGTTAGCGTTTTCCGCCGCGGGTCGATCTTTTCGCTCGTCAGCCAAGAAAACTCCTATAGAAACAAATCGAGCCCCGGTGACTTGAATCAGAGGTCATTCCCGGGGCCATTGACCAGTAGTATAACCGCATCCTAAAGGTTTAGACAAGAGCCTGAAGGTGCGGCTCGTCAACACGACACAAGCGCTCAGTCCTATCACGCGGGCCGGCACCTCCACCTGCATCATCACCGGTATCTCGTCAAGGCTACGCAGCATCTCTCCCCTCTTTCTCCCGCCTTACACCTAGCTGCCTCACCGTACGGCACACGGTAGCCCTCAGGTTCTCATCAGATAGTGCATCGCGTTTTCAAACTACGCCATAATATCATGCAATTTCGCGTTAATTGAGCCCGTTTGCTTATTTTGGTATTTTTATACTAGTATGAATCACCACATATAGCTACAATTGGCCCCGAAACGTCGCATGAATCACCACCCTGCGAGACCCATCCCCACAGGGTGAATATAAACGAGGAGTTGACTCAAAATGGCGAGCGGATTGCAGGAGCTGAGGAAGCGAGCCGGGTACAGGACGGCCAGAGACTTCGCCGAAGCGATGGGCATCCCGTTCACCACCTACGCCCGCTACGAGTCCAGCCCCGAGAAGATTCCCCTCGCCGCCGCCTGGCGCCTCGCCGACGAGTTTGGAGTATCCATCGACATCATAGTCGGCCGCAATGAGCCCGCGCCCGCCGAGGAGCGAGGCGAGTTGCAACTACGCTACGATGCACTCGCCCCCGAGTTCCAATCCTCGCTCGACGACTACCTGGACTTTTTGACCGCCAAGAACGCCGATACGACCCAGCGGAAAGCAGAGGCCGAGCGCCGCCGCACCGAGGCGCTGTGTGCAAGGCTCGACAGTATCTTTTTGGCCGAGCTCGACCGCAACGAACCGGGCGTCGCCCTGTCGGCCACGACGGCCGAGCTGCGCGAGCGGTTCAAGCAGTACCTAGAGAGGCGTGCCGACGAACGCCAGGAGCCCGGGGTGAGGGATTCGATTGGCAACATCATGGCCGCATACGACCGCATCCACGGTGAGTTCGAATTCAAGGGCATGGATGTCAGGTACACCGAGGTCGACATGGCAGCCGTGCGCGAGTCCAAGAAAAAGATGGGCGCGATATCTTAAGCCCCGAAAAACAAGAGTGCCCGCAGAGGGTGGCGCCCCTACGGGCATGGTGCGTCCGTTTCCCAGAAACCACTTTCAGGAAAGGACAAGTGACGGCATATGTCATCTACTGTCATATCACGCCGCGATGCGGGAAAGGCCTGTGGAAAGCGCACGCTTCAGCGCCTGCGCCGCGAGGCCGGCTACGCGTCAGCCAAGGAGTTCGCCGCCGTGCTTAACATCCCCAACTCCACGTACTCGCGCTACGAGCGGGCCCCGGAGGGCCCGAACTCCGGCATACCGCTTCCCGCCGCCTGGGCCATGGCCGACGAGCTCGGCGTCAGCATCGACCTCGTGGTGGGCCGTGACGACATCGACGCCCAGCGCGCACCCACGCTCGACGACCGCGCGCGCAGGCTTAGCAGAAGCGGCCGCGAGATGCTCGACGATTTCATGCGGTACCTCGAATTCCGTGAGGCGACAAACGCCGCCCGGGACTGGAGGTAGAGAGGTGACGGCACTTTTATCTCCCTACGAAGAGAGGGCATATGCTCGAAACGAGCGCATTTGCTGATGAATCTTGTGAGAGCAGTGCGCCGTCGGACTACTGTCCACTCACTCGGTTCTTCACGAACGGTTCGATGATGGGTCTCATCTCATCAATCTCTCCGAGAAGAATTTGCATACAAGAGAACTGGCACGCCAACTCGAAAGACCCCCGCAGGTCCCATGTAAACCGCAGGATTCCCGGTGCACGGCACAATACGATCCAACCGAGCTCGACAGGAGGGCCCAATGTCCGAAGACAGCAGCCAAGCTCACGGGGCTCAGCAACAGCCGCACAACAAGTCCCTGCTTACAGTACCCGAGCAAATCGCTCACCTCAAGTCCAAAGGCGTAACCTTCACCCTCTGCACCGAGACCGAAGCCACCGACTATCTCCGTTCGGGCAATAACCTATTACGCACATCCTCTTACCGTAAACTCTTTCCAGTACAGGACCAGGGCCCACACGTAGGCAAGTACCTGGGACTCGACTTCGAGCACTTGCGAATCCTTTCCTCACTGGACAGGCAACTCAGAGAATGTCTGCTCCCCATCGCAATCGACGTGGAGCACTTCGCTCGCGTCAGATTGCTCAACAAGTGCGAGGGCCACGGAGAAGACGGCTACGCAATTGTCGAGGACTTCTTGGCACAGATGAATCACAAGGGCCGCAGCTACATCAGTGGCAACCTCAAAGGCAGAAGCAACGGCGACGAAAAGCACGATGAGTACTCGGGCGATCTCGTTGCACACTACTACAACACCGGCATCCCAATATGGGTGCTCCTTGAGGCAGTAGAATTCGGCACGCTCAATTCTCTCTACCTCTTTTGCGCAAACCGTTGGGACGACGAAGAGATGCGACAGGAGCACTATGTACTTCGAAGCACGCAGGGACTCAGAAACGCCTGCGCCCACAACTTATGTGCATATGCACATAAGTTGTGTTACCAACCGTTCTTGGTTATGTGCAGCCAACCTCATTTGACCAGCTTGGGCGTCTGCGCAGCCTAGAAAACTGCGCATAACCGAATATGCTCCTTGCAACGATGTTCGAGCCGTTGAAAGGAGCATAGGATGAACATCGAGTATTTAGGGGACGCGGTCGACGCCCTGATCGGCCGGATGAGCTCGGACGGATACAGCGCCGAGATGGTGAAGAACGCGCGCTGGGTGCTGGGCAACTTCGAGAAGTGGTGCGGGCGCGAGGGCGTCGCTTCCATCGGCAGGGAGGAGGCCGGGCGCTTCCTGCTCTCCCAATTCGACTTGCCAATCGACGAGCGCGACGTCACCCCGGCCCAGTGCGTCGTGCGCAAGCCGCTTCTCACGCTGCTAGAACTCGACGAGACGGGGACATACCTCAAGAGCCACCAGCAGCATCCCGGCCCCGAGCCCCCGCCCGGGCAGTTCGCGAAGGCCTACGAGGGGTACGCCGAGCTGGTGCGGTCAAGCGACCTGGCGAAGAGCACGAAGGCGACGAAGCTGTGGCGGTTCCGCCGGTTCCTGGCGTTCCTCGACGCGCGCGGGGTGCGCGCGACCGGGGACCTGACGGTGGCCGACGTGCACGCATACATGGGCGAGCCCGGCAGGTCTGTCCACGAGAACAAGCGAGACGGCTACCTGCTCCGCGAGGCCCTGGACTGGATGCGCGGCGAGGGGCTCGCCCCCTTCGGCGGCCGGGAGGCCTTCCCCGTCGTCCGCGCGAGGGCCTACTCGCCGCTGCCGTCGCGCTACACGGACGAGGAGGTGTCGCTGATCCTCGGGGCGGTCGACGCGGCCACGCCCGCCGGCAAGCGCGACATGCTCGTGTTGAGCCTGTTCGCGCACTACGGGATGCGATGCGGCGACGTCGCCGCACTCGAGTTCCGCGACGTCGACTGGTGCACGGGCCGGATCGCCACCGTGCAGGCGAAGACCGGCCTCCCTCTGTCGCTTCCCATCATCGACGAGGTGAGGTTCCCGCTGCTGGACTACGTGAGGAACGCGCGTCCGAAGTCGGCCGACCCGCACATCATACTGACGACGCACGCGCCGCATACGCCCTACGCGAGCGGCTCGTCGTTCCACCGGATGGTGACCCGAGCGATCGACCGGGCGGGCGTCGACCGCTCGGGGCGCAGGCACGGCGGGCACGCGCTGCGGCACTCCGTCGCGTCCGGCCTGCTCTCGTCGGGGACCGCGCTGCCGACGATATCGTCCGTGCTCGGCCACGCCTCGACGCAGACCACCGAGGCCTACCTGTCGATCGACGAGGAGGGCCTCGCGGCGATCCCCCCGGAGGTGCCCCATGTCGACGGATGGTGATCGCATGGGGGGCCGCTGGGCGGAGGCGCTGCGCGCGTTCATCGCCGAGAAGAGGGCGTGCGGCTACGCCTACGGGCGGAGCTACGCGTGCGCCTGCGCGCGGCTCTGCTCTTTCCTGGGCGACAGGGACATGGACGAGGACGCCTTCGCCGAGTGGTCGGCCCCCAGGGACGGCGAGGCGTGCCGGACGCGCGCCAACCGGGTCGGGCTGTGGAACACGTTCGCGCGGTTCTGCGCGGCGAGGGGCATCGAGGCGGGCGCGTTCGAGGCCGACGTCCGCCACGACAGCGACTTCGTCCCGCACATCTACACCGCCGAGGAGGCGGGCGCCGTCTTCGCGGCGGCCGACGCGGGCATCTCCCAAAGGCGCAGCCCCTACGAGCCGAGCCTGATCATGCCGGCCTTCGTGCGGCTGCTGTACTCGACGGGCCTCAGGTTCTCGGAGGCGGCGGGGCTGCGGTGGGACGACGTCGACGGGAGGCGCCTCAGCGTCCTGGGAAAGGGCGGCAAGTACCGCCTCGTCGTCATGTCGGCGTCGATGGAGGGGGTCCTCGCCCGCTACCGGGCCTTCCGGGTCGGCGGCGGCGAGGGGCTGGTCTTCTGCGGGAGGGACGGCGGCCCGCTGCAGAACCAGCTCGTCTGCAAATGGCACAGGCTGCTCCTGGACTCCTCCGGCGTGCGCAGGGCGGACGGCGGCTACCCGCGCCTGCACGACTGGCGCCACACGTTCGCCGTCGGGGCGCTGGCCCGCATGGACGCCGCGGGGGTCGACGTGCGCGCGGCTCTGCCGGTACTGTCGCGCTACATGGGACATTGCGGCCCCAAGGAGACCGAATGGTACCTCCGCCTCACCGACGAGGGTAGGGCCGGCGTCCTCGACCGCATGGAGGCCTACGCCCCGGGCGTGGCCCCCGACCTGGGAGGGCTGTGACATGGATGGCTTCGAGGGGCACGTAACGAGGTTCTTCGCCGTCCACCTGCCGAACGTCAAGGGCGCATCGCCGAACACGGCCGCCTCGTACCGCGACGCCGTGGCCCAGTTCGTCTCCTTTGCGTCCGAGCGGGCCGGCAAGCCGATCGAGTCCCTGGGGACGGGCGACCTCGGCGGGGAAGCGCTTGAGGCCTTCCTGGACGACCTCGAGCGCTCGCGCGGCGCGGGGGTCTCTACCCGGAACCAGCGGCTTGCGGCGGTGCGCTCCCTCTACAGGTACATGCAGGCGCGCGACCCCCTGTGGATGGAGGCCTGCTCGTCGGTGCTGGCGGTGGAAAAGAAGCGCTGCCCGCCGCCGCTGGTGGGCTACGTCGGCGTCGAGGGGATGCGCGCCATACTCGCAGCGCCGGACCCCTCGACGCGGGCGGGCCTCGCGCACCTCGCGGCGCTGTCGCTGCTCTACGAGTCCGCCGCCCGCTCCCAGGAGCTGATAGACGTCCGGGTGCGAGACCTGTCGGCCGGGCTCTCGGCAGTCGTGCTGCGCGGCAAGGGCAAGACGCGCGTCGTCCCCATTGGCCGCGAGGTGTCGGCCATAGTCGGGCGCCACATCGCCGAGACGGGAATCTCGGGCGACTCCCCGCTGATACCCGGGCGGGCTGGGAAGCTGAGCAGGTCGGGCATCAGGTACATTGTGGAGAAGTACTCCGCCGCCGCCCGGGCCGGCGGCGCGGACGTGCCCGACAAGGTCACGCCGCACATGTTCAGGCACTCGCGGGCCATGCACCTTCTGGAGGCCGGGGTCAACCTCGTGTACATACGCGACCTGCTCGGGCATTCCTCCGTGACGACTACGGAGATTTACGCGAGGGCGAACCCGGAGATGCGGCGCAGGGCCATTGAGGAGCGCAGCGCCCGCATTGCCCCCGGGTCGGCATATAGCGAAGGCGAGAAGCGGGACCTCCTGGCCTGGCTCAAGAGCATGGACTGGTAGGAAAATCGGTTATGTGCGGTCCGCTATGCCGCGCACGCACTCGAGCAGCGCCGCCGAGAAGGACTGCACATAACCAAGAACGGCTGGTAACACAACAGCTGCATTCTCAACGGCGTGTCGCGAACGGAACAGAAGGCGAGTACGGACGTCAACGCCCTCATAACCGCGTCGCTTAACAAGCATGGTCTCAAGCGAACCAAGTCAAGACGCGCAAGGCTCTCGAACCTGAGGACCGTTCAGATTGCTTCAACCCTCTACGCGGCGCAGCTGGTCTGCACAAGATCCGAAACGAAGGCAAGGCACGCAAGATCACTCGAGGCGCTGAGAGGCTCATGGGAGAAGAGTCGCCCGCTCTTTGAGGGGAACAACGTAATTACATCGTTCTTTGATTTTCTTCTAAAGCTTGTTGACATCTGGGCGCCGGCGCAGCCATAATACTCTCATACGTAAAACCTTCGGGTTTGTAGGGGCGGAGCTGCTTAGCGGTTTCGCTCCAGTTTTTTATAGGTAGGGCAAAGCCCCGCTAGTGGCTGCTCTCCCATATCTTTCTCGTTCTCGCTAACCTCGAAGTTCTCGGTTGGCGTCCGCCACGTGAATTCCCCACAGATACGAATTTAGGCCCGGTGACTTGAATCAGCGGTCATCCCGGGCCCATCGCAATACAGTATAACCGCTTCGCAGTCGTTTCCACGCCCGAACCGCCAGGGAATTCCCCCAGCAACTCGGTCACCCCCTATTCCATCCCCACGCTGTCGAGGCGGTTCACGTCGTGAATCAGGATGCCTTCCTTCGTGCGACTGATGATGCCGGCGTCTTCGAAGGACGCGAGTAGCTTGGTCGCCGTGGTGATATGAACGCGCAGCATGTCGGCAATTTGCTTGACCGTGATCTTGCACGGGATGAAGCAGCTGCCGTCATCGGCAACGTCGCTGGTATGGCAGAGTTTTTGCAGCCACATGGCCAGGCGGCGGGCGGTCGAGGTGTTGCCCGTTCCCGACAGGCGGTGCGCCATCTGGGCAAAGTGGATATGGCAGCTGTGCACGAACTCATAGAAGACCTCGGGGTCTTCCTTGGCAATCTCGTAAAGCTGTCGCTGCGAAAATACGAACAAGACGCTGTTTTTTGCCGCCACATGGCGGGCCTTGTATTTGCCTATCGAGGCGAAGTCGTTGTATTCGCCCGAAAACGCGTTGCCGGCGCTGCGCCACGCCACGACGGCGCCCTCGCCCGAGTCATCCGTAAACGTCGTGAGAATCTGGCCCTCGTCGATGTAATAGTAGTACGGATCGTCGATGGTGCGGGCGACCGTTGTGATGCACTCGCCCTTGAACAGCTTCTTCTTGTGGGCGCGATCTTTATAACGCGCAATTTGGGATACGCCGAACGACTCCCCCGGCAGCAAAATCGCGCGGTAATCCTCTTTTGTGGCCATGGTACCCCCTGCACCATACCGAAAACCTGGTCTAGACCACATTTTGCCAGTGTTCGGCACAGCATTTCAAGTGTGTTGGCGCCTTCTGTACTTGACATTTTCAGCCCCTATTATTGATTCCAGGGAACGGTCACCGGGTGAGGGAGCCCGGAAGGGGGACTTGTTCCATACAACGAAAGGGGAGGCTATGTCCCGTTATGCCATGGCTATCGACTTGAGAAGGTGCGCTGGTTGCGGCGCCTGCGTCGTTGCTTGCCAGATGGAGAACAACCAGAAGCCCGGTGTTTCCTGGAATGCCCTGGACTGCTGCGAGTGGGGCGACGAGGTGGGCCAGTCCGGCCGCTGCTACGTCCCGCACGCCTGCATGCATTGCGAAAACGCTCCCTGCGTCGAGATTTGCCCCACCGGTGCCACCTACACCCGTGAGGACGGCATCGTCGCGGTCGATTACGAGAAGTGCATCTCCTGTCAGGCATGCGTGAGCGCCTGCCCCTACGGCGCCCGCAAGGTAAGCCCGGGTACCGGCTGGCTGTTTGACGCCGCCGAGCCTGCACCCTACGAGGCATACGGCGAGCAGCGCGGCGCCGTGGTTGAGAAGTGCGCCTTCTGCGCCCATCGCGTCGACGAGGGCAAGAAGCCTGCCTGCGTCGTGAACTGCCCCGGCAAGGCCCGCTACTTCGGCGACCTTGACGACCCCGAGAGCGACGTGAGCGTGTTCCTCGCCGCGCACCTCGAGTGCGAGCAGATTGGTCTGAGCGGTCTGTACTACCGCACTGTCGACGGCATGCCCGAGGGCTCCATCGACCAGATCGTCAGCGCCTAGCGCCATCGCCACTTCACTCGAGAAAGGTGTCCGACATGCAGACGAACATTACGCGCCGCTCCATGATCAAGGGTACCGCCGCTCTTGCCGGCGCCGCTGCCCTGGGTTCCTATGACATCGCCCACCCCGCGGGTGCCATCGCCGAAGATGCCCCCGAGGAAATCAAGTACACCTACTGCGACATGTGCAACCACGTCCCCAAGTGCGGCATCGCCTGCACCGTGAAGGACGGCAAGGTCGTGCACATCGAGTCTCGCGAGGGCTACCCCGCCAGCCCCCTGTGCGCCAAGGGCCTTTCCTCCGTGCAGGAGCTCTACGATCCCGAGCGCATCACCACGCCCATGATCCGCACCAACGCCAAGGGCACCGGCACCCCCGAGTGGGCGCCCATCTCCTGGGACGAGGCTTACGAGCGCATCGCCTCCGAGCTGAACCGCGTGAAGGAGGAGTACGGCCCCGAGAAGGTCTTCTTCTACTGCGGCGACCCCAAGGAGCCCCGCGGCGCCATGCAGCGCCTGGCCACGCTCTTCGGCTCGCCCAACTACGGCGTGGAGAGCTCCTGCTGCGCAAGCGCGACCTGGATCACCTCCCAGGCCGTCATCGGCAACATCTCCATGGGTACCGACCCCTCCGACGCCTCCAACTCCGCACTGGTCTGGAGCCTGAACCCTGCCTGGTCGCAGCCCTACCGCTTCAGCTCGATGATGAAGCAGAAGGAGCGCGGCTGCAAGTTTGTCATCGTTGACCCCCGCATCACCCCCACGGTCACGGGCCTGGCCGACATTCACCTGCAGCTTCGCCCCGGCACCGACGGCGCCCTTGCCGCCGGCTGGCTGCACATCATGTTCCGCGACAACATGTATGACGTCGACTTTGCCGAGAACTGGACTGTGGGTCTTGAGGAGCTCAAGGCCTACGTGGCCGACTACACCCCCGAGCGCGTCGAGGCCATCACGGGCGTTCCCGCCGACAAGCTCGAGGCCGCCGTCAAGCTGATCTGGGAGAACTCCCCCAGCACCCTCGTTTCCTCCTCCGCCGGCGGCGCCCACCAGACCAACGTGGGCCACTACCTGCGCGCCGTCTTCATGATCATCTCGCTCATGGGCTCGCTCGACATCCCCGGCGGCCTGTCGCTGGGCGGCGGCCTGGGCTTCGACTACGCGGCTTCCACGCCTAACTTCAACGGCGTGGGCATCTACGCCGAAAACAACCTGGGTGAGAAGCGCCTGGACAAGGACCTCTACCCCGTGTTTGCGCACTACAACCAGATGATCCAGATGAACGCCCTGCCTGAGTTCGTGGCAAACGGCGACCTCAAGGCGGCAGTACTTCTGGGCGCCAACGCCATGATGCTCCCCCAGACGCCCGAGTACCAGAAGGCCATCGGCGACATGGAGTTCTCCGTCGCCATCGACTACTACATGCGCCCCTGGACCCACGACTACGTGGACATCCTGCTGCCGGCCGCAATGCCCTACGAGCGCATGGCTCCCTTCGCGGTGTTCGGCCGCAAAATCTTCCTGCGCGAGCCTGTGGTGAAGCCTGCTGGCGAGGCCCGCGAGGACTTCCAAATCCTGCTCGAGCTCGGCTGCAAGCTGGGCTATGAGGAGGAGTGCTTCCACGGCTCGGTCGAGGCAGCACTTGAGAGCATGCTCGTAGACATCAACGCCGGCATCACCCTGGACGACCTGCGCGCCCATCCCGAGGGCATCACGATCGAGGGCCCCGCGCCCGAGTCGAAGCGCTACGAGACCGGTGCCATCCGCAAGGACGGTAAGCCCGGCTTCAACACGCTCTCCGGCAAGGTCGAGCTGGTCAGCGGCGTGTACGAGAAGTACGGCTACGAGGGCCTGCCCGTGTACGAAGAGCCTGTGTACAGCCCCCTGAGCACCCCCGAGTACGCCAAGGACTACCCGCTCGTGCTCAACTCCGGCGGCCGCGTGCCCTACTACACGCACTCCAAGCTGCGCGGACTGCCGTGGCTCAACCAGTTCATGCCCGAGCCCGTCGTGCGCCTGCACCCCAAGGACGCAGCTGAGCGCGGCCTGGTCGACGGCGACGACGTGCGCGTGTTCAACCACCTGGGCGAGATCTTCATGAAGGTCGAAGTGACCAACATGGTGCTCCCCGGCGTCGTGGACATCTTCCACGGCTGGGCAAAGGCAGACGTCAACCTGCTCATCTCGCGCGACTTCTGCCCCATCACCGGCTTCCCGCCCTACCGCGCAGCCCTGTGTCAGGTCGAGAAGATCTAGCGCCAGCCACATCGATTGAACCCGAGGGCCGCCCGCACGTTGCGCGAGCGGCCCTCTTTTGCAGCTTGGGGCGACATGTAACAAGGACTCGCTAAAATCCTGCTCATATCGCCGTACCTGATCGCGTCTATCGTGCCAGGTAAATCACGTTTTCTCTTGCAAAGTCAAACAGGTAGGACCTCGCATTGACATCGAGCGCGAGATTATCTGCGACATCAGATGCCGCTTGGAGGATGGAAGCGCGGCTGAAACGGACATTGGGACGGGCATTCGAGACGTTAGCAGCCGAGTCTGCAATTTCCGGACGCGAGGAACTACACGAAGACACAACCTCGGCAGCGCTTGCCATAAGCGACGACCGCAGCAGAGCGCAGGCAACGGGCTCGTAAAGGTTGGCGACCAAATCGCGCCAGTCGGGCATCCAGGCATCGAGCAGAGAGGTGAGCGTTTCCGGCTCGCAACGAACCAACAGCTCGTTCTCAATAGACAGACGCCGCAGGTATTCGTACACGTAATCGATGCCCAAGAGGTTGTCAGGCACCGGCAAGGCAAGCTGGTAGTCGATGTCGCAGGGCACCACATGGGCCGACAGAACCGGATCGTAGAGACCGAATGACCGGCCTATGCTTTTCAGCGTGTCGAGCATCGATCGCGATGTCGGTCGTGGAACCGAAGCGCGCACTTGGCTCCAAAGTGCGCGGGTTTGCTCAGCCTTATGCTTGATGCGCTCAACACCTCGATCGAACTGCGCGGCAAGGCCGCACTCCCCATCGAGAACATATTCAACGGAAGCAAGGCGCTCGGCAACTTCCCATGCCGGCAGCGAAGAGCCGAATGCAACCCCACGCGTACCGCAGGCGACCTCATCGTCACCCCAGGGGCTCTCCCCCACAAACCATCGGCGGCGCAGGCGCTCGGTCGCCATGGAACACGCGCGCTCAACATCGCCGTCGCACTCATCAAGAGCCGCAACAAGCTCCTCAGCCGCCTCCGCATCGGGACATGCGTCGAGCGTGTCATCCTTTACCTGGTAAAATGCCGTTTCAAGCGCCGCGACGACATCTGTAAGATTCTCGCGCGAGATAAACGGCGATGAGGCGAGGGCCTCGGTGAACATCAAGGCGGGTCCGTCTCCGAACTCGACGCGCTGCGTCTCTTCGAGGACGTCCAGACGACTGGAGGCGAGCATGACTTGTTCCGCCTGGGTAAGCTGCGCACATCCTTGCGATGCAAGCTCCTGATTGATTTCATCCAGAAAGTCGAGGCTAGAAGCCGGTGTGGGTTTCGACGAGATGCCACTTGTTGGTCGAATGGAGGCTGATTCCCAAGGTCTTATACGCGAGCCTTCACCCTTCGCTTGATTCAATTCGCCGTGAGTCTGCTTTTCCATCGCATGCCCCTTTCCCGCCAGAAAAATCGGACGATGCTCTTTACACCCTGGAGTTGCCCTCCGTCAAGCGGTTTTTGCCCCTCAGCGGTTGTCGGGCCAGGAAAGACACCTGGCATGCTATACTTCGCCGTGCTGACAAAGCTATAGGCACCATCTGTATTAGGCCCACGCCTCGATCCACGTCTGTTAGGGAAAATCTCGCAGGCGTGGATTTTTTAAAGGAGGACGACGTGGGTGAGAAGGAACAGCGCGTAACCAGGACTTGCAAGCAGGTTGTCTCTCTCTTGGCATGGATTGTCTTGGGCAACTTTGTATATGCCCTGGGTGTCGCGGTGTTTGTGGTGCCGGGAGGCCTGGTCACGGGAGGCACGACCGGCATCGGCCTGGCAGTTCAGCACGCCTCGGGCATCCCCTTGGCACCTTTCGTAGGCGCGTTCAACCTCGTCATGTTTGCCGTGGGCCTCGTCGCGCTCGGCAAGACGTTCGCCCTCAGCACGCTGGCGAGCACCATCGCCTATCCAACGCTACTCGGCTGCGTCCAAGGCCTGCTCGGCGACACCGTGCTGACGACCGACCCCTTTTTGTGCGCCCTCTTCGGCGGCCTGTGTATCGGCTGCGGCCTGGGTCTCGTCATCAGGCTGGGCGCAAGCACGGGCGGCATGGACATCCCGCCTCTCGTGCTTAACAAGCGCTTTGGCCTGCCCATTTCCGGCACGATGTACGTCTTCGACTTCCTTATCCTGCTGGTGCAGGTTCCCTTCACCGACCTCAACCGCGTCATGTACGGCATCGTCTTGGTGATGGTGTACACCCTGACGCTGGACAAACTGCTCTCCTTGGGAAAGCGCCGCGTGCAGCTCGACGTGGTCACCAGGCGCGTCGACGCCCTTCGCGAGGCGCTTCTGGCGCACACGGGCCCCAAAACGACGATGGTTGTGATGCCTGTTGAATGCGCCGGTCTGCCTGCGAATATGATTAGGCTCATCCTCGACCCCCGCGACTTGCACGCCGTTGAGGAGACGATTCGCAACGCCGACGGCGAGGCGCTCATCGTGGAAAACCGCATCGGCGAGATGAAGACGAAGTAGGCGGGACGGAATGGGCTACGGTGGAGTACCCGAGGCGAATCGCGGCGGACATGACACTTTGAGCGCGTCACGCTAGGCCGTATAAGGCTGACGCAGCTGGCATGGCTGAGGCGGAACGCAATGGGCATTATCCGTGAGCATGGTCATGACGAGCTGCAATGCGAAGACTGCCACGACCGATGCGCTGGATTGCAATGTGTCCTGGCAAATCACCCAAAGCGTCAAATGTGAAGACGTCCATCGGAAACACTTCTGGCACGGCACGCTGCTAGCATGTGATGCATACGTCACTATGAAAGGATGTCCCATGCCTTCGCCCGTGCTTACGCCCAAGACCAGCGCACTTGTGCTCATCGACATGCAGAACGGCTTCGTTGAACCTGACGGCGGGCTGTGCATCGCAGGGGCCAAGGCAACCCTGCCTGCATGCGCCCGCGCCCTGAAGGCAGCCCGCGACCGGGGCATTCCGGTGATTCACGTGCGCCGCCATTACGCGCTCGACGGGCACGACGTCGAGCCTGGTCGTCTCGACACGTGGCTCGCCGCCGGCAAACCGCTGAGCGACGCGCGACCCGACACGCTTGAGGCGTGCCCGGGCCTCGAGGCCCTGCCTGGCGAGGCGGTAATCATAAAGCCGAGTTGGTCGGCCTTCGACCGCACCAGTCTGAAAGAGATGCTGCGCGACCTGGGCGTGACCTGCGTTATCTTGGCGGGAACCACCACGCCCAACTGCATTCGTTCCACCTGCTACGACGCCATGGCACTTGGCCTCGACGCAGCCGTGCTCGCAGACGCGACGTCGAGCAGGTCGCCCGAGGTTCAGGCGGCCAACCTCGAGGACATGGCGGCTGTGGGCACGCGCATCATGAGCACAAACGAGCTTGCAGCCCTGGGCGAGCCGCTCGTCGTGCGGCCCTACACTGCCTTCGACGTGCCTGCCATGGCCGACATCTGGAACCAAGTGGTCGAGGACGGCATCGCCTTCCCGCAGGATGAATGCCTGACCGCCGAGGAAGCCGCAGGCTTCTTCGCCCAGCAGACGCACTGTGGCGTTGCCTGCGTCCCGCAAACCGGCGAGGTCGTGGGCATGTACATCCTCCACCCCAACAACGTGGGCCGCTGCGGGCATATCTGCAACACGAGTTACGCCGTGAGCCGCGAGGCACGCGGACGCCATGCCGGAGAGTCACTTGTGCGGGACAGCCTCGCGCAAGGCAAGGCGCACGGCTTTAAGATCCTGCAGTTCAACGCCGTCGTGGCCACCAACGCCGTGGCCCGCCACCTCTACGAGAAGCTCGGCTTCACCCAGCTGGGCGTCATCCCCGGCGGCTTCCGCATGCCCGACGGCACCTATGAGGACATCGTCCCGTACTACCACGAGCTGTAACTCAACAGCAAACACGTTCGCAAATATTCAGAGGGCTGGCTTCGACACATTCGAAACCAGCCCTCTTTGTTCGACTACCTTGCCTGGAAACACCGCATCAGATTTTTCTCAAAACCCATTCTCTGGCAAGCGAGCAAAATCTTTACGCTACTCCCCATCAGGGAAGTTGGCAAGGAACGGCGCATCTGTCGCGATTACCGAAGTGCACAAATCTGGCTCAAACACCCACTGAGCACAAGCTGGCTCAAAGAACCGATCGACGTAAGCAATGTGGATAGGATGCATGATATAAGCACCCGGATAGACAGAGGGGTCAGCATAATCGCATTCGAACACATAGTCCCAGGTGGAGTGGCCTCCGCTCTCAACCGTTGCCGCCACTTTAGAGTTGAGAAAGCCTGGCACATACTCACGCATGTGCGAGGTGGACGTATAGGCTTTCTCCACCATCTCGGAATCCGCACCATCACGCACGTGCATGAACAAAACTCGATGACAGCGTGCTTCCGTTGTGTCCGTAAAGTTCTCGGCTCCCTTTCCATAGGCGGCCCAGTCATACAGGGCAACGCGCGACTCATCATCAAGGATGCCCATTAGATGAGCCCACTCGTCGGTCTGCTTGGCAGCCTCATAAGAGTCCTGGTCGATAAAGCCAATCTCAAAAAGAATGTCGCCAGGATTCATCGTAGCAGGCGTAAGAACCTCGCCAATCACATGACAGTCACCAATCGCCGCGCCTGCCGCATCAAGTTCATCACGGAGACTTTTCTTCGCTTCGTCCGTCAAATCCTGGGCGTAGGTCACCAAAAACGTCGTGCTAAACATTGCACAGCACCTCCAGATCGGCAGGGTCAGCGAAGTAAGAACGATCCAGCGAAACAACGCGGTCACGCAAATCACGCCACCATTGCACGACCTCAGCATCCGCACGCAAAGGGCTGTCAATACCCCAGCATCCGCCTATGCCGGCCACTTTCCAGGTAAATTCAAGCGTGTTGGAATCCGTATCAAGCCAACACGGTGGGGCGACACGCGTTGCCACGAGCTCGGCATAGCATGCCTGCGCACGAGGAGCATAAAACGAGAGGTATTCCTCAAGCAGTGCGGGACCGTCACCAGGCTTGGCCTCCAGTCTGTCAATCACAAAGACAGCAGGAGGAATAGGCGCTTCCGTTGCATCTGAAGCGGCGGCTTCAGTCTCAGCTTCATCGGATTCATTCTTCTCGTCAGCAATTGCCGAACCGACGGTCGAACCAACGACGCTTGCAGCAGCGACACCCGCAGCCATGGTGCAAAATGCGCGTCGACCGATACCCTGGCCCGCCTCTTCGAATCCCTTGTTCATGCCACTCATAAAGCTGCCTCCTATTCAGAAGCGGTCATGTAATACGAGCTGATATCGGCCTCGGCGCTTGCCTCGGCGCTCGGCGCCTCCACCTCGACAGACACCGCACCCGGAATCTCGCGAGCAGACCTGGAGATGATCGTGCGGCAGGTGTAGGAACCCATGCCCATGCAGTCCTCGATACCCACGACGCTCACCTCGCTGTACTGGCCCACATCGCCGGCATGGTACAGACCGGGAATGGGGTTGCCGTCCCAATCGAGGGTCGAGCCGTCCTCGCCCCAGTGCAGGCCACCGATGGTGTAGATGGCGTTGGGCACAAGCTCAGCCGCATAGTAGGGAGGCTGGCCCAGCTGCTGCAGGCACGGCGTGCCGTAGAAGGCATTCGGCTGCTCGGCACGGTGGAACTCAGGGTCCGCACCCTGCTCGCAATAGCTGTTGTAGGTGTCGATCGTTTCTTGCAGCACCGCAGCGTCAAGCGCCTCATGGCCGCTGTTCTCGGCGAGCTTCTCAACGAGCTCCTCGATGGTGTCGGCCTTGACGAGCCAGCCGCGGTCGAGCTCGGCCTGGTTGTCATCGCTCCAGGTGTAGATGTCCTTGGCGTACGACCAACCAATCATCGAAAGCGTGTCGGCGCCGCTCAGCTTTCCGCTGCCCATGAGCTGCGAGTCAAAGATGAGGTACATCGGCAGGTTCTTGAAACCAGTGTAGGCCATCCAGCTTCCGCCGTAATCGAAGGGCGGGTACAGGCTCTTGGTGTGGATGTACTCCTTATCCTCATCCATAAAGCGCTTGGCCTGCTGGTTCACGATGATGCGAGCGCCGCAGAACTCGCCCGTGGGCGTGTGCGCCATGCCGCAGCCCAGCTCCTCGCTTGCCTTGCGGAACGCCACGCTGGCCTGGCCGTTGAGCTCGAGACACATCCAGGTGAGGTTCTTGAGTGCCGCGCCAGCCGACTGGGCCATGAGCAGGCCATCGCCCGTGCAGGTAGGAGCGCCCTGGTTGGCCATGCCAACCTCCTTGGGCACCACGAAACGCGCCACGAGCTCGGTGTTGCCCAGGAAGCCGCCGCTGGCAAGCAGCACGCCCTTGTTGGCCTTCACGTTGACGGTGGAGCCGTCGGGGCCTTCGGCCTGCACGCCAAGCACCTCGCGAGTGACCGGATCGAGGATGAGGTGGCGGGCCGGCGTCTCGTACAGCACGTTCACGCCCAGCGCGTCCACGGCCTGCTTCGTCGTGGCGTACACGCCCTTGCCGCCCGTCGTGCGATCGAGACCATGGGCATCAAGCCATGCGGCATCGGCCATGCCCTCGCCGACGACGGCCTGGATGGTCTCCTGCGAGATGTAGCCACGCGACCAGCCGTACATGGCCGTCGGGTCGTTCGGGAAGACGGCGCCGGCAGATGCGCACGTAGAACCGCCGCACATGACCTCGTCGCACTTCTCCAGCACAATGGCAGAAGCACCCTCGGCCACGGCCTCTCGTGCCGCCATGGCGCCGGCCGCACCGTAGCCCACGATGACGACGTCGGCGGCATAGTCCCACGTCTCGGGCAGCACGGTAACCGCAACATCAGCCCGAGCAACGCCGGCCGAGGCAAGCGCAAGTGCGCCGGCAGCGGCTGCACCCTTTACAAATGAACGCCTGCTCAGCGCGTTGTCGACACATGCGGAAACACCCATATGTACCCCCTTTGTTACCGGATTTCCCTTGCGCGGAGAATGCCCCGCGCCTTGATTCAAAGGTAGCCCTGAAACAAAGCGCCGTGAATAGCAGGGATTCCAAGGGGTCTTAAGGGTTATATGAATGCTTGAAGGGCCTATTAAATCTGTTGATGCCCCGCGGCGTAATCGAGAAACCCGCGCACAACGCCCGAACAAGGAGCGCGGTAGACATAGCCGTACTCAAACGTCTCGGGCCAATCAATCGGTACGGCAACAGAGCTGCCAAGCAATGGAGCCGAGTAGGACATATTCATAAGGATGAACCCTTGCGTAAGCACGTGCGTCCACACTTCGCTATCTGTGGCAAATTGCCAGATGCGGATATTTGGCTCACGCGACTGCAGACGCTGACCAAGACCATCGAACACATGCAGCCCGCACCCACAGCTCACGATAACGTCGCATTCGGCCAAATCCCCCACTGTCAGGGACTTGCGACAAGCAAGCGGATGGTCAATTGCCATGCTGCAGCTGATGCCCGTCGTGCCTATGCGTTGAAAACCGATGTCAGAGCGGTCGAGGCCGGAATCGAACGGCTGAACGTACAGGTCGATATCACCGCTCTCAAGCTGGTTGAGAAAGTCTCGATAGTTGCCGTCCACAAAGCTGACATCCACATCGGGCCGGAGCCGTGCGAAGCCTGCCAGCGCATCCTTGAGCAAAACAAGCTCCACATTGCGATAGGAGCCCACATTGATGCGCGGCCGCCCCAAGCCCGCCACAGCCCGCGCCTCTCGCTCGGCCGTGTGTTCAAGATTGATGATGTCGCGCGCGTAGCCAAGGTAGACCGACCCTGCCTCGGTAAGGGAGGCCCCGCGATAATCACGTGCGAGTAGTTGGAAACCAAGCTCGCGCTCAAGGGCATTGACCTGCTGCGTCAGTGCGGTCGGAGTCGTGTAGAACACTTGAGCTGCCTTGGAAAACGAGCCCTTCTCAGCCACCGCTACGAACGTCTCCAAATGACGCAGGTTCATGTCTCTCCCCTTTTGCGAACCCTCACCAGGCACCATCGTGCCAGGGCTGGCCTGCTCATAAAATAGCCCAGGTAACAAGCCTTGATGATGCAAACGTATGCGTGCCTATCGTAACACGTTTCTCATGCGTTTAGTCCTGAACCCATTCCCTGAGCTGCCCATATGCCTCGATGAGATCGGGGAGCTTCCAACGGGCGTTGGCGGGGCTGGTGGAGGGGAAGCCCTGGTAGGGCAGGCCGATCTTCTCGGCCAGAAAACGCTCGTAGAGGCGCAGGGCCGTGGAACCCGTGAGCGCAACGTGGTCGATCTGCGTGCCTGCGATAAACGCAGGGATATCCTGAGGTACCGCGTCGCGAATGGAGGCATCCGAGGCGCCCTCGATGCTGCAGCTCTTGAGCACATCGAAAATGGCAACATGATGCGCGCGGGCAAAGGCGCGGCGACCCTCGGGCGTCTTGGGATCCTGGTCGTTGAAAAGGGCGGCAAGAACCGGCCAGAACCGGTTTTGCGGGTGGCCGTAAGGAATGCCCACCTCGCGCGACTTTGGGCTCGGCATGGTCCCGAGCACAAGCACGCGGGCATCGGGCGACCAAATGGGCTCGACGCTATGGACGACAAGCGACGCGTGCGCGGAAGAATCAGCCATGCAGCCCTCATTCATTCGAAGTGACGGCAAATAACATACATTTCGGAAATGTAGAAAATGTGCCAACTGGGCTTTTGATACTTTAACATACATTTCAACTCTCCAAATGTATGTTATTTCCTGGCGACGGCGAGGCCAGTGCGTGATTCAGAACGCAAACGCAGCCAATTAGGGCGTTTTCAGCCATCTTCCAGCAAAAAAGACTGGTATCCTATGCCGTTGTGTGAAAACGACCGTATGCGCTTTTGCGCAAGCGCTCAATCCAAGGGCGCCCAAGCACGCAAAGGAGACCAAGAATGGAAAAACACGCCTCCGTCCCCGAGCGCGAGCAATTCGCCTCGCGGCTCGGCTTCATCCTGGTGAGCGCAGGTTGCGCCATTGGCCTGGGCAACGTCTGGCGTTTCCCCTATATCACGGGTGAGTACGGAGGCGGCGCGTTCGTCCTCATGTACCTGGTGTTCCTTCTCATCTTTGGCCTGCCGATCCTGGTGATGGAGTTCGCCGCCGGTCGCGCCAGCCAGAAGAGCATTGCCCGCAGCTACGACATGCTCGAGCCCGAGGGCACCAAATGGCACCGCATCAAGTGGCTCGGCCTGGTTGGCAACTACCTGCTCATGATGTTCTACACCACCGTTGCAGGCTGGATGCTCGCCTTCATGGTGAAAAGCGCAACCGGGCAGCTCACGGGCGTCACGGCAGAGCAGAGTAACCAGATCTTTAACGCGCTGCTCGCCAGTCCCGGCGAGATGCTTGTGTACATGGCCATCGTCGTAGTGCTCGGCGTGCTTATTTGCAGCCTGGGTCTTCAGAAGGGCGTGGAGCGCATCACGAAGGTCATGATGAGCGCGCTGTTCGTCATCATGCTCGTGCTGTGCGTGCGCGCGGTCACCCTACCCGGAGGCATGGACGGCCTGGCCTTTTACCTGCTGCCCGACTTTGACAAGCTCTTCGGCCAGGGTCTGGGCAACACCGTGGACGCCGTGTACGCCGCCATGGGTCAGGCGTTCTTCACGCTGTCCATCGGTGCGGGCGGCATGCTGATTTTCGGCAGCTACCTGGGCAAGGACCGCTCGCTTCCCGGCGAGGCCGTGCGCATTGCCGGCGTTGACACCCTCGTCGCCCTCATGGCCGGTCTCATCATCTTCCCTGCTTGCTTCGCCTTTGGCGTCGAGCCTGGCAGCGGCCCGGGTCTCGTGTTCATCACGCTTCCGAGCGTCTTTGAGCAGATGCCGCTCGGCCAGCTGTGGTGTACGCTTTTCTTCCTGTTCATGAGCTTTGCCGCGCTCAGCACCGTGGTAGCCGTCTTCGAGAACATCATGAGCTTCTCGATGGATCAGTGGGGCACACCGCGCAAGAAGGCCTGCGCCATCAACGGCGTCCTACTTTTCCTCCTGAGCCTGCCGTGCCTTCTGGGCTTCAACGTGCTCTCCGGCGTCGTGGTACCCGGCATCGGCGACATCCAGGGCGTTGAGGACTTCATCATGTCCAACAACCTGCTGCCCCTCGGCGGCCTGTTGCTGCTGCTTTTCTGCACGCACAAGCGCGGCTGGGGCTTCGACAACTTCCTGGCAGAAGCCAACACCGGCGAGGGCCTCAAGTTCCCGCGCTGGGCACGCGGCTACCTCACCTACGTGCTGCCTGTGCTCATCGCCGTCATCCTCATCGGCGGCTGGATCCCCGTGGTACAGACCTGGCTGGGGCTGGCGTAGAATACCGCCTGCAAAAAGGGCTTCGGGATTGTTCCCGAAGCCCTTTTTCGTGACCGTTTTGCTTGCCGAGCCTTACTTCTTCTTGCCCTTCTTCGAAGCCTTGCGGTGCATGAAGAAGCCGGCAGCGCAACCGACGATGCCGCCGAAGATGTGGGCGAACTGGGAGATGCCGTCAGGCTGCAAGGCAGCGAAGATCTGACCGCCGATGAAGATCACCGCGACGAGGATGAGCGTGAGCGGGATGGAGCCCTTCTCGTAGCTGGCAAACGAGGAGAGCAGAATCATCGCGAAGACGATGCCGCTCGCACCCATCAGCCCCGTGCTGAAGAGCAGGTTGTTGAACACGGCCGTAACGAACGCAGTGATGAGAATGAGCAGAAGGGTCTTGATGCCGCCGTACTTCTCCTCAATCAGGGGGCCTACGATGAGGAGCAGCGTGATGTTGGTAATCCAATGCTGGAAGTCGGCGTGGCCCAGCACGTAGGTGAACATGCGCACACAGCCGAGCGGGTCGAGCGCCGAGGTGCGGTATGTGCTGAAGAGCAGCGTGTTGGTTGCGCCGCCCGTGATGAGCCCCAACAACAACGCCACGAGCGACAGCGCAGTAAAGCCGAGGATCACCGGCGAGTTGAACTTGATGGGAATCGGCATGCGCGTACGAGGCTTTTTCTCCTTGGGAAGGTCGACCTTCGGCGTGAAGGGTGCCTTCGGAGTAAATGGGGCCTTCGTCGCCGTCGATTCCGCGTTGCCCTGCACCGGGGCGTTCGCAGGCATCTGCTCAGTGCCCGTCGTCTCGTCCATCGCAAACCGCCTTTCATTCAAAAACGGATCGTGCAACTATCCTAGCAGCATAATCGCCGCGGTGCATTGCGCAACCCCACAAAGTGACTGCTAAATATCAAACTTAATCCGGTCTTTTCCACTCCTCGATTGCGGCTTCATATTCGGGCTCGATGGCGTGTCCGGCCATACCTGCCGCAACTTGAAGCGAGAGATGCACGCCGCGCTTGGCCACAGTCTCGGGGTCTTCCTTCATTCCGTCGAAGAACCACCGACGCACCACTGCATACCAGCCAGCCGAAATAAAATGCGCGCAATCGCGATAGCTGATATAGCAATATTTTGCACCGGTCTCCTCGGGGCCGTACTCAAACGCGAGGTGATCGACCGTCAGCTCTTCTTCCAGCTCCTCGGCCTGCGAGTAATAGGGGGACACGCCGGTATTGGAAAGAATCGCGCGTGCAAGATTGGGATTGGCGCGCAAGAATTCGAGCGACTGAACACGCTGCTCGAGAAGCTCGCACACAGCCTCCTGCCTGTTCGCATAGTCGCCGCGACGCTTGCGTTTTGAGCCGAAATACACGAGCCCATGCATGTAGCAGTCCAGCGCCAGCGCCTCGAGGTCTTCGTAATGGTTGTAAAACGAGTTCTTGCTCACCTCGGCGCGTTCGGCAAGCTCCTTGACGGTTATCTGCTCCAAGGGACGAGAACGCAGAAGCTCGAGCATTGCCGCCCTCAGATACCCTTGCGTGCGATCTGCCCTGCGATCAACCATGATTCTCCCCTTCTCCCTGAAGCGAAGTATACCAAGGTACTTTTTCCCATCTAGCACTCAGAGCAAAGTTAGCCATATGCGTCTTTTGATCGATTCGCCCCAAACGTTACAAACTGAGCATCGGGGCAAGAACGTGAATTCACTTGCGGATAGGGCGCTTGCTACACTCGATTCAAGCTGGTAGGGAGCCAGCGCGCCGGAATAGGGAGCCGGCATGGGAGAAATAGGAGGAAACGAAATGGCCGAGATGAGCCGCAGGAATTTCCTTGGCATGAGCGCTGCAATGGGTGCCGCTGCCACGATGGGCACGTCGGCTGCGATGGCCGCACCTGAGGAGGTCGCACCCCTCGTCGTCAACGTCGACACCGATGATGCCGATATGTACCGCTTCCATACCTCAGTTGACACCATCAACGAGATTCGCCGCGAGCAGATTGACGCCTGCACCGACTACACCTGCTCCGACGGCACGGTTATACCCGCCATCTGGGTCAAGTGCCGCATGCTCGTGGACGGCCTTGGCGCAGGTATCGGTGCCAAGAACTACACTGGTCCCGAAAGCTTCGAGCTCTTCAAGTGGCTCACCTACTCTGACGAGGCGCTGGCCGAGTTCTATGTGAACTGCCCCATTGGCAAGGACTTCACCGCACTTGACGCCGCCATCGCCAACGACTGCACCGAGGCCGAGGCCAACGAGAAGTGCATGAAGCTCTCCTGGACCGGCGCCTTCTTCCACGCTCGTCGCGGCGGCCTCGATTATTACCACCACCAGCGCATGTACCACGGCATCACCGAGAGCTCGATCAACCTGTATAAGGACGGCGACAAGGACTCGGGCTTCATGACCGACTTCGGCGCGTCGCTGCAGCAGTACGAGCTCACGCCTTTCCCCTGCTACTACCCCATGCCCGTCGGCATCGAGGTCATGGGCGAGGGCTCCAAGATTCTGCCTTACGATGACATCGAGGCGCTCATCGACCGCCATGAGACCATTGCCGTCACCGCCTGCCAGTGCCGCTATATCGCCAACATGATGGGCGACACCATCGAGGAGCTCCCCAACCCCTGCGACCTCGACGCCGTGAAGGACTTCGTCTGCGCCGACGGCCATCACCTGGAGAAGTGCTTCACGTTCGGCGAGGAGGCCGAGTTCTACATCGAGCAGGGCTTCGGCCGCCAGCTCACCCAGGAAGAGGCCCACGAGCTCATGCATCGTCAGATTGTCGACGAGGGCTGCATTCCCCAGAGCTGTTATACCAAGTACACCGAGGTCATCTGCTCGTGCGACAAGGGCTGCACCAACATGCCCGGCTACATCGCGCTGGGCACCGACAGCGTGAACTACCCCAACCAGTCCCACTACAACCTCGAGGTCGACAAGGACCTGTGCATCGGCTGCGGCGCTTGCGCCGAGCGCTGCATGGCCAGCGCGGTTGAGATTGTCGACGGCAAGGCCGAGGTCACGGGCTACTGCTTCCGCTGCGGCCAGTGCGGCCTGGTTTGCCCCGTCGATGCGCGCAAACTCGTGAACAAGCCCAGCGAGGAGATTCCCGACATGCCCGACGACCTCATCGACTGGATTAACAAGGACACGATGTATCGCTACGAGAAGGGCGAGTGGCCTTACCCGATGGCATAAAACCTGCTAGACCATACCAAACCCCCTGCAAGCCCGCGTTTTGGCAACTACGCCAGAACGCGGGCTTTTTGCTAGATACCCGCAAACTCCCAGGTAGAATC
This sequence comes from uncultured Coriobacteriales bacterium, assembly GCA_934636245.1. Taxonomy (GTDB): domain Bacteria; phylum Actinomycetota; class Coriobacteriia; order Coriobacteriales; family UMGS124; genus UMGS124. The sequence goes on from CAKUAI010000019.1 coordinate 31,314, forward strand.
GGTGGCGAGGAGGATAACGTTGTCGGGGGCGTCGGTGCTGTCGGGCGAGAGGGGGATAACGTGGACGTGAGCAAACTCGTCCTCGAGGGCTTCGACGTACTGGTGCAGGAACGTCGACTTCGGACCCTCGAGCGTTGAGACGACATTGGCGATGAGGACGCCGCCGGGATTTAGGCAGGCATGGGCATTGCGCACGCATGTCGGGCTGGCAAGGGACGCAACAGGCTTCTTACCAGCAAATACGTCGAAGTCCATGGCGTCATAACGCTGACCAAAGCCGGCACCGTAGCGGCGACGCGCCTGGCGGGCAAACTCGGTGTCGCAGCCCTCTCCCCCAAGCCCCTCTCGCACCACGCGGGACAGATCGGCCAGGTAGTCGCAGCCGTCAGCGCATATCCTGCCCAGGTCGTAGGTCCCGCCGAAAGGATAGTCGGAGAGATACTCGGCGAGATAGAAATCCGTGAGCGCAATGCGCATGATGGCTGGGTCGATCTCGACCACATCCATATGCACCTCGGGCCGCGTCGCGATGACGTGCTTGGGGTAGGCGTACCCGCCGCCTCCCACCATGAGGACGCGCTCGATGTCGGGCTTGGCGTCAAACATGAGGTCGAAGGCCAGGTAATAATCGAAGACCGGCTCGGCTCGGTATTCCTCGTCCACGTACGTCGCCGACTGCACGCTGCGACCCACGAGCAAGAGGCGTACCGCTCGCCCGTCGGCATCGGTCGTGGTGCACACAACGGCCGGCCCGAACTTGGTACGGTAAAAGCGCGGGTCGGCCTTGTGCACGCCGTATGCCAGCAGCGCCGAAGCGCCCGCCACGCCAAGAGCCCCCAGGGCAAGCCCGATGTTCATCTTCGACTTCTTCGACAAACCCATGTCCCTTCCAGCCCCTATCCCTCAACCACAATCTCAGGATACGAGCGAAGCTCGTCTTCAACAAGGCCATAGCCCAGGTAGTTGTTCACGTAGTGCTCGGGCCCCACGGCATCGCTTCCATCAGCCGCAACCAGGCACACGGCATGCGGGCCGTCGGAAACATCCAGGTAGGCAAGGCCGTTTTCATCAGACTGCACGTCAACACGCTCGCTTGCGTCCACCTCGAGCGTGGCGGCGCACCCAGGTAGTGCCGCGCCACTTGCGTCGACCAGGCGCACAACCGCCACCCAGCCAGCAGGCTCGTAGCCGCCGCGCAGCTGCAGGCGCTCCAACGTGCCCGCATACAGGGGAAGCGAGGGGGACTCGGTGTCATTGTCATCGCCGGCAAGCTCTACCAGATAGTTCTGGAGTATCTCGAGCTCACCGCCCAAGTCGGCCATGGGGTCGATGCCAGCCACGGCGGCATAGGAGTCACCGCCGGCCATCACGTAGCTGTTGGAGACGAGCAGAAGGGGCGTCTCGTCGTCGGCAAGGTCGAGCGGCTCAGCCGCGCCTTCGAGCGTGATTGCCTGCACGCGGGCACCCGCTTCGGCGTTGGGGTCGCACACGACGTCGCAGCCCGCCATCTGCAAAAAGCCACCCGAGACGGACTCCTGGAGCAGCATGCCCGTCTGCTCATCTTGGCCCGCCATACTGGCAAACGACCCCTCGAACAGGTCGCGCAGCACCCGGGGCGTGATCTTCTTCAGAACAACGGTGTTGGAGAAGGGAAACGTCGCCACGAGATTGCCCATCGAAACCACGCCGCGGGCAAAGGCCTCGCGGATGCCGCCGCCGTTCTCCACGGCGACTACCGGCATGCTCTCCAGTCCCTCGCCCTCGAGATAGGCACCCGCCGCCGCGCGAAACGCGTCGCACACGACATCGCCCAGATTCGTCTCCACCGCACGCGTGGGGGCGGAGATGGCGTTCTCGGAGAGCCACCCGGCCCAGAGCGTGGTGGGCGTATCGAAGAGCATCTGCGCCATGAGCGCCTCTTGCTCGGCGCTGACCTCGGCCAGAACTTCGGCCACCTCAGGGGCGGGATCCGTGGCCTGCGCCACAGTCTCAGGGTCGAGCAATTCCTCGATGGCGGAAACCGAACCGTCAGCATCGAATGCAAGCGTCAACTTGCCGACGTTTGCCAGATTGCAGCCCGTCTGTGCGATAAGCACGCCGTTGACCTCGATGTTCTCAACCGTGTGGCTATGGCCGTCCACGATGGCGCAGAGCATGGCAGCCTCTTCGGGCTCAAGCTCTGCAGCCAGGTCCACAGCGCGGCACGACACGGGGCCGTCGCCCAGGTGGCACAGGGCCACGATGGCGTCGACGCCCTGCGCGGCAAGGCCGGCGATGCAACGCCGGGCCGTCTCGACCTCGTCTTCAAACTGCAGGCCCTCCACGTTTGCCGGGGAGGTACTGTGGCTGGTCGAGGCGGTGGTGATGCCGAAAACGCCGATGTGGCGGCCCGCGCACTCCAGCACCGCAGTTGCGCCGTCGCCGCATGCGCCCACGCCCGCAAGCAGCGCGTCGCCCGATTCCGTGCGCACGACGTTGGCGCTCAGCATCGGGAACTCAGCTGCCTCAGCATTTGTGAGCAGCACTTCCTGGCCGAAGTCGAACTCATGGTTGCCCAGGCACATGGCGTCGTAACCTGCGGCGTTCATAAGCTCGATGGCAGAGGCACCCTTGGAGAGCGACACGACCGGCATGCCCTGCGTCGCATCGCCCGCATCAACCAGCAGGCTGTTGGGGGTGGAGGCGTGCAGGGCCGCCACGTAGTCGATACCAACGGCCGAGGAGCCATCTCCCTGCAGGTGGCCATGGACGTCGTTCGTGTGATAGATGACGACCTGGTCGGCGCGGGCTCCCTCGCTAGCGAAGGCCTGACCCTGCCCCAACGGCGCCAAGCCAGACGCAGCCGCCAGCGCCGCGGCTCCGCACGCACCTGCGACCACGGCACGGCGCGTGGGACGAGACGGAGTGGCACCAATTGCAGGGATGACATCGAGGAAGCGGTTATCAGTCACGGCGGCTCAGCTCCTTCAGTTTGCGCGCCCAGCAAAACCAGAAAGACCGGCCAGACGCATCGCGTGTTGGCAGCATGGTAACAAGTCTTGGCTGTCGCAGACGCGAAGAGAAGGGTCCGAGAACGTAAACGGTTTGTCCGCAATCGAGTCTCGAAGCCGCGTGCAACTTTTCGCAGTCCCAGGTCCTATGGCAAAAGGAGCGCGTCATACAGCATACGCGGCATAACATTCGTCAACATATGCGCAGCCTCTTCGGGAGGGGGCGTCGTGTCGAGTCGATACCATTCGGTTAGGATTTTCGTCTCAAGCTTGACCCAGCTGTCCAGGCAAAACATGAGTTCGTCGTTTATCTCAACCTGTCGGTAGTCCTGAAGCGTTTCAAGCAAGGCGCATTTCCTAAAATGCGGCATGACTGTGCGCTCCGTCGAGATATTGAGCGTGTATTGAGTCGCAATGCGAAAGAAGTCCTTCTCGCGAGACAACAGGCGGATATGGTTGACGTAGCCCATCTCACAGTCAATGGTGCGCCCCACCTCTACCAGGTAAAAGCGATGCACGAATGTAGGCCACCACCAGTGAAGACTGTACTTGTCGGCAAAATGTCGATAAAAAGCCTGCCGAGAAATACCCGCCCGAGCACACAGCTCGGTCACCGTAATTTGATCAAGCGATCGATCGACCGCGTGCATGATTCTCAGTTTTTCCTGCACGTCGGGATCGTCGAGAAAACTGTCGGGCTCTGGCATCGAAGGCTGACGTCCCATGGCATACCCCACTCCCCTGTGCGGCGCCGCGCGGTGGCTTGCACACGCGCGGCGCCAATCCCTAAGGGAAGTATAGTCCCGTCACGAAAAGACCAGGCGATTCAGGCACGGACAAAATGCCATCTCTGTCTGCCTTCCCCACAGGCACGACAGGCAATGGCAACAAGCGAGCTACGCGAGACCGCGCTCCTCGGCGGCGGCCCTCAAATCAGCCCAGGTGCCGAGGTGGTCGATCTCCAACGCCTTGCACACCTCGTCGCATGCACCGCACTGGATGCACTCGAACAGACCCGCCTGCACAGCCTCAATCACACGATCAACCTGGTCATATGGGTCATAATGACGCAAGGCAATAGCGATAAGCTGCGTGGGACCCGCAAACTTCTTCAGACCCTTCTCGGCCACGACGGGGCAGTTTGCCGTGCACACGCAGCAGCGCGAGCAATGCTCGAGCGGATCCATCTTTGCATAGAGCTCCGGATCGACCGGAACAGCCAGGTCCTCAGCCGTGAGAGCCTTGGCACGCTGACGGCGCATGGTGGAAGCGACACGGTCGGTGACCTTCGTCTTATCCACAATAAGGTCGCGCACGACCGGGAAGTTCGGCAGCGGAGCCACGAGGTTCTCGCCTTCCTCGCTCACCAGGGTCACGCACGCCAGGCACGGCTTGCCGTTGAGCGAAACAGCGCAACGGCCGCAGTCACGCCCTCGGCAGCTGAAATCGAACACGACAGGCTCTTGGCCGTCATTGATGGCCGTAATTGCCTCAAGAACAGTCATGTTCTCATGCCAGTCAACCTCATAGTCGACGACGTAGGGCTGCTCGTCAACGGACGGATCGTATTTTTGAATACTAACCTTCATCGCACGTCTCCTTTACGCGATGGCCGCATGGCGGTATGCCAGGGCTAGTCCTCAACCGTGACGACAGGGGCCTTCTCGCACGTGATGTGTCCGTCGTTATAACGGGCATGGACGTTGCACAGCCAGTTGGTGTCGTCAACTTCGGGGAACTCGGGACGGAACATATGTCCGCGCGTTTCCTCGCGGAACGCTGCGCTCAGGGCCGCAGCTTCGGCGAGATCAAGCAGGTTGTAGTTCTCGATAGCGCATTTCCAATCCGTGTTGAACACGCGCGACATGTCACCGAGTGTCATGGACGGCATTTCCTCGGCACGGATGCGCGCAAGCTCTGCAATACCGGCCTCGATGTCAGCCGTGGGCCGTGCCGGCTGGCAGGCCTGGTAGCAAGCATGCTGAATCATGCGGCGAATCTCCTGCGGCCTCTTGCCGCCCGTGCGCCCGAACAACTCATGCAGGCGGTCATATTCGGCACCCACCACGGCCTCATCGAGTGCGGGAAGGTCGAGGCCATCCATGTAATCAACGGCGCACTTCACGGCATAAGAACCGTTTCGTGGGGCCACGTTGACCGAACTGCCACCCTGAGCGCCCGAGAAACCACCGCCACGCGCATGGAAAAGACCAGCCAGACCATCGACCATGAGGTGCTCGTCGGCGACGGGGTTGCCCGCGCGCTCGTAGGCCTCAAGGCACACCTCGAGCTTGGTGCCCTCGACGTCGATACCGAAAACGTCCTTCCACAGCTCGATGTTGCGCTTGTATGTCTCGCCGATGGCCTCGAACGCCTCATGAGACGAGAAGTCCACGTAAACGCCGCCGTTTTCCGTGCCGCCACCTTCGGCGATGCACTTGGCAATCGTCTGGGTGAACGTAATCTTGTTAAGCGTCGAATAATCCATACCGCGGAAGAAATAGTTGCCGTCCTTGTCGCAAATGTACTCGCAGCAACCCGAGTCGGCGCCGATGCCGCCTTGGAACGAGCAAGCAATGCCCGTGGGCTCGATGTTGAGCAGGTCGCACTGGAAGAACTCGTTGCCCTCGAGCGCGCAGCCGTGCCTGAATGCCGCCGCGTCGATATCCCCGGTGTTATCGGGTGAGTTGATGCTGCGGGCGCCGCATGTGTTCCAGCCATACATCCAGGTAGATGCACCCGTGCAGCAAATCGTGGCCTTTGCACGCACGACACGCATCGTACCCGTGGGGATATGCAGGCCCATGACGCCGCAGCATACGCCGCCCTGGTCGATGATATCAGTCGCCATGGTTCGGTCGAGAATCTTTACGCCGAGATCTCCCAGGGCATCGAGCTGGTGGCGCGAGAAGCCACGGTAGATGCCGTAAATGGTTGGGAAGTCGAGCAGAGGCGCAAGCTCGCCCGTCTCGGAGTTGCGCACAAGCAGACCGTAGCCCATGTTGGCATCGCGCACCATAAGGTTACGATCCTCGCCCATCCAATGCTCGTAGCTGTTTTTCTCGATAGCCTGATTCGTAAGCTCGTTGAGCACGAAGTCCGTGGATTCCCTCCACGGCAGATCATCACGAACGAAGTTGATGAACTGGTTCCAGTTGTAGCCGGCAGGGCCGCCGAACCCGTGGGGACCCTTTTCGATGACAATGACATCCTTGCCGGCATCCACCGCTTCCATGGCAGCTGCCACGCCTGCCAAGCCACCACCGATGATGCAGACATCCGTGTTATAGACCTCGTAGCTGGCAGGATGACTGACATCAGACCCTGCCTCGTCCTGCCCCTCCGCCTTGGCCTGAGATACCCCGGCAAACGCCGAGGCACCGACCGTCGCAGCTGCGCCCCCCAGCACAAACTCCCTGCGCGACACGTCTCCCAATGCCTTTGCCGATTTTTCCCTGTCCATAACTCCCCCTTCGTTCGACTCCTATGCGTCGATTTCAGACGGGACAGCACGCAAACAGAGGCAGATTACGTTACCGCGATGCGCGGCGCCCCGACCATCTCCAGTGTAAGAAGAAGACGAAAGTTTTCCTGAGCTGGACGACGGACAATGCGGGGCATTTGTCCGCGATACGGTGACAGATTGGTGAGGTGAACAAGGAGGAATGACAAGACAGCCCAGTCGGTCGATTGGAAGCCCAGGCTTAAGCGTGACCACTAACACTAGGCGATGAGCAAGTAGTCTCGAAACTGCAATCCCTTCCGCGCCGGTGCCGAAAACAGGGCCGGGAGGGACCGTCGGGGGAACTCGTCCGTCGTCTCCTAGGGCCAAGCTGGCAGCAAATCGAGTTTCGGAGTAGTCCCGAAGCCGCCTCTGGCAGCGAAACGAGTTTCGGAGTAGTGATCTCCAAACGAAAGAGTCGCTCTGGACTTCGTGGCGCGAAATTCCGTTGTTAAAACAACAAAATAGACGGAGAACACCCCTTGTGAGACCTCAGATTCCTTTGAAGAAGGTCCCCAGGACACACAGGGAACGTTTTGACTACTCCGAAACTCATTTGCCTGCCAATGGGGCCGGAAAAACTACTCCGAAACGCGTTTTGCTGCCAAAAGGGACCTCGGAACCACCCCCGCCGTGCCTCATCCCGCGTGTCCCATCGCGTTTTACGTGCGCCCCCTGCGCCCCTCTCGTGCACCCCCTCACCTCTCGTGCACCCCTTTGCACCCTGGGTGCACCAAAGTCGCACCTTTTTGGCAACTCGTCGGCAAGGCTGCTGCGGGCGATACTGACCTCGTCAAATGCGCGGGACAACGAAAACCGCGCCAACGAGAAAGGACATCGCATGAGCTATTTCGACGAACTTGGACGCATCTTCTCCGACGTGGAAAACGGCCGTGACGGAGAGGCCTGCGCCGAGACCCCCCTCGAGTGCGCACGCCGCCAGCTCGACGCCGTCCGCACCCCCTACTGCGAGGGCCCGGAGGGCACCTTCCGTGCCTGCGGTAACCGCCACGGTTGCGGATTTGCCGAGGCGGTTGCGGTCGTCGACCCCGCCACGGGCATGGCAAACGTCGACATCGTCATGAACCAGCGCGTCACGCCCGAGCTCATGAAGGTGACGAGGAAGCTCTTCCGCCGCCTGAACGCAAGCTTCATCGTGGCGGGCCTCACGGTGGACGACGAGGGCTGGCTGCACTTCCGCCCCGAGGAGCCCGTCGACCTCGCCCACGGCGGCGACCTGGCCGACTGCTTGGGCAAGGGCCTCTCCACCGTGCACGCCTACGCCAACGTCGCCTGCCAGCTTGAGGCGGGCCGCGACCCCTGGGACATCCTGCGCGCCGACAAGGAGGACGACGACTCGAGCAGCGAGTCGAGCGACGACCTCCTCGCCACGCTGCGCCGTCTCATGGACAACGACTAACGCACTCTGCGAAACCGTAACGGTTTCATCCATCACCGCCCATCACCACCAAACGCAATCATCCCACAGGAGGAACACCCATGCTTATCAATGCTGAGAAGAACGAGACCGGCCTCGTCGGCAAGGAGATCGCCGGAGTGACCTGGCGTGCCGCGGACGGCGACAGCGTCTACGCCATCTTCCGCCTGCAGCACCTGAGCTGCGGTGTCACCATCGAGAAGGGTTCTCAAACCCCCTATCTGCGCTTCACCCCGAGCGTGCAGATCCCCCGCGAGGCACGCCGCGGATTCGAGCGCTTCCAGTTCGAGTGCGACGACGAGGAGATGATCGACCTCTCCTTCGACCCCAAGGACGGCGAGATCGTCTTGCGCCGCGAGATCCCCAACCGCGACCCCCAGACCATCGAGCGCGCCCTGATGCCCGAGCTCGCCTGGTTCGACGAGCACTTCTACCCCCTCGTCATCGACTACGTCGCAGGCGTGTATTCCAAGAAGGAGGACTAGAAATCATGGCGACGCGTGCTGCACAGTATTTCGCCGGCATGTTCGACGTGGGCGCCGAGCCCGACTGGGAACGCGTCGCCAAATCCGTCGACCTGCTGGCCGCAAACGACGTGCGCATCGAGTGCCTCTCGGCCGTGGCGGGCAAAGAAGGAAAGATGCACGTGCCCTTCTTCGCCCGCTCGGGACGCCTGCGCGAGCACCTCGACGGCTCGGCTGACCCGCGTGGCCTCATCGAGGCGATGTGCCCCTACAAGCTCGACTCATACAAGAGGCTCGACCCTAAGACCGCGGGAACCTTCGCTCTCAAGGCGATGGTGAAGCTCTCGGAGGACAACCACGACACGAGCTTCACCAAGCCCTCCGACCTCAAGCCGCGCCCCAAGCCCTCCTCCAACCCCGACGACGCGTTCAAGGGGCTCATCGGCCTCGACACGCAGCGTGACATGCTCCGCAAGGTGAGCGCCCTGGTGGCCAAGCACGGCCGCGGCTCGGTGGAATGCCTGCACATGGCGTTCACGGGCGCCCCCGGCACCGGCAAGACCGAGCTCGCCCACCGACTCCTCGCCCACCTCGACGCCCTCGGCGTGACGGACGGCTCCGGCACCTTCGTGAAGGCGACCGCCGCCGACCTCGTTGCCCCCTACCTGGGCCAGACGCCCGGCAGGACGCGCGCCGTCGTGGAGCGCGCCGTGGGCGGGATCCTCTTCATCGACGAGGCGTACTCGCTGCTGTCGGGCGGCGACTACGGCCAGGAGGCCATCGACACGCTCGTGGAGATGCTCGAGGCCGAGCGCGACAAGCTCGTGTGCATCATCGCCGGCTACCCCGAAGACATCGAGCAGCTCTTCCAACGCAACTCCGGCCTGCGCGACCGCTTCGGCCTGCGCGTCACGTTCGACGACTACACGACCGACGAGCTCGCGCAAGTCTTCGATCTCTTCGCGCGCCACCACGGGTTCACCGTGGACCCCGGCGCCCGCCCCGAGCTCGTGCGCTGCCTGGAGGGTCTGCGCAATAAGCGCGACTTCGCCAACGCCCGCAGCGCCCGCCGTCTCTTCGACCGCGCCGCCATGGAATGCGCCGTGCGCTGCGACCGCCCCCTCATCGAGGCTTGCGACCTGCGCGCAGCCTACAAGCAGCCCGACCTGGGCGGCGCCGACGGGCAGCGCACCGTGGGCTTCGCAGGATAAGCCTGGCGAGGCGCACCGAACTCGCACTGTTTCGGCGTCTCGTCGAGCGCCGCGCACGGGCCCATAGTGGCCTTGTCAAACGCGCCTGGGGGCGCACGATAGGAAAGAGAGCGCATATGAGCAACGACATCCCCCGCAAGGTCATGAAGACCATCCACCGCGACGCCTACCATCCTTGGATGGTGCTCGGCCTTGTCATCCTCGTGGCCACCGAGGCCGCCGACTTCGTGCTGAGCTACACCGCCTGCGAGCTGCTACTCGGCGGCAACCTCACGGGCGCCGGCCTCACAACCGCCGCCGAACGCGCCCAAGGCATGACCGCCGGCATCGAGGCGCTCGTGGTGGCTGCCATCGCCTCGGCCCTCATCCTCGTTATCCCGATGATTGCGGGTCGCAAGAACAGCAAAGCGATGCTCGTCCTGCCCGCGGGGCTTGCCCTGACCGTGGCCGCGATCCGTCTCTATGGCCAACTCGCGGCCTCAGCCAGCGGCAACGCAGCGGGAACGGGCATCGCTGCCGAGGCGATGGCGGGCTCAGCCACCGGCCAGATGGAGACGGCCGCGCTGTTTGCCCTGCTCACGCTTGTATGCATGGTGTCCACCATTGCGCTCTCTTACATCCTGTCCCGCGAGATGCGCCGCTCTGCAGCCATCGAGAAGGAGGCGAAGCAGGCCTACGAGTACGACCTGCAGATAGCACGCGCCAAGCTTGCCTCGACCCAGACCGGCGAGAGGCTCAAGAGCGGCGAGGCCATCATCGACGCCGCGCTCCTCAAGGCGAAGGCCGAGATCGACGCGCTCACCAACCGCTGGTAAACGACCTGAAGAAAGGAGCCTGTCATGAAGAAGAGTCTTGATTTTCACCGCTGGCTCGTGGGACCCGTCAAGGTCGCTCTGTGCACCCTGTGCGCCGCCCTTGCCCTGTTTGCCAGCGGATGTTCTGGTGAGGACACAACGCCGTCCTCGGTCGCCATTGTGGCCAGCAACGTGTCTAACCAGGAGGTATACCCCTACGAGCTGCTGGGCGACGCGCTCACCGAGACAGCCTCGACCGGAGGCTGGGTCGACGTCCTCATCGCCGACGGCCACCCGCGCACCGTGCTCGAGGGCGGCGTCCAGTCTGCCGCAGCCTCCTCAACGGCAGCCCAGGTGCGCGCTACGCAAGCGCAGGCCATCGCCGAGGCATTCGTCAATGAGGCCGCAGGCGCTCAAGCACAGTGCGCCGAGACCGACGTTTTGGGCGGGCTGAGCGCCGCTGCGGCATCGCTTGCCCAGGCACCCGGCTCGCACGCTGTGCACCTCTTCTCAAGCCTTTTGTCTACCGCAGGCGTGGTGAACCTCGCCGAGCACCCCGAATGGGTAAGCGCCCCCGCAGGCAGCGACATCACGAGCGAGGAGCTCCATGCCCGCGTGGTCGAGCAGCTCAAGCCGCTGTTGCCCGACATGTCGTGCGTTTCGAAGGTCGTCATCTACGGCGCAGGCGTCACGGCCGGCGACCAGGCCGCTCCCAACACCGCCCAGGCAAACGACCTCAAGGACCTTTGGAGCCAGATCCTGCTCGCCTGTGGTGTGGGCGAGGTGCAGTACGTGACAGCGCCCCTTTCGGGCAAGGAAACCGAAGGCACGTACCCCGTGTCGACAGTGGAGCTGCCCCAGATCACGGTCGACGTCGAGATTCCGCAGGCCCCCGAGCCCGAACCTGATTCCGAGCCGGAGCCGGAACCCGCGGCGGAACCCGTCGCCGTCGTCAATTTCGACGACACGACTGTTCCCTTCGTGCCTGACACGGCCGAGCTGGCAGACCCCGACGCCGCACGCCAGGCTGTGGCCGAGCTCGCTTCCACGATGGCCAACTATCCCACCTCAACGGTCACGCTTGTAGGAAGTACCGCCGGGTGCCCCTGGCGCGAGGACCACGGCGTGTCACTGGGAATCGAACGCGCACAGGCCGTGGCGAAGATGCTCACCGACGCTGGCGTCAGTGCCGAGCGCATCACCGTCATCGGCTTGGGAGATCAGTCAAACGACCTGGTCAAGCATGTACCCGACATCTTGGCCGACGGCACGCAGGATAAGGATGCCGCCCAGCAGAATCGCCGGGTCGTCGCAGTCGTCAACCAATAAGGCACCCGCACGAGGAGGTCAGACATGAAAAAGCGCTACACCGTGTGCACGTTCACCGACGGCGTCACCAAGGTTCTCGAGGAGGCGCGCGACCACGCCAAGAACCACAACGGACGCCTTACCGACAACGAGGCGAGCGCCTACAAGGCACGCCTGGATGCCGCCGCCCGCATGGACAAGGAGGTTCTGCGCAAGGCATTGGCCAAGGAGATCTATGGCGACGAGGAAGCGGCCGTGGAGTGCGAGGCAAGCATCCGCCAGCTTGAGGAGTCGCGCGAGCAGTGCCTGGCCCGCCTCAAGCGCCTGCGGGAGAAGGAATTGGAGGTCGATTTGGATGACTAGCGCAACGAGAGCCATCAAGGACCGTCAGAAGGTTAAGCCGCGCGGCAAGCTGGCGGCACGTATTGCAGGCTTCTTCGACCGCCGCAAGGAGGGCAACATCTCCGTTCGAGACGGCGTGGCCACGAGCCAATACCTGGCAGGCATCGAGTCACAGCGCAAAGGCCGCGTCGCCGAGGCGCTCCACGAGGCTGCGCAGATGTTCAGCGACGCCCGTACCCGCACCGACGAGGCGCTTGGCACCTATGCGCTCAAGCTCGCCGACGCCCGCACAGACAGGGACGCTCTGTACCTATGCGAGCAGATTCGCGCAAAGGTGGGCTCCTCGGTGGACGAGGCACTCTCGGCAAGCGAGCACGCGCAGACGCTGGCCCTGGTCGAGCAGCAGTGCCTCGACATCGTCTCGGCCACCTACCTGCGCGCCGCCCACCTCGACGCAACCGCGTCGGCAACCGCCACCTGCGCCGTGAGCAAGGCGGCCGAGGAGCTCGCAGCGCAGGCCGTGGCACTGCGCGCCGACTACGAGAAGACCTTCTCGCGCCACCTCCATCTCAACGACCGCCCGTGAGCAAGAGCCGCAGGCACATAGTATGGGCCCGTGTCTCTCGTCAGCTCAAAAACGCCCGCGAGCGTAAGTCGCCGACACATGGCATGGGCCTGCGGCCCCATCAGCGCGGGAACATCCACGAGCACGCACCGCGTGCAAACAGAGCCTTCATCTCACTGTATGTGAGATGAAGGCTCTTGGCATAAAAGTCGCTGGTAGATGGGGTGAGCCCCGCCGGGCAGGCCTGCCCCTACTCTTCTGTCAGCGGCATGTCGGTGACGCCACCCTTGTGGCACAGCACCGAGTAACGGCGCTCAATGGTCGTGCGGAACGCCGAGCGCCCCTCAAGCATTCCGTAAGCACAACGATAAGCGACGAGGGCGTTGCGCACGCGCTCTCCATTGCGGAAACCGTCGCGCTCGTCGGCCGCATCACACACGAGCGCGTCGAGCGCCAGAGCCTCACGGTACATGAAATAGCCGATGTTGGCGCTGGGCTGAGCCTGGGCGGTATTGCGCACGCCGCGCTGCGCCACACGGGCGATGAGCTCGTAATCCGTGCTGTCGCCCAGCACGTCGTCGAGCATCGTGACGCAGCACTGCGGGGCAACGAGACTCGCCGTCGTGCCGTCGGCCAGCGTCACCTTGCCGAAAATTGCGCGCTCAAGCACCGCCTGCGCCTCTTCCACGCGGTTGGCATAGAGCAGCAGCTCGGCCTCCTTGTCGTAACCACGCTCGTCGCGCGGCAGGCAGCGCTGGTAGTCACGCGCCACGGCGAGGGCGTCGTTGAGCACGCCCTCAATGAGAGCAGGGTCACACGAGTACAGGTACGCCTGGTAATACTCGATGGCGAAGATGAAGAGGCGCCAGTTCCAAATGGCCTGAGGGATACGACGAGCACGTTCGAGCAGCTCAGCGCATGTGTCGAACTGCGCACAACCGTTTGCGGCCTGCAGGGCAGCCGAGATGAGGTCGACGTTGTAGGGATAGAGCTCCAAGGCGCGGCGCGACAGCTTGAGCGCGGTGTAGTAATCGCCGGCGCACAGATACGAGTTCATGTAGTTGAAGAACTCGGTCGCGGTACCGAAGACGTCGTTGCCCGGGTCGAGCACGCTGCGGGCGGCCTTGCGGAAGTACTCCCCTCCGCCCATGCGTCCCTCGGGCCCGTCGACGCACGACTCGGCCTCCTTGATCGACATGAACCTGGGCAGGTCGGTGGAGCACTCGTCGTCGCAAACAGCGTTCGAATCGGCATGGGCAGCCGACATGGATTTGAGCAATTCGGCGAAATCGTCCATGGGTGCAATTCCTCTCGCAGAGTTAATGGGCAAACAGAAGGCCAACGTCGGGGCGCATCATAATGCGATTGAACCCCGAGATGCCGACAAGCCCCGTCAAAATCAGGCAGAGCAGGGCCCGGGCCGCGTCGCCGTCGGCGTAGCGTGTGTAGAGAGAAAGCGCACGGGAAACCTCGGTGCCTGCCGGGCAGCCGGGGCAAGCAGCGAGCAGCGACGCAACGCAGGAAAAGACCTTGTCGGCGTCTATCGCGCCGCCAGCCACCAGCGCCTCGCAGCTTCGCCTCATCGACCGGCACGCAAGGCCCGAGTCACAGCAGAGCTCCTGAACAAGCGCAGTCTGCACCTGAGGAGAAAGACCCTGCTCGCAGGCTTGAGCAAGGCCAATCTCCAAAACAGGCGCACCGAGTAGCCGCGCAGGAACAACGCACGTCAGAATCTCGACGCCAGTCTTGCCAAAGGCGCAGGACTCGAGCAGCTGCACGATACGCGGAAGGCCAATCTCCTCGCATGACGCGATAGCCGTTGTCGCGCGGGAATCACAGCCAGCCCCGGTAGCAGAAGGGCAAGTTTGCGCAGACAACGCCGCGTCGGAGACGGTGACCGACCCGCACCCCGCCGCACGGGCTACGGGTACCACCGCGCCAAGCGTGCACCCCGCCGCACGGGCCGCAGGCACCACCGTGCCAGGCACACACACCCCTGAGCGGGCCGCGAACCCGTCCATATCGGGCGCGCCATCGACTCCGCGCACAGCCGCAGCCGTAAGGCCGCGAGCAACCTGGCACTCCGTCGCACCGGACGCACCTCGCGTCTCCCTGCTCCGCTCGCTCTCTCGCGGCATCGGCTCGACAAGCTTTCCCACCTTGTTGTAGGGCCGCGCCGTCTCGATGATCGCCTCCATCACGCGCTCAAGGCTCTCGGCTACTTCCCGATCGTCAGCGTCGGGCCGGATGTTCTCCACAAGGGCCTTGACCTGCGGCGTGTAGGCATTGCTGGCCTCAAGGGACTGCTGCACTTTGAGAAGCGCCCCGTAATGGGAGGCATGGCCCTCGTCGGCGTACTTGCGAAACGCCCGGCAGTATTCCTTGGGGCCAAAGCCGCTCGGCCAAGGACGGTTGCGCTTGTAGATGTCGTCGACGTTGACGGGCGGCAGGCCGCTCGCCACGGCGCTCGTCTGCCCTGCGGCCGCCTCCTCCCCCAGCATGGCCCCGAGCTCACGGCCGAGCGCACCCCATGTCTTCATGCGGCCGCCTGCCAGGTCATACAGCACGCGCAGCGCGGCGCTGTTCGTCATGATCGGACCGGTGCGCTTGCTCTTGTCCGTGCACCCCATCTTATACATACCTTCCCGTGACGCTCTCGGGACACGCCGCCACCTGCTCGGGAGTTCCCGCGCACACGATGCGCCCGCCGAGGGCGCCGCCGCCCGGCCCCATGTCCACGATGTAATCGGCGTTGCGGACGACGTCGAGGTCGTGCTCGATGACGATGACCGTGGCACCAGACTGCACCAGGCGATCGAACACGCCGAGCAACACCTGCACGTCGAGCGGGTGCAGGCCGATGGTGGGCTCGTCGAACACGAACACGGCACCGGCCTGTGCCCGGCCCATCTCACTTGCAAGCTTGAGGCGCTGGGCCTCGCCGCCCGACAGGGCAGGCGTAGGCTCGCCGAGCGTGAGGTATCCCAAGCCCAGGTCATGCAAGGTCTGAAGACGAGCCGAGACCTTCTTGATGCCCAAGCATGCGTCGAGCGCCTCGTCCACGCTTAGCTCCATGAGCTGGGGCAACGTGAAGAGCGCCCCGCCGTCACAGGCGCGGTGGATGCGCCCAGCCGCCTCGGAGTAACGCGAGCCGCGGCAGTCGGGGCACTCGATGTCCACGTCAGGCAGGAACTGCACATCAAGCGAGATGGAACCCGTGCCGTCGCAGGTGGGACAACGCAGCGACCCGGTGTTGTACGAGAAGTCTCCCGCCTTGAGGCCGGCCGCCTTCGCCTCGTCGGTGCGAGCGAAGGCGCGTCGCAGCTCGTCGTGCACGTCGGCATAGGTGGCCACCGTGGAGCGCACGTTGGCGCCAATGGGCGTGGCATCGATGAGCTCGGCTCGCAGGATGCCCTCGGCGTCGATTGTGCGCACATGGGAAGGCAGCGGCTCCCCCGCCGCAGCGGCCTTGAGCGCGGGCACAAGCGTCTCCAACACGAGGGTCGTCTTGCCCGAGCCCGACACACCCGTCACGGCAACGAGTCTACCTCGAGGAATGTCAACGCTAAGCGGATGCACGGTATGCAAGGTCCCCGTCTCCAGGTGGACGCGACCCTCATCGAACATCTCTGAGGCCGCCACGCGCTTGCGTGCATACATATGCATATCTTCATGCAAGAAGGGAGCGATGCGACTCTCAGGGCACGCCGCGACGTCTTTCACCGTACCTTGGGCGATGACATGGCCACCGCCCGCACCTGCCACCGGGCCCATCTCCACCAGGTGGTCGCACGCGGCAAGCACATGCGTGTCGTGGTCGACCACGACGACGGAGTTGCCGTCGGCCACGAGGTCGTGCATCACGCCGAGGAGGCCTTCGACATTTGCCGGGTGCAGGCCGATCGAAGGTTCATCGAGCACATACAGGACACCGGTCGTGCGGTTGCGCACGGCACGGGCCAGCTGCACGCGCTGCCTCTCGCCCGTAGAGAGCGTGGCGCCGGCGCGGTCAAGTGAGAGATAGCCCAGGCCAAGCTCCACAAGGCGGCGCGACACGTCGAGGAACGACTCGCAGATGTTGCGCGCCATGGGCTGCATCGCCTCGGGCAGCTGCTCAGGCACGCCATGCACCCAAACCACAGCGTCGTCGAGCGTGAGCGCACATGCCTCGGGCAGCGTCAGGCCGCATACGCGCGGCGCCCTCGCACGCTCAGACAGACGCGTGCCCCCGCAGTCGCGGCACGTCCCCTCGTGCAGGAACTTGGCCACGCGCGCCAGGCCCTTTTCGTCCTTGGCCTTGGCCAGGGCGTTCTCCACGGTGTACACGGCGTTGTAATAGGTAAAGTCGAGCTCGGCGAAGTCGTCGCCCGACTTGGGATGGTACAGGATGTGTTTCTTCACGGCCGGGCCGTTGAAGACGATGTCGCGCTCCTCGGCCGCAAGCTGGTTGAACGGCACGTTGGTGCGCACGCCCATGGCACCTGCGACTTGCTTCATGAGGTCCCACATGAGGCTGCCCCAGGGCTTGACGGCGCCTTCATCAATGGAGAGCGTTTCGTCGGGCACCAGGCTCGCAAGGTCTACCTCGCGCACGACGCCCGTGCCACCGCAGGTGGGGCACGCGCCACCGGAGTTGAACGCGAGGTCCTCGGCGCCGGGCGCGTAGAAGTCGCGGCCGCACGAGGCGCAGGTGATGGGCTTGCCCGCCGCCACATTGAGCGTCGGGGTACAGCGGGACCCGCAGTGCGGACACACGTGCTCGGCGCATCGCGAGAACAAGAGGCGCAGGCTGTTGAGCAGCTCGGTCATGGTGCCGAAGGTCGAGCGCACGCCCGGCACGGCCGGGCGCTGGTGCAGCGCGAGCGCTGCGGGCACATGCAGCACCTCGTCGACGCTGGCACGGCCCGCCTGCGTGAGGCGGCGGCGCGTATAGGTGGAGAGCGCCTCGAGGTAGCGCCTGCTACCTTCCGCATAGAGCACGCCAAGCGCCAGCGAGCTCTTGCCCGAACCCGACACGCCGGCCACGCCCACAAGCTCGCCCAGCGGAATGTCGATGTCGATGTCTTTGAGGTTGTGCACCCGGGCCCCGCGCACCTCGATGCACGTGGGGGTTTCGACGTTTCTCGCCATAGTGACCGGTCCATTCTCTCTCAATATTCGCGCAGCTCTGTGGCCCATTGTGCCACATCGCGCAACAACAATGAGCGCTCCCTCCCCTTCTGCCTAAGAACGCCAGGCACAAGCGGCGCAATCCCCCGCTGGCGACCCTATGTTTCAAATTATTGAAATATTATTGTCCTACTGTTTTGATAGGTATATCATCCGCCGCAACGATTCCGCGGCCGCGACTCGCGCGCCCAAAAAGACAGGAGAGGGACATGGACATCACAAGAAAGTCGTTCGTGGGCGGCGCTGCCGCGACGCTGGCGCTGGGACTCGCCGGTTTGGGCGTCTCCCTGCCCCAGGCCCAAGCGGATGCAGCAGGCAAGACGTTCACCTTTGCCATCGGCGGCGATCCGGGCAACATGATCAACGTCGTCACCACGACCGACCGCTGGGGTTCCATGGTCGTGAAGGCCCTCTATTCGCCCCTGTGGATGTACAACGAGGACGGCGTGAATTACTTCCTCGCCGAGTCCTACGACATCTCCAATGACGCCCTCACCGTGACGGCGCACCTGCGCGAAGGCGTCACCTGGTCGGATGGCGAGCCCTTCACCGCCGAGGACGTCGTCTTCACCTTCAACACCATCGCCAACGAACCTTCTGCCTCGGCCTACGTCAACCTCAACTACGGCGAACAAGGTGTAGTCGAAGCCACCGCCATTGACGACCTCACCGTTGACTTCACCTTCCCCTTTGTCAAAGCCAACGCCGTGGAGATGCTCTCGGCCATCTTCGTCATGGCAAAGCACGTCTACGACGGCGTGACCGACTTCGGCTCGAGCGAGCTTAACACCCAGCCCGTGGGCACCGGCCCCTTCACGCTTGCCGATTACCAGGCGGGTTCCTACGTTCAGCTCGCAGCGAACCCCGGCTATTTCCTGGGCGCACCCAAGGTCGATTCGGTCGTGTACCGTTTCGTGGCCAACGAGAACACCGCCATGCAGGCCATCCAGACCGGCGACGTCGACGCCTGGGTCGGCACCCCCGCCACAGTCGAGCAGATCAACCTCGACGCAAACAATCTTGAGCTGCACGCCTTTGACGAGGGCCGCATCGCTTACATGATGATCAACGCCCTGCGCGTGCCCGACCAGCGCGTGCGCCAGGCCTTCCTCTTTGCCCTCAACAAGGAGGAAATCGCCATCGCCTCCATGCTGAGCGCCGAATACTACGCAGACGCCTGGACGTACCTGCCGCCCACGAGCCCCTGGGCCACCGAGGACGTCGAGAAGTACGAGCGCGACCTCGACAAGGCCCGCGCGCTGCTCGAAGAAGCCGGCCAGCCCTCGCCCACCTTCGCCATCGCGTATGCCTCCGACGACTCCTTGCAGCAGGTAGCGGCCGTGCTCATGCAGGAGCAAGCCGCCGAGGCGGGCATCACCGTCGAGCTCGTGGGCGTGGAGGCCAACGCCCTGTGGCAGGCAATCATGGACCCCGAGAACAACCCTTACGACATGTACTACACGGGCTACATCCGCGGCATCGACCCCGACACGTTCTCCGACCTGTTCGTCTCGTTGTCCCGCTCCACGAAGAACTTCATGTACTACGAGTCGCCCGAGCTCGACGAGCTCTTTGACCAGGGCCGCACCGAGACCGACGAGGCGAAGCGTCACGAGATTTACGACGAGACCCAGCGCAAGGTACAGGAGCTCGCCTGCTTCTACCCCATGTATTCCAACAGGCGCCTGCTTGTGACCAACAAGCGCGTGTCGGGTGTGGAAGAGGCCGGGCTTGTGCCTATTTATACCTTCGAGGACCTTTCCAAGATTGAGGTAGAATAAGCGAGTTGAAAATCGCAGGCCCCCGGCGCGCGAGCCGTGTCGGGGGCCTGCGGATGTATCTCGCGGGGGTCCAACCAACTGGCCTGACCCCCGCGAACCAGCTTGCGACCACAGGGAGGCCCCACCATGTACCAGGTAACCGACGAGGAGTTCGACGCGCTCGTGGAGGCCGCCATGGAGGGGCTGCCCGCCAAGTTCGCCTCGGCGATTGACAACGTGGCCTTCGCCGTAGCCGACGAGCCCGACGAGGAAGAGCTTGAGATCGGGGCCGATTACGGCACCTGCGAGGAAGAATCCGGCGAGCTGCTAGGCTTGTACGACGGCACGCCCATCACCGAGCGCGGCATAGACTACGGCGACGGGGCCTTCGACCTGCCCGATGTCATCACTGTGTACAAGGGGCCGCACGAGCGCTGCTGCGACAGCGCCGAGGAACTCGCCGAAGAGGTGCGCAAGACGGTAGTCCACGAGGTGGGCCACTACTTCGGCCTTACCGACGACGAGCTCTATGCGATGGGATACTAACTTTACTCATCAGCCGCAACCTCCCGCACGCTGCCCTTGGGAGCCGCGAAGCGGTCAAGCGCCGCCAAAACACCAGGCAGCAGCACCAGCACAAGTAGCATCGCCATGGCGCTGCCCTCAGAGAGCACGAGGCAAATCTGCGCCACGGCGCCACCGGCAAACAGTCCCAGCGCCAGCGTCACCACAACGAGGATGGTACCCGAGGTGAGGATGGTGGGCGTTGAGGTGCGGTACGCCTGCGCCAGCGCCTCCGGGACCGCCTTGTCAAGGCGTGCCTCACGATAGTTGCTGGTGAACAAAATGGCGTAGTCGATGGTGGCGCCCATGAGAATGGCCTGCACCACGATGATCGCCATGTAGTAAATCGCATTGTCAAAGAGGCCGTTCAAGCCGGTGACCAGGCCATATGCGCTCTGAATGACCAATACAAGCGGCAGGGGCAGAAGCACAGATCGAAACGTCAGCGCCACAATAAGGTAGATGGCACCCGCCGTGATCCAGCTGATGAAGTTGAACTCGTCAAGGAAGCTGCGCGACATGTCACGAGCCATGGCAGACTGTCCCACCAGGTAGTATTCGTCAGTTGCCGCAGCCACCTCGACCTCGACGGCATCGAGGAGGTTGTCGACCTCGTCAGTCTCGCTCTCGTAGGATGTCGTGACGATCATGCGCGAGTACTCATCGCCCACAAGCTGGCTCATGCCCTTGTCGAGCTGGGCGGAGAACTCGGCCAGCTTCTCGCGCTGCGCGTCGTCGACCTTGCCACCTACAGTCTTGCTCACAAGCAGCGTGTCATTGAGATAGCCCACAAGCTGGGGCAACGTCATCGTCCAGTCGGACTCCACCATGGAGTCGGCGCTGCGCGAGAGTTTGAGCAGGGCCATCGGGGTCATGGAGTCCACGTCCTGGCCGGTGTGGTAGAGATAGAAGACCATGTTTACCGTGCTGGCATCCAGGCCCATGCCATCGGAAGAACCTGCGCCAGCGTCCGTCGCACCGGCAAGAAGGTCGACGAGCTCGTCGGCGGTATAGGCACGGCCCAAGGTCCGTGCATACGACGTGACGGAGCTGACGCCTTCCATGTCAGCAATGCGCTCAGCCGCCTGCGCCACCGCAGCCTCGTCTTCGTTCTTGTACAAAACGACAAACTGCTCGTCGCTCGGAAACACGGCCTCGATGGCGACGGGCGCCTCATAGCGGCTGTCGGCATGATAAGAAGCCGCCATCATGCCCTTCACGCCAAACGCCACAACGATTAGGACCATGAAAGCTGCAAGCACGGAAACGCGGTGGCGTGCGCTGAACGTCGCCAGCGCCTTGCAGGCAGGTCGCGGTGCCTTTTTTGCCGTCTTTTGGATAAGCCCGTCGGCCCAAATGCCCAGGGCTGGCATGATGCACAGACCGCACACGAGGCTCAAAAGCACGCCCTTCGCCAGAACAATGCCCAGGTCACGGCCAATGGTGAAGCTCATGAAGACAAGCGTGAGCAGGCCCACGATGGTGGTAAGTGAACTCGATGCGATGGCGCGGGCGCCCTTCACCAGCGTGTTGCGCATGGCGAGCTCGCAGTCCTCGGTGGAGAGGCGCTCCTGGCGGTAGCGGCTCATGAGCATGATGGCGTAGTCCATGGAGAGGGCCATCTGAAGCACCGCGGCGATGGAATACGTCACGTCGCTCACGCTGGGGAAGAACGCGTTCGTGCCCATGTTGATGACGACGGCAAGCATGACGTTTGCCAGGATAAGCAGCGGCTCAATCCAAGAACTCGACATGACGAAGAGCACCGTGATGCCCAGCAGCACCGCGCAGGCCAGAATGGGCGTCAAATATCCCATGTCGGCATTGGAGACGGGGCTGTCGAACTGATACACGACCCCACTGTCTACCAGGAACTCCTTGAGATGGGCATCTGCCTGCTTGGCACCCTCCGAGTATGTGCCGCCTTGGGCGCTCACCGAGTACAGCGCATACTCACCGTTGTTGCAGGCATCGTCGCCAGCGTTATACGTAACGTCGGCCACGCCCTCGACACCCGACAGTTCCTCGGCAAAGGAGACGCGTTCGTCAGCGGTCATACCCTGCGTCATCACGCGAAACGTCGTGGACTCGCCGAACTCGGCGTTCATCACGGCCAGGCCCTGCTTGGACTGAAGCGAATCGGGCAGGTAGGTGGTCAAATCGTGGTTGACCACAACGTGAGGAATCATAAGCGCGCTCGCCACGGTGATCACGGCGAACACCGCAAGGACGGCCACACGGAACTTCACGATGAAGCGAGCGAGAGTCTGCATGGCAAGTCCTTTCTTGCGCGGTGCCGCTGGTATGCAGCGATGCACAACAGGCGGCGTTCATCCATTCGGGCAATTTTAGCGCGGAAACGCCGGCGAATTCCATACCGTTAAGCAGGCAGAAGCCAGCTCAAAATGGCCCCGACCGATCCTCATCGCCTCCCATCGCCTCAACACCAACCGTTTCTCAATCATTTATGCACTCGCCGTCAAGGTTTTCTAAAAACTCATATTCCTGTAAGACATAAGCGGCGGGGTGCACTACTATGGCGGCGTCTTTATACAAAGGCACGATAGAGGCGCGGCGACCATAAGTAGCGCCAGGCATGCAGAGATGCAGCACCCGGAAAGGTGCGCCTGGGCAAAAGGGGAAGCCGCCGAAGGGTCCATGTGTTTCCGCATATGCACCCTGGGGCGTGGGAGAACATCCCCCGCACTGTCGCCGAAAGGCGGAGCGCTATCTAGGCCGGGCGGACGCATGGAACACTTCTGCCTGACAGGACCAAGAGACGCTTACTGTCGAGCCTGCCAGATTGGAGGATACCGTGGAGTTCGTCGGAACGTTTTGGTCACTCGTGCCGCCCATTGTGGCAATCGTGTTGGCCCTCATCACCAAAGAAACCTATAGCTCGCTGTTCATCGGCATTGTCGTGGGCGCCCTGCTCGTCTCGGGCTTCAGCCCCATCGACACCCTGAACAACCTCATCCTGGGCACCGTCTCCGGTGTCGACGGCGACGAGGTGTCCGTGGGCTTTATTCACGCCGTGAGCGACCCGTGGAACGCGGGCATTTTCATCTTCCTCATCATGCTGGGCGTTATGGTCGCCCTCGTGAACGAGGCCGGTGGCTCTGCCGCCTTCGGTGCCTGGGCCGCCAAGCGCGTCAAGACCCGCATGGGCGCCCAGCTCGCCACGTTTGCCCTCGGCGTGCTCATCTTCATCGATGACTACTTCAACTGCCTCACCGTGGGCAGCGTTATGCGCCCCGTGACCGATGTCTGCCGCGTGTCGCGCGCCAAGCTTTCCTACATCATCGACGCCACTGCGGCCCCCATCTGCATGATTGCCCCCATCTCCTCTTGGGCAGCAGCCGTGAGCTCCACGGCCGCCGACCTTAACAACGGCATCTCGGGCATCCAGCTGTTCATCGAGGCCATCCCGTTTAACTTCTACTCGCTCATGACCATCGTCTTCGTCGTTGGCATCTGCATCATGGGCTTCGATTACGGCCCCATGGCCAAGGCCGAGTTCGAGGCCTATCGCAACGGCGAGCTGGGCAAGCTCTCCGAGGAGACCGTCGTCACGAACCCCAAGGCCAACCTGTGGGACATGCTCGTGCCGATCCTTGTGCTCATCGTGTGCTGCATCTCCGGCATGCTCTACGTCGGCGGTTTCTGGGACAGCTCCTCTGAGGCCTACCTCGACCTTTCCGGTGCTTTCTCTGGTACCGATGCTTCCGTGGGCCTGCCCTGGGGCTGCATCATCGCCCTCGTGGTTTCCATCGCCTACCTCATCGCCCGTCGCGTTGTGACCTTCAAGGCCGCCATGGACTGCGTCACCAAGGGCTTCACCGCCATGGTGCCGGCGCTGCTCATCCTCACCTTCGCCCTGACGCTCAAGTCCATGACCACCGCCCTGGGCGCCGATGTGTTCGTCGCCGGTCTCATGAAAGGTGCCGCTGAGGGCCTCTTCTCCATGCTGCCTGCCATCATCTTCCTGGTCGCCGTCTTCCTGGCCTTCTCCACCGGCACGAGCTGGGGCACCTTCGGCATTCTCATCCCCATCGTCACCGCCATCTTCGCTTCTTCCGATCCCGTGCTCATGAATATCGGCATCTCCGCATGCCTGGCCGGTGCCGTCTGCGGCGACCACATCTCGCCCATCTCCGACACCACCGTTATGGCGAGCGCCGGTGCCAACGTGAGCCACATCACGCACGTAAGCACTCAGCTTCCCTACGCGCTCACCGTGGCCGGCATCTCCTTTGTGATGTTCGTCATCGCCGGCTTTGTGCGCAACGCGTTCATCTGCCTGCCCATCGCCGTCGTGCTCACCATCGCAGTCCTGTTCGTGCTGCGCTGCACCGTGGGCAAGAAGTCTCTGGAAGCTTACAAGGCGGCGGAGTAACGCGCGCTTTCAGCTGGTATCATTTGCTTGCGTCATCTTGGGGGCGTCCCTTCGCGGGGCGCCCCCTTTTTAATCGACCTGGCAGATGGAGCCTCACGTGGCAATGACAAAACACCGCGCGTTTGAATTGGTGGCGTTTCTGCTCACTGCGTTCGTGTGCGCGGCCTTCTACAAGTGCCTCTTCCATCTGGCCAGCGAACACTTCAGCGACGGCCGCTTCATGACAAACCTCGCCGTGGGCATCGTCTGCATCTCAGCCGGTTTTGCTTTGGACTATCTGCTCTCGCGTCATGTCGTGTTTCGCGACGGTCTCAAACAAGAAGGCGACCTGGCTCGCTTCTTTACGCTGACCCTGCTGGTCATTGCTGCATTTCTTGCCATCTCCTGGGTGTTGCAGGATGTCGTGAAGGCCTCCGTCGTCGTCGCCCGCACCATCGCCGGCCTTGTCGTCCTTGTCGCGTCATGGCCCATCGAGCGATTTTGGATTTTCCAGACAACGCAGCGCCTTGTGAGCCCCTGGCTGCACCGCCTGAGTGTGATTGCCCTCATGCTTGTCATTTCCGCGCTCATCACCGGGGTTGCTTGGCTTGCCACAAAGGTGACCTACATGTACCTCTCCCCCGTCGAACAAAGCAGCGATGCCGAGGTCATCACCTATTCTCAAGCCGCACCCCAACCCTCTGGCAAGATTGAGGCCCACGCGTATATCAATGTCATCGGATGCGCACCTGACGGGTCGGGCGATGGCGTCGACGTCACCTGGGACGATGCCTGGTTCTTCGAGGATCCCACCGTATACAACCCCGACCTGGCTTTTGCCTGCGGCGTACTCGCGGCATTTGCTAACTCAGAGTCAACGGCATATGCAGGCACGCCCACCGAAAGCGCCGAGTTGATTGACTTTTTGAGCCAGCTTGGCTTTGACGACGTGCGCACCACCTCCTACGAGCATCGCTCGACAGTGACCGACAACATGGCCACCTTCTCCAGCGGCGCAACTGACACCGTTGCCTATACCATTGCCACCAAAAAGATTTCGTCGGCGACGGGTGAAGAAAAGACGCTGGTCACCGTGGCTGTGCGCGGCTCCTATGGCTCGGAGTGGCTGAGCGACTTCAACATCGCAGGCAACCCACCGCAAGGCTACGAGAATGACCACGTTGGCTTTGCCGCAGCAACCGTCGTGGTGATGAACGACCTGAGGCCGGCCCTGGAATCGCATGCAGGCGAGGACGTTTGCCTTCTTGTGTGCGGCCACAGCCGTGGCGCCGCGGTCTCGAACCTGCTTGCCGCGCGCATCGACGACGGCCAGCTTGCCGATATGGGCATCAGCGCGCAAGACGTCTTTGCCTACACGCTCGCCTGCCCCTGCGACACGCTTGTCACAGACGCCGCGGATGCGCGCTACGGCAACATCTTCAACCTGCTCGTTGCGTCCGACATCGTGCCGCAGCTTCCACTGCATGCCTGGGGATACACGCAATATGGCCGCACAGCAACGTTTCCTCGCATCGGCGACGACGGATTCGAGAAGGCCGATGAGGCGATGAGAACCTTCTACAAGGCGGCGTTTGGCCTCGACAGCCCCAGCGACCCCCATGACGCCGAGATCGTCGACGCGGCCATCGCCGAACTCGCCGAGACGCTCCTCTCAAGCCAAGGGCTGGGTTCGCTTGAGTCGATGGCGGCCATCATGCACATGTTCATGTGCGACGTCAACGCCGCCCAGGTCCTCACCAGCCACTATATCCCCACCTATCTGGCCTGGTGCGCCACCAACGGCGATGCGGCAACGCTCGGGTTCGAATAGGAAGGCCTGCCCCCTATGAAACGAACGCTTCTAAAGATCTGCGTGGTGTTCACGCTTGTCGCAAGCATCCTCCAGCTGCTTTTGGCCGCCCTGCTCTGCCTGCTGGGACTCCCCGCCTTCGTGTCCACCATCTCGGGCACAACCGCCATCCTCATGGCCCAGGGCGACGAGGCCGCCGAGCTGAGCCGTGCCTTCGTCATGGCATCAGGCGGCATCATGCTCCTCATACAGGGCGTGCTCGGCTGCATCAAAGCCGTATGCGGCCTGCACGGGCTGAGCAGCGGCAGGTATCGCAAGTTCATCTTCACAAGCGGGGTCATCGCCTGCTCCACGTTGTTTCAGGCGCTGCTGGGCATGTTCTCCCCAAACGTCGACTCCCCCATCACTGTGATTTTGTTCCAACTCGCCTGCATCCTGCTTGCCTGGGCTGAGCAGGCACACCCCTCGCCCAAAAAAGAGCGCGCCGCCGCGGATAAAACCGCAGGCGACGCGCTCAAAAACGCTTCGTAGATCTTTTTGGGGCGCAACCCTACTTCGCAGACTCGCCAAACTCCTCGGCAATCTCGCGGTCGATGGCGCCCATGCGCGTGGGAGGCTTCACGTCGAACGGCACGCTCGGCGTGACGAGGCTCACAAGCGGCACGATGATGAGGCTTGCAACCATCGCGATGGCACCGCAGTTGATGGGGCTGGCAATGAGTGCGCAACCGAAGAAGCCAGCAATCATGTTGCCCGTGGTGAGGCCCACGCCCACGATGAAGCTCGCCCACACGGCCGCCTTGGAAATCTTGCCGGAGTACAGGCCCCACACGAAGGGACCGAGGAAGGAGCCGGCAAGCGCGCCCCAGCTGATGCCCATCATCTGGGCGATCCAAGCCACGCTGGAGTGGTACTGGAAGAGGGCGAGGCCCGCGGAGACCACGATGAACACCACGATGAAGGCGCGCATCCAGCCAACCTGTCGCTTCTCGTCCATGTCCTTCACGATGTTGCCCTTGAGCAGGTCGAGCGTGAGCGTGGACGAAGAGTTGATGACGAGACCCGCAAGCGTCGACATGGAAGCGGAAAGCACGAGCACAATCACGATGCCGATGAGCACATCGGGCAGGGTCGAGAGCATCGAGGGGATGATGGAGTCGTACACCGGCGTGCCGTTTGCCTGATACTCGATGGTATCGGCGTAAAGCCTGCCAAAGCCGCCCAGGAAATAGCAGCCACCCGAGACGATGAGCGCGAAGATCGTCGAGACGATGGCGCCCTGCTTGATGGCCGGGCCGTCCTTGATGGCATAGAACTTCTGCACCATCTGCGGCAGGCCCCAGGTGCCCAGCGACGTGAGGATGACGACGCCGAGCAGGTTGGCAGGATCGGGACCGAACATCGAGGTGAAAACGCCTTGGAAACCCGTGCCGCTATCTACCTGGGAGAGCGTGGTCATGGCCTGCATGAAGCCGCCGTTGTCGCCCAAGACGGCCGCGATGACGGCGACGATGCCCACAAGCATGATGATACCCTGGAGAAAGTCGTTCACAACCGTGGCCATGTACCCGCCGACCACGACATACACGCAGGTAATGAGTGCCATGGCGATGACGCACACCTCATAGGGCAGGCCGAATGCCATGCCGAACAGACGCGACAGGCCGTTGTAGACGCTTGCGGTGTACGGGATAAGGAAGACGAAGATGATGGCGGCCGCAGCCACGCGCAGGGCCTTGGAACCATAACGCTTGCCGAAGAACTCGGGCATGGTCTTCGCATCAAGGCGGTGCGTCATCTCACGGGTACGCGCTCCCATGACCCACCAGGCAAGAAGGCTGCCGAGCAACGCGTTGCCGATGCCCGCCCAAAACGCCGCCAAGCCATACTTCCAGCCGAACTGGCCGGCATAGCCGACGAAAACGACCGCCGAGAAGTAGCTCGTACCATAGGCGAACGCACTGAGCCAGGGGCCCACGTTGCGGCCGCCGAGAACGAAGCCGTCAACACTCGAGGTAGAACGGCGACAATAGATGCCCACCCCGATTGCCACGCCAAAGAATATCAAGACGAGACAGATCTTTGCGATCATGATGCACACCCCAAACTCGCATTGCCGATTGTTACCACGGCAATGTACCACTGCTTGGGACTATGTCAACACATTTTGTAATAATGAATATGATTATTTGTACAAATTGGAATAACAAGCTCCAGAGAGCAAGTCATGCGTAAAAATAAATCGAGGCCCCGCTACCAACGCTCGGCATGCAGGGCCTCATTCGGCTACCGTCTTTTTCTTGTCCGTTTGCTCCGTACTGTTCTTAGACAGTCAGGCCGAATCTACGCGTTTGCCTGTTCCAAGGCGTCGGCGATAGCCGCCTGGAACCCGCGCAGCGTGTTGGATGCGCCGGTGGAGATGTCTACCTTCGACGCGTCTTGCGTCTCAAGAACCTGCGCGCAGTAGTCAGGCAAGGCGGCGTGACCGATGTTCTCAGTCTCCGACTCGCTCACGATGTCACAGGCTGTAATCTGGCCACCCTCGACCATCACCGAAAGCGTGATGGCTCCGCCGAAGCCTGAGCCCTTGCCCTCGTAGGTACCATCGGCGAGGTCCATTTCAGCGACGTCGGTGTCAGCCGCCTGCCCCTCCTGGGCGTCTGCCGCAGCCTCGGCGTTGAGCTGGCAGAGCGTCTTGGCGGGTTTCGCCGCCCCCTCAAACGTGCCTTGGGCGCGATGGGCCGCATTCTGGCCGGCGAGACGGCCGAACACCATGGTCTCGCCCAGGTTGCCACCGCCGTTATACATGTCGGGGAAGATGGAGCCGAGCTCGCCACCTGCGAACAGGCCGTCGACAGGCGTGCCGTCATGCTTCACGATCTGGGCGAACTTGTTGCGACGCGGGCCGCCCATGGTGTTGTACATCGTGGGGACAAGGCGCACCGCATAGAAGGGCGCAGTCTCCACAGGGTAGACGCACTCGCGGCCGAAGTCATCGGTCTCGCCCGCGCCGTCGTTTGCGTGGCAGTGGGCGTTGTACTTGGCCAGGGCCTCGTCAAGCTCGCCGTTGAGGTTGAACTCCGGCGCGTCGCCCAGGTCGCGAATCTTCTGGGAAAGCTCCTCGATGCTGTCGGCGCTGATGACCTCGCCCGAGGCGATCTCGTCGGCGTTGCCCTCGCTGAACGAGCTGATGAGCTTGTCGGCAATCTGATTCGCGTCGACGATGGCGTACACGGGCAGTGGCATGGGCGTCATAATCCAACGACCGCCGATTTTGATGCGACCGTGGCGGGCGGCCGCGCCCTCGGCCATGAAGCGCGCGCCGTTCTGACCGGCATAGATGCCCTTGGGCGTGGAATAGAGCGCCGAGCAAGTGGTGAGGCCCGAACGCTGGTAGCCCCAAAGGTAGCCGGCCACGGAACTCATGTGCCACATGGCGGCACCGGCCTGCTGGGCCATACGGATGCCGTCGCCCGTGTTGAGCGTGCCTGCCTGCAGTCTGACATAGGGCATCTGCGTGTAGTCGGAAATCATCTCGGCATCTGCCTCGAAACCGCCCGTGGCAAGCACCACGCCGCCGTTAGCCTTGACGCGCAGGGTCTCGCCGCCCTTCTTCACGACGGCGCCTATTACCGCGCCGTCGGCATCGAGAACAAGGTCCTTGCCCGCGCAACCCTTCCACACGGCGAGCCTGTCGCCCTCACGCGCTTCCACGGCGGCGATGCAGGTGTTGTAATAGCCCGCGTCGAACATGCCGCCCGTTGCAAGCAGGTCGAGCGAGTGGATGGACTCCTCGATATCGGGGAACTCTGCCCAGCGCAGGGCATAGCCCGGCTTGCCCGAGCCCATCACATCGTCGAAGTACAGCCATTCCTTCACGCCGTTGGACGACCGCACCTCGCCGGGGTCCTCGGAGGGACACACGACCTCCGGGTCGGCGCCCAAAACGTCGGTGAGCCACACGTAGTTGTGCGTAAGCTCCTCGCAGAAGGTACGCAGCACCTCGGGGTCGTAGTTCTCGTACTGGTTCATGAGCTTGCTGAGGTAGCCGTACATGCCCTCCGCGTCGTCGGTGGCCATGATGTTCTGGCCCGACGCCTTCGTATTGCAGGGCGTCTGGCCCTCGGGAGCCTTCTCGCACACGAGAACGTTCGCGCCCTCCTCATAGGCAGCGACGGCAGCGTTGGCACCCGTGCCGCCCAAACCGAGCACGACGACATCGAACTCGGCGTCCCAGCCCTGCTCGGCAGAAGCGCCGTCTGCCAGCGCGCAGACGGGAGCGACGGCAAGCGTCGCAACCGAGCCAAGGGCCGCAGAGTTTACGAAGGCACGGCGGGAAATCTGAGCGTTCATAATGCTTCCTCTCTTTACCGGATAGGCAAAACCGTTACTGAAGGCTGTCTCTACTCGCTCTTACCCAGGGCGTCGGCGGCGGCCATCCAGCCGAACGTGGCGCTCTTGCCGCCTGCGGCGCCGGCGGTGAGGTTGGGGTAGGAGTCGCAGAAGTAGCGTCCCATGTCGTTGCCCACGCAGTAGAGGCCCTCGATTGCGCTGCCGTCGGCGCGCAGGGCCTGCAGGCGCGTGTTCACCACGATGCCGTCGAACGTGCACAGGATGAGGCCGGAGAGGTACACGCCGTAGAAGGGGCCCGTCTTGTAGTCCATGAGGCGGAAGGGCTCCTTGCCGAAGTCCTCGTCGACGCCCTTGTCGCACAGCTCGTTGTAGCGCTCGACGGTCGCCGCAAGGTTGTCGGCCGGCAGGCCGAGCTTCTCGGCAAGCTCCTCGATGGTGTCGGCGCAGGCGAAGTAGTCGGGCTCGCCGGTGAGCATCTCGGCGCGGCTCTCGGTGGTGTCGCGGCTCATGTACTCCTCCTCGCCGTCCCATAGGGGCATGGGGACGGAGCGGGAGCAGCCGTCGGTGTCGTAGGCCACGTTGTGCTCGTAGTAGTTGCCGGGGATGATCTCCACCATGACGCCGCTCTTGCCGGAGATGGCATGCAGGCGGTCGTCGTACAGGCCGCTCTCGTTGCAGAAGCGCTCGCCGTTGAGGTCGACGGTGAGGAAGGGCTGGCTGCCCATCCAGAACAGCTTGCTCACGCCGTCCTCCAGGGCCTTCTGCACGTCGGTGGTGCCGATGGGCAGCGCCGCGCGCTCGAAGAGCATGCATGCGGCCTTGTCGTCCTTGGCGGCACCGGCCCACAGGCAGGCCTTGATGCCGTCGCCCTGGTTGGTGATGGGGGCGCGCTCGCCTGCATAGACCTTGGCGGCCTGGGGCTGCAGCGCGCGCATCATCTCGCGGTTGTGCGCATAGCCGCCAGTGGCCATAATGACGCCCTTTTCGGCATTGATGCGGATGTAGTCGCCGCTCTCGTTGGTGGCGTACACGCCCGTGACACTGCCGTTCTCGTCTTGGATGAGCTCAACCATGGACGTGTTGTAGCGGAATGTGCCGCCGTTTTCTTCCACATAGCTCTCGACGACCTGCGCCGGGTCAAGGTCGAGGTCGCGGTCCTTAAGCACCTCGTTGCACTCCACGAAGCCCTTGAGCGCGTTCTCCTCGTTGGTGGCGAACTTCATGAGGTGCGGGCGCAGGCCGGCCTCACGGCACAGGTCGTCATAGAAGTCGAAGGGCTCGGCGGAGTTGTCGTACCACAGATGCACGAGCTTGGGGTCGTTCCAGCAGTTGGAGTAGCGGCTGAAGTCGCGCGTGATCTCGTTGCGGTCGATCTCGATGCCGGCCGACTGCATGATCTTCGTGTTGATGGCGCCCATCTGGTAACGGATGCCCAGGCCGACCTCGGCCTTGTCGATGATGAGGGGCGCGCCGCCCAGGCGCACGGTGTTCATCGCGGCGAAGTGGCCTGCCGTGCCCGAGCCCACAACAAGCAGCTCGCAGTCGACGGTCTCAACGCACATGTCATCGGTGATCTCGGGTTTGACGCCGAGCCAGGAGGGCGAGCCGGGGTCAGCCGAGGCGGCGTCTCCAGTCTGGGCGGCGCCATCGGCAGACTGGCCCGAGGCAGCCTGCTTGAGGGCTTCCTTCATGGCCTTCTTGGCGGCGCCCGAGGTGATGGTGGCCCCGCTCACGCCGTCGATGTCGGCGGAGCCGGCGGCGAACAGCTGGCCGGCGAGGTCGTCGGCTGCGGCGGCCCCGATCTCGGCGGTCTCGCCCGAAGAGTCGACCATAACATCGGAAATCGTGCCGTCGTCGGCAACGGTCACGGTGACGGAGACGGCAGAGGAGATGCCGTCTGCCGTGCCGGTGTATGTGCCGGGCACAAGCCCCGCCGCGGCATCGGCCAGCGCAGAACTGGCACAGCCGGCCAAGGCGACCGAGGCGGCGGTGCCAGCCGCCGCGATAAAGTTCCTGCGGGAGATGCTTTCCATGGTTTGAGTTCCTTTCGTATCGATGGCGCGCATGTACATACCTAACGAAGGTCCGACTGCAGTGCAGGCGGCGTCGCACGCAATCAATCATGGAGGGAGCTGCTCAGGCAAAAAAGGCGGAAAAGGGGGTGAAACACCATGATGGAACTTAAAGCGAAGGTGTGACAAAGCTCACCCCCCGTTTTGTCTGCCCACACAAGCGGTTTGAGCGATAATGAGAGAAACCGACTTGGGAGAAGCAATGCAACACCACCGTCACGCCAACAAGGCAGAAGAATCCCCTCGCGCAAACTTCAGCGCCGGACAGCATGGGCGATCAACCAAGGTTGAGGATGTCTCTCTGCGCTTCCTGCATGGCCCCTATGTGCCTTGCTTGCTCGGCTTCAGCCTCGTACTTGCTTTCACCACGATGTTCATGGGGAGAACGGCCCCGGGGATTCTTGGCTTGGGTGCCTCAACCATCTACTTGTACTACGGGGTCTCAATTGTTGCGCTCGCGGCAATCGCCGCTCTGTCGCGGCGTGGGCTATCGATTAAAAGCCACACCCCGGCAGTCATGGGGGCGACCGTCGTCTGCGTCGCCGGCACCGCGCTCGTCATGGTGTCGAATGCCTACACGCAGGCCGATATCTCCTCTCTGCTGTTCTTCTTGGGAACGCCTCTCTCTGCTGCAGGGATAACTGTGGTCACCCTTGCCTGGTATGAGCTTCTCGCCGGTTTTAGCATCGACTATGCGATGCTGTACTATGTGGCCTCAGGCCTCATTGCCGCCACCATGCGCCTCGTTTGGTTTTTGGCCGCTCCCCTGCCTGCGCCGCTTGCCGAAATCATCATATGTCTCATGCCCGTGGCGGCGCTGGCCCTTTTCGAAGTAGGCAAACGCAAGGTTCAGGGGCTGCCCTACACGGGCGCCGAACGGGTTCAGCCCCACTGGGAATTTCCATGGATGCCCGTACTGCTGTTGGGTATCTTCAGCCTCACGAGCAAGTTTGTTCTCAATTTGCTCGTTGAAACGGACAAGGGCTACACGTCCATTGCAGGCGTCATATGCTACGGCATTCTCTTTGCCATCGTCGTCTTGGGGTTCAAGCGCTTCCCCTACCAGCTCATTCGCTATGCGGCGTTGCCTCTTATGCTTATGGGGATGCTCTGCCAAATCAACGGGCCGCATCTCTCAATACCGGGGATGGTGCTCACGCGCATCGCGCAGGACACCCTGCTCGTCTTTGTGGTCTCCTTGCTTTTTAATCTATCGTATCGGCGCGGCGTCAACGCGCTATGGGTTTTTGGGCTTACCCTGGCGTGTGGAAACGCGGGGCAGCTGGCAGCAAACCTTCTCAGTGTCGAATTCGCAGATTCCCTCGCAGATAAAGACGTTCAGACGTTGGCGATTTCAGCCCTCGTCGTGGTCGCCACTATGGCATTTGTCGCCCTTACGCCGGAGAAGAGCCTGACCGGTGGCTGGGGAATCGAGCCATCGGACGGAGTCGGCGAGCGTCAGTCCGCGCCCGAGGCTGATCTTATCGAGACGTGCTCTCGTACCGCGCGCCGCTACGACCTGACCCGTCGCGAGGAGGACGTACTCCTTATGCGCCTGCAAGGTGCCGCGTTGAAGGATGTGGAGGAATCCCTGTGTATCTCTCACAACACCGTGAAGAGCCACGTGCGCCACATCTACGCCAAGCTGGGCGTATCGAACTTGGAAGAAGCCCACGAAATCGTCTGTAGACAGCGCTAGGGAGACAATGAAAAAGTCCCCCGAACGGCTCCAGCGGGGTCGGGACCGACGCGCGGGGTGCGGGCGCCTTGT
>CAKUAI010000020.1 GCA_934636245.1 uncultured Coriobacteriales bacterium
ACTCCGCCGAGTCGCTGACCCTCTCGGTCGCCTCGCTGCCCGACGAGGTCGTCAAGGCCGCGTTCGGCTCGCAGGAGCCCGACCCCGAGCCCGAGGGCTACAACGCCACCGCCGACCTGGTGGCCCACTTCGCCATCTTCGGCGACACGCACATGAACCTGTCCACCGACCCCGACGGCAACACCGGCTCCGAGTACGACCGCACCGCCCCCAACGCCCGCGCCGTGGCGGGCGACGGCGAGGTCGTGCTCACCGTGCCCCTGGCGGCCTACGTGGGCGAGGGCAAGGACCTGACCCTGTCCGGCCTGGGCACCTCCGCCAACGCCACCGCCGAGATCGCGGGCTCCGACCTGGTCTTCCACCTCAGGGACGCCTCGGGCACCTACGAGTTCTCCGGCGCGTCGGCCTCCTTCGCGGGCCTCGACTCCGCCGAGTCGCTGACCCTCTCGGTCGCCTCGCTGCCCGACGAGGTCGTCAAGGCCGCGTTCGGCTCGCAGGAGGATATCCCTTCAAGTTCGGTTGATGATGTTAGTGCGGGTGCATACGAGGTTACGGCCAACCTCTACGCGCTTGATAATGGCAAGCCTGTTTTCCTCACGACGCTGCCTGCAAGCAACATTACTGAAGTTCCGGGTGAGATTCGCGAAGACGGGGCCGTTATTAACGGCGGTCGCCTGCTGGCAACATATGACGGTACCTATAGTTTGACCGTCTGGCTTGATGACTCCAACACCTGGTCTTCCCTTGGCGTTTGCGAGTCTGGCACCGAAGGCTCCCTCTCCATTGGGGACAAAAATGGCAGCCAGGCGAACTTTGTTCTCCAAGATCTGAGTGGCATATATAAATTTACCGGCGCAAGTGTAACCAAAGACGGAAAGACCTACTCTGACCTGGTTCTTTCGCTTGACCTTGCGAACGCGATTGATTGGAGCCCCTCCAACATCGCACCGTACAGCGGGAATGAGAATCTTGAGCCCGGTACCTACACGGTAACCGCCAACCTCTTTGTCCCCGGTGAGTACAACCCCATTCTTATTGGCTATAACGCCTATATGGGTAGCAGTGATTTCCCTCCAACTGAACCAATGACTGAGACTGGAACCCTCACTGTGGATGAAGACGGTCGGGTAACACTTGACCTGCCGATTCTCTGCAAGGCGTTCGTTCTTAAGAGCGTTGATACTACAGGCGATTCTGGTGCTCGCGTTATTGATTATACCTGGAACGACGAGACCCTCTCCGCTTTTGCCTACTCAACCACGGGCTATATTTCACACTTCACGTTTGCTCTGGATGACTTAAGCACTGGCGTGTATGTTTTCGACAATTGCCATGAGTTCCCGCTTCCCTTTGGCAAGGATTGGTATTTGCCGATGTACCTGCGTGTTGACTTGGCAAATGCCCACGATGTTAATGATGACACGCGCGACGTGTACAACATCGACATTACAGATTCGGCTGGTTCCATTACGCTTAGGCTTACTACCACGGATAGGGCCCTTGCTAAGGAAGCCGAGTCTGCGACCCTTGTCGCAAACCGAGTTATAGATGGCGCAGATTACGAGTCGGTGAAACAGCAGCTCGGGGAGTTGATTTCCGGCGGCGAGGCACCATTCGCGATTTTCGACACTTCGGTTAAACTTGCCGATGGAACCTTGCTAGATTTGTCCAAGTATGATTCGGCGTTGTATGTGCTTAGCTGCGCCGGTGACCTTTTCGCCAGTAAAAATACGATTCAGGATCGATTCTTCTACTTCACCTATGAGAATGGTGAGCTTGAGCGTTTTACTGGCAACAACGACTATAGTGCCAAAAGGGTCGAGAACGCCCTCGTTGATTGGGATGCCACGACTAGCGAGGCAACTTTTGTTCTTGCATATGGAGCAACAGATAAACTGACCATGCAAGGTTCCGTTTCTCTGTCTGACGAGGCAATTACAGGTGTTTCCGTCGAAGGTTCCGTGACGGACTATACGAGCGTTATTTATCAGTACGGCACGTTTAATCCAACGCTTATCGTGAATGCTGACGAATCGGGTGATTGGGCGAAATCGGTCCGTACCGCGCTTGATGCAAACGGTGCGCCCCATGCTGCATATGACATTCGAGCATTTGCGCCAACTATCCAGAGCAAAGACAAGGGGACTGAGATTCCGCTTTGGTTCTGGACAAACCATACAGATACCTACTCTTTCAGCATGCCCGCTGCCAGCACAGATTCTACCGTGTATCTGGTGAACGTTGACGGCGACGGCAATGTCACAATGACGCCTGCTGCTGATGTCGAATGCGTGTCCTCTGTCTCCGTTGCCAACGGGAAGGCAACCGTGACATGGACGGCAGCATCGAATTATCCTTCCAGCGCCCGTCAGCTCGCTGTTTTCTCCGCTCTTTACCGCGGGGCAACGGGCGACCCGAATGGTGAGGGCTATGCCTATTACGCTATTGTCTCTAACGCCGAGTCTGAGAAGTATGCTGCTGAACCTACGGGTAAGGCCAATCTCACTTATACCGCTGCAGAGCAAACCGGAGTTGAAGCCGGTGAAGGCTATACGCTAACTGGTAAGGCTTCTGCCGCCGATGCAGGCGAGTACACGGTTACTGCTGCTCTCGAAGACGGCTATGTTTGGGCCGATGGCTCCAAGGGTGATAAGACCATTACCTGGTCGATTGCTCCCGCCGCGCTTACCGCTACATATGACGGCGAACAGGTGACGGAGGGCGCTGAGCCTACATACGCCGTCTCTGTTACCGGCTTTGTGGGCGACGATAGCATTACGACAATCAAGGACTATGAGTCGCCGGTTATCCCGGATGACACGAAGCCGAGTAAGATTGCCGAGGGAACCTATACCCTCACGCCTGCCGGTGGTAATGCGGGCAAGAATTACCAGTTCAAGTATGTTTCTGGCAAGTTGGTAGTGACGAAGGCTCCCGAGGGACTGGCTCCCGGCACGTACACGATTACCGCCAATGTTATCGTGCGCGGCGAGGACAACCTTTACATTCCTGGTTTGACCGCTTACATCACTAACCCTGCCACGCCCCTGAATGGCGGCGGTGCTCCTACCAAGCCGGTTTCTGACAACGCGACGCTTGTTGTGGAGTCTGACGGCACGCACGTGCTGTACGTGCCGATGCCCAACGACGTGTTTACGGTCCGCTCTGCTCGGACAACCGACGCCTCTAAGTTCGCCGTTATCGGTTCTACTGTGGATGACGATACATACACTGACGCTAACGGCAAAATCTCGCGTGAGGGTCGCATTACCGGCCTGTACTTTGAGCTCAAGGATTTCGGCGGCACGTATGTCATGGACAAGTGTGCTGAGTTCCCCACGCTGCTTGGGCAGGATTGGGATGTGCCGCTGACGCTGTCGGTTGACTTCTCCTCTGCTCAGAAGGTTTCCGATGGCACTACGGTCAAGGTTCCTTCGTATGTGGAGCCGGGTCAGAAGACCGACCCCACACCGACCCCAAATCCCACGCCGGATCCTGATAAGCCCGGCACGGCCGAGACCCCTGCGGCCAATATTGACCTTGTATACAACGGCAAGACCCAGACCGGTGTTGACTCCGGCGACGGCTACACCCTGACGGATGCCACCGCCAAGGATGCAGGCACCTACACGGCTACCGCCACGCTCAAGGACGGCTACGTCTGGTCCGACGGCACCACCGCGCCCAAGACCATCACCTACACCATCGCCAAGGCGAAGCTGACGGCTACCTATGCAGGTGAGACCGTTGTCGAGGGCGCAACGCCTGCCTACGCGGTGAACGTGACCGGTTTCGTCAACGGCGAGACGGTCCTCACGGCCGAGGGTTTCAAGGCCCCGAGCGTGAGCGCGGTCGCTTCCGGCAAGCTCGTCGCGGGCGAGAGCTTTGAGCTTACTCCTGCGGGCGGCGCGGCCAAGAACTACTCTTATATATATGTTGCAGGCACGCTCAAGGTCGTTGAGCCGGCAGACACGGGCGCCATTGCGCCCGGCACCTACCAGATCACGGCCAACCTGTACGTGCCCGGCGAGCTCAACACGGTCCTCGGCAAGAACGCCTACCTCACCAACGCCAGCACCCCCATCACCGACGGCAACGCGCCCCTCACACCCGTCAGCGACAACGCCAAGCTCGTGGTGCGCGACGACGGCAGCCGCGTGCTCGTCATCCCTGTGGTGAACCCGGTGTTCACGCTGCAGAGCGTGTCTGACGGCGCCAACGTCAAGGTGCTGGGCTCCGTGCGCGGCAACGATGTCACGGGCTCCACTCAGGTGAAGGACCGCATCACCGAGCTCTACGTGGAACTGGGCGACGACTCGGGCTCCTACCAGCTGGGCGCGTGCACCGAGTACCCCACGCTGCTTGAGCAGCAGTGGAACGTGCCGCTGCGCATCTCGGCGGACTTCTCCTCGCTCAAGAAGCTCTCCAGCACGGCCACCATCACCATCCCCGGGCAGAACAAGGGGGATAACGGCAGCAACTCTGGCGATAACAACCAGGGCGGCGACAACAACGGGAACCAGGGCAACAACGGTTCGGCCGACAACAACGGCACCAATGGCGACCAGAACAACAACGGCACCAACAGCGACAACTCCGACGGCAGCTATCGCCTCTCCGCCGGCACCTACACGGTGACCGCCAACATCTGGCTGTCTGACCGCAGTGCCACGGGCCTGCCCCTCATGCCGTATCTCACGAGCGGCGAGTTCCCGCCCATGAACCCCGTCACCGGCAACGCCACGCTCACGGTGGACGAGACCGGCCATGCCACGCTCTATGTGCCCATCGTCATCCAGAGCAAGGTCATGACCGTAAGCGGCATCTCCGGGCTCGACATCATCGGCGTGGACTACGCGGGCGGTTACGTGAGCGGCGTCACCGTCGACCTGGGCACCATCACCGACATGAGCGGCGTCATCACGCGCAGCTGCTCGGCCACCATCGTGATGGGCAGCCTGGCCTCCACCATCTCGGGCATCACGGGCTCGCACACCTGGCCCGCGACGTTCCAGGTGGTGTTCACGGGCGTGCCGGTGAGCGGCAACGCCGGCTCCTCCTACGACTGGAGCAAGGCCGCCACTGCTGCGGCCGGCGTGGGTGCGCTTGCTGCCGAAGGCACGGGCGCCAGCGCCGACATGAGCTTCCTCGCGGTTGCCACCAAGGCTGCCACGCAGCTTGCCGTACACGGTGCGTATGGCCAGGCCGAGACGTCTGTGGCGGGCAACACCGCCGCCGATTTCGCGGCTGCCGGCGTGTCGTCCTCGCTGAGCACGCTCGACCCCGACGAGGCGAGCGGCACCGACGCCACGGCGGCACTTGCCCTGGCCGCCTCGCTCTCTGGCGGGGAGCTGAGCCTGAGCCATACGGCGGATGCGTTCGACGCGAAGTTCCTTGCAGCGTAAGTAACGACTTGCGGGCGGAGCGGGGGAGCGGGAGTTCCCCCTGCCTTGCCCCCGCGATAGGAGATGAGACATGCAGATTTCAATGAAGGCGCGCGCGGCAGTGGTGCTGGTGCCCCTTGCGCTGGCGGGCACGTGCCTGGCATGCGCCCCGGTGAGCGCCTGGGCCGAGGCTGCGGGCACGGGTGAGACCGCCACTGCCGCCGTTGCTGTGGCAAGCGAACAGGAAGCCGCCGAGGCTGCGGGCAGCGAGGTGTTCGCCAACGGCGTGCTGACGTTTGCGGGCGTGCAGGTAACGCTTCCTGCCGACATGAACGTGCAGGTAGCTGGCACGCTGGCCAACGCCGAAAACGCCGACGGCACGCTGACCGCCGCAGTGGAGAACATGACGTTCGCCACGCTGCCCGAGAAGGCCGACCTGGAGGCCGCCTTCACCGCTGCAGCCAGCAAGACGGTCTCGGGCTATGCCACGGCTTCCGTGGAGCAGGGCGAGACGCTTGATTTGGGCAACGGCGCCAAGGGCTACGTTTTCAACCTTGAGGCATCGGGGCCCTATGAGGCCGTGGAGAACGCCGACGGCACCACGACGGCATCCACCGTGGGCCCCGAGGGGCATTGGAGCATCACGCAGGTCTACGTCGCCCCCGAGGACGGCGGCTTTGCGCTCGTGCAGGTGGCGGTGTCTGAGACGGCCTCCGCTGAGGACGTGGCGGCTGCCAAGACGGCTGTTGAGTCCGTCGCCATTGCGCCTGCGGCCGAGCAGACCGAGGCCGAGAAGGCCCTGGCCGCGCAGGGTCGCGCGTCTGCGGGCGGTTTCACGTTCGCGCTGCCCCAAGGCCTTGAGGAATCAGACGGCGTGTGGCTCGGCACGACTGACAACGTGCTCGTGGAGACGACGGGCACGCTTGTGCAGGCCGACGACGCCAAGAAGCTGACCGACGGGGACGTGCAGGCGCTCTTTGAGGCTGCGGCCAAGGGCATGGGCGGCACGTTCGAGGGTTCGAGCGTGCGCACGGTGGCCGGCGCCGACGTCACGGTGGGCGTGTTTGCGCTGGCAAACGGCGCGGAGACTTACGAGTGCCTCATGGTGCTCGTGCCCGTGGCGGACGGCTCCATCGAGGGCCTCACGGCCGTGTGCGCCCCTGCGGCCGCGCAAGGATGGGCCGACAAGCTCGACAGCCTTATCAACAGCATTGAGGTTACGCCTGGCGAGTAGCAGGTAGTTTGACCGCCGGGTGCGGGGCCGTCGCGTTCCCGCATCCGGCGGGGCTGGCTTGCTGGAGGGGGTGCGCCGCCTGGGGAGCGCACTTCCTCCAGCAGGTCATCCTGCCAAACATTTGGTTATCCGAGCGGCTTGCGAGCCGAAAGAGATTGGAGAGATAGCGTATGGATGACAACAACGTGCTTGAGCAGGGCATCTCGCGCAGGGGCTTCGTGGGGCTTGCGGCTGCGGCTGCCGCCGGGATGGGGTTTGCCGGAGTGTTGGGGCCGGCCAAAATGGCAAGCGCGGATGGGGCAAGTGACGCGGGCGAAAACATGGAGTGGACGTCGTTTCGCGAGGAGCGCGATCTTCTTGGCTCCTCTGACCCTGTGACGGTGCGCGTGGGCCTCATCATGGGGCCGCCCTCCATGGGCCTGTCGGAGTTTTTGCTCGACGCCCAGACCGGCAACTGCACCAACGACTTCCAGTTCACGCTCAACGGCGTGGACTACGTGGGCCTGTCCGCCGCGTTCAACCAGGGCGACTACGACATCTGCACGCTGCCGAGCAACATCGGGCCCGTGCTGTACAACAACCACGAGCTCAAGAACGAGTACCGCGTCATCTCCGTGAACAACCTGGGCGTGCTCTACGTCATCACGACCGACGTGAGTGTGCAGGGCTTCGACAGCCTGGCGGGGCGCACGGTGTACGCCTACGGCGAGGGCGGCACTCCCGAGTACACGGTGGAGGCGCTGCTCAAGAAGGCGGGCTACGAGGGCACATTCAACCTGGAGTTCAAGCCCACGCCGTTCGAGATTCTCAACATGCTCATCGACGTGCCCAACACCGTGGCCATCCTGCCCCAGCCGTTTGTTGCGCTGGCGAAGACCATGGTGAGCGACGCCGTGTACGTGCCCATCGACATCACGGCCGAGTGGGACAAGGCCTTTGCCGACGACGGCTCGCAGGCGGTGACCACCACGACCATCGTGAACAAGCAGTTCCTGGAGGAGCACGAGCAAGCAGTGGTGGAGTACCTGGTGCGGGCGGGCGAGTCGGTCGCATGGAGCCAGCAAAACATGGACGAGGCGGCGTCGCGCCAG
This sequence comes from uncultured Coriobacteriales bacterium, assembly GCA_934636245.1. Classification (GTDB taxonomy): domain Bacteria; phylum Actinomycetota; class Coriobacteriia; order Coriobacteriales; family UMGS124; genus UMGS124. The sequence continues at coordinate 7,710 of CAKUAI010000020.1, forward strand.
GTGGACCTGGAGACGTTCCTCAACAACGACGTGGCCGCGGCCGCCATGCCCTACATCGACATGGTGAACCTGGTGGGCGAGGAGATGCGCACGGCGCTCTCCGGCTTTGTGCGCGAGCTGTTCGACGCCAACCCCGACTCCGTGGGCGGGGCCATGCCGGGGGAGGACTTCTACTACCTGCCGCCTGCGGGGACTGTCGAAAGCGTGGGAAGCGTGAAGATGGGCGCGTCCGGTGTCGCGAAGGCCGACGAGGCCGGCGACGGGCAGCGGGGCTAGGCCATGCAGATATCGGCGATGGCGGCCCTGGTGGGCCTGCCCGAGGAGAAGGTGGCGCAGATCGCCGCCATGGTGCGGGCCAACGGCATGCCCGACGCGCAGATGGCCTCCATGATGGCGCTGGCGACCAAGAAGGGCGTGAGCCCCGAACAGGTCGGCGAGGTCATGGCCGACCTGGGCGTGGGGCGCGCGCAGGTGCGCCGCGTCATGGTGCAGCAGGGGCTCATGGGCGCCGAGGAGGCGGCGGCCGAAGAGGCGGCCGAGCAGGAAGTTGCGGCCGCGCGAGCGCGCGACGAGCGGCGGGAAAAGATTGTCGGCTGGCTCAAGAAGGCCGGGGTCATCCTCTTCTGGCTCATCGTGTGGGAGGTGGCCGACCATGTGATAGACAACCGCCTCGTGCTGGCCGGCCCCATCCGCACGCTGCAGGCGCTGGCCGAGCAGGTGGTGAAGAGCGGCTTCTGGGCGATATGCGCGGCATCGTTCGTGAGGATTGCGGCGGGCTTCTTCCTGTCGTTCTTCTGTGGGTTGGCGCTGGCCGTTGCGTCGTACCGTTGGCGCGTCCTGCGCGCGTTCGTGGAGCCGGTGGTGTCGCTTCTGCGCACCATCCCCGTGGTGTCGTTCATGATCATGTTGCTCATCTGGGTGGGCAACCAGATGCTCACCGTGTACCTGGCGTTTCTCATCGTGCTGCCCCTCATCTACACCAACACGCTCACCGGCCTGGAGAGCGTCGATAGGCAGATGCTCGAGATGGCACGGGTGTACGGCCTTTCGAAGTGGCGCACGTTCATGTATGTGTACCGCCCGGCTCTTATGCCGTTCCTCACGAGCAGCTGCAAGATCAGCCTGGGCATGAGCTGGAAGAGCGGCATCATGGCCGAGGTGCTGGCCACCCCCAAGCCCTCCATCGGCAAGGAGATGTCCACGGCGCGCACGTTCCTCGACACGCCCGACCTGTTCGCGTGGACGGTCGTGGTGATGCTGCTCTCCGTGGCGTTTGAGAAGGCGTTCCTGTGGCTGCTGCGCCGCATGGGCAGGCCCATGGGATGGGCGCTCGGGAAGAAGGGGGAGTAGCGATGGGGCTGTTTGGGAAGTATGCGGGGGCTGGAGCGCGCGCCGATACGGGCGGCGCTGGGGCTCGTGGCGGCGCTGTCGGGCGCGTGACGCCGCTCGGAGACGCTGGGTTGCTGGCAAAGCTGGAAGGCATGGCGAGCGACGTGTGCGATGTGCGGCTGCACGAGGTGCGCAAGAGCTTTTCGGACAAGGTCGTGCTCGACGACGTGTCGCTCACGCTGACGGGTGGGGGCAAGTACTGCCTCATGGCACCCTCGGGCTCGGGCAAGACGACGCTCATCCGCGTGCTGCTGGGGCTCGAGACGCACGATTCGGGAGCAATAGAGGGCCTGAGCACGGGGCGCATGTCGATGATGTTCCAGGAAGACCGGCTGTGCGAGGTACTCTCCGCTGTGGAGAACGTGGCGCTTGTGCTGCCGGGCGAGGTACGTCGCGCCGACGTTGCCGCGCTGCTGGCGGAGGTGTTGCCGGCCGACGCACTCGACAAGCCGGTCATGCAACTGTCGGGCGGCATGCGCAGGCGCGTGTCGCTCGTGCGGGCCATGGCGTACCCCTCGGACGTGGTGGTGCTCGACGAGCCCTTCACGGGGCTCGACACGGCCACACGCAGGCACGTGATCGACTTCGTGCTGAGGCACCTGTGCGGCCGGACGCTTTTGGTGGCCACGCACGGCGAGGATGACGCGCATCTGCTTGGGGCCGAGACCATCCACCTGGCTGAGGTGCAGGGCCCCGAGGTGCGGGCGAGAATGGCGGGCAGGAGACATGACCAAGCAGGGAGCGAGGATGGAGCCCGTGGCGCGGACGGCACGCCTTGCGTGGATGGAATCGTTACAAAAACTACTGTGAGTTCGACGGAACAGGAAGGCTGGGTTTCTCATCATGATTGACACGACGCTGACCATGCGCGAGCTGTGCGAGGCCGAACCGATGCTGGAGGGGTTCCTGGTTGCAAAGGGGTTCCCGTTTTCGCTGGACAACCCCATCGTCGACCTCGTGACGTTTGACGACGTGGCCGAGGTGCAGGAGCTGGACCGCGACGCGTTCCTGATGGAGTTTGAGGCGTACAAGGCGGCGGGCGGTGTGCTTGAGGGCGGTGCTCGTGGCGCAAGCGGCGTCACGCTGACGGCGGCGGCGCGCGCGATGTCGGGATTTGGGGCGTAAGGCGTGAGGGAGGAGATGAACGAGGTGCAGCAGATGGAGAACGAGCGCAGCGTGGCGCAGGGGTGCGGGGCGTCTGGGCTCAGGCAGGCGGTGGGGCAGCCGTACTGGCTGGGCGTAGATATGGGTGCGTCGTCGGTGAAGCTGGCGGCGCTGAACAACGTGCGAGAGGTGGTGTTCTCGCGGCGTGAGGCCCATGAGGGCGCGCCTGCCGCCGTGTTGGGCCGGCTTCTGGGCGAGCTGGACGCCGCGCTGGGCCTGGCTGGTTGCGCAGGCTGGGCGATGTGCGGCTCTGCCAGCGAGAACGCGGGCGACCGCCTGGGGGCGGCGGCTCCTCAGGCTTTGGGCGACGTGCCCGCGACGGCGGCGGGCGCGGCGCTGCTCGCGCCCCAGGCACGCTCGGTCATCGAGATCGGTGCGCAAGGCGCGCGCTACCTTACCGACCTCGGCGCCCGCATGCCGAGCTTTGCGATGAACGAGAGCTGCGCGGCCGGCACGGGATCGTTCTTCGAAGACCAGATGATGCGCCTGGGCCTGCCGCTTGAGGACTACTCACGCATCGTGGGCGGCGCGCAGTCGGTTCCGCGCCTGTCGGGCCGCTGTGCCGTCTTTGCCAAGACCGACATCATCCACCGCCAGCAAGAGGGCGTCCCGGTGGAGGACATCCTCCAGGGCTTGTGCCACGCCATGGTGAAGACATACAAGGCCACCATCGTGCGGTCGCTGCCCGTGCAGGCGCCGGTCGCGTTGGCCGGCGGCGTGCTCATGAACGAGGGCGTCGTGCGAGCGGTGTGCGAGGTGTTCGGCCTGGGCGAGGACGAGCTGCTCGTGCAGTCTGACTTCGTGTACCTGCCCGCCATAGGCTGCGCGTTGGAGGCCCTTGAGGCGGGGGAAGGGCATCCCGAGACCGTTTCTGATAACGTTACACTCATGCGTCTAGCCGCAGAGCTGCGGGCCGAAGCCGCAGGAGACGCCGCCGGGCTCACCGCCGCCGCCTCGCGCCTGGCCCGCCTGGAGCCGCTGCCGCCCCAAGAGCTCGACCGCGGCCTGGGCTTCGAGGCGCTGCCACGCGGCGAGTGGAAGTGCGACTCCGCCGGCCTCGTGCCGTGCACGCTCGGCGTTGACGTGGGCTCCACCAGCACCAACCTCGTGCTCGTAGACCTCGAGGGCCACCTGCTCGACGCGCAGTACCTGCGCACGCGCGGCAACCCCAAGGCCGCCGTGGGGGAGGGCCTCGCGTCTCTGGAGGCCCGCCTGGGCGGCCTCGTGCGCGTGGTCGCCGCCGCCGCCACGGGTTCGGGCCGCACGATGATCGGCGAGCACGTGGGCGCCGACGTCGTGCGCGACGAGATCACCTGCCAGGCGCGCGGGGCGTCATCGGTGGCGCCCGATGTAGACACCGTGTTCGAGATCGGCGGACAGGACTCCAAGTACGTCTCGCTGCGCGACGGGCGCGTGACCGACTTCCAGATGAACAAGGTCTGCGCAGCCGGCACGGGCTCGTTCATAGAGGAACAGGCGGCCCGGCTCGGTATCCCGCTGCCCGAGTACGGTGCGCTCGCCTTCTCGGCCGCCGCCCCGGTCGATTTGGGCGAGCGCTGCACGGTGTTCGTGGAGACGGCCATCAACGCGGCCCTTTCCGCCGGCGCCACCAAGGCCGAGGTCGCAGCGGGCCTGTGCCAGTCGGTTGTGCGCAACTACCTGCACAAGGTGGTGGGGTCCAAGCATGTGGGCGGGTGCATAGTGTTGCAGGGCGGCGTGTGCTACAACCCGGCGCTTGTGGCCGCGTTCAAGCAGTTCTATGGCGAGCGCGTCTCGGTGAACCCCAACTTCGCGGTGTCGGGCGCGTTTGGCGCGGCATTGATGGCTTTGGACGCGTGGCACACCGGGTGCGGCCTCGCCGCTGACGGGGCGGGCGTTACGGCCGAGGAGCTCATCGCCGCCTCGGAGGGGCATGGTCCCCGGGTGTTCGAGACGTCGTTCAAGGGGTTCGACCTGCTCGGCGGCCATGAGGCGCGCGCCCAGGTCAATCCCGAGGAAGTCGAGCGCAACCTGGCCTATTTCGCCCGTACGAAGGAAGCCTACGAGCAGGGCTACACGGGCGAGCTCGACCCCGAGAAGAAGACAGTCGGCATTCCGCGCGCCCTCATGCTGCACAAGCTCTTCCCCATGGCAAATGCGTTCTTCAAAGCGCTCGGCTTCAACGTGTTGCTTTCCCGCGAGTCCGACGAGGAGACGGTGCGCGATTGCCAGGGCGCGGCGCAAGGCGAGACATGCTTCCCGTTCAAGCTGCTCCATGGCCATATGAAGCAGCTGGCAGATGCCGGGGTGGACTATATCTTCATGCCGCGCATCCATACCGTGCGCCATGTGAAATCCACCGTGGACCACAACTACGCCTGCCCCTACATGCAGGTGGGCGCCGAGCTGGCCGCCCAGGAGCTTGACTTCGCGGGTCGGGGCATCGAGCTCATCAGCCCGCAGTTCGAGATGGACTACGGCCAGAACGCCATTGCCGACTCGCTGCTGGAGATCGGCGAGCACCTGGGCTTCACGCGCCAACAGGCGGCCCGCGCCATGCTTAAGGGCGGGTTTGCGGTCATGAAGTTCACCAAGGTGCTCGAAGATTACGGCGACGAGCTGCTTCGTTCGCTCAAGCCCGGCGAGCGCGCCATCGTGCTTGTCACTCGCAACTACAACTTCGAGGACCCCATCCTCAACTCCGGCATCGCACGGGCGCTGATTGAGCGCGGGTACAAGATGCTCACCGTGAGCCACCTGCACGCCCACTCGCTCGACATATCCATGGACTACCCGGGGCTCTACTGGCCGTTTGCCCAGCATGTCATCTCGGGTGCCAAGCTGGTACGCCGCGACCCGCGCCTGTTCGCCGTGTACCTCACCAACCATGGATGCGGGCCCGACGCCATGGTGAGTCATCTGTTTCGCAAGGAGATGGGCGACAAGCCATACCTGCAGGTAGAGATGGATGAGCACTATTCTCCCGTGGGCATCGTCACGCGCATCGAGGCTTTTTTGAACGCCATCGAGGGCTACACCGCGCCTGAAGAGCGACTCATTCCCACGTCGGTGGAGTTCGTGGACACCGAGCATGTAACGGCTGTGCCGGGCGTGCCTTGCGCGATGCCGGCCGTGGGGCCCTACGGCGAGTTTGTGGCCGAGTGGCTGCGTGGACGCGGGATCAGCGACGTGCGCTTGCTCGAGACAACCGACGAGACCCTAGAGCTGGGCCGCCGAGAGACGACCTCCAAGGAGTACCTCACGTTTGCCGACACGCTGGGCCTGGCGCTGGCCGCAGGGGAGGGGCGCATCGAGAGGGAGGCGTGCGGCTGCGCGGGCGCTGCGGGGCAGGGAAGCAAGGCCTTCTTGACGGAGCTGGACGAGGGGAGTGCGGGTGTCGGCGGTGCGGGTGTCGGCGCTGTGTCTGGCGAGGGGACGGGCCAGGAATCGGCCTTCTTGACCGAGCTTGCCGCCCCCGTGGCCACGCCTTCCACACCTGGCGAGTTCCTCCACGGCAACGACCCGGCTGCCTCCCGCTTGCAGCTGTTGCTGCCGAGTGCCGAAGGCGGCGAGATCGACGGCCAGTACGGACGCGTCATCCGCTCCATCCTCGACGAGCGCGGCATGCGTGACGTGGCCGTGGTGGCCCCTGCGCTCGACAAGCTGCCCTGCGCCGTGGATGACATCGACGGCCTCTTCATGCGCCTGCTTGCCGGCGACGTGGTGTTCGCTGCCCCTCGCGAGCAGCGCGCGGCGGTTGCCGCCGGGCTGGCAGAGGCATTGGAGAAAGTTGAACGCGCCGACGCGTCAGCGGATGGCGATGATGATGCCGGGACGAACACCCGCCGCGCGGCCGATGCCCTTGCCTGTGTGCTCGATGCTGCCCACCGCGTCGCCGTCATGCCTGCGGCACCTGGCAAGCGCCTGGGCCTTGTGGGCGAGTGGCCCGTCGTGTGCGGCGACGCCCTTGACGGCGGCATGTGGGCCGAGCTGGAAAAGGCCGGCAACCGCCTTGTGCGCATGCCCCTGGCCGAGTACCTGCTGTTCCTTTGGCACGACGCTGCCCAGGCCGACGAGCACGAGCGCGTGACGAATGACATCATGCCCATCCTGGGCGAGACGGGCGTTGAGATGACGCCAGGCATGCCCGACTTCACCAAGCGCGACTTCGGCCTCTATACCGCTGGCGTCCAGGTCACCCACGACGGCCACCCGCTGGATGACAGCCAGATCGACTTCTCCGGCACGGCTGGCGTGGATACAGCGAGCGGCGCAAGCGTGAAATCCGTGGATACCGCGCAAACAGGGGAGGGCACGGCCCCTCTCATCCAGCTTGACCTCGCTGCCGGCTTCACGACCGAGGCGGCCGCGCCTGAGGGCATCACTCCCGAACAAGCGACCGCCGTCATGCAGGCGCTCGAGGGCCACTGCGGCGCGCACGGCTCCGACGATGCCTGTGCAACCTGTGGTGCTGGCTGCGCCTCCGATACGACCCAGCCTCAGGTGGACGCCGTGACGAGCGCGTCCCTCTCGCACATCATCGGACCCGACGGCATGCCCCAGAGCGCCCATGAGCCCATGCGTCCCAACCTACTCGCTTATCGCCGCAAGCTCTCGACCCCCGAGTGGGCCGAAGTTCTCAATCGCCTCGAGGCCATGCGTATCCAAGTAGCGACCGCCCTCGGCGACGCTTCGCCCTACGAGCGCGACCTTGAAGCCCTGCGCAGCCGCGCGACCTCGCTCATCGGCCAGTTCCGAGGGGCCAACGCCCGCTACCGTTATGCGAAGGCCGTTGCCCTGCACGAGCGCTGCGACGGCGTGATCGAGGCGGCCTCGATGTACGAGAACGTCGACCTCGTGCTTCGCCTGCGCGAACAAGCCTTGGGCCTGGAGCCCCCCATCCTGCACCTCTCCTTCGACGGCACCCTCGATGGGTCCCCCGCCGAAAAGCTCCGCACGTACCTGTACTACCTGTAGGTACTCGATTCCATTGAGCCCCCTTGGCGGCCCGCATACCGCAGCCGCCAAGGGGGACTGCTTGTCAACCCTCTTACAAGCACCCCTTACAAGCATGAACGCATGCTGGCATGCTCATATGTTCATCTATTCAGGATTACATAACGTATATTATGGGGGAGTTACGGACAATCTGCCTGGCACTCATCACCTTGCACGCGACGCATACTTGTCTGCATACATCCTGGCATCAGCCTCCTTGAACACCGACAAAAAAGATTCCTTACCAGTCTTGGCGGTGGCACAACCCATGGCGACGTCGAGGTCAAACATCTCGTTGCTCGATTGTTTAAACCCAACCCTCAGCTCGAGCATGAGCTTCTGAACACGCTGCTCATCCATATTGCCGCATGTGACCAAAAACTCATCGCCGCCGATGCGGGCAGCCACGGCATCCGGGGGAGCAACGCTCTTGATGACTTCGGCGACGCGCACAATCAGTTCGTCTCCTGCCTTGTGTCCAAGCGTATCGTTCGTCTCTTTAAGGTGGTTGCAATCAAGCACGATTATGCTCATAGGGAGCAAGGCGTTGAAACTTGTATTCTGGACTCTCATTTCGAGATAATTTCGATTGAAAAGTCCCGTCAGCTGGTCGGTTTGTGTCAGGCGTTTGAGCTCGGCCTCAAGTCGCTTCTGCTCGGTGATATCTGTCACGATGCCGACAATTCCAATGAGCTCGCCGTCAAGGTATGCCGGCTTCTTGCTGATTTCGAAATACAGACTGCCGTTTGGTCCAGCAAATTCATCCACCCACTTGCTGCCTTCCCCAGTTGCGATAATGCGAAGGTCGTCCTCATAGTACCGAGCTCCGACTTCCTTGTCCCGCCAAACCTCCATGTCCGTTTTGCCGATGATGTCGCAGCCTGCCCCGCCATTGATTAGCGAGCAAACCTCTGAAACGGCGCGATACCGGCATGACGTGTCTTTGAAAAACACATTTGCTGGCGCGCATTCCATAAATGCGACCATCTGCGCAATGGACAGACCTGAACCGTTCTGCATCTCGTTTCCTCTCCCCCACTTCGTCAACGCATATTGTATCCACATCCTCTCCCTCGCGTCCCATGCTTCAGATGTGCAACATTGAGATGTGGGTTCCATGTGAAGGGAAAGTCTGGGAAAATGGGGTGGTTAACCTTCATCCGGGGCCGCCGCATGGCGTTGGCTCGGGTGCTCTCATAGATTGGACGCTCTCATGGCTGATTCGATGACCCCAGGCAATCGCCTCTATATCTATCGTCTGCTGAGCGAGAAGCTCGGCTACGGCAAGCAGGTCACCATTGAACGCGCTGAGGAGGTGCTGGCGGCCGACGACGTGCAGGCGGCCGATGTCGGCTTCGACTCGGCCCGCACGATGCTCGAATCCAAGCATTTCCAAGGGTCGGCGCGCGTCGAGGTTTTCAAGAAAGGCCGCATCCTCGTCACCATGCTGCGCAACGCCGAACTCGACGCCCAGCTTCTTGAGGCCCAGAAGGCCGAGGAGGAAAAGGCCGCCGCAAAGGCCGCCCAGGCAGCCAAGCCCGCCGGCAAGCAGGCAAAAGGCGCTGGCAAGGGAGCCAAGGGCGGCAAGAACCAGTGGGCCGGCGTGAAGGCAACCGTCAAGCCCTCCAAGCCCGGTGAGCAGCGCCGCAAGTTGGAGGCCAAGGCCGCCAAGGCTGCGGCTGAGGCCCAGGCAAAGCTCGAGGCCGAGCAGCGCGCCGAGCGGGAGGCCCGCGAGGCGGCCGAGCGTGCCGAAGCCGAGCGCATCGCCCGCGAGGAAGCGGAGCGCATTGCCCGAGAGACGGCCGAACGAGAAGCCCGCGAGGCCGAGGAACGCGCACGTCAGGAGGCCGAGGCCCGCGAGGCGGCCCAGCGTGCCCGCGAGGAGGCGCGCCAGCGCGCCCTCGACGAACAGCGTGCCCGCGTGACGACTCCCATCGCCGAGCTCAAGGGCGGCCTGCGCGTCACCTACGACCCCATCGGCGAGCTGCCCTTTGCCGCCGCAAGCAAACCGGCCGCAGCCAAGCCCGGTTCGCACAAGAAGACGGAAGCCGACAAGAAGGGTGCAGGCAAGAAGGGCAAGGTGGCGGCCGCGAAAACGCAGAAGCCGGCAGAGATGCCTGCCTCCCCCAGCTCCCACACTCAGCGCATGTGCGAAGACGTCCTTGCTTCGGGCGCCAAGCGCGGCGTCACCCGCAGGCGCACGCATGCCGCCGCGGTTGAAGCCGCTCCCGCCCCAGCCATCCCGACCATGCCGGCCGATGACGACTGGCTCATGCCCACCTATGAAGAGGCGGCCAGCTACGCACCCGCCGAGGCCCTGGCCGCCCAGGCTTCCGCAATCCAGGAGACCGTCGCCAATCCGGACGTGTTCTCGATTGAAGACGCATTGAGCAATGGGGTCGCAGCAGTCGCCGGCACCGAGGCCCCTCGCGCTGATATCACGCCTGCTCAGACGTCCTCTCTCCAGGCAGCTTCTTTTGATTCGGCATCCAACCAGGTCGCGCCCGTTCAGGCGGCCCCCTATGATTCGGCAACCGGTCAGCTCGTGGCCGCCCAGGCGGCCCTTTCCGCTTCGGCATCCAATCAGGCCGTAGCCGCTCATGCGACGCTTTCCAATCCGGTGGTCAATCAGGCTCCCGTCCAAGTGGCTTCTCCCCATTTGGCAACCACTCAGGCCGAACCCGTCCAAGTGCCCCAGCAGTTCGCAGCAATATCCGCGCCCGCCACTCAGCCCTGCACGCCGCAGCAGATTCCCGCCGCAAGCGTCTCGGCCTCCCAAGCCTCGCGCCAGCCTGCCTTCGCGGGTCACACCCCCGCCGCGCATGCAGCCATGGCCTTCTCCCCCAACCCGGACCGTCAGGTTCCGACTCCGGAAGTCCTCGCCGACTACCCGCAGTCCATCTCGCGCGACGTCTTCTGCCCCACGGCCATCTTGAGTACGCTCTCGCGCATCCTGCCCGTGCAGGTGGACCTCATGGCGGTGCTCGACGAGGACTGGAGCGCCGCCCGCGCCATGGGCACCGTGTGCGGGTCGCGCAGCAGGGCCGTATTCCCCCTGCGCTACCTGCGCGAAGACGGGAGCCAGCCTGTTGAGCTCACCCTTAAGCGCACCGGTAAGCCGGGACTCAACATGCGTTGGGCTGTGGCGCTTGTCGACGGCGACGACGGTACGGGCGACATGCACGAAACCGCCTCTCTCGAAGGCCTTCCTGTGGCTGACCAGGGCGCATGGTCCGACCTCGGCACGCCGTCGCCCCGCGGCTCCCAGGCGGCCGACCCCATCCGCGAGTTCGCCACGTTCGCCTCGATCAGCACGTGGGACGCCATGCTGGGCGACCTCGCCCGCATGGTCGCACCCGAACGCTGGAGCTATCCCGGCACTGAGGTCGCCCCCAGCGCTGCCGGTGCCACGCGCTACGGCATCCTGCGCGAGTACCTCGTCGTCACGTTCCACCGCGTGCGCGCGCAGGGCAAGCTCGAAACCTCTTCCGCAGGCGATTTCGCCGCGTTCAGCACGGGACTCGCCACACCCTCCGGCGACGACGTATTCGCCTGCTTCGAGCCCTGCCGTGTGAACACCCCCTGGCGCTTCGCCGGATTTGCGCTGGCCGGCTCGGGTGATTTGGGCAGGCGCATCACCTCCGAGCTTGGGTGCATCCCCCAGGCAGCAACCTATCTGACCTCGCTCGACGATGTGGTGCCTCAGCCCGATGCCCGCGTCGCCCTCGACTTCCACACGCTCCTCGACGACTGTTTGGGACGTCTGCCTCGTGGCTTCCTGCGCGACGCCCTCGCCGACATGGAAGGCCCCTGCGGCATGCTTGATCGCATGGGCGACACGTCCCTGCCCGTCGCCCAGCGCACCGAGGCACAGGTTCGCCTGGCTCGCTTCATCACGGGCACGCCGGCAGTCTATCGCAGGCTCACCCGCGCCCTTGACGATGCCGTCGACGCGGCAATCGCCGCATGCAGGCGCAACTATCGCCTGGCAGTGCCCGTGTTCGACCCTGCAGCCGATGCTATGAAGCTATTGCTGCCCCTCTGCCTGGTCAACGACCGTCAGGCCGACGTCGCCCTCGTGGTTCAGCGTCAGCCTTCAGGCATTTGGCAGGGCACGCGCTTCGTAAGCCTGCCGCGCGCCTACGTGAGCGCCCGCGTCGTGAGCGCCGAGCAGCCCCAGTGGCTTACGTTCGAAAACGTGCTGGGATAACGCTGTCGGCACGCAATCATCGACCACGCAAGAGAGCCTTGTCTGCGGCTTCCATGCCCAGGCAAGGCCCTCTTTTACTGCTCTTTCGTTAGCATATCCACGGTATCTGCCCATACGTGCAGCGGATGCGGTTTATATCTGCAGGTTGTTTGAGGTGTGTCAACGCCATGTAAAATAAACCCCCGGTGCAAAAACGGCTTTAAGCCAACATCGGGAAAAGTGAGGTAGTACGCATGGCCATTGGGTTCGACAACGACACCTTCGTCAAGCTCCAATCTGAGCACATCCAAGAGCGCATCGGGATGTTCAGCGGCAAGCTCTACCTGGAGTTCGGCGGCAAGTTGTTCGACGACTACCATGCCAGCCGCGTGCTCCCCGGCTTTCAACCCGACGTGAAAATCCGCACCTTGCAGTCCATCTCGCACAACTGCGAGGTCATTATCGCCGTGGCCGCCTGCGACGTCGCCTCGGGCAAGATTCGCGCTGACATCGGCTGCACCTATAGGGAGGACGTGCTTCGCCTTCTCGGCGAGTTCACGAAGATCTCGATTCCCGTCGCCGGCGTCGTTATCACCCGCTATCAAGGTGAACCTGAGGTTGACTCTTTGCGCAAACAACTCGATGAGCTCGGCGTCAAGAGCTACCTGCACTACCCCATCGCTGGGTATCCCATGGATGTCAACCTTGCAGTGAGCGATGAGGGTTTTGGCAAAAACGAGTTCGTCGAGACCACTAAACCCCTGGTAGTTGTTACAGCTCCTGGCCCTGGTTCTGGCAAGCTTGCAACTTGCCTGTCTCAGATTTACGGTGAGAACAAGCGCGGCGTGTGCGCCGGCTACGCAAAGTGGGAGACGTTCCCCGTGTGGAACCTGCCGCTCAAGCACCCCGTGAACCTTGCCTATGAGGCAGCTACCGCCGACCTCGAGGACCTCAACATCATCGACCCCTTCCATATGCAGGCGTATGGCAAAGAGGCCGTGAACTATAACCGCGACGTCGAGGCATTCCCCGTCCTCAAGGCGCTCATGGAGGGCCTCTACGGCGAGAGCCCCTATCAGTCGCCCACCGACATGGGCGTCAACATGGCCGGTTTCGCCATCACCGACGACGCAGCCGTGCGCCAGGCGGCTCGCGAGGAAATCTTCCGCCGCAACATCTGTGCCCACGAATATGCCGATGCCACCGGCGACACCTCGCAGGCTCTTATCACGGCGCGCATCGTTGAGGAAGTCAAAGCGCAATTCAACGCATAAAATAGCCGTTTTAGCGTAACAAATGGCTCAATAGCGTATAGAATTCCGCTCGAAACCAAAAGGTTTCGCAAACTAAAGGAGACGGGCAATGAAGAAGCTCATCAAGGAATTCAAGGACTTCATCAACAAGGGCAACGTGATGGACCTCGCCGTCGCGGTCATCATCGGCGGCGCTTTCACGGCCATTGTGACCTCGCTCACCGACAACATCATCAACCCGCTCATCTCCATGATCGGCGGCAGCCCCGAAGTCAAGGGCATGGCCATCACGTTCAACGGCGCCACGGTTGACATCGGCGCCTTCATCAGCGCCATCATCAACTTCCTCATCGTTGCCCTTGTCGTGTTCGCCCTGGTCAAGGCCCTCAACAAGGCCCAGGCTGCCGGCGAGAAGCTTGTGGGCGGCAAGAAGGAAGAGGAGCCCAAGAAGGTTCCGCCTGTGTGCCCCTACTGCCTCGACGAGGTAAAGGTCGGTGCCACCAAGTGTTGCCACTGTGGCAGCGACCTGCCCGAGCCCGCCCGCGAGCGCATTGAGAAGTAGCAGGGCGCACAGACGCCAGGAAGGACGGCCATCTATGCTTTTGGACTTCAACACGATGCCGGAGCCACCATACCGGGCATGAACGGCGGCACCGGTACGATGACGGCTCGCATGCACATGGGCGCCCAAGGCAAGCTCATCCGCTGCGCCATTCATGCCGGAGGGTCAATCGGCCTGCACAAGCATAAGACGAGCGACGACGTGAACTATGTGCTGTCAGGCACGGGTAAAGCGATATGCGACGGCAAAGAGGAAAGCTTGGTGCCCGGCACCTGCCACATCTGTAAGAAGGGCTCCGAGCACAGCATCGTCAACACGGGTGAGGAGGATTTGGTCCTGCTCACCGTCGTTATTGAACGTTGATGCTCAAGCCCCCTTGCCCAAGCTCCCATACACGACAATCATTCACGGAGAAGGTCGTCTGAATAATCGGACGACCTTCTCTGTGCGTGGCCTGATGCCATGTAAAGGCTTATGGCAGCAAAACAACATCAGGGTCGCTGAGGTCGGGCGCATTGATGGTGACGTTTGCGACCGTCGCAGGGTCAATCAAACGGTTGAACATGATGGACTGGCTGCTGAAGTCTTCGGCGATGCCTCCTCCTGTGGTGTTCATCGTTTCGCCATCCCTGACGACGTACTCGCTTCCATCTTCAAACGTTATGCAGATGATCTGAGTCACCCATTCGGACACAACGACCCGTAATTGCTCACCTGTTGTGGCGTTTGCCATTATGGCTTCTTGCCCCCTGTCATCTGGCGTATTGATAACCAGCCCAAGCGGCGAGATGCTTGCCGTCACGCTGCCGTCCTCAGTGGAAAGGCCTTGCGTGGGCAGGATTTTTGTGGGGACATGTGAGATGCGGTCATACAAGTTCGGGTCAAGCGTGCCGGGTTGTGGCAGCAGATACCAGGACATGCCATCCTCGATAGACATATTGTTGCGTGCACCGATATCAAAATAAAGGCTGCCGATAATCCGTGTTTCTGTCGAGGCGCCATGGTCCATGAGGGCAACGGTGCGAGCTCGTTTCTCCCCGGCAACATCCGTTGTTTCAATCGTGCTGATGTCGGCACCTCGAGCAAGGGCCATATAACCGTATTCATATGCAAGCCCGTCTGTGTCCAACGGAATGCCTTCGGGGTTCTCCAACGCGAAAGTTGCCACAGCCAGACCGTTCTCATCGACAACGCACGAACCGATTGTGAGCGTATAACCTTCGTAACTTACCGACTCGTTGACGGTCTCCACGTAGTCGCCGACCAGTCGTTGGGCAGTTTCGTCATCCACTTTAACCCACTGACGAGCAGGCATTATCTGCGTGAACCCAAGTTCGCTCTCTATCTCGTATGCTTGCGTATCCGCCTGACCTTTGTCGCCGAATGCCGTTTGGAAGAAGTCGATATTTGCGGCGGCGTAGGCCACGGTGCCCACTGCCGCCACGGAGAGGGCGGCGCAAGTTAAAAAGGCGCGGCGGGTCATGCGGTGGGTGCGAAGGCACTTGCTGGATGCCTGGGCGCTCGGGTCTTGTCGGGTCATGTCCATCACCTTTTCGTAGGAGCCTTCGGGGGCTTCGATCAGGCTGAATGCGCGACGCAGACGTTCGGCGTCGAGGTCGTCGAGCTGGGATGGGTCAGGTGGGAGGTTGGCGTTATTGCCCGCTGTGGGGAGAGCATCGTGGCGCCCTTGCTGTTTTTCTTCCCTCATGCCTGACCCTCCCCTTTCGTTAGAACGTCTTTGAGCTTGCGGCGGGCACGTGCCATGCGCGTGCGCAGTGTGTTCTCGCCCACCCCGAGCAGCTCGGCCACCTCGGCTGTGCTATAGCCCTCGTAGTAGTAGAGGTAGAGCGGCGCCGCATACTTCGCCGGCAGATGCAGGACTTTGCGGAGAAGTTCGACATTGGCAGCCGTCTCGGCAGCATCGGGTGCGGCAAGGCTCTCGACGTAGTCGTCGATGTTCTCCGGTCGGCGGCGAAGCGTGCGATAGAGCGAGGTACACTCGTGCACTGTGGCGCGGATGAGCCAACGCTTGACATGCTCGTCATCATTGAAGGAGGCATCGCTGCGCCAAAGCTTCAGCAGCACTGCCTGCGTTACGTCATCGGCGTCCGCCCTGTTGCGAAGGTACCCAAAAGCCACGCGGTATACCGTTGCCATGTGGACCTTTACCATGCCGGCAAACCACAGTCTGTCTTGCACGCACTCACCTCCCCTACCTGCGAACCACTGTGAGCCTACGGTGAACCTGTCCGGGCACCGCGCTCACCATCTTGCATTCAGCCAACTGTTTCGAAAGGCGCCTTTCACCTATATAACGCACGCGATGCGAGAAATGTTTCACCTCGCGCAAATAAACTTAGATTGACGTGGCAACGAAGCACGATGGGATGAGGTGGGCGCGATTTCACGGCGACATCGATGCCCCTTTTGGCAGCGAAATGGGTTTCGGGGTAGTGGCGGCACCCCTCTTGGGACTCCGAAACCCGTTTTACAGCCACTAGGTGGCAGTTTGCTGCCGGCGCATCGCAACAAAAAGACGGCCTGCTCCAAAGAGCAGGCCGCCTCACATCAGCATGCGGTATGCAGGAAACGATTGACGCGCCTTACACCAGCTCGGCGATGTCGTGCAGGAGCTTCTCAGTCTTCTCCCAGCCCAGGCACGGATCGGTGATGGACTGGCCGTAGACCTCGCCGCCCACCTTCTGCGCACCATCTACCAGGTAGCTTTCAATCATGAAGCCACAGAAGATGCTGTCGATGTCGGCGTTCTGACGGCAGGAGTGCAGCACGTCTTTGGCGATACGGGGCTGCTGGTCCCAATGCTTGTTCGAGTTGGAATGGTTGCAGTCCACGATGAGCGCCGGGTTCTTGATATCGCGGGCGGCATAGGCGTCCACGAGGTCTACCAGGTAGTCATAGGAATAGTTGGGACGGTTGTGGCCGCTTGCGCCGACATAGCCACGTAGGATGGCATGCGCGTAGGGGTTGCCAGTAGACTGCACGTCCCAGTTACGATAAATGAAGGAGTGCGGTGCCTGAGCAGCAACGATGGCGTTGAGCATGACGGAGTTGTCGCCAGAGGGCGGGTTCTTCATGCCCACGGGCACGTCCAGGCCCGACGCGACAAGCCTATGCTCCTGGTCTTCAACCGAGCGGGCACCCACCGCCACGTAGGAAAGCAGGTCGGACAAGAAGCGGTGGTACTCGGGATAAAGCATCTCGTCGGCACCGAAGAAGCCCGTCTGCTCGATGACGGCCAGGTTCATGTGGCGAATGGCGCGGATGCCGGCAAGCAGGTTGGGCTCACCGTTGGGGTTGGGCTGATGGAGCATGCCCATGTAACCCAGACCCAGCGTGCGGGGCTTGTTGGTATAGAGACGCGGGATGAGGATGAGCTTGTCGGCCACCTCTTCCTGAGCCTTGGCCAAACGGGTGCAGTACTCCAGCACGGCGTCCTCGCGATCGGCCGAGCAGGGGCCGATGATGACGAGCTTGCGCGAGTCCGATCCGTCCATAACGGCGGCAATTGCGGCGTCAAAGGAAACCTTGCGCTGTTCTGCCTGCGACGACATAGACATCTCGGCCTTGATGTCCTGCGGGTTGGGCAGGCGGCGCTTGAATTCCATTCCCATAGCCATGCTCCTCGATGATGTCGGTTGGCTCACGCGCAGCGAGTCAATGCCTAATTGAAAGCGTAGACAGTAACATAATCCAGCGCTTTTTACCTGCACAATCACCGATGCAGTCAAATTTCGTCAGGGTGGGCGCCACTTGAATGATACGCTTCTCCAAACGAAAAACCGACGGAGTCCGACGGCTGCGCTTCACGCAACTTGCAGACCGCCGTATACACCGTTTGCACACCCCGCGCACCTTACGCATCCACGAAAGGAAAGGTCGACCATGGCCGACGAGACTATCGAAACCCAGGGCTCCCCCGACGACGCCTTTGCCCCGGGCTCGCTGGGCAGGCGCGCCCCCATCTGGCATGAGGGCGACCCCGAGATGCCCGGCGACGAGATCTTCGAGCTCTTCATGCAGTGGTGCCTCGACCGCGGCATCGAGCTGTGGCCCCACCAGGAAGAAGCCATCATGGACCTCGTGCTGGGCGACCACGTCATCCTGGGCACCCCCACGGGCTCGGGCAAGTCGATGGTGGCGCTCGGCATGCACTTCCTCGCCCTGTGCCAGGGCTGGAAGTCATACTACACCGCCCCCATCAAGGCCCTGGTCAGCGAGAAGTTCTTCTACCTGTGCGACGTCTTCGGCAAGGAGAACGTCGGCATGATTACAGGTGATACCTCCATCAACCCCGGCGCCATGATCATCTGCTGCACGGCTGAGATTCTGGCGAACGCCGCTCTGCGCGAAGGCGAGGGAGCCGACATCGGCTATGTCGCCATGGACGAGTTCCACTACTTCGGCGACAGCGACCGCGGCTGGGCCTGGCAGGTGCCGCTTCTGACCCTGCCGAGCACAAAGTTCCTGCTCATGAGCGCCACACTGGGCGACACGAGCGCCATCGCCGCCAAGCTTGAAGACACGACGGGAACCTCCGTCGACATCATCGCCGACGCCCAGCGCCCCGTGCCGCTCACCTACGAGTACGTTGAGACCTCGCTTGAGGGCACGGTCGAGATTGCCCTGCGCGAGGGCAAGGCGCCCATCTACGTGGTCCACTTCGCCCAGGACGCCGCGCTTGAAAGCGCCCAGTCGCTGGCAAGCTTCGGCGTCGCCACCAAGGAGCAGCGCGAGCGCATCAAGGAAGCCATCAAGGGCACGCGCTTCACCACGGCCTTCGGCAAGATACTCCAGCGCCTGCTGGGCTGCGGCGTGGGCGTGCACCACGCAGGCATGCTCCCCCGCTATCGCCTGCTTGTGGAGAAGCTCGCCCAGCAGGGCCTCCTTCCCGTCATCTGCGGAACCGACACGCTCGGCGTAGGCATCAACGTGCCCATCCACACCGTGCTGCTCACGGCCCTTGCCAAGTTCGACGGCTCGCACATGCGCAGGCTCGGCTCGCGCGAGTTCCACCAGATCGCCGGCCGCGCAGGACGCGCGGGCTTCGACACGGAAGGCCTGGTCATCGCCGAGGCCACCGAGTACGACATCGAGCGCGCGAAGGCCCTCGCCAAGGCAGGCGGCGACCCCAAAAAGGCTCGCAGCATCAAGACGAAGAAGCCACCCGAGGGCTTTGTCGGCTGGAACAAGCAGAACTTCGACAAGCTCATCGAGTCGGTGCCCGCCACGCTCACGCCGCGCATGCGCATCACCAACTCCATGGTGCTCGCCGAGGTGGAGCAGGGCGGCGACGCCTGGGCGCGCGTGTACAAGCTCGTCGACGACTCCATGCAGTCCGACGCTGAAAAGCTCAAGCTCCGCGCCCGCACCGACGAGGTGTTCTCCACCCTCATCGACGCGGGCGTGGTGGAGAAGGTCACCAACGACGACGGTTCTGTCGAGTACTTCACCACGGTCGACCTGCCCGACGACTTCGCCCTCGATCAGCCGCTTTCCCCCTTCCTGCTTGCGGCACTCGAGCTGCTCGATCCGGAAAGCGAGACGTACGCCCTCGACGTCATCTCGATGATCGAGTCCACGCTTGAGCAGCCCCGCCAGGTGCTGCGCGCCCAGGAGCGCGAGGCCCGTGGTCGCGCCATGGCCGAGATGAAGGCCGACGGCATCGAGTACGACGAGCGCATCGAGCGCCTGCAGGACGTGACCTACCCCAAGCCGCTCGAGGACATGCTCGCCGAGGCCTTCGCCCAGTATTGCGAGGCAGTGCCGTGGGCGCGCGACTACCAGCTCGCCCCCAAGTCGGTGCTGCGCGACATGCTCGAGCGCTGCGCTGATTTCAAGAGCTACATCCAGACGTACAACCTTGCCCGCGCCGAGGGCATCCTGCTGCGCTACCTCTCCGAGGCCTACCGCTGCCTGGACAGGACCCTGCCGCTCGACAAGCGCGACGACCAGCTCAAAGACATCATCTCTTGGCTGGGTCTTGTCGTGCGCTCCGTCGACTCGAGTCTGGTGGACGAATGGGCGAACACCGGCTCCATGCCCGAAGAGCCCGGCGCGCTCATGCTCGACAACGTCGTGGTGCGCGACCGCCGCGCGCTCACGGTGCTCGTGCGCAACGCGCTGTTCAGCCGCGTGCGCCTTGTGGCCAAGGATGACGCCAAGGCGCTCGGCGCGCTCGACACCGACTGGTCGTTTGGCGAGCTCAAGTGGAAGAACGTGCTCGACGCGTACTACGAGGCGCACGAAGAGGTGCTGCTCGACGCCGACGCGCGCTCTGCCACCTACTTCCACGTGGACGAGACCGACGAGAAGGACAAGCACATCTGGCACGTACACCAGATCCTGAGCGACCCCGAGGGCGATCACGACTTCGGCATCATGGCCGACGTCGACCTCGACGCCACGCAGGAAGAGGGCAACGTCGTGTTCACCAACTACCGCGCGGGCTCCATCGAGGAGCTGCTCGGCAAGTAAGAGCAGACTCGACGACATCTAAGGGCAACGCAAAAGGCCGGCGCGGGGACATGAAGCATGCCCCGCGCCGGCCTTTGTTGTGCGCATATACACGAACGACCTTCACGCCGTACTGGAAGATACCAGCAATACAACCAAAAACGCCGCGCCATCACGGCACGATACCGCTACTCTTCTTCCTCTTCGCGCTTGTGCGCAACCATGATGTGGCGCACAAAGTAGGCCATCGAGAGCACGACAGCGCCGATGCCCGCACCCATGCACAGCAAGTCAAGCGACTCCGCCCCATGGATGAGACGCCCCAGGAAGAATACGCCCATGACCACGACGATGACGCTGACGAGCTTTTCCTTGAGGTCGTCGAGCGTGTGAATCTCAAGCCATGAGGGCATCTCGATCTCGTCGTCGATAAACAGGGAGTACAGGCCGATGCTCATGATGTAGAGCACGATGGACAGTAGGAAGAAGTCGGCATACTCGATGTACTCAACAAGCATGTCCTGCATCGTGAGCTCACCCTTGACGACCTCGATGGTGACGCCGATGGTGGAGAGAAGCGTCGCGATTGTCATGGCAATGGCGGCGATGAACAAACCGAAGCTTGGCACAGCCGCCATGAAACGCGTGTAACCCACAAGGCGATGGCTTTTGTCGCGCGGCGTCTTACAATCCTTTTGTATCTCGCCGGACGGTTCCTTGCGAGCCGTCTGCAAGACCTCCTCGTCTTTGTACTCCGAGGGCTTGGCGTCAGTGTTCTTCATCGTTGATCCTTTCGTCGGCGCATTCGGACAATTGTAGGCCGTTTGCATATGCAATGCGACTCATATGCACACTCCTGTCGAAATGCCATGTGCTCGCCGCCGGCAGCAATCGCGACGTGCTACGATACGACCACGACGCGTGCAGGGGCGCTGTCGCAGCATTGTTGGACCTCAACGCACAAAGGTGGACCAAAGCATGACCGATTCCAACATCGACGCCCTTAGCGTATTCGCCCCCGAGCATAGCCAGCGGCACTCCGTGAAGTCGCACGTCGTGAACTACTGGTCACAGCGCGCCGAAGACTTCGCCGAACTCCACAACGAGGAGTTCGCCAGTGACAAGCACAATCAGTGGCTTGATGAGATTCTTCCCCTCCTGCCCCAAGGCCGCGGCCTGCGCATTCTCGACGTGGGCACCGGAAGCGGCTTCCTTGCCCTCATGCTTGCCGAACAAGGGCACATGGTAAGCGGCATCGACCTTACCCCGCGCATGATCTGGGAGGCGCGCCGCGCCGCCCGCGACTTGGGCCTCACGGTCGACTTCCAGGTTATGGACGCCGAGAACACCACGTTCGAGCCCGAGACGTTTGACTGCATCGTCACGCGCAACCTCACATGGACGCTGCCCCACCTCGACCAGGCCTACACGCATTGGTACAACCTGCTCAAGTCGGGCGGCTGCCTCATCAATTTCGACGGCGACTACTGTCATGAGAAGCCGCTTGCCGAGCTCGACCTGCCTGAGGAGAACGCGCATTCCTCCATCGAGCGCAGCCTGATGGCCGAATACGAGCACATCAAAGAGCACCTCGCCGGCGAGCAGCCCTCCCGCCCCGAATGGGACCTGCAGCTGCTCTACAACGCCGGCTTCCGCGATATCGTCCTTGACCAGGATGTTTCCGACCGCGTCTTCGCCAACCCCGACAAGTTCTACAACCCAACGCGCATGTTCATCATCACGGCGGAAAAGTAGGGTTGGCGCGCATGGCATACGAGACGCGCGACGTCGCGACGGGACAAGCCGTCGGATGTCTCAACGGCAACAAGGAGGCGATGCCCATGACGGACCAGCCAAGCTTTGAGCAGCTCAAAGGTGAAAACGAGGCGTACTGGACCAACCGCGCTTCTGGCTATTCCGAAGTGAACAAAGACGAGCTGCGCACCCAGCAGAAGGCAGTGTGGACGCGCGAGCTTACCGAGCAGATTGAAGCAGCGTTCCCGGGCGTCGCACCCGAAAACCTGTGCGTGCTCGACATGGGCTGCGGGCCCGGCTTCTTCTCCATCATCCTTGCTCGTGCCGGCTATCGCGTCACAGCAGGCGACTACACGCCTGCGATGCTCGAAGAGGCACGCGCCAACGCTTGGGCCGAGGGCGTGGAGCAGGCTATCGAGTTTTGCCGCATGGATGCAGAGAACCTTGAGGTGACGAGCGACGCCTTCGACGTCGTGGTGAGCCGCAACCTCACGTGGAACCTGCCGCATCCTGAAGCGGCCTACGCGGAATGGCTGCGCGTGCTCAAACCGGGCGGGCTGCTTCTCAATTACGACGCCAACTGGTACGCGCACCTCTATGACGCCGAGCTGCGCCGTGCCTATGAGGCAGACCGCCAGGCGACTCAAGAGGCAGGCATCAAAGACGAGTACGTAGGGACCGACATCGACGCGATGGAAGACATCGCGCGTCAGATGCCGCTCTCCCCCGTTGAGCGTCCCGCTTGGGATGAAGGCGTGCTTCGTGAGCTCGGGGCGGCGCAAGTCGAGGTTGACCCCCAGGTGTGGGAACGCGTGTTTTCGCCTGAGGAACGCGTGAACTACGCGTCCACCCCGATGTTTCGCGCGAAGGCTCGCAAAGCGTAGTAACGCGGGCGGGGAGCTCACCGTTCAAAATCAGGAGGCCCGCCTGTCTGCCGTTGCGGCTAGACAGGCGGGCCTCCTTTATATGACGGGCAGAATTTCTAAGGCAACAGTGAGCAAGTAGGCTTGTTGCATTCCACCATTACTACGGCACAAATAGGAAATGCGCTTGATAGAGGCCTCTGCGTCCAGTAGCCGAACCGACAGCTTCCTACTTGCTTAAAGATTATATCTTAAGTTTAACTCCAACCTTTTCGGCTGCGCGTACGACCAATTCGAGCGTAATCGCATCGACCTTTTCAAGTGCGGCAAGCATAGCGGCCTCATTGAGGGTTGCTTCAACGCCGGCGCAGCTTGCGCCTTCAAACAGGGGCGCCAGGCGCGCGGGGGCGAGCCCTTCTGCGAGCTTTTTGCCCTGCGAGTAGATTCGGATGAGCTTCTCACGCGTCTTCGCATCGGGATTACTCACCGTATACTTGAGGTCAAACCTTCCTGGGCGCACCAACGCGGGGTCAAGCGAACTGTAAGAGTTTGTCGCCGCCACCACGAGGATGCCGTCCTTGGTCGTAAACCCGTCCATCTCGTTGAGCATGGCTGTGATGATGCGATTGTTCTCCTTGTCGATGCCCGTGCCCGCATAGTTGCGGCGCTCGCCGATGCTGTCGAACTCGTCGATGAAGACGATGCAGGGGCGGTGCTTGCCGGCCTTTTTGAACAGCGAGCGGATCTTGCGCGCGCCCAGCGACATAAAGGCGCTTTGGAAGTCAGCGCCCTTGGTGGCGATGAAATTGACGCCCGCCTCTTGAGCCAGCGCCTTGGCAAAGAGCGTCTTGCCGTTGCCGGGAGGCCCCTCGAGAACGATGCCCTTGACCGGCCTCACGCCCAGGCGTCGCGCAGCACCGGGGTCCTTGAGCACGCCCACAACCTGGCACATCTCGCGCTTGAGGCCGTCCATGCCGGCGATGTCGTCGAACGTCACGCCCGTCTTGCGCACGACCTTGAACGTGTTGCGGCTGTAGCTTGCCAGCTTGTATATCGCAACTCCAAAGGTGCCGAGAATGAAGGCGTCGAGCAGGAGGTTGATGAGTGTGTCCACCACATCGCCGGCGTCGGCCGAGCTTGTGACCTGCGCACCACTCACAAGCAGGCGCTCCTTGAGGTCGGGCGAGTCGGGGTTGTCCGTGCGGTACAACGTGTGCGACTCGTCATCCTTCAGCGTGAAAAACACGCCGTCCTGGGAAATCTGCGCCTCGTCGACCTGCTGCTGCGCCACCTGTGCGGCAAATTCCTGATACGCCATGGGAGTCGAAGGGGTCTCCCACAACGACCAAACCAGCGCCGCGACCGCCACGACCAAGCACGCAGCGGCAATAAGCGAGCGTTTGTTCAGGTTCAGGCGCCGCTTTGTTTGCTTTGTTTGAGACGAGCCGGGAGCCGTCATAGGCAGATGTCCTTTCCTCGAAGCCGCCACCTCACCGTGACGGGCATGCCGCGCCGCATCCATACGCCGACCCATGATACCCCAACGATTTTTTGCTTTTTCCTCATGTGGCAGACTCGTTTTGAAACAAGGGTGCCCGTCGCTTCTATACTTTCGCACAACCACACGGCACGTGCATCACCGCATACGAAAGAAGGCCCCCCATGACACTGCAACAGCTGCGCTATCTCATTGAGGTCGCCCAGTCGGGCTCCTTCAACGCGGCGGCCCACGAACTCTACGTGTCGCAGTCCACGCTCTCCATGGCGATCAAGGACCTCGAGTCCGAACTCGGCGTGAGCATCTTCCTGCGCTCCAACCGCGGCCTCACGCTCACGGCCGAAGGCACCGAGCTGCTCGGATATGCCCGCCAGGTCGTGGAGCAGGCCGACCTGCTCAGCGAGCGCTTCGTCAACAAGTCTTCCAACAACAGGCGCGCCCGCCTTGCCATCTCCACCCAGCACTACGCCTTCGCCGTGCAGGCCTTCATCAACATCGTCAACGCCTGTGAGGCCGACGCCTACGACTTCACGTTTCGCGAGACTCGTACCAGCGAGATCATTCGCGACGTTCAGGAATTCCGCAGCGATATTGGCCTGCTCTTCCTCAACGATTTCAACGAGCGAGCCCTCACGCGCGTCATGGAGGATGCCGACCTGCACTTCACGCAGCTTTTCGAAGCAGCGCCGCATGTCTTTGTCAGCGCGCAGCATCCCCTGGCGGGCAAAGCCTCGCTCAAGCTCTCCGACCTTGACGAGTACCCGCGCTATTCTTTCGAGCAAGGCACGACCAACTCGTTCCACTTCGCCGAAGAGCCCCTCGCGGCGCTGCCCCACAGCCGCAACATCACCTACTCGGACCGCGGCACCCTTACTAACCTGCTCATTCGTGGCAAAGGCTACACGCTCTCCACAGGCGTCCTTTCCAGCGAGATGGAGCAGGAGATCGTGGCCATCCCGCTGGAGACGAACGAGACCATGCGCGTAGGCTACATCATGCACGGCGAGCGCAAGCCCACCGAGCTGGTCCAGCGCTACATCGAGGAGCTCGAATCCATCATCTCGGGGTCCGCGCTCGTCACGCAACCCCGCAAGCGCGCGGAGTAGGGGCGCTCACGGGCCAATTCACGCGCAAGCGCTCTTGAGGATTCCGATGCCACCCGATGCCACCTGTCTGTGCAAATCGTCTGGTTTGATTCATATGACCAGAATGACGTCCCCGCAAGTCAATTCACGTGCCGGCGCCAACCGAGGATATATTCTCCGGTTTGTTTCGTTCGGCCAGGGTGGCAGCCTGCCCGCGGCACCGGCAGCAAACGACAAGGCGCCTCGCCCGAGTTCTCCAATCGAGACGGGCGAGGCACCTTATTCTTGTTGCATGCCTTATAAACCTGGCCAGCCGAAGTCGGTTTTCTAACTACTCCGCAGCCTCGTCGTGCTCGCCCGTGGTATCCACGGCGTTCTTGGCAAGCCAGTCGCTCGCCTTGGCGCGCAGGGCCACCTCAACGAGCTGGGGCAGCTGACCGTTGTCGATCATGGCCTGGGCGGCAATGGCCTCGGTTCCAGGAGCCACAGGGCCCAGAAGTGCCAGCACGTCTTCCTCTGAAAGCGCCATGCCTTCGTGGGCGGCCACGCAATCCAGCACCATGCCGCGGCGCAGCGAGAGCTCAGCGTTGGCCATCATGCTCTGCTTGAACTCGTTCATGTCGAATTCGGGGTCGTTCGTAAAGTCGTCCCAGCTACGACCGGAGCGCTCAATCTGCTCAGCAAGCTGGTTTGCCATGAGCTCGGCAAGCTGGACCACATAGCGCTCGCCGGGGGCAGACATCAGGCGAGTGTTGGAGAACTCCTCGCCGGCGGCATCCATAAGGGTGCCCCACCACTCGTTGTCGCGCTTCTTCTCGCATGCCTCGCGCGCCTGGCCGCGCAGGCGCTCCATGCCGGCGCGCGCCTCCTCGGGCACGGCGTCCATGTTGATCATGCCGCCCATCATCTGGCTCACAAAGTCATCGAGGTCCTTGTCCGTGACCTCGGGCTTTGCCGGAAACGCGAAGTGAACAGGCGAGAAGTCCTCCACCGTGCCGCGAGGGCGCAGGCGAACACGGGCCATGAACGTAAAGTCCTTCCCCTCGGCATGGACCTCGTTGTGGGGGAAGTCAGGAAGCAGGAACGGAAGAATTCCCGTACGCATGTAGGCCAGGCACAGGAGGCGCTGCTTGGCGAGGTAGAGGACGTTCTGATCGAACGCCTGCGCACCAAACGTTGCACGGGCACGCTCAAGGGACCCAGCCTTGTCGGGATCGTTGCCGGTGGTGCGCACAAGGGCCTTGCGCGCGGCTTCCAGGGAGTACTCCATCTCGTCGGCGTCGGCGGTGACCATGAACGTCACAATGCCGGCCACATCGGTGGTGACCGTCACCGTCACGGGCATGTCGCCCTTCTCGTAGACATACTCAACAATGTCGCCCGGGCTGGGCACCTCGTGCTCCGGCCTAATGGCAAGCAGCTTGCCCAGGGTAACGGCAGTCTTAGTCATGTGTGAAACCCCCTTTTCGGCAGGACACATTGAGCCCCGCCTTTCCGACATACATCATGCGGGGGCAAACATACCACTGCGAAACCATCGTGCAGATCTCATCTCGCATGCTTTTGGGCCAAGGAGCAATAACGATCCGCTTGAACCGCTCGTTACGCAGGCCTCCGGAAACACGTCGCCGTCATGCGGGCAACGTGGCGGCCCAGGTCATCATGCACGTCGCAGGTATAGAAACCCAAAGACGAGCCTGATTTGTCCGCGTCGCACACGGCGGTGAGACGCGTGCCCTTGGGAGGGCTGAGAAACTCGATAGTGTTGGAAACCGACACCGTCGGCTCCTCGCCTATGTTGCACGCAACGGCAAGGGCGAAGTCGGCAAGCGTAAAGATCGCTCCGCCCATAACAGACCCCATACCATTGAGGTGTTTCGACTCCACCTCGAACTCGCACACCGCATGGCCAGGTGCGAAATCAACCACCCTGCATCCACAAGCCTCGCTAGCAAACCGATCGCGCGAGAAGACCTCTCGTACCTCTTCAAGGGACGAGTCTTCAGGAACAAGCGACGCCATCTTCACCCTCCGCTCTACCAAAACCGCCGAGTCACCGGCATTTCGAGCGGATTATACGCACCCACGCGTTGCCCTCGCCCGCACCGCCAATCAAAAACACCGCATGTTTGCGTAGTGTCTGGCCTCATTTTGCTCAACCGGCGAAGCCTCGACAAGGCTATGCGTTACCTCTCAAGCCAGCCGTGGGAGGAGGCTTCGTCGTGGGCCTGTTGGATGACCTTACCTGAGCCGGTGAGACAGCTGAGGGCGTTGAAGGCACCCATGCAGGCATAAGACTCGGCGGAGCAGTCGATGCGCTCGGGGGACGAGCCGTCGTTGAAGAGACGCTTGCCCTGTTTGCCCTGGTGATAGCGATGCTGCAGGCCCTCGTCGCACACCATGATGTTGAAGGTGCAGCTCCAGGGGTCGGGATGCTCGAACTCCCCCGCTGCAATGCCGCCCTCCACAAGGGAGCGGATGATGGCCGCCAGGCTGTGGTAGTTGTCGAAGAAACCGCCAAAACGCGAGCGATCCTTGCCAGCCGCAGTCTCAAGCTCGTAGAAGTCCACGGGCAGCAGGCACAAATTGAGCACGTCGTGATAGACCAGGGCGTACAGACGGGCCGACCACGATCCGTCCATACCGCTCATGAGCTGGGCATACTCGACGGTCTTGCCGTGCAGGCTCACGATCTCGTCAAGCAAGTGCTCCTTGCTCTTAAACCAGTAGTACATGGTGGACTGGTCGATGCCCACCGTGCGCGCGATGGCGCTCATCGAGGTGCCTGCGAAGCCCTTCTGCGAGAAAAGCTCCATGGCCACCTCGAGGATGTGGTCTCGGCGGTCATCGGTTTCATGTGTAGAGGCGGGCTGCTCAGCGGCCTCGCTCGTAAGATTCTGCGTATTCATGGGGGCCACTCTAGCACAAGGCGCGTAACAATCTGGCAACAATTATGTCAACGGCAGAGCAACGGCACGCACGCACTGCTTCCCCTCAAGCCCCAGCGCCCGGGCCAGGCGCTCGTAGTGCAGAAAGCGGCCCTCGCGGCCCAGCTCTTGCACCTCTTCCCAGCTTGCAAGGGCAAACTCCGTGGCCTCGCGCTCGCGCAGGCGCACGTCGCCCACAGAAAAGTCGAGCGTGGCGCGGTAGATGTCCGCGAAGTAGTTGTCCGTGAAACCGGGATCGTCGTTGCGATAGGACCAAAGCAGCTCGAGCGTAGCGCGCGTGAGGTCAAGCCCCACCTCTTCGCCCGCTTCGCGAATGGCGGCTTGGCGGGTGGTCTCGCCGGCGCACACGCCACCTCCCGGCACCTCCCACCAGCCCGCCGCCCATGCCTTGTCGAGCGCGCGGCGCGTGATGAGCATGCGCCCTCGTGCATCGCACACCATAACGATGGCATACAGCATGTACTGGCCGGGCCCGAGGCCCTGCGACCGACGGTCGATGACGAGTCCCGTCGGACGGCGGTCGGCGTCGTAGACGTCGATGGGCTCGGGGGGCTTCACGGCGGGTGCCGCACACACAGTAGCCGCCGCCTCGTCGCTCAGTGCGCCGGGTTCGCCGCAAGGGGCCGAAATGTCAGACTTTTGGCAGGTCATTTGCCATCCTTCGCAAGTTCGGAGATTCAAAATCGCGCGTTGCAATGGTATGCTTTTACGCGAATGTTGCACACCTGGCAAGGCAGAATCCCACCTCTTTCGAGGAGCACACATTGCAAAACGGCGAGCGTACAACAGCGGGCCCCATCCACCGGCTAGACCTTCCAGGCGCCGGGTTTGCCGAGGCATTTCAACCCGAGGGAAGCCATTCCGCCGGGGCACCCCATGCCGGTGCGACCAAGGGCGCATTCACTCGCCTCGTGAGCTGCCACATCGCCAACTTCGGCAAGCTCCACGACCAAGACTTCGACTTCGAGCCCGGCCTCAATGTCATTGAGGCCGCAAACGGCGTGGGCAAGACCACGCTTGCGAACTTCGTGCGCGCTATGTTTTACGGCTTCGACGACGAGGCGGTACAGATGGGCCGCCAGGACCTCCGCGAACGTTATCGCCCCTGGCAGGGCGGCGCATACGGCGGCGAGATGGTCTTTGAGGGGCAGGCGGGCTCCTACCGCGTCGAGCGCGCTTTCGCAGCCACGTCGCGCGACGACTTTCTCGCCGTGTACGACCTCGCCAGCGGCAAACGCGTGCGCGAACTCGAAGACGACCTTGGCTTCAAGGTCTTTGGCCTCGATGCCGATTCCTTTGAGCGCAGCACCTATGTGGCACGTCTTTCCGGCCCGCACACGCGCCCCACGCAACGCATGCTCGCCAAGCTCACAGGTGCTCCCACGGCCTCGCAAGACGCCCCGAGCCCCGCGGCCTCCGACCAGGTTTCCGCCAGGCATGCAGATCTTTGCCACCGCAGCCGCGAGTACGCCGATGAGCTTGCCCGCATCGAGGGGCTCTTCGGCAACGACAAGCCGAGCAACGTGCCGCCTGACGAGCTGACCGCCGCGCTCGACAAAATCGACCGTGCCGCCGACCAAGCACAGACGCAGACCCAAGAGCTGCAGGCAGTGCGCGACTTCGTGGCCCGCAGTGCCCAGCGCTTCACGACGGGCCTGCCCAGCATGGACGAGATCGACGCCTACCAGCGGGTTCTAACCGAACTCACGCAGGTACGCGCCCAGCAGGACGCCCAGGGCATTGATCTGGCCGAACAGACACGTCTCGATGAACTCCAAGTCACGTTCAAGGACGGCCTGCCTACCTCCGAACAGCTCGCACGCTGCCAGGAGCTCATCTCCAGGCTCAACGAAATCCGCGGCGCCCTGCAAAGCCAAAACCTCAGCGACCAGGACGAGCAACGCCTCGCCATGCTGCAGAACTACTTCAAGGCAGGCATTCCCACCGACGACGACATCCGCCGCTGCCGGGGCCTGCTTGCCAGCGCTCAGGCGACGCGCGGCCTCGACACGGCGCAGCTCGGCGCCGCAGAGGGGGCCAGCGCAGTCGTCGCCAAGGTGCTCGCCGGGGCAGGCGCGGCGCTGCTTGCTGTTGGCCTCGTCATTGCTGTGGCACTCTACCTGCCCGTTCCCGGCATCGTTGTGGCCATCGCGGGCACCTGCGCCCTCATCATCGCCTTGCTCCTCGTTGTTCTAGGCAAGTCGGGTGCTTCTCGGCGTACCGATGAGGCGGCAACCGAAGCAGAGCTCAAAGCCCAGGGTCTTGAGGTGCAGGCGAAGGCATTCACCTCGACCTACGCGCGCGAAGTTGAGCCCGCCACGGCTGTCGACACCATCGAGCGCCTCAAGACGGAGCTCGCAAGACTCACCGAACGCGCCGAGCGCGGCCGCAAGCGGGCCGAGGAGCTTGAGGAAGAGGCCGCTCCCCTGCGCAGCGAGCTCGACGAGCTCCTCGCACGCTACGACATCTCCGGAGACGACCCGCAGCAGGGCCTCATGACCCTCCAGACGAACATGGAGACCTACGAGCGCCTCACGAGCGCCCGCAACGCGGCTGCTTCCCAGGCCGCCGAAAGGGCCGCGCGCGCAAGCGAGCTCGAAAACCAGCTGATACAGTTCCTCTCGCCGTACTACGACAACGCAAGCCCCGCAAACGCAAGCGCCCTGCTTTCGAACCTTGCAGGCACGGTAAGCGCCTATCAGGAAGCGCAGCGCATGCTCGCCGCCGCCGACTCGGGCCAAGGAACCAGCGCGGCATGCAAGGAGGAGGCACAACGCAACCTCGAGCAGGTGTGCGCACGGCACGGCTGGCCCGTCGAGAAGGTAAGCCGCGCGTTCGCTGAGAACCTCGCCGGCGCAGCAGCACGCTACCCCGTAGTCCAGGCTAAGCTCGACGCCGTGCGCGCACAGCTCCGCGAGCTCGTGGCTACCTACGGTCCCCCGCCCTACGGCCCCGCCACCCAAGCCGACAGCGAGGCCGTGGAGAAGAGCTTCGCCTCCTACATTGAGCGGTTCAGCGGCATCGCCGCCTCGGGTGTCACCGTGGACGAGACGACGGGTGCCGTCATCCGCCAGCAGGGCCGCACGCACGAGATTGGTGAACTCAGCCAAGGCTACTCCGACGTCATCGCCTTCTGCATGCGCATGGCGCTCGGCGACGCCCTCTTTGAGGGAGCTCAACCCTTCATCATCCTCGACGACCCCTTCGTAAACCTCGACGACCGCCATCTCGGAGAGGCCCTCGACTTCGTGAAGGACCTTGCCCGTGACCGTCAGCTCATCTACCTCACCTGCCACTCAAGCAGGAGCATGTAAAGAGTTGCCTGGTAGATGTCAAATTCAGCATATGTTCATTCTCGATAGTATTTATACGGCAGACATGTTGTGAACATAACGGTTTATACTTAATTGTTCGGTGCGCGTAACACATGGCACAGTAAGCGAAAACGCATAGACAGGCAGGAACATGACACTACTTGAGCTTCTTCAACTTCTCAAGCGCCATCTCTTCTTGGTGATCGCGCTTCCCATTGTGTGCGCAATCGCTGCGGCAGGTGTTTGCTACACGATGATGTCGAACACCTATACGGCCACGACGAGCCTCTACGTTCTCGCCGAGAATACGAACGACAGCAGCTCGAACCTCGGCTCCACGCTGAACGCCAGCCAGCTCGTGAGTAACGACATCGCGGCCCTCATCAAGTCCGACCGCGTCATGAATGGTGCCGCCGAGGACCTCGGGCTTGAGAACCTCAACGCCTTCAAGATCTCCGTCAACAGCCAGACCACCACGCGTGTCATCACCCTTTCCGTGACGGGCAAGGATCCCCAGCAGGCCGCCGACGCCGCAAACGCCATCGCCTCCGAGGTCTCCACCGTTGCCCAGCAGGTCATGGATGTGCGCAGCGTCAACGTCGTCGACGAGGCAGCAGCTCCCACCAACCCGAGCGGTCCCAACCGCCCCATGTATGTTGCCGTCGCCTTCCTTGCCGGCCTTTTTCTCGCCATTGCCATCGTCGTGCTGAAAGACATGCTCAACACGCGCGTCTCCAACTCCGACGAGGTCGAGAAGCTCCTTGGCATCCCCGTAATCGGTCAGTTCCCCGCAGTAAAGAAGGGCTAGATCAATGGCAAAGAAAAAGAGCGGCTACTATGCCCACGACATTGCGACAGCCCAAAATGCTGCGACAACTCTGCTTGCAAACATTCGCTTTGCAAGCATGGATAGGCCGCTTAAGACTGTTGTAATCACCTCTTCCATTCCCGACGAGGGAAAGTCTTCCATCTCGTGCCACTTGGCGCAGGCCATGGCCGCAAGCGGCAAGCGCACCCTCATCGTCGATTGCGACACACGCAATCGCACGATTGCCATTCGTTACAACTTGCATCCCAAAGCAGGCCTCTTCTCGCTGCTCTCCAAGCAGGCGCAGCTGAATGAAGTCCTCACTCCTACGCCTGTTCAAGGCCTCAGCATCATCGACATCGAGCCGAGCATCCCCAATCCGGCAGACGTCTTCGCCTCGAAGCGCTTCCAGTCGTTCCTGACGCAGATGGAGGAGATGTTCGACTACATCGTTATCGACACCCCGCCCGTCACCGCTTTTATCGACGCCGCTGTCGTGGCAAGTCATGCCGATGCAACAATCCTCGTCGTGCGCGAGAACTTCGCGCGCCGTGACGAGATTGCCTATGCCTGCGAGCAGCTTCGTAAGGCAGACGCCAACCTCATCGGCACGTGCATGAACTTCTGCTCACATCAGGGCGGGACCTATTACGGCTCCAGCTACGGCAAGTACTACGGCACGAGCGAACCGACGGCACGCCAGGACAATTCCGCCTACGCGGCACGTCCTGCGACGTCCCGTGCCAACTCGTCTTCTCGTTCCACCGGAACCCGCTTTAAGAGCTAGCACACGGAGCCTGGTTAGATGCGCGACATCCATTGCCATATTCTGCCAGGAGTAGACGACGGTGCCCGCACCCTTGAGGAGAGCCTGCGCATGCTGCAGGCTGCCAAGGATGCGGGCATCACGTCTATCGTATGCACGCCGCACTGCCGCTCGCCGTACTTCGACTTCGACAAAATGTGGAACGCGTTTCACCTGCTTAAGAGCAAAGCAAACGGTTTTCCTTTGCAGATGGGCTTTGAGGTGAACATCGCAAAGCTTAAGCGCCTGGGCCTCGAATGGGCCGATAGGCTGCACTTCGACGGCAGTGACGAGTTTTTGCTTGAGCTCGAAGACGAAGCCAACGAAATCGACTTCCGCGAATACAACCGCATCATTTATGAGCTGCAGGGCAAGGGCTACCGCATCATCATCGCCCATCCCGAGCGCTACAAGGCGATTCAAAAGAACCCTGGCCTGGCGACAGACCTCATGCGCAACGGCTGCAAGCTCCAGGCTTCGGCCGACTTCCTCAACGGCGGGCGCACGGTATCCTTTGGCGGCGGCAAGATTAAAAAAACAGCCATCAGGCTGTTCGAGGACATGCGCTACAGCTACATCGCCAGCGACGCGCACAACGTCAAACACTACGAAGCGTTCAAGAAGGCAGTCGCTACCTATGACCTGCGAGGCGCACACGCCGCGCTGTAAACGCAATCGTCGCTCTCCCCTCGCCTCAATTCCCTTGGGAAATAACAGGCAGGCACCCTTTCGTCAGCTGGCGCCCCTGCGCCATTCCGCTGTCATAACGGTGCAGCGAGCGAACGCTTTCGGCTGATTCAGCTGCACGCAATCAGGTTTCCCCAGCTACATGCCAATAAAAAAGCGGCGGGCCATACCAGGCTTGCTGCCCATGCGGGTCTCCTGGCAGCCAGATGCAAAAAACGGCGGGCCATACACCTCGGTATGACCCGCCGTCCTCATATATATGTACGACCAGACTAGAACGTCACGTTGCCGAACTCGGAGAGCTTGAGCTTGGGGTTGTGCTCGGCAATGTAGTCCACGTTCCACGCGGTGGTGAAAAGCAGCAGCTTGTTGCCGCGCATGTCCTCCACCTTGGCAGTGCCGCGCGTAAGGCTGAGCGAGGAGAGGTCGATCTCGTCGGGCTTGTTGACAATCCAGCGAATCTCAGTGTAGGGCAGGCCCTCGCGGCGCACGCGCACGTGGTACTCCGACTCCAGGCGCTGCTCGAGCACCTCGAGCTGAAGCACGCCCACGACGCCCACGATGACGCTCTCCATGCCCGCTCCCACCTCGCGGAAGATCTGCACGGCGCCTTCCTGCGCGAGCTCCTCCATGCCCTTGACGAACTGCTTGCGCTTAAGGGTATCTACCTGGGAGATTCGTGCGAAGTGCTCAGGGGCGAAGGTGGGCATCTCGGGATACTCCACGCGCTGCTTGCCCGCGCACACCGTGTCGCCCACCGAGAAGATGCCCGGGTCGAAAAGGCCCACGACGTCGCCGGCATAGGCCTCGTCCACCGTGGCACGGTCGTCGGCCATGAGGGCAGTGCCCGAGGCAAGCTTGAGCTTGCGGTTGCCCTGCATGTGCCAGGCGTCCATGCCGCGCTCAA
This sequence comes from uncultured Coriobacteriales bacterium, assembly GCA_934636245.1. Taxonomy (GTDB): domain Bacteria; phylum Actinomycetota; class Coriobacteriia; order Coriobacteriales; family UMGS124; genus UMGS124. The sequence continues at coordinate 42,388 of CAKUAI010000020.1, forward strand.
AACGGCCCGAGCAGATGCGCACGAAGGCGATGCGGTCGCGGTGGTTCTTGTCCATGTTGGCCTGGATCTTGAACACGAAGCCCGAGAAGTCCTCGCGCGTAGGCGGCACCAGCTCGCCGGAAAGCTTGTCGGTGTAAGGCTGGGGGCTCGGCGACAGGCGCAGGAACTCGCGCAGGAACGGCTCGACGCCGAAGTTGGTGAGGGCGCTGCCGAAGAAGACGGGCGAGAGCTTGCCGTGCGCCACGGCGTCGAGGTCGAGCTCGTCGCCGGCGCCGTCGAGCAGCTCGATGTCGTCCATGAGGTTGCGATGGTTCTCAGCACCAATGAGATCGTCAAGAGAGGCATCGCCCAGCTCGGCCTCAATCTCGGCGACCTTCTTGGTGGCGTTGGCGTTGCCCGCGCCCTCAAACGCAAGCACGCGGCGGCTCTGACGATCAAACACGCCGCGGAAGTTGCGGCCGTTGCCGATGGGCCAGTTCATGGGGTACGTGCCGATGCCCAGCACCGTCTCGATCTCCTCCATGAGCTCGAACGGGTCGCGGCTCTCGTGGTCGAGCTTGTTGACGAAGGTGAAAATCGGGATATGGCGCAGGGTGCACACGCGGAACAGCTTCTTGGTCTGCGCCTCGACGCCCTTTGCGGCGTCAATCACCATGACTGCCGCGTCGGCCGCCATAAGCGTGCGGTAGGTGTCCTCGGAGAAGTCCTGGTGGCCAGGGGTGTCGAGGATGTTGACGCAGATGCCGTTGTAGTTGAGCTGCAGGACCGAGGAGGTGACGGAAATGCCGCGCGCCTTCTCGATGTCCATCCAGTCGGACACCGCATGCTTGGAAGAGCTCTTGCCCTTGACCGAGCCGGCCGTCTGAATGCTGCCCGTGTACAGCAGGAGCTTCTCGGTAAGGGTGGTCTTGCCTGCGTCGGGGTGCGAAATGATGGCAAAAGTGCGACGCGAGGAGATTTCGTCGGCCAAGCTCGACATGGGGGTCCTTTCTTGCAGCGACGGGCAAGTCCGTCATACACCGTGCGATTTTCTCAGACGGTATATTGTAGCGCGAACACGGGGCTTGCCATGAGCTGGTAAAACTGCTTGGCCGAATCTGCGCATGAAGGCGCGGCTATGCACCGACAATCTCTTCGATTTCCGCAAGGCTGCGGGCAAAATGAATCCGCCTTTGCCGCTCAGGCGTTGAAAGACCGCAATCAATCATGCGCTGAAAGAACGACTCGAGGTCGTCGTAATAGCCGTTGAGGTTGTAGAAGATGCACGGCGCGTCGAGATGGCCAAGCGAGAGCTTCGAGGCAACCTCGGCAATCTCCTCAAGCGTGCCCGTTCCGCCGGGAAACGCGATGAATGCGTCGCCGAGCTCGATCATCTTGGTCTTGCGCGTGGTCATGTCGGGTGTGACGATGAGCTGCGTGAGGTTGTCGTACTGCACACAGGCATCGATGAAGAACTGAGGTTCGACACCGATAACGTCACCGCCAGCCTCAAGGGCACCGCCGGCAAGCCTGCCCATGAGGCCCACCTTGGAGCCGCCGTATACGAGCGTGTGACCGGCGTGTGCGATCCAAGCCCCGAGCTCATGGGCCGCGGTGCTGAACGCGGGGTCGTTGCCTTCGCTTGCGCCGAGATATACCGTGACGTTCATGCCTCTCCTCATCCAATAAAAAACGGAGTGCCCGGTTACCCAGGCACTCCGCCAATTCTAACCTAGAAGAGCAGGTGCGAGCCGAACAAACCTAACGGCCGCGTGTACTTACTTCGCCTGCGACAGGGCATCCTGGACGGCAGCCTTGAAGCCCTTGAGGGTGTTGGAGGCACCGGAGGCAATGTCGATGTCGTCGAGGTTCTCGACGCCCACGACCTCCTCGCAGTAGGTCGGCAGGGCAAGCTCGCCAATCGTGGCGGTCTCGGAAGACTCCACGACCTCGCAGCCAGAGATCTTGCCGCCCTCAACGGTCACGGACACGGTGATCTTGCCGCCGTAGCCCTGGCCGGAGCCCTCGTAGGTGCCGTCGGCGTAGTCGTCGGTCAGCTCAGAGGCGGCGCCTGCGGCTGCAGCAGCCTCGGCGTCGAGCTTCTCCTGGTGGGTCATGGCCTTCTCAGTAGCGCCCTCGAAAGTGCCCTGAGCGCGCTTAGCGGCGTTCTGGCCAGCATAGCGGCCGAAGACCATGGTCTCGGAGAGGTTACCGCCGCCGTTGTACATGTCGGCGAAGACGGAGCCCATCTCGCCGCCCTCGAACAGACCCTCGATAGGCAGGCCGTCGATGCCGATGACCTGGGCCTTGCCGTTGCGGCGAGGACCACCCTGGGTGTTGAACAGCGTGGGGCCGATCTTCAGGGCATAGAAGGGACCGGTCTCAACGGGCACGGTGCACATACGGCCCCAGTCGTCCTCTTCGCCCTGGTTGTCATTGGCATGGCAGTGCTTGTTGTACTTCTCCAGGGCCTTGTCGAGCTCGCCGTTGGCGTTGAAGTCGGGAGCGTCGCCAGCGTCGCGAATGGCCTGGGACAGATCGGCGATGGTGTCGCCGGAGAGGATGAGACCGCTCTCAATCTCGGCCTGGTTGTCGGCGCTGAAGCCGTTGGTCATGGGGCCATCGGCGATGTGGGCGGAGTCGATGATGAGGTACGCGGGCAGGGGCATGGGCGTGGAGATCCAGCGGCCACCGATGGAGATGCGGCCATGGCGCGTGGCAGCCTGCTCGTTCTGGAAGCGCGAGCCGTCAAGGCCGGCGTAGATGCCGTACTTGGCAGAAGCGCCGCCGAAGCGAGTCGTGGTCAGGTTCGGGTTCTGGTAGGTCCACATGTAACCGGAGACGTTGGACATGTGCCACAGCTCGGCGCCCACCTGCTGAGCCATCTTGATGCCGTCGCCGGTGTTGGTGGTGCCGGCCTGCAGGTAGGTATAAGGCAGCTGCGTGAAGCCGGCAATCATGTCCTTGTTGGCCTCAAAGCCACCGGTGCACAGGCACACGCCGCCGTTGGCCTTGATATTGAGTTCGGCGCCGTCCTTCTCGACAACGACACCGATCACAGCACCGGCCTCGTCGGTGATGAGGCGCTTGCCAGCGCAACTCTTCCACACGGTGAGCTTCTCGTCGTCGACGCGAGCGTTGACGGCAGCCATGCAGAGGTTGTAGTAGCTGGCGTCAAAGCGGGTGCCGGAAGCGGTCAGGCACAGGCAGTGCTCAGACTCGGGAATCTCGGGGAACTCGTTCCAGTGATACACATAGCCGGCGCGGCCCAGGCCCCAGGCGTTGTCGGTGAGAACCCAGGAATCCTTCTGAGCGGCCTCCATCGGGAACTTGTCGGGCTCGTCAGCGGGGCTGACCTCGGGACACACGAGCTCGGGGTCGGCACCCAGGGTGTTGATCATCCAATCCCAGTTGCCAGCGGCACCCTCGCACATACCCATGAGGGCCTCTTCGTCCCAGTTCTGGAACTTGCCCATGAGCTTGGAGAAGTAGCCATACAGCTGCTCGGCGTCGTCGGTGGCAATCACGAACTGGCCGGAAGCCTTCGTGTTGCAGGGCTCTTCGCCCTCGGGAGCCTTCTCGCACACGAGAACCGTGGCACCCTCCTCGTAAGCGGCAACGGCAGCATTTGCGCCAGCGCCACCCAGACCGAGGACGACAACGTCGTACTCGGCATCCCACTGCACATCGGCGGCAGGAGCGTCAGCCAAAGCGGTACCGGTAACGGCACCCATGGCGACGGCACCCATGGCGGCACCCTTGAGCAGATTGCGGCGAGAAACGTTAGTGCTCATACAAAAATCCCCTTCCGTATGAAACCGCGCAGGTGGGATTAAATCCCTTGGCCTCTCCCCCGAGATGCCTCGCCTGCTTTTGCATGCCATATGCATGCGTTAAGGACAATCTAGTCCCGCGGACGTGCGCTGAGAAGTGCGGGTTGTTTGATGGGGGTTAAAGCTATATATTGAAACCCGTATGAGCTGGGGCGATGAAGGGGTTGCCCTAACAGGCACGTCGCACAATCGAAAATAACCATCTGTTTCACGCAGGTCCAAGGGGGAGTCATGGAAGACAGCGAGCGCAAGCTTTTCATCGACGTCGTCGACCTGGGGAGCCTCTCCAAAGCCGCCGCAAAGCATTTCGTGACGCCGCAGTCGGTGTCGCAGCATATCCGCAGACTCGAGGGTGAGCTGGGATTTCCCCTGCTTGTGCGCACCGCACAAGGCGTGTCGCCCACCGAGGCAGGATGCATGTTCTACGAGGGTTGCAAAGACATCGACGAGCGCCTTGAGCGGCTTCTCTCCCAATGCCGCGAAGAAGCCGGCATCATGCGCGCCACGTTGCGCCTGGGCTCTTCTTCCACATATTCGCTTGCGCTTTTCTCGAAATTCGTCCCTCAGTACCTGCGCAGCCACCCCAACGCAAAAATCGAGTACGTGGGCGTGGACTCTCATCCCCTCGAGGGTCTGCTCATGGGGGACTACGACGTGCTTGAAGGCGTCGAGCCCCAAGACCGCGCCTTTGCCTTCGAGCCTCTACTCGCTTCAAGGCGCTGTTGCATGGTCGCGCCCGAAAACCCGCTCTCGAGCCACGAGGTCATCGAGCCCGCCGACCTCATCGACATGGACGTCTACATCTTTAACAAGCGCTGGGCCGCCCGCCTGCGCGAATACCTCGACAGGGTCTGCCCCAACGTCAAACTCATAGAGCTGCCGGGCTCCAGCTTCGAAGCGACCATGCACCAGCTCGATCCTACGCGCACCGTCCATCTCCTTCCCGAGCAGTTGACCGGCCGCTACCAGGAGCTCATCCCCATCCCCTTCGACGTAGACGTGACCACGCAGTATGGCCTGGTATATCTGCCCAAATCCCAGGCGCGCCTGCATGCCCTGCTCGAATGCGCCCGCAAAGCGTACGGCGCCCACAGCACAACCACCGTATAGCGTTTCACCGTGCCGTCCACCGCACCCCATAGGCCATTGAGCTGATTCGTTTCGACTTCGTAACAAATGCCACACAACGCTTTCGTGCGATAAAGAACAGTCCACTATAATGTTCCTGCTACATACCCGAGGGCACGATTATGTCCGTGTCCCCGTCAAGTGAAAGGAACACCTTCGATGTCCGAGCGCAAAAAGATGCCCTTGGCGATGCAGATTCTCATCGCACTCGTCTTGGCAATCATTGCAGGCCTGCTCATGCAAGGCTGTGTCGACATTGCCGACACCTACATCAAGCCCTTCGGTACGATTTTCTTGAACCTCGTGAAGTTCATCGTCGTGCCCATCGTGCTTTTCTCCATCATGAGCGGCATCATCTCGATGCGCGACATCCGCAAGGTCGGCTCCATCGGTCTCAAGACCGTCGTGTACTACCTGTGCACCACGGCCGTCGCCATCATCCTGGGCATGATCACCGGCTCGCTGTTCAAGGGCCTCTTCCCGCAGCTTGACACCAGCGAGCTGACCTATGAGGCCACCGACCCCACGCCCATCATGGACGTCGTGGTCAACATCTTCCCCTCCAACTTCATCACGCCTATGTCGAGCTCCTCGATGCTGCAGATCATCGTCATGGCACTGCTCATCGGCTTCGGCATCATCCTTGTGGGCAAGGAGGCCGAGCCTGTCGCCGACGGCGTGCAGCGCCTCAACCTCGTGTTCATGAAGGTGATGGAAGTCATCCTCAAGCTCTCCCCCATCGGCGTATTCTGCCTGCTCACCCCCGTCGTTGCCACCAACGGCGCCAAGGTCCTCGGCTCGCTTGCGATGGTGCTCCTCGCCGCGTACATCTGCTACATCGTGCACATGGTCGTGACGTACTCCATCTCGGTGAAGCTCCTGGGCAAGATGAGCCCCGTCGCCTTCTTCAAGGCCATGATTCCCGCCATCGTGTTTGCCTTCTCCTCTGCCAGCTCCGTAGGCACCCTGCCCATCAACATGGAGTGCAACAAGAAGATGGGCGTGAAGGACGAGATTTACTCCTTTGTGCTGCCGCTCGGTGCCACCATCAACATGGATGGTACCGCCATCTACCAGGGTGTTTGCACCATGTTCATCGCCGCGTGCTATGGCATCAACCTTGACTTCGGCCAGATGGCCACCGTGGTGCTCACCGCCACGCTTGCCTCCATCGGCACCGCCGGCGTGCCCGGTGCCGGCATGATCATGCTCGCCATGGTCCTCGCCTCCGTGGGCCTGCCCGTCGACGGCATCGCGCTCGTCGCCGGCATCGACCGCATCTTCGACATGGGCCGCACCACGGTCAACATCACCGGCGACGCCAGCGCCGCCGTTGTGGTGAACAACCTCGAGAACAGGAAGGAAGCGCGCAAGGCCGCATAAGCGGCAGCGCCCTCCAACAACGCGCTTCAACGAAGAAGCCCCGCCCGCTAGCTTTACGGCCAGCGAGCGGGGCTTCTTTTGTGCGAGCGAAAAAGCAGGGTCAGGGAGCGATCCCTCTACAGCGCAGACGCGATGAGACTGGGCTGGTAAACGGGCGGCCCTTCCCAACCCGAGGCACGATTGCCTCAAATATTCTCCCTACAGCGCAGAGGCGATAAGGCTTGCCGTATAGGGGTCGGCCGGACTGGAGAGGACCTGCTCGGTGAGGCCGACCTCCACGATGCGACCCTCGCGCATGACGGCCACACGGTCGCAAAAGTCCTGGACAAGGGCGAGATCGTGGCAGATGAACAGCACCGCCATGCCAAGCTCGGCATTGAGCTCGCGCAATAGGGCCACCACCTGCGCCTGCACCGTGACATCGAGCGCGCTCGTGGCCTCGTCGGCGATGAGCAGGGCAGGACGCGCCGCCAATGCGCGGGCGATGGCCGCACGCTGACACTGCCCGCCACTCACCTGGTGGGGATAGCGGCCCAAAAGCTCACGCCCAAGACCGCACCGCTCAAAGAGCTCGCCCGCCCGCTCAAGCGCCTCGTCCTTCGACACGCCGGCGTTGCGCAGCCCCTCGGTGACCGACTGGCCAAGCGTGCGCCGCGGGTCAAACGAAGAGGACGGGTCCTGGAACACCATCTGCACCTTGTGGGGACCGCGCGCGGGCTCAGCGGCGTCTTCGCAAACCACGAGGTCGCCGGCCGAAGGCTTCGAGAACCCGGCCACGCACTTGGCAATCGTCGACTTGCCGCAGCCAGACTCGCCCACAAGCCCCAGCACCTCGCCGGGAAACACGTCGAGCGACACGCCGTGCACGACCTCGCGCACATCCTTGCCGTGGCCATACGACAAACTCAGGTTGCGCAGCGACACCACGGGTCCGGCGGAACATACCTCACACATCCCTATCCCCTCCTCAGGCGCGGTGCGGCGGCAACAAGAGCGCGGGTGTAAGCGTCCACGGGGTCAGCGAGAACGCGCGCAACGGGGCCCTGCTCCACAACGCGCCCCTGCCTGAGCACCACCACGTCGTCGCACAAGGCTTCTACCAGCCTGAAGTTGTGCGTGACAAGCAGGATGGCACATCCCAGGCGCGAGCGCACGTCGCGCAGGACGTCCACCACCTGGGCCTGTGTCGTCACATCGAGCGCGCTCGTGGGCTCGTCGGCAAGAAGGAGTTTCGGCTTCAGCATGAGCGCCACCGCGATGCCCACGCGCTGCGCCATGCCGCCCGAAAGCTCGTGGGGATAGGCATGCGCCACCTTTGTCGGCTCGTGAATTCCCAGACTCTCGAGGGTCCCGCAGAAGAGGGCCTCGCATTCCTGTCTGCCCATGCGCACATGCGTGCGCACCGCCTCCCAAACCTGCACGTCCAGGCGGCGTACGGGGCAAAAGGTGGCGGCACTGTCTTGAAAGACGGTCGCCATTTCCTTGCCCCGCAGTTCGCGCAAGCGCGCCGCACTCATGCGCGTCACGTCTTCGCCCTGGTAGAGCACGCGCCCGGATTGCACACGCATGCCGTCGTCGAGCAGGCCCATGGCCGCCTTGAGCAGCGTCGTCTTGCCGCTGCCCGACTCGCCCACAAGGCCCACGATGCGCCCGGCCCCCACGGAGAAGCTCGCGTCCTCAACAACCGCGCGGTCGCCATATGCGATGCCCACGCCATCGTAGGCGAGCAGGGCGCCCTCATGCCCCGACGTCATCTCTTTGTTCTCCAAAACCGGCGAGCCGGACGCTTGCTGCACGATGCCGCCCTTTCCCTATGCCACGGTGAGGCCGGCCGTGACCTCGTAGTAATCGCACGGATGTGGGGCGATGCCGCTCACGCTGGCGCGCGAAACGATGCCCATGGTGAGGTGCGAGGCAAACATGTAGGCGTCGTCGTCGAGAATCACCTGCTGCATCTGCGTAGCCAGCTCAGCGCGCTTGCCCGTGTCGAACTCCTCGGAGAGCTGCTCGGCCAGGGCGTCCAGGTCGGGGTTGGAGTATCCGCCGAAGTTCTTGGGAGCGCCCGTCACACACGTGGCGGAGAAGAAGTACTCCGGGTCGCCAGTGGGCGCCGTGACGAGGGCACTTGCATACACATCCCAGGCAGAGGTGTCGGTGCGGATGCTCGTGTGGTTGGCCGTGCAGTTGACCTCCACCTCAAAGCCAATCTCGCCCAAGGAGAACTGGACGGACTCGGCGAGCAGGGGCAGCTCCTGCCTGCCGGGATAGGTGAGCCACACGATATGGAGGCGCTGGCCGTCCTTCTCGCGCACGCCATCGTCGTCGGAGTCGACCCAGCCGGCCTCCTCCAGCACCCGCTTTGCCTCCTCGGGGTCGTAGCCGGGAGCACTCACCGTGTCGTTGCCAAAGGCAAAGTTGCTCGGGAAGGCACCCACCGCAGGGGCGCCGCGACCGTTGAGCAAAACCTCGACAAAGCCCTCCTTGTCGATGCCCAGGGCAAGAGCATGGCGCACGGCAGGGTCGCTCATCACGGGCGAGGCGTAGTTTGCCTGCGCAAAGAAGGCGCGGCTCGTCTCGCAGCTCTCGATGTTGAACGAGGGGTTCTCAAACAGCGCATAGCTCGCGTACGGAAGGCCATAGGACGCGTCGATCTGGCCGGCCTGGAGCGCCATGGTAAGCGTGTCGCCGTCGGTGATGGAGCGCACAGAAACGTTTGCCAACGACGGGGCTCCTCCCCAATAGTCGGCGTTTGCCACAAGCGCAATCTCGGTGTCGCTCACCGACGTGGCAACAAAGGGGCCGGTACCTGCGACATTGTTGTCAGCGGAGACGCCTGCCTGCATGTCTATGATGGCGCCATAGGGGTCGCACAGGTAATTGATGAGCGCGGGCTTGGGGCGCTTCGTGGTGATGGTGAGCGTCATGCCGTCAGCCTCGATGGTATCGATCTCGAGGTCGAGCGGGGCTCGGTCATGCACGGCAAGCAGGTCGTCGAGGCATTCCTTCACCGCCTGCGCGTCCATGTCGCGTCCGCTGGAGAAGCGCACGCCCTCGCGCAGCTTGATGACGACCGTGATGTCATCCGTGAACTCGTAGGACTCGGCAAGCCAGCTTTCAGGCTCCATCGCGTCGGAGAACTTGAAGAGCGTCTCGCCCACGCCATAACGCACGCAGCTCCAGCCAGAATAGTTGGCGTGGGGGTTGAGCCCCGCATCGTCCATCTCGGGGCCGTAGCCGGTGGTGCCGTACGTGAACGTCGCGCCGTCGGCCAGGGCGCTACATGGCGCCTGAGCGCCAAACACGGACTGCCCAATGAGCGCGGCGACCCCCACGCCGGCGCCCAGACCGACGAACCCCCTGCGTGACAAACCCTTATCTGCGTGCGTCATGATGCGCTTCCTCTCTTTTTGGGGTCGAGATAATCACGGAGCGTGTCACCCAGCAGGTTGAACACGAGGACCGTCACAAAGATTGCCAGGCCCGGCGCAAGCACGCACCAGGGGGCCGTCTGCAGCATGCTGCGCCCGTCGCTCATCATCGAGCCCCACTCCGCCATGGGCGGCTGGGCGCCAAGGCCCAGGTACGAAAGGCCCGCAAGCTCCATCATCATCGTGCCGATGTCGAGCACCGCGCACACCACGATGGGTCCGGCGATGTTGGGCAGGACATGACGCACGATGAGGGCGAGCCCCTTCGTGCCCTGCATGCGAGCCGCCTGAATGAAAGAGGCGTCACGCACCACAAGTGTCTGCGAGCGGGCGATGCGCGCAAACTTGGGCCAGCCTATGGCACACAGGGCAATAACCGCGTTTTGGATGCCTCCGCCGAGAACACCGGCAACTGCCAGGGCAAACACAAGACCGGGAAACGCCAGGAACACATCGGAGGTACGCATGAGCAGCGTGTCGAGCGCTCCTGACCTCCAGCCGGCAACCACTCCCACGGCCGTACCGATCACCGTGACCACCGCGACGCACACAAGCGTGGAGGCGATGGAGGACTGCCCGCCCATAATGACGCGCGAGAGCATGTCGCGCCCATAACGGTCGGTACCCAGAAGGTGCGCCTCGCTGGGAGCCTGCAGGGCCTCGCGCAGGTTCTGCGCATAGGGGTCGTAAGGGCAGAGATGCTCGGCAAAAAGGGCGGCGAGCACAAGCAGCACGGCGAGCGCGGCGAAAACTGCCAGCTTGCGCGCAGTGGCGCCAGAATGACGGCTCATGCCTTCACCTCCTGCTGCTCCACACGCGGGTCAAGCGCGCGATACAGGATGTCGCTCACCAGGTTGACGAGAACGTAGATGATTGCCATCCATACGACGTAGGCCTGGATCATGGGGTAGTCGCGCATGGTGATGGAGTCAACGGCGAGCTTGCCCACCCCGTCCCACATGAAGATGGTCTCGACGATGGCCGTGCCGCCCAGAAGGTCGCCGATGGACAGCGCCAGCAGCGTCACGATGAGAAGCATGCAACTCTTGAGCACGCTCTTAAAGAGCACGGTGCGCCCGGCCACACCGCGCGAGCGCGCAGCGGCAACATAGGGCTTGCCGAGCTCCTCGAGCACGGCGGCGCGAATCTGGCGCGTGTACTTCGACACCATCGCGATGGCCAGGGTCGCCGTGGGAAGCACGAGCCCCGTGAGGTCCACGCCCGAAGCGCTCAGCGTGGGCATGGGAGAGATAACCGGCAGCCACCCCAGTACCAGGGCAAACACATATATGAGAAGCAGCGCGACAAAGAAGTTCGGCAGCGAGTTGCCCACGAAGCACGTGACGCGCACGATGTAATCGGCCGCCCTGTTGTGATGGGTGGCGGAATACACTCCCAGCGGCACGGAGATGACGAGCGTCGCGATGACGGAGCTCAGCGTGAGGAGAAGCGTGGCGGGCAGGTGCTGCACGAACGTGGCAAAGACGTCCTTGCCGCTCACAAAACTCGTGCCCATGTCGCCATGCAGAAGCCCCACGAGCCAGGTGAGGTATTGCTCGATGAACGGACGGTCTAGGCCGAGCTCGGCCTTGCGCGCGTCGATGACCTCCTGCGTGACCGCAACGCCGGTGTTTTCGAGCATGGTGGTCACATAGTCTCCGCCGGCCAGCTGCATGAGCGCAAACGACAAGAACGTGATGCCCACAAGGATGGGGACAAGCTGTACCAGGCGCTTTGCTATGAATTTGCCCACACTCTACCCCGCGTTTCCCATAGGCCATTGGTGACGTTTATCATGGCAGGTAGCATAGAGTGTTACTTTTTGTTGGTCAAGTGTTACTCACCGCATGCACAAAGTGCTGCGCCCCATTTTCGCCGCAAACGTGAAGAAATAAAGCTGACGTAACGAGCTGAAAAGCGGAGTTCTATACTGGCCGCCACTCGCTGGTCAGAAGGCCAACGAGCGTATCTGACAGGTAAACGGTGATTGTGGGGTACATCATGAAAACGCTCGAAAAGATAAGCGGCTGGGCAGGAAAGTATATGGCGATCATCGCCCTTCTTGTCGCCATTATCGCGCTTGTCTTTCCCGATCCCATCAAGGGCGTCATCAAGACCAGCTACGTCAACACGTTGCTGGGCATCGTCATGTTCGGCATGGGCATGACACTCAAGCTCTCCGACTTCAAGGTCGTCTTCACCAAGCCCAAGGCCGTCATTACCGGCATCCTGTCGCAGTTCATCATCATGCCGCTGCTGGCATTCCTGCTCGTGAAGATTTTCAACCTCGACCCCGCGCTTGCCGTGGGCGTCATCCTCGTGGGCTCCTGCCCCGGCGGCACGAGCTCCAACGTCATGACCTACCTGGCCAAGGGCGACGTGGCCCTGTCCGTAGGCATGACGGCGTGCACCACCATCCTCGCCCCTGTCGTCACGCCGGCGCTGGTGCTGCTGCTCGGCGGCGCGACCATCAACGTGAGCTACGTCAGCATGCTCATGTCCATCGTGCAGGTCGTGCTCGTGCCTATCGTCCTGGGCTTTGTAATCAACCACTTCTTTGAGAAGTTCGCCCAGGCCTGCGCAAAGGTCCTGCCGCTTGTCTCCGTCATCGCCATCTGCCTCATCATCATGGCTGTCGTTGCCGCCAACGCCTCCAAGATCATGACCGTGGGCTGGCTCATCGTCGTTGTCGTCATGCTGCACAACCTCTGCGGTTACGCTCTGGGCTATGGCGTCGGCAAGGTCCTTGGCCTCAGCCGCGACCAGATGCGCACGCTGTCCATCGAGGTCGGCATGCAGAACTCCGGCCTTGCCACCTCGCTTGCCACCGTGCACTTTGCCACCATGCCCCTCGCCGCTGTTCCTGGCACGGTTTTCAGTGTGTGGCATAACATCTCCGGTGCCATTTACGCTAACATCCTTGCCCGCACCGCAAAGGAAGAGCCGGCTGAGGAAAAGTAGGTTCGTGTGAGAGAGATTGAGTATACCGCCAAGCTCGCCGATGCAGGGCGTACCGTAGGGCACCTGCTTCAGGCACGGCTGCACATCAGCGAGCGGTATCTCAGACATGCGAAGTATGTTGAGGGCGCCGTTCACCTGGACGGCGCCCTTTCTCGTTGCGACGTGCCCGTGGCGCCCGGCCAGGTCATGGGCATCGTGGTGGACGACTGGCTCGAGCCCCACGAGCCCAGCGTCGCCCCCGAAGAGGGCCCGCTCGACATAGCCTACGAAGACGAGGACCTGCTCGTGGTGAACAAGCCCGCGGGCGCCGTGGTGCATCCGTGTCCCTCGCACTGGACTCACACGCTGGGCAACTACGTGGTGGGCTATCTCATGCAAAAGAGGCAGGCCATCGACCTGCATGCGGTGAACCGCCTCGACATCGGCACGAGCGGTCTGGTGGTCTTCGCCAAAAACGGCCACGTGCAGGAGCGCCTCATGTCGCAGATGCACACGGGCAGCTTCCAGCGCGAATACCTCGCGGTATGCCACGGGGTGCCGGAGCCCGCGCATGGCATGATCGACGCCCCCATCGGCCGCGCAACGGCGGCCCCCGTGAGCTCGTTTGCGGTGATGGAGAGCGGCAAAAAGGCCGTGACGCACTACGAGGTGCTTGAGCAGCTCGGAAGCGGCGGCGGCAACGCACCGACCACCGCACTCGTGCGTCTGGCTTTGGAGACCGGACGCACGCACCAGATTCGCGTGCATATGGCGCATATGGGACATCCCCTGGTGGGAGACGTGCTTTACGGAGGCTCTGCGGAACTCCTCGACCGCCCTGCGCTCCATTCCTGGAAGCTCGACCTTGTGCAGCCGGTGACAGGCACCGAGATTCACCTCACCGCTGCCCCGCCACAAGACCTCGTGGAGCTGCTCGACGCGCTGCACCGCAGCTAGAAGCCGAACTCCTCGCGCCGGTCGCGGATGAGCTTGAGCACGAAGGTGTCGCGCTCCACCCAGAAGTAGCGTCGCTGGGCCAGGATGGCCTCGTTTGCGGCGATTGCGTCCTCCAGGCTGCAGGTAACCGCGTGCAGGCCGGCGACCGCCTCGTACTTGTCGAGATGCATGACACCGCCGGGACGCGCCTGGCACACAAAATAGCGGTTGACCTGGCGCATGCTCAGGCGCACGGCGTCGCGCGTGTGGTAGTCGTCGATGGAAAGGACAGGGCGCGCCGAGGCCTGATCAACAAGCCAGCCCGTCTCCTCCTCAACCTCGCGCACAAGCGCCGCGAGGTCAGTCTCGTCGTGCTCAATCTCACCGCCGGAAAACACGAACTCATGGAGCTCGTCGGTGGTGGCCAGCAGAAGCGTGCCGTCGGGGTTCATGACGATGCCCCTGCTTGAAGGCCTCGTCGCGCACTCGTACTCAGGCACAGGGGAGCCGCACACGAAATGCGGAAGCGACGCCCAGGGCTCGGGGATCGCCGACTCGGGAGCACGGTCGTCGCAGCCCCGCTCGCCAGGGGCTACAAGAACATACTCACGGGGCTGCACTAAAGAGACGCCCGGGGCATCGGGCTGGGCAACGCTCGATACATGGGTGCGCTTGTCGGCCATCATGAACCGCCTATTTCAAGAAGGGGTTGGCCTCGCGCTCGTCGCCGAGCATGGAGGTCTCACCGTGTCCGGGGAATATGACGACGTCGCCGGGGATACCGACGAACTTATGCTCGAGCGTGTTGAGCATCGCGGGCCAGGAACCGCCCTCAAAGTCGGTGCGGCCGTAGCTGCCGCCGGCAAAGAGCGTGTCGCCCGTGAACAGGAGCTTCTCCGCCTCGCAGTACAGGCACATGGACCCTTCGGTGTGGCCAGGCGTGTGCATGACGCGGAACACACGATTGCCGAGCGCGACCTCGTCCCCCTCTTTGAGGGCGCGGTCGACCGTGCGGCCGGCATTCAAGGCCTCGTCCATGGAGATGATGGAGGCAGGCGAGGCATAACCGCGGAGAATCTCCTCGTAGATGCGCGGGGCGTCAAGTTCATGTGCCATGACGGGGGCGTTCGTGGCCCCGACCACGCCGGGCAACCCGCCCTTGTGGTCGTCATGGCGGTGCGTGAGCACGATGCCGTCGACCGTCTTGCCGCTCAGGGCATCAAGAATGCGCTCGGCACGGTCGCCTGGGTCGATGACAAGGCAGTGCGCCGTGTCGGGGTCGCTCACAATCCAGCAATTCGTTTTGATGGGCCCCACAACAACGCAAGACACTTCCAGCATGGTCTTGTCCCTCCCCCAGGCACGCCGCATTGCGTGCCGCGCATACATATTGTTCTGTATCAACATATCAGGATGATGCAGTGTCGCGGTATCCCCCTTGGCATAACTCGAGGGGCCGCCACAAGGTCAACACCTAGCACATCGCCAGGACGCCACGCGGATGCGTTATTTGCTATGGTGGAGCGCGGCATGTATATGTACGCTTGTTTCCCAACCACCGATTGGACGCATCGCATGAACATCTCCCGCGCCGGCTTCATTGCCCTTTGCGCAGCGCTTCCGCTCGCGCTTGCTGGATGCAACTCCACCCAGGAAACTGCCGGCAACGCTGCCGACAAGGCCACCGAGACGAACGCCTCGCCCGCCAAGATCAACCTCGGCACCCTTCCCACCGAGGACATTCTCCCCATGTGGGTCGCCGAATCCGAGGGTCTGTTCGAGAAGGCCGGCATCGCTTGCGACATCCACAAGTTCCAGTCGGCCACCGAGCTCATCGCCGCTGTGTCGAGCGGCGAGGTCGACGTCGCCATGACCGACCCCATGGTGACTGCCAGCCTCTTTGCCTCCGGCACCGACGTGCGCATCTGCTGGATCTGCCTGGGCGCCGAGGCCAGCCAGGGCCGCTTCGGCATCATGACGGCCGACGAGGGCATCGCCTCGCTCGCCGACCTTGCGGGCCGCGAGATCGGCGTGGGCTCCAACACCATCCTCGAGTACGTCATGGACAAGCTCATGGCCCAGGCCGGCGTCCCTGCCGACCAGGTGGTGAAGGCCGAGCTGCAGAAGATTCCCGTGCGCTTCGAGGCCATGGCTTCCGGCCAGGTGCCCGCAGCGGCGCTGCCTGCCTCTTTGCTTGCGCTCGGCGAGTCCAAGGGCTTCCGCTGCGTGGCCGACGACACCACGGGCGACAACATCTCCCAGTCGGTCATGATCGCGCGCGAGGCCTGGCTTGAGGGCGAGGGCGGCCAGGCGGCCCTTGAGGCCCTGCAGAGTGTGTGGGACGAGGCGGCCGACCTCATCAACAAGACCCCTGAGAACTACCGCGCGCTCCTTGTTGAGCAGGCATCCCTTGCCGAGGACATCGCCGACACGTATCCCATCAGCAGCTATCCCACGGCCCAGCTGCCCACGCAGCAGATGGTGGCCGATGTGCTCGACTGGATGCTCGAGAAGGGCTACCTCGACGCGGCCCTCACCTACAACGCCGACAACGGCACGTTCTCCAAGAACTAACCTTCGGCTGAGGGGCACAGGCACACGATGCTTTTGGAACTGAGGGACGTCACCGTCGAATATCCGACTCCGGGCCGCGACGCCGGCACGCTCAAGGCGCTCGACCACCTGTCGCTGAGCGTAGGGTCAGGTGAAGCCGTGTGCATCATCGGCCCTTCGGGCTGCGGCAAGTCCACGGCGCTGCGCCTGGCATCGGGGCTCGCAAAGCCCACGGAAGGCGAGGTGCTTGCCCACGGTGAGCGCATTACGGGCCCGCGCGACGACTGCGCCCTCATTCTGCAGGATTATGGCCTGCTGCCCTGGATGAACGTGTACAAGAACGCCGAACTTGGCCTCAGCGTGCGCGGCATCGAAAAGGAAGAACGACGTCGCCGCACGCTCGAGGCCCTTGAGCGCGTGGGTCTCGCCGGCTTTGAGAAGGCCTGGCCCAGCGAGCTTTCAGGCGGCATGCAGCAGCGCCTGGCGCTTGCCCGCGCCGTCGCCATGCAGGCAGACCTCTTGCTCATGGACGAGCCCCTCTCGGCGCTCGATGCCCTTCTGCGCGAAGACATGCAGCTCATGCTCCTGCGCCTGTGGAACGAGGGCGGCTACGGTCAGCTGCTGGTGACGCACTCCATCGAGGAGGCGGTGCTTTTGGGCCAGCGCATCGTGGTGATGGCACCTCGACCCGGCCGCATCGTGGCACAGGTGGAAAACCCCGGCATGGGGACGGCCGAATACCGCACGACGCAGGAGTTCTTCGCCAAGTGCAACGAGGTGCGCAAGGCCCTGGCGGGAGGTGTCCGATGAAGCATTCAATGAAAACCGTGCTGTGCTACGTCTTCGCCGTCGCATTCGTGCTGGCAGGCTGGGAAATCACGGCGCTTGCCCTCAACACGCCGGCCCTGCCCGGCCCCATCGAGACCGTGGGCGTCTTTGTGCGCTACGTCGGCATCCTGTGGCCCGACTTCCTCACGAGCCTGGGGCGCCTCGCCATCTCGCTTGCCTTGGGATGCGTGCTCGGAGAGCCCGTGGGACTCTTCCTGGGTCGCTCGCAGAAAGCCGGCGCGCTCCTCTCCCCTGTGCTCTACCTGCTCTATCCCCTGCCCAAGATCGTGCTGCTGCCCATCCTGCTGGTGCTTTTTGGCCTGGGCGGCGCACCTAAGATCGCGTTGGTGACCATCACGGTGTTCTTCCAGGTAGTCATGGTCATGCGCGACGCCGCCGCCGCGATTCCCGCCGCCACGCTGCTCTCGGTGCGCTCGCTGGGAGCGTCGCGCGCGCAGGTGTGGCGCTACGTGGTGCTGCCCGCCACGCTGCCCGAGCTCTTCACGACACTGCGCGTATCGTGCGCCGTGGCCATCGCCGTGCTCTTCTTCTCCGAGTCCATCGCCGGCTCCACGGGCCTGGGCTACTTCATCATGAACTCCTGGGCCATGGTGAACTACCCGCGAATGTTTGCCGGCATCATCGCGCTGGCAGCCCTGGGTTGCGGGCTGTATATCCTCTTTGACGCATGCGAGCGCGCGGCGACGCGTTGGCGCCGTGCGAGAAACGCGGGGTAAGCAAGCAAGACTGCCTGCTCTCTTAGCATGGTGGAGCCAGGAGCAAGAAGCCAGAACCCTTCCTCGCCCTTCCTTGACACATTGCGTGCAGAATGTCAGCTTTGCCAAATTTTTTTGCTCCCGAATGACCGAAAAGGCTCGTGGGTATCGTATTGGCAAAACAAGGCTTCTATACTGCCGGTAAGGCAGTACGCAACAAAAGGAGGAATCATGGACGTCAAGGAGACCCTCGATACCACCATGGACAAGGCGAAGGACGCTGCTGAAGAGATGGTCGACAAGGCCAAGGACATGGCAGAGGACGCTGCTGACAAGGCAAAGGACATGGCCGAAGTGATGGCGGTCGGCACCAAGGATGTCGCTGAAGGCATGGCAGGCGGAATGAAGGGCGCCGCCGAGGAAATTGCTGGCGGTGCGAAGGAGGCCATCGGTGCCGCCATGGACACCGTCAAGCAGGCAAAGGTTGTCCTCGACGCCGACGGCAACGGCAAGCTGACTGCCCAGGAAGTGCTCGGCGGCCTGGGCGCGCGCATCGACAAGACCGTTGTTGCAGCCGGCTCGTTTGCCGACGAGATCAAGCAGGCTTTTGATGCCGACGGCAACGGCAAGGTCGAGTCGGACGAGCTGGGAGCCGTGGCAAAGAGCGCGGCTGCCTTCATTGGCACCACGGCACGTGCGGCCGTCGCCGGCGTTCAAGGCGTCGTTTCCGGCGTGGCCGACAAGGCCAAGGAAATCGTTGACGAGGCCAAGGAGCGCGTGGATGCCGCCAATGCGGAGGCAAGTGAAGCCGCAAAGAAGGCCGCCGAGAAGGTTTCCGACGAGATTGAAGACGTGAAGGCCGAATTCGTCGATGACAAGAAGGATGAAGAAAAGTAGACACAGGCGCGTCAGTCGTCTCTAAGAACGAACGAGACCCCCATCCCGACAGTTTGAACAGCGGGATGGGGGTCTTTTTATGTTTACGACGTTCATGAGAGAGCCTTTTGCATGGGCCACAGCAGCTCAGGGCGCTCACAAGTAGATCGCAGGGGCCAAATGGCACCCAGTGTCCAAACAAACGGCGCCGAGATGGCCGCGGTGTTTAGAGAGCAAGACGTTCATCAGTGGCGCCTTCATGAGAGGCGAGGCGCTGAACGTCTTGCACCCGTGCATGCGCCCTTACGCCTCAGGCTCGCGAACCTCAATCTGCGTGCCGGGACCCACGGCCAGACTTGCCTTCACGCGGTTGGAGCCGCCCACGTACACAAGACCCTGGTCGATGAGGGCCTTCGCCTTGTCGCGCGAGGGCGCAAATCCGCGGCCCACCAGGTAGGCGTCGAGGCGCACGGTACCGTCCTGGATGCGCTTGGCAGCGGCGGGCGTCAGGTCGGGACGCTGCGAACCAGGCTCGGGAATGACGCGGCCAAAGTAGTCGCGCTCGGCATGGCGGTTCTTCTGGCGCATCACCGCATGCTCGTTGGCGCGATCGGCCCTCGTGCCCGGCGCCTTCTTCTTTCCCGGCTTCTCAGGCCCCTTCACTTCTTTCAGCTTCATACGTCCTCCGAAATCGTTACCATCGGTGGAAGTGTAGCGGACAGAGCGCCCGCCGCATACGTTCGCACCCCACACCAAGGCAAAGAGCAAGGAATGGTTACAAGCAGCTCAGCGCAATACCAGCCGCATGAAGCGCCGCCCGTAATCCCAGCCAGCTATCCTGCCTGGCAAGCGCAAGCCACATGTTGAGAAAGCGCTTCCTCAAACAGCCGACATATCTCACGGTTCGGAATGCGCAAAATCCGCTCGTACCAGGGGTCATCGGGCGCCATGACGTCATTGGTCGTGAGATAGCCCGCGAGGTACAGCATCGACCAGATTGCATCAGAACGCACGCCAACATCTGGGAAAACAACGCCAAGATCCAACGGTTCAAACACCGTACCGCCAGGACGCGTCAGAGAATACAAGTCGGCGAGAGTCCTTGCATCCGCGGCACGAACAGCAGATCCAACGACTGAATTGCTCGATGTGTTGAGCCAATACACACCCGGGGCACAGTCCTGCTTGAGATAATTGAGCACACTCCAAGGATTGTAGACATCGGTTTTACCAAAGCGGTAGCCGTCATACCACTCTCGGGCCTCGGCCATGCAATCAGCGTGGCCGAGGTACGCCGCAAGAGCCGCAACCTCGGCGTCGGTAAAACCATATCGCTCGTCAAATTCAGACGACAGCGTGGTATTTACCGTGATGTTGTTGAGGTCGGAGAAGATGGACTCCTTTGAAATGCGCTGCACGCCCGTAAGACAAGCAAAGGCCAGCGCCGCACCGCCGTCTTTGAGCGCGCCGGTAAGCCACCCCTTGAAAAAATCTACGGCCTCATCGTAATAGCCGTTCGTATAACCGGCCATAACAGGCGCGTCGTATTCATCCACGAGCAAAACAACGCTCCTGTTGTGATGAGCACGCAGCATGCGACAGAGTGACTCGAGGGAAACCGCCCACTCGGCGTCTGTTGCAGCACCTGCGACAATACGGCGAAAGAGAGCAACGTCAGGCTCCAGCAAAGCCGATGAAGACTCAAGATAGGCATGCCGAGCATATTCCGCTGCAATGATTCCCTTGATTACGCCATAGGCGGCTTCCCAAGCCTGCTTCTTTACGGTGTTGAAGCTGATATGCACCACAGGATACGCCCCTTGGTGTTCGCGGTACCTACCGCCGTCTGCCTCCCACACTTCGGTACCTTCAAAAAGCGGGGCGAGATTGCAGGCGTTGGGATCAGTCTCGGGCGGCAGCTCGAAGAAGGCACGCATCATTGTCATGTTGAACGTCTTGCCAAAGCGACGTGGGCGGCAAAAAAGCGTCACGGTGTAACCTGAATCGAGCACGTCGGCAATGAGCATGGTTTTGTCGACCACAACGGATTCCTGCACCGCAGGAACAAAGCCGTCGCGACCGATAGGAAGCATCTTGCGACCCGTTCGGTCAATAATGCGGGCACCAGGAGCAGCCCAGATGCCGGGCGCAACGGACTGGAGTGCCGGCGTTGATGGTGTGCCGTTTTCTATCGTCGTCATGTTCTTGGCCTCCAGGTTCGCTGGCCATTGCGGTCTACGTATCCTGGCAGTATACCGCATGTACTGCACTGACAAAAACCGACACCCCGCTCAACTCACCTGTTGAACGTAGTCCGATGGGAGCCTTTCGCATGAGCATGGGCAGGGAGATGGGCCTGGGCTCGATGGTTGTTGCCGGCCTCTTGCGCGCATGGAACGGCAGGAGACGGGCCCTACGTCGAATACGCATACAAAAAGCGGGCGGGGCACCTTTTGACGAAGGTACCCCGCCCGCTTCGTGAACATCAATCTGCCAAACTGCCAGGAGCTAGGCTGCCAAGGCGAAGGATTCTTCCCCTAGCTCGGCAAGCTCGACGGTACTGGCTTGCTCTTCAGAAGCGGAGGCGTCGCCGTCTTGCCCGGCTTCGCCAAGCCCCACAGTGTCCGCGGGTTCTTCCTGCTCATCGGACTCGCCCATGTCGGAGCCGACAGAGTCGTCGCCGGGTTGGTCAGGCTCGCCGGACACATCGGAGTTGCCGGGCTGCTCGGGCTCGGAAGGAACCGCTGGGTCAGAAGGCTCCTCCGGCTCCGTCGAGGGAGCCTCGGGGTTCGCAGGCTCGGCCGGCTTCGTCGGGACATCGGGAGAAGCGGGCTCCTGCGGCTCAGAGGGAGCCGCAACGTCGCCAGGCTTGACGGGGGTGACATCCTGTACCTGCGGCAGCTTCGCCTCGTGGCCGTCCTGCGCGGCCCATGCCTGGAGAACCGCAAGGTCGGCTATGGGGTTGGTCTCGCAGTTCAGGCGAACAAGCGCGCCGAGCCCTGAAATGTCGAGCGAGGAAATCAGGTTGCCCGACACATCAAGCTGCGCAAGCGAAGAGGCCTTGCCCTCGACGCGCTCGAACGAGACAGAGGAGAGCCTCGTCATACCCGAACGGTCGGAATCGTTCCAGGAGAGGTTCGCCGACACCACGAGCGTACCGTCAATCTCAAGCGGCACGGTAACCAAGTCGGCATCCCCCACGTACCCCGTGACATACACACCCGGCCCCACGTAGCGCCCGGCGAGCTCGGAATACTCAAGACCGTATTCGAAGGACGCGCCCTCGGGCACGACGACGTAGCGAAGGCCGCCCTGCTCCCCCTCGACGATCTGGGCAGACAGCGACGCATCGGCGTCCGACACACCGTCAGCCGCAACCGCCAGCACCGCCGGCTTCGTCTTAGTGAACGTCCCGGCAACACCCGCAGGCGGACAGTCGTACCGCTTGCCCTCGGCGTCATACCAGGGGCCGGAGGGAAGCTTCTCAACGAGCGAGCCACACCCAGCGCTCAAGGTCACAGAATTCAAGGACGAACAGTCGGAGAACATACAGAAGAAAACTGCAGTTGAGGACATGTCCCAACCGGAAAGGTCAAGAGACTGTAGGGACAAACAGCGGTAGAACATCCAACTGAGGTCCGTGGCCGAAGACATGTCCCAGCCGGAGAGGTCAAGAGACTGCAGGGACAAACAGTTGGAGAACATGTAGGAGAGGTCCATGGCGTTGGAAACGTCCCAGCCGGAGACGTCGAGGGTCTGCAG
>CAKUAI010000021.1 GCA_934636245.1 uncultured Coriobacteriales bacterium
TCCATGTCGGTTGCCTATGCGGCGACATGGTGGGCCCTGCCTGGGACGGTCGGCGCGGGCGTGCTCAAAACCGAAAAGCCAGGCTGCTCAAACCCGCAAGCTAGAGACTATCAAACACAGCATGTGACCCCGTCGACGCCGCGCGCCCGCAGCGACGGCAGGAACGGCTTCCAGCCGCCGCAGGGCTCGGCGTCGACGGCGCCGGGCCCGAGCAGGCGCCTGTAGCCGCCCGAACCCGCGCCGATGGCGGTCGCGGGCGCGGCGGGCTGCACGCGGCCGGCGTCCCTGCACTTGACGCAGGCGGCGTCGAGCCGGATGTAGGGATAGCCCGCTTCCGAGAGGTCGCGTTGCCGCAGGTCGGCGACCGACTCGTCAAGCGACGGGCACGTCCCCGGCACCTGGCCGGCGCCCATGCGGTCGATGCCCACGGGCTGCGCCGCGCGCTTGACCTTCCTGGTGGACACGCCGTCGGTCACCATCTCCGAGACCGCGGCGACCACGGCGCGGTCGACGCGCGAGCAGCGCTCGATCAGGTCCTCCGGGAAGCAGCTGCCGGCGCGCAGCTTCGGGATCCCGAGGTTGACGGTGCCGACGCTGGCGGTGAGCCTGCGCTCGCGGTAGCCGTTGCGCTGGTTGCCGGACTCGCAGGCCTCGTCGGCCTGGGCGTCCATGATCTCGTTGACGGGCGACTCGGCCGTCACCCTGATGAGCTCGGCCGTGTCCGCCATGCCGTCGTCGAATCTGGGCATCTGGGCGACGTCGCCCGCGATCTCGTGTATCTTGTCCATGTGCGGTTATTGCCTTTCTACGAATCCTGACTTCAGCAATTAGAATTCTAGGCGATAACCGCTTCCTGCTTTCTACAGCCAGGGAAGCGGCCCCTTACACCAACATTCGGCACGCGATCCAAGGGCGCTCGAGTTGTTTTTCGCCGGCGAGATAGAGCACTGCCATTCGCCCGCGAGGAAAGGCCTGCGTCTGTTCCTCTATGCCCTCTCTACCAGGTCGATCAGTTCCTGGTGAGAGTGGACGCCGAGCTTGGTGTAGATGTGGGCCACGTGGGTCTTCACGGTGTTGTAGCTCACGCCCAGTTGGCGCTGGATGTAGGCGCCGTTGCGGCCCTGGGCGAGCAGGGCGAAGATCTCGGCCTCGCGCGCGGTGAGGCCGGTCGTGTCGATAAGGCGGGCAACGGTGGTGTCGAGGTCGGGCGTGGGCTCATGCTCGACGACCTCGGGGCTTGCCGTGAGCGCCTCTACCGTCGTGTCGTAGCTGAAGCCCCTCATGCCGAACAGGGCAAACGCCGCAAGGCAGAGCACAATGGCGCCCGTCACGGCAGTGCTTGCGATAAAACTGCCTGCCATGGCCGCATAGCACAGGCGTCCCAGCTCGGCGCCTCCCGTGACGCCCACGCAGAGCAGAAAGCCGCTCCAGGCGAAAAGGGGCAGCGTGCCTGCGCGGTTGCGGGCGGAAAGCGCCGCCAGTGCCGGCCAAAAGACGAGCCAAAAACAAGTCTTTCCCGCTTCGATTAGATTTGAGGTCAGCGAAGGCACGGCCTGCTGGGAAATGGGGGCGAATAAAAAGCCCGCCATTAGAAGCAGGAGCGCCAGATTGAAGAACGAGTCAAGTAGAAGCGGTCGGCCGCTTACCGCCCAAATTGCCAAGAAGAACAGCAAAGGGACGATGCCAGCCCATGTGGCGAGCGGGGCATTGTTGACCTCGCCGAAGGAAAGCGCTGCTCCGTAGGCTGTTTGGAAAAGGGCCAAGCATACGAAGAGCCTGTGTGAGCGAGGCAGGAACGAGAAGGGGTTTGTGAGCGTGAGTTCGTCGGGTGCCTGTCCCGATTGGATGATTTCAAGCGCCTTGCCCGTGTCGGCGCGGCCCACGAGTACCGCAAGGATTTGCAGGGCAACGAAGAGGACAAGCGCTGCTTGCGGGCCCAGGGCGCTGAGCGGGAAGCGCAGAATATACGAGGCGAAGAGGCCCAGCAAGACGCATTTTGCCATTTGCGAACGAGTTAAGCATGCCAAACAACAGCCAGCAGAAAGCATAACGAAGACGGAGCCCAGCAGAAGCAGGCAGAGTGCCAACGTGGCGGCAAGCGGGGAGGCGGGAGCGAAGGCCCACAAGCCGATGCCGCCGACAAGCGAGAGGGCAAGAGGCGCGATAAGGAACGGACGTGCCCCCAGAAGGCGGGGCGCCCTTGAAGCGACAAGTGCGATTGCGAGGAAACCGGCCGCCTCTATGAGCGTCGCGATGTCGCGGCACAGCGGAGCCACGTCGGTGCCGATGGGGAAGACCTTGCTCGTGAGCAGCCAGTTGCTCAGCACATAGGCGCCGAATACGGCAAATGCTGTGGCAGGCTCCTTTGGCAGGGCGCCGCCGGCAGGAGAGGGGGCGTGCTTCCCTTGCGCCTCGCTGCTATTGCTCATGAATCCACCGTCGCCTTCCCCTTGACCACGCCCAGCTCCCCCAAAGATGATACAAGCATTGTAGCGCGTCATACGGCCTGGTCATCGCGTCATCATGAAGAGGGGGTGAGAAGGGCTACGACGGCAAATACCTGGTTTTTCGTGAACTGTTGGTGAGGTATGCCGAACGCGGCGGCGCTATGGTTCGAGACGTCAAACGGGTGGCTGCGCAGCGCTGCGCCCTCTATGCGCACCGTTGCCTGCCGCCCAAAGCCCATGAGAAGGGAAGCAACCATGACCGTTCCGTCTTCGAACGTCTCTCGCCGCGGTTTCATCGCCACGGCCTCCGCCGCCGGCGCCCTTGCCTGCGCGCCTGCCCTTGCGCTTGCCGACCAGGCCCCTGCGGCCGAGGCTGCCGACGCCCCCGCATGGCTCGGCGCTGCGCCCGAGGTCGCTGAGGGCGACATCGTCGAGACGCTCGACTGCGACGTTCTTGTTGTTGGCGCGGGCACTTCTGGTCTTTTCGCTGCCTGCTCGGCCGCCGAGAACGGCGCGAAGGTCCTTGTCATCGAGAAGAACGAGGTGGGCCCTGGCATTCGCGGTACCCTTGGTGCCATCGGCACCAAGTACCAGCTTGCCGACAACACCGACATCAAGGCGCTCGACATCTGCCGTGAGATGACCATGTACGCCGCCTCCAACGTCAACCCCAAGCTCCTCCGCCTGTGGGCCGACGAGTCTGCCGAGACGATCGAGTGGTACGGCGACCTGTGCGAGAAGGCTGGCCGCGAGTTTGTGTACTGCTCCGACCATGACCTCGACGAGTATGCCGACCAGATGGAGTACCGCCACTGGGCAACTGGTCATGCTGCTGTGAAGGACGGCCACACCACTCAGGATGCTGATGCAGGAGAAGTTCTTGAATCATATGCTGCCGACAATGGCGTTGAGTTTCGCTACAGTTGTCCCATGGTCATGCTTGAGCAGGACGGGACGGGTCGTGTGACGGGTGTCATTGCTCAGGGTGCCGACGGCTATGTGCGCATCAACGCTGTTAAGGGCGTGTGCATTTGCACCGGCGGCTATGCTCTCAACGATGAGATGCTTTCTGCGCTTCAGCCTGAGTCGAAACTGGTGTGTTCCTACATTTCTGGTGTTGCTGGTTCCGAGGGCGATGGTATCAAGGCCTGTCTCTGGGCAGGCGCTGCGTTCGATGACATACATACTTCCATGCTGTTTGACCGCGGCCCTCTACCACCCAACGGCCTTGCTGGCGGTGAGATGGTCAACGGCATGCTGTGGATGGCCTCTCAGCCCTGGCTCAAGGTGAACCTGAAGGGCGAGCGCTTCTGTAATGAGAGCGCACCGTACGATTTCGTGCTTCATGCGTCCATCGACCAGCCCGGCCATACTTACGCCACCATCTGGGACTCCAACTTCCAGGACTATATCATGCAGTTCAAGACCCAGGGCTGCTCGCGCATGTTCCCCTTCGTGAACGGCGCACCCGTCTCCGCCATCGACATGGACTCCTGTATGGGCATGCTCGAGGGCATGAAGCAGGCCGGCTTTGTTCAGCAGGCTGACACGGTGGAGGAG
The DNA here is from genome assembly GCA_934636245.1 of uncultured Coriobacteriales bacterium. Classification (GTDB taxonomy): domain Bacteria; phylum Actinomycetota; class Coriobacteriia; order Coriobacteriales; family UMGS124; genus UMGS124. The sequence goes on from CAKUAI010000021.1 coordinate 4,008, forward strand.
CTTGCCGAGAAGCTCGGCATCCCGGCCGACACGTTTGCGGCCACCGTCGAGCGCAACAACGCCAACGCCGCCGCTGGTGAGGACCCCGACTTCGGCAAGGAGGCCTTCCGTCTGTCGCCTGTAGACACGGCCCCGTTCTTTGGCGTACGCAATGCAGGTCGTCTGCTCTGCACACTGGACGGCATCAAGATTGACGAGACCATGCGCGCTCTCAATGCCGACGGCGACCCCATCGAGGGCCTGTACGTCTGTGGCAACGATTCCGGCTGTTTCTTCGCCCACACCTATCCCGATCAGATTCCCGGCCTTGCCGCCGGCCGCTCCGCGGTCTTCGCCCGCCGCGCCGGCCGCATCGCCGCAACCGGCGAGTAAGTCCTGCTAGATAGCGGAAATCAGTTCGGCTGATGGCCGGCTCCAGCACAGCGCTGGGGCCGGCCGTTTTTTACGGCGGGGGCGGGTACACGCGGCGAGGCGGCCGGCGATTCGGGTTGGCTTGCGTGCCGAGCTGGCTTGCGGGGCGAGGGCAGTTTGCACATCGGGGCGACCAGGTTGTTCCGGCTTATAACGCAATTCTTGCAAAGCTACTTGGCAAGATTTTTAAAATCTTGCAGTCCTACTTTGCAAGATTTAGAAAATCTTGCAGGATAGGTTTGCAAGGTTGAGGGGTCGTGCAGCAGAAAACCCCGCGTGCCCGCCGATTGAACGACGGACGCGCGGGGCTTGCTGGGTGTCGTGCTTGTCGGTCTAGATGGCGGGCGCTAGATTGCGCGGGCGGCCAGGTTGCCGGTGGCGATGGCCTCGGCGATGTTGTGGGGCTTGGCGGGGTCGACGAGGGCGTCGCCCACGGTGACGACCGTCATCTCGGCGCCCAGCGCGTCGGCAAGCGTGGTATTGGCCGCAAGCTCGCAGGCCTCAATCACGGTGTCGCAGGCGATGGTGATGTCGCAGCCGGTGTCGCCGTTGATGGTGATCTCGCCTTCGCCCACGTTGGTCACGGTCGCGTTGGCCCACACGCGGGTGCCCTTGACGTAGAGCATCGGCAGCACGACCTCCTTGACGTGGGCTGACTGACCCTTGTCGAGCACGGAGGAGGGCTGGTCCATGACGATGGTGACATGCTTGCCCTGGGCGATGAGGTAGAACGCGGCGTCCACGGCCGGCGCGCCGTAGCCCACGATGGTGACCTCGTTGCCGATCTCGGCGGTGAGGATGTCCTCGATGGGCACCACGTTGGTCGAGCCGCTTGCGGCAAGGCCGGTGGGAACGACAACGCCGCCGGTTGCCTCGATCAGCACGTCGGGGGCCTGGGCGCGCACGAAGTCGGCGTCGACCTCCTGGCCGGTCACGACGGTCACGCCGCAAACCTCCTGCTGGCGCTGCAGGTAGGAGTTGAGGTCGGCGATGTTTTCATGCTGGCCCTTGACCGCAGCGGCGAAGGGCAGCTTGCCGCCCAGGTAGCCCTGCTTCTCGTAGAGCGTGACGATGTGGCCACGCAGGGCCGCGATACGTGCGGCCTCCATGCCGGCCGCGCCGCCGCCTACGACCATGACGTTCTTGGGGTCGCCGTCGAGTGCAGGCAGGGCGGGGCCGTCGGGCATGGCGGGCGTGAAGGCGCGCATGCGCGTGGCGTTGACGCGGCAGTGCTCGTAGAAGTTGCCCTGCTCGTCGAGGTCGAAGTGGCAGTGCAGGCAGCGGTTGCACGGGCGGATCTCGTCGACCTTGCCCTCGCGCAGCTTGTTGATGTAGTCGGGGTCGGCGTAGAGCGGGCGGGTCATGTTGTAGAAGTCGACCTTGCCGTCCTGCAGCGCCTTCTCAAAGAAGTCCGGGGCATGGGCCGGGTCCATGTAGGTGACCGAGCCCACGGGGATGCTCACGGCCGCCTTGATCTTCGCGGCAACCTCGAGCATGAGGCCGCAGCCGGAGTGCGAGCCGTCGAGCATGCCCTCCCAGTGACGGTCGAAGTCGAACTGCGTGGCGTAGCGGGTGTTGCCGTTGATGCCGTAGCCGGAGAAGTACAGGTCGCCGGCGAACTCGCAGGGGTGGTAACCGTAAGGCCCGATGCGCACGTGCAGCGAGTCGGCACCGGCCGCCTCGAACTGCTTGCACAGCTCGACGTTCTCCTCGACGGTCGTGAAGCCCTCGTCCTGGCCGAGGTTCACGTCGTTGGCCTCGATGCCGTTGATGAGGATCTGCACGGGGAAGTCCTCGCCGCAGGCGCTCTTGATGCCCTGGACGATCTCGCAAATAAAGCGCGCACGGTTCTCGAAGCTCTGGGGGCCGTACTCGTCCTCGCGGTGGTTGCGGTTGCGCGACAGGAACGCTTGGCCGATGTTGTTGCCGGCGGCGTTGATTTCCACGGCGTCGAAGCCGGCGTCCTTGAGCATGGCGGCCACGTCGATGAAGTCTTGCTGCACCTGCTTGACCTCGTCGAGCGTGAGGTCGTCGGCCTCGGCACAGGCGAACTGCTCGGCAGTGGTGGCGTCGAAGCCGCTGAAGGAGGCGCCCATGAGGCTCAGCTGGTAGCCGCACATGCCGCCTGCCTCGTGAACGGCGGCAGCCACCTGGTCGAGGATGGCGTTGCTTGCGTCGCGCACCTTGTAGGAGGCCGGGTAGTGGGGCATGAGGCTTGCGTAGTCCTCGACCCACACGAAGTCGCAGCCGCCCTTGATGAACTCGACGTACTCGTCGATGATGCGCTCGTCGGTGACTTCGGGCAGGTAGAGCGAGCCGGCGGCCGACTTCACCATGCGGTGGCTGAGCTCGAGCTTGCCGAAGTGCCAGGGCGAGAAGAGCGTCGTCTTGGTGAAGTCCTCGATGGAGTTGGAGCGCCAGTCGCTCGTGTCGTCGGGGTTGAGCTGGGCGAGTGTCTGATAGACGACAGTCTTGTCCTGGGCTGCAGCCTCTGCGGGCGCGGCGGCCTCTGCAGCGGGCGCGGCAGTCTCGGCCAGCGCTGCGCCGGTGACGCTGAGTGCGCCGGCGGCAGCCGCGGCGGTGCCGGCAGCCTTGAAGAAGCCCCTGCGTGAGATGTCTTGCTTCATGTGTGTCCCATCCTCTCCCTTGGTGGATGCGAGCCGGGCATGCTCGGTATCGGTCGCGCACGCCCGGCCGGCGAAAGGCCTTCCCTGGGCCCTTCCCATGGCGTCCATAGTGGTGCAGATGGGTGTGAAACGCTTCACTGAAATTCAGTGAGGTTGTTAAAAGGGCTGGTAGATTGCCTATACATTGGATGATTGGCTAGAGAAGCCCTCGACGTAGGCAACGAGTTCCTGGCGGGAGTGAACGCCGAGCTGCTCGTAGATGTGGCGCACATGCGTTTGCACCGTGTTGCGCGAGAGGACCAGTTCTTCGGCGATGGCGGGCACGTTTCGGCCGCGCATGATGAGCACGAGCACCTCTCGCTCACGCTGCGAAAGGTTGTGCGCGTCGCTCACGAGCTCGGCAGGCGACTTGTCGGGGCCTTGTTGGACTGCCGAGGTTTCGGCGGTGACGGGAGTTTGCGCTTCGGGTGCGGCGACACCTTCTGGGGCGACCCGCCGCTTGCGCCGCGCGATGGCGTTATAGAGGGCGAAGGCGGCGCAGGTGAGCAGATACACGAGCAAGAAGGTCGCAACGAGCATCTTGGATTCGCCGGCGATGTCGGCGTTCAGCAGGTTTGCCGAGAGCATGTCGGCCAGCACGCGGGCGAGCATCACGATGCCGGCCACGGTGCCATACGTGGCCTCGATGGCCAGATGCCGTTCTTGCGCGGTTGTGACTCCGGCTTCCATAACGAGGTAAATCACGAGGAAAAAGCCGGCAGAACCCAGGGCCAGGGCCACAAGGTGCGCGCCTGGTCCTAGGGCAGAGGCGACCAGGACGGCGGCGAAGAGCAGCGAGGTGAATCCCAGCAGTACGGCGAAGACCAAGGGGGTGCGCTTGCAAACGAGCCACACGACAGCAAGCAACGCGGCCGTAGCGAGGTTCATCGTCGCGCTCATGATGAAGCGCGCGGGCAGCTCGAGGACGTCGACCATAAGCACGGTGTTTACGAGCGGCGCGACAAAGGTCAGCACGACGGCGGCGGCCAGCACGGCAGCAAGGTCGCTTAAGGCTCCGCGTAGGTCGGGGGAGGGTTGGGCGGTGGTTGAGGGCGTGGATGCGGGCGCCTCGGGGACTTTCTGGGAGAGGGCCTCTTCGCTTGAGGTGGCCGTGGCTTTTGAGGGGCATGCCTGATAACCGGGGGCTTTTGTGGGTGCGGCGCTTGCGCGATGGCCTTTGTTATTGTGGGCGAAGGGGCCGGGTGCTTGCGAAGCGGCGAGGGCAAGGGCGGCTTGCGCGGCAAACAGCGCGACAACGAGCCCCCGCAGAACGGGCTCGGAAGCGAGGCCACTGGGGAGGTTGAGAACGGCCGAAAGGGCCGCCGCCGAGACAAGGACGATGTGCACCCGCCGCGTGGGCAGGTCTTTGAGGCGCTCAAGCCAGAAGACAAACGCAACTGCCAGACAGATACCCGAAAGACATGAGGCAACGAGGAGCGCAAGAGTAAACCAGGCATCTGCCTGCGTGTTTTCGAGGGCAAAGGATGCACACCACGTGAGCGCGCACGCTATGAGGAGGGCTGCGAATGGGGCGGGTGCGCATGCTGTCGCGTGCCTCCGGGATGATGCGCGCGGCAAGGCGGCGATTGTACCGCGTATCCCCAAGGCGATGAGACTGAGCGCATTGGCAACCGAGGCAAGGGTTCCTGCTTGCACAAACACCTCGGAGCGAGCGAAAGAAAACATCGTGCCGGGCGACCACACGGCAAGCCCGTACAGCACAATTGCCACGGCGAGTCCCGCCGCGCAGAACAGCGAGACCGGGCAGACAGCGGCCGAGCGCGCTTCGTTATTCGCTTGCAACGACGGTCCCTCCCTCGGTCTCGGTTACGTGCGGTTTTTCGGATGACCCCGCGGCTGACATGCGGCATCCCTGTACCTAGCAGCTCATTGTAGCGCGACCTTCGCCACTGCGAAGCCCCCGATTTCTGGCACCGTGCGAGAGCTGACCCGCGGGAATCGCGAGGTCTGGCCCCTATTTTGAGCGAAATTTTGCAGAAGAGGAGCGCGTTCTCACACAGCGCAGCACCCACACCCCCGCAACGCCGCGTTGCGTCTCGGATCGAAATCGCTGCTTTCCTGCGATGGGGGCAGGGTGTTTCAATGAGGCCGTCAAGCCAGGCGCGGGTGGGGTTGCCCGGGCGTATGAGGCTGACGGTGCGCCGCGTGCGCACGTGACCAGAAAAGGGGATTTTCATGGCACAGGTTTCTCATCTTGACCGCAGGTCCTTTCTTCAGGGGGCAGGCGCTGCGGCCGGCGTTCTCGCTGCAAGCGCTATGACCTCGGCCGCCCTGGCCGACGAGGCTCAGGTCGGCAACGCTGCCGCTGCGCAGGCAGCCGCTGCAGCCAATCAGCAGATTGAGGACAACTCCGCTTGGATGGACCAGCTCACGTCGTGGCGCATCAAGCCCGAGGAACCTACGGAGTTCGCCAACACTTACGAGGCAGACGTTGTGGTCGTGGGCGCCGGTCTCGCCGGCATCAACGCTTCGCGCGCCGCTGCCGAGGCGGGTGCAAGCGTCATCACGCTTGAGGACGGCCAGACGTTTGAGGTCCACGGTTTTGGCGTCGCCTCGCTTAACCCCAAGATGGCCGAGGACCAGGGCCTGCACAACGATCCTGTCGAGTATTTCCGCGAGTTCACGCGCCAGCACGGCATGCGTGTCAACGACGACCTCATCCGCACGTGGTGCGACGAGAGCGGCCCCGCTTTTGACTGGTGGGAGGAGGTTCTGCCGCCTGCTTGCGACTACGACCCCAGCTCGGAGGACTACAAGACCTCGTATCGCTCGGTGCTTTACTGGCCCAGCGAGCCTGCCGAGAACTTTGAGGGCGAGCAGTTCAAGCATTTCTCCGGCGGTATCGACTTCTGCTACGAGAGCTTCCGGTACGCCGGCCAGTGCATTGTGGACAAGTGCCTCGAGCTTGGTGTGGACTTTCACTATGAGACCACCGCGTACATGCTGACGCAGGATGCCGATGGCGTGGTCACTGGTGTTATTGCCCAAGACAAGGATGGCAACTACGAGAAGTATGTTGCTAAGAAGGGCGTCATCCTGTGCGCCGGCACGTACAGCCTCGCTCAGGACATGGTGAACGAGTTCCATGCCGACCAGGTGCTTCACGAGAACCGCAAGAGTGGCGACTTCATGTACATGAGCCTCATGCCTGGCACGGGCGCCGGCCAGCGCATGGCCATCTGGGCGGGCGCGGAGATGGAGCCGTGGCAGCAGCGCACGAGCATCTCTATGTCTGACTTCCATGCCACGCCCGGCCTGTCCATCAACCAGCTGGGCAAGCGCTGGCACAATGAGGACACCGAGATTTGGACGCGCGCGATCGAGCTTGAGAACCAGCCTGGACGTTTTGCCTGGGAGGTCTTTGACAGCAACTGGATGGACCTGCTGCCGTACACGAGTCACGGCCACCTCGCTCTTGACCCGCTGAACGTCACGTTCTGGACTGTGCCGCCTGCAGGGTACTTCACTCGTCCTGACGGCACCCCCTCCGACGGCAAGATGCGCAAGGAAGAGATGATGGACGAGGACCTGCGTGCTGCTGTGGACGACCCCGAGGGCGTGAGGTTCGGCGGCTACGTCGAGTACCCGACTGGTGCCACCTACGCTGCGAGCACCCTTGAGGGCCTTGCTCAGATGATGTTCCCCGAAGACGAGGAGGCCCAGCAGAACTTCCTTGCCGAGGTGCAGGAGTACAACGCGCTGTGCGACGCTGGCGCTGACACGCGTTACGGCAAGCGTGCCCAGCTCATGCGTAAAATCGACACGGCTCCCTTCTATTGCTCGGGTACGGGTCCTCGCGGCAACAGCTGGGTCGGCGAGGAAGGTGTCAGCGTCGATGGCAAGACGCTCGCGGTGCTGCGCGAGGGTACGGGCAAGCCGATCGGTCATCTCTGGGCGGCTGGCGCTTGCGTGGGCGGCCGTGCGGCGAACCAGTACGTCACGCCCATGAGCGGCATGAACCACGGCTTCTGCCTCACGCTGGGCAAGCTTGCTGGCGAGCACGCAGCGGCGGGCGTTGAGTAGACAGAGCCTGGTGCTTGGCAGGATTGAGGCTCGCTGTTTTCTGCCGATGCATAATGTGAGAAGATAGCCACGTCGAATGAGGTCCGTCCCCCAATGGGGGCGGACCTTTGCCGCATGGTTGGGCAAGGGGTCCAGCCTGCATGTTTAACGGGGGTGGCGAGTGGACATCCGTGCGCTTGAGGCGTTCTGTCGCACATGCGAGACAGGCTCGTTCAGTCGTGCCTGTGAAGACGTCTTTATCTCGCGCCAGGCATTGAGCCGAACCATTCAAACGCTCGAGCGCGAGGTGGGGTCGCCGCTTTTTGTGCGTTGTACCGGCGGGGTGCAGCCCACCGAGCTCGCGCACATGATAGAACCCCATGCACGGCGCATACTCGATGAGTACGAGGCTATTAAGGCCGACATACGTCGCTATGAACAGGGGCTTACAGGCACTCTTACATTGGCGATTGAGCCGAATGCCGTTATGACCCTGCCTACGGGCGTGCTGGGGGCATATCGCAGCGCTCGCCCTGGCATATCCCTCAATTTAGTGACTTCTTCGGGCACGTCAGCGCTCGACAGCCTGGCATCGGGAGAGGTTGACGGCGTTGTATCCATCCCCATGTGCGACGATTCGTTTGAGTATGCGAGAGTTTTGCGCGAGCCACTGTGTATTGTCATCCATGGTGAACAGATGAATGGAGAACGTACGTCGACCGTGTCAGCTGGGCCAACTCTCGAGGCAGCATTAAGCCAGCTCAATGGCGCGGTGCTATGCGGTGTGGCTCGCGAGCATCCTATCGAGGCTCAGATATGCGACTATCTGGCGCGGCATGGCGTCTTTGTCACTATGTGTTATGACTACCCGAGCGCGATGCTTGCCCTTGAAGCCGCGCGGGCCGGTTTGGGCGGCTGCATCATGACTGCCGCTGCAGCGCGGGGCTTTGCGGCAGGGGACGGGTTGACGGTGGTACAGCTTGACGCGCCTGGCGCGGACGGTTCGAATCACCTTGAACCGCCCCAATGGGAAGTCGGTGTCACGTATCGGCGCGACTCTTCCAAGACTCCCATGATCGCCGATCTCGTGGCGTATCTGAGGGCGGCCTCGCACGCTGAGGGAGCGTGGTCGCGGCCTGATGTTGTCCGCGGTGTGCGGCAGGCTGCGCGGCGATGCGCCTTATGACCTGCGAAAATCAGCCGCATCCTTGCGTCGGCCATAGTTTCAGCGCCTTGCCGGGAATTTGAGGAGAGACCGGTCAGAAACCCGTGCGTCCGCCGGAGTTTGAACTGCCTTGCCACGACCGGCTCAGATCTGGCACTCCTTGCATTCCGGCCAGAAGCCCGTGCGTCCGCCGGAGCCCGAACTGTATCTCATCTCGTGGACAACGGAAGCAAAGTCCGAGAAATGGGAAACTTTTCATGTTTGGCGGCTTGCGGTGCAAGCAAAGCCCCGCGTGCCCGCCGGTTGAGTGGCGGACGCGCGGGGCTTGTTGGTTGTCGTGCTTGCTGGTCCAGGCCTGCTTGCCCGCCTACGCCTGCGGCTCCCAGTCGGTGAGGCAGGAGTCGAGGCTCGCTTCGATGGAGGCGCGGTTCATGTTGCGACCGATGAAGCAGAGCTTGGTCATGCGGTCGCCGCAGACGGGGTCCCAGTCGTCGAGCATCTTGGGGTTCTCCAGCAGGATCTGGGAGCGCTCCTCAGCCGGCGCGCTTGCAACGAAGTAGCCGTTGGGGGAGAGGCTCATCTGCTTACCTGCCTGCTCAAAGAGGTAGCACATGTCGGGGTTGATGGCAGCCCACAGCATGCCCTTCGTACGGATGATGCTGCTAGGCCAGGCGTGCGCCAGCTCGTTGAACTTGTCGGCGTCGAACGGCTTGCGGCGCTCGTACACGAACGTCTCGATGCCGTACTCGAGCACCTCGGGGTCGTCGTGTTCCTCGGGGTGCTCCATGGCGTCAATCCAGGCGGCCGAGTCGTAGGCGCGTTCGAAGTTGAAGCGCCCAGTGTTCATGATTTCGCTGAGCGGTACGTTGGACTGCGTGGCCTCCACGATCTTCGCGTCCTTCTGCAGGCTGCGCACGATGGCCTTGAGCTCGGCGATCTGCTCGGGCGTCACCTTGTCGCACTTGTTGAGCACGAGCGTGGTGCAAAACTCGATCTGCTGGATGAGCAGGCTCTCGATGTCGTCCTCGTCGATGTCGTCGGCCAGCAGGTCGCGCCCGCCGTGGAACTCGTCGTACATGCGCGCACAGTCCACCACGGCGATGATGTTGTCCAGGGCCAGCGGTGCATGCCCGCCGTAGCGGCTCTCGTCGCAGAAGTTCGAGATGGTGTAGGCAATCGGGATAGGTTCGCAAATGCCCGACGCTTCGATGATGATGTAGTCGAAGTCGCCTGAGTCGGCAATTTGGCCGAGCTGGCGGGTGAGGTCGTCGGAAAGCGTGCAGCAGAGGCACCCGTTCGTCATGGGGATGAGGTCGCCGTCTACCTGGGTGAGCCCGCCCTTCTGGATGAGCGAGGCGTCCACGTTGACCTCGCCGATGTCGTTGACGATGACGGCGGCGCGGATGCCCTCTTCGTTTTGGAGGATGTGGTTGAGAAGCGTGGTCTTGCCGGCCCCGAGGTAGCCGGTGAGCAGGGCGATCTTCGTCTGCTTGCGGGTCTTGGTCATGGTTGCGTGCTCCCTTGCGCTATGCGTCGCGTGCCTGCGCGCGGCTTTGGTGTACAGACGGCGCATTATATCCCCCAAACGTGTGGAGGCGAGGTGTGCAAGGAACGGGAAAGGGGCCGATTCGAGGGTGTTGTACCCCTAGCCTGCCCGTTGGGGGTAGCGGTATGCCACGGTGAGACCGCCGTCCCAGTCGTCGCCTGCAGGGCCTGCCGGTGTCACGCGGGCCTCGACGTCGTACACCTCGCGGATGCGCTCGGACGTCACGACGTCCTCCACCGGACCTGCGGCCACCACGGACCCTGCCTTCATGAGGCACACGCGGTCGACGAATCGGCTTGCCATGGCGAGGTCGTGCAGGGCGGCAAGGCAGCTTACGCCCAGGTCACGTGCGATGGCGAGTGTCTGCAGCTGGTGCTTGATGTCCAGGTGGTTCGTCGGCTCGTCCAAGATGAGGAACTCTGGCTTTTGCGCCAGCGCACGCGCCAAGATGACCCGCTGCTTCTCGCCACCCGACAGCGAAGCGAACGAGCGGTCGGAAAAGTGAGCCATGTCTACCATATCAAGCGATTGAGCGACAATCTCCTGATCGGAATCCGTCTCGCGTGCGAGCATGCCCATGTGGGGCGCGCGGCCCATGAGCACCACCTCGCGCACGGTGAAGTCGAAGGCAATGTCGTTGAACTGGCTTACCACGGCCACCCGGCGCGCGAACTCCTTTTGGGCAATCGTACGTTCATCTTGGCCATCCCACAGAATCTGGCCAGAGTATTTCCTGCTCAGACGATATATTGCTCGCAGTGTTGTGGACTTGCCGCAGCCGTTGGGGCCGAGCATGCCTACAAACTCGCCGTCGCCCACGGTGAGCGACACGTCGGAGACGATAGGCTTGCGGTGGATGGCCACTGAAAGGTCACGTACCTCGAGTTGCATGACGGCTCCCCCTCAGTTGCCTTTGAAGCTGTAATTGCGCGCCACCATGATGTAGACGAAGAACGGGGCGCCGATGAGTGCGGTTAGGATGCCGATGGGCACCTCGGAGTTGACGATGAGCGTGCGTGCGGCCGCGTCGGCCCACAGCATGAAGACCGCGCCGATGAGCACGGCGGCCGGGATGAGGCGTCGGTGGTCCGAGCCCACAAGCGAGCGGGCGATGTGCGGAATCATGAGACCCACGAAGCCGATGGTGCCCACGGCGGACACCATGCACCCCACAAGCAGGGCGGATACGACCAGGTAGACCCAGCGTCGACGCGCCGTGTTCAAACCGAGCGTCGTGGCAGCCTCGTCTCCCATGAGCAAGATGTTAAGCGAACGAAACTGCGTGAGGAAGAACATCGTGCCAGCCAGCACCACGCCCAGCACGAGCCACACGTTGTCCCAGCCGGCTCGCGTGAGCGACCCCATCGTCCAGAACTTGAGGTCGAGCATGCCCTGTGCATCGGCCGCCACGGTGATGATGAAGTTGGACAAGGCTGTGAACAGGGCGTTCAGTATCATGCCGGACAAAACGAGCTTGCTCGTGGTCATCTTGCCGCCAGCCGAAGCGAGAAGGAGCACCGCCACGGTGGCCACAATCGAGCCCAAAAACGAGAAGAGCGAGACCGAGCCCACGCCGTCCATGAGGGCGATCGACCCCGCACCGCACATGATGGCGAGCGTTGCGCCGAAGCTGGCACCTGAGGAGATGCCCAGGATATAGGGTTCTGCCAGGGTGTTTTGCACGCTTGCCTGCATGACGACGCCCGCCAGCGCAAGGCCGGCTCCCACGGCGGCGCCCAGCAGGATGCGCGGGAAGCGCAGGCGCCAGATGATGTTGTCGGTGGAGACGCCGATGTGGCCGTCATTCGGCAGAGGCGCTCCGAACAGGTGATTTGTCAGAATGGCGAGTGCGTCGGGGAGGGAGACGTCGATTGCCCCCAAGCATGATGTCGCGACCATGCTGGCGAGCAGCCCGCACACGAGCACACAGATGAATGCCCGGAACGGGCCGCTGCGCCTCAGCATGGGTTCCCCTTAGGCCTGCGGGTACAGGACGTCGAGGATCTTCTCGGCCGAATCGAACACGCGCGGAGAGGCGTCCATGAACTCGGCGTAGGGAATCTCGACGATCTTCTTGTTGGCAACGGCGGGGACCTCCTGCACGGAGGGCTCGGCGTAGATGGTGTCGAGCACGAGCGGGTCGGTCTCGGCGTTGCGGTTGGCCGTGATGTAGAGGACAACGTCGGGGTTGAAGGCGACGAGGTTCTCGTAGGTGAGGCCCGAGGCGCTTTCGGTGGATGCCATGGTGGCGCCCATGGCCTCGATCATGTTGAACTGCAGGCTGGCGCCGGTCTTGCCACCGAAGGTGCCGAACGTGCCTTCCTTGAAGTTCGTCATGATGAGCACGCTCTGCGCGGCCTCGGCTGCGGCGGCTGCCTCAGCAACACGGGACTCAATGGCAGCAAGGCGATCTTGCAGGTCGTTTACCAGGTCGGATGCAGCTTCCTGGGCGTCGAAGACCTCGGCGACGTTCTTGATGTCGTCCACGATGCCCTGCAGCGTGGGGTTCATCTTTGCAGAGGTGGCAGGCTGGATGTAGACGTTGATGCCCATCTCGTTGTAGTCGGCGGCGCTCGTCTGGCCGTCCTTGTTGAACGTCATGGCGCGGCCCATGACCACCTCGGGGCCCACGCCCACGATCGTCTCGCGGGAGAGGGTCTTCTTGTCGCCGAGCTGGGGAATCTGCGCGTAGGCGTCGGCCACGGTCTCGGGCATCGTCGCCTCGGGCGTCACGGTGCCCACAACGCGATCGGCGAGGCCGAGCAGGCACATGATCTCGGCCATCGAGTCGGTCAGGGTGACGGCCGTGGTCGGGGCAGCCTCGAAGGTCTGCTCGAACTCGGTGCCGTCGCCGTCTACCAGGGCGAGGGTGAGGGGATAGGCGGTTGCGGCAGGCACGTAGGGCTCGGGAGAAGTTGCCTGCTCAGCGGTGGTGTCGGCGGGTGCTGCTGCCTCGGCGGAGGCGTCATTGCCCGGCTTCTCGGCATCGGCCCAGGCCGTGCGGGAGGCGACGCTAGCGAAAACGGGCAGGGCGAAGGCCAGGCCGGCGGCTGCGGCAAATTGGCGGCGGTTCATGCAAAGACGATCCATGTACATCCATCCTTTCGTGGTGGCGGGCGCAGCCTGCGCGGGCATTCCGACGGAATCCCTCGAGCAGGTGCGTCTCAATGTGACAAAGGAATCTTTATCTAACTTATGAAAGTTGAACATAGCATACTCTTTAATACATGGACAAATCAGACGACTACCATAAACTGAACTCATCAGCTACCATCACATGTTATGGAAGGCTTACTCATGAATGCACACCCATCGGCACTGGAGCTGCGGCGCGCCTACGCCCAGCGGCCCTTCAGCGTGTTTGCCGTCAGCCGCCAGGTCAAGCTTCCCGGTGAATGCGCGCGTTACTCAACCATTCACTCGGCGATGATCTTCCCCGTGCAAGGCCGAGCGCGATTTGCCCTGGGTGGGGAGTGTCTGGAGGGCCGCCGCGGTGTGGTCTTGCATGGCTGCCCGCACAAAGACCTGCTGTTCGAGGCTGTGGGCACCGAGCCGTTTGAGCACGTCAACGTGTACTACGAGGCCAATAGCGACGAGACGGGTGACCCGCAGCACTGGATGATGCGACCCTTTGACTTTGTGCCCGACAATTACGACGAGCTCATGGCGCGTGTCGAGGCCCTCGAGGCGCTCAATGCGGCCGCGACGCTCGACAGCCGCCTCAATCAGATCGTGGGTGCCACCAACCTTCTGCGCACGATGTTCGACCCCTCGCCCCGCACGCGGGCCGACGAGCGCATGGCGCGGGCCCGTGCATACATCGAGACGCACTTTGCCGAGCCGCTTTGCCTGGACGACCTGGCTGCGCGCTATGGCATGGGGGCACAGCGCTTCTCGTATTGCTTTGCGCGTGTCCATCGCGTGCGTCCCATGAACCTGCTCATCTCGCTGCGCCTTGAGCAGGCCATGCGCCTGTTGCAGACCGACATGCGCGTGAAAGACGTAGCCCATGCCGTTGGTTACGACGACCCCCTGTACTTCAGCCGCCTCTTCAAGCGGCATTACGGCTGTTCGCCGAGCGAGGCCCGCAGGGACCCCGAGCAGAGGGTAGCCGCAGGGCTGGGGGACGAAGGCTGATGGGGGTGTACCTTGCCGCAGAAACGAGACTAATCGATAGACTTGAAAAGGAGAGCTGGTAGATATGCCGATTGTTGATAATGAAGACGAGCGCGAAGGAATCTCGTCCCTTGCGATTACGCATGAGGTGATTGCGGGGGTTTCCTGCACTGTGGCGCGCCCGAGTGGCAGCGCCTCTGCGCCTGGGGCGCTTGTGGTTCTCGACGGGACGCGCGTGTTGAGTCGGGTTGATCGCCTGGTTGCCGAGGGCAAGCTTGACCCGGCATGCCTGCCGCTCATGGTGGGCATCGATCCCGACCTCGCCGACCGCGGCCTTGCGCAATATACACCCTGGTCGCACCCGGCCTACAAGCCCGGCGCACCTGATTTCGGCGGCGGTGCCGAGGCGTTTTTGAGGGACACCGTCTTGCCTGTGGCCACAGCTTTGCAAGAGAAGCACCCCGAGGGGCCCATCGGCCTGTTCGGGTACTCGCTTGCTGGCTTGTTCGGCCTGTTTGCCATGCTTAACACTGATGTGTTCTCAACGTATCTTCTCGCAAGCCCCAGCACATGGTACCCAGGCGTCGTGAACCGTGTTGCCCGAACGCCCCTGGCGTGCGACCCCCGTGTCGTTGTGGCTTGTGGTGCCAACGAGGGGCTCGACCACCCCGAGCCCATCGTCGGCATCCGCCAGGATACCGACCGCCTCGTTGCGTGCCTTTCGGAGCGCCTGACGAGCCGACCGGTCGTCGTCATCGACGAGCTCGATCACCACCGGGGCCTCGCCACCCGTCTCCAAGCCCTCCTCGAGCGCTGGGGGTAGGCGTTGAGAGGCCTGTTACCCTGCTGCGCTCGGTTGGGACGGCCTGTGGGGCGAGGGCGGCCGCCTAGAAGCTTGCGCTTCTGGTTGTGTGATGGCGGAGGGGCTGCGTCTCCAAAATGACCTCGGAGGGCGCGAGAGGTGTTTGACCTTTGTCGCGCACTGTTGGACCCTGACGATCGCCTTTTCACCCGCATCAACCGTTGGGCTCTGACGGCCGTCTCTCCACCCGCAACGGTAACGCTTGCAAAGCTTGATGGACTGGCCAAAATCCGTTGCAGGCGATTACTCGTGCGCTTGCCGGAATATGCCCGAGCCTGCTACAGGCGATTACCTGCGCACTTGCTAGAATATGGCCAAATCCGCTGCGGGCGATTGCCTGCGCACACCGAGGAGAGGCCTATGAACATCGAGCTTGCCCTTGCGAATCTGAAACGCCATGGTTTTGACGCCGTGTATTTCGACACTGCTGTCCAAGCCGCCGAGTATGTTGCCGGCGAGCTGAAAGGCATGTCGGTGGGCATTGGCGGCAGCAAAACCGTCGAGGCCATGGGCCTGTACGAGGCCCTTGCCGAGCAGGGCGAGGTGTACTGGCACTGGAAACAGCCCACTGCTGAGGAGCGCGACCGCGCCGCGCATGCCCAGGCGTACCTGAGCTCGGCAAACGGTATCTCCGAGACCGGCGAGATCGTGAACATCGACGGCATGAGCAACCGCGTCGCGTCCACCATCTACGGGCATGACCGGGTCGTGTTCGTTGCCGGCATCAACAAGCTCACGCCCAACCTGCACGCGGCGATTGCCCGGGCCAAGAACGTCGCCTCCCCGCTCAACGCGCGCAGGTTCGGCAAGCAAACGCCCTGCGTCCTCAGCGAGCCCATGCGCTGCCATGACTGCGACTGCCCCGACCGCATCTGCCGCACCACCGTCATCATCGACCGCAAACCCACGGGCATCGCCCGCATGGACGTCGCCCTCATCGGCGAAGAGCTGGGGTATTAGCGGACGACCTGGGCCGATGGCCCAGTGAGGGGGCTGGCGCGCCGGATAATCGGGAAAGACGAGGTCATTGCCATGAAGGTGTATATCGCGGGGTTCGATGTGTTTGCTGGGGACGCGGACGTGCGGCGGGTTCGGGCGATTGAGGCTTGCCGTGCCCGTGGCCTGGTGCCTCTGCACCCGCTCGACAACGTGGCCCAGACGTCGCGGGACATCTACGAGGGCAACGTCGGCCTAATTCGCGAGGCGGATGTTGTCGTCGCGAACCTCAACCCATTCCGGGGCCTCTGCGAGCCCGATGCGGGCACGGCTTTCGAAGTGGGGTTTGCTCGTGCCCTTGACAAGCTCGTTTGGGCGTATGCCGACGACGTTTCTTCGATGCGCGAGCGCATGGGTGCGACCGACGCGTGCGGCTACAACGTCGAGGATTTCGACCTTCCCATGAACCTCATGCTTGCCGAATCGGTTGCGCTGGTACAGGGCTCATTCGAGGATTGTCTTGACGAACTTGTTCGCCAGACCGGTGTGACCCAAGCGTAGGGATGCCCGCCGCGAGGCTGCACTTGCCGTTCATGGTAGAAGGGCAGCTCTCGAAGGTGACAAAACGTTGCAAAACAGCGAGCCGGCTCTCGCCGCCCGCCCATTCTTGATGAGGAGTGTCCATGTCTGCGCGTGCCAAGTCGCCTGAGGAGTTTGCACACGAGCTGGAGCAGGTTGCACCCGACGTCGAGCTGCTCGGCGAGTACACGAACGCCCGCACGAAGGTCGCCTGCCGATGCCGTGTATGCGGGCATGAGTGGGACGCCATGCCAAACCACCTGCTACGCGGTGTGGGGTGTCCCGAGTGCGCAGGCACGGCCCGTGTGACGCCCGAGTCTTTTGCCGCACGAGCCGCCATCATCGCGCCCGACGTCGAGCTTCTCGGTCCTTACGCGAACGCCCGCACGCGCATCGATTGCCGCTGTCGCATATGCGGCCACACCTGGTCCCCCTATCCCAAGAGCCTTTTGCAAGGCTACGGCTGCCCCGAGTGCGGCAAACGGAAGGGCCTCGAGAGCCGTCAGGCTGGCAAGCCAGAGTGACGGGGGACGGGCTCGGCTCGCCATGGGGCACGCGGTCTTCGAATGACACAAAAGGACGGATGCAATTCGTCGCCTGCTGGCAGGAAATTGAGTTTCGGAGTAGTCCCGAGGGTCCCGCGGGCAGCGAAACGAGTTTCGGAGTAATGATTTCTGAACGAGGGGGCCGCTTTGCTCCGTGAAGCGAGAAATTCTGTTGTTAAAACAACGGAATGGATGGTGAACGCCCCTTTCAAGCCCTCGGATTCCTCTAAAAAAGGTCTCTAGGGCGCGCGGGGAGTGTTTTGACTACTCCGAAACTCGTTCGTCTGCCAATGGGCTCGGGAAAACTACTCCCAAACTCGTTTTGCTGCCATTTGGGTCTGCTTTCACAGGGCTTGCGAGCCTGTTGGCCCTTCAAATTGCCGGCAGGGATGTGATGAATGGGGGGCATGCTCTGCCAAGAGGCCGCGTGCCTAAAGTGTACAGGCAGGGAACCTACTCTATCCCAACCTCGCCAGCTCTAGCCGCCCCTTCAGCCCCGTTGCCTCCACGGGCACGTACAGCCGCGTGTAGACTTTGCCGCGCACGGGCAGAACGCACGGGGCCACGATGGCGCCGGATTGGCGCAGGCCGTGTGCGAGCAGGAAGTCGGCGATGCGCGTGCGCACGGCGCCGCTTCTGTCGAAGCCTGGGATTTTGTCTTCATCGTCGCAGTATGGAAGGCTCACACATGCACATCCCAGGAATCGCGCCGGCTTTTCGTCCACCAGATCCAGGTCGGGCATGAGGTCGCGGTATCGCGCGGGGATGGCGCGTCCCCCGCGCGTTTCGACCTTGGCGGGATCGTTCGCGTCGACGTCGAGCACGACGGCAAACGACGAGACAGGCATGCCTTCCAGCAGGGAGTTTTGTGCGTGGTTTGCCACGCACTTGTCGTAGCCGCCTTCGCACCCGTCGTAATAGACGAGCCATTCATCAGCCTTCTCAAGGCGTGGGGCTGCATCGGGGGTGGCCACCACCTCGCGCAGCAGGGCGAATCTCTCATGGGCAGCTTGCGCCCACTTGAGCTGTAGTTCACTGCGCCCTAGACAGTTATCGACGAACCCCTGGGCATCGACAGGGGCGTCGACCAATGTCTCTTTTGCATGCTTCACCTGGTATCCGGCATTCTTGAGCATGACGCACTCAACGATGCGGAACACGTCGGCATTGGAATAGGTGCGGTAGTTTGACTCTGGGTCGCGCTGGGGACTCACCAAGCCGAGCTGCTCGTAGTAGCGCAGCGTTCCGCGCGATATGCCAAGCACCGACATCAAGACGTTGGTGTTGTACGACTTCCCCTGTGCGCTGTCTTGCATGGCGCCCCCTCAAGTTGCCCGCTGTGTCGTCTCATGCGAAAGCGGCGGGTCCCGCGCTGGTTGGACCCGCCGCTGATCGATTTCACACTGTAGCGCAACTGGGGAAAGGTTGCGACACCCGTTTTAGGGCGTTCGTGCTTATGCGACGCCCTTTGCGGCGTTCTCGCCGGCGATCATGCCGAAGACCAGGCACTCGCCCACATTGCCGGCGCCCTGGTAGTAGAAGGTGTTCACGCCGCCGAGCTCGCCGGCACTGAACAAGTTGGGAATCGGCTGGCTGTCGGTGCCCATGACCTGGGCCTTGGCGTTGCGGCGCGGGCCGCCCTGGGTGTTGAGCATTGCGGGCTGCAGAGGCAGGGCGTAGAGCGTTCCCTCAAAAGCGCGCATGGTTTCGGCCGGGCGGTCGTACTCGATGTCCTCGCCGCTTTCTGCGTAACCGTTGAAGCGTGTGATGGTCTTGGCGAGGATGTCCGGATCTGCGCCGATGACCTCGGCCAGACCGGCCGCGTCGCTTGCGGAGACGATCTTCTCGTCAACGTTTGCGGGCATCTTGTCGAGCTCCTCGAGCAGGGCCTTCTGCTCCTCGTCGAACACCATCCAGGGGCGGTAGCACTGGTTGGGAATACGCCAGGTGCCGTGGCTGTACACATGACCGTGGCGGTCGATGGAGTCCTCGCGGAAGAAGCGAGAACCATCTTCGGCCACGCAGATGAAGGCGCCGTGCGTTGCAGGCTCAAATACGAGCGAGCTGAAGGACATGCAGCGCTGCCCCTCTTCGACCTCATAGGAGTTGGCGCCGAGCATGCCCAGGCCCTCGTAGTTGTGCATGTGCCACAGGTCCGCGCCGACTTCGATGCCCATGCGCACGCCGTCGCCGAAGTTGTGCAGGCCGCCGATGGGGGCCATGCGTGGGATACCCAGGTAGTCCTGAATCATCTGCTTGTTGCACTCGAAGCCGCCGCAGGCGAGGACAACGCCGGAGTTAGCGCCGATGCGTAGCTCGGAGCCCTCGTGCTCGATGACGGCACCCAGGATAGCCTTGGTCTGGGGGTCCTGAATGAGGTGCTTGGCGGGCGACTCGAGCCACACGGTGATGTTGTCGGCCTGGCTTTCGACGCCGCCCTGCACGGTGGCGTACATGAAGCCGTCGAAAGCCAGGTCGTGCGCGGTCACTGCGTCGACCGACTCTGAGTCCTCAAGCTCGGGGTACTCGGGGCACACCAACTCGTAGGCAGTTGCGATATCCAGACCGGCCGTGGGGCCGTCGTTCTTGTGCTCGGCGACGTACTCGCTCCAGATGCAGGGCTCCTCTGCGCCCAGCTCGCGGAAGATGTCGGGCGTGGTGGCCAATCCTTCGGCATAGGTGCGTACGACCTCGTCGTCCTGGTCCATCTTCCAGCCGAGGTTGTGCAGATAGCGCTCGAGCGAGTCGACGTTCTCGGTGTACATGGCGATCTGGCCGCAGAAGCGGGAGTTGCCGCCCTCTTCGCCGTCGGGAGCAGAGTCGACGAGCAGGACCTTCGCGCCGTTCTTGGCTGCGTAGAAGGCGGCGGTGCCACCGGCGGCGCCGTAACCGATGACGACGACGTCGTACGTCTCGTCGAATCCGGCTGCCTCATCGGCGAGAGCGACCGTTGTCAGCGTGGCTCCAGCGGCCAGCGCGGCGGTTCCGCCTGCTGCGGCGATGAAGCTACGACGGGTGACAGAAGCGTTGGAAGACATGGCAGACATTGCAGTACCTCCTTGGCTCGTGCTCTTGCGCCTTGCTCGCCCCTCAGCGTGCATTGGCAAGAGCGTTTCGGATGCCCCTTCGCATCCGGCTGACTCCAGCGTGTTTCGGCTAAACTAGCCAAGTCAAGGAGAAAAAAGATACCTGGTAGATATGGATGTCTGCCATTCAAGCCCCGGCTGGGTCGGCTACGGTAGCCAAGGGTCGGTGAGCAAAACCGCCGGGCCCGGCTACGCTAGCCGGGCTGATGTGGGCACGTGCGGAGACTTCCAGAAGTATGCGGATGCTGTCTTATGGCATGGGTTTGAAGTCTGACCATAAGACTTTTTAAGAGAAATTAAGCACTCCTAAGTACTCTTAAGAACTTTTAAGCGATACTAAGAGAGCGGTGTCGAGCGAAGGGATGAGACTATGGAGTTTGAAAACCCGTTTACGCCGAGCTTCGGCGAGATACCAGCGCATCTTGCCGGGCGTCAACAAATCATTCGTGACGTCGAGCGTGCTTTCGTGAGTGAGAGACGCCGTCCGGAGTTGACGACGCTCTTTTCTGGTGCACGAGGGACGGGCAAGACGGCACTCTTGTCCGTTCTTGCACACAAGGCGCAGGCAAACGGCTGGATCGTTGTTGGAACAACGGCTCTGCCTGGAATGCTCGATGATATTGAGATTGGACTCAAGCGCGTAGCATCCCATTTGCTCGATGGTTCCCCTGCCAGGCATATAACCGGTTTCGAAATCGCCCCTATCGGCTCTATCTCGTTTGAAGGTTCTGGCGAGTTCAAGAGCAACTGGCGATATCGTATGACGGACATGCTCCAAGCAATCAACGATGTTGGCACGGGCGTGGTCATAACTGTTGACGAGATTGACCCCACCCTGCCCGAGATGATTGAGCTCGCGGCGGTCTATCAGCATTTTGTGCGCGAGGAGCGCAAGGTCGCCTTGCTTATGGCGGGGCTGCCCAACAACGTGTCGTCCCTGCTTAATGACAAAACGGTATCGTTTCTCCGCCGTGCACAGAGGTTCAATCTGGGGCGCATTGCAGATTGCGATGTGAGGGAAGCTTTGGTCAAAACCATTCAGGAGAATGGGCGTGAGCCTTCGGAAGAGGGGCTGAGCAGGGCCATTGCGAGCATAAGCGGTTTTCCGTTTCTCATGCAGCTCGTAGGCTATCGCTCGTGGGATGTTGACCCCGAACAGACGTGCATCACGGATGCGGCTTTCGATATGGGAATCGACCTTGCGCGCAACGAGCTTGAAGACCGCGTTCTCGAGGCAACACTCCGTGAGCTCTCGCCCGAAGATATCCGCTTTGCCACTGCCATGCTTGAGGATGATGACGAATCGGAAATATCCGATCTGGTCAAGCGCCTCGAGAGATCGTCTGCTCAGGTCGGGCAGTACCGCCGTCGTTTGATTGACGCAGGTGTAATTGGAGAGCGCGGCCGCGGCCGCGTGGCCTTTGAACTGCCGTACTTTAGGGAGTACCTTGCGAGCAAGGTGGGTTAGAAGAGGAAGGAAACCCTGCAGTGAAAAGCGTGTTTGTGCTCGCTATTTGAGCGCTTACGCCCTTTGCGAGAGCTTTAGAACCTTGGTTAGATAACTCTGTGTTAGACCACCGTTGACATGGCCCCGCGCTGCTCCCAAGGAGCTGCAGGGGGCAGCGCGGGGTGCGACGTTTAGCGCGCCAGCGTTGCCCCTATGGTTTCGAGGAACTCAAACCGTTGGGCTGCGGTGAGGTTTTCGATGGGCGGGCAGATGCGTGCGTGAAGGGACTGCTCGTCTTCGCGCAGGGGGTTGCGCACGATTGCCTCGAAGTCGGCGGACTTGGCCACGTACAGGTCGTAGTTGCAGGCGTTTTCGTACAGGAAACCGTCAAGGCGGCTGCGCGCGCCTGCGCCCAGGCCAAGCACGTCGGCGCCAGCACGCATGAGCGGACCGAACACACCCGAGGCCGGGGCGAGTCCCGATTTGGCAAAGTCGCCAGGTGCAATCTCGGTATAGCCTCGCTCACCGAGAATACGTTGTGCCTGCTCATAGAAGGCGCGACGGGTTTCGGGGGAGGGCAGGGGAGTGGCGGGAGTGGGGGTGCCCTCTTGTGCCGTGCTCGCCTCGCTGGTCTGGGCGTTCCAGGCAGCGTCACTTGCGGCATCTACCAGGGGCCTCGTGCTGATATGGGGCGCGTCGACGCCTGCCAGGGTGAGAAGCGTGCGCTTCCAGCTTGCCTGTGTCTGTCCCGGGACGCCGTACAGCACCTCGAAGTTCACGTTAGCCATGTGGAACTTTTCAAGGAAGAGGAGCGCGTTTTGGAGCTGCTCGCGGCTATGGTGGGCCCCGAGTGCGGTGAGCTCGGCATCGTCGCAGGACAGCGCTGCGAGGTTGACGCGCGTGATGCCGCAGCTCGTCCAGTCGGTGAGGCTAGGCGTACACACGGTGAGAGGCTCCACATCAATGGAAATCTCTGCGCCCGGTACCAAGTTGAGCGTTTTTTTAATCTGTCGCACCAGGTGACAGACCTTGTCGGCACTCATGATGCTTGCCCCGCCCGAGAGGCGCACAGCCGAGGCGGGTCGCGCGCATACCTCGTCATCGAGGGAGGCGAGCTCGGCCTCCAGCGCGTCCACGTAGGCGGCCTTCGCGGCATGGTTGCCCGTGAACGGTCGGCTCGGGCCGTACTTGGGTGTGGACAGCGTGAAGGGAAACGCCACATCGACGACAAGCTTGTCAGTAGCAGGGGCAATGCATGCATCCATGGTGTGCGTCCAATCGAAACGAGGCAATCGCAATCAAGAAGAAAAGCCCCGCCCGCCAAAAGCCGCGCGGGCGGGGCTCCAATCAATCGTACATCAGCTCAGCGGACGAGGTTCTGCAACCCACTAAAAGCGGGTTCTCGTCCGCAAGGCGTGCGGGGCCGATGCGTACTGGATGTACGTGAGGTCCCGCAGAACGCAGCGCGTGAGGTTCCGCGGCATCCTTACAGCTGGCCGACGGTGTGGCCGGCGAGCCAGCCGTGCGTCATCGCCATACCCACCGAGTTGCCGGCGAAGGGCGTGGAGTAGCCGAAGCCGTAGCGGCCGCCCAGGCAGTTGCCAGCGGCGTAGAGGCCACGGATCTTCGTCCAGTCGGTCTTGAGGACGTTCTGGGCGGCGTCGGTCATAAGGCCGCTCATCGTGACCATCATGGGGCTGGTGCTGTGCGAAGTGCTGCTCGTGCCGCCATAGAAGGGAGGCGTGTCGATCGGCACCATGTAGGCCTTGTCCTTGCCGTAATCGGTGTCGCCGTCCTCGGAGGCGCACAGCTCGTTGTAGTGGGCGATGCTGTCGAGGAAGTTCTGCTTGGCCTCGTCGGCGTAGCCGAGCATGTCGGCCAGCTCCTCGAGCGTGTTGGCGGCGTACACCGTGCCGCCCATCATCTTGCGCTCGGCGAGGTTGGCGCCGACGACGAAGCCGCCCTCGGGGTTGCCCACCTCAACGGCATTCATGCCGGCCTCGAGCTGGACCATGTAGTCGTCCATGCCGAAGTTGGGCGCGCCGTGATCGAGCGGGGCCGAACCCACGGTCTGCTTCCAGTTGGCGTCGGTCACGTAGCAGGACAGACCGGCCGGCTGGCGCAGGCAGACGGCCTGCAGCTGGGCGATGGCGCCCTCGTTGCAGAAACGCTTGCCCTCGGAGTTGAGCGTGAGCAGCGGGCAGGTGCCCCAGGGGCCGCTTGCGCCGCCGCCGATGGCCATCCAACCGCGGGGAGTCGGCTCGATCATGCCGCCGGCCCAGATGCCCATCTTGTGGCCGGCACCGGAGCGAGAACCGGCGCTTGCCCAATCCTCAGAGGTGGCACCGGCGCGCTCGCCCCACTCCATGCCCTCGTTCAGCAGGGCCCAGCACATCTTGGGGTCGCCGATGTAGTCGCCGGAGCACAGGATGACACCCTTGGCGGCGTTGAACTGCACGTAGTTGCCGTCAGCGTCGGTGGCGATGAGGCCCGTCACGTCGCCGGCCTCGTTCTGCACAAGCTCGACGCCGGTGTGCTCGAAGTACCAGGTAGCGCCGTTCTCCTCGGTGTACTGCTTGATGTACTTGTGCACGAACTCGATGTCGTTGCCGTGGTAGCCGTAGAACTGCGCGTTGCAGGGCCAGGTCTTGTAGCCGCCGCACTCGATGGGGTACTCAACGTTGGCGCCCGACCAGGCGGCCTGCGTGTTGCACAGCGGGTAGTCGAACATGTTGGACATGTCGAAGTCGCCCTCGTCGGCTGCGGGCTCGCCGTCGATCACCACGAGCGTGCCGGTGAGGTGCACGTTGGAGTCGTTGTCCTTGCGCTCCTCCTCGTAGGAGTCGTAGACCTCCTTGTAGCGGTCGAACATGGCACCGGAGTTCTGCACGAACGCCTTGATGATGTCGGGGTTCACGCGGCCGGCGGCACGCTTGCAGAACTCGGCGGCAATCTCGCCGGTGTTGTAGGGGCCAAAGCCGCGGTCGATGAGGAACTGAGAGTTGACATGGCCGATGTCCTCGCCGTACCAGCCGCCCATGTTGGCGCCGGTGCCGTCGAGGTCTACGAAGGCGCTCCAAGGCTGTTGCTCGACGGTGGCAACGGTGCAGCCCTCGTCCACGGCGCCCAGCGTTGCCATGAGGCCGGCGTGGCCGCCACCCAGCACGACGACGTCGACGTCGTAGGTCTGGGTGATCTGATCCTCGGCGATCTCGGGCTTGGTGCCCAGCCAGTCGCCCGGGCCGCAGTAGCCCTTGACGCGACCGTCGTCGGTGGTCTCAGCGGAAGCGTAGACGACCTCCTTGGCGGGACCGCCAGGGCCACCGCCGGGGCCGCCGGCAGCAAAGGCGGAGGTTGCAAAGGCGGAGGCTGCGGCGATGCCCGCAGTGGCCGTTGCAGCGCTGGTCAGGAAGGCGCGACGCGAAACGGTCTTGCTCATGAGAACATCCTTTCTTCGGGACGGCTCGTTGCGACAGCGTGACTGGCCCATTGCCAGCCCGCTCCTGCCGCTTGAGTCAAACCTTAGGCATCGCGTGGTGTAAACTAAATCCGAGAAAACGTTGAGATGGCGTTTAGGAAGCGTTTAGACTGCCAAACCTCCAGCTCAGATGCGTTGTCAAGGGGTCGGTTTGTCATAGGGGGCGTGCCGGGTGACTGCGAGGAACAAAACGACAATGGGCCGCATGGGTTGGGTCGACGCCGTTGCGGTGGCGGGTTTCGCCTGCTTGCTTGCGACGTTGCTCCTCTATTCTGCGGCGGCAATGCCCTTTCAGCGCTTTGTGAATCTGCCCGATTTCGTTAATATTCTGGGATATGCCCTTCGCTCGGGGGTTCTCGCCGGTGTTGTGGGGGCGCTCGTGGTGGGTCTGGGGCTTGGCAGGGTTTTGAGCCACGTGGCCGTGCGCGTGCTCTTTACGCTTACGTTTGTGGCAGGCAATGCGTCCTTTTGCGCGATGGCCCTGAGCGGCGTGTGGCCCGAGTGGACATTTTGGCCGGTGGGCATCTGCGTTGGCGTGGGCTGTTTGGGCGAGCTGCTCGCTTGGGGTCGCATCCTGGCTCGTTACAACCTGCGGCAGGCAACGGGCGTTGTCGCGGGATCGGCGGTGCTTGCGGCGCTTGTAGGCTGGGCTCAGCTTCATGTGAGCGAGGCGTCTGCTGTGGCGCTGTTTATGCTCTGCGTGTTTGTCTGCGCTGCCCTGCCGTTTGCCTTTGCGCCGTTTCGCGATGTCTGGGCGAAGTCGGACGTGCCTGCCATCGAGGCGGGGGTGCGTGGCAAAAAGGCGTGGGACGGGCATGACGATCAGACCCAGGGCGCTTCTGTCTCTAAGTCTCCGGCGTCGTCTGAGCGGACCTACGGTGCGAACATCGTCCCAGGTCGCCTGCGCGGCTTTCTGGAGATGACCTTTGTTCCTGGGGTGGGACTTGCCCTTTTCGCCATGCTCATGGCGGTGCGCGGTGAGCTCTTCTTTGAAAATTACTCTGAATACGTCGTTATCCAGGTGGTTGTCGCCCTGTTGCTGCTCGCCTGCATGCTGTTCCCGGCGTCTACCCCGCTTTTGAGGGCGGTGTATCGCGGTCTTATTCCCGTGCTTTCGGTTGCGATGCTCGTGCTCAACTACTTCAGCGAGTCGCTTTTGGGCGGCTCGACATTCGAGCTCACCTTTGTGCTCGTGCTGTATACGGTCGCGGCGCTTTTGACCCTGTCGACCCTGGTGGGCATGGCCCATGCCGCCGAGTATCCCACCGACCTCGTGGTGTGCGTGGGTGTCACGCTCTTCTGCTTTGTGACCGTCTTCACCCAGGTTGAGTGCGCAAATATTGGAGCCGATCCTGCTCAGGTGCGTACGCTTATCGTGGTGACGAGCGGCCTGTACGCTGCTGGGATGGTGGTGTACGCTCTGTGGCGTGGCCTGCGGGCCGACCATGAGGCGTTCGTGGGCAGTGGGGACCTCGAGGATGCTCGAGGCGCGGGCCTCGCCTCGTCCGGCGTGCCGACAGCTTCGGGGGACATTTCTGCCGTCGACGCGAGCGATGCCTTGCTCGGCGAAGCGAGCCTTGAGGCTCGTTGCGACGAGCTTGCCCACACCTACGGTCTCACAGTCCGCGAACGCGAGGTCCTGGGTTTTCTCGCTCACGGCCACAACGGCGTGTACATCGGCGAAGAGCTGGTCATTTCGCCCAACACGGTGCGCACGCACATCCACAACATCTATCGCAAGCTCAACGTCACCTCGCGTGAAGACATCCTGCGCATCGTGCGCGAGTAGGAATGACACAAAGGGACGGGTGCAATGTGCCACCAAAAAGGCGGGCGCCCTGTGTGGGACGCCCGCCTTTCGGTGCGCTATGTCTGCCTGGCCTGCGCGTTGCGCGCGGCTTCCAGCGTGTCTACTTGTGGTAATAGCTGCTGCGCTCGTACTTGGCCTCGCAGCTCACGTTGATGCCGAGGGTGCGGTAGAGCTTCTCGTCGGCTGAGGAGATGATGACCGAGAAGAACGCGTCGCAGCCGCGCAGTTGCTCGGCTGCCTCGATGGCGCGGGCGGCCAGGGGCTCGGTGGCCGAGCTCAGCGAGAGGGCAATGAGCATCTCGTCGGGGTGCAGGCGGGGGTTCTTGCTGTGCAGCAGCTCGGTCTTGAGATGGCAGATGGGGTCGATGGCCTCGTTGCTGATGATGTAGGTCTCCTCCGGGATGCCTGCCAGGTACTTGAGGGCGTTGAGCAAAAGCGACGAGGCGGCGCCGAGGCGCGTGGAGGTGCGGCCGCTGATAACCTCGCCGTTGGGCAGCATCAAGGCGCCGGCGGGCTTGCCGGTGGCCTCCTCCTTGGCGAGGGCCGCCGCGCGGATGGGGGAGAGGTCGGGCGTGACGCCGGCCTGCTTCATGAGCATCTTGAGCTTGCTTATCTGGTCGGCGCCGCAGCCGGTGCGCTTTGTGTTCACGCACGCGCTGAAGTAGCGACGGACGATCTCCATTCGGGCCGCGTCGCACACGGCCTCGTCGTCGCAGATGGCAAGGCCTGCCATGTTGACGCCCATGTCCGTGGGCGACTGGTAGGGGCTTGCGCCCAGGATGCGCTCCATCATGGCCTTGAGCACGGGGAACGTCTCAACATCGCGGTTGTAGTTCACCGCCACCTTGCCGTAGGCCTCCAGGTGGAAGGGGTCGATGATGTTGGCGTCGTCCAGGTCGGCCGTGGCGGCCTCGTAGGCGAGGTTCACGGGGTGCTTGAGCGGCAGGTTCCATACGGGGAACGTCTCGTACTTGGCGTAACCGGCCTTGATGCCGTGCTTGGCGTCGAGGTAGATCTGCGACAGGCACGTGGCCATCTTGCCCGAGCCGGGGCCGGGGGCCGTCATGACCACGAGCGGGCGGGTCGTCTCGATATAGTCGTTCTTGCCGAAGCCTTCGTCGCTCACCACGTAGTCGACGTCCACGGGGTAGCCGGCGATGGGGTAGTGGCGGTAGGAGCGCATGCCCATGGCGTCGAGGCGTGCGCGGAAGACGTCGGCGGCGGGCTGGCCGGCGTAACGCGTTACGACGACGGCGCTCACGAGGAAGCCCATGCCTTGGAAGATGTCGATGAGGCGCAGGACGTCCTCGTCGTAGGTGATGCCCAAATCGCCGCGGACCTTGCCGCTCTCGATGTCGTTGGCGTTGACGGCGACGATGATCTCCACGTCGTCCTTGAAGCTCTGCAGCATGCGGATCTTCTCGTCGGGGGCAAAGCCGGGAAGGACGCGCGAGGCGTGCATGTCATCGAACAGCTTGCCGCCGAACTCAAGGTAAAGCTTGCCGCCGAACGAGCCGATACGCTCGCGGATGTGGGCGGCCTGCAGTTCGACGTATTTCTGGCTGTCGAATCCAATGCGCATAGTGCGTCTGTCCTCTCATGCTCAAGCCTTCAACGACGGCGATGATGCTACCACGTCCCGGCGTGTTTGTGGGAAGGATGGGCGCGGGGCCACCAAGGAAAACACGGAGCACATCGACGGCGCAACGCCCAAGGGCCCGCGCGCCTATCGTTTCCTTGAGTTCAAGAGATTTTCTCGGCAGTCCCGTTATGGGGGCGAATCTCGCCCCAAATTCGCCAAAACCAGCATTCTCCCAGCTCAACGTGTCAAGGTGACTCCTCTCATTCTTTGAGTATGAGCCTGGGAGCGGCAAATTTCATACCCGTCGCGGCATGGTGAAACGACCGGCAGCAAGCCACGATGGGGTCAGCCCGAACGGAAGGCGGGCCGGCAAAGAGGCCGTGCTCGCAGGTTCGGAAACAACCGTGTTGGAAAGGAAACATATGTCCACCAGCATCACCCGCAGCGACTTTCTGAAGACTGCCGCTCTGGCCGGCGCCGCTCTCGGCATCACCGCCACCGGCGTGAGCACCGCCCAGGCCGAGGATGCCCCCGCAGACCTCGCTCCCTTCGCGTTCACGCCCGGCACCTACGTGTCGAAGCAGTCCACCGGCTTCGCCGAGATGGACATTACCTGCGAGCTGTCCGAGGACGCCATCACCTCGGTGACCTACACCGTCACACAGACAAGCCGCAAGGACTACTCCGAGAACTTCCGCGACGGTATCGACGACCTGTGCAACCGTATCGTCGAGGCCAACAGCCCCTACGTCGACGCCATCTCCGGCGCTACGCTGTGCACCAACGTCACCATTGCCGGCGTGAAGGACTGCATGGAGCAGGCCGGCTACGAGTTCCCGGCCGAGGCCGCCTATGTCGTTGCCACGCCCGAGTGGCTCGGCGACAAGCCTGAGATCGACGAGGCCGACATCGTTGACACCACCGAGGCCGACATCGTCATCGTCGGCGGCGGCAACGCCGGTCTTGCCTGTGCCGTGACTGCTGCCGAGGGTGGCAAGAAGGTCGTTGTGCTCGAGGCTCAGACCGAGGACAACATGTTCTGGTACGGCCTGCACCAGATCGGCACCGTCAACTCCAAGTTCTGCATGGACGCCGGCTGCCCCGAGATCGACAAGTCCGAGTTCATCGCCGACTGGCAGCGCCGCTCCCTTGGCTACACCAACCCCTGCCTGGTGAAGAAGTTCGTCGACAACTCCGGCGAGATGGTCGACTGGCTCATGGAGAACTCCCCCGAGTCCGTTGTTGCCTCCACGAAGATTGAGCTTGTCGAGGGTTGCGCTGACGAGTACTTCGCCAACGGCGGCGACATCAACGGCTACAAGTGCTGGAAGGGCACCATCACCTACCCCATGAACGCCGGTAGCTTCGGCGAGGGCGCAGGCGCTGGCGACATGGCTCAGGAGAGCGGCGGCAAGGCTCTCATCGCCAAGTCCGAGTCCCTGGGCGCCCAGTGGTTCTGGGGCTACAAGGGCATCGTGCTCGAGACCACCGAGGAAGAAGTCCCCTGCAAGGTCGAGCAGGTTGGCGAGGACGGCGTCGACGTTATCTCCGACGGTACTGAGACCCACGCCCGCGTGACCGGCGTCATCGCTCAGGACGCCGACGGCAACTACCACCGCTTCACCGGCGAGAGCATCGTCCTGTCCGCCGGTGACTACGGCGCGAACAACGCCATGTACAAGGAGCTCCAGCAGAACCAGCGCGAGCTGTTCGACGCTCACGGCCTGGACATCTCCAAGATGCGTACCGCCGGTTTCGGCCGCGATGGCTCGGGCATCAAGATGGGCATGTGGGCCGGCGGCTCCATGGACCCGATTCAGCGCACCCTCATCTCGCCCGAGGTCGTGTACACCTCCGACAAGTACTCCGTGAACCTGCTCATCCGTCAGGGCACCTACCGCTTCGCCCTGTGGCTTGACTCCGACATGCAGCGCTTCTGCGACGAGGAGTTCATGGGCTGCTTCGGCATCATCGAGCAGATGGAGCGCAGGAAGTTCGGTCGCTTCTATGCCTTCTTCGACTCCAAGTACAAGACCCTGCTGTCCCGCTCCGCGCCCGAGCACTTCTGCGCCGGCCGTGACGACTCGCTCGACGAGACGCTGGCCCACTGGGTCGAGCGCGGCGCCGAGGGCGAGGAGACCGCTGGCGGCGCTGGCGAGACCACGTGGTCCACGGGTACGCCCTGCCACTTCGCAGCCAACACCTGGGAAGAGCTCTTCGAGTACATGGGCCTCTCCGACGAGGAGGCAGCTGCCGCCAAGGCTTCTATCGACCGCTACAACGAGATGGCCGCCGCTGGCAAGGACACCGACTTCGGCCGCGACCCGCGCGTCCTGCTCCCCATCGACGAGCCCCCGTTCTTTGGCATGATCCAGGTGCAGGAGAAGCCTGCTCTGGGCACCGTCAGCCTCAACGGCCTGGTCATCGACGCCAACCAGCGCGTCCTTGACAAGAACTTCAACCCGATCGAGGGCCTCTACGCTTCCGGCAACAACTCCGGCGGCCGTTTCGGCACCCACTATTCCACGCCCATCCAGGGCGTCAGCCTCGGCATGGCCCTCACCCTGGGCCGCGTCCTGGGCAAGGAGCTCTCCGGCCAGGAGATCTCGAAGTAAGTTAGCGTTTTGAGTTCTGGTCGGCCGCCTCGTCGCACGCAGCGTGCGGGGCGGCCGGTTTTCTGTATCCTCGCGTGCCGATGGGCTGTGGACTGCGAAGATTTGGGGTTCGAAGGGAAGGGACGACGCGATGAGCAACGAGACAAACGGCCAGCTGACGGGTGCATACCAGGCGGAATCGGCCAATGAGCGGCACTTGCAGTCGCTGCTCGGCAACATGCCGCGCATGCAGGAGATTCAGGCCAAGTTGGAGAGGCATCGCGCTGCCGGGCAGGTGCTTGCCAAGTACTCATGCGTCGACGACCTCGAGGGCGATCTCGAGCAGCTCGAGTCGCGCGCGTTCGACCGCGACGCCATCGATCCCAAGCTCTACGAGCAGTTGGTAAACGAGAAGCGCCTGGCCTTGCGCGGCGAGAAGGTACGTTTTGAGCGCGACCTCGAGCATAGCGCCTTCGCCAGCGTTCCCGAGGCATCGCGCGCACGTCTGTCCGAAGCTGATGCCCTTGCCTTGGAAGACGAGCTCAACCGCTTCCGCGAGGACTACGCCTACACGCTGGCGCGTTGCGAGGCCGATGCCGCGAAGGCTGGGGAGGCGCCTGACGTTTCCCTCGAGGCATAATGCGTCCCACCTGCGATTCTCTCACTTCGGTGGTATCATCCCCGCGTGCTGATGTGCGGTGCGAAACGCGCCCAGACGTCGACGGGGGAAACGCCATGGCGGAAAAAGATAAGACACAGGGGTGGGCTCGGGTCAAAACGCTGCCTTCGCTCCCTGTTTTTTGGGTCTGCCTGGAGGCGGCACTCATCATTCTTTGGTTTGACTTTGCGTATCGCATGACGCCTGGGCCTGTCTATACGCTGCCGATTTCCATCTTGAACCACCCGCGTGGGGATGCGGGCTGGCTCGCCGCCCTTGCGGGCACGGCGCTCGCCGCTCTTGCAGTTGCTCTTGTCGACAGGTGTTCCTCTTCGGGCGCTGCCTGCGCTGATGGTGTTGCGGCGAGTGATGCCTATGCTTCCCAGGGGGCCGCAGCGGGCGCATTCCGGCATGTCCGCCCCGTGTTTGGCGGGACCCTTCACATCGATACGCTAAATCTTGCCTGCGCTCTGGGCTGCTTTATAGGACCCGCCCTTGTCAAGCTGGGTTCTTCGAGCTTGGCGCTCACAGTGGTGGGTGGCCTCATCGGAGGCCTGGCTTTCGGGTTTCTTGTGCCACGGCTTGTGGCCAATGCACCCGTCGAGCCGCGCAGCTCTACGGTTCTAGGTTTGGCGTGCGCGAGTTTGGGGGCATGCGCTGCCATCAAGCTGCTATTTGGGGCGCTCAATGCCGATGTGTGCGCGGCGCTCGTCTGCATCCTACCGATTCTCAGCGTTGTGTGCGAGGCGCGCGCCCTCACCGTGCGCGGCTCTCAGGTTGGCGCTTCCGCCAGGTCGGCATTGAATGTTGCACCCGCCGTACAGTTGCCTGCGGCACGTCCCTCGCAGCTGCGCAGCCACCTTACTGAGGTTGCATGCTGCTCTTTGGGCCTGGGACTGTACATGGGCCTCATCGGTTTTTCCAACGATGGACTCGCGCAGGCGGAGTACGTGTACCGCCAGGTTGTGACTGGCGTGGGCGGTACCCTGCTTGCATGTGTGCTGCTCTTTCTCTCGATGCGTGCAAATCCCGACGCCCCGTATGTAGTGCTTCCCATATTGCTGGGAACTTCGGCCCTTGTGTTCGTCCTTACCACCACGATGCCCTCAGATGCGGGTCAGACGCTTGCCCATATCGCTGGCAAGGCGACTGACAGCCTCACGAGCGGCCTTGCGATGTGCGCGATGGTGGAGTTGCTCGGGCTTGCCCGGCGGGGCGAAGAGGGCCTCAAGAACCCCGCCTGGGTGGTCTGCATCTGCTCGTTTGCCCTGCTTGTGGGCATCCTGGGCGGCGGTGTGCTTATGAGCACGGTGGGCCTGGGTACCACCTCCATCGTGCTCGTTGCCGTGTCGCTGCTCTACGGCGCTTTGCTCAGTCTGGGCGTGACCGTGCAGCAGCGTGCCCGCGACCAGTTCGTCATCGTGCGCAACCCGGCCGACATGGCGCGCATCGCGCAGGTGCAGGCCGACGCGATTGCCGCCGAGCTCGGCACGCTCACCCCACGCGAGACCGAGGTCCTGCCCTATCTGCTGCAGCATCAGAGCGCCGACGCCATCGCCGAGAAGCTCGGCATCTCGCGCAACACGGTGAAGACGCACACGGCCCACATCTACGAGAAGGCGGGCGTCAATACCCGCGCCCAGCTCGTCGATCTTGCGGCGACGAAGACTGTGGCAATCTAGCAGGGATTTTGTAATCAAGCGTGTTGAGTGCTGATCGTCTCCCTCCCTGATGAGCGTCGTCTGGGAAGGGGGGGCGATTTACTGTGTTCTCGGTTACCTGGCTTGTGTGGGCGGTTTGGATCGTGCGGACTTTCTTGCTGTGCGGGTAGTTCGATCCGCATGGGCGAGCTGGTTTGTTCCTACAGTTTGGCTTGTCGCTCGTGCCTGCGCGGCTGGCGTCAGCCTGCCGCCGCACGCATACAAAAGGCGGGCGCCCCGTGTGGGACGCCCGCCTTGTTTTGCTTGCTTGCTGTCCTACTTACCCGCGCTTGGCGCGAAGCCTGAGCACGATGCCGGCGGCCACGGCCAGGATGCCGCCGGAGGCGAGCATGGCCGCGAGGGCGGGGCTCGGCGAGGGGTCGGCGGTCTTCGCGACCTGGGAGCCGGTGACGTTCACGTGCGCGGTCACCGCAACACCCGCAGCCGTGCCCTTCACGTCGAAGGTGCCTGCCTTGGCGTAGAGGGCGGGGTCGACGGCGTTCCAGACGACGGTCTCGGTGCTGGTCTTGCCGTTGCTCCAGGTTACCCGTGCGGTGGCGGGAAGCGTGGGCGCGACCCCCTCGGTGGTGGAGATGACGCTGTTGTCGAGCACGGCGCGCACTGCCGTGAGCGCGGTGACGGTCACATGGGCCGTTGCCTGGACGCCAGGTGCAGTGGCGATGGTACCCGTGACGTCAAACGACCCGGCCTGTGCATAGGCGCTGGCAGATACCGCGTTCCAGTTCACGACCTCCTTCGTGGTCGTGCCGTCGCTCCAGGTGACCTCGGCGCTGGCGGGAAGCTGCGGGGCGACGCCGGCCGTGGTGGTGATGTCCACCGCCTTCGTGGAGACAGCCGTCGCAGCGGCTGCCGCGGCCTTCACGGTGACCTTGCAGCTCACGCCCTGGCCGGTGGAGCTCACCTTGCCGCTTGCGGTGAACGTGCCGGCGTTCTCGTAGAACGAGGGGTTGACAGCATCCCAGGTCACGGCCTCGTCGGTGGCATCGCCGTTGCTCCAGGTGACGCGTGCGGTCGCCGGCAGGGCGGGGGCGGTCTTTGCGGTCGTGGACACGCCGGCGGGCTGCTCGACGGCCGTTGCGGTGGCGGCGCTCACGATGACGCGCACGCTGACGTCGGCTGTGGCGTTTGCGGCACCCTCGTCAGAGCCGGGCTTGGCGCTCACGGTGCCATGGACGCTGAACTCTCCGCCTGCGCGCACCTTGTAAGAGGCCTCGTCCACGGCATCCCAGGCAATGGCATCCATGCTCGTGCTGCCGTCGCTCCACGTGACCTCGACCTGGCCGGGAAGCGTCGGGGCCGTGCCGGAGGGCGTGGTGACGTCGGCGATGGAGGCCACGCTGGCGATGGTGAGATCGGCGGCAGTCACGGTCACCTGCACGCCAACTCGGGCGTTGTCGGCCGAAGGCACCGTGCCGGTGACGGTGAAGATCCCCGCCTTTTCATAGCTGGCGGGGTCGATTACGTCCCACGTGATGCTTTCTTGCGTGGTGCTGCCATCCTCCCAGGTCACCTGCACAGTTTCGGGCAGCTGGGGCGCCGTGCCTGCCTTGGTCGACACGCCCGCCAGCTCGCCTACGCTCTGTACCTTGGGCTGCACGACGCTCACGGTAAGCGACACGGTCTCGTCGGTGCCTTCCACGGTGCCCGTGAGCGCGACGTCGCCGGCGAAGTCCCAGGGCCCCTTGCCGCCTTGCGTGAGGCCGAGCAGGGGCTGCCACTCGACCGGCTCGTCGGTGACGTCGCCGTTGCTCCAGGTCGCCCTCGCGGTTGCGGGGAGCGTGGGCTCGTGGCCGACGAAGGTGGTGATGGGAGCGGGGTCCTCAAGCGCCGTGATGGTCGCGGGGGTCACGGTGACGTGCGCCACGGCGTAGCCCTCCGCGCCCTCGACCACACCCGTCACGTCGAACGTGCCGCCCGCGCGGGAGCTGTACTGCGAGGCGTCCACGGCGTCCCAGGTCACGTTCACCGTGCTCGTGGTGTCGTCGGACATGGTGGCGTTCACCGCCTCGGGCAGCTCGGGTGCGGTGCCGGAGGGCGTGGTGACGTTGACGTCCTCGAGCGAGACGATCGTGGGGGCAGGCTTTGCCTTGACGGTGACGTCCACCGTCGTGGTGAGCCCCGTGTCACCCACGGTGCCGCTCACCTGGAAGCTGCCGCCGTCGTCATAGAGCGTGGGGTCAATATCGTCCCAGGTCACAGGCTCTTGTGTGGGGTCGCCCTTGCTCCAATAGACGGTGACGGTCGCAGGCAGTTCGGGCGCCACGCCGGCCTCGGTCTCGACGGGCTCGGCAACTTCGCAGCTCGTGGCCTGAGGCGCCACGTAGTCGGCATAGGTGGTCAACGTCACCTGCGTGCCGGCGTCCACCAGGGTGTCGGCTGCGGGGTCCTGGTCGTACACGACGCCGTTCATCGAGGGGTCGGAGGCCTCGTCTGCGGTGAGGACGTCTCCGGCCACAAGACCAGCCGCTTCGAGCGCGGCGCGGGCATCTTCAATCGTCATGCCGGTCACATTCGGCACGCCAACCTGCTGGGCTGCGACCGTGAGGTCGATCGAGGCGAGAGGCTCTGCCCCGTCCGCAGCGCTTACGCTGACGGTTGCCGAGCCACTGCCCACGGCGCTCACGAGGCCGTTGCCGTCGACCGTGATGACCGACTCGTCGCTGCTCGTCCAGGTAAGCTGCGCCGCCGGGGCGTAGGTGCCGCCTTGGGCGCTCGTGAGGTTAAGGCCCAGCTGGAGCGTCTGCCCAGCGGTGAGGGTGCCGTCCCAATCTTGAGGCGTGGCGATGCCTGCCGCAAGACCTGCGGTCTCGGCGTTAATCTGAGCGACGCACGCGCCGTCGGGCTGTACGGCAGCGGAGTCGCCAGCAGCGTTGGAGAACTCGCCGGCCAGGTAGGTGCCCCCGTCGGCGGAAGTGAACGAGCCAAGTCCGACGAAAGTGTAATCGTCGCTGATAAGCGCCGAATAGTGGCCGAAGTCACCTTCCGAGATACTCGTGTCGCCGCCAAGGTAGCGCTCGTAGGCGTCCTTTTCGGCGTACCAGAGCTCGAGGGCCGAGGCGGTGTCGGATGCCTGGGCGAGGTTCTCGGCCAGAACGGTGGGGTTTGCGCCGGCAACGAGGGGCCCGTTGGCGTCGAGCACGGTGCCGCTCCCGTCGGGGCGGGTGTGCGAGAAGCTGTACGAGGCTTCGACCGCGCGGACTTGCGCCATCTGCTCAAGGCCGGTGCTCCAGGTGAGGGGCGCGCCCGTCACCGCGGTGCCGCTCTCGTAGTCTACGAGGCCTTCCGCGGCAGCCTCGGCGCGAATCTCGTTGATGCGCGCAAGCAGCGCCTCGGCCTGCGCGGTGTCAAAGGAGCCGGGCACGCTCAGCGCAAGGCACGGCTTGCTCGCGGTGGCTGCGGGGGCGCCGGATGCGGCCGAGAATGTCGGGGCGTTCTGCGTGCCCGCATCGGCGGCTGTGCTCTGGTCGCCCTGCTGGGTGTCGTCGGCGGGTGTGCTGCCATCGGCAGCGGCGTCGCTGTCTCCGGGAGCTACGTCGGAGTACGACACGTCGCTGGCGACGGTGTCGTAGGTCGCGTCTTCGGCGAGGGCGGGATAGGGTTGCGTGGCGATGCCGGCCGCGAGTGCTCCGGCCGCGATGATGGCGCCGGCTCCTGCGGATACGAGCGTCCGGCGTGCAGTCCGAGAGGCGTTCATGGGACCCCCTTCTTGTCATGCTCCGCGAGGTGTCGCGCGGCGCGTGGTCCTTTTGCATCCTTCTGCCCCAGTATAGAGGCCGCGATGTGTCGCAAATGAGGAACACACATGGCATATCTAAGGCCTTGCAATACTTAAAGACGCATCGAGGGCGGCTCGCGTCACAACATTCTGCAAAAAGTTTCCGCCCGCTCCGCTGGGCGTCCTGCCCGCCTCGTCTTGCCTCCGCCTCAAACAAAAAACGGCCGGAAGGACGAGTGGCGAGGGGGTCGGCTCGCGCACTCGTCCCTCCGGCCTTCAGCTGGGGAGGAACTGCTATTAAAGGTGGCCTAAGGGATGGCCAAGAACGGCTCCAGTGGATCGAGCCGAAAGAAAGAAACCCAAGGGACGAGCTCAAAGCGTTGGGAGCCCGCGCGGCGCGAAAGGAGGTAAACACCGCACGGGCTCAGTTCCCAACGGTAGGGAGGGAGAGGCTAGGCGCCCAGGATGGCGTCGCGGGCGTGCTCGGCGGCGATGCGGCCGCCGACAAGACCGCCGGTCAGGCAGGTCATATACGTGCCGGTGTAGGCCATCTCGCCAACGGCGTACAGGTTGGGGACGATCTCGTTGTTGCTGTTGAGGACCTCGAGGTGGTCGCCCACGCGCAGGCCGCACTGGGTCCAGCTGGCGCAGATGTAACAAGGTACGGCGTAGAACGGTGCCTGCACCACCGGCAGCATGGACTCGTTGGGGACCTCGAACTCGGGGTCAGCCTCGCCAGAAGCCTGAACGGCGTTGTAATCCTCCAGGGTCTTGACCAGCACGTCGGCCGGCACGCCCATGAGCTCGGCGAGTTCTTCGATGGAGTCGGCCTTGTGAACGCGCTCGGGGCGCTCGCTGGCCTCGACCACGGCGGCGGCAGGGTTGTTGGCGTCGAAGACCGAGAAGGCCTCGCCGTTGGGCTGGGCCACGACGGTCCTCAGGCCGCCGCCCTTGGCGACCAGCGACTCGTCGATGAAGCGCTTGCCCTCATTGTTGACCATCACGACGTTGGCACCGCGGGGGAAGCAGTTGCCCAGGTCGCCCCAGAAACCGTCGGCGGCATCCACGCCGTAGTTCAGGCCCACGTCGTTGCGGCCGTCAACCACGGCGTCGACTGCCTGCGCCATGTAGAAGCCGTCGCCGTTGCAGCCGGCGGCGCACCAGGGGCGCGTGTTGACGAGCTCGGGGCAGTATTCCTGCATGAGCTCGGCGTTGCGGCTGAAACCGCCCGTGGCGAGAATGATCTTCTTGGCGTGGATGGTGTAGGTGCCGGCGGGGCCTTCGACGACAACGCCCGTCACGGCGCCGTCCTCAACGACAAGTTCTTTGGCCTCGGTGTTGAGGCGGACCTCGATCTGCTCGCCATAGATGCGCTCGTCAAAGTACTCGCGATAACGCACGCCGGCGTAGGGCCAGTTGCCATTGCGGTAGTCCGGCGGATAGATGTAATAAGGCGAGTACCAGCCCATGAGCTCCTCGAAGTTCGCGGGGTTGCCGCAGGCCCTTGGGACGTACATGGGCATGCCCAAGGCTTGCATGTCGAGGGCGTTCTTGCCGGAGAGTTCTACCATCCGGTGCAGGAGCTCCCTGCTCATGGGGTAGTCGGGCTGCGTCCAGTCGACGTAAATCTGCTCGAAGTTCTTCTCGAGATTCGCCGGGTCGTTGAGGGGTAGCAGCAGGCCGACCTTGCCCATGGAGAGCTGGCCGGTGCCACCGATAAAGCCTTGCTCCTCAACGAGCATGACCTTAAGGTCGTTGAGCTCGACGCCGAACTCCTTCCAGCGGGCGGCGACGGCGGCGGTGCAGCCGGAGTGGCCGGCGCCAAGCACCAGGATGTCGCACTCGGCGTCTTCTGCGGGCTCAAGTTCGGCAGCGGGGGCCTCGCCCTGGAACAGCTCGGGCACGCCGGCGGCCTCGAGGGCGGCATTCACAGCGCTGACGAGCGCCATGCTCGAGATGGTGGCGCCGTTGACGGTATCGACGTTGACGGTCTGGGCCTCGACCATGGCGGCGGGCATGGTGGCCACGACGACCTCGGACAGCTTGGCCGGGCTCTCGGTGTTCTTCACGACCTGCACGTTGACAAGCTTCTCGCCGTCAAGCGTCACGTGGACCGCGATGTCGCCGCGCATGCCACGGGCGGAACCCTCGAAAATGGCGCCCTCAGCGGTTTGGGCGACGGCGTTGTTCAGGTTCAGGTTGGCGAGGGCTGCGGCTCCTGCGGCAAGAGCGGTGCCGCCGATGAGATTCCTACGCGTTAGTTCCATAGTGCAAGGCCCCTTTCGGTTGAAACGTGCATTGCGGTGAGGCCATTCTATGTGCGTCTTGTGGTGTGTCCCAAATAGCTATCGGGCATACTGGCGCGTCTCGTTTGAGGGAGCCGCGCCAGCGTCTGAGTTGGGCCGCCATGGCGTTTTGTTTGTGCGATGCGCGGCCAGAAGGACGGCGGCCGCTCGCTCTGCACGGCCTATTGGGCATCGCCAGATTGGGCGATGTGTGCCGCGCCAGTGCGGTTTTTGTTGGCAGAACCAGGTTTCTTTTTTGGACAAGGTATTCCAAAACAGCAGGTACATAGCCTAATTTGAAAACACCAATATGGTCGATACCCGCATGAGGCCCTCTCTGCCATCATGAATTGAGCCGATGCCTGGCAAGGGCACGCGATGCGATTGCGGGGAGCATCGCAGCAGGTTTTAAAGGGGGCCGAAGGCAATGGACACTGAGTATATACGCGAGTACATCCGGGTTGCGTCGGAGGGCAGCATGACCAAGGCGGCCGCCCAGCTCAACATCTCGCAGCCCGGGCTGAGCAAGCATATGGTGGCTCTGGAGAAATGCGTGGGGGGCGAGCTGCTGCAGCGCAGCAGCACCGGGGTCACGCCCACTCCTCTGGGCCGGGCGTTTCTCGAGAAGGCCTACGATATCCTGCGCGTCTACGACGGCGCGATGGATTACATGGGGAAGATGCGCGACTCCAAGCCGCTGCACCTGCGTGTGAACGCCTTATCCGACTGCGCCTTAAGCGATGACCTGCTCTCTTCGGTCGACATGGAGCTGGGCCAGTGCGGCTACAGCCTCGACCTCGACGTGCAAGACATTCTCTCCTATGCCAGCCTGCGCCACCCCTTGATGGGAACCGCCGACCTGTGCCTGTGCCCGCAGAGCGACGCGTGGCACACCGACGTTGCCGGCGTTCATTCGACGCGCCTGGTGACCGATCCTCTGGTGGCCGTGGTGCGAAACACGCACCGGCTCGCCCAGCATCGCAAGGTCTGGATGTCCGACATGGGGAGCGACACGGTCTGGTCCTATGACCCGGCCCTGACCGGCGGGCGCAAAAGCGAGCTTGAGGGCGTGCTGCGCAAGAACGGTTGCGACCCTGAGGTCGTGCTCATGCCGTGGGCGGGCATGCACGGCCACCATGCGAACCTGATGCGCTTCAGGGGCGGCGTGCACGTGACCTATCGAAGCATCGCGCGCCGCATCACGCCGCTCTCGCTCTCTGACTACCGCATCGTGGAGTTCTGCAACGACGATGCCCGGAAGTACGCGTTGTACGCCCACTACCGCGAGGACACGGCAAACCCGGCGGTGCCCCTGGCGGTCGACGTGCTCAACAGGGCCGTCGAGCATATGGGGGAAGCCAGGTAGCAGGACGGTGCCGGCGGCAGCTGATTTTGAGAAGAAGGGGGATGGCTCCGGACAAATTTCCTGGATCCATCCCCTTTAGTTTGATGTGCAGAATTATTTGTTGACTATTCCGCACGCTCGAGCGTGACGCCTGCGTGGGCTTC
Organism: uncultured Coriobacteriales bacterium; assembly: GCA_934636245.1. Lineage (GTDB taxonomy): Bacteria > Actinomycetota > Coriobacteriia > Coriobacteriales > UMGS124 > UMGS124. The sequence goes on from CAKUAI010000021.1 coordinate 44,742, forward strand.
CAGCGCTTCTGCCAGCTCGTCGAAGGGAACCTCGCGGTCGACCACAATCTCCGTCCAGCCGTCTTTGCGGTCGAACACAACCTCGCTTACGCCCTCCAAGGCAAGCAGCGACTCGCGTACTGCCTGTTCGCGGACGGGGTCACCCTCGTTTCTTGAGTCGAGGCCATTCAGGTAAAGGACCTGGTAGTCGATGCGTTCGATTTTGAATACGACGGGTCGGGTGCCGTCGCTGCAGCAAGCGATCATGACGCGCTCGTCGTCGCACCAGCCGCGCATGGGGGCGCCTCCCTGAAGCGCCGTATACACGTAGCGGCTGATGCAGTCCCAGGCCTCGGAGCATTGCGATCCGCGTCCCATGGTCCAGAAATCGTCGCGGTCGCGGTAGCGCTCGAACACGAACTCGTCGCCCACCTGGTAGAACGGGCACGGACCGGACTGCGGATCGACCAGGTAGGCGGCCTGCAGGTCGGGGTAGAGTTCCTTGCGAATGACGGTGAGCTTGCATTTGTGTTGCATGGCGCCTCTCCTCTGCGCTCGTCGCTGTCCCATTGCCAGATTGAGACATTTTATCGGCGATGGGGTTCAGGTTGGAATCGCCAAACAGTTGATGGGGCGCAACGTCTGGTTGCCTGCGTCTTTGCAGCCTCCCTCAAAAATGTGCGACGGAGCTGCTGCGGGGCGGAATACATCCGGGTTGGGACAGGTTTTAGCCGAGCACGAGTTTTTCAACATAGAGGGCGAGGCTGCATTCAGATATGGCGGCCGAATTGCTAAAGGCGTACAATCCAGGTCTATTGCGAGATGTCGGGGGGGATTGATGGATTTTGCCGAGATGGGGGCTTTTGAGGCTGCATATCGCAGGCGCAGCATCAACAAGGCGGCCGGCGAGCTCTTCATGACTCCGCAAGGCGTCTCGAAGGCGGTCCATAGGCTTGAGACGGAGCTCGGCTGCCCCCTCTTTTGTCGAAGCTGGCGAGGTCTTGAGCCGACGATGGCAGCGGAGAGGCTCTACCCGATAGTTCGGGACCTGGTGGAAGAATGCGCGTCCATACGTGATGGCTTGACGTCGGTTGGTGACTGCAAGACATTGGAAGTTCCCTGTGTGAGCGGCACCCTTTCCTTGGTTGGGCTGAGGTTTGCCGAGGGTTTCGAAGGTCGCTGCCCTGGTTCAAGACTGTCCCTTGTCGAGGCGACAAATGCCGGTGTTCTCCGGTCCTTGTCCGATGGACTGTCCAAGGTTGCGGTTGCGGTGGGGCCGCTAGAGTACAAGGATTTTGACACTGCGCTTTTGGCAAGCGAGCCCCACATGCTCGTTGTGTCGTTGGACGATCCGCTTGCAGGCAAGGACGCGGTCTCTTATCGCGACCTGGACGGGCGAACAATCATTCTTTTATCGCGTGAGTATCCGGTTATGGAAACGCTCACGAGAAAGCTTTCTGCGGCCGGCGCGGTGCCAACTGCTATGGTCGGTGCCTCGGTGCTTTCCGATGTTCTCAACGTTATGCGCTCGAATGGGCGCAAGCCCATGCCGAGAATCGATGAGGTATCAAGCCGCAGTTGATATCCGGGCAGTGGGTTTCGTTTATTCACGAGTAAAGAAAGGCCAGGCAGAATAGTCCTCGAGGTGGGGCGCCTCCGGATGGGGTGCATTCCCGGCGTTGCCGGGACCCAACCAGTGGTCGTTGCTTTCAGACCCAAGCCAGGAAGGGGACGTCATGGGGAATTTTACTCGCAGGGGCCTTATAGCCACGGCGATGGCGACGGCGGCCGGGTCGGCACTTGTCGCTTCGGCATACGCGCAGCCGGCCGGACACGTTGGTGGCAACCTGCCTGACGCCTGGGATGTTGAATGCGATGTTCTTTGCATCGGCAGCGGATGCGCCGGCATGTCGGCGGCCTATGCTGCCGCAGAGGCTGGGGCTGAGGTGATCCTGCTTGAAAGTATGCCTTCGACTCAGATGAACTCGACCTATTTTTGCATGGGCAACTTTAATGTTGTCGGCTCGGATGAGCAGGCGGCTATGGGCATCGAGGACTCGCCGGAGGCATACCTCGAGGACTTTATGAATTTGGGTCGTGCGGATTATCCGACGCCCGAGACGTGGCACAACGTTGACGCCATTCGACGTTATGCCGAGCACACGGTGGATGCCTACAGGCTCCTTAAGGACTGGGGGCTGGAGTTTCCTGACCCGATCAGCGCCACCGGCAACACCATCGTTCGCTGTCATGCACTCGACAACAGGCATATGATGGACCTGCTTACCGAGCATGCCGCTGAGGTGGGGGCCGATATCCGCTACAACACGGAGTTCACCGAGCTTATCGTCGATGGTGACGGCGCTGTCCTGGGCGCCTTCGCTGTTGACGCCTCGGGCAATGAAATCGCTGTCAAGGCAAGGAAGGCGACGGTTCTTGCAACTGGTCCATTCATGCGCAACAAAGCGATGATGGAGGAGTGCATGCCGGGGGTCAGCGAGGTCGACGTGGTTTGTGGCCTGGGCGCCTACGGTGCGGGCCATCTGGCTGCGGAGAAAATGGGTGCCACCATGTGGGGCCGAAACAATCTGTACCTGGTGGGTGGATATGACCCTTATGGAACGCTGGCCTACACCGAGCTTTGTCAGTTTGGCGCCATTGACGTCAACATGCAGGGAAATCGCTATTGCAACGATGGCAACCACTGGAGCTACGAGCGCTCGCAGGCGGTAATCAACCAGGGCATCAATCCCGAGACAGGAACGTATTTCAGTTGGGTGATTATCGACCAGGCAATGTACGACGAGGCCATGAAGATCGGGGCTCCCCTGGGCCTTACCGAGGAGACTGCGGCGTTGTTTAAGAAGGCAGACACCATTGAGGAGCTCGCCGAGATTATTGGCGCTCCCGAGCTTCCTGCAACGGTTGCCAGGTATAACGACGACCTTGCCAAGGGGGGAGACACTGCATTTGGCCGCATCTATCGCAACGGCCCTGGCACGGGAGACCCCATTCCCTTGGAGAACCCTCCGTTCTATGCGTGGGCAGAAAGGCCCTGTGCCTTGCTCTCGCCGACGATTGGCTTTATTACCGATGAGAACAACCGGTTGCTTGACGTGTATGGCAAGCCGTTGGGCGGCGGAAGGCTCTTTGCTTGCGGCGAGCTCACCGAGCGAACTGTGACCGGCAACAAGTATCTCGTTGGATCGGCGATTTCCTATGGTACGACAATGGGCCTGCTCATTGGCGAAGACGCCGCCGCTCTGGAGTCTTGGGAGTAGCTGATTGGCAAGCGTTCTCTTCTCGGCAGGTCCGACAAGAGGTATAGCAGGGTTCCACGAAAAGGGAGCGTCGCGCGAGTGCGCGGCGCTCCCTTCTTACATACCTACTTTGAGCTGCGAGATTAGGCGCTCAGGTCGGTGTTGATGGAGTCGGCCATGATGTAGCCAAAGGTCATTGCGGCGTCGAAGCCCATCTTGTAGTTGCAGCCGTCCTTCTCCTCGACGGAGCCGCAGACGTCGCCGGCGGCGTAGAGGTTGGGGATGACGCTGCCGTCCTCGCGCAGCACGTGGTCGGCCGTGTCGATGGCAAGGCCGCCCGTGGTGAGGTAGAAGGTGGGCATGACGGAGATGGCGTAGACGCCCGTGCGGGTGTCGATGAAGGGGACGACCTTACGGCCCCACTCGTCGGGCTCACCGGTGAGGGAGACCTCGTTGTTCTTCTCGATCGTGGCGGCCAGGTTGGGGAGGTTCAGAGCCTCGGCGGCCTCCTCGACGGTGTCGAAGTGCTGCACGAGGCCACGGTCGAAGACGGCCTCGTAGGTGTCGAATGCCCACGTGTCGTTCTTCTTGGTGGTGACGGCGGCAGACTCGTCGAAGATGTGGTAGAACTTGCCGCCGTTGGACTCGTCGAGCAGTGCCGCGGCCTGCATGCCGTGGTTGTTCGAGGTGATGTTGCCGAACTGGTCGCCGTTGGCGTTGACCATGATGCCGGGCGTGGTCTGATAGAGGAACGCGAGCTCGAAGAAGGAGCCGTCAGAGCCGTCGGTGGACAGGTAGGCGCCCAGGTCGCGGTCCATGCACTCGACGTAGCCGCCGGCAGCCACGCCCATCTCGATGCCCTCACCCGTGGAGCAGGGCGAGCAGTTGAACACGTGGCCGGCGTACTTGGGGCTGTACTGGGCGATCATGTCCTGGTTGGCGCCGTAGCCGCCCGTGGCGAGCACGACTGCGCGGCCGCTCACGGTGTAGGTGCTGCCGTCCTCGCCCTCGGCGTTGACGCCCGTCACTGCGCCGGACTCGTCCTGCACGAGCGAGGTGGCCTTGACGCCGTAGAAGATCTGGCCGCCGAGTGCGCCCACGCGGTCAACGAGGAACTCCATGGCGAAGCCGCAGCCGCCCTCGTAGCAGCCGGGGGCCAGGTAGGGGGTGATGCCGTAGGCCTTGTTCACGCCCATGGTGTAGAAGCCCACGCCGATGGAGTGCAGCCAGTCAACGAGCTGGCCGGAGGTGTGGTACATGGTGGTCTGGAAGGGCATGGCGCCGTCATGCGTGTCATGGTCGGGGTTGATGTAGTTGGCGAGCAGGCCGAGCATGGCGTCGACGTTGTACAGGGGGCTGTCCTCGAAACGGCCGCAGGCGTAGTTGGCCTGGAGCTGCGAGCCGGCAGCGGCGACGCCGCCGTAAGTCATGCCCATGGAGCCGCCGGGGATGTCCTGCTTCTCGAGCAGGGTCACGCTGTAGCCCATCTCGAGCAGGCGCGTGGCGCAGATGAGGCCCGAGGTGCCGGCACCGACGATGACGACGTCCTGGGACTCGGGGAACTCAGGAACGACGAACGAGGAGGGGGCGGGAGCGCAGAAGTCGACCTTGGGGTCGCCGCCGGCGTCGGAGATGGCCTGACGCACGGCGCTCTTGATGGCCATGGAGGTAAGGGTGGCGCCGCTCATGGCATCGACCTCGACGCTCTGGGCGGCAACGATGCGGCCGGGCAGGACCTCGCAAGGATAGGTGCCCACGCCAGTGGTCTCGTCGTTGCGCAGCACGCGGCAGTTGGCGATGGCGCCGCCGGCGAAGGTGGTCTCAACATAGATATAGTTCTCGTGGCCCAGCCAAGAGGTGACGTACTTGCCGTCCTGCACGCCAGCGGCGGCGGGGGCGGCGGCCTCCTCGGCAGCGGCCTCGCCCTCGGCGGGCTTGGCCTCCTCAGCGAGTGCCGGCACGGCGGCAAGCATGCTGGCGGCGGCGACGCCGGCGGTGGTCTTCACGAAGTTGCGGCGGTTCATTTCCATGGTGCTCCTCCTTGTTTTTCAGCGACCCTGTGGTGCGCTGTTGCATCTCAAGGTATGGCACCCGGCGGCTCAAGATGCATCACCGATAATCGGTTAGGATGGTATTTTGCCTGATAGATGGCATGGTAGGGTACGGTAAAATTTTTTGGCCAGCAGGCCCAGGGCTTTTTGCCGTTGAGGTCGAGTGGGACTCGGACGTGACGGCGCCTGGCTTGCGAGGTGAAGAGAGGGCCGCTGACGGCCGAAGTGAGGCGCTTTCAAAGACGTGCGCGCCCGTGGCCTTTGGAATCAGGTATCATGGTCATACCACTGAATGACGGGCGAAAGGGGCGCTTGTGTCGAAAAGCGTGCGCACGACGGCGCTGCTTGCGGCGGGCTATGGCCTGGCGCGCGCTGTGACGTCCAACGCCTACATCACGGCGTTCGGGGCCGAGGCGGGCACGAGCCACGGCTTCGTGGCGCAGACCTCTTTTTCGCTGATTACCAATATTGTGGGGGCCCTTGCCACGCTGGTGCTGGTTGCCTTTGTGTTGGCCGGCTTTGCGCGCGGGGGTTCCCGCGATGTGCGACGGCCGTTTTCGTTCGCGGGAGGGTATGTTCCGCCTGCGTCGTTTGTATGCTCGGCGGTTGTCATGCTCTTGGGATATGCCGCCGGTGCAACGGGCCTGCTTGCCTCGCTCGGCCTTGGTGCCGCCCCCTTGGTGTGCGGGCTGATATATGCGGTGGGCTCGGCGGTCATGACGCTTGCGTGGTTCGAGCCGTTCGTGTTCGAACCCGACGTGCGCGTTGCCGTGCGCGGCCTTGTCTGCGGCTTCCTCGTGCAGGCCGCCGGGTATTTCGCGCTTTCATATTTAGATGGCTGGGCGCTGTTCGCGGCGGCGTTTGTCGTGCTCGCGCTGTCGGGGGTCGTGCATTGGCACCTGGTGCGAGGGCCGCGCGCGGAGGCGGACGCGGGGCGTGAAGACGGGGGAGCTGCCGCCGTGGCCAGCAGCGATGTCTCGGCCGCCGGTGCGCGCATAGCTGCTCCCGGAGGGATGCGCGAGACGCTCTCCCTGCTGAAAAAGACGCTGCAGGGCTATTTCGGCTCGTTTCTCTGCATCTTTGTACTGACGGCCGTGGTGGGCTTGCTGCATACCTCGGTCATCGGCAGCACATTTGAGCCCGTGGTGGGCGCTGTGCCCATGGCCGAGGCGCTCGTCCTTGCTGCCGTGCTGCTTGCGGCTGTTGTTTTGCTCTCGCGCCGTGTGCCCGAGACGTCCACCGTGTACCGGGTGCTGTTCCCGTTCATGCTTGTGGCGCTTTCTGTGCTGCCGTTCATTCCCGGGGCATTCGGGCACTACGCCGGCATGGTTATGGTGGTGTGCTATGACCTGGTGGGTATGGCGTTCGTGCTGTTCCTCGTGGAGACGGCCCGCCGCGTGCCTGTGCCGCCCGTTGCGCTCATGGGCGTGTACCAGGTGGGCACGCAGCTGTCGCTTGTGGTGGGGCTTGCGCTGGGCATGGCGCTCAATGGCCTGGAGGCCCGAGCCGCCGCCTCGTACGCCACCATTCTCATTCTTGTATGTATATATCTTCTTGCGATGGTGCCGGCCGTCTTGCTGCGCCGTCGCGAGAAGGGCGCAGCCGCGGCTGCTCCTTCTGAGGCGCACGGCACCTCGGCCGTCGCTGACGGGGGAGTGCAGCCTGAGTCTGCGGCTGGGGCCGCTGCTGCTGTCGAGCAGGACTTCGAGCAGCAGCAGGAGGTGCGCGGCCGCGTGGGCGCGCGCGTGGAGGAGTGGGCGGTCGAGCGCGGCCTCACCGCACGCGAGTCACAGGTTCTCGTGCAACTCGCCCGCGGCTGGAGCGCCAACGCCATCGCCGCCGATCTGGGCATCACTCAAAACACCGCATGGGCGCATATCAAGCGCATTTACGTAAAGCTTGACGTCCACTCCAAGCAGGAACTCATCGAGTACATCGAGCGCGAGGTCATCGATCGGCCTGAGGTCTAAAAGATTTTTGACAGCGGGCAGACCTGCATTACGAACCTGCGGCAAATCTGCATTATTCCAGCTCAGAGGCGGGCAACACTCATTTTGGGGGTAGGGGATTGCGCCCCTGAAAGGCCTGGAAAAAGCTGTCTAACCAATGTGTCGGTGATGCGCGGGCGGGTCGCGCTGCGTATGGTGGTACCTAGGCATGGCCGCAAGGGGCGGCCGTGCGGGGGACAAACGCTTACAGGTATATGGCACGGGGCCAGGACGGGCAGAACCTTCCTGAGCGCCCGGACCAGGCGCGGCTGCGCCGACGGTTGCCGTCGGGGCGGGACGCGCGAGCCTGTAATGCGCTTGCCAATACGACCAAGGAGGTCACAATGATCGACACCGCTTCTTCCCGCCGCAACTTCCTCATGGGTGCTGGCGCCGTCGCCGGCATCAGCGCCGTTGCCGGCACGGTCGCCGTCAAGCAGGCCCAGGCCGACGAGGCAGCTGCCGAGCCCGAGGGCGGCTACACCTATACGTGCGACGTCGTTGTCGCCGGCGCCGGTATCGGTGGCCTGGCTGCAGCCGTCGCTTCCGTTGAGGCCGGTGCCCAGACCATCCTCGTTGAGGCCTCCGGTCACGTGGGCGGCACCTCTCGTTTCGCCGCCGGTGCCCTTGGCCCGCGCTTCGGCATCGACTGGAAGGCCGTTTACGCCAAGGTCCCGCTGTCCGATCCCGACCTGGCCAAGGCCATGATCGTGAACTGGGAGGAGACCGTCGACTGGATCAGCGGTCTGGGCCTCACCGTCGAGCAGCTCGCTCCCGGCAGTTCCTACCTGTGGATGGGCGGCCGTCGTCCCGCCGAGCAGGGCTCCAAGTCCTACACCGACGAGTACCTGCAGCAGTTCGGCCAGATTTTCAACGACAAGGGCGGCACCACGCTGCTCCTGACCCGCGCCACCGACCTCATCTGCGACGAGGCCGGCAAGCCTTGCGGCATCGTGTGCACCGACGCTGAGGGCAACAAGATCACCATCGGCGCCAAGCAGGTCATCATCGCCACCGGTGGCTTCCAGTGCAACAAGGAAATGATGACCCGCTACCTGGGCCGTCATGCCGACATCTCCCAGGCTCAGTGCGTGCCTTACCTCGACGGTACCGGCATCATCATGGCCGAGAAGGCCGGCGCCAAGCTTTCCAAGAGCTTCGGCTCCTACTATGGTCACCCCCAGCCCTGGCCCCAGACCAGCTACTGCACCTATGACACGCCCGAGGCCTACGAGGCGTGCGAGAACATCGACGACGTGCACATGGCTTACTACGGCGCCACTGTTCACGCCATCCAGACCCTCGGCGTGTACGTCAACTGCGACGGCAAGCGCTTCGTGAACGAGGGCCTCACCTCCTCCCTGGTCAACCAGGAGATCATGCAACAGTTCTACGCCCGCGCCTACCTCTTCTTCGACGAGGCCGCTCATCAGACCATGGTTGAGACCGCCTACTGCAACGCTGCCGTTGTGGGCGGCGACCGCGTCGAGTGGCTGCGCGAGCACGGCGCCACCGTCGTCCAGGCTGACAGCCTCGAGGAGCTGGCCACCAAGGTCCAGACCGAGACCGTCTCCGGCGACAAGTTCAACGCCAACGCCTTCCTGCGTACGGCCAACGAGTGGAACGACGCCATCGCCAACGGCGCGACCAGCGAGCTTGACGTGCCCGTGAAGTCTGGCGTGCCCCTGACCACCCCGCCCTTCTACTGCATCCCCGTTGTTGCCGGCGTCATGGGCACTTTCGGCGGCATCAAGATCGACGTCAACAGCCAGGTCATCGGCCTCGACGACCGTCCCATGGCTGGCCTGTGGGCTGTCCCGGGTGCCGCTGGCGGCATCATGGAGGGCGACTACTGGTGCGTTATGAGCGGCTACACCGTGTTTGGCCGCATCGCCGGTACCAACGCCGCCACGGCAGCCCTGGGCGGCGACGTGCCGCTGGCCGCCGACGTTATCGCTGCTGACAACGAGGCCGCCGAGGCCATCAGCATCGCCGCTGCCAAGGCCGCCGAGGAAGCCGCTGCCGCTCAGGCCGCCGGCTCTTCTGAGGAGAAGGCCCGCGACTCTGTTGCTTCTGACGCTGAGGCCAAGTGGGCCGACGGCACCTATGAGGGCGACGGCAAGGGCATCGGCGGCAGCGTGCCTGTGACCGTGACCGTCGAGGGCGGCGTCATCACCGCCGTCGAGGTTGGCGACAACTCCGAGACCGACGGCATCGGTACCAAGGCCATCGCCGAGATCCCCGGTGCCATCATCGCCGCCAACGGTACCGAGGGTGTGGACACCGTCTCCGGCGCCACCATCACCTCCAAGGCCATCAAGGACGCCGTCGACGCCGCTCTCGAGGGCGCCGCTCTCTAAAAAGCACGTCATGCTAGGCAAGTTCTAGATAGCGATAGGCTTCAACAAGGCCGCCGTGCCCGGAAATCACCGGGTGCGGCGGCTTTTTTGTGCCGCGAGAGGCTGTTTGCGCCGACGGGCGCGTCGGTGACGTGCCGAAATGGCCAAAAGTCTGCGTTATATCGAGTAGGGGGTCCGTAGTGTTAAAAAGCGCAACGAATCTACCTGCGGTTATGTTGGGTCGCATATGCGAGGTGAAAGCTTCTGGGATTTATAACGCAGACTTTTGCCCTTTTTGGACGCATGGGTTGTCCACGCGGTGGGCCTTAAGCCTGCGGCACCATGCTCCGGCCTCCTTTTGTTGGCCCGCCGCTTGCGGGCGAGCTTCGGCTCGTACCGATTAACTTACAATTAAGCATTGACTTAATCCAAAACAGGCGTACAGTGTTTCTCGTCAGTTAAGCAAACGCTTAACTGACGACTGGTCGTCATGGGCAGCTGGGAGGGGGTCGTTCGATGGAGGTGTGCAAGATCTTCAAAGCGCTTGGCGATCCCACGCGCTACAAAATGTTCTTGCTGCTCCTCGAGCGCCATCATTGTCCCCGCTCACTTGCCCAGGCGCTCGACATCAGCGAGGCGGCCGTGTCGCAGCACATGGGGCAGCTCAAAGACTGCGGCCTCGTGATTGCCGTGCGCCACTGTCGCCACGTGCACTACGTGGTGGACGAAGCGGTGCTGGCGCAGGTGCGCGACCAGGTGGGCGAGTGGATCGGTTTCACGCGTACGGCATGTGACTGCCAGGGGCAGCCACGTTGCGCCTTCTGCGAGGGCTGCCGGTGCACGAGCGTTGCGGGCGGCCAAGACAAGTAGGGGTTGTCGTCCGAGGTAGATTGGGCTCTTGCAGCTCGTCGGTTCCCTGCAAAGGACCGGGGCTGTTCTATACAGAGAGTGCGGCATCACAGCCGCACAACGGAGAAGGAGATTCACATGAGGGTTGCGGTTCCCAGCGATACTGACCAGGGCCTCGAGAGCACGCGCAGCGGTCACTTCGGTCATTCGCCCTACTTCACCATCGCCACGATCGAGGACGGCAAGGTGGAGAAGGTCGAGGTCTTCAAGAACGTCGACCATGATGAGCATGGCTGCGGCGGCGTCATCCAGTACGCGCTCAGCCTGGGCATCGACGCGATCGTCGTGCTCGGTATGGGTCAGCCCCCGTTCCGCGCCTTCACGCAGAACGGCGCCTCGGTGTACATCGATGCCATGGCCCCCACGGTGGGCGCCGTCATCGACAAGTTCATCGCTGGCGACCTGCGCCCGATGAGGCTCGATCAGGCCTGCGTGCACTAAGGCACTGGGGGCCCGAAAACCCAATAGGCATGCTGGCGGGGGCGTCGCAAGGGCGCTCCCGTTTTTAGTAGCGGAAAGAAACCCACAGGCTATGCCTGTGGTGGGTGGGTGGTTCCACCCGGCTGGGTTTGGGTGATAGAGAAAAGGCTTCCGTCCCATAATTGTCCCGCCGCGATGGCCAGATCGAGGCGGGAAGGGAAGGAAGCCGATGAACGAGGCAAGCCTATCGCACACCAGGTGGGACTGCACGCACCGCATAGTCTGGATACCCAAGTACAGGCGCAAGGTGCCCTGCCAGCAGAGCAGGCACGAGGTGGGCGCCCTGGTCAGGGGGCTCTTCGAGAGGAAGGGGTGCGAGGTCGCGGGGGGCAGCGTGTGCAGCGACCACGTCCACGCCTGCGTGAGGATACCGCCGAAGCTGGCGGTGTCCGACGTGATGGGGTACGCGAGGGGCAAGAGCGCCATGGTGCTGCGGGACCGCCACCCGGAGTGGGGAAAGGTCGTCGGGAGGGACAAGACGTTTTGGGCCAGGGGCCACTGCGTGAGCACCGTCGGCCTGAACGAGGAGACCGTCAGGCGCTACGTCGCCGAGCAGGAGGACGGCAGCAGGTTCGAGTAGGTAGAGGTGCGAGCGCGCCCCTTTAGGGGCGTGCCGGCAGACTGTCGGTGGCCATCGCGGCTTCAGCCGCAACCGGTAGGCTCGGGCACTATGTGCCCGCCAGGGTCTATGCAAGAAAAAACCTCCGGCTACGCCGGAGGTAGTTTAGTGTGAATTGGTATCAGTTGGTTCGATGAGCCAGTACGCATACATAGATTGGCGTAATGTGGGATGAGGTGTTTACAGATTTGTCATGCCTGTGGTGTGGTACGGCACGTCTGGAGGCGCTTTGCGTTTAGGTGTAGTTTTATTCATACAGGTTGTCGCCGCATGCAACTGCCTTGGGTATCGGCGGCATCGAGTGGGTACGCTTACGGCCCAGTGAGAGAACCTGCGGTCGCCAATCAGCTTGCGTGCCCGTTCTTTTCGTCCTGAGTCATTTTACATTGCGTTGACCGCACCGGGCGATGCCGCGCGGCATACTATATTGCTTGGCAAATTGTCGACATCGCGGCGGGAGTTATGGACAAGTACTATCTGTACGTTAACGTTTTCGTGCTTTTCTCATCACTCATCGCGATTGCCATGGCGCGCGCCAACGCCGTACTTCCGCACCGTGTGCAGCGCCTGTTCACGCTTGCCTTTGTTGGCATTATCGCGGGCTCAACCTCTGAGTTTCTTACCGTGTGGTTCGACGGTGCCGGTGCGTTTGCTCGTCCCATCATGTGCATAGCGCAAGCGCTCGATTACGCGTGCGCCTTGTTCGCGCCTATTGCGGTCTCTGCTGCCTTTATCAATGAGAAAAGCAAATATGTGCGCATGGCGTTTATCGTTGCCGGAGTGCATGCGGCCGTCCAACTAGCCTTGTCCTTCTCGGGGCTCGTTTTCGTCATCGATGACAACGCTGCTTTTTCCAGGGGGCCTCTGTATCCGCTGTACATCGCCACATACAGCGTTGTCGCAATCTATGTCATGCGGGAGACGACTCATTACCTTATCCGACTTGAGATGCGCGTCCGTTATATCCCCTGGCTTGTTCTTGCTTTTGTTGCCGTCTCCACCATCGTGAACGTTATCGATACCTCTGTCTTGATGGTTTGGGCCACGCTTACCGTGTGCGGGATCTTCTTCTATATGCTTTACTGTTTGTTTGTCCAGCAGACTGATGCCCTTACGTGCTTGTTTAACAGGCAAAGTTACACGGCCCGCCTTTCGAACCTCTGCGACTCTGTAGAGATAATCTTTTTTGATGTCGATGACTTCAAAAGTGTGAACGACAAGCACGGCCACGATGTGGGTGACGAGTGCCTCGTTGCCGTTGCCAGGGCCATTTACGACGTATACGGACGTGACGGCAACTGCTTTCGCATAGGTGGCGATGAGTTTTGCGTTATTCTGTCGCGCAACATCGCGGCGGTGGATGTCCTTGAGGAGACATTTGCCAAAAAGATTGCCGATTTGAACGCGGGGCATTCCTGGATGACCACCGTGTCAATCGGTCACGCCCATTTTGAGCCCGGGGACGACATGCGGGAATGCGTGCGCCGCGCGGATGTTCAGATGTATGAGCGCAAGCGCGCAGCAAAGGCTATCGTGGCTTCTGAGGGCGCCGTTTAGATCCGTGGTGCACCTGGGGCGTCGGCCAGATTCCGAACAAAATTCCGAAAGCGACCGCTGGGTCGCGTTTTTTCAAGTGCCGCATTCCGGGCTTTCAAATACCTGCTGCCGCAGCTTTAGAGGCTCTGGAAAATTTGCCAAACAAATCCTAGTGACTTGCGGGTATTTGAACTCCTTTTCGCCTATACTGAACCCCATCAAGACCTGCGGCCGTGCGCTGCAGGCGGGATTGGGAGTTTCAGGGAGAAGGAGGAGCGATGCTCACACTCGAGAACATCGCGTTTGAGGCACCGGCGGGCGTCGACGCCGCAGGGAAGCCTGTCCCCGGCAGGCGCATCATCGACGACCTGTCGCTGAACATCGAAGCCGGCAAGATCACGGTCATCACCGGCCCCAACGGCGGCGGCAAGTCTACGCTGGCGCGCCTTATCATGGGCATCGAGAAGCCCACGTCGGGTCGCATCGACTTTGAGGGCAAGGACATCACCGCAGCTACCATCGACGAGCGTGCTCGCATGGGCATCGGCTACGGCTTCCAGGCACCGGCTCGCTTCAAGGGTATGAAGGTTCGCAAGCTTCTCAAGCTTGCCTCGGGCAAGAAGATTTCGGCCCAGGAGTGCAACGAGTACCTGAGCGCCGTGGGCCTGTGCTCGAGCAACTATCTTATGCGCGACGTGGACAAGAGCCTCTCCGGCGGCGAGCTCAAGCGCATCGAGATCGCCACGGTGCTTGCGCGCAACCCGCGCCTGGCCATCTTCGACGAGCCTGAGGCCGGCATCGACCTGTGGAGCTTCGACAGGCTCATCGGCACCTTCCAGAAGTTCCATGCCGACCAGCCCGATCACGCCCTGGTCATCATCTCGCATCAGGAGCGCATCATGGATATCGCCGACAACATCGTGGTCATCAAGGACGGCCGCGTCGACCGTCAGGGCACGCGCGAGGAGATGTTCCCCACCCTCATGATTCGCCGCCATGCCGCCAACGTCTCGTGCGGCCTGGGCACCGTCGACACCGAGCTGGGCCAGTGGTCCCTGAATCCGGAGGATTAGAGATGAGCGAAGAGCAGAACACGGCCACGGCCGCTCAGACGGGTGCCTTTGATGCGAGCGAGATCGACTCCATCACCTCCGACATGCTTCAGATCATCGCCGACATGAAGGCCGGCGAAACCACGGGCGCCATCAACATCCGCAAGGACGGTCACCTTGCGGCGCGCCAGAACTCCGAGAACATCGTCATCACGACGAAGGAGGACCTGCCGGGCATCGACATCAACGTCGCCCCTGGTACGCAGGGCGAGCAGCTCCACATTCCCGTGGTGCTCACCGAGAGCGGCCTCACCGACAAGGTGTACAACGACTTTTTCATCGGCGAGGGTGCCGACGTGTACATCGTTGCTGGCTGCGGCGTGCACAACGACGGCTGCGAGGACTCCCAGCACGACGGCATCCACCGCTTCTTCCTGGGCAAGAACAGCCGCGTCGTCTATCTCGAGAAGCACTACGGCGAGGGCTCGGGCGAGGGTGCGCGCATTCTCAACCCGGTGACCGAGGTCCACATGGAGGACGGCTCCACCATGGAGATGCTCACCGTGCAGATCGAGGGCGTCTCGAGCACCGTGCGCGACACCGATTGCTACCTGGGCGCCAACTGCAAGCTCACCCTCACCGAGAAGCTCATGACCACGGGCGACCAGACCGCGACCTCCAACATGAAGGTCGTCATGGAGGGCGACGGCTCTTCCGTGCAGGTCATCAGCCGCTCGGTGGCCAAGGACAACTCGCAGCAGATCTTCAACCCGCTGGTTATCGGTGCCGCCGACTGTCGCGGCCACGTGCAGTGCGACGCCATCCTCATGGGCAAGGCCAAGGTCCGCGCCATCCCCGGCATCGAGGCCGACTCCGAGGACGCCCAGCTCGTGCACGAGGCTGCCATCGGCAAGATCGCCGGCGAGGAGATCATCAAGCTCATGACCCTGGGTCTCACCGAAGAAGAGGCCGAGGAGCAGATCATCCAGGACTTCCTGAGCTAAGAGAGCAGCACAAGCGAGAGCTGCGTTCCGCGCCAGGGCGCACCGAAGGTCGTGGCGAGCATGACGCTCATCTTCTGCAAGCGAGATTGCAGTCTGCATCAAGGCGCACCTGTCAGGGTTTAAGGCCCGCAGGTGCGCCTTTTTGTGTGCGGCAGACGAGGATGGCGGGGACGGTCGGCCCGCCGATGCTCTAAAATCCCGCATGTTTGCGTTTTAATTCCAGCATGGTGACTAATCGCGCTATGCGCGATTGCATCGTCGCAGGTAGATGAGGTGGGGTCTTTGGCCGTATATCTCGTTGTTGCAACAAAACGCAAACATGCCGGTTTTTTGCGCAGTGCCGACCGTAAGCGGGCGCGGATTCGGGGGTAACTTGCGACAAGTCTTCGGCCCGTTTAGCCATCTGCATCGCCGACTGTCGTGACTCTTCGCGTTTTGGCCCGCCGAAAAAGCGTTCGGAAGGGGTCGCGAGGGGCACCCGTGGCTTCCGTCCGGGAGGGGCCGCGGGGTATTTTGCAGCCTTATCTGGGAGGGGCCGCGGGTGTATTCCTGCGGCCTTGCCTGAGGGGTCCCGCCGTCTCTCTAGCGCATCCTCTGCTCGAGCAGCGCTCGAATGGTCGTGTACTTCTTCTCGGGGATCGGCAGGATTGTTCCGTCGTGCAGTTCAACTTGGAAACGCGAAATGCTTGAGATAAAAGCTGGGTTGACCAGGTAACTTGCATGGCAGCGCACAAGCAGGTCTTGGTAGAGCTTGGCAATTGTCGAGAGAGACTCAATGGCTTCGTAGGCGCCGTCAGGGGTATGGACCAGCGTGTGGCGGCCGCAGCTTTCTGCGTACATGATATGCGCGTGGTCGAGGTACATTGACGTGCGCTCCTTTGTGCGCAAGCAGACTCTGCCCGAGGCGGGAGCTCCCGCGTAGTGGACTTCCGTCCCGAATGTCTCGTCATAATGCAAGGGATAGATGGTGTCGCGCTCGTCGTATGCGATGGCGTTTGAGATGTGGCACAAAAGGATGCGCGGCGTCTCTTTGCATCCTACCCAGCTGAGGCTGATTCGCTGGCTTACGCGGCCGCTTGCTCCGTTTGGCCAGAAGGTGTCGACGAGGAACATCATGACCACTTCGAAAACTGAAGGACTTCCGGTGGGAAGCGTGGTGACGCTGAGGTCGTGAACCGCAAACTTCAGATTGTTTTTCTCCGCGTAGAAGGTGTTTCTGAGCGTTTCCTGCGTGTGGATGAGCTGCCCTTCGCCGGGGCCTATCCAAAGCACGTTTGGGTGGCAGGCGTCCAGAAAAGGTTCGATGTCGTTGTCGTAGTACGCGAGCAACGTCCTTGCCGATAGTTCCGCGATGTCTTCGCTGCGCATGCTGGCCTCCTGCCGTCTTGTTGATGCGATGATAGACCTAAAGGGGAGGCAGGGGGGGTGCTGCGTATGATTGATGAGATGGGAAACGCACCTAGTGAGGTTGTTCTTCCCGGGTAATAGCTGGGAGGGGAGCCAAGATGCGGCAGATTCCCCTGTATGCCGTGCCCTGCATCGGGGAGGGCTGCGTGAAGGCGGGGAGGCGTGCGTTGCTTGCCTTGCTGCGGGAGGCAACGGGTGCTTGCGCTTCAAGTTGCTCATGAAAATGGACCGCCATCCATTTCTCATGTCTAAGAAATGGATGGCGGTCCAATGGGGGTGTAGGGCAGGCCCTACGGGCGTCAGGAGCTGTGCCTGCCTTTTCTGCTACGCCGGAATAATGGGCAGCTCGTTGTCGCCAAGATCTGGTCCAGTAGTCGGACCCGATGCGGTAACCACGTCGGACTGGCCGAAGACCACGACCTCGATTGTCGGGCACTCGTAAAGCTTCTTGCTCTCTTCCACCTTCTACCTCCTCTCGTTGTTCGTGGGGGGTTGTCGTCTATCGCTGCGCCTGCCCCTGCAGGGTCGGGCGTTAGCTGCGTGAGCTGAAGTAGGCGTCGGCCGCCTGGTTGTACACGTAGAGGTTGCGGCACAGCGTGGCCAGGTCGCTTTCCGGTTGCTGCCTGAGCACGCTGTAGGCGTAAGACAAGGCGCTGTAGGAGAGTGTTCCTGTTTGGTTGCTTCGGCTTACCGTGAGGGTATGTGCGTCATCAAGGTTTTGGGCGGGCACATTGGCGGCTGTTACCTTCCAGTACGTGCCGCTTCGTACGGGTGTGACGACTTGGCCGTTCACGGTGAACGTGTAGTCGGAGATGGAGCGGCCTAGCCCCAGCTCGAAGTAGTGCGACACTGTGGTGGTCTCCTCCAGCGTGAGTGTGGAGCCCACGTACTTGAGCCCGTCCACCTTGCCCGAGAACCCGGCGCTCTTGTACGGCGCCAGGTCTGACTCATTCACAAGCGTGGCTTGCGCCGAGTTGGGGTTGCCGGCGAAACTGCCCGTGTTGTAACCGAAGTAGCGCTGCGAGGCAGCGCCGTAGTTCACCATGGCGGTTGCGAGCGCGGCGAGCTTCTCGTTGGATGCGCCAGTGGACTGGGCAGCCTCGTAGTAGGATTTGGCCGAGCATGTGTAGGTCGTGCCGAGCGCGGTGTCCTTGCGGTTTACGAGGGGCAGGGCGTTGCCCTGGGCGTCAAGAATCTGGAACGTCACCTCATCGGCCATGTTCTTAGCGAAGATATCTTGCGTGAACACGTACACCGGCACGCCGTTCTCGTCGAACGAAGCCCGGGTGGCCGAGGCGAGCGACACCGTGTACGTCGAGCCGAGGAACGATATGCTTGCCTGCGCACCCTCAAGGTCGTGAATGGCGTTGGGGATAGCGACGTACATATTCACGCCGATTTTGCCCTCCAACGTGAGCGACGTGCCATAGATGGTCGCCGGGCCGGCATAGGAGACCGTCGTCCTCTCCGGCGTGGTGTAGGTCGAGTTGCCCGCCAGCTTGTGGTACAGCGACCAGGTCCGCACGGTGACGGTGCTTCCCTGCGCGAGGCCCTGGAGGGCCCCCGCGCCGACCGAGGCGACGGAGGCCGGAAGCTCCAGCGAGGCCAGGGAGGAGCAGCTGGAGAAGCAGCCGACGCCCAGCGAGGAGAGGGTGGAGGGCAGCGCGGCGGAGGCCAGGGAGGAGCAGTATGCGAAGGCGTTCGTGTCCAGTGAGGAGACGCCCTCGCCCAGCGTCACGGAGCGCAGCGCGGTGCAGTCGTAGAACGCGTATTCGCACACGGTCCCGACCGAGCCGGGCACGTGCGCCTCCGCGAGCGAGGTGCAGCCCGCGAAGGCCCAGCTGCCCAGCCGGGAGAGCCCCTCGGGCAGGTTGGCGGCCCTGAGCCCCGTGCAGTCCCGGAATGCGAAGTCGCCCACCGACAGGAGCCCCTCGGGCAGCGAGAGCGTCTCGACCCACGAGCAGCCCTGGAAGGCCTTGTCGGCTATCGCCGTGACCCTGAGGCCGTCTATCTCGGAGGGGACCACGAGGTCGGGGTCCTGCCGCTGGGTTCCCGTGATGGTGCAGGTGCCGTCGCCGTTGTCGGCGTAGGTGAGCGCCAGGGCAGTGTCGGGGTCCTGCGAGGAGCACGTGACCGTCGTCCTCTCCGGCGTGGTGTAGGTCGAGTTGCCCGCCAGCTTGTGGTACAGCGACCAGGTCCGCACGGTGA
>CAKUAI010000022.1 GCA_934636245.1 uncultured Coriobacteriales bacterium
CTTTGGCCCCGGGGTGGTGAGCCCTCACCACGGCCGGGGGATGGACAGGTCTAGCTGGGGGTTTGGTGCGAAAAGCAGGCTGGAGGCCACCGGCGCCCGTTCTGGGGCGGCGAAAAAGCCCGGCAGGCCTAAAGTCGCCGCAGGGTGAGGCGCGCCTTGGGGTGGCACGTCAGTGATGTGCGGCGGGGCCCTCTTCGCCGCGAATCCCGAGCACGTCGTCGAGTGCCGGTGCGGCGCCTGCGACAGACAAGGCCAAGGCGACTCGATAGACTGGTCTTTAGGCCAGGAGCGGCGGCCCCTGACGGTCTGCATGCGGGGTGTTTTGCGCATGGACGGGGGCAGTGCGGTGGCTCAGGCGCACATCGGGGCGCTTGTTGGGCAAGCAATCGGCCGGTTGCGGTGGTGTCTGCGGCCAAGGAGGTTGTTTGGGTTTGTCTTGCGAGCCACAGGTTGAGATATACAACGTTTTTTAGGGGCGACGGGCGTTATTCCGTTGGATTTTTCAACCTGTGGCTCGCGCGTGCGCGTGTGCGCGTGCTTGTGCATGTGCTCGCGCGTGCGCTGTAGACCTTCGCTAGGCGGGGCGTTTGTTCCCAGGTCGAGCAGAGTACGCCAGCAAGCAAGAAGGCGCGCGCCCGCTGCTCTTTCGATCTCGGGCGCGAGCCTTCTTGTGCCATCAATTAGGCGAGTGTGCCCGTGATTCATTCGAGCTTGGGCGCACCCTCCTTGTAACAAGCTTCGCGAAAGGCGGCTGCTATCAGCTCAGCGCATCCTCCAGCACACGCAGCAGGTACGGAACGTCCAACGGCTTTGCAATGTGGCCGTTCATGCCGGCGTTCAGCGCATTCTGGCGGTCTTCCTCAAAGGCGTTTGCCGTCATGGCGAAGATCGGGATGTTGGCCTTGCGCACGTCCCTCATGGCGCGAATCTGCCGCGTTGCCTCGTACCCGTCGATGCCGGGCATCTGGATGTCCATCAGAACCAGGTCGTACTGTCCGGCCGCCGCCTGCTCCATCATCCGAACGGCAGTCTCGCCGTCTTCGGAGGTATCCACCACAAAGCCCGCGCCTTTCAGGATTTCCACCGCAATCTCGCGATTGAGCTCGTTGTCTTCCACCAGCAGAATCTTCTTCCCCTTGAGGTCGACGGGCTCTGGCTGGGACAGTTCGCCAGCAACCTCCACGTGGAACGGTTCGGCCAAAACGCGGCGCAGCTCAGAGGGGAAGAGCGGCTTTTCGCAGAAGGCGGTCACACCGGCAGCGCGCGCCTCATTTTCGATGTCCGCCCAGTCGTAGGCGGTCAGGATGATGATGGGGCAGTCATCGCCAATCAGCTTGCGAATCCTTCGTACGACCTCGATGCCGTTCATGTCGGGAATCAGCCAGTCGATGATGAAGACGCTGAAGTTATCGCCCTGCTCCACGGCATACTTGGTGCGAATCACCGCCTCCTTGCCGGAAATCGTCCATTCCGGGCGCATACCGATTTTAGACAGCATGGTGCTGACGTTGAGGCAGGTGTCGGTGTCGTCGTCTGCCACGAGCGCGTGGAGTCCCTCCAGCTGCGGGAGCCTCTTCTGCTCAATCTTCTGCCCGTTGAGTGCAAAGCACAGGTTTACGATGAACTCGCTGCCCTTGCCTGGCTCGCTTTCGATGGAGATGGTACCGCCCATCAGGTCCACGATGCTCTTGGTAATGGACATGCCGAGCCCTGTGCCCGGGATGCGGCTCACGGTGGAGTTTTCCTCCCGGGTGAACTGCTCAAAGATGTGTGCCTGGAACTCTTCGCTCATGCCGATGCCGTTGTCCTTGACGCGGAACTCGTAGCAGGCATGACCCTTGGGGGCGCCGTTCTTCTGGGCTATGCGAATGCTGACCATGCCGCCTGTGGGGGTGAACTTGATGGCGTTGGACAGAATGTTCAGTAGGATCTGATTGAGTCGCAACGGGTCGGTGACGATGTCCTCGTCCTCTATGTCCATCGTGTCGATGAAGAACGCCAACCTCTTCGCCGTCATGTCGGGCTGAATGATGGAGCGTACATCATGGATGATGTCGGGCAGATGCACCGGCTTTTCATCAATCTTGATTTTGCCGTTTTCAATGCGGCTCATGTCCAGCACGTCATTGATAAGGGAAAGCAGGTGTTGGCTGGAAATGGAGATCTTCTTCAGGTAGTCCAGCACCTGCTCGCGGTTGTCGATGTGGGTCGCGGCCAGCGAGGTGAAGCCGATGATGGCGTTCATCGGCGTGCGGATATCGTGACTCATGTTGAAGAGGAACTCCCGCTTGGCACGGTTCGCCGCCCCCTCGTGCTGAAGCGCGATCTCCAGCCTGCGGTTCTGCTCCTCAAGCTGGGCCTGATACTTCTCCTCCTGCTTCTTTTTCTGCTGCTCAATCGCCTGCGTCGAGCGGGCGCGCAGTATCTGCAGGACCGAAACAAGCAGGGCATAGCTGACCAGCGCAATCACGGCCACCGTGAGGGTATCGCTGAAAACCGTTTTCTCATCCGTGTATGCATAGAGATCGAAGGATCTTCCGTGGCTGTACATACCAAAATAGCAGCCAGAGCCATCCCAGCCTGCCGCATGCGTCAGCGTCCCTGCGGCTTCGACTTCGCGAATCCCTTGTACCAACGGGCTGTCTGTAACATCGCGTCCGATGAGGTCCGGTTGGTTGGAGGCAACGACCCGATTGCTCTGCACCATGAACAGCGTGCCGCTGGCATCTTTTGAGTAGCCGTCCAGAACGCTTTGAACTGACAGCGCCCCTTCTTCTATGAATTCTGCAGGAGTATGCCGATAGGCAAGCAAAACGACGTCCTCGTTGGCTGCCCGGCGTACGGCCACATCCACGGCAGACCCATCCTCCAGCAGAAGCCGCTTCACATAGGTTTTTTGCGGGTAGCGCAGGGCGTCCAGAACGGTATCCCGTTTGAGCCGGTCTTCCAATTGGGCATACCCGACTCCATCTGCTGCATATTCGCACAGAAGCACACCGTCGGAATCCATCACCGAGATGCCCGTGAGCCAGAGCGTCTCTGCCTGCTCTTCCAGGCGCTGGGGATCGCAGAAGTCAAGCGTGGGGTCATCTGCCAGCTGATGCACCGAAACCGTCGCGCTACGCAGCGCTTTGGCCGTGACGGTATTGTTGTACTTTTCATAACTTGCGGATTGCGATTTGATGAAATCAAGCGTCTGGTCAAAGCGCTCCTCCGTGAGGCGCAGCTCGTTTTTGCCTGAGAAAAAAACGGCACCTGCCAGGAGAATCACACCGACGATGAGATAGATTGCCCATTTCCGTTTGTTCGGGGTGGCACTGGCTTTACGCTCCAATGGTGTCCACCTCCAGATACTGCGAGGCGTTTTCGAGATACGTGCCGATGATTTTCTCCAGCGTGCCATCGGTGCGCATCTGTGCAAAGACGTTGTTCAGCTGATTCTCCAGCCCACGGTTGTCGTTTTTTGCAAAGGCAACGCCCAGCCCAGTGACCAGCAACGGTTCCTCTAAAATGCGGAAATCCACGTCATTGTCTTCCATGTACTGCAGGATAGCGGTCTCATGGGCGGCAATGGCATCGACATACCCACAGGCAAGCATGGCATATTGCACGTCGCGGTCCTCGGTGCTGAAAACTTCGACACCCTGAGGGATACGCGGGTCGCTCCCACCGAGGAAGATGCCCTCTGGTTTGCTGGTGCTTTGCACCATAACGGTTTTCCCGGCAAGGTCGCTCAGCGTTTGGATGCTGCTGTCGGCATTCGCCGCGACTACCTGGCGGCTCACCATGTAAGGCCCGGCCCAGCGGTACATGTCATCGCGCCCATCCATGGAGAAGCAGCCCCAGATGCAATCTATGGCTCCGCTCTCCACAAGGTTTGTCTTCTGCTCCCAGTCAATCGTTTCAAACCGGGCGGTATACCCCATGCGGCGAAATGCCTCCTTGGCAATCTTCACGTCGATGCCGGTGGGGGCGCCGTCATTGCTCAGATACGTATAGGGCGGGTATATGTCGCTTCCCACAACAATCTGGGGAAGCCCGCTGGCATCTGTCGTCTGATCGCCGCAGCCGGTCAAACTGCCAGCGACAGCAGATGCCAGCAGCAGCGTGCATCCGTTCAAGAATGTGCGACGCGAGACTCCGTGGTTCATGGGACTGGTGTTCCTTCTGCTTTCAGTGCGTTTGTCGCTTATCCGATACGACGCAGGTCTTCTTTGAGGTCTGCCTGTGCATCCGCAAAACATTGCAGCAGCACGGGATTGAACGCCCCGCACTCGCCGTTCAAGATCATCTGAACGGACTGTTCGTGGGAGAAGGCCTTCTTGTAGCAGCGCTCGCTGGTCAGGGCGTCGTACACGTCCGCCAGGGAAACCAGCTGTGCGCTCAGGGGAATCTCGTCGCCCTTCAAGCCGTCCGGGTAGCCGCTTCCGTCCCAACGCTCGTGGTGCCAGCGGCAGATCTCGTAAGCTGTTTGGAGCAGTGGTTCCGTGTCGAAGTTTACCTGCTGCTGCAGGATTTCTGCTCCCAGCGTCGTGTGCGTCTTGATGACCTCGAATTCCTCCGAAGTCAGCTTGCCGGGCTTGTTGAGAATCTTCTCGTCGATGGCGATCTTGCCGATGTCGTGCAGGGCAGAGGCGAGCGGAATGATACCCTGCTGCTCGGCGGTGATGGGATACCCGGCTTCGCTCTCCAGCAGGTAATCGAGCAGCAGCTTCGTGATGTGGCGGATACGTCGCACGTGAGCTCCGCTTTCGCCGTTGCGGAACTCCACGATATGGCTCAGCACGCCCACCAGCATGTCCGTGTTGCTCTCGCGGGCATGGATTTCATCGGACACCATCTGTACCAGGCGTCGCTGCTTGGCGTACAACTTGACGGTGTTGGTCACGCGGCGGCGAACGATGTGCGCATCAAAGGGGCGATTGACGTAATCGCTCGCGCCCAGGTCGTAGGACTTGCGAATGGAAGCAGGAGAATCGTCGCTGGAAATCATAATCACCGGGATGTCTTCGATGATGTGGCTGGCATTCATGGCCTCCAGCACCTCGAAGCCATCCATTACGGGCATGATGAGGTCGAGCAGCACCAGGGCAATGTCTGCAGATCGAGACCGGAGCTTCTCCATGCATTCCTGTCCGTTTTCCGCTTCAAGAATGCGGTAGTCGCTTCTGAGAATCTCCGCCAGTATCGCGCGGTTCATCGCAGAGTCATCCACAAGTAAGATTTGCGGTTTCGTCGGCATGGCGCTCTGATCGTTCATGTCGGGTCTTCCTCCGCGTCGGTCGTGTGTGCAAATCCTGTTTACCTGCTAAAACGTGCCTTTCCGCTATGTGTTAGCGGGGGGGGGTGACTCTGAAGCGCTTTACCACCCGCTCTAGTGTAGCAAGGTCCACGGGCTTGGAGAGATGCTCGTCCATGCCAGCCTCCTTGCTCTTCTGCATATCTTCAAGAAACGCGTTGGCGGTCATGGCGAGGATGGGGATGGTCGCGCCCAGCGGGTTGTCGCTGCCGCGAATCTGGCGAGTGGCCTCGAGGCCGTCCATGACAGGCATCTGCACGTCCATCAAGATCATGTCGTAATCGCCAGGTTTGACATCGGCGAAGGCATCCACAATTTCCTGGCCGTTAGAGCAAATCGTGCAGGTGGCGCCCTTGGTTTCCAGAAGCATCGTAAGGATTTCAGCGTTGATGGCGTTGTCCTCGGCGCACAGGAAGTTCATGCCGCACAGGGGAGAGGTGGCTTCGGCATCATCGGGAAGCATCGGGGCCTCACGCGCGGCGTCTGCGTCGGTGTCGATGGGAAGCTCCAAGACAATCTCGAAGCGGGTGCCCTTGCCGGGGGCACTTTCCACTTTGATGGTGCCACCCAAAAGGTTGACAACGCTCTTGGCGATTGCCAGGCCCAGGCCCGTGCCCTGCACTTTGTTGATTCCGGAGCGCTCTTCGCGAGTAAAGGGGTCAAAGAGTACCTTTTGATAGGCTTCGCTCATGCCGATGCCGTCATCCTGTACCACAAAGCGGTACTTGGCATAGCGCTCGCTATAGGGAAGCTCCTCTGTCTCCATTCGGATATGCCCGCCGGCAGGAGTGTACTTGACCGCGTTGGAAAGGATGTTCATCAGCACCTGGTTGAGACAGTTGGGGTCGGTCAGCACATGTTCATGCCGCACGTGGGCTTGCGCCGTAAAAGTCTGGCCGTGTTGGTTCGCCTGTTGCTGTGCGATGCCGGTGAGCTTCCCAATATGTTGGACAAGGTCCACCGGCTCGACATTGAGGGTGGTTTTGCCGCTCTCAATGCGGCTCATATCCAGGATATCGTTGATGATGCTCAGCAGCAGCTGGCTGGAGCTTTCCAGTTTGCCCAGATGTTCGGCAAGTTTTTCGGGCTGATCGAGTTCGTGCTTCATGAGGGTGGTAATGCCCACGACGGCATTCATGGGAGTGCGGATGTCGTGGCTCATGTTAGAAAGGAAGTCCGTCTTGGCCCTACCGGCCTTTTCGGCCACCTCCAACGCGGTTTGCAGCGTGAGCGCGGCCCGACGGTCATCCGTGCGGTCGGACATATCGAGGATGCACTTCTTCTCGGCCTGAATAGCATTGATGAAGCCAGTCACATGGACATAGCGGGTTTCGCCGGTCTGCTGGTTGATAAACTCCCGATTCCATTCCTGCTGAGTGCCCTGCTCCATCCGCATCAGGCTCTCCAGGTGCGCCGAGCAGTCTTCTTTCCCGGCGTGGCACAGCACGTGGTAGTCCTCCCGCACCGAGGCGGGAGAGACGCCCAGGATGCGCTGAACGTTGGGGCTGATGTACTCGACTTTGCGGGTATCGATGTCAATCATCAGGAACACGTCGTCTACGTTGCGGGAAAGGTGCGAGAACAGTTCCTCGCGCTCAAGCAGCTGCTTGTCCTTGCTCTGCAGCTTTCTCTTATTGTTCACCAGAATCAACAGAACAGTGACAACGGTCAGCGCGCCCATGACGCATCCCATTACGACCATGGTGGTGTATTGGAGATTGTCCATGCTGGCATTCACGATGGCTTTAGGTGCAATGCCGACGATTGTCCAGTCCTGGAAAGAGGCGGCACCATACACCATGTAATAGTCGACGCCGTCGATGGCAAATTCAAGGTTGCCGCTCTCCCTGGCGGCAAAGCTTTTTCGCAGGGCTTCAACCTGCTCCGTCGTAAACCCGGCCGAGCCTTTGAGCAAGGCGAGAATGTTGTGCACGCCACTCATGGTCGCGCTGCTGTTGTCCAACACCACGCGACCATCCGGCAGCACGGCAAAGGTGCTGCCGGATCCCCCAAAGGCAGAGATCTTCAGGGATTCCACCAGGTCGGCATTGTTGTAAGAGATGGCAATGGCTTCGTAGTCAAACCCTTGATAGCTGTCCTCTTCGGCAGGCACGGCGAACACCATGATCTCAGGTTTGCCTGGCACCACCGAGTTTGCCACCACAGGCTGCTGCTCCAGAATCAGCTGTGACTGCATCTGCCTCAGCTCAAGATATCCCTGTTCGCCATCGAGTGTGATGTAGGAGCCATCTCGTGAGATGAAGTAGAAGTCCGTAAAGTCGTATTCTTCCTGCGCAGATGTGAGAAACGAGCGTATTTCGGCATCGCTTTGCGCGATTTCCAGATAGGGCAGCCACATCTGCATGATGCCCCAGTTGAAGGACACCTTGTTGTTGAGGGTTTGGTTTGCCTGGTGATAGATTTCGGTAAGGTGCGCGGTGCTTTCCTCGTAGATGGTGCGATTCATAAGAACCATGTAGCCGCGGACGCCCATCACTGTTGCAGCGCTGCATAGCAGCACTACCGCAGTTACGAGAGCACGGTGTTGTATGGTTGTCCGCGCCTTTTTCTGGTTCTTCACAGGTCTATGCTCCCTGGACGATGGTGAGATAGTCGGTGGGAGCGGGGAACTGCTTGCTGTTTGTCAGCGACTCCGTCAGGCAGGAGCGGCTGTCCGCGCCCTCAATGGCGTAGTCCATGCGCTTGGTCTTGAGGTTTTCAGGCATGGGGCAGTTGCAGAAGCTCTCGTCCTCCACCCACACGTCGGTGCCCGCGACGAACACGGTATAGGTCGCGGCCTCATCCAGGGCGGCGCCGTTGACGGTAACCTCTTCCAGGCGGAACCTGCCACGCTCGTACTCGGTCACCTTGTACTCCATGCCGCTCGTCACAGGCATAAAGCTGCGGTGACGGATGGGGTTTGCGCCGTTGTCCTTCACGTTCACCAACCACTCCATCATCTGCAGCAGCTCGGCTCCGGTGTATTCGCCCTGGGTGACGCCGTAGTTGCCCGCCATCACCCACAGGAGTTGTTGCTGGCTGTAATCGCCGCAGTAGATGGAGGTGGACGCAATCGGCGAGTAGCCGACCGCGATGTCGGCGTCGTAGGTGGCGCGCAGAGCATTCAGCACCGAGGAAGCCGCAGCGCTGCCGTGCTCGGTCATGTCGATGGGGTATGCGGTGTTCTGGGTGAACAGCACCTCGGTCTCGGGATTCTCCTTGGGTGTGACCAGCTGGTCGTTGAATGCTTCGTAGGCGGCCTTGGCGTCGTATTCGCCGGTGATCATCTTGTGGCCCACCTCTTTTGAAATGCTGAAGATCTCGGTGGAGGCCAGGCGCATGTACAGGTGGTTTGCGGCAATGATGTCGTCATCGTGCCCCAGGGCCTTGGAGGATGTGATATCCACCTCCTTGTTGTATGAGAGCACCGATCCGCCGGCCGCCAACTCATGCTGGCCCTCTGCGCTGTACATGGCCTGCAGTACCCGCAGCACGGCAGCAAGCTTTGCCTCGTCCTGAGCCGCCGTGTTGGAGACTGCCGTCTGGCACATGGGATAGGTCAGCAGCCAGCTGTCCTTGTCGGTCTCGCCGAAATAGGGCAGCACGGCCGTGTTGAAGCCATAAGCGCCGGGCATGGCGTCTGCCACGGCCGCCGTGGTGCGCATCATGGCGGTCTTTTGCTCATAGAAGGGCTTGGCGATGGGATTCAGTTCATACTGCTCGTCGCCGGGCTGCACCCGCACGTCCTTGAGGAACTGCTCGTACTTTTCAAACACCGTCGGCCACACCACGTCGTCCAGGCCCGTGCGCTCGTCCGGGGACTCGCTCTCGTAGTTCATGCGCCATGCGGTGCCTTCCAGGCTCATCAGCTCCGGGATGGCACAGCCCTGCATGGTCTCAAGACAGGTGTAGTCGTAGGCCCAGTCAGCACCGTACCCCTTGATGCCGACGGCTTCAAAGGCATCGATGGCATCGACGAACTCGGCGTAGTTGGTGGGCAGGGGAATGTCGTATTGCTCAAACAGGTCGACGTTTGCAACGGTGCCATCCACCTCGGCGCACATGGGCAGCCAGCGGATGGCGCCTCCGGGCTCCTTGTTGATATTCAGGTAGCTGGAATAGAAGGTGCCTGCAACCTCGGTGGTGCTGAGGTCCGTCAGATGCTCTGCCAGCGAGGCCGCATCGTTAAGGGAGAATCGGCGGCAGGTGATAATATCCGGCAGCTGCTCGGCGCGGTTCAGCAGGTCGTAGTAGTAGGCCATGGAGTTGAAACCCAGAAGGAAGTTGAACTCATACTCCGGGAACTTCTGCTCGAGCCACGGGGTGAGCGCCTTCATCATGGAACGGTCCCACGCATAGAAGGTGATGCGGATTCTGTCACTCTGGCCGCTGCTGTTGCTCGCGGCGGAATCGTCACCGCCGGTGCTGCATGCAGACAGGGATGTCATGGCTGCCAGCACGCCGGAGGCCTGCAGGAACGAGCGGCGGGAGATCTTGTGTGTCATGAGGGCACCTTATCTGCGTTTCGGTCAATGCCGCTCACAGCCCGCTTTGTACTGGGCCATGTGCTGGTGTTTGGATAAAAGTTAGACATAATATCAGCATTTAAGAGCAGAATGTTTGAGGGCGTAAAGTTTGCTGAAAGTGAGGCCGGAGGAGCAAGGACTGGGCAGTTGCTCCTAAAACGCAATCTCCTCCATCGGTACCTTGCCCCAGCCATCGTCGCGAAGAGACGGGAAACTCATCGTCATATACAGCGGCAGATAGTACACGGGTTTGTCGGCGCGTTCTTCGACGGAGACGTTTGCCTCGGAGAGCACGAAGGCCCAGGGCACGCCGTAGTCGGGCGTGGCAAGCAGGTTGTTTAGGGCAACGTGCAGCTTGTAGTCTTTGCCTGATTTAACCTCGACGGGAACAACGCGGCCCTCGCTGTCCTCAATGACGAAGTCAACCTCTCCTTTGCGATTGTTCTGGAAATAGCGCAAGGGGAACCCGGCCGTCACAAGCTGCTGGGCCACGATGTTTTCGTAGACGGCCCCGAAGTTCATATCGCCGCGCCCCTCGACAATGCCCCTCGCCGCGCCAAGAGGATATTGGGCCAGCAAAACGCCCGAATCGGATGCGTACAGCTTGAACCGCTCAGGAACCTCAGTGCGCTGAAGGGGATACTTCGGCTCCTTCACCAATGTGCAGGGCAGTGCCACCCCGGCTTCGGTGAGCCAACCGAAGTCATCTTTCAGGCGCTCGTAGCGCCCGTTCTGCGCCACTGCAGAGAGCATGAATCGCTTGTTTTCCTTGGCCAGCTGGGACGGTAGGGCATTGTAGGCGCCGAGAATCGTAGTCTTGCGCTCCTGGGCGTATTTGACGATGTCGAAGCGGTACTGCTCGGCGATTTCGGCGTCCACGGCACGCGCGCTGCCAAGCTCGCGCCCCGAATCGAGGAACGACTGAACTGCCTCGGGCATGCCTCCAACCACAACGTAGCGCCTGAAGAGCTGGATGAGCTTCTCGTGCAGGGTCTGCTCGACAGGCGTTTTCTCGGCAAACGAGCGTCCCACAGAATCAAGAATCGTCTGCGGCACCCCCATGGCCCAGCAGAACTCCTCGAAATCGAGGGGGTACATGCGCTCAACGCGGGCATAGCCCACGGGAAACGAACGGACGCCCTTGAGCCGTGTGCCCAAAAGCGAGCCGGAAAGGACGAGCCTGAACCTCCCGTCTTCGACCAGGAACTTTGAGAGCGTGACCACGTCGTGTCCAAGCTCTTGCACTTCGTCGAAGAAGACAAGCGTGTCAGGGGAAAGTTCGTGTCCCGCGATCAAGGAAAGACGGGAGACGAGTTCCTCGGAACTGCGGGCCCCGGCCAGAAAACGACCGTTTTCTTGATCGTCGAGGAAGTTTACCTCGAGGTAGTTGCTGTAGTTGGCGTGCGCAAAGTGCCGCACGGCATAGGTCTTGCCCGTTTGGCGTGCGCCCAAAAGGATGAATACCTTGGCGGCAGAAGATTCTTTCCATTCCAAAAGCCGAACCGTCATCTTGCGTTCAAGCATGGCACCTCACCCCTCTGTACCTGCGCATGTCACTAACACAGAAAGCTTTTGGCTTATTTTGGCACTAACACAGAAAGTTTTTGGCCTATTTTGACGCTAACACAGAAAGAACCACCAGGAGATGGTGGGCAAGGGAGGCTCTCGGGCGAACTGTTGATATGACGGACCATGACAGGCAGCTTGGAAAACGATGAACGATTGAGCCGCGCAACATTCCACCATTGCGGCAGTGCTTTTAGAGACTGCGTACAGCGCGGCGCTCGCGGGGTGGGCCGACGCCAACGGCGTGAGGCTCTCCGCAGACCCGCACGGACTGCTGCCGGGACAACGCGGTCGCGGCGTTGATGTTCGCTGAGAAGTGGTCCTGAGGGGGGTGGTACGGATTTGCGATACCACCCCCAATCGCTCAGATCGACTTGCCAAAACACACGGTTTTTGCATGGGCTGGGCGGTACGGTGACCCATGCGCGCATCTGGGCGCTTGTTGCGCAGGCAATTGGTCAGTTGAGGTGGTTCCTGCGGCCAAGGGGGACCGTCCGGGTCTGGCTGGCGAGCCACGGGTTGAGATATGCAACGTTTTTCGGAGACGACGGGCGTCATACCGTTGGATTTTTCAACCCGTTGCTCGCGTGCTCGAGCAGGCTTGTGCTGGACAGGATGGTTGCGTGCTCGACGTATGTTTGCGAGGCAGGCTGCGCTCGATTGCCGATTCAGTCGCCGCCGGCGAGCGCTTCCGACGCTGTGTCGCCCAGGGGGAACGCCCGCCTTGCCGGGTGCTGGCACGTAAGGTGCATAAAGACTCTTTATGACTGGGACGAAAAAAGAGCGGGTTCCTACGAACAAAAGGCATAGGAACCCGCTCTACGCTGAAAGTTTTGAATAACTGTTGCACAAGCCGGACTCTATTAAAAATCGGTATCCGGAATGGGATTGTCCGGGTTCTCCTCGATAATGCCGCCGCCGCCAATGGGATTTCCGTCAGGACCGATGACGACCCAGCCATTGGAAGCGGTGCAGACGTCCTCGTTGCCGAACTCGACGATATTCATCTCGGGTGCTGTGTACTTTACGTTAGACATATATAACATCTCCTCTCCAATGTATAAAACGCCCAGAATTCTAAGGGAAGGGAAGGGAAGGGAAGGGAAGGGAAGGGAAGGGAAGGGAAGGGAAGGGAAGGGAAGGGAAGGGAAGATTCTACAAGCTCGTCATATATGTGGCGCAACTATCGGCGTGTTGACAGCGTGATAAGCGCAGGTATCCTTGCTTTCGGGGTTTTCATGCAGGCAAACGAAACGGACGATTGACGTTGGAAGAGACCATTTGCCAGATAATTCGCGCGGCGTATTCGGGCGGTGAGAGTGTTACGTTGCCGGAGGGGCTCGATCCGGCGGCTGTATATGCCGAACTGCAGCAGCAGACGATCCCGGGTCTGGCGCTTGTGCCTGGTAGCCTGACCGATGCCTGCAAAGATAAGGCATTGGTCGCCAAGTGGACCAACCTCGACCTCAAGCGCCGCGTCCTGTTTGCGCACTTGCTCAACGTGCAGGACGAGGCGCTCTGCGCGCTGACTGGCGCCGGCATCAAGGCGGTCATCCTCAAAGGGGCTGCTGCGGGTATGCTCTACCCCGACCCGGCACTTCGCTCCTACGGTGATATCGACTGCATGGTAGCGCCGGGCGACCTCGGCAAGGCCCGCTCGGCGCTGATTGCCGCCGGCTTTGTGGGCGAGGACGACGAGGGTGTGAGCGACCACCACGTGGGCCTTGAGAAAAACGGCGTGCACCTCGAGCTTCATTGGCGGCCCAACGGCATTCCGCAAGGTGCGGGCAAGGAGCGCCTGGACGCCCTGTTCCTAGACTCGCTCGTGCACACGCAGACTGCGACCGTGCAGGGGCGCGAGTTCCCGGTCTTTCCTCTCATGGTGAACGGCGTAGTGCTTCTGCTCCATGCCCGCAAGCACTTGGCGCACGGCGGCCTGGGATTTCGCCAGGTAATCGACTGGATGATGTTCGCGCGGGCCTACCTGGCAGGCGAAGGCTGGACGGAGTTCCGCCGTCTCCTGGACGACCCGCAGCTTGAGCGCACGGCCAAGTGCCTCACGCGCTTCTGCCAGGTTTACCTGGGCATGCCAGAGGAGGGTTTCTCCTGGTGCGCCGAGGTCGAGCCCTCCGTGTGCGCGGCGCTTCTCGAGCACGTGATGCTGCTGGGCAACTTCGGCCACAAGACCAAGGAGAAGTCGGGTGCGACGGCCCTGGAGCGGGTGCGAGGCCCCATCAGCCTGTTTCGCTACCTGCAAGAGGGCGGCATGAGCAATTGGAAGGCCGCGCGCACCCATGCGGTCCTTCGCCCCTTTGCCTGGATCTACCAGGCGGGACGCTGTGCCCGAACCTTGCTGACGCGCGAGGACTCCCTGGCGAGGATTCAGCTCGACATCGACGAGGCGGCACGCCGCCGCAAGCTCGGCGAGGAGATGGGGCTGTATGACCGCTGACCCCAAGGCCGTGCACGTCACAAGCGCCACCTTTGAGGAGGTCCTGGCCCGCGACGGCGTGCTCGTGTACCGCACGCGCGGCGTCTCCATGGAGCCGATGCTGCGGGAAGGCCGCGACGTCGTGACCATCAGGGCCGCTAAGCCCGGCGAGCGCTTCGCTGTCAACGACGTCGTGATGTACTACCGCGCGGGCGACCGCAAGTACACGCTGCACCGCATCGTGGGGGTGGGTCCCACCGGCTACACCATCATCGGCGACAACTGCGTGGCCTATGAGCGCGACGTTCCCTTCGAGGACGTCTTGGGCGTGCTCGTGTCGTTTGTGCGCGACGGCAAGCCGTGCACGGTTGAGGATCCCGAGTACCTCGCGTACGTGCGCAAGCTGCGGCGCGGGGAGCGGGGCCGCATCGCCAGGCGGAAAGCTGCCGCGAGGATAAAGGGTGCTCTCAAGAGGGCGTTCCCAAGGCTGGCGAGGCGCTGGAAAGATTGGAAACACAGGGGAGAGGCGGCATGAGCAACGAACAAGAACATGAGGCGGCCCTGAGGCTGAGGCTCGCCGATGTCCCCGTGCTGGTGACCCCGAGATACGGCATGCTCGAGAAGATCTGCCTGCCGTACGTGGACGAACGAGACGACGCCGAGCCGCTCTTCGCCGTAAGGGCGTCCGATGCCGACCTCGACTTCGAGCGAGCCATGGCGCCGGAATTCTCCAACCCCTACCTGGAGGCATGTGCCGTGCACAGGGCACTCGCCGAGAGGTTCGCCGCGCATGAGCGCATCGTGTTCCACTCCTGCACGGTCGAGTACGCGGGCCGCGCCTACGCCTTTGCGGCGCCGAGCGGCACAGGCAAGTCAACGCACGCGCGCCTCTGGATGCGGTATCTCGGAGGCGCCGGGGCAAAGGTCCTCAACGGCGACAAGCCCTTCCTCCATGTGCCGCAAGAAGGCGAGGTGGTGGCGTACGGCTGCCCGTGGACGGGCAAGGAGGGCTGGGGCTACAACGGCAGTGCCCCGCTCGCCGGCATCTGCATCCTGCACCAGGCCCCCACGTGCTCCATCGAGCGGCTCGACCCCGCCGGAGCGGTGGAGCTTATCATGCGGCAGTGCTACGTCCCGCGCGAGAGCCCCGCAGGCACGCTTGCGGTCCTGGGCTGCGTTGACCGCTTGCTTTCCCGCGTGCCCGTGTGGTCCATGGGCTGCGACATTTCCGAGAACGCCGTGCGCACCTCGTTCGAGGCTCTCACGGGCATGGAGTACACAGGCCGCGACTGCGGCGAGTAACGATAGCGCGTAAACAGAGAGGTTGATTGCCATGAAGATCAAGAAGGGCTTCGTCATCCAGGAGGTCGCCGGCCAGTGGGTCGCCGTGGCCACGGGTGCCGCCGCCAAGGAGTTCACGGGCATCGTGAAGCTCAACGCTACGGCCGCGCACGTGTGGAGGGGCCTGGAGCAGGGCCTGACGCGCGAGCAGATCGTCACCAGCGTGGTTGAGACCTACGATGTGAGCGAGCAGACGGCCGCCGAGGACGTGGACGCGCTCTGCCAGCAGCTCGTGCAGGCCGGCATCGCGCAGGAGTAGGCCGCCGCGCTTTGCCGCAGGCCTTTGTACAAGGGGATTTTGCCGCGTGAACGACAACGCCAACCTGCATGCCGTTTCCTGGATAACCCGCATACTGGGGCGCCGCCTGTGGATGGTGGCCGCACTCACGGTGCTCGAGGTCGCCCTTGCCGCGGGGTGCGTCTACTCGGCCTGGGTCATGCGCGACCTGGTGAACGCGGCCGCAGGCGGGATGTCGGACGCCCTCTTGACGAGCGTGGTCGTGTTCGCGGCCGTCTCCGTCGCCATCATCGCGGTGCAGGCGCTGCAGCGCTTCTTGCGCGAGCGCGTGCAGGCGACGTTCCAGAACGCGTTCAAGATGCGCATGTTCGACGAGGTGCTGCACGCCGACCTGTCGAGCGTGCAGGCGACCCACGCGGGCGAGTGGATGAGCCGCCTGACGGACGACACGCGCATCGTCTCGGCCGGCGCCGCCACGGTCGTGCCCTCGGCTGCGGGCATGCTCGCCCAGCTCGTGGGGTCCTTGGCGCTGCTCGTGGTGATGGTGCCCCAGGTGGCGTGGGTGATCATGCCAGCGGGTGCTGTGCTCGCGGCGTTCACGCTCGGCTTTCGCCGCGTGCTCAAGCGGCTGCATAAGAAAATCCGCGAGGCCGACGGCCGCGCCCGGTCCTACCTCACCGAGTGCCTCGACAGCCTCATGGTGATCAAGAGCTTCCAGCGGGAGGGCCATGTCGAGTCCGGTGCGGCCGGGCTTCTCGACGAGCACCGCGCGGCCCGTATGAGGCGTAACCGCTTCTCGAACATGTGCAACGTCGGGTTCGGCCTGGCCATGCGCGGAGCATACCTGCTGGCCGTGGTGTATTGCGGCTACGGTATCCTACAGGGCACGGTGAGCTACGGCACGTTCGTGGCCGCGCTGCAGCTCGTGGGCCAGGTGCAGGGCCCCTTGGCAAACATCACCGGTTGCATCCCGCAGTACTTCGCCATGACGGCGAGCGCCGAGCGCCTCATGGAGGCCGAGGCGCTGCCGCGAGAGGCAGGTGGGGACATGGGGGAGGCTTGTGCGCAGAGAGTCGCCGAGTTCGCAGGGCTCGAGCTGCGCGGCGTCTCGTGCCGCTACGCCTCTATCGCCGGCGACAATGAGGCTGCGGGCGAGGGGCGCCTGATTCGCTGCCCCGACGTGACCATCGCGCACGGCGAGTTCGTTGCGTTCACGGGACCGAGCGGCTGCGGCAAGTCGACGACCCTCAAGGCGATGATGGCCTTCTGCCCATGCGAGACGGGGGAGTGCAGCGTGGTGCTGCGAGACAGCACCCGCGAGACGTTGACGGCGCAGTGGCGCGGGCTTTTTGCCTATGTGCCTCAAGGAAACCACCTGATGAGTGGCACGATTCGGGACGCAGTCGTGTTTGGTGGCGCACAAGGCACGGCGTGCGATGAGCGCGTGTGGGACGCGCTGCGCGTGGCGAGTGCCAACTTCGTGGCCGCATTGCCCGAAGGCCTCGACACACGGCTGGGCGAGAGCGGCACGGGCCTGTCGGAGGGGCAGATCCAGCGCCTCGCCATCGCCCGCGCCCTGTTCGCCGACAGACCGGTGCTCCTGCTCGACGAGGCCACCTGCTCGCTCGACCCCGAGACGGAGCGGTGCGTGCTCGAGAACCTGCGCGCGCTTTCCGGCAAAACGGTCATCGCCGTGACGCACCGCCCCGCCGCCCTCGAGGTGTGCGACAGACAGGTCAGGTTTGGAGAGTAGGACGGCCCTTGCGGGCGGCGCGGATTGGGCGAGTCTGACGTTTATTCCCAGGGCCGAGTAGAGTCGGAGGTTTTATTACCGGCCCTTGCGCGAGGCACGGATTGAACAAGTCCGGTGTCTGTTCCCAGAGCTCAGTGCAGCCGGAGGCTTTATTGCCGGCCCTTGCGGGCGGCGCGGGTTTTGGCGAGGATGTAGGCGTCGGGGTCGTCTTTGAACCAGGGGCAACGGCGCACGCCGGAGACCATGTGGCGGTGGGGGCAGCCGCCCATGCACATGGGCAGGATGGGGCATTCGGCGCACTGGGGGTCGTCTCCGCACCAGGCACTATCCAGATAGAGCGACCACGTACCCACGTCGGCGGGGACCGGGTTCTCTGCCATCTGCTTGACCGTGCCGAAGCTCGCCTCGACGTTTCCGCAGTCCTCCCAGCAGCGGTACATGTTGCCGAGCTCGTCGATCGCATAGGTATGGGCGCGTTGGCTGCCGCAGAACGAGCCGTGGAACTTGCCGGGCATCTGCGCGCCGATGGCGTCGTAATCGATAAAGCCAAGCTTTGAGAACATGTGGTTTATCTCGTCAAACGTCGAGCCAACAGGGGCTTGCTCCCCGTCGGCCAGCTTGGCGACTTCCATGTCCATGATGCCGGGCACAAGCGTGAAGCTTGATGCGCCCTGCGAGTCGAGCCCACTCACCAATGCGCGCATGTCCTCAAGCATGCCGATGTTGTGCGGCCCCACGTTGCAGCGAATCTTGACGTCGAAGCCTGCAGGAAGGGCGCGCAGGTTGGCCATGATTGTCTCAAACGAGCCTTTGCCTGAGCGCATCTTGCGATAGGGGTCGTTAGTCTGGGAATCGGGGCCGTCAAGCGTGACCTGGATGCCCTTCACCTGCTGCCGGGCGAGCATTTCGGCGACCTCGGGCACAAGCAGGGAGGCGTTCGTCACGATGCTGGCGTGATATTCGACGCCAAACGCGCGCGCCTCATCGAAGAGGCGTGTTGACAGCGCGTCGATGACGTCGGGGAGGAGCAGTGGCTCGCCGCCAAACCAAACGACGCACATGCGCCGCAACCCAAAGCGCTCAAGCTGGCCATGCACAAAGCGTACAAGCGCGTCCTGCACGTCCTGGCCCATGTGCCCGCCCCGGCGCTCCTCGTAGCAATAGGGGCATGCGAAGTTGCACGCCAATGTGGGGCAGACAGTGAGCATAAGGGTGTCGGAGCCGTAGCACGCAAGCGCCGTCGCGTGCCTCAGCGCCTCCATCTCGTCGGATGTTGTGAGAAAACCCGCACGGAGCAGGCTTTTTGTAAATGTGCTTTCGGGCATGCTCAAGGCCGACATATACAGCCCGTATGACATTGGGCTCAAGAACGCGCTTTTGCCCGTCGCAAAGTTGTACAGGACCCAGAGGTCAGACTCCGGGTCCTGTACAACGCGGTTAAAGCGAGAATACTGCAGTGACATTGCTTCTAGCTGGTGCTTTAGCAGTGGTACGTGCAGCAGGGGTTATCGCAGCCGCCCGCGACGTTGTCGAGCTCGTCGATGGAAATCTCCTCGGAGGCCTTCTCCTTCACAGCGTCGATGAGCGTCTGGGCCTCCTCGGCACCAATCCGCTTGCCGACCTGGGCAACAAGCTCGATGACCTCGTCAACCGATGCGGCGCCGGCGACCTTCGCGCTGAGCTGAGCAAGCTGGGCAGGGTCGATACCGGCAACGAGTTCCTTGACATCAACAGCCATGATGGATCCTCTCTGTGAGGGCGAAACGCAAGGTGAGTATAGCACCGCTTACAGCTGAACTTATTGCCCACTGGGGTGATGATTGCTGAGTTTTACCTGATGTACCAGCGTGTCTTGCTGTGCCGCGCCGCACGACAGGCATGAGGTCGCGGTCTTTGTGTCACACCAGCGGCGTCATGTTGCGCCAACCCGGAAGGGCTTGTTCGAACCGGTTGGGCCAGGCGTTGAAGTAGAACTCGCAGCAGGCAGGGTCGGGCGCTCCAATGTCGCCACCGCTTGAGAGTATCGCCATGGCCGGGCACCCGCCTGCACACCAGGTAAGCCAGGGGCACTCGACACAGGAGCGCTCATGGGGGCGCGGCTGCAGCTCATCGGCCCGCAGCTTGTCGGCCACCGTCGTGTGTGCGAGGTCGTAATAGGGCCCCGCATGCAGGATGGACGCAAGGTCCGAATCAAGCGTGTTGCCCAGGGTGATGCCATGCGCGCTCATCCAGCCCGAACACTGCATGCAAGGCCACACCCGCCCGTCGGCCCCCACAGATGCCATGCCGTTGGCCGCCGTGCAGCAAGGCCGCGTGGTTTTGAACGTCGACGTGTTGTAATGCACAAGCGACAG
Source organism: uncultured Coriobacteriales bacterium (assembly GCA_934636245.1). Lineage (GTDB taxonomy): Bacteria > Actinomycetota > Coriobacteriia > Coriobacteriales > UMGS124 > UMGS124. The sequence continues at coordinate 19,509 of CAKUAI010000022.1, forward strand.
CCGGAACGCCTTCATCTTGGGAGAAAGCACGGCCAGATGCCACGCATCGACCTCCATCTCATGCTCGCTCGCGGCATACCCTGCAAACACATCCAGCATGCACTCCAGGTATTCGGCCCAATCCATGCACTGGCCGGCCGCGTTCATCTCCCAGCGCGGCGAAGGTGTGGTGCGGATGAGGCGCGTGATGTGAACGCCCATGCCGTCGAGCAGGTTGAGCGTCTCGGGTATGCTCGCACGGTTTTTGCGGTTGACGTTTGTCTGCACGCGCACGTCAAATCCCGCCTCAACGCTTGCGCGAATGGCCCGCAAGGCATCCTGCTCGGCGCCCGGGCACGCACGCATCCAATCGTGGTAGCCCACACCGTCAAACGAGATTTTGATCTGAGGCCGGAAGGGGAGTGTCGACAGGCGCTCCAGCATGGCCTCTGTGAGAAGACGCCCGTTGGTGTTGAGCTCGTGGGCAAACATGCCGCGCGCGTACACCGCCTCCATGATGTCAAAGAAGCGCGGGTGCATAAGCGGCTCGCCGCCCGTGATGAGCACGGCCTGCACGCCAGCCTCGGCCGCCTCATCAAGCAGGCGTTCTACCTGCTCAAACGTGAGCTCATCGTGCAGGCGGGCATTGTCGGAGGCGTTGAAGCAGTGGATGCAGTTGTAATTGCAGCGTGCCGTGATTTCAAGCCCGATCCACGGCATGACGCGGTTGGGGCAGGCACGATGGCGCTGCCAGACGGTCAAGGAGTGTGCGCCCGGTTCGCAGGCGCGGACGACGCCGGCGCGCACGAGCTTTTCCAGCTCGGGCGATATCTCGAGCGGCGTGGTGCCGTCGCAGCGCTGGGCCACCTCGAACTCGACCCGAGTCAAGCCATGCGGCCTGGCGTCAAAGCGGCGCACGTAGGCATACGGCACGCGCTCCCACGACCTGAGCGCCACGTCTGGATGGAGGATGTACGCCTGAGGCGCATCAGATGCATCCTTCATCGCTACAGCTCCTGTCGGCGAACAAGCTCGTAAAACGCGCCTTTTTGTTCCATGAGCTCGTCGTAGGTGCCTTCCTCCACAATGCGGCCGCCTTGCAGCATGCAGATGCGCCGGCACGTGCGGATGGTGGAAAGGCGGTGCGCGATGACGATGCGCGTGCAGTCGAGCGCGTCGAGCGTGTCGGCTACAATCTGCTGGGTGCGGTTGTCGAGCGCGCTTGTTGCCTCGTCGAACATAAGGATTTTGGGGTGCGGCGCCAGAGCACGGGCAATGGCAAGGCGCTGCTTCTGCCCGCCCGAGAACCCCGCCGCTCCCTCGGCTACCGTGGTGGCCAGGCCCAAGGGCAGCGCCCGCAGATCGTCGGCAATGCCCGCCGCCTCGGCCGCCGCCCACGCGTCCTCCTCGGAAAGCCAGGGTGCGCAGACGGTGATGTTCGAGAGGATGTCGCCCTTGAAGAGCTGGGTGTCTTGCAGGACCACACCGATGGAGCGGCGCAGCGCCTGGACGTCGAGCGTGGCCATGTCGTGGCCGTCGTAGCACACCGTTCCCTCCTGAGGCTGCTCAAACCCCAGCAAAAGCCGCATGACCGTGGACTTCCCGCACCCGCTTGCCCCCACGATGGCCACGTAGTCGCCGGGCTCGATCTTGAGCGAAAGTCCCTGCAGGATGGGGCGGGCCGGGTCGTAGCCGAAGGTGACGTCGGAGAGCTCAATGGCGCCGGTTGGCTTGTGCAGGGCGATGCCGCCCGTGCTCGTCTCGGGTGTGGCGGCAAGGATGGGCGCGAGCGTGTCGAGGCGTGGCTTTATCTGTGCAACGTCCTCCACCGTGCGGGCAAGGGACATAAACGCACCGAGCACCATGCCAAACGCGCTGGTAAACGCCATGTACTCGCTGACGCTGACGCCCGCGCCCACGGAAGCGCAGTAGATGGCCACCGTGCCCAAGAGAGACACGGCGAGCTGCGCGGCGCCTGCCAAGCGCACGGGCAGGGGTCCATTGTAGGTGAGGCGGGCGACGTCAGCGTAACGCTGGGCCCACGTGGCGTATGCGCGCTTCTCGGCACCGGCCACGCGAATGGCTCGCATCGCCCCCATGAGGGCCGACTGCCAGCCGGAAAGCTTGGCTTTGAGAGCGATGAGCCTTCTGTTCACCTTTACCTGCATAAACGCTGCCACAACGCTGACGAGGAGATTCGCGGCAATGACAAAGGCGGCCGGCACACCGAGTGCGGGCGTGACGGCGAAGATCTGCCCCAGGTAGGCAAGGGAAAACGCCGCGGTGAGCGCTGCGCCGAGCACAACGCGCGAGATGAGGTTGGCCACAGCCGAAAAGCCCCCAAGCAGCTCGACGAGCTCGCCGGCCGCGTGGTTGCGGAAGAACGGCGTGGGCAGCGAAAGCACGCGCATCATCGCCGCAGCCTGCACCTGGAGGGCGATTTTGGCCCCCGTGCCCGCCAAGACCAGCTTCTTCGCCGCCTCAATGAGCGCTTGGGCGATGCCGACGCCAACGAGCAGAACGCAGGCATTCACAAGAATGGAAGGCGTGCCGCTTGCCAGGACGGGTCCAAAAAGCATCGCGTTTGCCAGCGGGAAGAGCATGCCCAGAGCCGTGGAGACAACGAGGGCCACCAGCACCGAGGCGATGTCGCGCCCGTCGAGGCAGGCAAGCATGTATGCGGCGATGTCTCGCAGTGTGAGCGGGCGGGCCGGCAGGGGCCGGTAGAAACAGAAGGCCTGCGTACCGAAGTGCCGGGCATCGGCAGCCGTCCTCACGCGCTTGCGCTTGGCAGTCTGCGGGTCTGTGTACGTGTAGCCATGGGCGCGGGGGAGAAGCGCGACCGGCGTGCCCGCCTCATCCACGGCAAGCATAGGACCCGCGGCGTCGCGCCACCAGGGACCGTCGAGCTCCACGAGGCGATACTGCACGTCCTTGCTCGCAAAGCTGTGCTCAAGCTGGGCATCCAGCCATGCCAGGCCGTCGCCCGCGGCTGCGATCGTTTGCGGATTGTCGCTCATCGGGCAGCCGAAGAACGCACCGATCTGGTCGATGGCCGACAGGGCCTCCTCGCCGGTGTCGCTTGCGCCCGTGATGGCCTGGGCGAGTTGGGCCATGGCCTCCTCAAGGATGCCGTTGTCACCGCGCCGAGCCGCGTCGAGCTGCTCGGAATACCAGCTTGGCGGGGTTGTCTGATCGGTCGCGCTTGCTGAACCCGCATGGATGGTCGTGCCTGCCTGACCCGCCGTGGGAGCCTGGCCAGATGTGGAAGCCTGGCCCTCCATGCTCGCCCCGCTCTCCGTGCCTACCCGCCCCCGCGCCGTCGTGCGTGTTGGTTTCTCTGCCATGCTATCCCTGCCTCACGAGGGCGGCGTAGGCACCGTCGGCCGCCATGAGCTCGTCGTGTCGTCCGCGTTCGACGACCTTGCCGTGGTCGAGCACCACAATCTCGTCGCAGTCGCGCACTGTGGAGAGGCGATGCGCCACGATGACGAGCGTGATGCCCCGGGCGCGCACAGCGCGCATCACGCGCTCCTCCGTCTGGGCGTCGAGGGCGCTCGTTGCCTCGTCGAGGATGAGAACGCGCGGGTCGCACACAAGCGCCCGTGCAATCTCAACGCGCTGGCGCTGACCGCCCGAAAGGTTCGCCCCGCCCTCGGCGAGCATATGGCGGTAGCCTCCCGGCATGGCAAGGACCTCGTCGTGCAGGGCCGCATCGCGAGCGGCCCGTATGATCTGCGCGTCACTGACCGCGGGGTCCCACATGGCGATGTTGTTGGCCACGGTGTCGGCAAAAATCGTGGGCTCCTGGCACACCATGGACACGGCGTGCACAAACGAGTCCCGAGGCACGCGATTGATTTGCGTGCCGTCGAGCAGGACCTGGCCCTCCCAAGGCTGCACCAAGCCGTCTGCCAGGCTCGCAATCGTCGATTTGCCGCTACCGCTGCCACCCACAAGCGCCACCGACCTGCCCGGCTCCACTACGAGGTCGAACCCTTTGATCAGAGGGGCTTCCAGGGTGTTGTATCCAAAGCTGACGCCGCGCATCTCAAGGCGACCCTGCGGCGCTGCCGCCGGCTCTGGCACGGGTTCGCCCTGGGCGGCAAGCGCTGGGTCATCCTGCGCGGCAAGTACGTCTTCGATGCGCTCGATATCCACGCGCATCTCCGAGAGAGCCTGCAGCGACTCGACAAGTTGCTGGGCGGGCGCGACAAACTGGGCAAGGTAACCCTGAAACGCCAGCACCATGCCTACGGTGAACTCGCCTTGCATAACGAGCAGCAGGCCCAACACCAAAACAAGCGCGTTTGAGACGGCACTCGCCACCTGCGGCACGACGCCCAGACTCACGCTCAGGTTCTGCGAGCGTACGGTTTGCGCGTTGGCCTGTGCCTGATAGACGGCCCATTGGCGGAAGAATCCGTTCTCCGCCCCGCTTGCCTTGATCGTCTCTATGGTCTGTATGCCCGCCAGGCTCGCCGCGCTGAGGTTTGCCCAGTCGCGCGTCTGTACACGCGAAATCTCCGTTCGCTGGCGCGCCACCACGATCGCACACGCCACGTTGACCAAGGTCGCAGCCAGGCCCACCGACGCGAGCATGGGGGAGTAACACACAAGAATGACCAGGTAGACGGCGAGCATACCCATGTTGATGACGAGCGGTGCCACGAGCGACACGAGCTCTTTTGAGACGCGCGTGGTGGTGGACATGCGGCTTGACACATCGCCCACGCTGCGCTGGCTGAAAAAGTCAACCGGTAGGTGCAGGGTCTTCCACATAAAGCGCGAGGCGGCGGACACATCGAGCTTGCCTTGTACTTTGAGCAGGTAGACTGCACTGAGCACCGCCGTCGCCACCTGAATTGCGCACACGCCCACCAACACCGCCATGAACGGCGCGAGCCAGTTTTCGTTGCGCTCCACAAGCAGGCGCGTGACAAACACCTGCGACAACGCGGGGTTCATGAGGCCCACGAAGGCGCTTAAAAGCGTGGTGAACGCGACAAAAGCGAGCGCGCCTTTTGCATCGCGCAGGTTTTCCAGAACAAAGCGCCGCACAGACGGGCGCGCGCCGCCCGGCTCGAACGTCTCACCAGGCTGCATGCAGATGCACACGCCGGTAAACGAGCGGTCGAATTCCTCCCAACTGCACGCATATGCCCCACGCGCCGGGTCGTTGATGAGGACGCGGCCCCGCTTGAAACCGCGCACAACGACGAAGTGGTATGCGTTCCAGTGCACGATGCAGGGAAACGTTGCCTTCTCGCGCAGTCGCTCGGGCTCAAAGCGGTACGCATGAACCTCCATGCCCAGCCGCTGTGCCGCACGCGCGATATTGCCCGCCTTGGCCCCGTCGCGGCCCACACCGCACATGCGCCGCAGCTCGTCGAGGGGAACCCACTTGCCCCAGTAGGCGCACACCATGGCAAGGCAGGCCGCCCCGCACTCGACTGACTCCATCTGCATGACTTGGGGCACGCGTCCGGCCGCCTGTCCCTCGCCGCACGGCCTGCGCGGTTGGAAAAGCCGACGAGCATCCGTTGCCTGTCCTGCCTTGTCGCAACGCATAGCGCTAGTCCAAACCAAGCAGGAGGCGAATGGGGCGATGCGTGGCCGTTGTTATACGCGCGGCATATGTTCCGGGCGCGGCCTGCGTCTCGATATCCACCTCAACAGCCCAGCTATCTTGGGCAAACGAGGGCAGGTCGGTCGTGCCGCACGCATCTGTGACCGCATCAAGCGCCACGGGCGTCGCCAGCACCGCGCGCACCTGGCCGGCAAACTCCTCGCCGGAGGCTTCAAGCGTTACTTGGTCGCCCACCTCTACCGAGGAGGCGCTTGAGAGCGGCACGTACACTTTGGCCGAGGCCTGCGTTACAACGGCGGGTCCGACGGCATTCTGCTGATGGTGCCCGCAAAGAACCACACCACGCCCGCCACGATGAGGGCCGCAATCACTCCGAGCGTCATCCACACCGGCGGCTTGGAGACCTTGATGTAGCTGCCCAGCTGGTCGGGCGACGGCACGCGGCGGCTTTTCTCCCTCAGTTGAACCACGAGCCCTCCTCATGCAGCGCAGCGTAAAGTTGAGGGAAGTATACCATTCACGCTCGGGACGGCAGGACGGAGCGGCTGACTGTAACAGCACGCGAACAAGATGCGGAGATGTCATTTGAGACCCGGCCTTTTAAGCGTGTTGCTAAAAATCGAATGCGTTGAAAGACAATCGAACATTCGTTCTTGTTATAATTACCGAACTTGGTAATCAAACAGGGGAGGGCGCCATGGCATACGACTTCAAAAAAGAGTTCAAGGACCTCTACGCCCCAAAAACGAAGCCGGCTCTTGTCGATGTCCCAGCCATGACCTTCGCCGCCGTCGCAGGTTGCGGAGATCCCAATGAAGAGGGCGGCACTTACAAGCAGGCACTTGAACTCCTGTACGCCTTCTCCTATGCGGTGAAGATGTCAAAGATGGGTGATTGGCAGCCAGATGGGTACTTCGATTTCGTGGTTCCCCCGCTCGAAGGGTTCTGGTGGAACAACGAATCGGGTGCATTTGACGGGACAGGAATAGCCGACAAGAGCTCGCTCATGTGGATATCGCTCATCCGTCAGCCTGACTTCGTGAATCCTGAGGTATTCGAGCACATCTGTGCGGTCGTTATTGATAAAAAGCCTGAGCTAGAGACCGCAATCAGGCTCGGTAGCCTGCGTCTCGTTCGCTTTTCCGAAGGCCCATGCGCGCAAGTCATGCACGTGGGCTCCTACGACGATGAGCCCGCTACAATCGCCGGGCTTGAGGAATTCATCGCAAGCCAAGGTCTTCGCCTCGACATAACCGACGAGAACAAGCCAAGCCCTCAAGAGATTCTTGAAACGTTCGAGTGTGGCGGAGCCATCCCTCAAACCCGCCTTCATCACGAGATCTACCTGGGCGACCCACGCCGAACCAAGCCCGAAAATCTGAAGACAATCATTAGACATCCCGTTGCATAGACGCGAAAGGAAGAGCGCTCGCTTTGCCAAGGGTGTTGATAAGTAAACCTATGTTGAGGATGCCGAGCGGGGATGGGCGCTCGCGCGGGCCTTTGTGGGCGGGGCTCCTCTTAATCGGGGGACGGGCAGAAGGCATCCCCTGTATTACGAGATTGCAGTTTGATTCCGGGCGTCCGCTACAATACCAGCGATGCTGTCTGACGAATGTATGGGAGGTTGGGCTATGCCGCCGACAAGCCCGCGTATGACTGCTAATGATTACTGGGGCCTTCCCGGGGGCACGCGCGCCGAGCTCATCGATGGTGAGCTGTGGGACCTTGCCGCTCCGAGTCGGTTGCGTCAAGGCATCTCCATGCAGCTGGGAATTCGGTTTTCGACCCACATCGCCCTGCACGGCGGGCCCTGCAAGGTGTACGCTGCACCCTTTGCCGTGAACCTCCTCGCCGACGACGCGACCTTCGTCGAGCCCGACCTGAGCGTCGTCTGCGACGGGAAGAAGCTTTCAAACCGCGGGTGTGAGGGCGCCCCTGATTTGGTGGTCGAAATCGTGTCCCCCAGCAGCCGGGGCATGGACTATGGCACCAAGCAGAACCTTTACCGCGAGGCCGGCGTGCGTGAGTACTGGATCGTCGACCCCTCGATGCGCCGGACAATGGTCACCCGATTTGCCGAGGACCCTGCGCCGATGATGTATCCGTTCGAGGAGCCCATCCCTGTGGGCATTTTCCCCGGACTTGCAATCAGCCTCGACGAGATCGTAAAGAGCGCTTAGGGGCGCTCGGTCCGTCTCCTTGCGCGACGAAAGTCGAGTAGCGCCTCGACCGCCGCGAGAAGGTAGGGGACTTCCACGCCGGGATGGTCGCCCGCTTCCGCGCGGGCCTTACACCGCCCAGATGGGGAACGCCCAGGCCCTTTCGCTTACGGGGTAGGTGTCTTGCGCCATGCAGAGGATGCAGCCCGTTCCGATGGCGCGTTTGAACGAGGCCAGCTCGCTGGGGACGACGCTTTGGGAGACGGGGTCGAGCGCGCCCAGGTTGCGGGCGTCCTTGCAGCTGGGCGAGGCGGTCTTTTTGACTTCGATGGGGTACAGCGTGCCGTCGCGCTCCATGAGGATGTCTATCTCGCGCTTGTCGTTGTTGCGGAAGAAGTACAGGGGAGGCCTGAGGCCCGCGTTGACGAAGCTCTTGTACACCTCGCCGAAGGCGTATGTCTCGAAGAACTGCCCGGACATCGCGCCCGCCTCAAGGACGGTGGGGTTTGTCCAGTCGGCGAGGTATGCCGCCAGGCCCGTGTCCAGGAAGTGCAGGATGGGTTGCTTGGACAGCCGTTTGAGCAGGTTGTTCGCGTAGGGTTCTACGATTTTCACGACATATGAGCCCGTATGCCGGGGAGCGACCCTTTGCATATATCGAAATACACCTGGTTGACATCGCGCGGGCAGCACGCCCCGATGCGTCGCATGAACTCCAATCCTCTCAAATCCGGAGTCGCATTCCGGATTTGAGAGGATTTTAGCACAATGCAAAAGATCCTACTTTGCAGATGAGAAGACGTCTCGTGATAGCTGTGCTTTCTCGCCACAGTGGTGTCCCCAAACATAAGTATCGGGACACCGGTGAATTTGCCGCCATGACCGGCATGAGCCCTTTCAAAGTGCGGTTCCATGAAAAGGCCAGTCTGTTGGTTTGCGGCGTCTTGGCGGAAGGCCCCGACGGCACCGTCCAGGTCAACGTCGGCGCCGTCATCATCGCAACGGGCGGCTACCTGGGCAACAGGCTCCCCCTCCCGATCTCAGTGTTTTGGGAGGGGAGAGCCCGTTTTTCTTGTTTTGCGTCCATTGCAAGCTGCCACTTGGATATCACGCGTGCATGACAAGCGCACAACCTGCCTTCGGGGCTCAGAAGAAATCCGGAAGGCAGGCTATTGCTTAAAGCGATTTCGTACGGGCAGGTAATACTGACCGCCCTTACGTCAGTTTGTCAGGCGTCCCCTGGATGCGGGGTGGAGCTTAGGCCTTGCGCACTTCGACAAGCGTCTCGTTGCAGCAGTGCTCGGTGGCGATGAGGCCCACCGCGTCGTTGGTGACGTAGCTCGAGGAGCCGCCTTGCTGCTCCCAGTGACCATTCTCCAGGCAGACGACGCCGGCCATGATGTTGTCTGACACAACGGCCTCGCACGGGTGCTCGCCGCGATCGTTGTACACCACAACAGGGTCGCCGTTGGCGATGCCGCGAGCCGAAGCGTCGTCGGAGTTCATGAGCACGTGCGCGGTCCCAGAGCCGGCTACAACCATGCTCTCAAGGTTGGCGAAGGAGGAATGGACCTCGTATAGTGTCTTGCGCTGCGTGGCTGCCAGCGGGTATTTTGCGTCCAGGCCGCTCGTGCCGCCGACGGTCTCGGGCGCCACGAGGTAGGTGGGTACAGCCGGGTGCCCTTCGCATTTGTCGCACCAACCGGGCTGGTACATCTCGGCCTTGCCAGACTTCGTGTAAAACGCGCCGCCCTCGTAGGGGATGAAGTCGTCGGGCATAGCGTCGATGGACTTCTCCTCCTTCAGCTGCTCGTAGGTGTAGTCAGTGCCCTCGATTGCCTTGCGCACGCACTCTTCGTTTGTCATTTGGAAGTCGTCGCCGAAGCCTAGGCGCTCGGCAAGCCGCGAGAGTATCCACAGGTCGTCGTGCGCCTCTCCGGGGGCTTCGACGGCTTTCTCGGAGAGTTGGATGAGGTGGCTGCGGCTCGACCAGAGCAGGTCCTCCGTCTCGAAGACGGCGGCGCAGGGCAGCACGAGGTCGGCGTAGAGCGCCGTGGACGTCATGAACATGTCGATGACGCACACGAACGGAATTTTCTTCAAGGCCTCCTTGACGGCACTCGTGTTGGGGTACTGCGTCATAGGGCTCACACGGTAGCTCACAAACACGTCGATGGGGTTCGAATCGTCGGCCAGGATACGCTCACCGAACTTGACGCGCGGGATTTTGGGCAGGTCAGGCAGCGGGTCGGGGTTCTTCCAGATGGGGTTGGCGGACTTGATGGCCGTGATGCCACCAGCGTCGTAGATGCCGGCGCCGCGACGACCCACCTGGCCCGTGAAGTTGGCGAGGTTCACGTGCGTGGCAACGGCGTCAGCGCCGTAGGTGTTGCGCATGAAACCGCCCATGTTGTCGATAATCATGGCGTTCTTGGCGCTGGCATAGGCCTCTGCGAGCTCGGTGACCTTGGCGGCCGGCACGCCGCACTCCTTCTCGACGGCTTCGGGAGTCCAAGGCTCAGCCTCCGCAACCGTCAGATCGTAGACGGTCGTGTACGCGTCGGCCATGTCGGTGCCCCCGAGAGTGAGCGCGGCTTCGACGCCCTCTGCATCGTGACGCACGAGCTCGCCCGTTGCAAGGTCGTACACAGCGTAGGAGGTTTCGTCGGCCTCGTCGAGCAGCACCTGCTTGCCCTCGGCGTCCACGAGGCAGGGTGCCGTAGTGTGGGCGCGCAAAAAATCCTCGTTCGCGAGGCCCTCGGAAACGATGACTCGCAGCATGCCCAATGCCAACGCGGCGTCCGTTGTGGGACGGATGGCGATCCACTCACTTGCCTGCTGGGCGCTCTCGCTCTTTACCGGGTCGATGACGATGACCTTGCCGCCGTTGTCCATGCACTTCTGGAAACGCTCCCAATAGCCGCCCATCGTCACCATAGGGTTGTTGCCCCACACGAGGATATAGTCGCTCTCGGCGATGGTGTTGCGCGTGTCGAGGTTACGCTTGCCCCACATGGGCACCATGGCACCGCCCACGGCCGCGCAGCACAGCGAACCCGTCAGTGTGGCCGTGCCACCGAGGCGCGACGTAAACGCGCCAGCTGCTGCACCGACGACGGTGTGGAAGTTACCTGCGTGGCTCTCAAAAATGACGCTTTGGTTGCCATCCGTGTCGATGGCGGTCTTAATCTTGTCGGCGAGCAGGTCGAGGGCTTCGTCCCACTCAACTTCCTCCCACTGGTTTTCGCCCTTCTCGCCGGCACGCTTGAGCGGTTTGGTGAGACGTTCCGAGGAGTTGAGCCACTCCACGCGGGCAAAGCCGCGCATGCAGGGCGCGCTCTCGTTGTTCTTGCCGATGCCCACGCGCACGACCTTGCCGTCCTTAACGTATGCGCACAGGTTGTGATGCTGGCACTCGGGACTGCACGCGGCGTAGAACTTTTCGCAGTCTTCGAAGTAGGCCTCGTCGTTGGCATCCAAGCCGGCCAGGGTGCCGGAGTCGCCCGTGAGCTGGGCAGGATCGGCCAAGGCGTCTTCGATGCCGTTCATGCCGAGCATGGCGAAACCGGCCGCCGTGATGCCTGCGTATTTGGTGAACGTGCGGCGGTCGAGTGTGGTACGCCCGGCAGCGCGCTCCTGGGCCCACATGTCGTCCAGCGTGATTTGCCTTTTGTCGGTCATCTCGTTCCTTTCTCCCTTATTTAATGGGGCAATAAGCTTATTGCCGCGCCCCATGCGGGCCGCCTGTCTCCGTATGGGTACGTACAGCCCGGTTTTGACGCGAAGGATAGCCAGCCGCCATGATTGGGTCAAAAAGAACTTCCCCGAAATATCGGTGGCCGATAGTTCGGGGAAGTTGATGGCCCACCAACTTGTCCTCATGTTAAAGTTCGCCTGGCAAAGGAGGGGAGAGGGATGAGCGACGGAAGAGAAGATGGAGACGACGCTGGCTGTGGGGGTGCGCCGTCCTCGCACAGTCGGATTGGTCTGAGCCTGCCAGACGGACTCTCGTCCGAAACGGCACGTCGCGTGGAAGAGGCACTGCGTTACATCCAACGCATTGAGCTGCCGAAGTATATGGGAACGGACGCCCCTGAGTGGTTTTATTGCAGCCCCAAGCTTAATTTCCTGCTCTCATCTTGCACGATGACGGGCGTCAACAACCCGCACGTGAACACGACGCTGCTCTTGCCCGAGGGACGTCACCTGAAACTGGCGCTCATCATGCGGGATTGTCATGCCGCGCTAGCCGACTCCGGCGTGCATATGGACTTCGCGGCGTTTGCTCGCATCGCGCTTAGCCTACGTGAGCCGCAAGATGCCCAAGAACGCTTTGCGTTCGGCCTGTTTGACACCTATGTGGCTTCAGCTGCCTCCACATTTTGCCTGATGGGCGACGGTGACCCAGTACGCCTACACGAGCGTATAACCTCCTGCCTCGAGCCGGGCTCTTTCAGGGCACCCTCTTCCTACGATCCCGCCCGCGCCGGGGATGTCGCACGGAATATTATCGTGCAGACAGAGGGTCACCACGTGCTTTTGAGCGCACTCATGCGCTTGCATGCGTTTTGCAAGCTCGCACCCTTCGACATAGGGAATGCGTTCATTGGCCGCATGGTGTACGCGCAGACGTTACGCGCGGGAGGCATGGCACTCATGTCTTACCTACCCGTTTTGGAGTTTTCTGCACGTTGGCACGCGGACGAGGCGTTAGCGCCCGCTTATCAACCGGCCATCCCTTGGGAGGAAAGTACACGCGTGCTGCACGGTACGTGCGACATCACACCGTGCTTTGAAGAGGCGTTGCACTTCCTGGCGGACGAGGCCTGGTGGTTCTCCAATAAGCTTTCGCGAATGGCGGAGCGGCGTCGGCGTCTCGAGGAGCTTTTCGGATTCGATGGTGCCCACAACGAGCGGCAGAGCGCCGTCCTCGTAGAGGCTTACGTCCACGACGACGCGGAGTTCACATTCGAGGGGCTTGCGGATGCCTACGGCGTGGCGTATTCGACTGCCCACGACGACCTGTGCACCCTGGAGCGTGAAGGCTTTCTGGTCCAGGTGAGGAACGGACGCCGCGCCTGTTTCATCGCGACGGAGGACTTGCGCCGCCGTGTGCTTGACCGCCTGTACTCATGCAACCCCGGGCGTTTCGACGAGCTGTTCCACGTGGACGGCGGTCTGCGCGATGTGCCAATCGAGCCGTGGAGCCATAAGAACGCGCTGCATCCGGCGGTAAGCCTGCTAGACAGCGACTGGCGCGTACCTTTTCCGCAGGTCGGCAAAGAGCGACGCCTGCTGATTACAAAAAACCACCATAGGTAGACTTGCTGCCTCATGCCAGAGTACTGGCATCGTGCCGGGCGAGCCTTTCGGCAGCACTGTCCTGATTCTTTACCCCTTCGACACCGACGGGGAGTACGAGGGGTGTAGGATGCGCTCAACCGTGCGAGCAGGTTGGACACTCTGGCCCGACCCTCGACCGCATGCTTTTCAGGCGCCATCTCGAGGAGGTTTTGTCCCTATGAAGCTCTACATATCGCTCGACATGGAGGGCATGGCGGGTATCTGCCAGCCTGTCCAGCAGACCGAGGACCGTGCCGCCTTCCGCGAGGCCCTCCACATGCAGCTCGGTTGGCTTATCGAGGGCATCCAGCACAGCGAGCGCAACGACGAAGTCACGGACATCGTGGTGGCCGACTCGCACGGCGAGGGGACCAACCTCGTATATTCCCAGGTAAGCGCCATGGACCCGCGCATTTCCCTCGTTGCGGGATCCCCGCGTCGCACGTTCATGATGGCCGGGCTGGACGCCACCTTCGACGCCTGCTTCTTCGTGGGCTACCATGCCGGCCCGGGCCATGAGCGCGCCAACATGGACCATGCCTTCTCGGGCAAGGTGGTCGATACGCTTCGCATCAACGGGGCCGTCATGAACGAGTCCACCGTCAACGCCGCACTCGCCGGCGACTTCGGGGTGCCCGTGGCACTTGTCATAGGCGACTCGGGTCTTCGCGAGGAGCTTCTCGACGAGGGGCGCATGCCTTGGGTGGAGTATGTCGAGACAAAGCGCTCGCTGTCCAATTGCGCGGCGGTCTTCCGGCCCATGGAGGCGATTCGCACCGACACGATCGCCGCAGTGGGGCGCGTCCTGTCGCATGCCTCGGATTTGGCGGCACTGCCGCACTATACGGTGGCTCACCCCTGCGAGCTCTCCATTCGGTTCAGGCGGACGATCATGGCGGACGAGGTGGCCCAGGTTCCCGGCACCACGCGCGTCGACGGACTCACCGTCTCCATTCCCTGTCGCGACATGTCCGAGCTCGTGTGCGGCATCTCGGCCCTCACAACGCTCGCGGGCTGCATGTAGCAAGGCGACCAGGCAAAGCTCGGGCGGGCGGCGGACGCCGCACAAAGGGGGGCCTTGCGCGAGGCCCCCAGCCACCCAAAGCCCGTCAAGCCCACCTGCCATCCGTTCAGTCCTTTTGTTTCAACCGTTCACCTAGAGACGTGGCACCGCCGGCCCCCATGCCCTCCGCTCGGTTCTGGTGCTTAGAAAAACACCCCCATTTACCTGCTTGTTTAAAACCGATAACTGGTAAGCGGAAATGCATATGACCGCAATCGATTGTTAACACAGTTTACATTGACCCTCATAATCGCCCGGCGCACAATGCAGCGAAGCCATTTGGCCAATTCTTTCAATGGGGAAGGAAGTACCAAAAATGAGCGCTTCGTCCGATGCAAACATCTCTCGTAGGAACTTCGTGGGCCTGGCCGCTGCGGCGGCCGGCATGTTGGCGGCATCCGGCGTAGCGGGCGGCACCGCCCTTGCCCACGCCGACGAGGGCACTGACCGTTACCTGGTGTGGAACCTCTCGGCTGAGCCCGCGAGCTGGGACCCCACCACCAACTCCGAGTCCATTGCCGACTATCTCGTCACCCAGTTGTTCGAAGGTCTCACCTACCCCACGGCCGACGGCTTCGAGCCCGGCGTAGCCGAGAGTTGGGATGTGTCCGACGACGGCCTGACGTACACGTTCCATCTGCGTGACAACGCCAAGTGGAGCGACGGCACGCCCGTCACCGCCAAGGACTTCGAGTACTCCTGGCGCCGCATCTGCGACCCGGTCGTGGCGTCCGACGCCCTCCAGGCAATGACCGACTACGTCCAGGGTGCGCAAGAATACTTCGAGGGCACCGGCTCGCGCGACGACGTCAAGGCCACTGCCCTGGACAACTACACGTTCGAGGTGGTCCTCAAGAACGCCGCGCCGTTCTTCCCCGAGCTCGTCGCCAACGACGTGTACATGCCCGTGCAGCAGGCAACGGTGGAGGCCAACGGCGAAGGCTGGGAGAAGAAGCCCGAGACCTGCATCGGCAACGGCCCCTTCAAGATGACCCAGTACAACATCGGCGACAGCTTCATTCTTGAAAAGAACGAGAATTATTGGAACGCCGACGCCGTGCAGCTCAAGGGCATCAAGGTCGTCATGATTGCCGACGAGAACACCTCGCTGCAAGGCTACCAGAACGGCGAGATCGACGCGACCGAGACCCTGCCGACCGACCAGATTCCCCAGCTCATCGCCACTGACCCCAACCTGGTCGTTGCCCCCGACACCGGCTGCACCTACCTGATCATGAACTGCGACAAGGCCCCGATCGACGACCTGAACGTGCGCAAGGCTATCGCCGCGGCAATCGACCGCAAGGCCATCGTCGAGCAGGTCACGCAGGCCGGCGAGATCCCGGCCACCGGCATCATCGCCCCCACGGCCGAGAAGACCGACGGCAGCTCCTACCGCGAGCTCGACGCCTTCGGCTACCCGGTGCCCGAGTACGGCATCGACCCCAACCAGGCTCTGGTCGACGAGGCCAAGCAGTACCTTTCCGACGCCGGCTATCCCGACGGCGAAGGCTTCCCCGAGATTGAGATCACCTACAACACCTCCGACAAGTGGAAGAAGCTCATGGAGGCCATCCAGAGCCAGCTCAAGGAGAACCTCGGCATCACGGTGACGCTGCGCGCCGAGGAGAGCAGCGTGTTCTCTGGCACCCGCCAGCAGGGCGACTTCCAGATCGCACGCGGCGGCTGGACCAACGTGCCCTTCGACGCGAGCGGCCTCATCAAGCAGTTCACCTCGCAGAACGGCAACAACGCCAGCCAGTGGCGTTGGCAGGAGTACGCCGGCGCACCGTGGGACACCACGCTCAACCCCGGCAACGAGGCGTTCGACGAGGCGTTCAACACGGCCATGACGCTGCAGGGCACCGAGCGCGACGACGAGTGGGTCGTCGCTGAGCAGGCCCTCATGGCCGACATGCCCTGCGTGCCCCTGTACTACCCGGTCCAGACCTACGTCGTGGGCCCCAAGGTCACCGGCGTCGTCAAGACGAAGTCCCTGCGCTGGGTCTTCAAGGGCGCCTCGATTGTCGAGTAGGGACGCCTGGTAGGAGATTGCTCTGCAAGCAGGGCGACCCGCAAAACGGGTTGCCCTGCTTTTGGTGCACGGGGCGGTCTCGTCCGGCGTGGGTTTGGGAGGACCCCATGGCTAAGTACATCGTTAAACGCGTGCTTGCTGCACTCGTCACCATATGGTTTGTCATGACGGCGACGTTCTTTCTCATGCACGCCATTCCCGGCGACCCGTTCAACGCCGAGAAGATGCCCGACCCGGAGCTGCGCGCGGCCATGTACGAGAAGTACGGCCTCGACAAGCCGCTTTGGGAGCAATACCTGACGAGTCTGTCCAACTACGCCCAGGGCGACTTCGGCTCCTCGTACCAGAAGCGCGGCCTCACCACCAACGAGATCATCGCATCGGGCTTCCCGTACTCGCTGCGTATCGGTGCCTATGCCTCGGTGGCCGTCATCGTGCTAGGCATCTCGTTCGGCTTGCTGGCCGCCCTCAGACATAACAAAATCGTCGACCGGTTGCTCATGTTCCTATCGACGATAGGTGCCACCGTCCCCACGTTCGTGTTCGCGACGCTGTTCCTCTACGTGTTCAGCAAGACGTTGGGCCTCGTGCCCACCTACGGCGTGGCGGACTGGAAGGGCTACATCGGCCCCGCGGTGGTCTTGTCGCTGTTCCCGTTGGCGTATGTGGTGCGCCTCATGCGCTCGTCGATGCTCGACGTGCTCGGCCAGGACTACATCCGCACGGCGCGCGCAAAGGGACTCCCGGAGTGGAAGGTGGTGGGCAAGCACGGCCTGCGCAACGCGCTCCTTCCCGTGGTGACCTACGTGGGCACGATGTTCGCCGCCCTCATCACCGGCTCGTTCGTCGTGGAGAAGGTGTTCAGCGTGCCGGGCATCGGCAGCCTGTTCACCACGAGCGTGCTCAACCGCGACTACACCCTCATCATGGGGACGACGGTGTTCTTCGCTATCATCCTGGTGGTGTGCGTGCTGTTCATCGACATCCTGTACGTGCTGATTGACCCTCGAATCAAGCTGGACGAGTAGGTGCCCGCATGCAGACAGACGAACTGACGATAGACCCGTCGCTATGGGAGCCCCTGCCCCGCGAGGAAAAGAACGCTGAGGCAATCGAGCGCCCGAGCACGACGTTTGCCCAAGACGCATGGAGGCGCCTGCGCCACAACAAGGTGGCCATGGTGTCGCTGGCGGTCATCGTGCTTATCGCCCTCATCTCCATCTTTGTCCCGTTCTTCTGGCGCTTCTCCTACGACGAGCAGAACCTCTCCATGGTGAGCCTGCCGCCGAGCTACGACTGCTACAGGATCGGGCCCGACGAGAACTACTACGTGACGTCGCAGTACAACGTCATCCGTGTGGCCGACGACGGCACCCCCGAGGAGGCGCTCTCGCCCCGCCGCAAGGACACGGCGAACCTGCAGAACCTCTACGAGGTCGACGGCAAGGTGCTCACGCTCAGCTACGGCATGTACAAGGCGGCGCTCACCGAGTACAACGCCCTTGAGAGCCAGGCCAAGGCCGCAGGGACGGACATGGTGAACGTGGCCGACGCCGCCTACCTGCAGGAGTACTATGCGGACGACCCGGACACGCAGCAGGTCACCCTCGAGAAGGCCTACTCCATCCTGGAGAACGACGTGCAGAAGGTGAGCCTGACCTACGACGGCAACCCCGTGACCGACGCGGTGCACCTGCGCAACAAGACCTACATCTTCGGCACCGACAGCCTGGGGCGCGACCTGTTCATCCGCGTGGTGTACGGCGGGCGCATCTCGCTGCTCGTGGGCCTGCTCGCCGCCGTGCTCAACTTCGTGGTGGGCGTGACGTACGGTTCCATCGCGGGCTTTGTGGGCGGCAAGGTCGACAACGCGATGATGCGCGTCGTGGACGCCATCGACTCCATCCCCACGACGCTCTACGTCATCCTCATCATGGTAATTGTGGGGTCGGGCCTCTTGCCCATCGTGCTTGCCCTGGGCCTCACGATGTGGATCCGCATGGCACGTATCGTGCGCGGCCAGGTGCTCACGCTCAAGAACCAGGAGTTCGTGAAGGCCTCCACCATCATGGGGGCAAGCATGGGGCGCATCCTGCTTCGCGACCTCGTCCCCAACATGATGGGCCCCATCATGGTCGCGCTTTCCATGCAGATTCCCAGCGCCATCTTCGAGGAGGCGTTCCTGAGCTTCATCGGCCTGGGAGTCTCCGCGCCCCAAGCCTCTTGGGGCACCCTGTGCAACGACGCCCTCTCCGGCCTGTACGTCTACCCCTATCAGATGTTCATCCCGGCAATCGCCATCTCCATCACCATCCTCTCGCTGAACCTCCTGAGCGACGGCCTGCGTGATGCACTCGACCCCAAGCAGAAGAACTGAGGAGCGGGCCATGGCAGACAACGAAGCCATCAAGGCCGAGCAGGCCACTGACACAGGCAGCGCAGGCACGCCCGAGAAGCCCCTGCTCGACGTGCGCAACCTGAAGACGTCGTTCTTCACGCACGTCGGCGAGGTCAAGGCGATCCGCGACGTGAGCTTCACGGTGGGCCAGGGCGAGATCGTGGGCATCGTGGGAGAGTCCGGCTCGGGCAAATCGGTCACCTCGCTCTCGATCATGGGCCTGCTTCAGGACCCAGGCAAGGTCGTGGGCGGGCAAATCTTGTTCGACGGGCAGGACCTGCTCAAGAAGAGGCCCTCCGAGATGCGCCGCGTGCGCGGCGCGCAGATCGCCATGGTCTTCCAGGACCCCATGACCGCGCTTGACCCGCTGTTCACGGTGGGCGACCAGATCGTGGAAACCGTCCGCGAGCACCAGAAGGTATCGAAAGAGCAGGCACGGCAACGCGCCGTGGAGATGCTCTCCCTCGTGGGGATTCCCAGTCCCGAGGAGCGCATGGGCCAGTACCCCCACGAGTTTTCCGGCGGCATGCGCCAGCGCGCGATGATCGCCATGGCGCTGTCGTGCCGGCCGCGCCTGCTCATCGCAGACGAACCCACCACGGCGCTTGACGTGACGGTCCAGGCTCAGGTGCTCGAGCTGCTCAAATCGCTCAACACCGAGATGGGCATGTCCACAATCCTCATCACGCACGACCTGGCTTGCGTGGCGTCCACCTGCAACAAGGTGCTCGTCATGTACGGCGGCCAGCTCATGGAGACGGGCAGCGACAAGGACGTGTTCTATCGACCTCGCCACCCCTACACGATGGGCTTGCTCAACTCGGTCCCGCGCCGCTCGGTGGAGGCGGGGCGCCGCAGGCTCGTGCCCATCCAAGGCACGCCGCCCGACTTGCTCAACCCGCCCACAGGGTGCCCGTTCTACCCGCGCTGTCCCTTCGCCATGAAGATCTGCGCCCAGCAAGAGGTGCCGTATTTCGAGGTGGGGCAGGGCCATTCCGCCAAGTGCTGGCTGTGCCATCCCGAAGCCCCGAAGGTCGAGGCGTACGAGGCGCAGAAGGGAGGCATCGCCCATGACGCAGAGTAAGGAGCCCCAAGACGTGAGTCCGCAGACTTCCCAGGCCACCGAAGCCCCGCAGGGCGACGCGCCGCTCCTGCAGGTGCGCGA
Organism: uncultured Coriobacteriales bacterium; assembly: GCA_934636245.1. Lineage (GTDB taxonomy): Bacteria > Actinomycetota > Coriobacteriia > Coriobacteriales > UMGS124 > UMGS124. The sequence goes on from CAKUAI010000022.1 coordinate 39,244, forward strand.
CCTCAAGATGTACTTCAAGAAGGGCGGCGGCTTTCTCGGCGCGAAGCCGAGCTATATCAAGGCGGTGGACGGCGTCTCGTTCGACATCGCGCGAGGCGAGACGTTCGGCCTGGTGGGAGAGTCGGGGTGCGGCAAGTCCACAACGGGGCTGTCCATTATCCGGCTCCACAAGCCCACGTCGGGCCAGATCATCTATGACGGGCACGATATCGCCCAGCTCTCCAGCCGAGAGCTCAAGCCGTATCGCAGTCGCCTGCAGATGATCTTTCAGGACCCGTACGCGAGCCTGAACCCCCGCATGACGGTCATGGACCTCATCGCCGAACCCATCGACATCGCCGGCACGCTGTCGGGCAAGGACCGCGCCGACCGCGTCTACGAGCTGCTCGAGCGCGTGGGCCTTGCGCGCGACCATGCCAACCGCTATCCGCATGAGTTCTCGGGCGGTCAGCGCCAGCGCATCGGTATCGCCCGCGCCCTGGCGAGCAACCCCGAGTTCATCGTGTGCGACGAGCCCATCTCGGCGCTCGACGTGTCAATCCAGGCCCAGGTCGTCAACATGCTCGAGGACCTTCAGCAGCAGATGGGGCTCACCTATCTCTTCGTGGCCCACGACCTCTCCATGGTGAGGCACATCTCGCGCCGTGTGGGCGTCATGTACCTGGGATCGCTTGTGGAGACGGCCGAGTCGCAGGAGATATACGAGCATCCCCTGCATCCCTACAGCAAGGCGCTCATGTCGGCGATTCCCATCCTGGACCCTGTGCGCGGCAAGGCCGAGAAGCCCAAACTGCTCAAAGGCGAGATACCCAGCCCGCTTGACATGCCGCCCGGCTGCAGGTTCGCGTCGCGTTGCCCGCTTGCCTGCGAGCGATGCCGCACCGAGCTGCCGCAACTCAAAGAGACGGCCCCGGGTCACATGGTTGCCTGTCATCTGGTGAGCGAATAAGAAGGAGTCCCGTGATGCCGACCTACACTGTCGAAGAGGCCAAGAACCTGCTTGCGCACCTGCCGCGCACGAGCCTCGGTTTCTACCCGACGCCGCTGCACAAGCTCGAGCGCCTGTCCGCTGAGCTTGGCGTAAACATCTACCTCAAGCGCGACGACCTGTCGGGCGTGAGCACGTTCGGCGGCAACAAGATGCGCAAGCTGGAATACCTGCTCGGCGACGCGCTGGCACAGGGCGCCGACACCGTCTTCACGTACGGCGCCACACAGTCCAACCACGCCATGCAGACGGTGGCCGCTGCCTGCAAGTGCGGCCTGCACCCGGTGCTGTACCTGGTGAGCGTCGTGGAGCCCGACAAGGAGACCTTGCGGGCCAACCTTTTGCTCGACTACATCTACGGAGCCGAGGTGCACATCGTGCAGATGGAGCCCGGTGAGGAAGAGGCGGACGCCGAGGCCCGCTCATTCGCGATGGGAGCCGAACACGTGGAGCGCCTGCGCGCCGAAGGCAAGCACCCCTACGATGTGCCGATGGGAGGTGCGAGCCCCGTCGGGTCGGTAGGCTTTGCAGGCGGCCTTGTCGAGCTCGAGGAGCAGTGCGCGGCGGCCGGCATCAAGCCCGACTACCTCTATCACGCCTCCGGCACGGGTGGTACCCTCGCGGGTCTGGCGGCCGGGCGAGCGCTCTTGGGCGCGGACATGCGCATCGTGTCCGTCGCGGTGAGCCCGAAGGACGAGGGTTACGAGGCGCGCACGGCTGATTTGGCAAACCGCGCGCTTGGGGTCATCGGCACCTCGAGCGACGTCCGTGTGTCTGCGGAGGACCTGCAGGTGGAGCGCGGCTACTTTGCCCCCGGCTATGAGATCCCCAACGAGTGGGGCAACGCCGCCATCCGTCGGCTCGCACGCACGGAAGGCGTTCTCATGGATACGGTGTACTCGGGAAAGGCCTTCGGCGGGCTTCTCGACCACATCGAGCGAGGTGTCGTGCCGCAGGGCTCCACGGTGGTGTTCTGGCACACGGGCGGAGCCACGGCCCTGTTCTCTGAGCCTCAAATCATTGGCGACTTGGCGCAGGCGTAACCTGCTGAAAGGCGGCGGAGCATGAAAGACCCTACGTGCGGCACGGGCGTGGCACCGAGCCGTTGGTTCGAGCACCTCAACGACGGCTTGCCGCCCCACATCGCGCGGCTCAAGGAGGCGGGCGACTTCGCGCGCGCGACCCGTTTGATCGATGCGACCCTGGAAGCGGGGGTAACGCCAGAACTCGCGCAGGTCATGCTGGTGGAACGCGCGCGTATGGCGCGCATCCCGCACGCGTACCCCTTCACCCGCGAAGCGGCGCTCGAGGCGGTGCGGCAGGAGTGGCCCGAGTTCACGGGCGCTCAGTTCGACGAGCTCATAGACAACAGGCGCATCGACTGGCGCTACGTGAACGGGGAGATGCGCTGCGTCGAGGACTTCCTCGACTCGGTACGCATCTACCATGCGGAGGCACCCGGTTTGGCGCCCAGCGCCCCGCAGTACCTTGCCGCACGCGACGCGATGCTTGACGAGATGCGCGAGAACGGGTACGCGGCGCGCAGGGTGGTGCTGCATGCAACGCTCGAGGTGGCCGACGAGGCGCTTGCCCAGCAGGTCGCCGACGCAGAAAAGGTGCGCGTGTGGCTGCCGCTGCCCCGCGACTGCGAGCAGCAAAGCGACATCCAGATCTTGGATGCAACCCCCGGAGGCCAGGTCGCCCCCGCAGATTCCCTTGCGCGCACGATCTTTTGGGAGGGCCCGCATCTCACGAAGTGCGAGGTGACGTACTCCTACATATCGCGCGCCCCGTGGCACGACGTCGACGCGCTCGTCGCCGCCGAGGCCCAGATGACGGAGGAGGAGACGGCCGCCAGCCTCGCTGCTCCGGAAGTCTCGTCATGGATGGGCGAGCAGGAGCCGCATATCGTGTTCACTCCCTATCTGCGCGCCTTGTCCGAGCGCATCGTGGCGCAGGCCGGGGCGACCCGCCCCACGGAAAAGGCCCGCGCCATCTACGAGTGGGTCACGAATCACATTGATTACCGCTACCAGCCGCCGTACTTCCTTCTCGACTGCATCCCGCAGATGGCCGCCACGGAGCTGCGCGCCGACTGCGGGGTCTTTGCGCTCACCTTCATCACCCTGTGCCGCATAGCGGGGGTGCCGGCACGCTGGCAAAGCGGTCTGTACGTGCGTCCCGGCGAGGCGAGCGGCCACGACTGGGCGCAGTTCTATTCCCCGGCGGCTGGCTGCTGGCTTTGGGCCGACTGCTCCTTCGGCTCGGCGGGGCGTCGCACGGGCGATACCCGCAAGCACGACCATTACTTCGGCAACCTCGACCCATGGCGCATGGTGGCCAACGGGGACTTTTTTGCGCCCCTCGTGCCGCCGGTGGACGGCATGCGCGACGACCCGTTCGACAACCAGCGCGGTGAGATGACGGTGGATGGCGTCGGCGTCACGAGCGACCACCTGCATAGGCCCGTGGAGGTCGTCTCGATGGAACGCGTGGATTAGGAAGGCGGATGTGCGATGGGCGAGATGGTGAACGGCACCGCGAGGCGCACCAAGGTGCTCGACCTGCACTGCGACACGATAGACCAGCTGTGCATGCGCGACGTCGAGCCGTATAGGAGCGAGATCGCCGAGCAGGCGAAGCTGGGGATCGACACGAGCGGCACGCTGGCATGCAACGGGGGAGCGCTGGCGCTCGACCGCATGGCGGCCTACAACTGGTGCCAGTGCTTCGCCGTGTGGGTGCCCGACATCTACGACGTGGAAGGCGCCCGCAGGTTCTACCGGAGGGCGCGCGACTGGTTCTCCGGCCAGGTCGCATGCCATTCCGACATGGTGGAGCAGGTGCGCGACGCACGGCGCGTGGAGGACGTCCTCGCCTCAGGCAGGACGGCGGCCATGCTCACGATAGAGAATGGCTCGCTCATCGGCGACGACTTGGGGATCGTGGACGAGCTGGCGGCCGACGGCGTGAAGATGGTCACGCTCACGTGGAACGGCCGGAACTCCATCGGCAGCGGGAAGTGCTCCCACGAGGGGCTCAGCGAGTTCGGCAGGCAGGTCGTGCGCGCGCTCGAGGACGCGCGCATCGTGGTGGACGTCTCGCACCTCAACGACGAGGGCTTCGCCGACCTGCTCGAGGTGGCCCGTCGCCCCTTCGCCGCGTCGCACTCCAACGCGCGCAGCGTGTGCAACGTGCCGCGCAACCTGACCGACGACGAGTTCCGCGCCATCCGCGACCGCGGGGGAGTTGTCGGGCTCAACTACTACCGCGGCTTCATCGTGGAGCGCGAGTGCCCCGCGGACGGCGAGGCCACGTTCGACGAGCTCTGCGCCCACGTCGAGCATTTCCTCAACTTGGGCGGGGAGGACACGCTCTCCCTCGGCAGCGACTACGACGGCAGCGACGTCCCCGCGTGGCTCGACCGCTGCGAGAAGGTGGAGGACTTCCACGCCAAGATGGTCGCCCGCTTCGGCCAGGCGGTGGTGGACAAGATCTTCTTCGAGAACGCCCGAGCGTTCTTCGAGCGCAACGAGACGGCGTAAGGCGGGGTCTGCACGCGGGCGGGAATGGCCGTTCGCGCGCAAACCCCTTCTTGTTTGTCATGTGCCAGCACGCCGATGACTCGCTAAGCAAACAAAAAGATTACCGCTCTTGACTTTCAACCATGTTGAGGGCTTATTATGAACTCTCTGGCTGTGTGGAGGACTGTGTTGGGGGAAACTGCAGTCCGTGCGGGTCAAACGGGGGACGGGGTCAGTATGACAGAACAGGCCGAGCGGACCTATAAGATTGGCGAATTCGCCGCCATGACTGGCATGAGCCCTTCCAAAGTGCGGTTCTATGAAAAATCAGGCCTGTTCTGCGCAAACGAGCGCGAGGAAAACGGTTACCGTGTCTTCACGCCCCAAGACGCGTTCAGGGCCAACGCCTTTCGCGTGCTGCTCCAATACGGATTCACCGTCGAACACGCCATAGAGATGCTCGACGCCAAGCAGGACAGTGCCGGGTTCGAAGGGTCCCTCCGGTCGCAGCGTGAAATCCTTCAACGCCAAATCGACCTGCTCAACTACCGTCTGCGGCGCATCGACGGGGCCTTGGAGGCCCTTGAAAAGAGCAGGGCCGTCCAGCAGGGGTCGCCGGGCAATCTTGTGACAGGAAGCGACTTTGAGCTCGCCGACATCGACGACCAAGTGTATGTCAAAGCGTCAAAGGGATACGACTTCAGCGTCTCGAGCGAAAATCGCCAGGAAATAGCAGCCTTTTACGAGCTATTGAGCGTGACGAACTGCGCGCGCATCTTGCATAAAGAAGACCTTCTGGGATCTGGCCCCACCATCGACCCGAGCTATGTCATATGCATGCCGGCACGAGAGGCATGGAGGCTGGAGTCCTGCGAGGCCTCGAAAATCGAACGGCTTCCCATGGGTAAGTGCCTGCGCTATCACCGTCGCCTGTCACGGTCGGAGAGCCTGCGCCGCGAGACCTTCGACCCGCTATTTGCCTATCTTGCCGACCATGGATACCGCTTGAGGTCCGACGTCTTGCTGCTCCCCATGTTCATGAACCTCGACGGCCAGGGGAGCGACGTCGAGACATTGCTCGTCCCCATTGAGTAGACCGCGCCCCTGCAATGCAAATTCGAGAAATTACCCCTTGACCTTCTACCGCGTTGAACCCTCACCATGCGTTTTGAGCGGTAAGGAAAAGCCGGCGGGGGCCGGCGCCGCGACCTTTGAGGGAAAGGGATTTTTCTATGGGCATCGAAATGAACCGTCGTTCCTTCGTGACCGCAACCGCCGCGACCGCGGCCCTCGCCGCAACGGGCGTTACCTGCGCAAACGCCGAAGAGGCCGCAAAGCCCGCCCAGTCCGAGGTCGTCGAGACCATCGACTGCGACATTGTCGTATGCGGCCTGGGTGCTGCAGGCTTCATGTCTGCCATTACGGCTGCTAAGGCCGGCTCCAAGGTCGTCGTGCTCGAGAAGGGCGAAGACATCACCGCCCCCAACGGCGTCTATGTCTCCGGCCCCTTTGCCGTCGGTACCACCGTGCTACAGGAAAAGGAAGGCGGCACCACGCTCACCGAGGACGACGTCTTCTACCATGTCATGAACTACACGCACTGGACGCCCAACCCCGCGCTCATGCGCCGCTGCATCCATGAGTCCAAGAACGCCGTCGCCAACCTGCTCGAGGTCGGTTACGAATTCAAAGAGGTGAATTTCCGCTTCGAGACCCCGTTCATCGGCGAAAAGGGCGGCTTCCACCTCATCACCACGCCCCTCGAGGACCGCTTCACCGTCTGGAGCGATGCCATCGCAAACTACGGCATCGACGCGCGCTTCTCCACGCCTATGACCTCGCTCGTCATGGACGGCGACAAGGTTTGCGGCGTTTTGGCGGAAGGCCCCGACGGAACCGTTCAGGTCAACGCCGGCGCCGTCATCATCGCAACGGGCGGCTACCTGGGCAACGAGGACCTGCAGGAGCGCTTCCTGCACACCCGCGACCTCAACGTGGCCAAGGGTGGCGTGAGCCTGTGCACCGGCGACGGCATCCTGGCGTGCGAGGCCGTGGGCGCAGCCCTCGAGAAGACGTTCGGCTACTGCCCCTGCGAGTACGGCGGAACCAACGACAAGGCGAGCCGCCCCGCAAAGCAAGACAAGTACGACCAGAACTACGCCTTCAAGTTCGGCTACTACGGCAACCTGCTTGTGGACGCCGAAGGCAAGCGCTTCCTCAACGAGGGCATGCTTTGCGACTTCCCCATGAGCTACGGCTCCGAGCAGACGCTGCACAACAACCCCTGGTACGCCATCGTCGACCAGACCTACGTGGACGCTCTGACCACCGAGGGCCTCTACAACTACATGAAGGCCCGCGGCGCCCAGGACGGCGAGTACGGCGACCCCAACACCAACTGGTTCATCGGCGCCTACTTTAAGGACCGCATCCTCGACAAGCTGCCCGAAGACATCGAGGAGGGCATCGCCGAGGGCTGGTGCTGGAAAGCCGACACCCTCGAGGAGGTTGCCGAGATGGCCGGCCTGCCCGTTGAGAACGTCCTTGCCACGGTCGAGAAGTACAACGGCTACTGCGCTGCCGGTGTCGACGAGGAGTTCAACGCCAACCCCTGGTATCTGACGCCCGTTGAGACCGGCCCGTTCTACATTACCCAGAACTATCAGAGCGCCTGGTCCACGTTTGGCGGCGTGCGCATCGACGACCAGTGCCGCGTCCTCACGGCTGCCGATTACATGCCCATCCCCGGCCTGTACTGCGTTGGCACCGAGGCCGGCTCGCTCTACTATTCGCCCTATTACGACATCCCCGGCTTCTGCTACGGCCTGTGCATCGACTCCGGCTACATTGCCGCAACCGAGGCCGTCGCATACACGCAGGGCGCGTAGGCGCTAGCGCGCGGCAGTAAGTTCGCATTTCTGGGCCTCCGAGTTCATAAGACACTCGGAGGCCTTTTTTATTTGTGCCGTTCGGTAAAACTCGGGAAATCGAACCCAATCGCCTCAAATCGGATTGAGCCAACGCCCGCTACCGTTATGCGAAGGCCGTTGCCCTGCACGAGCGCTGCGACGGCGTGATCGAGGCGGCCTCGTTGTACGAGAACGTCGACCTCGTGCTTCGCCTGCGCGAACAAGCCTTGGGCCTGGAGCCCCCCATCCTGCACCTCTCCTTCGACGGCGCCCTCGATGGGTCCCCCGCCGAAAAGCTCCGCACATACCTGTACTACCTGTAAGGTTTTTTCAGCCCCTCCCAGATAGCTGCAATATGCATGCCACTAGGGAGGGGCGCCGGTTTTGTCATCGTTGCATTCTAGATATCTAAAGTCTGAATTATCAGACATAGAGTCGCTAACGTCCGTAATATCAGACGTAAATATTCTATACTCCAGTATGTCTATATAGGTAGCGGATGTTTGGATGGGGGTTCTGATGGCAAAACGGCCGTTGCCGGTCAAAGTGAAGCTTGCGGCGAAGCAGATAGGGGAGAACCTGTCTACGTGGCGCAGGTTGTTGGGGTTGACATCGCAGGAGGCCGCAGATAAGGCGGGTGTCTCGCGTGACACAATTTCGCGTTTGGAAAACGGCGACCCTACAGTGAGCAGCGCGACGCTCTTGGGCGTGTTGCGAGCCTATTCCCTGCTCGACCGGGTCGTCGATGCCGTCGATCCATTCCAAAGCGATCTCGGCCGTGCCCGTGCCGACCAACAGCTTCCCCAGCGCGTAAGGACCCCGCGATGATTCCCTCGGTTGAAGTGTGGACTGATCTAGAGCCTCTCGACCAAACCGATGTCCTGCAGGCTCATTCCGACGTGCTTGTAGGTATCGTCCGTTTCAGTCTGCGTCGAGGTGCCTTGTCATCCACATTTCAATACGACCCCAAGTATCTAAGTAATCCTCGTGCCTACGCAATCCAGCCGGATATTCCTCTAAGCGCCTCTCCATACCATTTTATGGGTTTGCCAGGGGCGCTTCGTGACTCCGCCCCCGATAGGTGGGGCAGGCGCATCGTTCTCCGAGAACTTGCTGAACAAGCGGCCTCACAAGGAATTTCGCCACGCTCCCTTGACGATGCAGACTTTTTCCTGGGTGTTTCTGACCAGGTGCGACAAGGAGCGCTGCGTTTCAAAAAACCCAATGGAGCCGCATTTTTGTCTCCCGCAAATTCCGTGCCACCGCTTATCCAACTTCCGCAGCTCTTGCGCGCAAGTCACAACGTGATGAATGAGTCGGCCCATGAAGAGCTGAAGGAGCTGCTTGATGCCGGTTCCAGTTCACTCGGTGGTGCACGCCCTAAGGCCGCTGTTATGGACAACGGGAAACTTTTTATAGCCAAGTTCCCCCATGAAAGCGACGAGTGGGATGTGATGGCATGGGAAAAGACCATGCTCGATCTTGCGCACCTCGCTCGAATCGATGTTCCTGCCTGTCGACTTGTTCGCATTGGGCGAGAAAGCTGTTTGCTGACGGAGAGATTTGATCGGGCCGGCGCTTCGCGCATTGCATATCTGAGCGCCATGAGTCTTGTTGGGCTGGATGATGGTAATCAAGGCGACTATGCCGAGGTGGGCGAGGCTATGGAGGAGCTTGTTGGCGACGTCTCTCGTCAACTTGAGGCCCTTTTCCGCCGGGTCGTGTTTTCCATAGGTGTTCACAACACCGACGACCACCTCAGAAATCATGGGTTTTTGCGGCGGAGCAGCCGCTGGGGTCTTTCTCCTCTGTTTGACGTGAACCCGAACCCGTCACTCAGTCGCTCGCGGGCCACGGCAGTGTATGGTGAGACGGGAGATGCCGAAACCAAAGGCGCGTGCGATTTGGCTTACGCCTTTGGTATTTCAATGGTTCGAGCTCAGGCAGTTGTGAAGGATGTCCTTGCGGCCGTGTCAAAATGGCAGCAGACAGCCCGACGCAACGGTTGTCAAGAAAACGAGCTGGCCCTCTTTAATGCAATGTTTGCCGATCGCACCCGTGCATTGGCTGAAGCTTTCAGGATGTGAGAAGCCTTCCTTAATTCCCATCTCATTACAGAATAACTCTGTTCGAGACTTGGAACGGGGCCGCCCCCGAGGCCTTAGATTCGTGCCCGCGGGCCGCATCCGCGGGCGCGGGCACATGCGCCCTGCCCACAACGGCGCGGGGCGGGGGCTGGGCTTTTATTGCACACAGAGCAGCGAGCCTGCTAAAGAGTGGGCCGTTTCCTCCTTACGCGACGGATTTTCGAACTGCTACACTCTAGAAACTGAATGTCTTAATTTCCTGCGTTTAAACAGCCCTGACTATACAATTCTCAACTGGATTGCCGTCCTCGTTGAGCGCCGCCTGTTCTCGATAAAGACGTGGACGCCCTGACCACCGAGGGCCTCTACAACTACATGAAGGCCCGCGGCGCCCAGGACGGCGAGTACGGCGACCCCAACACCAACTGGTTCATCGGCGCCTACTTCAAGGACCGCATCCTCGACAAGCTGCCCGAAGACATCGAGGAGGGCATCGCCGAGGGCTGGTGCTGGAAGGCCGACACCCTCGAGGAGGTCGCCGAGATGGCCGGCCTGCCCGTTGAGAACGTCCTTGCCACGGTCGAGAAGTACAACGGCTACTGCTACGGCCTGTGCATCGACTCCGGCTACATCGCCGCAACCGAGGCCGTCGCATACACGCAGGGTGCGTAGGTTCTGGTTTGAAGTAGTATCTGGACGGAGTTAGACAAGTTGCTTTGCCGGCGCCCCTCCCGATTTTAGCAATTCGGGAGGGGCGCCGGTTTTTCTCGTTTTGCGGCCGGCCGTGGCTCCGGGTAGTCTTACCTGGCGGTAGACACCGCGCTCGTGTCAACGAGGGCCGGGCTCACGTAAGTGAATCCGCCGTACGTCTCGTTCACGAAGTTGGCCGCGTTGATGCCGGCAAGGCGGCCGCTCGTCCAAAGCCAGCCCTGGGCGACGCCTCCGAAGCCCGAGTAGTTGCGCTCGGGGTGCAGCAGCACGCCCATGGAGTCCACGCCGGTTGCATAGAGGCCCTCGATGGGCGTCGCGTGGTCGTCCTTGAGCACGCGAATCTGCGTGTCGACATCCAGGCCGCCGGCCGTAGAGAAGGACGCGTTGTAGACCCTTACGGCATAGAACGGCGCCGTCTCGATTCTGGTCAGGAATTCGGGGTCCTTGCCGAAGGCGCTGTCCTCGCCGGCATCCACTAGGGCGTTGTAGTCGGCAACCGTCTGCTCGAGCACGGACGGGTCTATGCCGATCTGAGAGGCAAGGTCCGCCAGGGTGTCCGCCTTCCATGCCATGCCCTCCTCCACGGCATATCCAAGGCCCTCGTACACCTCGGGAACGGGCATGTCGCCCGGGATGTCGCCCTGCGAGCAGTACCCCTCGAACTTGGGGATCTTGGAGAACCCGGAAGCGGCGACCTCGTCGAGGACGTCGGCCGAGGTGATGGTGTAGTAGTAGCTGCCTGCCTGGTAGCACGGCCAAGACTCGCTCTCGACGTCGGAGGCGAAGCTCTCGTAACGGGCCTCGTTCATGAAGCGCGTGCCGTCGGCCTTCACGGCCACGGTGTTTGCGCTGATGCCGGCCGCCATGGGGATGTTGTTGAGCGTCCAGACCTTGTAGCGTCCGGTGCGCCCGTCCAGGCGGTCCTCATAGAAGTTGATGGGGTAGCGGTCAAGCCAGTGGTCGAGCGTCACGTGCATGACATTGGGGCTCATCTCGATGTTCCATGTTCCGGCCCCGGCATCGAGCGCGGCCTGCACCATCAGGCCGGTGTCCTGTCCGGTGCCGATGCCGCGGCGCTCTCCCGCCCAGCGCGGGTCAAGAAGGGCGTTGATCATCTCGGGGTTCGAGCCGAAGCCGCCCGTGTTCATGATCACGGCCTTGGCGTGGATAAGGTACTCCTGGCCCGTGGCGACGTTGCGGGCCTTGACTCCGACCACGCGGTCGGGGTTTGCCTCGTCGAGAAGGAGCTCGTAGCCTTCCGTCTCCAACATCCAGTCGCCGCCCTGGGCCTTGACGGCTGCGAGCATGGACTTGTAGTACTTGTCGACGCCGGCTCGGCGGTCCTCATAGGAACCCGTGTCGGTGTTGGACGTCAGGACGACGTTGTAGCTGGTCAAACCGCCGGTGAAGGGGTTGGGCTTGCCCATGTCGCCGAAAATCCAGCCCTGGCCGTGCAGCCAGTCGATGGTGTTGCCCGACTCGGCGAAGAAGAGGTCGACCAGGTCGTCCTTGGCGCGCTGCTCGCCCCCCTGGCTCGTGTAGCTGCGCCACACCTCGCGGAACAGGTCGGCGTCCACAAAAGGCTCGCCGCCGTTGATCTCCTCCATGTACTTGGGCGGGTTTACGGCGCACCCCTCGTGCGTGAGCGCCGACTTGCCGCCGTACTTGCCGGCGCGGTCGATGCCCAGGACGCTCACGAGCTTGTTGGGGTTGATGGACTGGATCGTTTCGCAGGCGCTCTTCATCGCCATGATGCCGCCGTTGCCCATGCCGACCACGAGGACGTCGACGTCGATCTCCTCTGGGTCGCCGACTTCGGGCTTTGCAGGCGGAATCTGGAACGCGCTTACCGCCGAGGCGTCCGACCCACCGGCAACCAGGGCATCCTGCAGGGCCTGCTTAATGGCCATCTTCACGGCATTGCTTGTCGACGTTGCGCCGGCGATGGCGTCGACTGCGATGGACTGGCTCTCGATGATGCGGGGGAACATGAGGTCTTTGACGTTTGCCAGCATGACTTCCGTCTCGCCATGGGCAAACCTGTCGTCCGGCACCTCGATTTTGAGAATCGACGTCTCGTTTACCGTGATGGTGACGGGAAGCTCCCAAATCTGCCAATATCCCTTGGCCGCGCCCGTGTACTTGCCGGGCTTCATCTTGACCACGGTGGAAGAGGAGATGCCCATGGCCTCGTTGTAGGCCGCCGTCGCGGCGTCGGCGATGGCGTCGGACGTCACCGTTGCGCCGGCGGTGGCGGACACGTCGATTGTGCCGGTCTCGACCATCGACGCCTGGGCGTTGGCGATTGCGCGGCCGCCGCGGTCGGGCGTTTCGTCGGCGCCCTCGATTGCAGCGTCGACCACGACGCCGTTGGCCGTGTCCACTGTCAGCGTCACCGTAACCTCGCCGCCAAAGCCCTGGGCCGACGCAGTGACGGTTACTGTGTCGGGAGCCTGCTCGGCGAGCGCGGGCATCGCGGGCGCCGTTGCGGCAACGGCGCCGACGGCCGCGCAGGCGGCTCCTGCCACGAATCCACGGCGGGACAAAGCGATCTTTTCCATGAGCCTCTCCTTTGCAGACGTTCCTTCCATTGGGCTGCCTTTGAGGGATGTCCCTCTACAGGCAGCCATTGAAACAAGCGTATGCAAAACGGGGCAGGCGGCAATCTACTCCGGAAGTAGAGAGGCCCCCGATCCATGCCGATGAGGCGCGCATGAAGCCCGGGGCTTCTCTACCTATGCGGTCTACTTGACACCCCAAGCTGGGGTTACTTACTTCGCGTCCTTTTCCTGATGTCCCGCGGACTCGACTTTCTCGATGAGCTCTTGCTGCTTCCCCACTCCGAGCTTTTGATACACATGGACGATGTGGGAATGGGCCGTGCCAGGCGAAATGCCCAAGCGCTTTGCGATCACCGCCTGGGTGCGGCCGCGGGCCAACAAACCAAGCACCTCGGTCTCGCGTGGGGTGCAGCCGCACTCCTTCGCCACGGCGGCGACTCCCTTTTCAAGGTTCACGCCTTTGCTGTCGGCCTTATTGGGAACGGCTATCGCGCAGAATAGCTGTTCGATGACGCGTTCCGGGAACACCCAAACGAACAGGACGATGAGAGCTAGCAGCAAGATGGGCACCACTGTGACAACCTGGATTACGCCCGGGTCGTACTGAAGCGTCACCGTGGCGAGCAGGAGGCCCATCAAGTAACCCATGTTCTTGCCCGCGATAAGAAAGCCGAAATAGCGATTGGGCTGGAGAGAGTACACGCTTACCGCCTGGGCGACGAGAACCCATGTCAGGATATCAAACAGCTTGCGTCCGATGCCGGACACGGTCAGAGCCGCCCAGCCCCATGATAGGGGCAGTATCAGGTAGAAGACGAATCCAACCGCAGTCACGGGCAGCACGAGCCTGAGCACGCCTACCGAACTCAGCGGCCGCATGAACGCGGAGAGCGCCAGCAGCCCCAGGGCCGTAACAAGGTTGGCGGCAAAGCGTATTTGAGACGCGGCTTGAGGAGGCATGAAATCGTAGGCAAGCATCACGACCAGATTGTAGACGCACGAATACACCAGGCAGCATAACAGGATATTGACGAGCGCTCGATGGTGGCGTTCGCGCAGTTCCTGCTCCCCATCGTTCCCGGTGGTCGCAGCCCTAAGTTCAGACCCCGCTTGCGCATGGTCGCCCGACTTGGCTCGCCCCGCATGCGGGGTATGTTCACCGGCCGCAAAAAGCACGACGGCGCCTGCCGGAAGCACCCCGACGAGCGCAAGGAGCAGCAGGTTCGATGGAGTAAGGCCCAGAGCGATGCCCAGGAACGACGAGAGGGCCGTGGCAAGCAAGGTATACGACTGGATGCGGTCAAGCCGCATGCCGACAAAGCGGCGGCCCCATGCTGACTCGTAATATCCCACGCATATGCCGCTGAGCGCGAATCCCAGGATTGCGCAGGGCCAGGCCTCCCGGCAGTATCCCCATGCAATGCAGGCAACCCCTGCACACCCCGCCACGGCAATTGCCCAGGGGCTGACGTCGCGGCGGCGATAGCTGCAGCATGGTGACAGCGCTACGATGAGCGCGCACGTCGCGGCGCTCAGCAGCATGGCGACGCATAGCCCCAACGATACGTCCGCGGGCCATGCTGTGCCTGCCGCAAATGCGAGCAATGCTGTGGCATGCGCCCTGCTGAGCGCAAAGCCCGCAAGGTCCCACCTCATGGGTGCGAAAATCTCCCTCAATCGCCGAATCGTTCTCATCAGCCTCCCCGTTTAGGCACATGGCCTACTGCGACGCCCCATGCAGGTAGTATATCGGGATTCTCGGGAGCGATGACGGCGAGGTGCCTTAGGGTTTTGCAATTGCTCTCCGAGCGGAGCTGGCCACAAGGGTTCAGGAGTAAAAACGGGCAATGATGCCAGCAAACGAGTACTATCCCTGCTTCCCGGGCTGTGCTCGCCTGGCACCGAGCGCCCTGCCCTTCTTCGAGGCCAATATGAGCCGAGCGGCCGAGGCAATCCCGCTGACGTGGGGGATGGCCACCGCATGGGCATATGGGCCGGCGCGCGCATGCAGCTCGACGGTTGCGACATGAGCCATGCCATCGGCGGCGGAACCTATGTCATGGGGACGCTGCCTGCGCTGCTTCTCAACAAGAATGGCAAACGCTACATGAATGAAGACGTTCAGGGCCAGCAGATTGCTGAACGCATTTGGGAGCAGAAGGACTGTGTTGCGTTCCAAATCTTTGACGCAGGGTTCTTTGATCACATGGACGACATGCCTTATGGTCACGGAAAGCATCCCGAGGCAAAGCTTGAAACGCTCATCGCCGAGGCTGAGGCGGGAAAACTCGCTATGGCTGACACTATCGAAGAGCTGCTTGACCAGTTGGACATTGACAAAGACGCGGCATTGGCAAGCATAGAACACTACAACGAGCTGTGCCACGGGGGCTTGGATGAGGACTTCGGCAAAACGGAGCGTCGCATGATTCCCGTTGAAACACCGCCATTCTTCTGCGACCGCTACGCAGGGGATGGCTCGAGTCGTGGAATCGGACATCTAGTGACAATGTCTGGCCTTGAGAGCGATGAAGACTGCCACGTATACAACAAGGACATGGATATTATTCCTGGCCTATATGCTTGCGGTAACGTGCAGGGCAACCGATTCAGCATCATCTATCCTGAGGTGCTCCAGGGTCACAGCATTGCCATGGCCATGACATTTGGCTACATCGCTGGCACAAATGCCGCCATGGGCGTGTAGTGCATTTGCCCTGACTCTTTCGGGTCTCTCGAAGGTCGAGCAAGCTTCGGCTGAGCCAAACATTTGACTTTTCCATAGGCAACGGTCGAATGGCCTTTGGTCGAATCCCTCCCGCGCCGGCACCGGTAACTGGTCCGTAAGGGGCTTTGGGGAAGACTTGCGGTTGGCCAAGAGCAAATTGGGGCCACCCGGGAAAACCTCTCGGGTGGCCCCTGAGCCATCTTTTGAAGAATCCTCGGCTACTCCACGGGCTCGTTGGCGGCGGCTGTGGCACCGGCCAGACGACCGAGCGAGAAGCAGCTGTTGCACGACCAGCCGGTGTAGCACGACCATTCGACTATCTCACCACCGGCAAACAGGCCCGGGATAGCCTCAAAAATCTCCGTCGTATCCTCGGGCGTGAGGTCGTTCAGCACCTCGACGCCCTTGGCACGCAGCACGACGCCGTCCAGGTTCGCCTTGAGGCCGCCCGTGGTCATGACGATGGAGGGCGCCATCTTGATGGCGTGGAACGGGCCGGTCGCGACGGTGGGCATGGGGAAGTTGGACGTGCGCTCGCCGTAGACGGGGTCCACGAGCTCACCTGCGCCGGCGGTGACGTCGGCCGCCGCCTGGACAAGGTTGTCTGCGTTGACCCCCATGGCCTCGGCCAGTGCCTCGAGCGTGTCGCCGCTCGCATAGTCCTCGTCAGTAAGGCCGTAGGTTGCGTTGTTGAGGTCATAGTACTCCTTGGCCTCCTCCGAGCATACGAACCACAGGTAGTCTTCGGGCTGCTGAGCAAACTGGCGCTCGAACTCGTTGATGAGGTCGTTGTTGGCATAGGAGGCGCCGTCGTTGATGCAGCGCTTGCCTTGCGCGCTTACGATCATGCCGTGGTAGAGCAAGTCGGCCGCAATGTTCTTGCCCGTGTTGTACACGGTGTTGCCCAGGAAGAAGCCGCCGTCCTGCGTGCGCACCGTCACGGCGCCCAGCGCCATGGCCATGACGAGGCCGTCGCCGGTCGAGGTCGGCCGCGTGCAGCTCGAGACGCCGCCCCACTGTTCGGCGAACATCCCGATAAGCTTGGAGTTGGACGTGTAGGCGCCCGTGCACAGCACCACGCCGCGCGTGCCCTTGACGTAGATGTCCTTGCCGTCCTGCTGGCAGCGCACTCCAACAACGCGACCGTCCTCGTTGGTCACAAGCTCAACGGCGCGGGTGTTCATGAGCAACTCAGCGCCGCAGCCCTCGAAGTAGTCGGTCATGGGCGTAAGGAACCCGGCGCCGCCGACGATGTCCTCGTAGGCGCACTGGAAGAAGATATCGTACTGCGAGTAGTGGGACTGGACGTCGGCACGCTGCCACTGGACTCCGCAGTCAGCCATGAAGTCGATGTTCTCGCCGGCGGTGCGGAAATTGTGTTCGGTGACGTCCTGAGGCGGCAGGCCATGCGGGTTCTGGCCGCGGTCGAGGTACTCCTGCCACACCTCGTCCGCCGTGGCGGTCACGCCCATGGAACGGGTGTAGTCCGTGTCATAGCCGGGGAGAAGGCCCTGGCAGACAACCATGTCGCCGCCGAAGCTGTCGTTCTTTTCTATGACGATGGTGCTAACCCCGGCTTTGACGCACTCCCAAGTTGCAGCCCAACCGGAGCAGCCGCCGCCCACGACAACAACTTCGGCCTCATAGTCCCAGGCGGGCTCGTTGCCTGCCGCCCGGGCGGTCTTAGCGCTTGCACTCGCTGCAACCGCGGCGCAGGCAGCAGCGCCGGATACAAAAGCACGGCGGTTGAACGCGACGGTACCGTTCATGTGTGTCCCCAATCCTTGGCGTTGTGGGCCCGGTCCCCTTGATCAAGCCCTTCGGTGGGGAGAATACTGCGTTGAGCTGCGGTTTCCCTCCTCATGTTTGAAGACTCGGGCTTGCGAGTATTTCATCGCGCCGTTTTGCACAATGCAGCGAGTCGTTGCAGAATCCGCAACGGGCCAGGTTGTCGTACTATAGTCGGTGCACTGCCAACATTACGACGGGTTTGACCTTGGGGGCTAGGATGGACCTTCAAATGCTGCATGAGTTCGCCGTTCTTGCCGAGCGTCTCAATTACACTCAGGCCGCCCGCGACCTCAACGTGGCCCCCTCAACGTTGAGCCGCCACATAGCCGCACTTGAGACCGAACTGGGAACCAGGCTTTTTACACGTGGAGGCGGGACGTCGCTCACGTATGCAGGGCACATCCTCCTCGAGGAGGCTGGGGCGTTCTTTGCGGCGGAAGAGCGCGTCGCCCGTCGCCTCGGTGAGGCCGGGCGATCAGTCCAAGGCAAGGTGCGGCTGGAGGACTACATCTTCTCTCGCAGCATCAAGAATTTCATGCTTACGGCAGCCAAGCGTTACCGGGCGCTCTACCACGGCGTCACGTTCGAGTTTGTGCCCATCGGCAACGGGTCCTCTATGGAGGATCTGCTTGCGGACGGAGACATCGACGTCGGCGTGCTCGTACACACTGGCCCCCGCGAACCGGTTTTCACAGAGGACGAGCGCCGTGTGGTGCCACTCTGGCACGAGCGCGGGCGCATGGGCATCTATACACGCTCAGACCAACTGCTCCCCGCCGATTTAATCGATGGCGAGGTGACAATCAATGTTCTGCGTCGCCTGCCCATGGTTTTGCCTCTGCGACCCGAATATGCGAACTTCCGTGCCGATATCACGGCCCTGTGCGCCATGCATGGCTTCGAGGTCTCCCTCAAGCTCATCGAGACAGGCTCCCTCGAGGACCTGGCGATGGTCGACATGACAGGATGCGCCCAAATCGTGCTGGACACAGACCTGCGCGATCCCGCCAACCCATTTACGCTTGATCCCGAGTGCTCATTCCATCTCATACATGAGCCGTGCTGGGCAACGCCCTACCTGCTGCTTCCCAAACGCGAGGGAGATCCAATCATTGACTCGTTTGCCGACTTCCTGCGGGAGTTGGCTGAGGAGCGAGCGGAATGACAGGCACGTTCACCTCCTGGATATAAAGGGACAAATCCCAATTGCCTACTCTAGCTGCTCATCCATACGGGAGCCATAGACCAACTGAGTGATCTGCAGCGATTGAGTTCGTGCCCTATTGACAGGACGCATGACAGCCGCAGAGAGCGAAGGCCTGGCGCGGGAACTCCCCAATGCCAGGCCTTCGGTACGTCTCAATGAGTGACTTGGTTATGGATTTCGGCCTCCAGAGGTCGGCATATCCTTACCTAACGACTTGCCGCCCTTAAAGCTCCTCCCCTTTGGCGCGCTTTGCGGCGTTGCGGCCAGCGAGACGGCCAAACGTGCAGCACTCGCCGATGTTCCCGCCGCCGTTGTAGTTGTCAGGCCACAAAGCCCCGAGCTCACCGGCGGAAAACAGTCCGCCAACGGGTTCAAGGTCGGGCCTCACGACCTGCGCCTTGGCGTTGCGGCGCGGGCCGCCCTGGGTGTTCAGCAACACGGGAACAAGCTTGAGGGCGTAATAGGGGCCCTGCTCAAGCGGCCCGAACATCTTCTCGAAGGGTCGCCCGTAATCGGCGTCTCTTCCGGCAGCGTAGTCCTCGTTATAGCGTTCGACCGTCTTCTCAAGGTTGGCCGCGTCCACGCCCATTGCGACGGCAAGGTCGGCCAGCGTCTCGCCCGAAATGAGGGTCCCGTCGGCAATCTCGTCCGCGTTGCCGTCGCTGAAGCTGGGATGGAACTTGTATTGAGCCGCGAGCGAGCTGTCCATCACGGCGTAGGTGGGACGGGGCGTCTGGCGGATGAGGAAGGTGCCGCCGATGTTGATGCGCCCATGGCGGGACTCGCCCTGCTCGTTGACGTAGCGGCTGCCGGATGGGCCCACAAAAATGCCCTTGGTCGTGCTCATGGGTGGCCATGCACAGGCCGTGGCCCCCTCGGGCAGGTAGCCCCACATGAACGCGACGCCGTTGCTCATGTGCCAGAAGCTCGCCCCGGCCTCCTGGCCCATCACAATGCCGTCGCCGGTGTTGTAGACGCACCCGTAGGTGTAGTTTTCAGGCTGCTGCATGAAGCTGGCCATCATCTCTTGATTGTTCTCATAGCCACCGCAGGCCAGCACCACGCCGCCGGCGGCCTTCATGCTCTGGGTCTCGCCGCTTTCAAGTTCGAGCTGCACACCAATTACATTCCGTCCCTCATCGAAGATGAGGTGCTTGCCGGCTGCGGCGTAGCGGACCTCGATGTTGCGCTTCGCAACGTTGTCCAGGCAGAGCTGGTAGAAGGACGAGTCAAAGCTCTTTCCGCTCACCAGGAGCGAGAGGCAGTGCTCGGACCCCTCGTACTCGGGGAACTCTGCCCACTGTTGGGTATAACCGTTCTTGCCGCCGAACTTGTCGGTGAGATATCCCTTGGAGCATGCCGTGTCCCACGATTCGTCCTGAACCAGGATATCCGCGTCGGCCCCCATAGTGTTGACGAGCCAGTCGAATTGCTCCGCAGTGCCGTCTACATGTGCCCTCAGCACATCGGGGTCCCAGTCGGGAAAGTCGCCCATGAGGGCCGACAGATAGGTGTACATTGCCTCGGCGTCGTCGGTGGCCTGGATGCACTGCCCGGATACGCGCGAGTTGCCGCCCGCGGAACCCTCCGGCGCCTTGTCGACAAGGAGCACCTTTGCGCCCTCGTCGGCGGCGGAAATCGCACTGACGCACCCAGCGAAACCCATGCCCACGACCACGACGTCGTACTCGCCGTCCCAAGCAACTTCCTCGGCCAGCGCTGCGTTCGCTGAGCCAACGATGACGACGTCCGTCATTGCGGCGGCCGTCGTCGAGAGCTGGCGCCTTGATACGATTGGCTTACTCATACGAGCCTCCTTACGGATCCATGCACCCCATGCACATACCGATTCGATTGTACGCAGGACGGGCCGTTCTCGCATCGTCGTCCGCGAGGATTATCGTGGCCTTTCCGAAAAGCATGCTTGACTAAACACAGCGGATTTGCCGCGGTGGATGGGAGCGCGTTGCGCGCAGGGGTACGGGCGCGACTCCGCCCCTACGCCCGCGCCCTCAGCCGCTGGCCGTCCTGCTCGAGCTCGCCTGCGTCGAGCATCTCGCGCAGCTTGCGGGAGAGGGTCTTCTCGTCCACGCGGAGAAAGTCGGCCCACTCGCGGCGGGTCTTGGGGAGTAGGGGCCATCCCTCGGAGTCGAGCGGGCGCGAGGCGAGGTCGGAGAGGATCCTGTCCTCCAGGCGCGGCTCGCCGACCACCGACATGCCCCGGGCCAGCGTCCCTATGCGCTCGGCCTTCTTGCACGCGAGGTATGAGCGCAGCGCGTCGGCCTCGGGGCCGCAGGCCGTCCCCAGCGCCTGCGCGGGCACCTCCAGCACGAGTGAATCCCCCTCGGCGGCCACGTCCACCGGACACGTCCCGAGCATGGGCGCGGCCTCGGCGAAGGATTCGCCGGCCTGCATCCTGGCGACCGTGCGCCGCTTCCCTCCTTGGGTCATCGTGGCCCGCACGCTGCCTTCGAGCACGAAGGGGTAGAAATCGACGCGCTGGCCGCACGCAATGACGGCCTCGCCGTCGGCGAACCTCCGCACGGATGAGCCCAGGCCCTCCAGGAAGCGCGCCGCACGTTCCGCGCCCATGTCCCGGAAGGCTTCGAGCGAGCCGATGGCCTCGGGG
The DNA here is from genome assembly GCA_934636245.1 of uncultured Coriobacteriales bacterium. Lineage (GTDB taxonomy): Bacteria > Actinomycetota > Coriobacteriia > Coriobacteriales > UMGS124 > UMGS124. The sequence goes on from CAKUAI010000022.1 coordinate 60,379, forward strand.
TCGAGGCGGTTATTCGGTTCTGTGTCTTCTTGCGTCATGCAATCGTCCTTCCGCGTGCCCGGCCCCCCCGGCAAGTTTAACCAATCGAACTTTAGCCGAACGACCCGACGTTCGCAAGGGGCGAGGGACAATCCCACGCGCGGTTCGTTGTTGTGAACAAGCGACCTAGCGTGAGGACGCCAGCCCCCCGTGTCCCGCGGCACAGCCGCTGCAGGCCTGCCCAATGGGTGGCCCGCTGGGCCCCGGAGCTGGGTGCAGGCTGCTGCCATGGTGTGGCTCGGGTACCCCTGCTCCTCGGCGGCGGGGGTCGTTGAGCGGCGTCGCCGGTGAACGGTCTGGGTATGCTGAGATGATTGATTAGAATGTATTAAATTGCATCAGATATCGAATTTATCTTCGTCTAGTTAGTTATATCTAATACAGCTGAACAGCCGTTTTCGTCCCATGGTGACGATTATCACCATAACGGTTTAGCTGGAAGTATTCTGGATGGTGACAATTGTCACCATTGGCAAACATATGGGGAAGCTGTGGATGCAAGCCGTTCCAAGGGATGCATATTGTGTTGAAGTAAGTATTGGAGAACAATTGCGGTTAACCACACGATACATCCTATGCGATGACGCAAGGTGGTTTCTATTGGTAGGGCGGGAAGAAGGTCCGCCCACGTGGAAAGGAGTGTCTGGATGGATACTCGTATGGATCGCAGGTCGTTCCTGAAGAATGCTGCCCTGGCCGGCGCGGCGTTGCTCGCAGCCCCCGCCGTCCTGGGTGCCGTCGAGCCGCAGGTGGCTCTGGCGGAGACCACAAGCGGCACGATGACCGCGAATGTTTGGGTCAAGCCGACTGGTGCACCTGCTATCGCAATTGGTACCAACAATGTCGCTTATCTTACCAACGCGACCACTCCGTCTGGTATCACTGGCCCGTTCCCGACTTCTCCCGTCGAGGACAATGCTACGTATGTTGATGACGGCACCACGCTCACCGTTACCATCCCGCTCGAGAACACCATGTTCAAGCTGACTGACATTGGTCAGTGGGCGAGCGGTGCGATGAAGATTGACCAGGCCGCAACTGAGGCTTGTAACGATGGCGACCGTTATACCGCCTTGGTTGTCACTGCTCCCAGTGGTACGACCGGCACCTTCCAGTTTGAGGCTACCGAGTATGCCGGTTTCTATCTTTTCGCTGGCACGAAGACCTGGCCAATCAATATCGTTCTGTAAATTCAGGAATCGGTCTTTTGCAGTGAAACCTATTGGTGAAATTATTCGGCATTTCCCAAAAGACTCATCTGCAACAATTAGTTAAGCCAAAGCCCGCCGTGCAGAGCATGACGGGCTTTGGCTTTTACCTGGAAAGGTGAAAGCGACGATGACTAGTATTCATAGTCACCAAGAAAAATGGGAGCTGGCACGTAAATATGTCGCAATCGTCATGTCGTTTGTCATGGCGTTTTCGAGCATGCCGGCCGTTCCTGTATTTGCAGACGAAGCACAAGATTTGCCTGCCGTTGAAGAGGAAGTTGGGGAAGATGCTCCCGTCTCTGAGGTGGATGAATCTGAGGTTGTGCCTCAGGGGTCGGAGAATTCGGAGGAATCCTCTCAGCTTGAAAAAAATGTTGATGAGGAGATCAACGACTCCGCTGAAGAAGTTCAGATCGATAACGAGCTGAACGCCAATGATGCGGAAGCCAATGAAATGGGGGGTGTAAACGGTTCAGACGACAGCGCTGCTGAAGGAGCCTCCGAGAGTTCGAGCAATGAGCCGAGCCCTGATGAAACGGCCGAACCTTCCAGTTACACTGCTTCAGCTGGTGAACAGGAGCAGGCCGAGGCATCGTTTGAGTTCAAAGATGAGTATTCTGGCATTGAGGTTCAAGTCTCAACTACCAACAATGACCTTAAAGTCAAGCTTCAATCGGCATATCTTCAAGTTAAGGATAATGCCGAGGCAGCCTTGTTTGACAATGCTGAAGACTATGTTCGCTCCTTACTTGGAGATAATGCCGACTTCTGTCTTTACTCGGTTGAATTACGCAACGTTGACGGCACGATTGATTTTCAAAACGTAAGTGAAACGTCCATAACCTTGTCGGCCTATACCAACAAGGCCGATTCGAAGCTCTATCGTCTTGATGACAATCTGGCACTGCGTGAGATGAATGGCGCCATTTTCCAAGATGGCAGGATTGCGGTAAAGACCGACGCTCTCGGTTTGACAATTCTTTTCCGTGGAATTAATTCCGAGGAGATTGTTGAGCAGGTTGCCGAAGAGCCTCAGGACAATGCGGTTGACGTTTCTTCCTACAACGCCACCGCCGACCTGGTGGCCCACTTCGCCATCTTCGGCGACACGCACATGAACCTGTCCACCGACCCCG
>CAKUAI010000023.1 GCA_934636245.1 uncultured Coriobacteriales bacterium
AAACCCGAAAAAGTTTCGAGCACAAACCCGAAAGTTTCATCTGCACATTTCCGAAAAGCATGCTTGACTAAACACACTCGAACGCGCCGTGCGACCTGCGCTGCGAGTGCGGGGTCGGCTTCCTCGGGGCCGACCGCGACCTCTTGCGGTAGCCCACCTTGCGGCGCAGCTCCAGGTTGGTCATCCCGCCGTAGCCCGCGTCCACCCAGCGGTAGACCGTGGACTGCGAGACCCCCAGCTCGCCCCCGTAGCATGCGCTTACCTGGGCCGGCGACATCCCGCGCGATATGGCCCCCCTGATGACGGCGAGCTTGCGGCCCATCGACGCCTCGTCCTCGTCGAGGCCCCGGCGCGCCTCGGAGAGCTCGCGGTCGGCGGCCTCCTGGGCGGCCCTGGCGCCGTAGAACACCTTCGGCTTGCGGCTGCACCCGTATCCCCCGCGCTTCGCGCACCCGTTGCAGCAGCGGGGCCACCCCGCGAGCCTGGGGCACGACTCGCCCAGGTCCTCGGGGGCGGGCTGCCCCGCCATCGGCTTTGGAGACGTCACGAACCGGTGCCTCGCCACCTCGTCGGACACCGTCGAGGGCGACCTCCCGAGCTCCCGGGCTATCGCCCTGCACGACTCGCCCCTGTCCAGCATCCGCTCTATCGAGTTGCGCTCGGCCCTCGTGAGCCTCGCGTAGGACCTTCCCGGGCCCTTCTCCCTCTTCCTCGCCATGCGTCCCTCCGAATCCTTCCGGGGCCGGCCGTTCCGGCCCGCAGGGGTTCGGGTTCCCAGACTCAGGGGGACGCGTGCGGTTGAGTTAAAGAACTGTTCGGGTGAAGTTGCAAATCAAGGGCGGTTCCTGGCGTAGGCACGGCCGCATGTTAATCTCCAAATCCTCTTGCGCCCGAAAGCGCCTCATGGTATAAACTGAATTGGTGGCACGGCAAGTGCTACTTCCAAGCTGCCGGAGGTGTCCTCCGGCATTTTGCGTTATAAGGGGGCGTTTTGCGCGAGCTCAGCATCTTCGTGGACGAGTCGGGAAGCCAGAGCGGGCACTCCAAGTACTGCCTCGTCACGCTGCTGATGCACGACCAGGGCGAGCCCGTCGGCCCATTGATTGCGAGGTACGAGGATGACCTGCGTGCAAAGGGCCTGCCCGACCTCCCGTTCCACGCCTCCCCACTGATGAACGGCCACGACGACTACGAGAGCCTGGACCTTGGCTGCCGCAAGCGGTTGCTGGCCGCATTCGAGGGCTTCGTGCGCGGTGTGCCGTGCAGCTACAAGGCCTTCTCGTACAGGCGCAGCGAGGTTGACGCGCCGGAGCTGTTCATCGCCCGCTTCAAGCGCGACCTCGTTGTCTTCCTGACCGACAGCCTCGAATACTTCCAAAGCTTCGACAAGGTGAAGATCTACTACGACAACGGCCAGCAGATGGTCACATCGGCCCTGCATGGCGCCATCGACTACGTGCTCTCGAAGGACGCGGTGCTCTACCGCATGGCGAGCGCGCAGGACTACCGCCTGTTCCAGGCGGTGGACTACCTGTGCACATTGGAGCTGACCGATCTGAAGTTCCGCGACAAGTGCCTGACGGTGACCGACGTGAAGGTGTTCGGCGAGGACTACCAGAAGTTCAAGCAGAGCCACCTGAAGAGGATTAGGCGGAAGTCCTTCTAGCTGCCGTTATTTATTGAGTGTGTGACATGCCCGTACTCTGGACCGCAAGGTTTCAAGGTGCGGGCTTTTCTTTTGGCCCGCCTGAGTTTTGGAAGGCAGGTCTATTCGCATGGACGGTGAGATGGATGGTTCGCAAGCGCAGGGCGAAGAGCAGCAAGGCGACGTCACGCAAGGCGGGGGCGCGCAAGCAATCCCGCCTATTTCTTAATCCCTTGCGCTGCCGCAGGGTCTTCTGCTCGGGCATCTACTCGGTCGATTACTCGGTCGATTACTCGGTAAAATAAGGCAATAAAATTCGATATACAGCCGCCTTACCAGCTAAAACGTCATTTATAACTCGAACATCTACTCGGTAACTTGCTCGGTCAGGATTGCTTGTTTCCCGTGATTCGATAGAACTGATGAGGATCTCTGCTGTTTTTACCTTCCCACTCAAGCAGGCCGTTTACAGCGAGGCCTCTCAGCACGCTGCGCGCCGTCTTGTCGGCGAGATTTGCCGCCGCCGCTAATTCGCCTGTGGTCACTTTGCCGTTCGTCACGGCGAGTTCGATGGCCGCACGCTCGCTTTCGCCTTGGGAGATCCGCCCAAATAAGAACTCGACCCCCGCTCAACTCACCCGTTGAACGTAACCCCTTAGCTGGCAGCTAATGAATCTGTCCGGTGCGCTGCCTACAATCCTCCTCATCAGCAATCAGATGCGACGAAAGGGGCCATCATGGCACACGCGGAACAGGAAATGAACGGGCCGGACGCACGCGGCACAGGCAAGCCGGCCACCTCGGCCATGGCGATTGTGGGACTTGTACTCGGAATCGTGGCGCTTGCGACCTCCTGGATGCCCATCTTCAACAACGGCTCGTTCTTCCTTGCCCTGTTGGGAGCAATTTTTGCCATCGTGGGGCTCGCGTCTACCCTGAGGCGCACCCGTTCGGGCAAGGGACTTGCCATTGCAGGCCTCGTCATTTGCATCATCGCCTGCGCAGCCGTTCTCGCCGCCCAACAGGCCACCTCAAAAGCCATCAACGACGCCGTCGACAGTGCCAAGAACAGTCACGCCGTCACCTCGACGAGCGCTGCCCCCGCAGACTCGCCTGACGACACCGATACCGCGACGCAATCCCAGGACCTCGCCCTGGGTACCTCCATTACCCTGGGGAACGGCCTTTCCATCTCGGTGGACTCTGTTGATACGAGCCTTACGAAATACGACGGCTCCCCCATTACGGCCGTCACCGTCACCTACACCAACGGAGGCTCTTCAGAGGCCAGCTTCAACGTCTATGATTGGAAGGCCCAGGACACCCAGGGCGCCCAGCGCTCGCATACGTATTACAGCGGCGGCAACGTTGTCAGCCTGGGCTCGGGCACCCTGGCCCCCGGCGGCACGGTGACGGGCGCCATTTGCTTCGACGGCAGCATCACCAAGGCGCTGTACTATGCGGCGATGTTCACAAACAGCGCCACAGCAAGCTGGAGCCTCTCGTAGAGAAACATGTACGGCGCGGAACCTCCCCCGCTGCCCCACCCGCACGTTCACGCTATTCTGTACAGCAACGCCCTTTGCACCTTGGAGAGACACGATGAGCGAGCCTTTGACCGAAAACGAACTCGACCGGCTGCTGCACGCCCCCAGTGTCGACGACTTTTTGGACCAACGGGAAACCACCGAGCGAAACCTTGCTGACTATCTCAGTGAGCTTCTCGCCGCCAAGCGCCTCGAGCGTGCCCAGGTGGTGCGTATGGCAAACCTCAACGAGACCTTCGGCTACCAGATTTTCAAAGGGACGCGCCACCCCTCCCGCGACAAGGTGCTGCAGATCGCCTTTGCCATGGCCCTCTCCCTGCGGGAGACAAACCGGGCGCTGCGAGCGGCCGGCGCCAACGAGCTCAACGCCAAGTGCCGACGCGACGCCATCATCATCTTCTGCCTCGACCGTGGCTGCTCGCTGCAGAAGGTCAACGAGGAGCTCTACCGCTTTGGAGAAGAAACCGTTTGCTGAAAGGCGTGGCCGAGACTTCCAAGAAAGGCTTATCATCGAGGCGGGCCCATCCGGGTCCGCCTTTTCTTTTCAACCCGTACGCACTCGGAGCATGATGGAACCCACGAGCTCAACTACCAGCATAGACCCCTTGGCGGAGATGCTCGAGCGCTTCGAGAACGATACGTGCTATCGCGTGGATGCCCTCATCAAGCAGACGCAGGTTGAGCGCACCGAGAGAGTCTATCGGCTGGGCACGGCCGATACGCAAGAGGCAGGCCCCTTCATCCGCAAGTACATCGCCCGTCAAAGCGGTCTGGGCGAGGTATACCAGCTGCTGTTTGAGAAACAGCAAGCAGGCAAACGCCTCACGCATGTCCCCCGCATCCTTGACTGCGGCCCCATAGCCGACAAGCTCGTCGTGGTCATGGAGACTGCGCCAGGCGAGACACTTGCCGCATGCGTGGAGGCGCTGCCCGGACAAAAGGAGCGACTCGACTTCACGCAACGGATGTTTCCCGAGCTCTGCAATGCAGTTGAGGAACCTCATACCGCTTTCGAGCGCCCCATCATTCACCGCGACATTACGCCCACCAATGTCATGGTCGACCTCGACGAGAGCGAAGATTGCACGCCCACGGTGATGCTTCTTGACTTCGGCATCTCCCGCGTCTTCAAACCCCAAGCCGACCACGACACGGCATATTTGGGCACACGCCCCTATGCGCCGCCCGAGCAGTGCGGCTTCGGCCAGACAAGCGTGCAGACCGACGTCTATGCCCTGGGGGCGGTGCTGTTCTATTGCCTGACAGGCAAGCCCATGTCAAACAACGACCGGCTGGTCGACTATGCCAGCCCGTCGATTCCCAGCGACCTCAGGCGCGTCATCGCCAAGGCCTGCGCACTGGACGCTAAAGGCCGCTATATGAGCGCAGGGGACTTGAAGATAGCCTTTGAGGCGTGCCCGTCGGTCAGAGCCGTGGCGAGGGCGCGTCTGCAAAAACCCGTTCCCGCGCGCCCTTCTGTCCCTGACACGCGTCAGGCGAATGGCTCCACCGAACAATCGCCCCGCCCACGAAGCCCGCAAGGCGCTGTTCTTGCGTTGCTCGCCCATCTGCCCGATGCGATTCCCACCTGGATTTGCCGCGTCTGGAACGTGTTCATTGCCCTGAACTGGGTGCTGTACGCGTATGCCTCCTGGTTCACGACCTCGCAGGCGCTGCCCGAAGGCACCCCGTTTTGGCTGAATCGCTGCTTTGCCACCTTCTATGTGCTGCTCTTCTCCAGCATCGCATATACGCTCTACGACAAGCGCCGCCTCTTTGCGAGGCTTGGCATCAAGCATGACAAATCCTTGGTATACCAGGTCATTCGTTGCGCGCTGATCATATTGGCAAGCCTGGTGACGCTCTTTGCCATCAACGTCGCCTATACCGCCTCCATCACGTAGCACCAGCTTTACAGACCCCGGGCCTTGAGAATATGAGCGCGCCTACGAGAGCGACGAGCCAATCTTCAATTCTTTGCAAAATAATGCTTGCATTCTCTTAGCAAAAGGATTAGTATTACTTCTTGCACTTCGGGCAATAGCGCAGCTTGGTAGCGCACTTGACTGGGGGTCAAGGGGTCGTGGGTTCAAATCCCGCTTGCCCGACCATGCTTACATTGAGGCCAGGGACTGGAAACAGTTCCTGGCCTTTTTGTTGTGCTTACCACGAGTTCACACGCCGGCTCGCGCACACCCGACCTTCGCCGCCTGCCCAAGCCTTTGTTCGCTACTCGCCGTCCCTCGCCCCCAAACCAAGCGAACGCAAGGTTTCCGCAAGCACCTCCATATCGAGCGGCTTGGCGACGTGGGCGTTCATACCCGCGTCGAGCGCGTCCCGCACGTCTTCGGAAAAGGCATTGGCCGTCATCGCGACAATGGGGATCCCGGCAAGCCGACTTTTGCTCGCACGAATGGCGCGCGTGGCCTCATAACCGTTCATCACCGGCATCTGCACGTCCATCAGGATGGCGTCAAAGTCGCCGGGCTTTGCAGCCTCAAACGCATCCAGCAACAGACGGCCGTTCTCGCAGATTTTGCACTGGGCACCGGCAAGATTGAGAAGCGCCTGGAGAATCTCAGCATTGAGCTCGTTGTCCTCCGCGCAGAGAAAGCGCATGCCGGCCAGAACCGACCTCCCCTCCCCCGAAGCCATACCAGAGTTCCGCACGGGCTCGACAGAATCCGCGTTGCCAGCCACCTCAAAGGGAATCACGACCTCCACGGTCGAGCCCTTGCCCACTTCGCTTGCGATGGACATCGTGCCCCCCATCATGTCCACAAAGCTACGCGTGATGGCCATGCCCAGGCCAGTTCCCTGCACCTTGTTTGTCCTGGAGGTCTCTTGCCTGGTGAACGGATCGCAGATGACTTTTTGAAACTCGGGGGTCATCCCGATACCGTTGTCGGCAACGGTGAACGAAATGCGCTCGACGCCTATATCCTCGCTCTTGAGCGCCCGCACCGCAAAGCTCACGCGCCCGCCGCTGGGTGTGTACTTGACCGCATTGGAGAGAATGTTCAACAGAATCTGCCTCAGACGCAGAGAGTCGCCTTTGACTGCGCATCCTTCGATGCCTGCGACACTCACGTCAAAATGTAACCCGCAGGCTTCGGCCTGGGGGCGGATGATGTCGACGACGGCTCCCACTACCTCGCTGACGTCCATCCTCGAAATGTGCAGGTTCATCTTGCCAGCCTCGATCTTGGACATGTCGAGGACGTCGTTGATCAGGCTGAGCAGATGGTTGCTCGACGCCTGAATCTTCATGACGTATTCGTCCACACGCGCAGGATCCGTCTCATTGGCGCGAATGAGCTCCGCGAACCCAACGATGGCGTTCATGGGTGTGCGTATGTCGTGAGACATGTTGGCGAGAAAGTCGCTCTTCGACCTGTTTGCCGACTCGGCGGCCTCAAAGGCGTCCCGTGCTGCTTCATTGGCGCGGCGAAGCATCTCATTGGCCTCTTCAAGACGCAAAGCATTCGCACGCTCAACCGCGATCTCACGAGACCGCTGGAGCCGCATCATGACGGCAACCGCAGCGGTTGTGGCGACGACAGCAATGACAGCGAAGACAAGCATCGTATTTGTATTTAACTCAACGAGATGGACCGTGTTCGTCGCCACGCTCGACGACGGCACTAAAAACAGCACCGTCCATTCCGTGCCCTCGATTCGCCTGAGAGCATAGTAGTACTCAGTGCCTTCAAGCACTGCATTGGAATAGGCAGTCCCCGTCTCGTTGAGCGCCCGGAGCGCGTCGTCAAACGTGCTGCCATGCGAGTAATGCATCTGCTTGAGGACAGAGAACGCGTTGAATCCGTGGATGAGTTCGCCCGACCCGTCGAAGAATATTTTTGTACCGTCGGTACCCAGCAGATATACGCTGCTCGTGCCCTCATATGCTTTGCACTCGAAGTAGGGACTCAGCTGCTCGATAGGCAGGCGGGAGCCGTAATACAGGATGCGCGTTCCGTCGTCGAGCACGACCGGCTCAGCCAACATGGAAAGAAGCACCATGCACGTCTTGGCCGACATGGTGTCGTTTGAGATGTAGCTAATGCGCTCAGGTTGGCCCACGAGGACGTCCATGTCACGCAGGGGGCCTCCTTGACCCTGCGCGCTGTAAAAACAGCCCTTGTCGTCAACGGCGATGATGCCCGCCTCGTTCTTTGCGGAGGCGTCGATAATCTCGTCTTGCTGCGCGATATAGGCACACAGCTCCGCAACCGTGTGGGGATGTTGGCTCAACAACCGGCCGCTTCGGACCTCCACGTCGGCCCAGCGGTCGTCGATGTTGTCCTCAAGACCCTGAAACAACTGAACGGTCACGCCCTTCATCTGATCGAGGCGCTCGTTGTACAGCAGTCGGTTCATATAGGCACTGTAGACAAGCAGGCAGGCGACGAGCACGGCACAGGCGCAGGCGAAGACCACCACAACCAGCCCCCACCTTCTCGCCTGTTCATGCCCGCCGTCGTGCCCGACCGCATCCATCACGCGATTTCCCTACTTCCAAGCGACTTCAGCGTTGGAAAGCGACTCGAACCCGCTGAAAAACTCCTTTGCCGCCTCAAGACCCGCCACGTCACTTTGCTGCGCGTCGCCTTCCGCAAGCACCGCGTCGGTCGCGCCCGAGATGACCGCCGTATACGTCTTGTCCGGTTTGAGCTCCAGGCTCTCTGGCTTGACGAGCACATAGGGATAGGTGTTACCCTCACCCAGCCCCTCCCGGTCGTAGCCGAGTTTCTCCAGCTCCTCCAGACGTGCACCCGTGAGGGTCACGGTCTTGAGCGTGCCGCTCCAACCGATGTTGACGGGCAGGATGGTCGTAATCTCATAATCGGTCATCGGCAAGGCAAAAAGGCAGCCGCTCACACCGTCCTTGTTCTGGTCGGACCCGTCGAGCCCCTCCAACACCGCCGTCTCGGAGAGTAGGGCCACATCGGCCCCCGTGGCCTGGGCAAACGCCCGCCCCAGCAGCCATGTGCAACCTCGGGTCTCAATCTTCTCGGTGACGGTGGTATAGACCTCGGGCGAGTTGTTGACGATGGCGTCCTGGGCGGCATCGACATCGCGCACAACGTCTTCGATCTGCTTTTCGCCCCGGATAAACGAAATCATGCTGTTGCCCATGGGAACCAGGCCGTTCTCCCACCCGGCATAAATGAACGGCACCGTGTGGCCTGCGTTGAGGTCGTCGGCAATGTCGTTGTAGTAGCTGCTCTCAGCGGGCCTGTAGTCGCGCAGCGGTTGGAGGACCTGAATCCTGGTGTCCTCGCTGAGCAGGGAGTTGATGCCCTCAACTGAAGAAAGCAGCTCTATCACGTGCAACGCGTCGGCAAGCTTACGCTCGTTGCCCGCCTGCCCGAGGCGCTTGTTCAGACCGTAGTAGCGACCCACCGTGAGGATGAAAACGTTCTGGGTGCCGTCTACCGAAAGGTACGGCATGAGACCGAACTCGTCGCCGTTGTCGCTCGCCTTGCTGAAGCCGTTGGATGAGCCGAGCATGAAAAGGGTGTTGCCCTCGAGCATCGTGGCACGCGTCAGTGCGTCGTCATCTGTTGCAAGGTCGTTGAGCATGCCGTTGTCGCGCCAGCGCTCGACCAGACCCATAGCCTCCATCATGCCCGGGGTTCCGGCAAGCGTCGCCTTTCCCGCAAGAAAGTCCCGCTGCCACTGGCGGCCCTCAAGGGTGCCCAAAAAATCCGTGTCAGCAATGTTGCACAGATACTGAAAACCATATCCCGGGTACTGCAGCTGGTCGAGGCAGAGCTGCACGTCCGCCTGCGCAGCCTTTTCAGCAAGCTCCTCAAGCTCGTTGAGACTGGTGGGCACAGACCAGCCGTGACGTTCGAGCAGGGTCTTGTTGTAGGTGATGCCAAGGCAGGAGTAATGAGACGGCAGCAGGTAGATGGCCCCGTTGGCCACCACGTCGCGCAGGCGAGACTCCACGTAATTGTCGGTAAAGGCATAGCCCGACAAATCGAGCATCTTGTCGCTCACATCGAGGACGTCGGGCGAATACTGCGTCAGAGTGCAGATATCAGGGAGGTCGCCAGCTTTGACCATATCGTCGAGAAACGCAGACGTATTGGCACCGCCATAGGGAATGACTTGCAGGTTGATCTCAGGATACGTCTCGCGCACCAACGCTACAAAGTTGCTGGAATACAGGTAGGGTAAGCAGATGGTGATCGGATCATGGACATCGTCGCCCGCAAGGGAGGCGGATTCTTGCCCAGCGTCGACACCTTGGTCAGTTGAGGACTTCTGCGAACAGCCGGCAAGGCCGAGCGCCGCCGCAGACAAACCTGCAAGGCCCAACATCTGAACAAACGAGCGACGAGTCTGCAACATGGACGGGCTCTCACTTCTACCGCAGGGATAGGGCACACAACAGCGGAATTATACCAGAGAACTCCCCCCCCCCCGGACTCACTACCTCGTCTGCGGTGGGAAATGAGTGCATGCTTGTAAAAGCAGATTGCGCGAGCCGAACGCATACGAAAGGGGCCCGCTGCCAGATGGCGACGGGCCCCTTGCCGTGCACGCGCTTCAGAAGAAACTAGTCGCGCGTGAGCTTGCGGTGCAGGCGGTGCGGACGGGAAGCCTCCTGGCCCAGGCGAGCCACACGGTCGGTCTGGTAGGAGTCGAAGTTGCCCTCGAACCAGTGCCAGCGGCCGGGGTTCTCGTCATCGCCCTCCCACGCAAGGATGTGCGTGGCGATGCGGTCGAGGAACATACGGTCGTGGCTGACGACCACGGCGCAGCCGGGGAAGGCAAGCAGCGCCTCTTCGAGCGACTCAAGCGTCTCGGTGTCGAGGTCGTTGGTCGGCTCGTCGAGAAGCAGCAGGTTCCCTCCCTGCTTGAGCGTGAGCGCCAGGTTCAGGCGGTTGCGCTCGCCACCGGAGAGCATGCCGGCAAGCTTCTGCTGGTCGGAGCCCTTGAAACCGAAGCTCGCCACATAGGCGCGCGTCTGGAACTCCTGGTCGCCGACCTTGATGAAGTCGTAACCGTCGCCCACGACCTCCCAGACCTTCTTCTGCGGGTCGATGCCCGAGCGGTTCTGGTCGACGTAGGAGATGCTCACGCTCTCGCCGACCTCGAGACTGCCGGAGGTCAGCTCCTCCAGGCCCACAATGGTCTTGAACAGCGTGGTCTTACCCACACCGTTGGGACCGATGACGCCAACGATGCCGTTGCGCGGCAGCGAGAACGACAAGTCGTCGATAAGCACGCGGTCGCCGAAGCACTTGCGGATGTTCTTGGCCTCGAGCACCTTGGAGCCCAGGCGCGGGCCCACGGGGATGGTGATGTCAGTGAGGTCGTTCTTCTTGAACTGACGGGCCTGCGCCTCCATCTCCTCGTAGCGCGCAAGACGAGCCTTGTTCTTGGCCTGACGCGCCTTGGGGCTGGAGCGCACCCACTCGAGCTCGCTCTCAAGCCTCTTGACGAGCTTCTCCTGCTGCTGGCCCTGAAGGGCAAGGCGGCGAGCCTTCGTGTCGAGGTAGGTGGAGTAGTTGCCCTCATAGGGATAGAGGTGGCCGCGGTCAACCTCGCAGATCCACTGTGCGACGTTGTCGAGGAAGTAGCGGTCGTGCGTGACGGCCAGAACCGCACCCGGGTAGTTCGCCAGGAACTGCTCGAGCCACAGGACGCTCTCGGCGTCGAGGTGGTTGGTAGGCTCGTCGAGGAGCAGAAGGTCGGGTGCCTCAAGCAGGATCTTGCACAAGGCAACGCGACGACGCTCGCCTCCCGAAAGCACGTTCACTGGCGCGTCGGGATCGGGGCACTGCAGGGCATCCATGGCCTGGGAGAGCTGCGAGTCGAGGTCCCAGCCGTTGGCGGCGTCAATCTCGTCTTGCAGACGGCCCATCTCGGCCATGAGGGCGTCGAAGTCCGCGTCGGGCGCGGCCATCTCCTCGCCAATCTGGTTGAAACGCTCAACCTTGGCAATAACGTCAGCAAACGCCATGCGAATGTTCTCGACCACGGTCTTGGAGTCGTCGAGCGGGGGCTCCTGCTCGAGCAGACCCACCGTGAAGCCAGGAGTGAGCCTGCACTCGCCGGCCGAGCACTCCAGACGACCCGCCATGACCTTGAGCAGGGTGGACTTACCCATACCGTTGGGGCCCACCACGCCGATCTTGGCACCGGGGAAGAAGCCCATCGTCACCTCATCGAGGATGACCTTGTCGCCATATGCGAGACGGGCACCATGCATTTGAAAGACGAACTCTGCCACTTACGCCTCCTTGTTGGGCAGCTCGACGGGGGCAGCGTCGCGGCCCGGGTTGAAATCGATACCAGCTTTCTCCATCTCATGGTACTGCGCGCTGGCGGTAAAGAGAACGTCAGAGGAGGAGTTGAGGGCAGTTTCGCAGGAATCCTGGATTACGCCGATGATGAAGCCGATGGCGACCATCTGCATGGCGATGTCGTTGGAGATGCCGAACAGCGAGCATGCCAGCGGGATGAGCAGAAGCGAGCCACCCGCAACGCCGGAGGCGCCGCACGCGGAGACGGCTGCGAGCACCGACAGGACGATGGCCGTGGGGATGTCGATGGAGATGCCCAGCGTATTGGCAGCAGCCATGGCCATGACGGTGATGGTGACAGCCGCGCCGCCCATGTTGATCGTGGCACCCAGCGGGATGGACACGGAGTAGCCGTCCTTGTGCAGGCCGAGCTTCTCGCACAGGCTCATGTTCACGGGGATGTTGGCCGCGGAGCTACGGGTGAAGAACGCGTAGATGCCGGAGTCCTTCAGGCAGCGGAACACGAGCGGGTAGGGATTCTTGTGGAAGCAGAAGAAGGCGATGAGCGGGTTCACCACGAGGGCGACGAAGAGCATGCAGCCCACGAGGACGAGGATGAGCATGCCGTACTCGGTGAAGATCTCCACGCCCGAGGTGACGACGGCGGAGTACACCAGGCCGCAGATGCCGAAGGGGGCGAGCTGGATGACCCAGCGCACGACGGTGTTCACGGCGTCGGAGATAGAAGACAGCACGCTGCGCACGCCCTCGGGAGCCTTGCGGAGCGCGATGCCCAGAGCCACGGCCCAGGTGAGGATGCCGAGGTAGTTGGCATTGGTGAGGGCGGCAATGGGGTTGCAGAACATGTTGAGGATGAGGGTGGACAGCACGGAGCCGATGCCCTCAGGCGAGCTCTGCGACACGTCGGAAGCGTCGGCCAGCGTGACGGTGAGCGGGAAGATGTACATGGCGATGACCGCCACGGCCGCTGCGGCGAAGGTGCCCACAACATAGAGGATGACGATGTTCTTCATGCCGCCGGAGGTCTTGGCGTTGGCAAGGGCGCTCATGACGAGGAAGAACACCAGGATGGGGGCGACGCCCTTCAGCGCGCTCACGAAGACGGAGCCAAGAAGCTCGATGAAGCTGTTGCCGCCGGTCAGGCCCGGGATGAATGCCAAGATGACACCGATGATCAGGCCCGCAAGGATGCGAAGGATGAGGCTCGAGTTGGCCCACTTCGATCCGAGGTCTTTCATGGACATAGAATGTCCCCTTTCCTCGTCGCAGGATGTGCCTGCGAATCAATACGAATGGTGTGCATAGTACCGCATCCAAAGCCGCTTTACCTGCATAAACCGCTCACGGATACACCCTGAAACACGTTGGTAACGTACGTGAGCAAAAAAGGGGCACCCACGCATGGCGGGCGCCCCTTTTTGGTCGACGTTTCCTACAAGAGCAGGTAGTTGACCCTACTCGCAAACCTTAAGCTGGCCGGCCTCGGCCAGCGCCGTAAGCTTCACCATCATGACGTCCTCGATCTCGGGCACAAAAGCGGTGCGCGACTCGGGGTCGTTGAAGTGGGAGCGCATATAACCGCCGCACTCGCTGCATACATGGACGCGGTGCGCCTCGTCGCCCTCGACGCTAAGGTACTCGAGGTGACCCTGGTGCTGGGTGCCGCAGCATGCGCAGCGCACTCGCTCAAAGCCCCAGGTAGAGCCGCACTGGCCGCAATACAGAGTACGGACGTTGGCCTTGTTGGAGGCAGTGGGGCCAACATGGGCAAGCGTGGCGGCGCCGCCGCACACAGGGCAGCGCAGGGGCCTGACATGCTCGAACGCCCCATCCTCGACCTCGCGACGCACACGGGCGAGCTCAGCCTCAGCAACAGGCTGAAGCTGGCTGCGCAGGGCAAGCGTCAGCACCATGCAGGTGAGACGCACGCGCTCGAAGGCCTCGTCGGACTCGCCTTGCTCGTCGATGACGTCGTTGGCGATGGCCTCAATCCAACCCTCGGGGTCCTCCCCCGCCAAGTCGATGGGCTCGAACTCGACAACCTCGGTCCAACGCAGGCCCTTGAGGTAACCGCAGGCGCCTTCGGAGAAGGAGCCCTTCTCGATGAGGTACGAGGCAATCTCGCGAGCGCAGGCCGCCAGGCGACGAGCGTCAACAGCAGCGGGCACCTGAAGCAGGAACGGCTTGCAGGCCCAGTACCAATCGAGCAGCTCGTCCTTGCCGGGCAGGGTCGAGGGATCGATCGCCTGACCTGCAGCATCGGCGTGGCGCTGCTGAATCTGCCAGATACCTTCGAAGAACTCCAGGCGCGCCATGTCGTCGGCCGCCGTCGTGGGACGGTACGCCTCGACGACCGCCTTAATCTGCTCCAGGTTCATGGGAGCCAGTCCTTTCCATTCGCCGGACAACACCGGGCCTCGTTTTGCTCTCCGGCTGATTGTAACGAAAACCGCCCGCCGACAAACGCTCGTCGGCGGGCGGCATGTGCAGTGCGTGGAGCCGGGGCGCTGGTAGGTACGCCCCAGCTCCAGGAGGCACCTACCGGTTACAAGCGCACCGGTCGAACAATTGCATTACGCGACGGGCTTCTCGACGATGTTCTCGCCGCTCTCGATCTGCTCGCGTGCCCAGTGGCCCCAGTGGTACAGAGCCGCGGACTCGCTGACGGTGCCGTCGCCGAACATGAGCTTGGCGCAACCCTTGTAGGGCTGGAACAGGCCGCCGCCCAGGAAGATGTGGGCCATGCCGAAGACGACGATGAGGAAGAAGCCGATGTCGTGCAGCAGGAGCCACACGGCGTGGGCGTCGGCGCTCAGCGAGATGAGCACCAGGTTGTCCAGGGTAAGGACAACGCCGGTCACAGCCATGAGCAGGCTCAGGACGATGAGCATGCCGTCGGCGAAGCGCTGGCCGGACTTGTTCTGGTGCTGGTCGGGCATGTGGAGCCAACGAGCCAGGAAGAGGTACGGCAGGAAGAGCAGCATCCACTTCTTGTCGTCGCTGTCCCACTTGCTGAGGGCATCTTCCTTGATGATGTGCCAGGCGCCCTTGGGGGCAAGGATGGCGCTGATGACAGGCATCAGGATGAAGATGCAGCCGAGCACGCGGTGCGACATGCGGATGGCGAAGACGGCGTCGGCGCCCACGAGGGCAGCCAGCGGCGGAACGAACACGAACAGGCCGGAGATGGCCAGCAGGATGCAGGAAATGGAGACCACGCCGTGCGTGATGCGGGCGAGCAGCGAGTGACGCTGAATGTAACGCTCGGTTCCCTTAGCCTTCTGGGCCTCGACGAACGCCTTGTTCTTGGCGGCATCGGCCGCCGGAGCCTGATAGGTCTCGTGGTTACTCATTGCTGCCTCCCTTACCATTCTCGCTGTCGGCACCCTTGTGGAGCAGGTCGCGCTTGGCGCCGCTCAGGGCCTCGGACATATGCTCCTTGAAGGACATCGGGTCCTGGCCGTCGCCGTGCTTGAGCACCTCGCCCGTGTCGAGCGAGATGGTGTCGCCCGTCTCGGGGTTGTAGATACGCTCGTCGCGATCGTAGCCCGAAGCAAGGCCGCGCATGACACCCAGGCCGACGACCACGCAGCCGGCGATGACACCGGTGACGGGCTTGGCGATGTCCATGACGTCGATGAGCGGGTTCTTCTTGGGATCGACGACCTGGCCGTGACGCTCGACGCCGTACTTGAGGACCTGGATGACGTGCAGGCCACCCATCTCTTCCTCGCCGTAGACGACGGCGTCGTTGAAGCCGCGCTCGTGCAGGCGGTCGACGCTCTCGTGGGCGAGCTTGATCATGTCCTCGCGGTCGCCGAACTGGAGGGCCTCAGGCTGGCAGGCAGTGACGCAGGCCGGGGCCATGCCCTGGGCGATGCGGTCGACGCAGCCCGTGCACTTGTCGATGATGGAGCGCTTGAACACCCAGGGGGAGTCAGACGCCTCGTAGTAGCGGGGCACGTCGAACGGGCACGCCATGGAGCAGTACCTGCAGCCGACGCACTTGCTCTCGTCGACCGTGACCATGCCGTACTCGGTCTTGAAGATGGCGCCGGCCGGACAGACCTCGGCGCAAGGCGCGTCGGTGCAGTGCTGGCAGGCGCGACGACCGAAGGCCCACTCCACGCCCTTGGGGCCACCCTCCTGCTCATCGAACGTCACGATGAGGCGGGTGTTGCCGTTGAGGTCGATGGGGTTCTGGTGCGAACCGCTCCACTCGTTGGAACAATCGAGGGCAGAGGGAAGGTTGTTCCAGCACTTGCAGGAAACCTGGCAGCCCTTGCACGCGGTGCAGCGTGCGGTGTCAAACAGAATCGCTTTCTCGCTCATGTCGACCAACCTCCTTACAGCTTCTCGATGTTGACCAGGAACGCCTTGTACTCAGGCGTCTGGCTGTTTGCGTCACCGACGTTGGGCGTCAGGTCGTTGACCATGTTCTGGTCGGTGCCGAAGAGCCTGGACCAACCGAAGTGGTGCGTCATGCCCACCTGGTGCAGCTTCTCGCCGTTGACCGTGAAGGGCTTGAAGCGGTGCGTGACGAGCGCCGTGATCTCGATGGAGGCACGGTTGTTCCACACGCGGACCTTCTCGCCGTTCTCGATGCCCTTCTCAGCAGCGAGCTCGTAGGACATCTCGATGAACTGAGCGGGCATGGCCTCGACGAGGGCGGGGCACAGACGGGTCTGGCCGCCGGTCTGCCAATGCTCGGTGACCGAGTAGGTCGTGGCGACGATCGGGAACTCCTCGTGCGGGGAGTGCTTCGAGGACTCCAGGCCGCGGCCCAGGTAGCACGGGGAGTTGAGGCGACCGTTGAACGGGTTGGCGTCCAGCGGGCTCTCGAAGGGCTCGAAGTGCTCGGGCAGCGGGCCGTCTTCCATGCCGTAGGACTCCAGGCGAGCGTTCTGCTCCCAAAGCATGAAGAATGCCTTGTTGTTGGGCGGGGTGGTGCCAGCGACGAAGTCGCCCACGTCGCAGCCGTCGGCGTAGCCGGCCTTCCACTTACCCTCGGCGTCGTCCCACTCGACGAGACGACGGTCCTCACGCCAGGGCTTGCCGTTCATGTCGGCCGAGGCGCGGTTGTACAGGATGCGGCGGTTGTTCGGCCAAGCGAACGCCCACTCGGAGTACAGGCCCAGACCGGAGGTGTCGACGTTGTTACGGCGGCACACGGGCTGGCTGGCCGGGTCGAGAGGAGCGTCGTTATTGCTGTAGTAGCCGGAGTAGATCCACATACCGCAGGAGGTGGAACCGTCGGCGGCCAGCTCGGAGTAACCGGCGAGCAGGTCGGTCTGGGGGTCGGAGGAATCGCAGTTGCAGTTGGTGCCGGCAATGCGGTAGCCGTTGAGAGCCCAGGCGACGGGACGGAAGTCGATCTTGCCGTCAACGTAGTAGTCCCACTTGACGTTCAGGATGGGATCGGGGTTGGCGGTCTTGGGATCGTCGTGCTCCTCCTCGTAGAGGCGGCAGATCTCAGTCCACAGCAGGTCGCACATCTCGAGGTCGTTCTTGGCCTCGTCCCACGGATCCACAGCCTGGAAGCGCCACTGAATCCAACGGCCGGAGTTCAGGATGGTGCCGGGCTTCTCGTAGATGAGGGCGCACGGCAGGTAGTACACCGTGGTGTTGACCTTGGCGGGATCCATGCCCGGGCCGCGCCAGAACTCGGCGGCCTCGGTGAGCACCTGGTCGGCAACGACGAGCCAGTCGAGGTTGGCCATGGAGCGACGGATGTTGCCGGCGTTGGGGCCGGAGTGACACGGGTTCATGCCCCAGTTGAAGTAGCCCTTGATGACGCCCTGCTGCATGAGCTCGAACGTGGAGATGTGCGTCCAGTCCTTGATCTCGGCATCAGCGTGCGAAGGAACCTTGGGCCACCAGTCGTAGCCGTAGTCGTTCTCGACGGTGGCGTTCTCGCCGAAGAACTCCTTGAGCTGGCTGACGATGAACTTGGGCTTGTTGGTGTAGTAACCGTCGGAGTAGGTCTGGCTCTCGAGCCAAGAACGCAGGTCCTTGCGGTCGGTGGTGTTGGCCCACTTGAGGTAAGCGGGCTGCTCCTGCACCAGCATGCCCATGTCCGTGGCGCCCTGAACGTTGGGCTCGCCGCGCAGGGCCGCCACGCCGCCGCCGGGGACGCCGACGTTGCCGAGGAGCAGCTGCAGGATGGACATGGCGCGGGTGTTCTGGGCGCCGTAGGTGTGCTGCGTCTGGCCAAGGGCGTACAGGATGACGCCGGCCTTGCCGCGGGCGCCGGACTGAGCGTAGGTGGAGTAGACGGTCTCGAGCTGCTCAAGCGTCATGCCGCAGGTACGGGAGACAGTCTCCATGTCGTAGCGGCTGTAGTGCTTCTTGAACTGCTGGTAGACGCACATCTCGTCGGTGAGGGTCGCGTCCTTCTTGGGGACGGTGAGCACCGGCGGGGTGAACTCGGGAACCTCGGGGTTGAGCTCGTGGCTGGCCCACTCGTAGGTGCCGCCCTTCGAGGTGTCCCACACAACTTCCTCGGCAGTCTGATAGTGCCAGGAATGGTTGCTGTACTTCTCGGTCTCCTCGTCCCAACCGCTGAACAGACCAGTCTCGACGTCGAACTCAAACTCGGGGTCGAGCAGGTAGGAGACGTTGGTGTAGTTGAGGAGGTACTCGAAGTTGTATGTATCGAGTAGCGCCTGGCGAGCCTCTTCGTCGTTGTTCTCCACAGCCTCAAGGTAAGCCTCAAGGTTAGGATCAATGAGGTTGTCGCAAATGTACTTGTACAGGCCGCCATAGAATGCGATGTCGGTACCCGAACGGATGGGGCAGTAGATGTCCGCCATCTCGGCAGTACGGGTATAGCGCGGATCGACGACGATCCACGTAGCGCCCTTCTCGTGGGCCTTGTTGAGCCACTTGGCGCTGACGGGGTGGTTCTCAACGGAGTTGGAACCAATGTTCAGAATGAAGTCGGTGTTTTGGAAGTCACACCAGTGCGTGGTCATAGAGCCACGGCCGAATGAAGGTGCCAGACCGGCAACCGTGGGGCCGTGTCAAACACGAGCTTGGTTGTCGATGGCGACAATACCAAGCTGGCGCATCATCTTGAGGATGAGGTACTCTTCCTCGGAGTTCTGCTGGGAGCCACCCAGCGAAGCAATGGACTGGCAGCGGTTGACGACGAGCTCCTTGCCGTCGACCATTTCCTTCTCGACGAAGCCCTCGTCGCGGGTGTCCTTCACCTTGCGGGCGATCTCAGGGATGATCTCTTCCCAGGTGATGGCCTCCCACTCGCTGGAGCCGGGACGGCGCACCAGCGGCTTGGTGGAGCGGGCGGGGTTCTTGATGACCTCGCGGGTCTCGGGGTCAACGACGTTGCGCAGCTGCGCCATCGTGGCACCCTTGGGGCACAGGCCACCCTGGTTGATGGGGTGATCGGGATCGCCCTCGAGGTTGATAAGCTCGCCGTTGCGAGACGAAAGAAGAGAACCGCAGCCACCTGCGCAGTAGCAGCAGATGTTCGTGCTCTCCTTGGTACCCACGAGCTTCCAATCGGCGGGGTCGACATCCTGGGCCAACGCCTTCGACTGGTTCGTCAGCTCGAACGCCAGCGTCGACGCGAGTGCGCCTGCGCCGCCGGCCTTCAAAAAGCTTCTGCGCGAGAGTTCCATGTAACACTTCCTTTCCTATACCTCGTCCTTGCTTCGACCGTATACGAAGCATTGCAGCGGGAGATGTTACGCGCATACACGCGCGACCATTAGACCCGTTAATGGTCTATTTCTGGCGTTTTACCAGTTGAAGCTAGATTTGAACCCCTTTTGGGTCTATTGTATTGGCCGTTTGCCCCCGTTTTTTGGGCGTTTAGGGGTATTACTTTTGTGATGGAACTATGAAGGTAACGTTACTGAGATGTTACCGACATCGACTCGCCGAGAGGAGCCGTGCAGGTCGTGAAGGATGATGCGCTGAGAAACCCGTACATTGTCGGGCTCTCCCTAGTCTTCGTCTGGATCCACACCATGAGTGGACAGCTGCGCGATCACGCGGGCTTCACTTGGCTCGCGACGTTCTACGCAAGCATTTCCCTCTTCATGGTCGCCTTGGTGTTCCTGGACAAGCGCGACAAGCGCGCCAAGGGCGTGCTCTCCCCTGCCGCCGTGGCAAGCGCCGTTTGTCTGGCGGCCTCTCCCCTTATGATGTTCGACCTGGAAATGCCGGGTCTTGTCCGCATCCCCATGCACCCGCTCGCCGTCTGCATCATGGGCGGGTACGGCATTGCCTATGCCTATCGCACCTGGAGCACGCCCTACAGCGAGATGCAGCCCCGCCAAGCGTGCGGCATGGCGGCGCTGGCGCTCGTCATTGCCTCCCTTATCGAGTGCTTTATGTTTGTCGTGGGCGATGCGGGCTCCTGCATCGTGCTCGCCCTGGTGGGCTTTGCCATTCCCGCGACACTGCACGCCTGCTACAAGCGCCTTGACCCCGAGCCTGTCGCCGAACCTTTGCCGAGCAAGTCGTTTCGTGAAAACGCCCGCACCGTGCTGCCCCTTTGGCGCATCGCCGTGGGTATCACGGTTTACAGCTTTGCCGTAGGCGTCTCTTGGACGCTTCTACTCGCCAACCCCGACCGCATCCTTGCCTTGACTGACCTCGCTGTTCCCCTGCTCATCATCGGGCTCGTCATTGTCTTTTGGGTCTGCTGCGCCAAAATTCTCAAGCGCATATCCTTCCGTATCGTGTGGCGACCCATCGTGCTCCTCATGTCGGCGGCCATACTCATGGCACCCCAGGTAGAAGGCACTACGTACGTGCTCGTGGTCTCCTTCGTACGCGCCGCCCAGACCGCCATGGCAGCACTTTGGTTCCTCATCCTCACGGACATCGCCCGCCATACGCACGTCGACGCCTCCCACGTCATTGGCATGGGTTGGGTCTTTTACTCGCTTCCCGTGGCTGCCGGCATCATCTTTGGCCTCATGCTTGCACCCTATGACCCGCTTCACACGGCGCTGCCGGCACTCACGGTGCTTGCCCTGGTGGCCATCGCCTTCGTCGCCGACGATCAAGACGCCCTTTTCACCAAGACCGCCCCGATTGAGCCTTCTTTGGAAGAGGGGGCTGCGCCCGCTGACGTCGAAAACGCGCTCCCCGCTCAGCCCGAAAAGCCCGACGACGGCATGGGCAGCGGCAGACGCGACAGGCTCTCCGTCAAGTGCGTCGCCATTGCGCGCGACTACGGACTCACCAACCGCGAATTCGACGTGCTGGTGCGCCTCGCGCACGGCCGCAGCGGTGCTTTTATCGCCGACGAGCTCACATTGTCTGAGAACACCGTAAAGGGCCACACGAAGCGTCTGTATGCAAAGCTCGGCGTCCACACCCGCCAAGAGCTCATTGACCTGGCCGAACAGTACAAGCTTAAGGCTTAGCTACAACGTTAGAGAAGTTATTTCGCAAAAATTAGCCGTCTTTATAGGCTCATATTCCCTACTTCTTTGGTATGCTTCACGGCACACATACCCGGCCCTGGAGGGGGAACCATGATTGACGCACAGTTTGATGAGCTTGTGTCCAAGATTTCCAGCAACTACGAAGCCGAAGAGATCTTCGTCACCAAACCCTTCGGGCACTTCCCCAACCGTGACGCGATCATCTCCATCATCAAGGACGTTCGCAGCCTCATTTTCCCGGGGTACTACGCAGGCGAGGCGCTCAAGGGCGTAGGCGCGGAGAACTACGTGGCCGAGCAGATCATGCGCATCCGCAACGCCCTGCGCACGCAGGTGCACGAGGCGTTCCTGTTCCGTGACGGGACCACGCTTCCGGCGCAGGACATCGAGACCAAGACCGACGCTGTCGTCGACACCTTCATGGCCGAGCTCCCCCATGTCCAGGAGCTGCTCTTCAAAGACGTGCAGGCGGCCTTTGACGGCGACCCTGCGGCCCAGAGCAAGCAGGAGATCATCCTCGCCTACCCCGGCCTCTTCGCCATCTTCGTCTACCGTATCGCCCATATCCTCTACGGCCACAAGGTGCCGCTCATCCCCCGCCTCATGACCGAATACGCACACAGCAAGACGGGCGTGGACATCAACGCCGGCGCCACGATCGGCGAGTACTTCTTCATCGACCACGCAACGGGCGTCGTCATCGGCGAGACCACGACCATCGGCTCGCATGTCAAGATTTACCAGGGCGTCACGCTCGGCGCCCTCTCCACGCGCAAGGGTCAGCAGCTTGCAGGCGTCAAGCGCCACCCCACCATCGAGGACGACGTGACCATCTACTCCAACGCCAGTGTGCTGGGCGGCCAGACCGTCGTAGGCAAGGGCGCCATCATCGCAGGCAGCGCCTTTGTAACCGAGTCGGTACCGGCATATGCCCGTGTAAGCCTCAAAAACCAGGAAGTCGTGGTGCGCACGCGCTCCGATGCTCAGCCTGCTCAGCCCGAGCCTGCCCCCACCTGGGAGATTTAAGCCATCTGGCAAGGTTCTGGCGCTTCTTTGGAGAAAGCCGGGCGCGCATATCCGCCGGGTATGATGTACGCATGTGTACACGCCGATTCATCCCAAGGAATGAGGAACATGTCGTCTCTTTCACTGAGCAACAGCCATGAGCAGCGTCTGGAGGAGCGCTCTGTCGCCAACGCGCACGGCCAGATCGTCTCCGACCGCACCTACAACATGGTTCTCGGCCTCACCGTGCTGTGGGGCCTGGGCATCAACGCCATCATGTGCGCCACCATGGGCGACTTCGCGATGAGCATGAACCCCATCGCTTTCACGATTTTCTACCTGGTGTGCTGCATTGCCGGCCTTCTGATCGCCTACAAGTCAGACAACCCGCTCATCAGCTTTGTGGGCTACAACATGGTCGTTATCCCGCTGGGCCTGGAGATTGCCTGCATCGTGGCCATGGTTGGCGGCATCAACACCGACATCGTGATGTACGCCTTCGTGGACACGCTGCTCATCACGGGCATCATGGTCATTGCGAGCTTGGCGTTCCCCAACTTCTTCGCCAAGATTGGCGGCCTGCTCTTCGCCGGCCTCATCGGCGTGCTTGTCGTCTCGCTTATCACCATGCTCATCGGTGGCAGCGGCATTTGGATCTCGGTCATCTGCGCCGTGCTCTTCAGCCTCTACATCGGCTTCGACTACTGGCGCAGCCAGCAGTACGCCAAGACGATCGATAACGCCGTCGACAGCGCCATCGACATCTACATGGACATCGCCCTGCTCTTCATCCATCTCGTTCAGATTTTTGCGAGCAACAACAGGGACTAATCGCCCGTCTCACAGCAAGCCACTTCCTTAAGGCTGTCTGCCACCTCTGGCAGGCAGCCTTTTTTCATGCGCATGACACCCCGTATCGCGCGGCACCTTCGACATCCTACCCGTCAA
Source organism: uncultured Coriobacteriales bacterium (assembly GCA_934636245.1). Lineage (GTDB taxonomy): Bacteria > Actinomycetota > Coriobacteriia > Coriobacteriales > UMGS124 > UMGS124. Next base: position 22,853 of record CAKUAI010000023.1, read on the forward strand.
AGCCTCATGAGCCCCCAGCACCACCGAGCCCCTGCAATCGAGGGGCCCCCTCTCCCTCGCGCCCCCAAGCCCAATGCGCCCTTAAAGCCCCCAACGCGATTCGCGGCTCCCGCGGGTCTAGAAGCCCCCACACACGCAAGAGGCCTCCTGAATGGTCCAAGCGCAGTTTTGCAGCCGCGCCCTCCGCGGCGAAACTGTCTGAGCATTGGACCATTCAGGAGGCCCCGAGAGACTCCCAAGCAGAAGGGCTTCTACCCCCTCAACCTCCCCGCAATCGCCCCGATGAAGTCGCGCGTGTTGAGCGTCGTGGGGTTCTCGAGCGTCGTGATGCGTGCAAGGTCGCCCGTCATCTCGCCGGCCTCGATGGTGTCGATCGTGGCCTTCTCCAAGCGGTTCGCAAAGTCCACAAGCTCAGGCAGCTCGTCGAGCTCGCCGCGCTTGCGCAGGGCACCTGACCAGGCAAAGATGGTGGCCACCGAGTTGGTCGAAGTCTCCTGTCCGGCAAGGTGTTTGTAGTAGTGGCGCTGCACCGTGCCGTGGGCGGCCTCGTACTCAAAGGTGCCGTCGGGGCTCACGAGCACCGAGGTCATCATGGCAAGCGAGCCAAAGGCGCTCGACACCATGTCGCTCATGACGTCGCCGTCGTAGTTCTTGCAGGCCCAGATGAAGCCGCCCTCGGCCTTCATGACGCGTGCCACAGCGTCGTCGATGAGCGTGTAGAAGTACGTGATGCCCGCCTCGTCAAAACGAGCCTTGTACTCGGCGTCAAAAATCTCCTGGAAGATGTCCTTGAAGCGGTGATCGTACTTCTTGGAAATGGTGTCCTTCGTGGCAAACCAAACGTCCTGCTTGGTGGCAAGCGCGTACTCGAAGCAACAATGCGCGAAACTCTCAATAGAGCCGTCGAGGTTGTGCATGCCCTGCACCACGCCCGGCTCCTTGAAGTCGTGCACAAGCTCGCGCGTCTCAGTGCCGTCCTCAGCGGTGTAGACGAGCTCCACCTTGCCCGGACCCGGAATGCGCATCTCAGCGTTGCGGTACACATCGCCGTAGGCGTGGCGGGCAAGCGTGATGGGCTTGGTCCAATTGCGCACGCACGGCTCAATGCCCTTGACCACGATAGGGGTGCGGAAGACGGTGCCGTCGAGCATGGCGCGGATGGTGCCGTTGGGGCTCTTCCACATCTGCTTGAGGCCGTACTCCTCCACGCGCGCGGCATTGGGCGTGATGGTGGCACACTTCACGGCCACACCCAGGCGCTTCGTGGCAAGCACAGAGTCCACCGTCACCTGGTCGTCGGTCTCATCGCGATGCTTGAGGCCCAGGTCGTAGTACTCGCTCTTGAGGTCGACGAAGGGGCAGATGAGCTCGTCTTTGATCAGCTTCCAGATGATGCGAGTCATCTCGTCGCCGTCCATCTCAACGAGCGGCGTCTTCATCTGAATTTTGGCCATGCGAAGTCTCCTTCCAGGTGCTCAATCAGTGACGGACACCATGATACGACCCCGCAGGCCCTTCTCAGGGCGCAAATACAACGCGTCACCTGGTAGAAACCAAGCACCACAGCGGCTACGCACCCCTCGCACGAAAAAGGGCCCGAGGATTGCCCCTCGAGCCCTTATTGAAACATGCGCCCAGCTTGTTGCAGGTTGCCTTATGCCGCAGGCAGAGCTGCGCTCTTCTTTGCCGTGAGGTACTGGAAGGCCACGACGGCCACGGCAACGGCGATACCAGCCACATCGGTCGCAATACCGGGAATCATGGCGCACAGACCGCCGGCGATAAGGACGATGCGCAGCACGGGGTTGATTTTCTTGAAGAGGTGGCCGTTGAGGGCCGCCGCGATGCAGAAGAGGCCGAGCAGGGCCGTGACGCACACGAGCGCCATCTCGAACACCGACGCGTCGCCCTCGAAGAGCATAATCGGGTTGAAGGCGAAGATGTAGGGCACGATGAACGCCGCAATGGCGAGCTTTGTGGCATTGACGGCAGTCTTCATCGGCTTGGACTTGGCGATGGCGCTGCCGGCGTAGGCGGCCAAGGCCACAGGCGGCGTAATGTCGGCCACGATGCCGAAGTAGAAGACGAAGAAGTGTGCGGCAACCACGGGGATGCCCAGCTGGATGAGGATGGGCGCACACGTGGAGGCCATGATGCAGTAGTTGGCCGTGGTGGGGACGCCCATACCCAGGACGATGCAGCACACCATGGTGAGCAGCAGGCCCAGGATGGTGGCGTCACCGGCGATGGCGACGATGCCGTTGATGAGCACGGAGGCGAGGCCGGTCAGCGTGATGCAACCGGCAATGAGGCCGGCCATGGCGCAGGCAACGCCCACCGACACGGCGCTCTTCGCACCGGCCTGGAAGGCCTCAAAGGCCTGCTTCAGGGCAAAGACCGTGGTCTCGGCAAACACCTGGCGCAGCGTCTGGCCCTCGGCGCGCTCATGCAGGTTGTTCAGGAAGAAGTTGACGTACCCGATGAGGAAGGCGGCAAAAATGGAGATGGCAGCAGACCAAGCCATGGTGCGCGCGCCCGACGCGACGAGCCACACGAGCAGCACGAGCGGCAGCAGCAGGTAGCAGTTCTTGCCCAGATAGCGCCACGTGGGCAGTTCCTCGCGCGAAAGACCCTTGAGCCCAAGCTTCTTGGCCTCGAGGTGCACGGTGATAAAGATGCCGGCAAAGTACAGCACGGCGGGCAGGATGGCCTTGGCGGCCACGTCGATGTAGGGAATGCCCATGTACTCGGCCATGAGGAACGCCGCCGCGCCCATGATGGGAGGCATAATCTGACCGCCGGTGGAAGATGCTGCCTCGACGGCGCCGGCGAACTCGGGCTTGAAGCCGGTCTTCTTCATCATGGGGATGGTGACGGAACCGGTGGTGACGGTGTTGCCCACCGAGGAGCCGCTCACCATGCCGCACAGGGCGCTCGAGATGACGGCCACCTTCGCAGGGCCGCCGCTCGACCAGCCAGCCAGGCGGTTGGCTAGGGAGATGAAGAAGTTGGCGATGCCCGTGCGCTCCAAGAAGGCGCCGAAGATGATGAAGAGCACGATGTAGGTGTAGCACACGTTGATGGGCGTGCCGATGACGCCGTTCACGCTGTAGAACAGGCGGCTGATGATGTACTGGAACATCTTAAACGGGTCGGAGTTGTAGCCGCTGCGCCAAACCACGACGTAGATGAGCAGGGCGGCCACCACCACGAGAATCGGGATGCCCACGCAGCGACGGCACAGCTCGAACAGCACAAGGATGCCCACGACGCCCATGACGATGAGCGGCAGGTCGATGCGGTTGTTCATCATGATGATGTCGTAGGCGTTGGCCGCAAAGTAGAAGAACGACCCGGCGCCCAGCACCATGAGCACGATGTCGTACCACGGGATGCGGTTGGGCTTGACGTGGTGCTTGTCGGCCGGGTAGATCAAAAAGCCGATGACGATGATGAAGCCCAGGAACAGCGACAGGCGCGTCTCGGGCAGCACGGTGCTGAAAAGCGTCATGTACAGGCAGTACACGGAGAATGCCGCCATGATGCAGCCGACTACGGTCTTGGGGATGCCCTGCCACACGCGTGTATTCGACTCGCGGTCGTACTTCTTCATCACCGCGTCGACATCAGTCTGCATTTCCTCGGCAGGAAGGGCGGTCTGGCTGGAATCTGCCACTTGTTTACACCTCCAAGAGTGTGAAAACGGATAGGTCACAAAACGCAAGGGAAGTCGCCGCAGCCATAGGCGGCCGCAGCGACTTCCGATTGTAACGCAAGGAGAATTGGGAGAAGGCGAATTACTTCGTCTTAACCTCGAAGCCCTTCTCCTCGAAGTACTTAGCCGCGCCGGGGTGATAGGGCACGGACGTGATGGAGGCACCGTTCTCAACGCTGAGCTCGGCGTACTTGGCATGGCTGTCGGTGAGGTCGGCGGCGTTGTCGAAGATGTCGGCGCACAGCGTGTAGATGGCATCCTCAGAAACGGTGTCGGCGGCGATGATGACGGCGCTCACGGCGACGGTGGTGACGTCCTCGTCGACGCCCGTGTAGGTGCCGGCCGGGATGGTGGCAGCCTGGTAGTACTCGGAGGTCTCGAGCAGGCTGGAGACGTGCTCCTCGTCCAGGGAGACGAGATAGGCGGTCTTGGACGTGGAGAGGTCGGTGATGGCCGTGGTGGGGGCGCCGGCGACGATGAAGGCGGCGTCGATCTTGCCGTCCTTGAGGGCGTCGGCGGAGTCACCGAACGACTGGTAGGTGGGCGTGATATCGTCCTCGGTAAGGTCGTAGGCGCCCAGGACATCGATGGCGTTGAAGTACACGCCCGAGCCGGCGGAGCCGATGGAGACGTTCTTGCCCTTGAGGTCGGCGACGGTCTTGATCTCGGGGTCGCAGGTGACGATCTGGACGGTCTCCTGGTAGAGGGCGGCAACGGTGGAGAAGCAGTCGACGGCGCCGTCCGTCGCGAAGAGGTTCGTGCCAGCGTAGGCGTAAGCCATAACGTCGGACTGGCAGAAGGCGAGCTCGGCGTCGCCGTCCTCGATGGCGATGACGTTGGCCTGCGAGCCGTTGCCCACGAGAGCCGTCACCTTGATGTCGGTGTTGTTGGTGGCATGCTGGGCGATGACAGAGCCGAAGGCATAGTAGGTGCCCGACTCGCCGCCGGTGATGAAGCGCAGGTCGGCGGTCTTGTCGCCAGAGGCCTTGGTATCAGTGTCGGCAGCCTCGGTCTTAGCGGCGTCGTCCTTCTTCTCCTCGGTCTTGGCGGGCTCGGTGGTCTCACCGCAACCGGCAAGGACGAGCGACATACCGGCAACACCGGCCAGGGCGAGGAACTCTTTCCTGGAAACCTTCTTCATCTTGAGCGCTCCTTTTCATAATGTTTGGAATGCCAACGAGAATAGACGGACTCGTACGGCAGCACATGAAACCAGATGATCTTGCTCATTGTTGTGCGCTGTCTGGATGCAAGTTTATGAGAAAAGAGCGCCTCTGACATCACCGTTAATGCATTTTTAACGCTCCAATACTCTATTTGTGCCGTTCACATGGCTTTTTGCATCCTTTTGCCCGCCAAAGTGCATGCACTGTGAAGCTTTCTTACACTTAGGCGCCCACCACAACATCGAAAGGCTCCCGCGTGAACACGGACACCCTCGGCATCTTCACTCAGATGGTCGTGCTCTTCCTCATCATCGGCACAGGATACGGCTGCAAGAAAGCGCACCTCACAACGGCAGCTTTTGACAAAGGCCTCTCCAACCTGGTGCTGTCGGTCACGCTTCCCGCCATGATCGTGGGGTCGGTGCTCAACTCCACCCAGCTGCCCGGTCGCACGGACATCGCGGCGGCCTTCCTCTACTCATGCGTGGCCTATGCGCTCATGATTGTGGTCGCCCTGGTCCTCACCGTCCTTATGCGCGCACCCATCGGCAGGCGCGGGGTCCTGCGCTTCATGATGGTGTTCGGAAACGTCGGGTTCCTGGGCTTCCCTGTCATCTCGGCGATCTGGGGCAGCGACGCGCTCATCTACGCTGCCATCTTCAACTTGCCCTTTAACTTCCTGTGCTTCACGGTGGGCGCCTGGTTCATTGCCAGCGACGCACAGGGCCAGGGCATGGAGAAGGTCACATGGCGCACCTTTTGCACGCCCACCATCCTGTCATGCTGCGCGGCCATCGTGCTGGCGCTTCTGGGCATCCACAACGTGCCCGTGATCGGTTCGGCACTCGACACGCTCGGCGCCATGACCACGCCGGCCGCCCTGCTCGTCGTGGGATCGCAGCTGGGAAACCTTGCCCCGCGTGAGCTTGTGGGAGATGCGCGTCTCTGGATCAGCTGCGCCGCCAGGCTCGTGCTCATGCCCCTGCTCAACTGGGTTGTGCTCAGTCTCATTGTGGACGACCCGCTCATCCTGGGCATTCTCGTGGTCACCACGGCCATGCCTGTGGCAAACGTAGGCACGATGCTGTGCCAGAAGTATGACGCCGACACCCCCACCGTGCTGCGCGGCACGTTCTGGACCACGCTGCTGTCGCTTGTGACCATCCCCGTGCTCGTGCTTGTCATGGGGTAGCGGGTCGCAGCTGCTTGGGACCAACAAGACAGCAGACTTCCGGCTGAACACAGCTTGAATGCGACTCTTTGATGTAGTATCCTTATTGCGATTAATTACTAAATACTTTCAACGGCTTTACGGGAGGACGTATGCCGGCAAGAAACACCGTACAGCGCAGCGTCATCGAAGCCGAGCTGCGCCATTTGGCAAACCACCCCACCGTCGACGAGGTGTACGCCGCCGTGCACGAGGAACACCCCAGCATCAGCAAGGCGACGGTGTATCGCACGCTCAACATGCTCTCCGACGAGGGCGCCATCAGTCGTGTGAAGATCAACAACGGCGCCGACCACTTCGACCACACCGCCTTTTTCCACTATCACGTGCGGTGCCTGGGGTGCGGCAAGGTCGACGACGTCATGATTCCCATACTCGAAGGCATTGAGGAGACCGCCAGCGCCGCCAGCGGCTACCACGTGGTGAGCCATACTCTTCAGTTCGACGGCTACTGCCCCGCCTGCCAGAAAAAAAAGCAGGACTAGCGAGCATTTAGGGGAAGGAGGGTGTCCTCCGCCTGCCCGAGTCCTCGTACCGAGGGCAGCGGGAAACCAGGGCACGGGGCGCTTCGCGCCTTGTGCCCTTCCCTTGCCATCACTGCGGGGGGGGCAGGCTTCGAAAACCCTCCTTCCACGCATGCCCATCCTGTAAGAAGGGCTTTATTAAGGAACGCCGCGCATCAGGTTCCGCTTCCCACTAAAAAGCAGGTTCTCATCCGCAAGGCGTCCAGAGGCGATGCGTACTGGAGTACGTGAGCCTCTGGAGAACGCAGCGGACGAGGTTCTGCAACTCTTACGCGTAGATCTCTTTTTCTACGACGAGGTCGTTCTTAATCTTCCCCACCAGCTTGTTGAGCGCGTCGATGCAGCGCGGGCGGATGTCGGCGCCGATCATGACGTACATGATGGAGTCGCCCACGTTGAGGGCGCCCTCGTTGAGCCACGTGCGCACGTAGTACACGCCGGGCCAGGTGAGGGCTTCCTTCTCAGCGGCGGCAACGCCCTCGGCATCGTAGGAGAACTCAACCTGAGCGACCTCGCCCAGGCCCTCAACACCCTCGCGCACCTGCTTCTTAGGCGTGATGCGCACCACGCCGTTGTGCGTAAGGAACATGCCGCACTGGGCGGCCTTGGGGTCGGCCTTGGCCTCTTTGAGCCAGGCATCCATCGAAGGTTCGGGCTTTGCCATATCCATACTCCCTTGGTCTCATGCACACATGACGGTCACCAAAAAACGCCGCCTGACATTGTACCCGTCAGACGGCGCAAAAGAAGCGCTCAAGCGAAACTGAAGCCAACGCGGACCGAACATGGATGCGCGCCGGAACCGCAACGAACGGCCCAGCCGATGGCAACGCGTTCGGGAATGTGTCAGACGCCCTCCTACTCGAAAGCGGCAAGCGCCTGCATCACGAGGGGCGCCAGGACATCGGGAAGCGCAGAGGCAGAGGCGTCGAAGGCCGCAAGAGTCGCATGGGCCCTGTCGTCATGGATGCGCGCCAGGCTTTCCACCGCATAGCGAGCCCCCCACTCGGCCTCGCCGGCAAGAGCGCTCTCAAGCACGGCCTGCACCTGGTCGCGTGAGGAGCTCGTTGCGCCGCAGGCAAACCCGAGGGCCCACACTGCGGTCGAGGAGACATCGAGGTCGGGGTCGTTGGCACAAGCCAGCACTGCGGACAGCACGCGCTCCCCCACGCCCTCGTTGCGCTCACAGCGACGGGCGAGGGCGTCGAGGGCCGACACCTTCACGAGTACGTCCTCCCCTGCCTGGGACAGGCGCTCAAGCAGCAATTTCTCGCCGGCCTCGTCGTCGGTAGCGGCCAGGGCGGCACAGGCGTTCGCTCGCACGCGAACCACGTCGTCTTCGAGAAGCACAGTGAGCGCGTCGGTCGCGCGGGCGTCGCGCAGCGTGCCCAGCACGGCGGCCGCATCGGCACGCACGCCGTCATCGGGGTCGAACGCCATGACGGCAATGGGCGTGAAGAGCTCGGCGCGTTGCGCATCGGTCAGACCCGCATGGGCCACGACGTTGGCAAGGCCCCACAGCACGCCCGCACGCACGCCGGCGCACTCGTCATGGCGGTGGGACAAAAGCGCGCCCACGCATGCCGCGTCGGCCTCTCGCGCAAGCGCCTGGCAGGCAAGGGCGCGCACGCCCTCCTCGGCGTCATCCAACGCCCGGCAGAGCAGCTCGGTCGCCACCGGGCTCTTGATGCGTCCCAAGGCCACAACGGCGCTCTTGCGCACGCGCACGTCGCCATCGGCCAGCATGGGCTCCAGGGAACGGGCGCGCTCATCGGGAGTGCGACCGTCGTCCGGGCGCACTGCTGTTTCTTCAGTCTCGGCCATGGGGCCCCTTTCCGCACGTCAAAGTCATATGCACGCACCATACCAAAGCGGGGCGCCGCCCGACACTCCCAAGCAGCGCCCCGCAATCTATCTCTCAAACACCGCACTTAAAAGCGCAGGTTCTGCATCCCCCTCAACAGCAGGTTCTCAGGCGCAAGGCGCGCGGAGCCGACGTGCGCGGTGCGGGCCTTTGGCCTACTGGAGTACATGAGGCTCCGCGCATGGAGCGTTCTTCGCGACAAGTCCCATGGAGAACGCAGCGCCTGAGGTTCTGCATCCCTCTCAAAAGCAGGTTCTGGCCTGCAAGGCGCGCGATGCCGACGTGTACTGGAGTACTCTAGGCATCGCGGAACGAAGCAGGCCAGGTTCTGCATCTTCCTACTCGACCGAGTCGGGCTCGACGGGGACGTCTTCGGGGCTCGCCACCCTCTGCGCACGTGCCTTGGCCGAAGCCTCCTCGTCCTTCTCGACCACGATGTTGCCGTCGTTGTCAACGTCGACACGCACCACGTCGTTCTCGGAGAGCTTGCCGTCGATGATGAGGTTCGCGATGCCGTCGACCACCTTGTTCTGGATGAGACGACGCAGCGGACGGGCGCCGAACGCAGGGTCGAGGCCGCCCAGGCTGAGGGCGTCCATGGCGCTGGGCGTCACGGTCATGCTGAGACGCTCGCGAGCAAGACGTTCACGGACATCGCCAAGCTGCAGGTCGACAATGCGCTCGATGTCGGCGTAGCCCAGCGAGTTGAAGTACACCACATCGTCGATACGGTTGACGAACTCCGGGCGGAAGGCCTGCTTGAGCACCTCTTGCATCTTCTGCTGCAGCTCGTCATTGCCCGTGGTCTCCAGAATGAACTGCGAACCCAGGTTGCTCGTCATGATGATGATAGCGTTCTTGAAGCTCACCACGCGGCCCTGGCCGTCGGTAAGCCTGCCGTCATCGAGTACCTGGAGCAGCACGTTGAAGACGTCGGGGTGTGCCTTCTCAAGCTCGTCGAGCAGCACCACGGTGTAGGGGTGACGGCGCACGGCCTCGGTGAGCTGGCCGCCCTCGTCGTAACCCACGTATCCCGGAGGGGCACCGATGAGGCGCTGCACGCTGAACTTCTCCATGTACTCGCTCATGTCGATACGCACCATGGCGCGCTCGTCATCGAACAAGGCTTCTGCCAGCGCCTTTGCCAGCTCGGTCTTGCCGACGCCCGTGGGGCCCATGAACAGGAAGCTGCCCAGGGGACGGTCGGGGTCAGACAGGCCCGCACGAGAACGACGCACGGCGCTCGCCACGGCGTGGACGGCCTCGTCCTGACCGATGACGCGCTCCTTGAGGTGTTCCTCGAGGTGACGGAGCTTCTCCATGTCGCCCTGCATCATCTTCGACACGGGCACGCCCGTCCAGGCGCTCACCACAGCGGCGATCTCGTCTGCAGTGACCTCTTCCTTGAGATTGGCACCGGCCTCCTGCTTGGCACGCAAGCGCTGCTCGGCGTCGCGGTAGTCGGCCTCAAGCTTGGGGATCGTGGAGTAGCGCAGCTCGGAGGCACGCATGAGGTCGCCGGAACGCGTGGCGCGCTCTTCCTCGATGCGGGCCTCATCAATCTGGCTCTTGAGCTGCTGCACCAGGTCGATGATACCCTTCTCGTTCTGCCAGGCTGCCTTGGCGGCGTCAAGCTTCTCACGGGCGTCGGCGATCTCATGGCGCAAGGTCTGCAGGCGCTCGGCGCTGGCCTCGTCGTCCTCCTTCATGAGCGCCTGTTCCTCAATCTGCATCTGAGTGAGCTGGCGCTCCTGAGCGTCAATGTCGCTGGGCATGGAGTCGAGCTCCATCCTCAGGCGGCTGCCGGCCTCATCGACCAGGTCGATTGCCTTGTCGGGCAGGAAGCGGTCGGTGATGTAGCGGTCGGAGAGCTGGGCTGCAGCCACCAGAGCCGAGTCGGTGATACGCACGCCGTGGTGGATCTCGTACTTCTCCTTGATGCCACGCAGGATGGAGATGGTGTCCTCCACCGTGGGCTGGTCGACCATGACAGGCTGGAAACGCCTGGCAAGAGCCGCATCCTTCTCGATGTACTTGCGGTACTCGTCGAGCGTCGTGGCGCCGATGGCATGCAGCTCGCCACGGGCAAGGGCGGGCTTCAAGATGTTGGAGGCATCCATGGAGCCGCCGGAGGCGCCGGCGCCCACGATGGTGTGCAGCTCATCGATGAACAGGATGACGTTGCCGCCAGCCGCCGCGACCTCCTTGAGCACGGCCTTCAGGCGGTCCTCGAACTCGCCGCGGTATTTGGCGCCTGCCACCATGGCGCTCATGTCGAGCTCGATGAGCTCACGGTCACGCAGGGTCGAAGGCACGTCGCCGGCAACGATTCGCTGCGCAAGGCCCTCGACGATGGCCGTCTTGCCGGTACCGGGCTCGCCGATGAGCACGGGATTGTTCTTCGTGCGGCGCGAAAGCACCTGCACCGTGTGACGAATCTCCTCGACGCGGCCGATGACCGGGTCGAGCTTGCCCTCGCGGGCCAGGTCGGTCAGGTTGCGGCCATACTGCTTGAGCGCCTCAAACTGGGGCTTGCTCTCGGCATCGGTCACGCGCGAGTCGCCACGGAGTTGCTCGTAGGCGTCCTGCACGCGCTTGGCCGTCACACCGGCGTCGTTCAGGATGCGACCGGCGTCACCCTTGTCACCTGCAAGCGCGATAAGCAGGTGCTCGGTGGTGGCAAACGAGTCGCCCATCTTCGAGGCAAGCTTCTGCGAAGCGTCGAGCACGCGCATGAGCCCCTGGCTCATGCCGGCCTGGGAGCCGCCGCTCACGCGGGGCTGGCTTGCCAGCTTCTCATCAACGACGGCCTTGAGCTGGGCGGGGTCGGCACCCACACGCTCGATAATGGCATCGAGGTTGCGCTCGGAACTCTCAAGCAGGGCCTTCAAAAGGTGAAGGCTTGTAACTTCTGAAGCCTCCATGTCGGAGGCGACGCCCACGGCTTCCTGCAAAGCGGCCTGGGCGGTCATTGCGAATTTGTCAATCCTCATATGTGTCACCCATCCTTCTCGGTGCCCATATCCTTCTTCTCAAGGTCGGACACTCCCGCCAGCAGCGCCAGCGGGTTCTTACCGCCCTCGGCATACGGCATGAGGGCGGTGATGGTCTCGCGCATCCGGTACTCGTGGACCTGCTCGCGCAGTTCCTTGATTTCGGCGCGCAACTGCTCTATCTCGGCGTCGCGTTCATCCATTTGGGTTTTCATGTCCAGGATGCGCACGACGCCAGCAAGGTTGATGCCCTCGTCGGTCAAACGCCCGATGAGGTCGAGCCGCTCAATGTCGGCCTGTGAGTACAGGCGCGTGTTGCCCGAGCTGCGGCGCGGGTTCACCAGACCCTTGCTCTCGTAAATGCGCAGGGTCTGGGGATGCATGCCAGTGAGCTCGGCGGCAACCGAGATCATGTACAGCGGACGGTTTCTCTCGTCGTCGTTTCTCGAGGGCATCTTGGATTACCTCTTATCCTTGAGCGCGCCGCGAGGGTCACGCTTGTCATGGTCGCGCAGGCGTTCGAGTGCCTCGCGCTCCTCATCGGTCAGGTCGCGGGGCACGGCGATGGCAATCTTCACGTAGAAGGAGCCGGTCGAGCCCTTGTGCTTCACGTCGGGGGCGCCCATGCCCTTGAACCTGAAGACCTTGCCGGGCTGGGTGCCGGCGGGAATCTTGAGCTTGAGGTCCTTGCCGTTGGGGGCAGGCACAACGACCTCCGCACCCAGGCACGCCTCGTACACGCTCACAGGCAAGTCCATATGGATGTCGGCCCCGTCGCGGGTGTAGAAGGGGTGCGCCGCCACGCGCGTGGTTACCACGAGGTCGCCGCGGGCTCCGCCCTGCGAGCCATACTCGCCGCGTTCACGGTAGCGCAGCTTGCCGCCGTCAACGGCACCTGCGGGAATCTTGACGGTGAGCGTCTCGGTCGTACCCGTGGAGGGAATGCGGTAGCTCACTTTGCGCGAGACACCCTCCAAGGCCTCCTTGAACGAGACCTCCACGCTCATGGTCAGGTCGCTGCCGCGCTGCGGACGAGGCTGACCCCAGCCGTTGAACCCACCGAAACCGGTGGTCTGCGGATCCCACTCGGTGCCAAAGGCGCCCTCGCCATGCAAGATGGAGTCGATGATGGACTGCCAGTCCATGCCTGCCCCACCCGTATAGCTATAGCCGCTACCGCCGGCACCGGGGTTGCCGCCCATAAACGCGCCGTACTTGAGCGCCTTGTCGTACTCTGCACGCTTCTTGGGGTCGGAGAGGACCTCGTAGGCCTGGCTGACCTGCTTGAACTCCTCTTCGTCACCGCCTGCGTCAGGGTGAAGCTTCACGGCAAGCTTGCGGAACGCCTTCTTGATTTCGTCGTCGGATGCCTTTTCGTCGACACCCAGGACTTCGTATAAGGTCTTCTGAGTCGATGCCATGATGAACACCCTCCTTCCAAAAGTATGAAGCGGAACCTGATGCGCCGCGTTCCGCGGGACCTAGAGTACTCCAGTACACGTCGGCCCCGCGCGCCTTGCGCATCAGAACCCGCGTTAAGGACTGAAGCGGAACCTGATGCGCCGCGTTGCCCACGGGACTCGTCGCAAGACCAGCTCCGTGCGCGATACCTAGAGTACTCCAGTAGGCCAAAGGCCCGCACCGCGCACGTCGGCCCTGCGTGCCTTGCGCATCAGAACCCGCATCGGTAAAGGCGGAACCTGATGCGCGGCCTCACGCAGGCATCGGGGCGCCTTTGGGAATGGCCTTGAGCTTGACAAAGGCCGCGTCGGAAGAACTCTCCGGCGCGGCCTTTGCTCGTTTACGTTGGTGCGTCTCCTTGGATGCGCAACGCCTTGCGGCCTTGCGCTACTCCTCGGTAGCCGCAGGTTGGGCCGGGCCGCCCTTGGCAACCGTGACCATCGCGGTGCGGATGACGCGTCCGCCCATGCGGTAGCCCTTCTGGTACACGTCCTTCACGGTGTTGTCGGGCACCGTGGGGTCGGGCACCTGGGCGATGGCCTGGTGGTCGTTCATGTCGAACGGCTTGCCAGCCGGGTCGATGGCCTCTACGCCCGAGCGATGCAGGGCATCGATGAGCTTGTCGTACACGGCGCGCACACCGCCCACGAACTCGCCGTATGCGCCTTCCGGGTTGGACTGGGCGGCATGGTCAAGCGAGCGCTCCAAATCGTCGACCACGGGGAGGAGCTTCATGACGAGATCCTCCGTGGCACGAGCCTTCTCGTCCTCACGCTCGCGTGCAGTGCGCTTGCGGAAGTTGTCCCACTCAGCCTGCAGACGCAAGAACTTGTCGTTGGCGGCAGCGGCATCGGCGCGCGCCTTCTCGATGTCTGCCATCGAGAAAACCTCGTCGACCGCGTCGGCAACGGCCTGCTCGTCTACCTGCTGACCGTCTTGCTCCTCAGCCTCGATAACCTGGGCCTCAACGGGCATCTCCTCAACGGGGAGCGCCTCGTCGGCACCCTGAGTCTCGGGCTTGTTTCCGTCGGCGGGCATCATTACTTGCCCTGCTTGTCATCATCGACGACCTCGTAGTCGGCGTCGACCACGTCGTCGTTGGCGGCAGAAGCGCCCGCAGCGCCGGCCTGGCCAGCGGCGGCAGCACCCTGAGCGTCGCCGTAAGCGACCTCAGCAAGCTTGTAGGAAGCGGTGCGCAGCTCCTCGCCAGCGGTGCGGATAGCGTCGACGTCGGTGCCGTTCAGGGCCTCCTTGGCCTTGGCGATGGCAGCCTCGACCTCGGACTTCGTGTCGGCGGGAACCTTGTCGCCCAGCTCGGCGATGGTCTGCTCGGTGGCGTAGACCAGCGAGTCGGTCTGGTTGCGGGTCTCGACCTCGTCCTTCTGGCGCTTGTCCTCCTCGGCGTGAGCCTCGGCGTCCTTCACCATGCGCTTGACCTCGTCGTCGGACAGGGCCGTGGAGCCGGAGATGGTGATCTGCTGCTGCTTGCCGGTGCCCAGGTCCTTAGCGGAGACCTTGACGATGCCGTTGGCGTCGATGTCGAAGGTGACCTCGATCTGAGGCACGCCGCGACGGGCAGCGGGGATGCCGGAGAGCTGGAAGCGGCCGAGCGACTTGTTGTCGCGAGCCATCTCGCGCTCGCCCTGCAGGACGTTGATCTCAACGGAGGTCTGGTTGTCGGCAGCCGTGGAGTAGATCTCAGTCTTGGAGGTCGGGATCGTGGTGTTGCGGTCGATCATCTTGGTCATGACGCCGCCCATGGTCTCGACGCCCAGCGACAGGGGCGTGACGTCGAGCAGCAGGATTCCACCGTGATCGGCGTCAAGGTCGTTGTTCAGGATGCCGCCCTGGATGGCAGCGCCCACGGCCACGACCTCGTCGGGGTTGACGCTCATGTTGGGCTGCTTGCCCGTCATCTTCTTGACGAGCTCCTGCACGGCGGGCATACGCGTGGAGCCGCCGACGAGGATGACCTGGTCAATCTCGGAGATCTGCAGGCCGGCGTCGCGCAGAACCTGCTGGACGGGGGTCTTGCAGCGCTCGAGCAGGTCGTGCGTGGAGCGCTCGAACTCAGCGCGGGTCAGCGTGTAGTTGAGGTGCTTCGGCACGCCGTTGACAGCGGTGATGAAGGGCAAGTTGATGGTGGTCTGCTGAGCGCTGGAGAGCTCCTTCTTGGCGTTCTCGGCGGCCTCCTTCAGACGCTGCAGGCTCATCGGGTCCTGACGCAGGTCGATGCCGTTCTCAGCCTTGAACTTGTCGGCCATCCAGTCGATGACACGCTGGTCCCAGTCGTCGCCGCCCAGGTGGTTGTCGCCGTTGGTGGCGAGAACCTGGAAGACGCCGTCGGCAATCTCAAGCAGCGAGACATCGAAGGTGCCGCCGCCCAGGTCGAAGACGAGGACCTTCTCGTCGGCGTCCTCCTTGTCGAAGCCGTAGGCAAGAGCAGCGGCCGTAGGCTCGTTGACGATACGCAGGACGTCGAGGCCGGCGATCTTGCCAGCGTCCTTGGTAGCCTGACGCTGGGCGTCGTTGAAGTAGGCGGGGACGGTGATGACGGCCTGGGTGACAGGCTCACCGAGGTACTTCTCGGCGTCAGCCTTCAGCTTGCCCAGGGTCATGGCGCTGACCTGCTCGGGGGTGTACTCGTTGCCGTCAATCTTCACGACGCAACGGCCGCCCTGGCCGGAGGTGACGTCGTAGGCGATGCCCTTCAGCTCGCTGCCAACCTCGTTGTAGGAACGACCCATGAAACGCTTGATGGACGCGACGGTGTTCTTGGGCTCGGTGACAGCAGCGTTCTTGGCCGGCTTGCCGACGACACGGTCGCCATTGGCACGGAAGCTCACGACAGAGGGGGTGGTGCGGTCGCCCTCAGCGTTAACGATGACGGTAGGCTGGCCGCCCTCGAGAACAGCGACGCAGGAGTTGGTGGTGCCGAGGTCGATACCGATAACCTTGCTCATGATGTAACCTCTCTTCAGTAGATGGCGGGCCTCTTCCACCGCTTCTCCGGTGGGGTTACCCTTCCTTGATCGAAAGGCATTATATCCCGTTTACTGCGGAGGCATACAAAATCTAAGTCTCTTCATATAACATTTTTTGATTATGATTCTGAAAGGGTGTCAAACCATGGGCAACGGAACAAAAGCGCAGGCACAGGGCACAAGACTGCCCGAATCCGATGTGGAGGCTATCTACATGGAGCGCACAAACGACGAACTTGAGAGCCTCGCCGAGGAAGGTTTTATCACATCGGGCAACGCTTTTTGCCGCGTGCTGCTCGTGAAGGGCAGGCCCGGCCTGGCCGAGACGAACGGCAGCGACTTGCTGTCCGGCGCCGACGGCGAGGCCCTGCGGGCGGGACTTGCGCGGCTGGGCTGGAAAGAGGGCGACTGGGCCGGCCTCGCGACGTTTTTAGGACAGGAGGGCTTCCCCCAGGCCGACCCGGCCGACCTGGCCGTGGCGGTGGAGGTGTTCGACCCGGAGTGCGTCGTGGCGCTCGACTCCCCCGCCGCCCGCAACCTGGCCCTTGCCTGGGGGCTGCCCGAGCCGCTGCCGGCAGGCAAGGTCGAGCGCGTGTTCGGCCGGCGCGTCTTGGCAATGGGAGGCTTCGAGGCGGCCTTGGCCAGCCAAGACGGGAAGAAAGAGATGTGGCGCCGACTTCGCCAGCTCCCCCCTCTCCCCTCCCCTTTATAGAGTTGCAGAACCTGGCCTGCTGCGTTCTCGGGAGGCTCACGTACATCTAGTACGCATCGCACCTGCGCGCCTTGCGCATCAGAACCTGCGTTTTGGTGGGCGGAAGCTGATGCGCTGCCATGTGTGCGCTGCGGCTTCGCGCGCCTTGCGGACGAGAACCCGCGTTTTGGTGGGCGGAACCTGGCCTGCTGCGTTTTGGGTGTGAGCTACAAAAAAAGGCCGCTCGGTTGCCCGGGCGGCCTTTTGGTGGTGCATATGTCCCAGAGGACCGAAGTTACTCGGCGATCTCGGTGATGGCGCCGACCGGGCACTCGTCCTGGCAGTTGGCGCAGCCGATGCAGTCGTCCTCGTTGACGACGGCGCACACGTTGTCCTGGAGCTCGATGACGCCAGCGGGGCACGCGTCGATGCAAGCGCCGCAGCCGATGCAATCAGAAGCAGTGATAACAGGATGCATGAGTTTTCCTCTCCTCTTTTAGCCCGCCAACTCTAGCAGACCAAGTTCTTCTCACCAAAACGCGGCCCTCACGCGATACGCATCAGGTTCCGTCCCTCACAAACGCGGGTTCTGATGCGCAAGGCGCACGGGTGCGATGCGTACTAGATGTACACCAAAGGTGCGCACCGCGCGTGAGCACCTGTGCACGGAGCGCCCTTTGCGACGAGTCCCGTGGAGAACGCAGCGCATCAGGTTCCGCATCACACCAAAACGCGGGTTCTCGTCCGCAAGGCGCCGGGAGGCGATGCGTACACATGGTACGTGAGCCTCCCGGGAACGCAGCGGACGAGGTTCCGCCCCTCACAAACGCGGGTTCTCACGCGCAAGGCGCGCGGAGCCGCAGCGTACACATGGTACGTAAGGCTTCGCGCACGGAGCGCCCTTTGCGACGAGTCCCGTGGAGAACGCAGCGCGTGAGGTTCCGCTACATCCTACTAGTCGTCGTCGTCGCAAATCTCGGTGATGGCGTTGACAGGACACTCCTCCTGGCACTCACCGCAGCCCTTGCACTCGGACTCGTCAACGACGGTGCAGAAGCCGTCGTCGATCTCGATGGCGCCCGTGACGCACACGTCAACGCAGGCGCCGCAGCCGATGCACTCGTCAGTGTCAATAATGGGGTAAGGCATGAGTCTCTCCTCTCTCAACGGGCACAGGGCCCGCAAATACTTTCTGAACACGGTAGCCCGTATTCCCGGCTGCAGTGCCTCCATACACCGCAGCCGTCAACGGCGGGTAGGGTAACATGATTCTTCCCATGCACAAGTACCCCACAAAAATTCACGGTGAGTGGCGTGAAGACTTTTTTGTACGGGAGGCTCGGGTATCGAGAACCCCACCTCGCCTACAAAGGATAGTGCTACGATGACGCGGCTTTTTCACTCTCTGCCCGCGATGAGCTATCAACGGAGGATCAAGACATGTCTAGCGACCTCGTACGCTTCAGCGTCGCCATGCCAGCACTGCTCCTCGACGAGTTCGACCGCTACACCGCCCAGCGCGGCCTTTTGGTGAACCGTTCCGAGGCAATCCGCAACCTCATACGCGATGCCCTTGTCAACGAGGAGCTCGAAGACCCGGCGGCGCCAGTCGTGGGCTCCATCACGCTCGTGTACGACTTGCGTGTCCCCGAGCTCATATCCAAGATTGCCAGCGTGGAGTCCAACTACCCCGACGAGGTCGTCTCCTCCACGCATGTCCACCTTGAGCAGGGCGGTTGCATGGAAACCATTGCCGTGCGCGGCCTGGGCTACAAGGTGAAGGAGCTCTCTGACTGCCTCGCCGGCATCAAGGGGGTCTCGCACTGCAAGCTGACCGTGGTGGCGACCCTGTCGAGGATCGGGGGCTAGCGTGGCGCGGATACACGTACATGTGAGCGGCATCGTGCAGGGCGTGGGCTATCGCCCCTTCGTGTGGAAGCTCGCCACCTCGCTGGGACTCGCCGGTTGGGTGAAGAACTCCAGCGACGGCGTGCACATCGAGGCAAAGGGCGACCCCGCGGCACTCGACCGCTTTGTGCTCACCCTCTCCACCCAACACCCGGCAGCCGCACGTGTGGACACCGTGCACGTCGACTCCCTCGACGACGGCCATATCGCGCCCGCCGGCTCCCATGAGGAGCTGCGGATGACGGGCGGAGTGCCCGGCAGCGACTTTCGCATTGTGGAGAGCTCGGCCCAAGAGGACCTCACGACGCTCGTGAGCCCCGACATCGCCACGTGCCCCGACTGCCTGCGCGAGCTTTTTGACCCGGAAAACCGCAGGTACCACTACCCGTTTATCAACTGCACCAACTGCGGGCCACGCTTCACCATCATCGATGAGCTCCCCTACGACCGCCCCCGCACGTCCATGGCGGGCTTTGCGATGTGCCCGGCATGCGCCCATGAGTACGCAGACCCGGCCGACAGGCGCTTCCACGCCCAGCCCGACGCGTGCTTCGCCTGTGGACCGCAGCTCACCTGGCGCACCGCCAAAGAACCGGGGTGCGTGCTGCGCGGAAGCGACCTCGCGTCGTCGGACGGCATCGTCGAGCGGGCGGCGCGCATGCTCCAAGACGGCGGCATCGTGGCCGTCAAGGGCCTGGGCGGCTTCCACCTAGCCTGCGACGCGCGCAACGAGGCGGCCGTGCGGCAGCTGCGCGAGCGCAAGCACCGCCCCACAAAGCCGCTGGCCGTGATGTTTGCCGACCTCAACGCCCTGCGCCAAGTGTGCGAGGTGAGCGACGCCGAGCGCGCCCAGCTCACAAGCCCCCGGACCCCCATCGTGCTGCTGCGCCGCAAGGACGCGGCGGGCGTGCCCGCAAGCCTGGCAATCGCGCCGAGCGTGGCGGGCGACCTGCCGGAGCTTGGCGCCATGCTTCCCTATACGCCCCTGCAACACCTGCTGCTGCGCGCCGTGGGGGCACCTCTGGTAATGACGAGCGGCAACCTCGCCGACGAGCCCATCATCTGCGACGACCAGGTGGCCGTGTCGCGCCTCATCGACGTGGCCGACGCCTGGCTGGGCAACAACCGCCCCATCCTGGCTCGCTACGATGACTCTGTCGTGCGCGTGGAGGCCGGCCGCACCCAGGTCGTGCGCCGCGCCCGCGGCATCGCCCCCACGCCCGTGAAGCTTCCCAACCCGCCCGGCATCGACCCGAACGGTGCAAGCCTGCCCTGCGTGCTTGCCTGCGGCCCCGAGCAGAAGGCGACCTTCTGCCTCACGCGCGGCGAGGAGGCCTTCGTCAGCCAGCACCTGGGCGATTTGGAAAACGCCGACTCGTTCGACGCCTGGCGCCGCACGCTCAGCAAGTACGAGGGGCTTTTTGGCCTTGCTCCCAAGGTCCTGGCCTGCGACATGCATCCCGAGTACCTCTCGAGCAAATGGGCCCGCGACCTGGCCGACAAGGAGGGCCTGCCCCTGTGCGAGGTGCAGCACCACCATGCCCACATTGCCTCGACGCTGGCGCAGGCAGGCGTGTGGGACCATGTGGTGGGCATCGCCCTCGACGGCACCGGCTACGGCCCCGATGGGCGCATCTGGGGCGGCGAAGTCATGGTGTGCGACCAGGTCGACTTCACCCGCGCGGCCCACATCGCCTACTGGCCCCTGCCCGGAGGCGCCGCCGCCGTGCGCAAACCCCTGCGCAACGCCTACGCGCTGCTTGCCCAGGCAGGCCTTGGCGACAGCACCTGCGCCCACAACCTGGCCAACAAGATGGGCATCGAGGGACCGGTCGTGCTTCAGATGATCGCCCGCGACCTCAACTGCCCCTTGACAAGCTCGGCAGGCAGGCTGTTCGACGCGATTGCCGCCATCCTGGGGCTTGTGGACGTGGCCGGCTACGACGGCGAGCCAGCATGCCTGCTCGAGACGGCGGCCTCGCACGCCCCGTCCTGCACGCCCGACGAGGTCGCACGCTACAGGCTCACCGTTCGCCACGCCAACGAGGCAGACAGCCACGGCGAGCAGGATGAATCGCTCGTGCTCGACCCCGGCGCAATGCTCGCCAACCTTCTGGAAGACCTGGAAGCCGGCGTTGACGTGCAGGTCCTGGCCAGGCGCTTCCACGAGGGCTTTGCCGCAAGCGTGGCCGACGTCGCCGCCGGCGTGGCTCATGCCGCAGGCCTCACCAAGGCGGCCCTGGGCGGCGGCGTCTTCTCCAACCGCATCGTGTGCGAGCTGGTGAAGCGCTCCCTGGAAGCAGCGAACCTCAAGGTGTACCTGCCCACCAGCCTGCCCCTCAACGACGGCGGCATCTCCTACGGGCAGGCCGCGGTGGCCCGCGCCCGCATGGCATCTACCATTCTCAATCAAGCAAACGAACAGGAGTAGCACCATGTGCCTGGCAGTTCCTTCTCAAATCACCTCCCTGGACGACAACGGCATGGCCCAGGTCAGCGTCATGGGCGTGACGAGGCCCTGCTCGGTGCGCCTCGTGCCCGACGCCAAGGTGGGCGACTTCGTGCTCGTGCACGCAGGTTTTGCCATCCAGCGCATCGAAGAGCAGGACGCCCGCGAGACGCTTGCGCTGCTCGAGGAGATGCCCGACCTTCTTGGCGACGAGGTGCCCACCCCCGATGAGGCGCAGGATTCCTGCGCCACGTGCGCCTAGGAGGTGCGCATGGACCTCAAGCAGTTCCGCGACCCCAAACTCGCCCACGAGCTCATCGAGCTCATCGGCAAGATTTGCAAGGGCCGCACCATCAACCTCATGGAGGTCTGCGGCACCCACACGGTGAGCATCGGACGCTACGGCCTGCGCAGCGCCATGCCCGAGGGCCTCAAGCTCCTCTCTGGCCCGGGGTGCCCGGTGTGCGTGACGTCCAACCACGACATCGACTGTGCCATCGCCATGACCCACGTGCCCGACGCCATCGTTGCGACGTTCGGCGACATGATCCGCGTGCCCGGTAGCACCACCACGCTGGGGGCCGAGAAGGCCCAGGGTGCCGACGTGCGCGTGGTGTACGGTCCCCTCGACGCGCTCGACATCGCACGCAAGAACCCCACACGCCCCGTCATCTTCATCGGAGTGGGCTTTGAGACCACGACACCCGTGGTGGGCTCGGCCGTGCAAATGGCCTGCGAGGAGGGCCTCTCCAACTTCTACCTCTACTGCGCGCACAAGTCCACGGCACCGGCGCTGGCCGCCATTGCCAACGACCCCGACACGCGCGTGGACGGCTTCATCCTGCCCGGCCATGTCTCCACCGTGACCGGCCTGGC
Organism: uncultured Coriobacteriales bacterium; assembly: GCA_934636245.1. Taxonomy (GTDB): domain Bacteria; phylum Actinomycetota; class Coriobacteriia; order Coriobacteriales; family UMGS124; genus UMGS124. The sequence goes on from CAKUAI010000023.1 coordinate 44,715, forward strand.
GCCCTACGAGTTCCTTGCGCGCGACTTCAAGACGCCCGGCGTGGTCACAGGCTTCGAGCCGGTGGACATCCTCTCGGGCGTGGCACGCCTGGTGGCCATGGTAGCCGAGGACACCCCACGTATCGAGAACGCCTACGGGCGCGGCGTCGACAACTGCGGCAACCTTGCGGCCCAGAAGGTCATCGAGGACGTCTTCGAGCCCTGCGACGCCGTGTGGCGCGGCCTGGGCCCCATCCCCATGAGCGGCCTGCGACTCAAGGGCGACTATGCGGCGCACGACGCGATGAGGGCGTTCTCCCCCGAGGTCGAGCCGACCCGCGAGACGCGCGGCTGCCGCTGCGGCGACGTGCTGCGCGGCATCATCACGCCCGACCAGTGCCCCCTGTTCGGCCGCGTCTGCAACCCCGAGGAGCCCACGGGTCCGTGCATGGTCTCCAGCGAGGGGTCCTGCGCGGCGTACTACAGGTACCGCGAACACAACTAATCGGCCAGGTCAGATCGCGGCCGCATCTTACGAGAAAGGCATCCAAGCGACATGCAGAAAGACACCGAGGTACGTCTGGGCCATGGTTCGGGCGGCGCGATGATGAAGCGCCTCATCGACGACCTGTTCCTTGACGAGTTCTCCGACGAGGCCGCCCTTCCCGGCGACGACGCGGGCGTCGTGCTCCTGGGAGGCGAGCGCATCGCCATGAGCACCGACTCGTTCGTGGTGACGCCGCAGTTCTTCCCCGGCGGAGACATCGGCCGCCTTGCCGTGTGCGGCACGGTCAACGACGTGGCCACCTCGGGCGCCCAGGTGAAGTACCTCTCCTGCGGCTTCGTGCTCGAAGAGGGCTATCCCATGGACAAGCTGCGCCAGATTGTGCGCACGATGGCTGAGACCGCCGCCGAGGCGGGCGTGTCCATCGTGACCGGCGACACGAAGGTCGTCGAGCGCGGCCATGCCGACGGCGTGTTCATCAACACCGCAGGTGTGGGCCTTGTGCCCGCCGGCGTCAACCTGTCGGGGCGCAACTGCAAGCCCGGCGACAAGGTGCTCGTCTCCGGCACCCTGGGCGACCACGGCATCTGCATCATCTCGCAGCGCGAGGGCCTTGCCTTCTCCACCACGCTCACCACCGACGCGGCACCGCTCAACCACCTCATCGCCGCCGTGCTGGAGGCAGCCCCGCACACGCGCGCCTTCCGTGACCCCACGCGCGGCGGCCTGGCCTCCACGCTCAACGAGTTCGCCGAGGCCAGCGGCGTGGACATCGTGATCGCCGAGGACGACGTGCCCGTGCGCGACGAGGTGCGCGGCGCCTGCGAGATGCTCGGCTACGACGTGTTCCAGGTGGCCAACGAGGGCAAGATGGTGGCCGTCGTGCCCGCCAACGAGGCTGACGCCGCGCTTGCCGCCATGCGTGCAAGCCGCTACGGCGAGAACGCCGCGATCATCGGCGAGGTCTGCGAGCCCGCCTGCGAGGGCGGTCACACCGTCCGCCTGAGGACGGCTTTTGGCTCCACACGCATTCTTGACATGCTTGTGGGAGAGCAGCTCCCCCGCATCTGCTAGCATTTCACTCACGTCTGGCCCGTATACACCGAGGCCATGTTCGACGACCTTGATTGGAGAGTCTGCCGTGACTCGCAAAAACATCGCACAAGCGCCGTGTCCTGCCGAAAAACTCGTGGCAGAGCATGTGCCCTCCCGCATGCACGTCAAGGACAGCACCCTGTATGACTTCAGCGATGTTGCCCTGGACAGTGCGCGCAACTTCATGGGTTGGACCGACCTGGCAAGCAACCCTCCCACCCCGATTGACCAGATCGAGGAGTTCGCTCGCGGCGTGGCCGACGACGACATCAACTACGTTGGCCTTCTCGGCGAGGGCGGCAGCTCTCAGGCGCCCATGACCATCACGAAGCTCTGCGCCGCCCTGCACCCCCACGTACGCTTCTCCACGCTCGACTCCCTGTCGCCCGTGTACGTGAGGCAGATCCTGCACGGTGTGGACTACGCGCATGCCATGTTCATCGTGTCGAGCAAGTCGGGCGGCACGCTCGAGACGCTCTCGCTGTACCACGTCATCTGGGAAGATGTGGTGCGCGAGCTCGGTGAGCAGGAGGCCGGCAAGCACTTTGTGGCCATCACCGACCCAGGCAGCGACCTGGAGAGGCTCGCCCGCGAGCGCTCCTTCCGCGGCGTGTTCCTCGGCGAGCCCACCGTGGGCGGGCGCTTCTCGGCACTGTCGGTCTTCGGCCTGGTGCCGGCGGCCCTGTGCGGCCTGGACGTGCGCGACATGGTGGCGCGCGCCGCCGAGATGGAGCGCATGTGCTCCCAGGACAGCCTAAACAACCCCGCCGTGCAGCTCGCGAGCTTCCTCATCACGAACCTCTCGCCTGCCTCGGCCAATTGCTTCACCTACATTTCGCCCCAGCCCGGGCGCGTCTTCGGCCTGTGGATGGAGCAGCTCATCGCCGAGAGCCTCGGCAAGGACGGCAAGGGCGTCGTGCCTCACATCGAGATTGACGTCAACCTGCTCAACCACCACCAGCCCATGCACCCGGTGGTGGTGTACCACACCAACGCCGACTCCACGTTCGACCGCGAGGCTTCCATGCTCTCGCCCAACGTGCCGCAGCGCTCCTACATGCTCGAGGACCCCATGGACATCGGCCGTCACTTCGTGCTGTGGGAGTACGCCACCGCGTTCATGGGCTGGCTCATGGAGGTTCCGCCCTTCAACCAGCCCGACGTGCAGGCGGCAAAGACCAACACGAAGGCGATCCTCGCAGGTCATTTGCCCGACCGCACGCACCGTCTGGCCGAGCCCTGGGTGTGCGCCGAGTACTCCGACGAGTTCGCCTCGCAGACCGGCATCGTCGACCCCACGCAGATGCGCTCCGTTGACTCGGTGATCGACGCCTTCATGAGCCTGGTCAAGCCCGGCTGCTGGATTTCGGTCAACGCGTTCCTTCCCTTCACGGGCGAGCGCCGCGGCCCCATGGAGGTCATTCGCCACACGCTCGCGCGCCATCTGAGGGTGCCCTGCTCGCTTGAGATCGGCCCGCGCTACCTTCACTCGACCGGCCAGCTCCAGAAGGGTGGCGAGAACACCGGCCTCTTCCTCATTCTCTCAGGCAACGAGGTCAACGACCTTGAGGTCCCCGGCACCCAGTACAGCCTGGGCCAGCTTGAGGTGGCGCAGAGCAAGGGCGACCTGGAGACTCTCTCGGCCAAGGGACGCCGGGCGCTGCACCTGCACATGATCGACACCGACGCCGACACCCTGTGGAGGCTGGCGCACGCCTTTGAGGAAGCCGGGACGAGGATTGCCATCAAGCGCGCCCTGGGCAAGTAAGGGGCGCCACATGAAGAACGTCGCGATTGTGACGGGGGCCACCTCGGGCGTGGGACGCGAGTTTGTACGGCAGCTCGACGAGATGCTGTATGGCTCCATCGACGAGATCTGGGCCGTGGCGCGCAGCACCGAGGGACTCTCTCGGCTGTCTGAGACGGCCCAGACACCCGTGCGCGCCTTTGCGCTCGACCTGACCGACACCAGCGCCCCGCGCCAGCTGGAATTGGCGCTGGAGCTGGAGCAGGCGGCACAGGGCGTGAACGTCGCCTGGCTCGTCAACAGTGCAGGCTCGGGGTGGTTTGGGAGCTATCAGGATATGGACAGCTCGGCCGTACGCCGCATGGTCGAGCTCAACTGCCTGGCCCTGGCCGACATCACCTCGGCAGCTCTCCCCTACATGTCGCCGGGCTCGCGCATTGTGAACATGTCTTCCATCGCGGCGTTTTTGCCTCTTCCGGGCATGGCACTCTATGCGGCGACGAAGCGCTTCGTGCTCGACCTCACCCACGGCCTCAACGAGGACCTGCGCGGCACGGGCATCAACGCCTGCGCCGTATGCCCCAAGGCGATGCGCACGGGTTTCTGGGACGGCGCGGGCTCCGACGAGGCCAAGGGCATGGGCTTCTTCTTTGGCACGGAAGACGTCGCCCATGTGGTGCGCAAGGCCATCCACGCCGTGCAGATGGGCCGCGGCAGCGTCGTCACTTCGCCCGACATGAAGCTTGCCTGCGCTGCCTTCAAGGTGATGCCCTACGGCATGCTCTGTGGGCTCACCAAGGCGGCCCTGGCGGCACGCCGGTCGCTAGCCTACTAAAAGCGCGCCGCGACACTCGCGCGTATTCCATATCGAAGCACAAAAAAGGGCCCGCATCGCGGGCCCTTTTGCATGGCGTAGATGAGTGCGTGCGAGCGCTGCAGGGAAGTTGCGGCTCGTATATATCCGAGGCTTAGTGGCAGCCGGAGCAGCCGCCGCCGCAATCACCGCAAGAGCCGCCGCAGCAGGACTCGGGGGCCTCCTCGCGGCTGACAAGCTCGAGCTCGAACGTCAGGGCCTTGCCGGCGAGGTTGTGGTTGAAGTCGAGATACACCTTGCCGTCCTCGATCTTCTCAACCAGAGCAGGCATGGGATAGCCGGCAGGGTTGCGGAAGTAGACGGTCTGGCCCACGGGAAGCTGCTCGTAGTTGGGCACAGACTCGCAGGGGATGGCCTGGACGAGGCGCTCGTCGCGCTCGCCGTAGGCGTCCTTGGGCTCGAAGCGAGCCGTCTTCTTGTCGCCGGGCTGCATCTCCGCGACGGTCTTCTCAAAGCCGGGGATGACCTGATGGGCGCCCTCGACGAACGTGATGGGCTCGTTGCGGTCGTAGCTGCAGTCGAACTGCGTGCCGTCGTCGAGCGTGCCGCGGTAGTGGACGGAAACCTGAGTTGCCATTGAGCTCTCTCCCATTCCGCACGGGGCCTATCCCCATGCTGTACTCCATTAGAACGCAACGTAGATGCAGGCACCGCGCATCCAAGGGTCCAAAGGCCCAAGCCATGCGTGAACCTATGTGTACCCCGCCCGGCTCATGCCAGACAGGGAGTAACGCATGAAACACCCGCGTCGAACAAAAACAAAGCATGCGCTACCATAGCATATGCAACGCAGCTAAAGCCCTGCGACCGGGCAAGAATTGCCCGAATGACGCGCAGGATACCACCTTGTGCCAAAGCGAACTAGTACTCGCCGCCATGAGCGTTGCCGAACTTGTCGGCAGCCTCTGCAAAGTTGGGCTGCTGCAACGCCCATGTGACGAACTCGGGTGTGTCGACAACCAAGAAGTCGGCCTCGTAGCAGGCAAGCAACGACTCGTCGGCACTTCCGGGTTTGAACACGGGACGATCGGGCAAATACGGCGGCACATAGCTGGGGCTGGCAAGAAAGAACGCAGCTCCCGGGCACAGGCGTGCGAGGCCATTGAGGGCGCGCTTGGCGGCGTCCAGGCGGCCGAGCTTGTAGAGCAACACGCTGCGCGCGATGTGCATCCAGCAGCTGCCTTCTCGGCCATAGCGCACATCGAGAGCGTTGAGCCCTTCCTCGTCCTCGAGACGCGCGTACAGCAGCGCGGCGGTGTGGCGCACGCCCTGGCCGTCGGCAGGAGCCTCGTCGAGCATCTCGCAGGCCAGGTTGAGCGCCTGGCGATAGCAAGCCGCCTGCACGAGCAAATCGAGCCTGCGGGCACGCATGCGCAGGTAAGGACGCATGAACACGGCATCCCACGGGTCGGCCACGACATCGTCGTAGAGCGATGAGCGTTGCTCGCACCACTGGTGGGCCTCGACCTCAAGCTCGCTGAGCCCATCGATGGCCTGCTCGAACGTGTCGGCCATGATGATGACGTCGAGCGTGCGCGCGTCGTAGCAGTGCGGGTCGCACTCAATGCAGCGAGCTAGCAGCGCATGCGTTTGAGGAAGCTTCGAGGGCGGTTTGCGGGGCGCGTCGGGGGCGATCCCATACATCGCGTCGAGCTCGTCGTCAATGTCGCGCTGGGCGCGTGCCACAGCCTTCTCAAGCAGGAGCAGCGCCTTGTCCTCGTCGTCCTTCACGAGGGTCTCAGGCGAACGCATCGCCTGGCGCGTGAAGTCTGCCATGCGAGCGGCGTCGGTGGCCAGGCTCGGGTCGTCCTTGACCGCCTTGCGCAGAAGGCGCTCGGTGAGTTCTGCGGCAACTAGCATGCCTGGGACCCCCCTTCCTGTTCCTGTGCCGCCTGGGCACGCGACTCCTCCAGCACACGAGCCGCCTCCACATCGGGGTGCATCGATATCCATGAGCTCAGAGGGCTCGAAAAGTCCCCGCAGTTCTCATCGAGCACGACAGCTGCCTCGCTCACCGCGATGAACAGCTCGTCGTCGCTGCCCTCCGCGTACTCGAGGTGGCCGAAGAGGCCAGCGGGCAGTTCGTCCTGGTAGGCAAGGGTGACGCCAGCCTGGGGATAGGTGCGCATGATGGCATGCAGCTCGCGCTCGGCAGCCTCGAAATCGCGGCGCTTGTAGGCCAAGAAGAGTTCGGCCAAGGCAAACCAGGCGTTGTCGTCGCCCGGGTAGCGCTCGCGCAGCGCATGGAAGCCGACCTCGTCCTCAAGCTTCACGTAGTCGAGGGCTGCTACCTGCCTGAACCCGGCAACGTCGTCATGGTCGGCATCGAGCATCTTGAGACAGACCTCGAGCGAGGCGCGGTAGCGTCCCAGGCTCAGCTGCTCGTTGGCTATGTCGAGCATCCAGCGCAGGTAGGGTTTCATGTACGGCCCCATGCCCATGTGGCCCTGCATGGGCATAGCGTGCACAGCGCGTGCTCGCTCGGCACACTCGTCATGCACGCGTTCGGCTCCCTCGACAAGGAAGTCGAGCATCTCCTGGCGCGTGGGACGCTGGAGGTTCTTCTGGATGCGCAGCGCGTCATGGCAAGCAGGATCGAGCTTGAGGGCCTCGTCGACCATGGCAGTGGCCTCTACGGTGCTGCGATTGACGTCGTCTTGGGTTTTCGCCTCAATGACCTGGTGGTCAAAAATCTGGGCGGCACGGCCGGCAAGGGCAAAGGCACGGTCGGCATCCGTCTGCGGCAGGGCGTCGCGGTCCTTGGCATATCGCTCGGGAAAAGCCGAGAGCATGGCGACAAGGTTGGGATACTCCTTTGCCGCCGTGGAGGACGCCCAGCGCACGGCCAGGCGCTCAAAGTCTTCAGAAGCAGGAACCATGCTCATCGCGGGTCCCCCTTTCGGTACAACGTTGGGTGGATCAGAAAAATCGAGGGCAGGCGCGTCAGCCGCGCGGCAAGGTCATGGTGAGAACGACGCCGCCGCCCAGGCGCTTGCGTTGCTTGATGGTACCCCCGTGGGCATACACGGCAAGCGCCGCTACATAGAGGCCATACATGAGCCTGTCAAGGCGCATGACGCGCTGGCGGTTGAGGCCGGCCTCGCGGTTCGACTCTGAGCGGCCTGCCTCAGAGGGCAGGCACATGGCCTGCAGGAGCACCTCGATCGGGGCCTTGTCGTTCTCCTCGATGCGAGGCCTGTCGAGCAAGGCGTTGCGCAAAAGGGCCGCGCGCTTCTTCTCGTAGACAAACTCGGTGCCCACGCCCGAGGCCGCAGGGGCGCTTTCAAAAGCACCCAAATCAAGCGGGCAGAGCTCCTCGGGGCGGTTGTCCTGTACAACGAGAACGACGTCGGTCTCATTGGCACGTACGGAAACCTCGACGACACCACCCTTGGCGACGCAGCCGCAGGCACATTCCAAGATGAGCGTGACCGCAAGGCGCACAAGCGGCACGTCGGCCACGATGACAGGCGTAGACTGGCCCGGCACCATCTGGAGCACCTTGCCTGCCAGGCCGCTCTTGAGAACATCGACCACGCCTGCCGCCTCGGCGGCCAGGTCGCACTGGGCCTGAGGTTCGGCGGACAAGGTCGCCTGCACGCGATCGAGCATGATCTGCATGCGCGAGGTCTCGTCGGCCACGGCGCGCTCGAGGGCCTCGCGCTGTACGGCATACTCGGGGCGCACCGTCAGGAGCGCGTCGCCCAGAGCGTGGACGGTCTGAATGGAAAGGGAGTCATCGCGCAGCATGAGGTCGGCAAAGGCGCTGCGCACGCGCGTCGCATGCATGGCGCGCAGATCGCGACGGTGCTTGACGGCAAGCGACTGGCGTTCGAGAGCAAGCTTGATTTGGTCGGCGATAGCATCGAGGAATTCGAGGTCATCGGCAGTGAAGTGACTGCCCTTGACGGCAACAGCCAGCACGCCCTCCATGCCTGTCTGCGAAATGAGCGGCAGGTAGATGATGTCGGACTGCTCGTGGAAATCGGTAAGAGCACCGGCGCGGGAACCGTTTTCAAACACCCAGTGCACCACGTACTTCTCGATGAGCGAGTTGAACGTGTCCTCGCCAAGGTCGCCCTCCACCACGTTGACCGTGGCGTCGCGGCGTGTGCGGTCGGTATTTTCGGAATCAAACGGGTCGGCCAGGTACATGGCGCATGAACGCCCAAAGAGGCTCACAACGCTCTGAAGCGCCGTGTCAACTGTCTCGGCAAGGCCATGCGCATAAAAGAAGCTGCCCGTGAGGTCGAACAGGGCCTCCGTGCGCCTGCGAGACGCGTCGTGGGCGTCGGCCTCCTCGCCGAGTCGCACGACGAGCGCGCCGAGCACAACGGAGATGACCATGAAGAGGATGAAGGTGAGGAGGCTGGCGCGGTGGTCGATGCCAAGGTCGTAGTAGGGACGCACAAAGCGCCAGTCCTGGATGAGCGCACCGATGCAAGCCGCGACAATCGTAGGCAAAAAGGCACGCGAAAAGAAGGCCACGGCAACCGTGCCCGCCAGGAAGGCCAGGTAGGTCACGCCCTCTGCAAAACCGAACTCGTAGGCAGCATAGGCGGCTGCGGTCGCCGCGATGAGGCAGGCGCACGTGATGAGCCACGTGCGAGGCCGCCTCACGCGGTGAACGCGTCCGGCCTGGCTGTCTTTAAGAGCGTCGGAAGGAAAAGCCTGTGACACATCAATACTTTCTCATGGGGATAAGCCTGACTTTAGGACCACGGCCAAGCATCAGAGGCGCCGTACCGCGGACCCAGGCATCGACCTTGTCCCAGTCGCGATAGTCGCCTTCGGCGAGCGGGTAGACGCGAAGCGCCAGCTTCTCCATGTTGGTGAAGCCTTCGGTTCGCTTCCAACCGGGGAAGACGACGCTTGCCTTGGGATGCAGGCCGTGCGCCGTTTCGTGCATAACGGTATCGAGATCTCGCTCAGCAAGGCCCTCCGTCTGGGGTGAGGCGGCGCGCAGACCTACCGAAAAAAGGGCAAGCGGGTGCTTGTCGAGAAACTCTGCGTTGGCGGTGAGCCAATCGCGCGCTTCCTTGTGGAACTTGCCCATCCTCACACCGCTGCCAAAAACCACAGCGTCGATGTCGGAGGGAATGGTGGGCATTTCCTCGACACTTACAACTTGGGGGCGAACGCCGTATGCGATGAAGTCGGTTCCGATGCGTTTGGCGATTGTGGTGGTGCAGCCAGAAAGTGTCGAATACGCAATGAGTACCTTCTCCATGCGATGAAGCATGCAATCTCCTATTCCCCTGCGGGCAACATAAGACGAGCCCATATTGTAACGCACAAAAAAGGCCACCCGCACGAGGCGGGCGGCCTTTGCCAAACGAAAAGCCGAAAGTTTCGACTAGTCCTCAATCTGGATGGAATTGCCCATGACGACAGGCATCAGCAGGCAGATGGCATAGACGAAGAAGGCGAGGCCGGCCATGGTGGAAGACATGGAGGAGTCGAGAACGACGCCCAGGGCCAGGCAGACCATGACGAGGGACAGGATAATCTCGATGGCCATGCCCTTGTAGTGCAGGGCCTTGGTGGAGAAGGCACCAAAGAGAACGCCCAGGCCGCAGAAAGCGATGAACAGGGCGATGACCCACTCGAAGGAGAGGGTGCCGACGAACGGGTCAACAATGGCGCCGACGCAAGCGGTGAGAGCCATGATGCCCGAAATCACCAGGTAGCCGGAGATGGTCTTGGAGCCACCAGCGTTCTTCCAAGCAGCGATCTGGCAGATGCCGGCAACAGCCATGACGACAGCACCGATGAGCTCACCGGCGGGCCAGGTGTAGCCCTCGGGAAGCTGCGGGTTGTGCATGGCCTCGGGCAGGATGCTGTGACCGACGAAGCAAATCACACCCATGACGACCAGCAGTACGGCGCTGACGACGAGGCCCATGCGCGCCCAGCCGATCCTCTTACCAAACTCCATGGTAGAACCCCTTTCCTCCACGCCCGAAGGCGTGCTCCCGGCCGCTTTTCGACCGCGGTACAGAACTTTCCTGAGCAAGTATTCTATAGCTATTGCCAAAAAACAACAGTCTCAGCGCGCATGCGCACGCGCTTTATCCAAAAATGCACGCATAAAACGATATCTGCAGCCAAGACGTTACATTATCTTCTGAAACATATAGCGCACCTTGTCCAGGCGGCTGTTTGGACGGCGGGGCTGGATGACT
>CAKUAI010000024.1 GCA_934636245.1 uncultured Coriobacteriales bacterium
CCCTCCCGGGCCGGTTTTTCGGCGCCGGCGCGGGAGGGGCCGCGGCCGGAGGCTACTTGTTCATTGCTTTCCTAGGCTCATGGGGCCCGGATTTCGAAGCCAACCTCTGGCAGAAATCCGGGCCCTTCTTTTTTTGAGGTCAGCTGGATACGCCAACCACCCCCACCCACAGGCGCTCCACATCGTCGGCTATACTGCAGGGACAGCGCATGTACGGAGCGAAGGAGACGATGAGGATGACCCCTTTCGACAGGGCTGGTGAGTTTTCGAGCGGCTACATTGCTCAACCGAGCCCCTCGTCGCAGGCAAAGGCAAGATACTGGAAGACCGCCTTCGGCCTCCAGGCAGTCGACGGGCTGGCTCCATCCGAATACGTGCATGAACTTGCCAATTCCCATACGCGTGGCGACATCTCAATTGCCGAGGTAACGAGGGAACTCAACAGCTATTACGCACGTGGGTCGGTACCCCAGCAGCAGTCCCGCCGCACTGAGGAGGCCGACAAGGTCAGCGCGCGCATCGTGGAGCTGCTGGGCGCAAGGGAGTTCGCCCTCGACCACGAGCTGCTCACGCACATCCATCGGCATCTGTTTCAAGATCTTGACCCCGCAATGTATCATCCCGGGGCATATCGCACCGAATCCCTTGTCAAACTTGAGCCCGCGCTCAATGGCGACACCTTGCTGTACGGCGCCCCCAGCCTTATCGAGCGGGCATTGGAAATTCTCTTCGCCAAAGAGCGCGACTATCAGTATGCGACGTACTCAGACGGCGGAGCGGGAATGTGCTATGCCGATTTCTCCCATTTTGCCGGCTTTGTCTCCGACGTATGGTTCACGCATCCCTTCTGGGAGGGAAACACGAGGACGGTCGCCGTATTTTGCGAACTCTACCTCAACCGCCTCGGCTTCGACCTAGACAACGGGCCTTTCGAGGCGCACGCATCCTTCTTCAGGAACGCCCTCGTGCGCGCGAACTATCGCAATCGCGGCGCCGGCGTCGACGTGGACTTCGACCCTCTTGTCACCTTTATCTCGCATGTGCTGGGAGAGGATGATGGCCCCCTGAACGAGGCCGACACGTATTGCCGCGCGCTCTTCGAACAGCCCGAACGCGTGCGCAACGTCGACCATGCCTTTGCGGCCCCCATGCAGCAGCAGCTCAAAGAGGCCGGCATAACCGAAGCCGTGCTGGCCCCGTAGGCAAGCTGCGGCGTGCGTCAGGCAAAGAAGCCTGCGGACCTCACCGAGGCAGTGCGGGCGAGATAAGCAGGTCGTCCCTCCCCAAAAAAACACCAGCGGGGCAGGTAGGGCAAACATAGACAGCCAAAGGAATGCTAAGCGGGGAGGGCTTTCGAGGCGTTATCCCAGCTTAAGTGCCATGCGAGATGTCCCTGGAAGCCTCATGAAACCGAAGTGCTCGTAGAAGGCAGCCGCATCGGGGCCCGTTGGGTCCACAACGAGGGCACGGGCGCCCGCGAGGCTTGCAACCTTCATCGCGTTCTGTATGGCATCGCAAAGCAACGACGCACCCAGGCCGGGTCCCCTCTGGCAGCAGGACGAGTTTCGGAGTAGTTTTCCCGAGTGCTTCTTATCAAATCTAGATTTGAATAGATGTAGCAGGAAAGATGAGATTTTGCCATGCTCAGGACGGGCCTTTGCGGCCGGAGCAGGCAGGGCCGGAGCAGGTGGGCATTTTGGACGATTCGGCGACGAGAAACAGTAGGCCGGCCCGTGGTACACTCCTGCACAGATGACTCAAAGAGGAGGCATAGAAGATGGGCGAGGCGGCTGCAACACGCAGGTATCCAGTTGGGATTCAGACGTTCAGCGACATTCGCGAGAACGGGTATCTCTACATCGACAAGACACCGCTTATCTATGCGCTTGCGCATGGATCGGGAAAGACTTACTTCCTGAGTCGTCCGCGCCGCTTCGGCAAGTCGCTGCTGCTCTCCACCATGCAGGCGTATTTCGAGGGACGCCGCGAACTCTTCGACGGCCTCGCGATTGCGCAGATGGAAACCGAGTGGGAGGCGCACCCCGTCATCCGCGTGGACCTCTCCACCGTGAAGACCGAGGACACCGGTCAGCTTGCGGAGCTGTTCGATGTCGTCCTGCGCAACTTTGAGGAGACTTGGGGCAGAGACGACCGCGATGTCACCCCCGGCTCGCGCCTCATGGCACTCATCAAGGCTGCCGCAGCCCAAACCGGCAAGCAAGCCATCGTCCTCATCGACGAGTACGACGCCCCACTTCTCAACGTAGCGCACGACCCCGAGAAGCTCCGCGAGTTCCGCATGGTCATGCGCGAATTTTTCGCCCCGCTCAAGGCATGCGACGAGTTCCTGCGCTTCGTCTTCCTCACCGGCATCACCAAGTTCAGCCAGCTGCCCATCTTCAGCGAGCTTAACAACCTGCAGAACATCAGTCTCGACCCCCGCTTCGCCGCCATCTGCGGCATCACGCAAGACGAGCTGTGCGGCCAGATGACACCTGACGTCGACGCACTGGCTGCAGCACTGGACACCACGCCAACGGAGGCGCTTGCCAGGCTCAAGGCCAACTACGACGGCTACCATTTCAGCGAGGGGTCGCCTGACATCTACAACCCGTTCAGTCTGCTTAGCTCTTTTGCCTCCGGCAAGATTGCCTCCTACTGGTTTGGCAGCGGCACTCCCACCGTGCTCATCAACCTGCTTCAGGAAAGCAACTGGGAAATAGGCGACCTTGAGGGGCGCGAGGCCGACGAGGACGAATTCGACGCCCCAACTGAGGACATGCCCACGCCACTACCCATGCTTTACCAGGCCGGATATCTCACCATCAAGAGCTACGACCCGCTCACGTGCTCCTACACACTTGGCATCCCCAACGCCGAGGTCGCGCGCGGTCTCTCGAAATCCCTGGTGAGGTGGGCGGCCGGGGCGCAGGTCGGCGAATTCAACGGGCTGGTGCGCACCATCTCGCGCAGTCTGCGGGCACACGACATGGAAGGCGCCCTCCGGACCACGAAGGCTTTCATGGCGGGGATGCCCTATCATCTGGGGTCGCACAGCGAGCGTGGTTTCCAGACGACGTTTTGGCTCATATTCACCCTGCTCGGAGCCCAAATCGAGACCGAGGTGAAGACGGCGACAGGCCGCGTGGACGCCGTAGTCAAAACCCCTGATGCCATCTATGTCGTGGAGTTCAAGTACGAGAAGTCCGCCCAGGAGGCCCTCGCGCAGATTAATGAGAAAGGCTATCTGCTCCCCTACGCCGCCGATGGCCGCAAACTCTACAAGGTCGGCGTCAACTTCTCTGAGAAGATGCAAACGATTGGGGAGTGGATTATCGAGGAAAGGTAAGGTCGCAAATTCCTCCACACACATACCGCAGGGTTGGCGTCATATCACGCCAGACATCGCAACTTCGACAAGGTTATCCGGCCTATTAAATGACAAGGGCGGGACAGTCGAATAAAAGAGACGGCTCGCCCGGTTAAAACCAGACGAGCCGTCAGGCAACGCTCAGCTATTCACCGTTGTCTCGCATCAACTCGAGACGAAAACTGCATTCGGCCTAAAGCTTTCGACCGCACAGGTTGCCGGCAGCGATAGCCTCAGCAATGTTGAAAGGCTTGTCCGCATCGCCAATCACATACGTTTCGGCCACGCTCGTCTCATCGGCCAGGCTGGCGTTGGGAAGCATGTCCATGCCCTCAACAACGGCGTCGCAGGCAATCGTAATATCGCACCCTGCGTCACCTGCAATAGTCACGGTACCGTCACCGATGGCAGTCACCGCGGCGTTGGGCCACACGCGCATACCGCGAGCATACAGCATGGGCATAACGAACGTCTTGACCCAGTTGGACTGGCCCTTGTCCACAGCAGCCAGCGGATCGGGCGTTACCATAGTGACATTGGTGCCATGAGCCTGGAGCCAAAGCGCGGCGTCAACGGCTTGGGCATTGCTGCCTACGATGGTGACATTCTTGCCCTCGAGGCCGGCAAACATGAACTGATCGAGCGCGACAACAGGCGTGGAGTCGCTGCCTTCCACGACAAGCTTATCGCGCACGCCGCCCGCAGCCACGACAAGTGCGTCGGGAGCCTTCTGCGCCACGACATCGGCCGTGACCTCGCAGTTGAGCTCCACCGTCACGCCGGCAAGCTCAAGCTGCTTCTGCAGGTAGGCGTTGAGGTCGTCGAGATTCTCGTGCGGGCCCTTCACCGCAGAAGCGAACGTCAAAAGACCGCCGAGCATACCCGACTTCTCGGCAAGCGTGACGTTGTGCCCGCGCAAGGCCGCCACGCGCGCGGCCTCCATGCCGGCAGGGCCGCCGCCCACGACGAGCACGTTCTTGGGACCGCCTGCGAGCTCGGGCAGGTCAAAGCCCTCGGGCATAGCATCGCGGTAAGCACGCTGCGTGCAAGCGTTTACGCGGCAATGCTCGTAAATGTTGCCCTCGGTGTCGTAATCAAAATGGCAGTGCATGCAGCGTGTGCACGGCGCAATCTCGTCGATCTTTCCATCGTGCAGCTTGTTGACGTAGTCTGGGTCAACAGTAAGAGGACGCGTCATGAGGTAGAAGTCAGCCATGCCCTCTGCAAGCGCGTTCTCAAAATAATCAGGCGCGTGGGCCGGATCCATATACGTGACGGCACCTACAGGAATAGAGACGGCCGTCTTGAACTCGCGAGCAACGCCGAGCATCATGCCAGCGCCGCCATGCTCAGCGAGCAGCTTGCCCTGCCAGTGACGCTTAAAGTCAAACTGCGTGCCATAGGCCGTAGTGCCGTCAATGCCGTACCCCGTGAAATAAAGGTCGCTAGCAAACTGGCACACATGCATACCGAGCGGCCCCAGGCGCACATGCAAGGAATTGGCACCAGCAGCCTCGAGGCACTTGGCGATTTCGAGGTTCTCCTCGACCGTAGTCATGAGCGTGGAGTCGCCCAGGTTAGTGTCGTTCTCCTCGATGCCGTTGATGAGCACCTGCACGGGGAAATCTTGCCCACAAGCTTCCTTGATGCTCTGAATCATCTCGCACACAAAGCGGGCGCGATTCTCAAAGCTCTGGGGACCATACTCGTCATCGCGCTTGTTGCGCATGCGTGAGAAGAACGACTGGCCAATGTTGTTGCCCGCAGCGTTAATCTCAACAGCATCCCAACCAAGGTCCTGGAGCTGCTTGGCGAAGTTGGCCGCATCTTGCTGGAGGGTATGAATCTCATCGATCGTCATATCGCCAGCCACGGCCGAGGCAAACGAGCCCGAAGCCGTCTGCTGCGTGCCGCTAAACGGAATACCCATGCAAGAGATTTGGTAACCGATGTGACCTCCCTCTTCGTGAATCGCATCGGCGAGTTCCTTCAGCGGGGCAGTGTCCATGGGCACACCGCGCGTCATGGGGAAGTGCTCGTACTTGTCCACAAAGTCCTCGACCCACACCATATCCACGCCGCCATGGGCAAAGGCGCGATAGTAGGCCACGCATTCTTCGTTGTTCTTGCCCGTATCGGAGCCTGCAGCCGACTTCACGATACGGTTCTTAATCTCGAGGCCACCAAACTGCCAAGGAGAAAACAGCGTGGCGAAATCGGTGGTGTTGGAACGCCAACCCTCTCCCGCCGCAGCGTACTCTTGAGCATTCATCTGCGCCGGAGCAATCAGGCCCTCAGCAGCAGAGGCCCCATCGGCCCTGGCCTGCACGGGCGCATTCGTGGTGCCCACCACGCCAGAAAGTGCTACCAGTCCGCCAGCAACCGCAGCGCCGCCCGCAACAAAGCCGCGCCTCGTCACACGTGCATTCATACTGCCTCCTTCTCCAGCAGGCGCACGACAGTCCCCAATAAGCTGCCCGCCAACCTGCGACTGACTGGCAGCCTAATTCACGGCCCACAAGCATGCCCACATCTTCGATGTAGTCACTTGCCCCGATTAGGTTTGGCGCCCCCCCACATCAAATGGGGAATGGCCGGGAAATACAGTCACTCCCTCATTTCCTGGCCTGTGCTACCATGACGTTCTGACAAAGGGGGACGGGAAGTGAAACGGCAGGCAAGCACACAGGGCACCGTCATGTTAGGTGGCTTTTCCATAATGCCGATACTAGGAATCTGTGCGTTCCGCGTCTCGGCATGGTCGGTGTTCGGCAGTTCCTACATCGACTACACGCCCGAGGCCTTTTCCATCTCGCGCCTGGCGCAGCTCCTTGGCATTCTTGCCATAATGCTTGTTTCCACACGTTGGGCAATCTCGCGCAAAACACAACTGGCAGGCATTGCCTGCGCAACTCTTGGAATGACGGCCGGAGCAGCAATGTGTTTGGCGTGCACCGACCCAACCTCCGCACTTTTTACTGGAGCCCGTCTCTTTCATGGTGCATGCTCTGCCGTGCTCATAATGGGATGGGGCGCCTACACATGCGACCTCGAACCTCGCAAGACTGCCATTTACGTGTCCCTTGCTTTTGTGTTATACGGCACTGTCTCTTTTGGCCTGCAGGGGTCGGGAGCGGCCCTGAGCGGCCTTGTTGCCATCGGCTCGCCGCTCCTGGCAGGGCTGCTGCTCTGCGTCGCGCCCCGACCCGCGGATGCCTCAGCCACGCATACCGACGCAAACACCGAAAGCACCATACCGCGCGCATACAAGCAAAAGGGCGTCCTTCGCAACATCGATTGGGGCCCGGCAATAATGTTGCTCGCCTGCTGCATTGTCTGCTCCATAAGCGACCTTCTGGTTGCCCCGATGAGGGGCGGCACGTCTGCCTACACTGTCAACGCCTTCCGAGTACTCGCGTTCCTCGTCCTTGCCTGCGTTTTCTGCACGTGGGTATTCGGGCTTCGTCGAGATGACCCCGACCAACTCTGGCCACTCTACTCATGCACGGTTTTCTTTGGCTTGCTTGGCTTCTCGTCGTTCTCCTTCGTAAACCCCATCGCATCGTTGAGCTTCATGCAGGCAACCCAAGACTGCATCATGCTGTTTGCCTGGGTTTTCGTGGCAGGCACCTGTTACCGGCAGCGTCTGCCACGCCTCATCGCCTTTGGCGTGGGAACAACGCTGTACATGCGGACCGACATCGTTTCAAACATTCTGACTCTTCTCGGAATCCATCTTGACAGGGCCGATGATGCCGCAGCGGTCGCGCTCAGTTTCGCCATGGCAGCCGCACTCATCGTGTACACAGTCATACTTTTGGGCAGAAAGATTTGGGGAGGGAAATCCAGCAGCGAGGACATTGGCGGGAGTTCGGCTTTAGCCGGCACACCAACAGACCTAGTGACCTGCGGGAGCAACGGCGTGGCAGCCAGCAGCACCGACAGCGATCTTTCATGGCTTGACCCCTACGACCTTTCAGCTCGCGAGAAGCAAGTTGTCAACCTGTTGCTACGCGGATACACCCTGCCTCAAGTGGGTGAGCGCCTTGGCGTGTCCTTAAACACCGCCCGATACTACGCCAAAGGCATCTATCGCAAGCTTGACATCCACAGCAAGGCCGAACTCATTGACCTGGCAGAAGGAAGAAAATAAGGCAATCCACGTATCACCGGCAATACCCACGCCCGCAGCATCTACTCCAAGTGCGGCGTACACTCCCAGCGCGAGTTCATGGAGCTGCCCGACGAGAAGTAGCGGTGGGCGGGCGAGGGGCAGTCTAATTGTCAACGATTTCATCGCCGCAGGTAAAACCTTCTATTCCCACACCGGCTTGCGAGCAAGGAGGTTTTGCGCTGCCTCGGGCATGGGGGCGGTGAGCATCGCGCAGAAGGCATCGAAGGCCTCAGGCGAGAGAGCGGTGGCCATTGCCTCGTCGATGTCGCGCCGTGCGCTCTCATCAAGATGCGCCATTGCAACAGCGCTGGTAGAAAATGTGTCCGACGAGATCGACTGCGCTTGATTGCCGTCTCGCTCGCCATCGGAGACCGCTTCCGACGCAGGCCGCCCAGGACGAACACCCGCCTTACCGGATGGGACAAGGCGCGGCGCGGGGTCGGTCCTGGGACCTTTTGGCAGCAAAACGAGTTTCGGAGTAGTTTTCCCGAGCGCGTTGGCAGACAAACGAGTTTCGGAGTAGTCAAAACGCCCTCTGGGTGTCCTGGGAACCTTTTTCAAGGGAATCTGAGACCTTAAAAGGGCTGACCTCCATCTATTCTGTTGTTAAAACAACAGAATCCCACGCCATGCACGACTGGACAGCGCTCTCGTTCAGAAATCATTACTCCGAAACTCGATTCGCTGCCATCGGGACCCTGAGGGACAATGGGCAAGTCGCCCGAGGGTCCCTCCCAGGCCGGTTTTTGGCACCGGCACGGGAGAGATTACGACTGAGGCCGCTTTGTTCATTGTCTCCCAAACGAGACAGCGGGCCAAAACGCCCATTACCAGCCAAAACCCTTGTCACCTCTTTTACGTGACACGCTTGGTTACGGCAAAGAGCCTGCGTTTGATGCGACATGGCGTGGTTGAGGCTCGGCTATGGTCTTCTTCAGCGAGCGAGGCACGAAGGCCCGCTCGGGTGAAGGTATGCTTCCAAGGAGGACCACATGCGCACCAACAATCAGGCATCCATCGCTTTCGCAGCACTTGACCGCCGCGCGTTCGTCGCTGGCGCAGCCGCTGTCGCAGCCGGCACCGCGGCTCTTGCCGCGGCCGCCCACGCCGACGAGGCCGCGCCCGTCGCCGACGACCGCAACGGCACCTCTGCCCGCGCCGCCCAGGAGACGGCCGACGAGACCGTCGAGTGCGACGTCGTCATCGCAGGCGCCGGCATCGCCGGCCTCATGGCCGCCGACCACCTCGTTGAGCAGGGCTTTAAGGTCTGCCTGCTCGAGAAGGGCGTCAGCGCCGTCGTGTCCGACTGGGCCCAGTGCGGCGGCCCCAACGCCTGCGAGACGCAGATCCAGAAGGACGAGGACGCCTGGGTTTCCCTCGACGACATGTTCAAGTACATGTACGGCTTCTCCAACGGCTCCGTCAACGCCAAGCTGCTTAAGAACGTCCTGGCCGGTACCGGCCCCTCCATCGACCGCATGTGCGAGCTGGGCATCCCCATGCACCTGTGGGAGGACGCCTACGGCGTGGGCTTCCGCGGCCGTCATTACATTGACGCCAGCCCCACCGACCGCACCGAGCCCATCGTCGCCGACATCGAGGCCAACGGTGGCACGGTGACCTTCGGCGCCGCCGTGTACGCCATCCTCATGGAGGACGGCAAGGCCGTGGGCGTGCAGGCCGAGGTTGACGGCAAGGTCGTGGACTACCGCGCAAAGGCCACCGTCATCGCCACGGGCGGCTTCCTGGGCAACGCCCAGATGCAGCAGGAGCACTTCAACACGCCCATCTTCCCGCTGGGCAACACCGTGTCCGACGGCACGGGCATCCAGATGGTCCTCGACGCCGGCGGCGCGCTCGACCGCCCCTTCGCGATTCTGGGCAACGAGTGCGGCGCGGTGTCCCCGGCCACGGACAGCTGGCCCTTCTCGCCCGAGTGGAAGAACCTCAACGAGCACTACGGCTACTGGCTGTTCGGCGGCCTGTACGTCGACGGCACGGGCAGCCGTTTCGTGAACGAGGGCGACGTGGCGGCCCTTCCGCTGGCCAAGGGCGGCGAGGCGCTTGCACGCGCCGGCCACGCCTGGGTGGTCATGGACGCCGACTACTACAACGCCTGCCAGAACGAGGGCATCTACGCCTACCTGGGCGAGCCCGCTGAGTGGGTCGCCGGCGCGGGTGCGGGCTACTACAACCCCACGCCCGAGAACGCCGAGGATCACCTGCAGCAGGCCATCGAGGAGGGCTGGGGCATCAAGGCCGACACCCTCGAGGAGGTTGCCGAGAAGTTCGGCCTCACGAACCTCGTCTCCACAGTCGAGAGCTACAACGCCATGTGCGAGGCTGGCGAGGACACCGAGTTCTACAAGCCCGCTTGCTTCATGAAGCCCGTTGCCACCGCCCCGTTCTACGCCTTTGAGTACGTGCCGAGCGCTTGGGGCACGAACGGCGGCGTCAAGGTGGACAGCGGCCTGCACGCCGTGGACACCGAGAACAACGCCATCCCCGGCCTGTATGTGGCTGGCGTCGACGCCGGCTCGATGTACACGGTACCCTACTACACCAACCCCGGCTCCTCGGTGGGCAACGCCATGGGCTCGGGCTGGTTCGTCGCCGACCAGATTGCTGCCGACCTCGCGTAAGGCGAGCGTTTAGGGCGATCTGAAGCACGGGCCGTCAAGCAAGACTCAGTGCCAGTGCCTCAACCTCGCGTAAAGCGGGCGCCTGAGGCGATCGAGCACATGTCGGCAGTGCCAGCCCTGCGCCAGCGCCTTGGCCTTGCGTAGAGCCAGCGAGAGGTCGAGGCGCAAACGGCGCAGCAGGCACCGCAATTCTAGGAGGTCGTCCGGAAACGGGCGGCCTCCTTATTCTTGGGCCTCTACCAGGTCGATAAGCTCCTGCTTGGAGTGGACGTCAAGCTTGGTGTAGATGCGCCGCACGTGGGTGGCAACGGTGTTCTTGGACAGGAACAGCGCCTCGCGGATGTAGGTCTGCGAGCGGCCGCGCGCCAGGTACTCGCACACCTCGGCCTCGCGCGGAGAGAGCTGATAGCGCGCGGCAACACGTGCGACACCGGCCGCGATGGGGTCGGGAGACTCGGCCGCAGATTCGACCGCGGCGCCCCCGTGCGAGAGCTCGCCAGCGGCACCCGAGGCGACCCGTGTGTCCTCGGCGGAGCCCAGCCTGGCGCAATCCGGCTGCACCTCATACGAGCGCTGCGGAATGAGCACCGTCGCGAACGCGTACACGCAGACGACGATGAGGCCAAAGAGGGCCGGGTTTGCCTCGACCACGCCGCCACGGGCGCACCACCCGCTCAGAAGCTGGCCGAGAAACACTCCCAGATAACTCGCCGCCGAGCCCAATGCCAGCCAAAACGCCCGGCGCTCGGGGCGTCCCTGCGCAATGCGGATGAAGTACAACAAGAGGATGATCTCACAGCACGAGTTAAGCGCGACATTGAGCACGCCGGCCCCCAGCTGAGCCGTGTCCGAATCAAAGGCGAACAGGGTCATCGACAGCACGAGCACCGGCAGCGTCATGGACACGAGGGCCTGAAAGTCGACGCGCACGGCAAAACGGATGATGAGCAGGGCAAACGCGACAGAGAGCAGGTAGCCGGCAACGCCCGCAACATCGACGCCCACGATGAAGGCCCCACCGGGTGACGCGGTGCCCGAAACCACCGGGGCGGCGTTCATGACCATCCAGGCGATGACGCCAAAGACGAGCATGCGCGCGATGGCCGGCACGCCCTCAGGCGCAAACGTCCCGACCGCCCCGCCGTCAAGCCTGGCAGAGCCCTCCCCATCGGCCCATGCACGGGCACGGCCAAGGGTCAACGCGCATGCCGCCACAAGCAACAGCGCGACAACGAGCGCCGGGAACTGCGCCAACGACGGCACAACGACCGCACACAGGGCACTGGCGATAAACGACACCGGCACGACCGTCTCGAGGCTTGCCATATCAAGGCGCGAAAGGGCCAGGCCCCACAGCAGGCTGAACAAGGCGCTCGCCGCACCCGTGCATACGCCGCTCACAGCAGCGAGCACCCAGGCAAGCGTCGGCTGCCCCACATGCTGGTACACAACTGAGAGCACCGTGCCCAAAGCCGCCAGGCTAGGCGCCGCAATGTATGCCGCCCGGCTATGCTCAAGGTCGCGCCTCGCGCCAAGCACGGCAAGAACAACAAGCAAGGCGGGCACAACTGCCGCCGAGACCAGCCACGACAGGTCGAAGTCGCTTCCGTTCACCGACCTTGTGGCAAGCGACGCCGTGCTCCACGACACATAGCCCCACGCGTACAGGAAGCCGTAGCCAAAGAAGCAGAACGGGATGTTCCGCCATGAAGCGGACGGCGAAACCTCAGATGACAGCCCCATGGAACCTCGCAGTGTCGATGACAAACATTAGGGAAGATTGTACAGCGTACGGACTTCGACAGGCACGTTCATCTACCCCTGACGCACGCGATCGAGAA
Organism: uncultured Coriobacteriales bacterium; assembly: GCA_934636245.1. Classification (GTDB taxonomy): domain Bacteria; phylum Actinomycetota; class Coriobacteriia; order Coriobacteriales; family UMGS124; genus UMGS124. Next base: position 12,028 of record CAKUAI010000024.1, read on the forward strand.
GTTCGGCACGGGTATGCACGTCGAGCTTCTGGTAGATGTGCCGCTTGTGAGTAAGCGCAGTCCCCTCGGAAATGCAGAGCTCTTCCTGAACGCGGGCAACGTCATAGCCGTGCGCGAGTACGGCAAGCACATCACGTTCGCGTGGAGTAAGACCGCACTCATCTGCAATAAGAGCACAGTTACTGGTCAGGGCATCTGTTTCATCGGGCAAATCATCGGCCTCGACACTGGCATGAGCCGCAGAAGCCCCTTCCATGTCCAACGCCCCGTCGACCCCGTCATGGCAAAAACGTAACGGGCGGTTCAACACAAGCGTAAGCGACACGAATCCCACGACCATAGAAGAGACGCCCGAGACAAGCACGAAAGAACTTTCAAAGGCGGACCCAGCCACCAAATATCCCAGCGGCCCACCCAAGGTGCCAGCAGTAACCAATCCAACCACAAACGCCAGGCAACAGACAGCCGGACTACACCCATCTCTGAAGGCGAAGGCTGACAATGTAGACGGCAGAACCGCAACCGCCGACCACAAGGCAAGCGTCGTGACCGCGAGAGCAAACTTGAGGGAGAAATCACTCCCGGCGTTCATGGGGTAGAAGGCGACGACAAACAAGGCTGCGACGACCCAACAGGTTACAAATGGGTCCCACACACCACGCAGCCTGCGCACTGCGATTTGCGCAATGGCCCCAAACACAACGCCAAGCAGTCCGAACATCCAGGTGTTTGGGTCAGCTGTGCCGTTCCCGCACCCCAAGAACTGACCAGTCATGAGCGATACGGTAAAGCCGAGCAACACGCCTGCCAATAAAGGGCGTCCAGCCTTCCGAATCGAAAGCACATCGCCGCCATCCGCCGACGTCGTCACGCACTCGGCACCCGATACACCGGCAACCAGCAGCACGTACGATATGACCGCAAATGCCCCCGTGATGCAGGGCGCCCATATGTTAGACCCAAGCTGTGCCGCAAGAGCGCACTGGACTGTAAGCACAAACGAGAACGCAAGCCCACCGAGCACCACATCAGCCGAGCTTGAAGGAGCATCTTTCTCGGAAACCCGCTCTGAGTGGCGCCCTCCCACCCAAACGCACGTAAGCGCTCCTCCGCCAAGCGCGGTAACAAGACCCACGGCAAAAACCACCGCCTGCCAGGCCAACGTAAAAGGACCATCCCACGACCCCGCACCACGCGTGGCCGCGAGTCCCATACAACCAACGAGCGTACAAGCGAGCGCCAAGCCCGCGCGGCATTCAAGCGAAGTGCGCTTGCCCCCTTGCCGGCCGGAATATTTACCCGTGAGGAACCACCCCACATACGCCACGAGCAAGCCAACGGCCGTGCCAAACCACATGGGCCCAACGAACACCCCAAGATCGAGGTTCGCTCGGTAACCGTCTGCGATGAGCCCAACAAGCGGCAGCCAACTCTGAGCAAATGCCACCCCCACCGCGCCAAGCAGTGCGCCGCGTGCGCCACGAATCTTGTCAATCAACGTCCCCATGGCACCTCACCGATAAACGTCCCACCAGACGGCACGAACCTGCAATCCCCATGTCGCAGACTCATTTTTCCCAACTGCCATTATGCACATTTTCACGCGCTCAAACGGGCCGTTGCGTCTAAGTGGAGCATGCAAAAACGAAAGCCAGCAGGACGTCCGAGTCTTGAAATACAGCCTCACCCCTCGAAGGTCGACTCATACGAGCCTGATGATTGCATTGCATATGTATGCATCTACCAGCATGTTTGCATATCATCAGACGCGTGAGATGTCTAGCGAGACGCAAATAGCCACCATAGTGTTCCGTCAGCGCCCGCAAGGGCGAAAACGTTAGACACACAAGGAGGATCGCATGGAAGAAACAAGCGGCATCTCGCGTAGGGGCTTTGTAGCGAGCGCGGCGGGAGCGGCGGTTGCGACGGGGATGGCAGCCACCTCTGCACATGCTGATAGTGCCTCGGACCCCAACAAGCCTTGGCTGCCCGCATCCTGGGATTATGAGACCGACGTTCTGGTAATCGGCTACGGCGGCGCAGGCCAGTGGGCCGGCCTCATCGCCTATGACGAGGGCGCCGAGGTCATGTTCCTCGAGAAGTCCCCGTTCCGCGGCGGCGGAAGCTCGTCCATCAACATGGGCCAGTGGACCTGCCCCCACGATGCTGACGCAGCCGCCCAGTTCGCCTTCGAGGCCTTCCACGGCCAGACGCCCATGGACGTGTGCCAGGCTTGGGCCGACGAGGCCGTCCAGAACGCCGACTACGCCGACAAGTACGGCATCGAGTACACCCTCGGCGACTCGGCGCGCGCTGAGTACGACATCTTCACCGGCTTTGACCAGATGTATGTCGGTCAGGGCGTTGGCTGGGGCGTCGCTGCGTTCGAGGTCCTCGACCAGCACATCAAGGACCGCGGCATCGAGATTCTCTTTGACTGCCACGACGAGGAGCTTATCCAGGACCCCATCACCAAGGAGATTCTCGGCGCGTACACCTTCGTTGGCGACGACGAGACAAAGAAGGCCGTCAAGGCCCGCAAGGGCGTGTGCCTGTGCACGGGCGGATTCGAGTTCAACTTCGACCTGCAGGCCAAATACCTCAAGTGCTACCCCATGCGCGGTTTCTACGGCTGGAAGTACAACACGGGCGACGGCATCGGCATGGCACAGAAGGTCGGCGCCGACCTGTGGCATATGCAGCAGGTTTGCGGTGGCGTCAACTGCTGGTTTGACGATCCCGAGATTGTTCCGGGCGGCGTTAGCTGCTCCATCCCCACGGACAACTACATCGAGGTGAGCCGTCGCGGCGACCGCTTCATCAACGAAGACACGTTCATGCCCCACGGCGGCTGGAAGCCCTATGCAACCTTCGACGAGGAGATTTGCGACTTCGATCGCGTCCCGTCGTGGTGGGTCTTCGACCAGACCGCTTTCGAGGGCGGCTCGCTGGGCGGCATGGTTGGCGGCGCAAGCCAAGAGGCCGGCGGCACGGGCATCGGCTACACCACCCCCGGCCTCGACCCCGAGTTGGGCGGCTGGGCTGGCTGGTCCGTGGACAACCAATGGGAGCTTGAGCGCGGCTGGATCAAGTGCGGCGACACCCTTGAGGAGCTCGTCGAGGTCATGCATGCCTGGGATCCCGACTACATGGAGATCGATCGCCTCAAGGCCGCTATTGACCGCTGGAACGAGCTGTGCGACAAGGGCGTCGACGAGGACTTCGGCCGCAGCGGCCTTGCGAAGATCGAGACTCCTCCCTTCTACGCCCTGCCCCTGTACCCTGGCATCTGCAACACCATCGGCGGCGCGCGCCGCAACGGCAAGGCACAGGTGCTGAACCCCGATGGCGAGCCCATTCCGCGCCTGTACTCCGCCGGCTCTTTCGGCAATATGGCCGGTCATACGTATGCCGTCACGGGCGGCAACGGCAGTGAGAACTGGTGCGTGGGACGCATCGCAGGCCGCGAGGCAGCGCATCTCGATTCTTGGGAGTAACCGGCCGCGCATAACGGCCTCGCAGCTCCGTGAGCGGCTGTTGATCCGGACGCCCGGCATCGTGCTCAACTGTCTGAAACTGTTCTGCCCGGCGGTCTCAAAATGGGCCGCCGGACCTTCTGATTAGCAAAGGGAGACCCCATGTCGCATCAAGAACGCAGCTGGGTGGAAAAGACCGATGAAACAACCGGCAAGTCCCGATGGGACGTCCTCATCAACGGCGTCGCAGTCCCGGGCGGCTATGTGCTGCAAATCGCTCCCGATGTCTTCGAGGCCCACTATCCCCGCATTGAGCCGTTCTCGCGCCCCACGCTGGCCGAGGCCAAAGAGCGCCTGGAGTGGGCTCCGCCCATTACCAGCGGCGTGGCGCATATCGGCACCGAGGTAGCCGATGATTCTGCGGGCTTCGTTTCAACAGAAGAAGCAGCCGAGGCACTTGGCGTAAGCGTGTACCGCGTGAATGCCATGGTTTCCAATGGAAAGCTCCCCGCCCGCCGAAACCCGTCTGGCATCGCCGAGGTTGCCCGCACTTCTCTTGCCGCCCTTGTCGAGGCGTGCAGCGCATCGAGCACAAACGAAGCAAAAACCGCCATCTAACTGGAGCAAAAGCCATGGCCGGACTCGAATTCTCCTTCCCTTACAACGGCGACATCTCCGTCTTGGACGCCCAGCTCTCTCTGAACGGGCGCGGCGGCAACCGCGTTCGCGAGGTATACCTCAACGTCCCTCAGGAGATAGCCGGGTCGGGCAGGGCCGGCGGCAGCGACCGCATGACCGAGGACGAATTCGTGCAAATTGCCGACCACATCCATGCAGCCGGCGTCGGCGTGGACATGACGATGAACGCCACATGCGGCGGAAGCTCGTGGTATGACGAGGATGTCGTGAAGCGCCTGGTAGCATTCGTGCGTCGCATGCACGAGGACCACGGCGTTGAGGCCATCACGCTCGCCAACCCGTTTCATATTGAGCGGGTCCGCGCCGCATGCCCCAATATCGAGATATCGGCCTCTGTGCTCTCGGAAATTGACTGCGTCTCACGCGCGCAGGCTTTCGCAGACGCCGGAGCGACGACGTTCACGCCAGCAACGAGCATCAATCGCGACCTCAAACTTCTGGCAACCATCTCTCGCCGTTGCGGTTTGGAAGTCAAGCTCATGGTAAACGAGGGCTGCCTGTACAAGTGCCCCTATCGCACGTTCCATATGAACCTGATCTCGCATCGCTCGCAAGAATCTCGCCCCGAAGGCCAGTCGTTCTCATTTGCCTGCGGCGATCGCATCGAGAAAGACTGTGGCGAGATTTTCCGTTCGAACTGGGTGCGCCCCGAAGAGCTCGGGTTGTACGCCAAGGCCGGAGCGGCACACTTTTTCAAAATCGTAGGGCGAGACATGCTCGCCAGCAAAGTGATGCGCAGCTGCACCGCCTACTTTGAGGAAACGTATGACGGTAACCTGCTTGACCTGATGTGCTCAAGCATCGGGTTCTACAACGTCGAGAAAAGCGCCTATATAGACAACAAGTCCCTCGATACCAGCGGTTACTTCAAAAGGCTCTCTACTTGCAACCGCAAATGCCATGACTGCTCTTACTGCCGGGAGCTTGCAGACAAATACGTGCGTTACGGCTGGGTAACTGAGGAAAACCTGCATGACATGGGTCAGGGCCATCTGGCCGAGGTGGTCAAGGCTCGCTTTGGCGGGCGATACCCCAAGTGCCCGGACATGAGCACAAGCCCCAGGTCATCTACCCCTGCCGCACGCGGTCGAGAAGGGCGATGAGTTCGGCACGGCTGTGGACGCCGCATTTCTCGTAGATGTGGCGCACGTGCGTCTTGACGGTGGACTCCGAAAGGCCGAGCGTCTCGCCTATCGATCGCAGGCCATGACTCGTCACCCACAGGCCCAGGATTTCGTCCTCGCGCTCGGTCAGGCTCCACTCGGCCGGATACAGTGGGCAGGCGGGAGCCGCGGCGGGCTGAGAGGGCTCGCCCGCCGTCGCGTTGGGCGTTGGGCTGCCCGGCACTGCGCCCGAAACGGCGCCCGCCCCAAGCTCGTCCACCCCACTTGCCTGCGCCTTTGCACCCAGCGACGTCTCGCGCTCAGAGAACAGAAAGACAAACGAGAGCACGAGCAAAAAGATGACCAGCGTGCCGAACAGCGACATGTTGTTCATCCCCACAAAGCCGGCGAGCTCGCCCAGCGACATGCCGAGCTGCACGACAAAGCGGCCCGCACCGATGACCAGCAGGGCCGAGACGCCCCGCTGTGCACGGTCGACGATGAGCACCCAGCACAGGCATTCGGTGACGAGACATGCAATCTGGGCGATGAAACCCAGGATTTCCGGGTGATCCTGCCCCACCGTCAGGAGAACGGCATAAGCAGCCGCAACCAGCGGAAGCGTTATCTTGTAAAGCGCCCCGAGCGAGACAATGGACCTCCTTGCCGCGAAAAAAACGCCGGCAAACGCAAGCGCCAGAAGCGCAATGCCCACAGCGAGCCACATGGGGCTCATCATCAGGTCGCCGGTCACATGCTCGACGTACACGCGGATGCCGCCGATGGCAAAGTACATGCAGGCAATCACGCAAAACGTCCGCCACGGCAACGCCGCGAACTCCGCGCGGGCGGCATCGCCAGCCAGAAAGCCCTGGTCCGCCCGGCCTCCTTGGCTCTCAAACGCGGCATCAGCGCCGGATGCCCCCTTGCCCGCCTGACCCATGTGACCCGCGAGCCCAGCATCGGCATCCGGCAGCCCCTGGCTCGGCCCGCAAGCACATGCCCCGCTCACGCCGCCGCATCGCTGCGGCACCGCGCCAAACCCAGTCAACAGCGAGGACGCAACAGGCAGCAGGCTCGCCAAAACCACGACCACCGCACGCGGCATAAAGGTCGAAAGCCCAGATAGCAGCAGCAAAACCGCATAGGCAATAAGAAAAACGAGGATCGTTCCGCTGAGGAGCTGGCTCAGGGAGAGACGCGCGAACGCCTCGGCCAGCGCGCAGACAATGAGGGCCACGGCCGCGCCCGACAGGCACGCCGCAGCGAGGGCAACCGGTTCGGGAAACCCCGGCATCAGGTAGAGGGGCGTCGTCACGGCCGTCAGCGCGCCGCATGCGATCAGAAGGGTCCTGCGCGCGCAGAGCGGCGCGATGCGGTGGCGCAGCAGGCACACGGCAATGAAAGAGGCCGAGGCGCCCACCATCGACGTGACATGCAAGGCGGCCACGGGAAACGCTGAGGAGATGGGCGGGTTGAACGAGAAAAACGTCCAGGCCCAGTACAGGCCGAGGCTCACGACGCAGCACGCAAAGAAGCCCGGGGTGGCGTCGGCGCCCTTCGATGCCGCTTTGTCTTGTGCGCCCATGCTCTCTGCCCCCCGAAAAAACTCTGACCAAAATTGTCGATGTGCCCCTAAACACTGCATTCTACCTGAGGAAACGCCAGCAATAAACAGTGACTCATTTGGACGATGCGCCTACATGCCACATCGACATACGATGGGTTGCGTTGTGTGGCCGCAAGGGACGGCCACACGTTTTGTCCGCACGCGAAACAAGGAGCAACACATGGCAAACCTTTCTCGCCGTTCGTTCATCTCCGGCACCGCCGCCGTCGCCAGCACGGCAGCACTGGCCGGCACCGTGACGAGCGCCCTGGCCGACGAGGCCCAGGAGACCGCCGCCTACACGCCCTCTTTCATGCAGGCCCCCGCACCCATCGACGCCGCCGACATCAAGGAGACCGTCGACGCCGACATCGTCATCATCGGCTCGGCCCTCTCCGGCCTGTGCGCCTGCCGCGCCGCCGTTGAGAACGGCGCCAAGAACATCGTCGTCATCGAGAAGGCCGACACGTGGCAGTGCCGCTCCAACCAGTTCGGCACCATCGGCGGCAAGATCCAGGAGGACCTGGGCATCAAGATCGACCGCAACGCCGCCGTGGGCCAGCTCATGAAGGAGTGCGGCTACCGCCCCAACCAGCGCATCCTCAACCTGTGGGCCGACAACTCCGGCGAGGCGTTCGACTGGTTCCTCGCTCCGATGGAGGGCAAGTACGTCGTTGAGAACGAGAGCGACCCCTACGACGCCGAGGAAGGCCACCTCTCCGTGCGCAAGACGCACTGGCCCGAGCCTGACAACTCCCACACCGAGGACGACTTCTATCCCATCTTCAGCGACTGCCAGATCACGCTTCCCACCATGTCGCCCTGGGTCGAGGCCATCTACAACATCTGCGTCGAGGCAGGTGTGACCTTCAAGTTCTCCACGTGGGCCCGCCAGCTCGTCCGCGAGAACAACGAGGGCCCCGTCACGGGCGTCATCTGCCAGGACGTCGACGGCAACTACTCGCAGGTCAACGCCTCCAAGGCCGTCCTGCTCGCCACGGGCGACTTTGCCGGCAACAAGGACATGATGTCCTACTACGTGCCGTGGGCCACGCGCTTCGCCAGCATCTTCCCCAACCGCGACGCCGCCGGCGACCCCACGAACACCGGTGACGGCCAGTGCATGGGCATGTGGATCGGCGCCAAGATGGAGGACGGCCCCCTCGCCCCGATGACCCACCACCTGGGCGGCCCCCTGGGCATGGACGCCTTCCTGCTGACCGACGTCAACGGCGACCGCTTCGTGAACGAGGACGTGGGTGGCCAGCCCTTCCAGAACCAGCTCAGCCGCCTGCCCAAGAAGACCGCCTGGCAGGTCTTCGACTCCGAGTGGCCCAACCAGCTGCAGTACATGGATTGCGGCCACGGCAACGTGAGCTGGTACGTTGACGACGACAAGGTGCCCGGCGGCTCCTACGGCCGCAACGCCTACATCTCGCAGGCCATGTTTGACGAGGCCATGTCGGGCGACGCCGGCGTTCAGGCCGACACCATCGAGGAGCTCGCCGAGAAGATGGGCGTGCCGGTGGAGGAGTTCTGCGCCACGATCGAGCGCTACAACGAGCTGGCCAAGAAGGGCGTCGACGAGGACTTCGGCAAGCGCGCCGACCGCATGTTCGCCATCGAGAACCCGCCGTTCTACGGCTACAAGCTGACCGACACCGTGCTTCTCGTGTGCATGGGCGGTCTCGAGACCACCGTCGACTTCGAGGTCCTCGACACCAACGACGACGTCATCCCCGGCCTGTACGCCGTGGGCAACGCCCAGGGCGGCCGCTTCCTCGTGGACTACCCGCTCCCCTGCCCCGGCATCAGCCACGGCATGGCCATGACCCACGGCATGCTCGTCGGCCGCATCCTGGCTGCGCTGTAAGGCGAAGGGCAAGACGCTGCGAGCGGGTGCGGGCATTGCGGGCGCCGCGAGTGCCGCAGCCGCGCGCCGGTCGCAAACATACGCGCCACACATCGGGGCGGGCATCCATCCGGGTGCTCGCCCCGCTTACATTTGCCGAGCCGACGCGCGATATCTCCCATGCCTTTGATATACTTTTTCTTCAGTAACGCACGGCTTAACCAGAAATCGTTTGAGGCAAGGGATTCATCTTGAGCAGAGGCGAGAGGGGCGGGGAGTCGGCCAGGCGCACGCGCGTCGTACACCCCCAGCGTCTCGTCGTAGCCCTCAACATCGTCATCGTCGTCGCAATGGCGAGCTTCACCTTGGCATACCTGTCGGACATGCACTTGGAGCACGAGAAGGCCAGGACCGACATGTTCATATCCAACGTCGAGACGATGAAGCAGGCCGCACAGACCTACATTGCCTCCGAGCAGGGATATGTAAACAACTGGGCACGATTCATCACCGACCACGATATGACCGAAGACGAGGCGCTCGACTACATCCGCTCGGTCAACACTCAACCCGACCGCTGGGCACACATCATGGACATGGAGACGATGGACGCACGCTCGACGGCGCAGATAAACGGCAGCGACGAAGTCGACTTTTACAAGCAGTTTCTGGACAAGCGCGAAATGTCCGATGTGAGTCCCGCCGACAAGACCTTTATGGAGAGCATAAATCTTATATACGATGGAAACGAGACGGTGCTGGGGCGCTATCGCCCCAGTCGCTCAAGCCTCTCCGTCATCGCTGTGGGAACAAGGGTGACCCTGTCGGATGATACCGGTCGTCGCGATTATCTCCTTTTGCGCCTCATGCCCGTTGAGGAAATGCGCAAGATGTGGGCGTTCCCCACCGAGTTCATCACGGCAGAGATAGGCATTATCGATCGTGCGGGATCATACGTGCTCCCTTCGGCCTCCATGCGCTCGGAGTCCTTCCTCGATTTCATCAGGGCATACAACTTCCCAGACGACTACCACCAGGTTGACAGCGTGCAGGGCACACTCCTCAACACCGATTCCGGAACACTGTACTTCCGTGACTCGGCGGGAGAAGAGTGCTGCTGGTATTACTCCAGCTTCGGCGACAATTCGCAGTTGGATATCCTAGGCTATGTCAAAGCCCGTGAGCTGGTGAGCAATGACGAGACGTGGCGCATGGTCGTTTCCCTCGTTTGCGGCGGGCTTTTGCTCCTCATGATTATCGATGGCATCGCGTTGTTGGCCGTCAACCGACGTCTAAAAGACGCCGCAGCGTCGGCGAGGCAGGCAAACGCGGCAAAGACGAAGTTCCTCTCCTCCATGTCGCACGACATACGCACGCCGATGAACGCCGTGCTTGGAATGACAGCCATCGCCAAGGAGAATATCAACGACCCCGAGCGCGTGTCCGACTGCCTTGACAAAATAACGGCTTCCGGCAACCACTTGCTCACGCTTATCAACGACATTCTCGACATCTCCCAGGTGGAAAGCGGCAAAGTGTCCCTCAACCCCGCGCCCTTCTCTGTAAGGGGCCTTATAGGCGACATCGAGGAGATGCTCCGGGCGCAAATCGGCAGCAAGCGCATTGCGTTCTCGCAGACATGGGGGGCACTCCCCCACGACACCCTTGTGGGCGACAAGCTCCGAATTGCCCAAGTGCTCATCAACCTCCTCACCAACGCGGCTAAGTACACGCCCGAAGGCGGCAACGTTTCGCTTGAAGTGCGTGAAGAGCCCGTCGGGGGCGCAGACAACTCAGATGCCGACTTGGGCTGCACGCGCCTTGTGTTCGTGGTGGAGGACAACGGGATGGGTATGGCGGAGGAGTTCCAAAAGGTCATGTACGACTCGTTCTCCCGCGCCACCACCTCGCAACTCAACACCGTGCAGGGAACAGGCCTGGGCCTTGCCATCGTCAAACGCCTGGTAGACCTCATGGGCGGCACAATCGAGTGCAGCAGCGCCCTGCAGCGCGGCACGCGTTTCACGATAGCGCTCGAACTGCCCTGGGCGCAGGAGGCACATGCCATTGAAACTAGCAGCAGGCAGGAGCCCGATTCAGTCGTTGGGATGCACGTCCTCATCGCCGAAGACAACGACCTCAACTGGGAAGTCGTCTCCGAACTGCTTGCCTCCCATGGTGCCATCTGCGAGCGGGCAAAGAACGGTTCTGAGTGCCTGGAGAAACTCGCAGCCGGTGATGCCAGCGCCTACGATGCCGTGCTCATGGACATACAGATGCCGGTGATGAACGGCATTGAGGCAACCCGCGCCATTCGATGCTCAGAAGACCCCCGTGTGAGAGACATCCCCGTCGTCGCAATGACCGCCGACGCCTTTGCGCAGGATGTTCAGACCTGCCTCGACGCCGGGATGGACGCCCATATCGCAAAACCCATTGATATCCAGGCCGCGCTACAATGTCTGGCGCGCCTCAGAAACAAACCCGGCAGGCAAAGCAAGGGAGGGCAAGACCTATGACGGCAAGCCTTACGAGAAGGGAAGCTTTGATAGCCGGGGTTGGCGCGACGCTGGCCACATGCGCTGCTGCTTTGGGGGCGTCGGGGTGCTCAAGCAAACCTACCTCAAACGAAGGCCTGCAAGGTTTTACGCCGCAGCTCGACACCCAAACAAAGGTTGATATCGACATCACGGGGCCGTTTGGGAATTTTGAGGCACTCGACCAGGTAGAAAACGACTTCAACAAGATATACCCCAACGTTACTTTCTACTATGAGCAAGTAGGCGGCGACCTGGGAACGGAAATCAAGGCAGACGTCTTTGCCACAACCGAAGAAAACCTGTTCTTCCCCCACGACGCCGAAAAATACGCAGCCCTCTGCTGCACAGACCTTACTGCCACAGGACTGGACACCTCGGCGGTGGAGCAGCCCTACCTCGATGCGTACACCATTGACGGCAAGCTCCTGAGCCTACCCGTATCGCTCAAAATCGACGGCATCGTAGTCAATGAGACACTGCTTGAGAGGGAAGGCCTTGGGGTGCCTGAGAATCTCAGCGAGTTCATGACATCGCTCGAGACACTCAAAAGTCGCAGGTACGCACCGATCCAGGGCCCAGTGGACACCGTGTACGAGAACCTCATCTCCAACATGGTGGGTTATCTCATCGGCACCGACCCCGACCTGCAGGCAGCCCTCCAGTCTGGCAACCTCGAGGCAGCCTGCGCAAAACTCGCGCCCGCCTTCGAGCGTCTTGCCGGGATTGTGGAGGGCGGTTACACCGACTACGCGGTGAATGAGACCTACCCCTACGACAACTATGACGGTGCCATCCTTGCCTTCTTTGAGGGAGATGTGCCCTTCTGGGTCTGTGACACCGAGAAGTTCAGCGGCATGAAGAAGCGCGAGAGCAAGTCCGAGGCATTCAGCGCCGAACCGTTCGAGTACCGCTTCATCGGAGCGCCGATGGCCGACGACGGTACCTACATCATGCGTCGGGTTTGGTACGGGTTCTCGGTCAACAAGGACAGCGCCGCTTTCGACTACGCGGTAGAGTTCCTACGCTTCCTGGCAACGCAGCCTGAGCTTGAGAAGATTGCATGCGTCAAGGGCGTACCGTGCGTCACCGTCGATGCTAGCGACGAACGTTTTACCTCCATCAGCGACACGGAGCCTCTGAACAAGACCTACGCCTCCGACGGCACAGTCAACTCCGCCGTCCTCAACGCCCTGCAGAACGCCGTCAGATCCTATGTCACCGGAGGGGCGAGCATCGAGAATTCCCTGGAAACCTTCGTAGGCTGGTGTGCAGAACTGTTCGCACAATAAGGGTCGCAAACCGAGACATGGGGGCGGCGGATGTAAGCGCACATCCTTTCTCGGGGCGAATCACCGGCGCCGGCGTACCACAGCGATAGGCCGACCATGTGCGAGTTTCCCCAACTTGCGTCTTACTACCTGCCTCCATCCCCCTGCTCTACCAGGTCGAACAGCTCCTCGCGGGCGTGGATGTCGAGCTTTTTGTACACGTGGCGGATATGGGCCTTCGCCGTGCCGTGGGCCACGCACAGCTCTCGCTCGATGTCGCCGGCGGTCTTGTGCTGGGCAAGGAGAAACAGCACCTCCTGCTCGCGCTCGGTGAGGCCGTGGGCGCGGCCGAGCTCGGCGCAGCGGCGGCCGCATGCGTTGCGCACGGCGGTGCGGTAGAGGTCGTCGCCCTCCTCGTAGAGCACGATGCCCCAGCTAGCAGACGTGCCGCGCTCCGAGAAGATGAGCCAGGTGCCCACCGCCGCCGCCGCGACCACGATCGCCGCGACGGGCCAGCCGTGCGCGAGCGGCTCGACAAAGCGGCCCGCCATCATGGCAAGCATGCGAACGCCGCGCTCGATGCCGAAGATCCAGACGGCGCTCACCCCGTATCGGTGGCACAGCGAGCCGACCATCGTCATGATGAATATCTCCGCTGCGCCGTAGCTCACGCTCATGAAGAAGCTCGTCCAAAACGCGCCGACCGCGCCCACGAGGCTCAGCACGAGAGACACCATCATGAGCGCCGGGAGCCACACCGAGTAGAGACTGCCAAACTCGACGCGGCGCCCAAGCAGGACGATTCCCACAACCACGCTTGCCGAGGCCGCCATGAGGCCGAACCCCGAGTGCGGGCCGGTGATGGCGTAGGTGTTGGCTTCCTGCAGGCCAAAGGCAAAGGCGTACACGCACACGAGCACCGCGGGCTTCCAGGGAAAGCTGAAACGCGCCACGGCAGGATGCGGCAGCTGCTCGGGAGGGAGCGTCTTGAAGGCGCCGCGCAGCATCGCGAGGGAGATGAACGGCAGGGCACACGTCCATGCGGCGAGCCAGGGCGTCGCGAACCCCTTGAGCGTCCAGATGACCGCGGCGCCCACAAGCTGGCTGAGCGCGTAGTAGAGCGCGATGCGCATGGGGCTGAGACATCCGTACAGCTCGCTCCACAGCAAGATGACGACTGCGACCCCCATGCCGCCGATCACCGACGAGGGCAGACCGAGAACGCCTGCCCACTCCGGACGTGCCAGCGAGACGAATCCCAGGGCGGCCGCAACTGCCATGCAGACGGCGGAGCCCATGCCAAAGGCCGGCCTGCTCGACAGCGGCGACACGCGGCGAGCCAAGGCCGCAAGGGCGAAGAGCACCGCCATGCATGCGACGTCGAAAAGCGACCGCAAACCGTAGGGGGCAGGATAGGACACGAACGAGCCGACGAAGCAGACCTCGATCCAGGCACGGTAGACGCCCAGGCCCATGAAGAACCAGCAGACGTGAGGAAGCGAGAGGCGCCCCCGCTCTCCTTCGGGCTGCGGAGGGTCGCTGACATCTGCGACGGCGGCGCGCGCGTCGGTCATGACGGGACCCGCCGCCGAAGACGCATCGCCGTGCGCGGTCGCACCGTCCTCTGCGGCATCGTTGACACGACGTCCCAATCCCATCACCCCTTGTTTGCTTGTTTGCACGCCCCAACTTTTCAATAGGACATTATGGCATTTTCGCAGGTAAAACAAGTGGGTTACGCCCCGGGTTACGACAACACACCCGCCAAACGCACAGACGGACTATGGAGCGAGGCAAGCGGCGCGGCCTAGGATAGGGCCAGCCGCCGGGGAAGAAGGCGAGCGCGATGCTGGGCGCGCCGAACGCACGGCAAAGCAGCACGACCACCTTCCACCCGAGCGGAGAAGCAACCAACGTCACAGGAGGTTCATCATGGCAGCATCCATCACCCGTCGCACCGCCGTTAAGGGCGCCGCAAGCCTTGCCGCCGTCGCAGCCGTCGCCGGCAACGCCGCAGCAGCACTGGCAGCCGAAGGCCCCAGCGTCGCCAACACCACGCCCACACCTTCTTTCTTCGCCCAGCCCGACCCCATCACCGACGTCGCCGAGACCTATGACTACGACGTCGTGGTCGTCGGTGCCGGCGCCGCCGGTGTGCCCGCCGCCATCTCGGCCTTCCAGGCCGGCGCCAAGGTTGCCCTGCTCCAGAAGGAAGACGCCGCCTCCAGCCAGGGCAACACCTGCGACTCCGTGCTCAAGGACGAGTCCGACCCGGCCGGTGTGGCAGCCGTGGCGTCCCTCATCAACCAGGACTGCTCGCACCGCTCGCGCCATGACCAGGTCATGCTGTGGGCCAACAATTCCGGCGAGGCCCTGAAGTGGCTGTGGGACCTCGGCGAGCAGGCCGGAGCCCAGATGGTCGACTCCACCGCCAAGTGGACGAGCGCCATCCAGAACATCGACGACTACGCCGTGAGCTACTTCGCCTTCGACTTCGGCCCCAAACCCTACAACACGGGCAACGGCATGCAGGACATCTGCTCCTGGGCCGAGGGCCAGGGCCTCGAGGTCTTCTATGAGACGCCCGCCTGCCAGCTCGTGTGCGACGAGTCCGGCAACGTGACCGGCGTCATCGCCGAGAAGGCCGACGGCACGCACGTGCAGTTCAACGCCGCCAAGGGCGTCATCCTCGCCACGGGCGACTTCATGAACGACGACGACATGATGAGCTACTACGCCCCCGAGATGGCCAACATCTACCGCAAGCAGCACGGCCGCACCGGCGACGGCCACAAGATGGCCGTGTGGGCAGGCGCGAAGATGGAGGACGTCTGCCCCACCCGCGTCCTGCATGACTTCGACGGCGGCCCCGGCGCCATGTGCGACATGCCCTTCCTCGCGGTGAAGGACGACGGCAACCGTTTCTGCAACGAGAAGCGCTGCGAGATGGCCACGATGGCGAACTTCCTCAACGGCCCCGAGGATTGCGGCTACTACAACCAGATCTTCGACGCCGACTACATGACCGCCTGCGCCGAGTGGCCTGGCAAGCTCTACGACGAGGAGGCCATCAAGGCCTACATGCCCGAGGAGGAGGGCGAGAAGGTCGGCGTGTACGAGGGCCTCATCGCCACCTACAAGGCCGACACCATCGAGGAGCTCGCCGAGAAGCTCGGCGTGAACGCTGAGAACCTGGTCGCCACGGTCGAGCGCTACAACGAGCTGTGTGCCCAGGGTGCCGACGATGACTTCGG
This sequence comes from uncultured Coriobacteriales bacterium, assembly GCA_934636245.1. GTDB lineage: Bacteria > Actinomycetota > Coriobacteriia > Coriobacteriales > UMGS124 > UMGS124. The sequence goes on from CAKUAI010000024.1 coordinate 27,829, forward strand.
CAAGGCCGCCAAGTGGCTGGTGCCCGTGCAGAACCCGCCCTTCTACGGCATGCGCCGTCACATCGGCCTGTCGGCCATCATGCTCGGCGTGAACGTCGACGAGCACATGCAGGTCACCCGCGAGGACGGCTCGACCATCGGCGGCCTGTTCGCCGTCGGCAACGTCGCCGGCAACTTCTACGGCTCGCCCGACTACCCCATGACCGTACCCGGCCTGTCCCTGGGCCGCTGCCACACCCAGGGCTACGTCACCGGCAAGTACGTCGCCTCGCTGTAGAGCACGCCGCCTTGCAGAGTGCGTTGCCTCGATGCGAGACAACGATTCGGCACCCCCTGAGTTCAAAACCCCGCATGCGAAACCGCTATCGGCTCGCATGCGGGGCTTTTTCATGCATGGGGAAGGGTCAGCGACATTACGGATGCGACAGGCTTGGTGCCGCCAAACCCGAACTCGTTCACGTCACAAAAACCACCCCCATCTACCTGCGTAAAGTACAAAACGTACTCAGTTTTCTTTTGTCTCGAGGCTCCCCTTAACCGCAAGTTGAGTACCCTCTCGGTACCCTCTGCGACTCCCTCGCCGAGGTGGCCGCGGCTATGGTGGAAAACGTCAAAGGCGAGGCGCCAAGGGGCGTCGCAAGGAGATGCGGCGAGAAGGCGCCTTTCGTCAGGCCATCGATCAAGGGGGTTCATCATGCAGGCATGCACGCGTAGGTCTTTCGCCAAGGGCGCCGTTGTTGCAGGTGTCGCAGGCGTCGCAGCCGGTCTTGCAGGCGCCGGGCGCGCCCAGGCCGACGAGTGGGCAGGCTACACGCCGGGCACCTACACAGCGCAGGTCATGGGCCACAACGCGCCCTTTACCGTTACGTGCACGTTCACCCAATACGCCCTGTCCGACATCGACTGCTCGGGCAACAACGAGACCATCGGCGTGGGCAAGTACGCGCTTGAAACGCTCGCCCATGAGGTCGTCAAGTCCCAGTCGCTCAACGTCGACGCCGTGTCGGGCGCCAGCATCTCGAGCTACGCGCTGCTCGGCGGCATCGAGGACTGCGCCGAGCAGGCGGGCGGCGCCGAGCAGCTCAAGGCCGTCGACGGTCCCGCCGATGTGGTCGAGGAGTCCTACGACGCCGACGTCGCTGTGATCGGCGCTGGTGGCGCAGGCCTCGTCGCTGCCGTCGCCGCAGCTCAGACGGGCGCCAAGGTCGTGGTGCTTGAGAAGATCGACATCGACGGCGGCTCCACCAACGTCTCCGAGGGCGCGCTCAACGCCGTTGACCCGGAGCGCCAGGAGAAGCAGGGCATCGAGGACTCCGTGGCAACGCACTACGCCGCCACGTGGGAGGGCGGCCACAAGACGGGCACGCCCGAGCTCATCGGCTACCTCGTCCACAACGCGCTCGACTCCGTGCACTGGCTCGAGAAGCTGGGCGTTCGCTTCAAGGACACCATCGGCTCGGCCACCGGCTCGCTGGGCCAGCGCAGCCACTACCCCTACACGCCTTCCGGCAACACCTACATCCGCACGCTCGTTGAGCAGTGCGGCAAGCTCGGCGTCACCATCCTGCACAGCTGCGACGCCACCGAGCTCATCACCGCCGACGGCGCCGTTGCCGGCGTGAAGGCCGTTCGTCCCGACGGCCAGGAGGTCAGCGTCAACGCCAAGTCGGTCGTCATCGCCACGGGCGGCTTCGGCGCCAACGTCGAGTACCGCCAGCAGGTCAACACGGGCGTTTGGTCCGACGTCGTACTCGACTCTGCCATCGGCTGCACCAACATCAACCCCTGCGCCCAGGGCGAGGGCCTCAAGCTCGCCGAGGCCGCCGGCGCCGAGCTCGTCGGCCTGGCCGACATCCAGCTGCACCCCTGCGGCACGCCTGGTACCGGCCTTATGGAAGACATCCGCACCTCGGGCCGCAACCGCATCTTCGTCAACGAGGCCGGTGAGCGCTTCGTGAACGAGGGCGCCGCACGCGACACGCTGTGCAAGGCCATCTTCGCTCAGACCAACTCCACCTACTGGGTCGTCGTCAACAAGCTGCGCTACCCCGACACCACTACGCCCGACGCCAACGGTGCGACAATTGAGAACATGGTTGCCACGGGCCACGTGACCGCCGCCGACACCGTTGAGGAGCTCGCCGCTGCGACCGGCATGGACGCCGCGAAGCTGCAGGCCTCCATCGACGCCTACAACGCCGTCGTCGCCGGCGAGGCCGAGGACGAGCTGGGCTTTGTCGCCAACAACACCGCCGACGCCCAGATGACCGAGGGCCCCTGGTACGCTTGCCGCAAGGTCCCGACCGTGCACCACACCATGGGCGGCATCCGCGTGAACCTGTCCTCGCAGGCCGTTGACGCCGACGGCAACCCCGTTGCCGGCCTGTACGCCGCCGGCGAGGTCACGGGCGGCACCCACGGCGAGAACCGCCTGGGCGGCAACGCCATCGCCGACTGCGTGACGTTCGGCCGCAACGCCGGCGTGCAGGCAGCCATCAACGCCGGCTACGCCGAGCCCGCCCCCGCCGAGGACGGCAGCAGCCCCGTTGGCTCCGTCTCCATCGCCGACGCCCAGGCAGCCGCTGAGGCCTGCCCCAACGCCGACGAGCAGGCCGCCATCGAGAAGTACGAGGAAGAGCACGCCGCGAAGTAAGCTGGCAGATGAGGCGCTGGACCTGCGAATTGTAGGCTGATAGGAAACAACGAAGGGTCGCGCTCTGGGAAACCGGGGCGCGGCCCTTCGCGTGGCGGCTGGCTGGCGGGCGACGTGCAGCCGCTTGCCCCACCTTGACCAGACGCCTTTCTGCTAGGCGCGCTCTCCGCCTTCGATCAGGTCGATAAGCTCCTGCTTGCTGTGGATGCCCAGCTTGGAGTACAGCGTGTGAGTGTAGTTGCGCACCGTGTTGGCCGAATACCCCAGCTCACTCGCGATGACGGCCCGACTGCGGCCGCGCACGGCGAGCAGGGCGATCTGCTCTTCGGTCTGCGTGAGGCCCGCCTCGCAGGCAAGACGGGCAAGGCGCTGCGCATCTGGGGCAGGCTCGGGAACCGCGGGGATGGATGCGAGCGAAGCGCTTTGGAGGCTCTGAGCACCAGCCTCCCCCATTGCGCACGCAGCACCCTCGTCGCTCCCCTCCTCATCCCCGCGCACCTCAACAAACAGCGGTATGTCGCCTTTGAAAATGCCCAGGCGCAGCGCCATGACCATCTCCACCACCACGAGCGTGCTCATGATGACGAGCATGGTCACCATGCCGCCGGGCAGCGCGTCGATGCGCGTAGAGAACAGCCGTCCCGCCCCCATGGCCGCGAGCGCCAGGCTGTAGAAGATGCCCAGGATGAAAACGGCAGGCCTGCGCGTGCGACGCCCAATGTCGTAGCAGGTAAAGAAGACAAACGAGTAAAAGAAGCTCTCGGCGCTCAAGAACAGGGCCGTCGCCAGGGTGCGCGTGGCGTCGGACTCCTCCACCAGAAGCACGATAGCCGTGATGAGGATGACGTTTTCCAGACCCCACACGCTTGTGAACTTGAACGAGCCTCCGTGGACAAACACCCAGGCCAGCACGCCAGCAAGCACCGCAACGAGCGTCAGCTGGTGAATGCTGCGAGAGAACTGGTCGAGCTCGCGAGGATGCCCGTCGGGAAAGCCCAGCGTAATGCCCAAGACAAAGGCAAACAGGACAAACGAAAAGCCAATCTGGCGCACGTCGGAGGCATGCAGCTCGCTGTAGCGGAAGTCGGTCTGGGGAGCCGGCGGGCAGGCGGCGTCGCGCAGGTCGAGCTGGTGCATCGCCCGCCAGAACGCAAGGACCGAAAACGCCGGCACAAACAGGTTAATGAGGCCCATCACCATGGGGGGCAAATAACCCGCGACCAGCGAGAGCAGGCAGGAAAGCGCCAAAGCCGTGACAAGGTAGAGGAATGCCCGCGTGGGCTTGAGGCGCGCGAAGAAGTCCATCCACATGCCGCCGCCCCACACAAGGCCCAGCCCGCACGTGATATAGCGCGCCACCTCGAACGACGTGCTCTTTGTGACAAGCTCAAGGAAGTTGAACGCGCCCGACGCGGTCATGAGGATGAGCGACCCCCAGACCAGGACGTTGCGCACCCGCGGCGACAGCTCACCGCGCAAGGCGCACGCAACCAAGAACAGGCCCACGGCGCCGCGCAGGATGTTGGACCAGGCGACGCCGATACCAAAATCGGTCGTGGCATGCAGGTTGTACAGGTTGTATTGGTACCAGAACCTCAAAATGGAGATGCCGATGAAGGCAAACGTGAAGTCATGCAGGAAGTAGCGTCCAAAAACGCCGGCCCGGCCGCGCATACAGTCGCCGCCTTGATTGCCCATACCTTGTAGCCCCTTCCTTGCACCCCATAACGAAACGCTAGGATACCATAGCGAACACGCAAGACGCACAAGGCGCGTAAACGCGTATGCGGTGACGGAACCGCAAAAGATCGCACGGGGCCGGGACTCACGGGCATGCACGTCAGCCCAGAAAAAGGCGCCGCACCCCGGGCGGGATGCGGCACCTCGTTGTTCAGCGCTTGGTTATCGCACAGTCAAAAGAGCTTAGAGCACTTCCTGGCCGGTGATAATCTTGCCGGCGACGCGGCCGTGGGTCATGGCCATGCCGATGGAGTTGCCGGCGAAGGGCGTGGCGTAGGAGTTGCCGTAGCGCTCGCCCAGGCAGTTGCCGGCGGCGTACAGGCCGGGGATAACGTTGCCGGCCACGTCGATGACCTGGAGGTTGTTGTTGGTCTCGACGCCGGCGAGGGTCACAAGACCAGCGCTAGTGGTCTTGGAGTTGCTGCTGGGGGCGGCGTAGAACGGTGGCGTGTCGACCGGCACCATGTACTTGCCGTCCTTGCCGTACTGGGAGTCCTTGCCCGTGGCGCACAGCTCGTTGTACTTGGCGACCTGGTCAAGGGCGGTCTGGAGGGCGTCGCCGTCGTAGCCAGCCAGCTTGAGGGCACCCTCAAGCGTCTCGGAGGCGTAGACCGTGGAGGGGTTGCGCTCGGCGATGGTGCAGCAACGCACGGCACCGCCCTCGGGGTTTTCAAGCTCGATGGCCTCCATGTCCGCGACAAGCTCCTCGTAGTACACGGGGCGTCCGTAGTTGGGCGCGCCGTGATCGAGGCCGGCGTTCTTGAGGGTCTCGTAGTAGTTGGCGTCAGTCACCGTGCAAACAATGCCGGCAGGCTGGAGCAGCGTGGCCTCGGTGATGCCTACGGCGTTGGCCTCGTTGCAGAAGCGCTCGCCGTTGACGTTGAGGAACAGGTACGGGCAGGTGCCCCAAGGGCCGCCGCCGCCACCACCGGTGTTCATCGAAGCGCGAGGCGTGGGCTCCATGACGGCGCCGACCCAGCAAGCCATCTTCTGGCCGTCACCGGTGCAGTCGGCGAAGGGCGAGAACAAATCGTCCTGCGTGAGGCCCTGGCGGGAGTTGAACTCGGAGATGTCGGAGTTGAGGTTCCAGACCATCTTGTTGTCGCCGGCGTAGTCGCCCAGGCACAGGATGACGCCCGTCTTGGCGTTGTACTGCACGTAGGTCTCGTCGTCGAGCTTCTGGGAGATGGCGCCGGTCACAGCACCGCTCTCGTCGGTCGTGAGCTTGAGGGCGCGCTCGCCGTAGTGCCACTCGGCGCCGAGCTCCTGGCCCTTGAGGATGGCGAACTGCATGACCTCGTCGAGGCGCGACATGGCGGCGCAGCCGGGGATGGAGTTGTCATGGCTGATCTCACCCATGAACTGCGCGACTGCGGCGTAGGAGCCGTTGCCGCCGCACATCATGGGGTACTCGACGGGGCCGTCGGCCGTGGCACCGGAGACCTGGCAGATGACCTGGCTCGGGTCATAGGGGGACACGTCAGGGTTGCGCTCGGTGGTGGGCATAATGTGGATGCGCTCATCAGGCCACGTCACGAGGCTCTGCAGGTGGTCGAACATCTCGCCGGAGTTGGCGACGAACTTACGGATGATCTCGGGGTTGCAGCGGCCGCCGGCGCGACGCACGAACTCGTTGGTGACCTCGCCCACGTCGTAGGGGCCATAGCCCTGGTCGATGAGCCACTGGGAGTTGATGTGGCCGATGTCCTCGCCCTTGACCTTGCGCATGTCCTCGGCCCACTTCTCGACCACGATGACCTTGGCGCCGCCCTCGGCAGCGGCAAGCGCAGCGTGGATGCCGGCGTGGCCGCCACCCAGGACAAGCACGTCGCAGTCATAGGTCTCGGCAGGCTCGCCGGTCTCGGGGGGCAGGCCCAGCCAGTCTTCCTTGCACTGATAGTACGAGGTGACGGCAGCCTCGTGGGCCTCCTCGGCCTGGGCGCGGTTTGCACCCGTGAGCGTACCGGCAACAGCGCCGGCCAGGCCAACCGTGGCCGCGCCGGCAACAAAGTTGCGCCTGCTCATGCTCTTCTCCATACATGCCTCCTTGTTCGAATGTTCAAGGCGAACAATGCGCCACATGCCCCTTGCATGCGACTTTTTTCACTGTAATCGGAGGCCTGTTTTAGGCGATAGCATCAGTTTTTTCAGGTGTACAATCGTGCACAAATCGATAGAGTCGATTTTTGCACGGCTTGTAAAACAGAGGCGCAGAACCACGATTTGGGGAGGTCAAGGCATGCGTCGGAAGTTGCACCGCACGTTTAGGGGACGTGGGTTTTACCTTTTGGCGGGCACATTGTGCACCACGGTGGTCATCGTCATGGCAGCATGCTGCATCATCAGCCTGCTCACCATCGGCCGCGCCACGCAGCAGAAAAGCCGCGCCCTTGACTCGGCCATCACCGCGTTCGACCTGTACCAGCAGGAGCGCTCACCCCTAAACAACAGCGTGTCGGACGCCGCGGCTCTTCTGGATGCCGACGGGGCGCTCACGCGCCTGGCGGCAGACCCCGACAACACCGCCCTGCGCGAGCAAGTCGCCCGCAGACTCGGCGCATTCGAGCACGCAAACGTAGGCGACGTGCAGAATGTCTATGTCGTTTTGGGCGACGCAGACGGTGACGGCGGCTTCATTCTGGGGAGCGCCAGTGCCGTGGAAGACGCTCGCACCCGCGAAGAGCGCTTCGCCCAGGTGGATCTCGATGCCCTCACAAGCAGCGGGCACAGCGCAACGCGTCTTTCCCCTGAAGACGGCCCCGTATGGAGCATTTCCGTGCTGCCCTACACGCAAGGCGCAACAATCGCCGCCTTTTATTGCCTGCCCGAGGTGCCCAACGTCGACGTCCTCGAGCCTATCGCCGACATTGCCGAGATGTATTTTGTCGACGTTGCCGGCACGCGCATCGCCCTGGGCGCAGACGCCTATCGAGACGCGATCAATGTGGACGCGGCCTTCGATTGCCCTGAAGACAGGGGGATCGTCGGCGTCGTGCATAACGGCAAGCCTTATCGCGAGTACTTTCACAGGCCTGGCGACAGCGGCCAAGCGTTCGTGTTCATGGTGCCCGATGTGGCGCAGGCGGCGTACCACCAGTTCGCTCGCGTCATTATCGCAGCCACCGTGGTGCTTGTGGCATTGGGCTGCGCGGCCGGCCTATACCTGACACGACGCATCTACGAGCCGCTTCAAGACATCATCGCCAAGCTTGCCCCAGCAGGCCACGACGTGCAGGACGAGTTCAAGCTCATCGGCTTTGCGCTCGATGCGATGGAGAACCGCCTGAGCGAGCAGGACGAACTCGTAAGCGAATTCCATCTCATGCGCCTGTTGCGCGGCAGAGCCACGCTTGCCGAGGAAGGCGAGGGGTTCTTCTTCGCCGAACCAAACCGCGAGGTCGCGCTGGCCATCGTGCGCGCAGACGAACAGGGCGGCGAGCAACACAGGCAGCCGCGCGAAACATCCCTGCTCGCACGCCTTGTGCGCGGCTACCTGGAAGGCAGCGGGCGGGACTGCGCGCTGTGCGAGGAGAGCGGCTTCGTCTTCGCGGTGATTGACGCCCAGGGAGGCGGGATGCCGCCCCTGCTCTCAGGGTTGCTCTCCCATGCCCAAGAGCAGGGCGTTCTCGTCTCGGTGTTTGCAAGCAACGTCCACGCCGGTGCCGCCAAACTCAACCTGTGCTATCGCGAAGCCATGGTTGCGCTCGAAGAGGGGACGCGCAAGCGCGCATTCAACAAGGTCGTGCGCTACGACACCTCGGCCGGCGGTGCGGCGGCAGACCTGCCCGGAGACGCGCCCGCACCCGCTGGTCGCACGGACCCCGGCACGGGCGGATCGGCGGGAGGTGCCAACGCGTCCGACCTGCTCGCCTACGTGCAGGCAAACTACCGCGACCCATCGCTCACGGCCGCACTCCTAGCCGAGCGCTTCGGCATGAGCCGCACCGCCGTCTCTCGCGCGTTTTCCCAGGCCTGCCCGGACGGCGGCTTTTTGGGCTATCTGCACGGGCTGCGGCTCGACAAAGCCGAGGAGCTCCTGCGAACAAGCCAGCTCCCCATCCCCGACATCGCCGCAAGCGTGGGGTATGGCAGCGCGCTCACCATGACGCGCGCCTTCAAGCGCTACCGCGACACGACCCCAGGCGCATACCGAAAAGGAGGCGAGCAGTAAGGCAGGGCCACTCTGCGAGGGTGGCGTCGACAGCCACTCAGACCCACCGCACGCAAAAACCCGCGCACCCAAGGGGCGTTTCCCCTGGATGCGCGGGTCTATTGGGGCGGCCTGCTTCACCCTACTCCCTGGCTGCGCCGTCCTCGCCCATGGCTTGTTTCGTTCTACTCCCCGGCCGTGCCGCCCTCGTCCGCGGCTTCCTCCTTCTTGGGAAGCCTGCCAGCGCGCTTGAGGGCGTCGCGCAGTATCCACTCGACCTGGCCGTTCACGCTGCGGAAGTCGTCATCGGCCCAGCGCTGTACTGCGGCCCACACCTCGGGGTCTATGCGCAGGGGGTACTGCTTTCGCTGCATCTCAATCCAAACCTACTGGTAAATCGTGCCGGTATTCACCACCGGCTGAGCTTCCGAATCACCACAGAGTACCACAAGCAGGTTCGACACCATGGCGGCACGACGGTCGTCGTCCATGTCCACCACATGGCGCTCGGAAAGCTCGCCCAGGGCCATCTCAACCATGTCGACCGCGCCGCGCACAATCTTTCCGCGAGCCGCGATGATGGCGTCGGCCTGCTGGCGGCGCAGCATGGACTGGGCAATCTCGGGAGCGTAGGCCAGGTGCGTGAGGCGTGCGTCATCCACAGCCACGCCGGCCATGGCAAGACGGGAGGCCAGCTCGCGGCGAAGAACCTCGCTCACCTCGGTAATGTTGGAGCGCAGGGTGATCTCGGTGGAGTCGGCGTCGTTCTCGCCCATGTGGTCGTAGGCGTACAGGCTCGCCACATGGCGCAGCGCCGTCTCGCTCTGGGAAGCGACGTAGGCCTCGTAGTCGTCCACGTCAAAGACGGCGCGAGCGGTGTCGTCCACGTGCCACACCGTGACGTTGGCGATCTCGATGGGGTTGCCGAGCTTGTCGTTCACCTTGAGGTGCTCGCCGTTGAGCGTGCGGGCGCGCAGGCTGACGCTCGTCTTCTTGCAGAAAGGGTTCACCCAGCGCAGGCCCGTGTCAGTCGTGGTGCCCTTGTACTCGCCGAACAGCGTGAGCACGCGGGCGGTGTTGGGCTGCACCATCATGAAGCCGCCCGTGGCAACGCAGGCAAGGACGACAAGCACACAACCTGCGAAAACGGCAAAGCCAATAAACACCCCGGACCAACCCCGGGAATCAAGGATTGCGCCAGCAACAAAGCAGGCGGCCGATGCAAGGAATCCCAGGACAACAAGAGCAAGCATGCCCCAGCCCGACTTTGCCGCCACGCGCTTCTCAGCCGTGGCCTCAACCTGCTGTGTGGCCGCCTGTGCGCCTGCGCCTGTTCCTTGTGTGCTAGCCATGACACATCTCCTCTCTCTTGCAGCCGCCTCGACACCCCCGCCGGGCTCGCTGCTTGTTTTCGATACCAAAGTGATATCACTTTTATATCAGTGAAGTCAAGGGGGAGCGTCCGTCATTGCGCTCGCAGAAAAGAACGCCGTTACAAACACATCACTTTGAGTGCCTTCCCTCTGCATAAAAGCCCAGCACGAACCCTCGCTTGCAATCTCCCGACTCATATATCCGTATTTTGCCGAATGTAATTCACGTATTTTGCCGAATGCATAAGGCGTAGAATACCGATTGGCAAATCGTCAGAAAGGAGGCACCATGGACGAAAAAAGAACACTCAAACCGGACGGCTACCGGCCCAGGCTCATCGAAAGCAGACTCGACGCCCTTATGGCGGCTTTCGGCTGCGTGGAAATTAATGGGCCGAAATGGTGCGGCAAGACTTGGACGGCCATGACCCGTGCGACATCCATGACCAAGCTCGACGAACCATCTGAACGCGAGGCCGCTGAAATCGACCCCTCGCTTGCACTCATTGGCAATGAGCCGCACCTCGTAGATGAATGGCAGGAAGTTCCAGAGGTCTGGGATGCGGCGCGGCGCTTCGTAGACAATTCGGGCAACAAACGTGGGACACTTCTGTTGACCGGGTCGACCTCCTTGGATTGGGAAAGTCGAGGGAGGGTACGACATTCCGGTACCGGAAGAATCGCACGTCTCTCCATGCACCCCATGGCCCTATGCGAATCAGGGGACGGTGAGGCTCGGATATCCTTGGCGGCGCTGCTTGACGGCGAGGGCCTCTCCCCCGCCCGCAAAGAAACCACGTTGCCCGATGTCGCGCGCTGGTGCTGTCGGGGCGGCTGGCCCGCTAACCTAGGCCTTCCTGACGAAGCGGCCGTAGAAACACCGAGCCAATATGTGCAGTCCGTCCTTGATGTCAACGTTTTGGAAGAGGGCCGATCTCCCGAGACGGCACTCGCCCTCATGCAGGCGCTTGCGATAAACGAAAGCCAAGCTGTTACGTACAAGACACTTGCCAGCGACATGGCAGGCGGCGAGACAGGGCCGAGCGAAGACACGATAGCCTCTTATCTCGACCTTTTCGACAGACTAAGGCTCACAGACGGGCTGCGCGGCTGGGAACCGCCCATGCGTGCCAAAGCAAGAGTGCGCGTGAAGCCCAAGCGCTACTTCTGCGACCCATCCCTGGCTTGCGCCCTACTTGGCGCAACGCCCGACAGGCTCATGCACGACACACAGACACTTGGCATGCTTTTCGAGAACCTGGTCATACGCGACCTGCGCGTTTTCCTCTCGACATATCCGGGGCTCGGAAACGATGTCTTCTACTACCGCGACGAAAACGGTCTCGAAGTCGACGCGATTGTCCAGCGGGGTAACTCATGGGGCGGTGTCGAGGTAAAGCTCAGCGATACGAAAGCCGACGACGGGGCAAGGAACCTATTGAGGCTGCGCAACAAGATATGCGCTAACCCGTCGGCACAAAATGCCGAGCCCGCGTTCCTCGCAGTAGTGGTTGGCCGTGGCAATCTCGCCTATACGCGTGACGATGGCGTGCATGTGATTCCCGCAGCGCTGCTGGGCGCATAATAGGAAAACCCGAGTATCACCATGACCTACGCCATACGTAAAACAGGCGGCAGACACTCGTCCGCCGCCTGTTTTCAACCCACCTGCAGACACATCTCTAATCGTCATGCAAGTTATTGCGCTCGTCCCATTCGTCGAACAATTCGCCAGATCGCCATGCGCGTATACGACGGTTGACCGCCTCAAGACTGAACGGTTCATAAAACAGCGACTCGCCCCAAGCAACCATTTCGTCGTGCTCGGGATCGTTGGAATCAGAGATAACGCGTAGAAACTCCTCAAACCCACCTGGACCTCCGGCATCCTCGGGGGAGGCGTCGCCGTCACCCGCAACACACACCGGCATTTCACCCTCATAACAGGGAATCGTCTCGAGCAGCTTGACACGGTGTTCCCAGCCATCACCATAGTCATAGTTGTAATGCGCCGTGCGCGTGCGTGGAAACACCTCGTCAAGCGTGATGTCGTGGGCATCGACTTGAGTAGTCCCGCCACCAGTGCCGAACATCATGGCAAACATTGAGTCGATGCCGCTTTGGTCGGGGTTGGTTATGGTCAATTTTTGCCCATGGCTCGTAAGCTGAAAATCGTACAGGTGATAGCCCCACCATAGAAACGCCGACTGGATGACATTATGCAGGTCGTCAAAAGTGAAACGCGCAGGAACTATCAGCTCACGCCAGCAGGGGTGCTCATCCCACAAATCGAGATCAACACGGAGCCGAAAAGCACGTTCGTTGCTCACCGGACGTGTGCTCGCAATGAGCTTCGCCGCCTCTTCATGCGCAACATGCATGGCCTCACGGCAAACTCCGGCAATCATACAACCCAAGCCCATGCCCCCATCGGTCAGATACAACGATTTCGCTTTGTTCGAGCCTTCGACAAGCCCCATGTCACGCAACTCGTCAACAGCGTCCCAATCAAAGCCCTTCCAGCATCGGTGAACAGAACCAGAGGCGGACTTCTCTTCCCACGAGGTTAAGAACATAAGGGCGAGAGTCAAATCGCGGATAAGTTCCTTGCGGTCATCAATGTCGCCATCAGGAGAAAGACCCATCATTTCCCCAATTAGCCCGGCATCAACATTGTTGGTTTTGTCGTCCATAAGCCCTCCTTAAGATAGGCACTCGATTTTCTACCAGCTCGCCTCAATCTCGCGAATGCGCTGGTAGAGCCATTCGTTTTGTGGGACCTCGATGTCATGCCTGGCTGCAAGGCGCAGGATGGTGCCCGCGAACTCCTCCACCTCGGTCTTGCGGTGGGCGATGCGGTCCTGCGCCATGGAGGGCATGCCGTCTGGGTCGAGCCCCTCGATGACATGCAGCATCTGGGAAAGGTCCGCTTCAGTGAGCGCGACGCCCTCGGCATTGGCCACCGCGAGAGCCTCGCGCATGGCAGCCACGAAGCAACGGAGCTGCTCACTGCCGCGCTCGGTGGCGCTGCCGTAGGTGCCACCGTAGGCCATGCACGTCTGGTTGATGCCGTCGTTCATCATGAGCTTGGCCCACATGCGGTGGCGGATATCTTTCTCCACCACATGCGCCACGCCCGCACGCTCATAAAACTCGGCGATATCGGCCACGACCTGCGGGTCTGTGCCCGCTGCCGCGCCGAAGCGAATCTCGCCGGAGTTGCGGTAGGTGAGCGTGCCGTCGAGAAACACCACATCCATGCCCTGACAGATGCCCAGCACCGTGCGCTCCCAGCCGAATCGGGCGGCGATGCGCTCCTCGCTCGTGACGCCGTTGCACAGGCTCGCGATGCGCGTGTTAGGGCCCACCACGGCTTCCATCGTATCGAGCGCCTGGTCGAGGCCGGTCGTCTTAACCGTAAGAATCACCAGGTCAACAGGGGTTGCCTCGCTTACGCGCACACTGCGCAGCAGACACGGCTCGCCGTTGATGGTAATCGTTTCGCTGGCATGGCGTTCGTAGCGCGCGTCATCCATCACGTACTCCACCGCATCGGCGCCCAGGTTCTTGGCCATGATGCTGCCGTACATGAGGCCCACGCCGCCCTTGCCGATGAACGCAACCTTCTCGATACGCATGGCCGAACCACCTTCCCGCACCTGGTTTCTTTCGAACTCGCAGGGTAGCACACTGGTCCGCCGAGCATCGCCACGCCCAAAGCGCACACGGCAGGCGGCGCATGGGCGGGTGCCTCCACGCGCGGGGCTTGCGTCGCAGCCGCGCCTGCCGTGGCGGCGGCCGTGGCCTGCATCCCCTTCCACGCGGGGTTTGCGTGGGGGCGCACCGTGTGTCTCATGGAGCCGCGGGTGGCGCGGTATCCTATCCCCTTGCAAACAACCGCGCCGAGCTCATCGCCAGGCGCCACCGACCGCACGAACGGAAACGACGATGAACATCAACCACGCCATCCTGCACGTCTTCGACTTCGAGGGAGCAGGCACCACCTACTCCACCCGCGAGCTCGACCTGGGAGAGCGCCTCGTCAAGTCGTTCGTGCAGCGCCACCTGCGCCGCGCCCAGGGCAGCGCCGAGAACAAGCACGGCCAGTTCAAACAGGACAGCATGTTCGCCGGCGAGCTTGAGCACTACCTCAAGGCCGGTGACTTCGTGGCGTTCTCCCGCCAGATTGCCGAGTTCCTCTACGCTGAGCTGCGCAAAGGGGAGACCTGCGAGGCGTGCGACCTGCTCGTGGCCGACTTCGAGGGCGACCCTGTGACCTCCGCCGCGCAGAACGCTGCCGACG
>CAKUAI010000025.1 GCA_934636245.1 uncultured Coriobacteriales bacterium
TTCTATGTCACTTAAGCCCTGACGGGTGGAACCACCCACCCACCACAGGCATAGCCTGTGGTTTTCTTTCCTCTAATCAGCCCCTCCGTCCCACATTTGGAGGCCCTCATGTCAGCGTCGAAACTCACAAAGCCGCTCAACCGCCTGATGTTTCTCGTATGCGTCGCGCTCACGGGCGCGATAGCCGGCGCATTCGTGTGGCTGTTCTTCCTGCTCATGGAGCATGGCATCTCGTTTGTGTGGGACACGTTGCCGAGGATGCTCGGAGGCGCACTGGCAGGCGTTGCCCCCTGGATGGCGAGCGGGCCCTTTGGCTGCGCGCTGTATCCCCTTGTCGTGTGCGTGACGGGCGGCCTGATCATCGGGCTGTACGAGAAGGCTACGCACGTGCATCCCGAGGAACTCACGCGCGTCATGGCGCAGGTGAAGCAGGAGGGCCGCTACCCCTATGACAAGCTGGGCCGTCTCTCGCTCGCGGCGCTGCTGCCGCTTCTCTTTGGAGGCAGCATCGGTCCCGAGGCGGGTCTCACGGGCGTCATCGCAGGCTTGTGCACCTGGGTGGGCGACCGCCTGCGCCGCTTTGGGGCCGACTTCCGCGCACTCACCACGGTGGGCGTGCAGGCCGCGCTGACCGCGCTCTTCACTGCGCCGCTCTACGGCTTCGTCGCCCCGCTTTCAGGCTCGGCCGACGGACCCGACGAACAGGGTCGCGAGACTGAGCTTGTGCTGCCCCGCGCTCAAAAGACGTTCGTGTACCTCTTCGCCATTGCGGGGGCGCTTGGCGCGTTTACCCTGCTCGGCGGTTTGTTTGGGGGCGGCATGGGCATGCCTCGCTTCTCGGGTTCGCAGGCGGGCATGCGCGAGATCGCGCTGCTTATCCCGCTCACCCTGGTGGGTACGGTGGGAGGTTGGGTATACCACGCGTCGCACCGTGCGACCAGTGCGCTTTCGACACGGATGGGTGAGCATGCGGTGGCCAAATCCGTCTTGGCAGGCCTTGTGCTGGCGCTCTGCGGCATGGCGCTACCCTACACGATGTTTGCCGGCGAGACGCAGGCGACCATGCTGCAGGCGGCGTGGGTCTCCATCCCGGCATGGGTGCTCGTAGCAACAGGCCTGGTCAAAACCGCAGTCACTCCTCTGTGCATCAATCTGGGCTGGCGCGGAGGTCACTTCTTCCCCGTCATCTTCGCGGGCATCAGCCTGGGCTATGGGTGCGCGGCGCTGCTCGGAGCCGACCCGGTGTTCTGCGTGGCCGCCTGCACCGCCGCCACCATGGGAGCCGTCATGCGCCAGCCCGTGATGGCAGGCCTGCTGCTCATCCTGTGCTTCCCGCTCAAGGGGGTCGTGGTGTTGCTCGCGGCCGCCGCAATCGGTGCTGCGATTCCGCTGCCGAAGGCGCTGCGGGCAAAGAATGCTAACGAAAACGCTTCGAGGGATGGCGACAATGCCTAACGAGCGACAGCCCATGGCGCACGGGGCGACAGGCGCGACGAAGCGCCCCATTCTGCGCAACGCGCGCATGCTCGGCAACATCTTGCGGCACACGGGGTTTGCGCGCATCACAGTCATATTCGGCGTGCTCTTCCTCTTCTGCTCGCTCATGGTGTGGCTTGCCGATCCGGGGTGCCTCACCCTCGGCGACGGCATGTGGTTCAGCTTCGAGGCGGTGTCCACCATCGGCTTCGGTGACATCGAGGCGGCGGGGCCCGTTGCGCGCGTGGCTACCGTTGTGCTGAGCGTCTTCAGCGTCTTCTATATCGCGCTCATCACCGGCGTGGTGGTCAATTATTGCTCCAACCTCATCAAGGCTCGGCAGAAAGACACCCTGGCCAACTTCGTCGACAGCCTTGAGCACCTGGAGGAAAAGACCCCCGAAGAGCTTGCCGAGCTGTCGGCCCGTGTGCGGGAGTATGTGGCCAAGAGGTAACGCCTTGGGGGCGCCATCGCCACGCACACGGAGGCGCACCCAAAGTGCAGCGGCTCGCAAAATCGGCACTACACGTGCGGCGCGGGATCGAGCAGCCATGCGGCAGCGCCTCGCAACGCCGACGGTTGGCCGTGTCACCACCGCAACGCCCATCACACGACAATCCCCACCGCCTGTCCAGCTGCAGGGAGAATGCCAGCTTACGAATCATGGGCATATGTCGCTCTAGACAACATGCCGCAGACTTGATTGCGTGGGAGTCTCTCGCCTCGGCCTTGGGATGGCCGTGCCCCTCGCTCCAGGATTTCTCCCGCCACAATCGGCAGCCGGCCCTCCCGTCGCGCGGGCGGAAGAGCCGACTGTGAGAGCATCTTGGCACTTTCGGCACCGACGACTACACCAGGACCGCCGGCGCCGTCTGCGCGTTAGATGCAGCGGGCATGGGAAGCGCTAGGCCATGTACACCGCGATGGCGTCGACCTCGCGCCAAATCCACTTCGTCTTGTTGCCTTGCGTGGTGGATTCGGCAAACTCGGCCTCGGCACCGGCGCCCGAGTCTTTTGCCACTTTAAGGTAGTAGTAGCCGTACACCACGGTGTTGTACCCGTCGCTTCGCTTTATCTTCTTTTTGCGTATCGGCTCGTCGAGGGCAAAGAGGTCGATGGAGTCCATGCCGCTGGGGCTGGCCACGTTGCCCTCCTCGCTGTCGAACAGGGCGTACTTCAGCGAAATGTCCCCGCCGTAGCCACGCACGAGACGCGCCACCACGCCTGCGCTCATCACGGGCTTGCCGGTCGCATCCTGCATGAACTGCCTCTGCTGCGTGCCGCCCTTCTCGCAGGAGCGCACGGTGCAGGCCGTGGGATTGAGCTCGAACTCGCACCCCGGAACCTGAAAGCGCCTGACCCCCTCGCGGCGAACCACTTGACCGTCTTCGAACATCTGCAAAATGGTGCCGTACTTGCCCTCGGGCGTCATGGCCCCGTTCTCGGCAATCAGGTTGCCGCCGGTAGCCGCGTCCACCGCTGCCTGGGCGTTTGTGCCGAACAGGTCACCCAGCGCCACATATGCCTGCCGATAATCCTCCTCGCCAGGACCACCGCTCGCCCGTTGATCGGCATGGGACTCAAGATAGTCGCGCAGGCACACGAGCAGGTACGACGCCATCATGACGAACCGCGAGCATGCGTAGTCGCGGAACTGCTGACGGGCGTCATAGGCCTGGTGCTCCCAGCGATACTCATGTATGCACAGCTCGTCAAACGCCCCGACCACGTTCGTTCCCGTCCTCTGCTGCGTATCAAGCAGCGCTCCGGCCATTTCGTCCACAAAGGCAAGAAGCGTTTGCTTGCCGCCGACCTTGTAGTTGTCTTTGCCGGAGGCCGGGAACAAGACGTTCTCGGCAAATCTCAGACGAGCCGCGAGCAGGCCGGACTCATTGCCCACATAGTCCTTGTCCATCTGGTCAAGCTCGCCACCGATAAGCTCGGTGTAACGGTTGGTGGGGCCCGCGTACTTGTTCATGAAGTCGTCGATTTGCCCCTTGAACTTGTCTGTTTCGAGAAGCTCGTAGACAGCGCGCAACGTCGCGTCCATCGAGTCAAGCTTGTTTTGAATCTCGTCGAGCTTGGAGATGATTTGCGCGGAGGAGTCGTCTGAGCCGAACACGATGTCCATGAACTGGCTCTTGCCGTAATTCATGGCCGTGTTCCAGGCCGTTTTGCCCAGAGACTTCAAGGCGTTGAAAACAATGTCCTCAAGGACCGCGTTCAAGCCGTCGACGTCGGGCACATAGTTGAACATGACGTCGGCGCCGACAATCGCCGCCTCGTCCTCGTCCAAGTCAAGGTAGGGGGAGTCTTCTTCCAGCTCAATGGGCGGGAAATACTCCAGCGGGTCCTCAAGGTAGTCCCCGTCCTCCCAGACCACATCGAGATTTGCGGCCTCCTCGGGGGACAGCCACACTTCCTCGTCCTCAGGCGGGAACCACTCCTCGTCCTCAACCGGCTCGAGGTCCTCGGCGGGCTCGGTGGGATCCTCAACAAGCTCGACGTCCTCATCGGCGAAGGCGCGGGCTACGTGCGTGGCGGCGGCGCCCAGCGCAAGCGCCCCGGCCGTGGCAACGAAATTCCTGCGTGTGCTTGTCTTGTTCGTCATCGTGTGTCCCCTTTCCTCGAAAGCGGCCAAAGCACGGGGCAGCGAGCCGACGTACGCGACGGCGCGGGCTGACGACATCGCGCATCCCGTTTACCTGCATGAATGTAAGGATATCAAGCAAAAAAACGGGAGCCCTCACACCAATCAGGAGGAAAACGGGTGACTCTGGAGGATGAGGGGAAACGAGGCCCTCCGGAAAAGCGGGGCCCGCGCGACAATCTCCGAAGCGTGCTCCTCAGCGCAGCATGAATCCCGCAAGCTCCTTGCGGCTTGTGATGCCAAGCTTTTGATAGACGCCCTTCAGGTGCGTCTTCACCGTGTTTTGCGAGATGTCGAGGAACTCCGCCACCTCGCGAACAGACCAGCCGCGGTTGACGAGCATAGCGATGGAGAACTCCGTGGTGCTGAGGTTGTCGGCCACGTCCTCCCCGGTACGCGGGTTGTGCACGCGCCGCCAGCCAGCGCTGAAGCGATACGTGATGTCGATGACGCGCCGGTACAGCACGGGATCGACCGGCTTGATGCATGTCTCGATGAGACCGCCAAGCAGGCCGTGATGCTCGGCCAGGCCCTGGATGAGCCCGTCGGGAGCGGCGAGCGACCACGCACGATGGAACAGCTCCTTGGCGTAGGCCACCTTTTTGAGCGACATGGCGTCCATGCAGCACACAAGGTGCAGGTAGAGGGCAGGAATCGGCCGCAGCGCAGTCGCCATGCCCAGCGCCCCCTCGGCAATGCCCAACGAGTAGGCGTAGTCGCCGGCAAGATATGCCTGGTGCGCGCGAACATAGGAGAGAAACAGCTTGACGCCTTCGCCAAGCCGGGGCATCAGCGATCGAGGGGACGGGTCGTCCGTGGCCAAGGCGCTGGGCACGTCGAGATGGAGCAGCGAGAATGCGGCGTCGCGAGCAAAAATGGCAGCAGGTCGGTCTCCTTCGCTCGCGGTTTGAGCTTGACGTTCCAGCACGTCGAGGGCATAGCGAGTTTGGGCAACCTGGCCAAGCGGCAAGCTGGCATAGGCAAAGATGAAGCATGCGGAGCTGCGCAGGGCCACGTCGGGGGCCTCAAGGTAAGGGCGGGACAGGGCGGCGGCGTCTTCGGGCCGTCCCTGAAAGTACGCAAGCTCCGCCATCGCAATGGCGCGCTCGTCAGCGTCGATGAACGACTCAGCGCACGCCTGGGCTTCACCCAGGGCAAACGGGCTGTTGACAAGCGGCATGAGGATGGAATGCGACATGCGAAGACCTCCCGAGAGTAGCCTGGGGGAATCATAGCGCATGCGAACAGCGTCTGACCGCGGCACGTGCCTTGGCCGCGACGTATGGCAGGCGGGCCGGGCAAGACAGGCAAGCCCTGTGCGACCAGCGCGAACAAAAACGGAGTTCTTTCCGCAAAATGGCACATCTCCAGCCGCTTGCCGCACGGCTCATGGGCTCTCAACCACGCTTGCACAATAACTGGGATTTTCTTCAACCTTTTTACCAGGCACTTTGCAGTGTAAAGAATCTCGGGCAGCAATGTGGCCCTTGAAAAGCACGCCTATCCCAACATGTAGCGGCTGGAGAACCTCGTTTTTGCGGAAACATCTCCCCCATTAGGCTACGCGACAACTTGGCAATCCAAGCATTCGCAGCGCTGGAGGTTCAACTCGATTGCCAAGACACGCGAAAGGCGGCCTCCGCATACTCGGAAGCCGCCTTTCAGTTGGCGCAAGAGCAACCTGTAATCAACTGTGCAAACAGGGGTCGGGGAAACAATGATTGGGCGGGCCACCCCATCGAGCATATTTCCTATTTGCGCTGGCGCAATGGCGAAGCACGAGACCCTGGCTCATTGTTTCTCATATGCTGCCTCCCGCTTGCCGCCTCGCCTGTGCAATGGCGAAACGCCGAAACTTTCGGTCGTTTGTTGGCCCGGCGTGCCCACGATCGGGCGGGCAGGCGGCCTCCTTTGAGACGCTAGTCGATCTGCTCCATCATCGCATGAAGCACGTTGCGACGGGAGAGGGCGCCAACGAGCACGCCGTTGCTGGTGACGGGCATCTTCTTGATGCGACGCTTGGCGAGAGTCGCGCATGCCACGTCGAGCGGCGTATCGATGTCGACCGAGATGACGCGCTTGGTGGCGAGCTCCATCACGTTGAGGTTGGCAAGAGCGGCAAGACGGCCTTCCATGTCCTCGCCGTCCTGCACCGACAGGCTCACGCCGGCCGAGGGACTCGACATGTTGAAGTCATTGCGGGCCAGGTAGTGCATGATGTCGCCGTCGGTTACATAGCCCACGAGCTTGCCGGCGGGGTCGACGACCGACACGCCCGAGGTGTTCGTGGACGCCAGGATGGCGATAACCTCGCGCATGCAGGCGGAGTCGGAGACGGTGGCCGCGTTGTGGTTCATGACCTGGGCAAGCGTGAAGCCGGAGAGTGCCTTGTCGGCCACACGAGCAAATGCGTCGGAGGGGACGGAGACATCAGCGAAAGGCGCGCCGCCAGCACCAGCGGCCTGGCCGACGGAACTCCCGTCTTTGGCGAGGTCGGCGCCAAGCTCGGAGGAGGCGGCACTGGCAGTCGCCTGGCGCGCGCCAGTCGTTGGAGCGCTCGCTCGCACGGTGGCGGGCCTTCCCGCCTGGAGTGTGCCGTCAACCGCAGGCACGCCCGCCTTCGAGCCAGCCGTGGCCGCCGGACCGCTCGGCACGCCGGCTTGCATGCCGGCCGTGGCAGCCGCCCCGTTCGGCACGGCGGCCTTCTTCTTGTCGCGCACGAACACCAGGATGAGCGCGATAGCGCACGCGGCGAGAAGGGCCGTGGTGCAGAACGACGCGTGGTAGCCGGCAAACGTGCGCTCCACTCCCGCGAGGTTGGAGGCGGCGCCCGACACAGTCGCGGCGACCGACACGAGCAGGGCCGTGCCGAAGGAGGCCGCCACCTGGTTGATCGTGTTGGAGGTGGACTGGGCGTGCTGAATCGCCTCGTTGGGAAGCGAGTTCACGCCCCAGGTGTTGACCGGCGTCATCGTGAACTGGATGCCGATGGCGAGCACCGCGTACATCACCGAGACCAGAAGGACGGGCGAATCGGCACGGAACTGGGTGAAGCCCAGCACGCCGCACAGGATGACAGCGGCACCGATGAGCACGGGCACGCGGACGCCGAACTTGTCGAACAGACGCCCCGCCAGCATGCCCGTAAACGCGCCGATGAGGGCACCAGGCAGAAGGGTGAGTCCGCTTACCGTGGCGCTCTGGCCAAGCACGCCCTGGATGTAGAGCGGCATGACGGTCTCCATGCCGATGAGGGCGGCCTGGAAGAGGGCGATGACGATGACGACGGTGCGGTAGTTGGCCGTCTTAAGGATGTCGACGCGCAGCATAGGTTCGGCAAGGTTGAGCTGGCGATATGCGTAGAGACCGACAAGCGCGATGCCTGCGACGATGAGACCGACCGTAAAGCCGAGGTTGGCGGAAGAACTGACCGACGACAGGCCATAGAGCAGGCAGATGAGGCCGCAGGTAGAAAGCACGACGGACAGCAGGTCAAACTTAGAGCGCTTGAACTCGCCGTAAGGCTTGAGCATCTTTGCAGCGCAGGCAACGATGATTGCCGCGACGACGGCGACAATGACGAAAATCGCGCGCCAGCCCACCGTGTCGACCAGCACGCCCGAAAGGGAGGGGCCGATGGTGGGCGCGAAGCCAATGACGAGGCCGATGATGCCCATGGCGCTGCCGCGGCGCTCACGTGGGATGACAAGCAGGATGACGCTGAACACCATGGGCATCACGAAGCCCGTGGCACAAGCCTGCATCACGCGGCCCAAAAGCAGCAGCGGGAACACCGGGGCAACAGCCGAGACAAGGCTGCCAGCCGCAAAGAGCGTCATGCCGCCAATGAAAAGCTTGCGTGTGGACAAGCGGCCCATGAGATATGCCGCAAGGGGAATGACGACGGCCTCGGTAAGAGCATAGCCAGAGGTAAGCCACTGCACAGTTGTGGAGGCAAGTCCCATATCTGCCATAATGGTAGGCAAAGCAGGCGTGAGCAGCGTAGCGTTAAGCACCGCGACAAACGCGCCTGCAAGCAGCACCACTATCATCTGCAGCTGGTTTTTTGCAAGTCCTAGACCCATGGGTCTCCTTTCTCGACACCGCCCTCGCCCAGGCTCCATACCCTCGCGTAAGGTGCAAACAGTTGATAAACAGCAAGTGTAGAAAACAAGCGCGCAGTTTACTTCAACGGTTGACCTTTATCAATTGATGGCACAGAATTTTCGAATTCCTTGGGGCGTGATATATTATGTTGGGTGAATGCCTCGCCGCTTGCTTGCGGTGAGACCGTAGTCGCGAAGGGCACTTGTATGGACTCGTATCCGGCCAATCACAACGTGCGGCAGCAGCTCGCGGGGCCGCAGGACAAGAGCGGCAGCGCCGCGAAGGCTGGTGGCGTGGACGGCCGGCGGGCCGCCCAGCAAGCTGTCGGCCTTGATGGCGACACGTACGAACACCAATACGACAGCGAGCCGCCCTCGTGCGAGACGATGCCCTCGCCAGAGAAACATCGCGTACCGACGCTGGCCCCTCAGGAGGTGCTGCTCGACGCGGCGTGCGCCTTCGACAGTTTGGCGCGCTACGTCACGGCCGGCAATTTTGACCAGCTCAGCAAGGCGCAGGCCGACGCCGTCATGCGCATCGCCCTTTTCGGCCCCGCAAGCATGACCGAGCTTGCCAGCGGCCTGGGCGTCTCAAAAGAGCACGTGACCCGCGCCGTGGCGGACCTTGAGGAGCAGGGGCTTGTGACGAAACGCCGCAATGCCGAAAACAGGCGCATCGTGGAAGCCGTGCTCACCGAAAAAGGCGAAGAGGCCGTAACCGCCATCCGCCTGGCCTCTATCGAACGGCTCGAAAAGCCCCTTTCCAGCCTCTCCCCCGCCGACCGCGACGAACTCGCAGGGCTTTCGACCAGGGCCGTGGCGCTGCTGCTGAAGATTAGGCTGGGGTAGGGACGAAGCGTTTCTCGCCAACACCCAAAAGCGGGCGAGGCCCCGGTTGGAGTCTCGCCCGCCCATAAGCCTGTCCGTATGTTACGCCCTAGAACGCGCATCTCCCCCTAGCAGCACATTCTAGGAAGCGCGGAATACGAGCTCAAAGTCCTGCTGACCGGGCTCTCCATCGGCAGACTCGACGTAAGTTTGGCCGCGCAGGGTGATGGACTCGATTGCATCGACGTCTACCAGGCGGTTAAAGAGGCGTGCGGCACCCAGCTTTTCCGCCTCGTCGCTATACCCATAGTCCACCAGGCTGTTTGAAACC
The DNA here is from genome assembly GCA_934636245.1 of uncultured Coriobacteriales bacterium. GTDB lineage: Bacteria > Actinomycetota > Coriobacteriia > Coriobacteriales > UMGS124 > UMGS124. The sequence continues at coordinate 9,392 of CAKUAI010000025.1, forward strand.
GGCTCATCACCTCCCCAGCGGTACACCACATATTCCGTGCCATCCGCGTAACGAATCACGGCTTCGTTTGCCGAACTATCGGAGTTGGCGAGGAACTGCGTTAGCGCGATTGGGGACACCTCGACAGTCGAGCCGTCATCAGCCCGGAACTCCCTGGTGGTCAGCGTGGCCTGCGGTTTATAGACGGACGCGCCATCGGCATCCTGCGCTGCCACATCGGACATCCCGCCTGGCTCACGGTCCACCAACACCCACTCAAGTCCGCCGTCGATCCTGCCGGTGAACGGACCGAAGTACGCAACACCTACAAGCTTGGTATCTGTACTGGCCTCGGCATCCAGTATTATGCGCTCATCCCAAAATGGCACTGCACTATCAACAGAATCGATGGCGAAGGCGACAGGGGCGTCGTTCGACAGATACACCTCGCCGTAGCTCGCGTCGGACGTGTCCACGCCATCGGGATTCTCGATTGTGATAGTCGCCACGCCGTTTCCGTTCTCATCCATCACGCACTGGCCCACCGTGAGCGTGTAGCCGTGCAGCTCGCACGTGCGATTCACGTCGAACACGTAGCCGTCAAGCAGGCGCTGAGCCACCTGCTCATCGACGTCCTCCCAGGTGCGCGAGGGCGCCGTCCACGACACGGGCTCACCCGTCACCGGGCTGATGTGGTCCTCTTCCACAACCGTGTGCGCCTCGACGTCTTGTTGGCCCTTGGTGCCAAACGCCGACTGGAAGAAATCGCTGCTCACAGCCGCGTATGCCCCCGAGGCGACAAGCGCCGTGACCGCAGCCGTCGCCACCGCCGCCCGCACGGTGAACCTCTTACCGGGCCGCCTGGTGCCTACCCGCTGGGCATGGCCGGCGGAGCTCGCCGACGCTGCGTTGCCTCGGGCCTGTGCTCTCTGCTCGGAATCAATCTTCTCGGTCATCGCCATAATCCTCTCAATCGTCTCGTCGGAGGCGTCCATGGCCGAAAACGCCCGACGGAACCTCTCGGTGCCGAGCTCCTCCTGCCTGGCGCTTTGCCCGAAGCGCTCGGAGACTCCCCCTTTGCCTGCGCGCGTCATCGTGCACCCTCCTCAGTCAATACGTCCTTGAGCCTCGCCCGCCCCCTGGCCAGCCGCGTGCGCACCGTAGCCGAGGGCACCCCAAGCAGCTCGGCGATGTCACCGGTTGCATAGCCTTCAAAATAGCGCAGGTAGAGCACCGTGCGATACCTCTTGGGCAGCGCCATCACCTGCCGTATGAGCTCGGCGTCCTGCGGGGCTGGCACCGAGAGCGTCTCGAGGTAGTCATCGATGTTCTCGGGCCTGCGGCGCAGCAGTCGCCACAGCGCTGTACACTCGTTGACCGTCACGCGCAACAGCCAGTTCCTCGCGTGGTCGTCGCTCTCAAACGCGCTGTCGTAGCGGTACAGCTTGAGGAACACCTCCTGCACCACGTCGTCAGCGTCGGCCTTGTTACGCAGGTAGCCCAGCGCCAGCCGAAACACGCTTCCTTTGTACATGCTCACCAACCTCGTGAACTGCTCCTTGTCTCGCACAGACAAAAGTCCTTCCTCGATAAGGCATAAGTGTCGCCGCGCCGCAGGCTCACGGAGCGGGCGGGCCGCACATGTGAAGGGCGCCCTTCGCCGATATATATGAAATCCGCCCCCGAATTGTTTCACCCTGACGAGAAATTTTTTTGATACCCACAGAAACTGATGGGGGGTTGGGGCGCGCTGTTCTCCATCCCCATGGCAGTCGGGCTCATGCTACCGCGCGTGCTCCCGCACAGCCTGGCAGAGCGAAAACGCCCCGCACAACCATAACCGGCTGTGCGGGGCCTTCGTTCTTTGTGAGAGCTATCTAGCTGGGCTATTGAGCCTTACTTGCCAGCAATGCCGTCGGCCACGTGCATGCCGCTCACGACGCAGCGGGTCAGCGACGCGCCGCCGATGTAGTCGTAGGCGAAGATGCCGCCGATGGCCTCGCCCACCACATGCAGGCCGGCAATGGGCGTGCCGTCGGGCTCGAGGGCCTGGCAGTCGGCGTCGACGTAGGCACCGCCGAAGCACTGCGTGCCGCCCGGGACCATGGGATAGAAGGCGTAGAACGGAGCTGTGGAAACGGGACGGGCGCAAGCCGTCTTGTCGATGGCAAGGCCAGAGGTCTTGTCACCGTCGATGGCAGCGTTGAACTCGTCAATCGTGGCGGTCAGCGTGGCGGGGTCAACGCCAATCTGCGTGGCGAGGTCCTCGATCGTGTCGGCCTGGGGCACTTCCACACCGAAGTTGCCGAACTTGTCCAGGTCGGACTTGAGGACGTCAAGCTCCTCCACGGCCGCGCTGTCGAAGATAAGCGCATGGGTCTGGCCGGGCTGACTGTAGGCCGACTTGCCGATGGCAACATGGCCCAGGCTCTCATCGACAAAGCGCTCGCCGGCGCTGTTGACGACCACGGTGTACATGGCCGAGGAGAACGGGCACAGAGCAGGCATGGTCGGCGGCACGGGCGCAATGTGCAGCGAACGGTCGATACCCACGGTACCCGTGCGCATGCCACCCGCGCGCTCAACGGCGAGCAGGCCGTCGCCGGTCAGCGTCTTGTTGCCGCGCACGAGAATCTGATCGCCCTCAGCTCCGCAGCTCTCCTGCATGAAGCCCTTGTTGGCCAGGTAGCCGCCCGTGGCGATAACGACCTGCTGGGCAGAGAGCTCCTGCACGCCGTCGGCGGTGCGAACCTTCACACCCGAAACGGCGCCGGTGGCCTCGTCCATCACGAGGTCGACGAGCTTGGCACTCACGAGCTCCTGGCCGCCGGCTGCCTCAAACTCGCTCAGCATCTGATCCATGAGGTCGGACATGCCCTTGCCGCCGGGAGCAGCGCTCACAGCAAGCACGTCGTAGGGCTGCACCTGGGCGGGGTCGGTGAAGGAGCAGCCATGGCTCACGAGCCAGTCGTTGGCAGCCTTGGAGTTGGCGCACACCAGCTGCGTGAGGCCGGCGTCGCCCCTTGCCCTGGCTCTTTGCGTTGAAGGAGTCCACCATCTTCTGGACGCCCTCGTCGGTGTCCTCCATCGGGAAGAGGAACTGGCCACCGGCGATGCGCGAGTTGCCCGCCGTGCCCATCATGTCTTCCTTGGTGACGAGCAGGACGTTCTTCACGCCGTCCTCGAGCAGACGCACGCCCGTGCACAGGCCTGCCAGACCCGAGCCCACGACGATGGCGTCGTATGCGGTGGCAGTGGCGGCATCGGCGGAAGCCTCCTGCTTGCCGGCCTCTTCTGCGAGAGCCGCCCCCACGGCCAGGCCGGACAGCGCCAGCCCGCTCGTTGCCGCTGCCACAAAACCCCTACGCATTACCTTGTTTGCCTTGCACTCCATGGTTTCCTCCTTGACATGAATGCTTGGTTCCGAACATGACCGCGACGCGTGGCACCCGTATGAATGGGCACGCTGGGCGCGCCGCCCCTTCGGACTGATTCGCAGTATTGCCCCAAGCGCTTCCGCAAAGGGGGTGGTTCTGCACCTGGGAAGCCACCTACAAGGGGCGGTTTTACCGCCAAGCCGCGTGCGCAAAAGGGGTGGTTGCCATGGGAATGCCTGGTAGATTGAATACTTAGGAGTGAGGTCTCTTAATAATCCGTTTCCCGCTTCAGTGCTATACTCCGCTCATCGGAGATGAAAACACGGCCCCGTCGGGTAGTCGGGGCGCGGGCAAATGCCCGTCAGTAACCTGCCTTCCGGTTGTCCCTTCTCCGCATGGCTCGACATATAGGGAGGTATGCCATGCGGAAGACGCACGTGTCCTCCACCCTTACCGTCTACTTCGACGGCCAGTTTTGGGCGGGGATGGCGGAGCTTGTCGAAAAAGGCCAGCTACGCGCATGTAAAATCGTATTCGGTGCGGAGCCATCAAACGAGGAAGTTCTTGACTTCGTACTCACACGGTGGATGAAGCTGGAGTTCAGCGCCCCAATCGCACAAGAAGGCCAGAGCGAGAAGACCGATGCGGACAATCCCAAGCGCCGGAAGCGCCAGGTAGCCAAGGCCCTCCAGCAACGGAGTGGCCCCACCAAGGCCCAGCAAGCAATCTCAGAGCAGCGTGAGGCCGGGGCCGAGCTGCGTAAAGAGAGGGCATCCGAACGCCGAGCGCTTAAGGCCCAGGAGCATTTCAAGCAGAAAACCGAGAAGCGCAAACAAAAGCGCCGTGGGCATTGAACTGAGGAGGCAAGCGGGGCCGGCTCGATAAGCGAGGGCTTTCTAAGTCGCGGTGCGCAAAAGCGCCGCATCCTACCTCGTGGATTTTGCTTCTCTGTCGGCTTGGCGTCCGTCTCGAAGGGGATGGCTGGTGATGTGCCAGCCACCACAGCGGCCGCACCTATACCAGACGAGTTTGACTCCCCTGCTCGCCGATGAAACGATGCAGGCGCGGATGGCTTTCTCTTCTGTGTCGTACCGATTCTTGACTGCACAAGACCTACCGAAAAAGCGGTCTTCCTCATATGGCGAGTGTTTCAGGGAGGTCGTCTCGCACCACCGTTCCACCGCCTTTTGCTTGGCGGCCCGGTCACGCTCCTTGCGGTGCTTCTTTTGACGCTTTCTGGTCATCGGGTTGCTGCTTGACATGGGTTTCCCCCTTTACGGCTCTGGCGGGCTCGCTTGACCAGCCCATTGTAATTGCAGGCCGGACATCAAATAGCGGCATAGAACGGTGCCGTTTTGGGAGGGCCTTGGAAGCCGCGGGCTACAAAGACACCGTCCCTGTCTATTGCATGTTGGCGAAAATCCTGGGTTGCTCAGCTACCGGTCAGGGCGAACTGCGACGCAGGGTCGACCGAGACGAGCGAGTCTTTGTTTTCGGCTTAGCGTAGTTGGACCAAAGCGAAGGATACGCCCGTCTCGTGCAGCGTATCGATAAGCTCCGATGCGAAGAAGTGCCCTCTTTGCGATGGGCATGCGATAACGTGGACCTTAACCGTAACGTATGCTATGCCAAGCCCCTGTCCGATGTAGGGCTTGTTGCGTCCCGCCGTCAAGCGAATCAATCGCCGTTATCCGCCGCCGTCCACGCAGCAGGCGACGGCGAGCCGCGGTCGGCCTACTCGTGCGTGTACTGGCCGTGGCGCTTGGTGGTGGAGCTGCGCTGGATGGCGAACTTGGGGCAACGATGCAGGCAGCGCAGGCACATGGCGCAGCGGTCCTGCACCCACACGGGACGGCCGTCGCGCATCTCGATGGCGTCAACCGGGCAGCTTTTTGCGCACAGGCCGCATCCGATGCAAGTGTCCTCGACCGTAAACTTGCTGGTCAGGCGCATGCTGTTGTCGTAAATCGCCTTGCCGATGGAGCTTGTGAAGCCCGGCATGTTGAACTGGAGGTGGTACCCACAGACATGCTCATCCAGCATTGCACGCACGTCTTTGATGCGCTTGTCTGCCCGGACATTATGAGCCGCGACCTTCGCCTTGTCGGACAGGTTGAATATCGGCGTCCACGTGTCGGGCATGCTCACGCCAAAGGCCGCATCGAAAGGCAAGCCCTTTTCGCGCAGAATCGCGTCGGCATGCGCCACCATCCCGCCCGGCGTGATGCCGAACGTAGCAATGAGAAACATGTAGGGCTTGTCTGCAGCAGACCCCGCTGGTAATTCAGATCCCGACGCGGACGAGAACTCCGCGCGCTCAAGGAACTCGCGCACCAGGCTGGGCAACGTCCAGCAGTACGTGGGCGAGAGGATTCCCAGGCGGCCGTCATCAACATGCCAGCTCAGCTCCCCTGTACGCAGGGCATCCTCTATGGAGACCAGGCGCTCGCCCTCACGCGCGATTCCACGCGCCACATGCAGGGTGTTTCCCGTTGCAGAGAAATAGAAAAGCATGTCATCCTCCTACGCCCGCGCCTTCGTCAGCTCCAGCGGGTACCTTCGACCTTCTGGAAGCTGCGCCCGACGGAGACGCTCCCCCTCGCCAGCCGCTCTCGCCAGGTAGGATATCACCCCCGAGAGCGCCGAACCGACCGCATCGCAAAAAGCATGGCCCAACTTCCCAGGGAACCAATGAACAAGTGGGTCGCGCGGCACTTCACCATTGCAACACCGCAGGTAAAGAACGTATTCGATGAGGCCGATTGGGCTTAATCGTTGTCTAGCACAGACAATGATCATCGAGGTAGTATGTTCTGAACAGAAAACGCTCAGCCCGGGAGGACGGCATGGAGAGACACGCGTTCCGCACGCCGCAGGGAGACATTACTTACTGGGTTTCGCGCGAAGGCCGTTTGGACAGGCCGTGGCTCGTCTTCTTGCCTGGTCTCACGGCCGACCGCCGACTCTTCGAACCCCAGATTGCTGCGTTTGAAGGCAAGGCGAACCTTCTTGTGTGGGATGCGCCCTCGCACGGAGAGTCGCGCCCCTTCGAGCTTGCATGGACACTCGACGACCTCGCACGATGGCTGCATGGCATTCTGAGGCAAGAAGGCATCAAGCGGCCTGTACTCGTGGGACAGTCCATGGGAGGCTACACGGCCCAGGCGTTTCTCGATCTCTTCCCGGGTCAAGCTGCTGGTTTCATCTCGATTGACTCGGCTCCGCTCAAGCGTCGGTACTTCCATGGGTGGGAGATTTGGGCACTGCGCCACACCCATCTCATGTACCTGAGCATCCCTTGGAAAACGCTCGTGCGCCTTGGCTCCACAGGATGCGCGACCACACCGCAGGGCCAGGCCCTCATGCGCGAGATGATGGCGGGCTACGGCAAGCACGAGTATTGCGACCTTGCAGCACATGGCTATCGCGCCCTGGCAGACGCGGCAGCCGAGGGACGCCCGTACATCATCGACTGCCCGAGCCTGCTCATCTGCGGAGAAAAGGACGCCGCAGGTTCGGCGCGCGACTACAACAAGCGCTGGGCCGCCGCCGAGAACCTCGACCTGCATTGGATTGCCGACGCCGGCCACAACTCCAATACCGACAAGCCCGACGAGGTGAACGCGCTGATCGAGGGGTTTTGGAACCGCGTGCGCTAAGCCGGGGGGCAGGCACAACGACTCGCTCAACACGCGAGCGACAGGTTGAGAAATCCAACGGTTTTGGGCCGATGCGGCTGACAAAACGTTAGATATTTCAACCTGTCGCTCGCAAAATGCGATTCGGGGCGTGTCGAGAGCCGCTACTCGCCCAGCTCGGTGGATTCCCCGGCGACGAGGCGGCGCAGCATCCGGGCAAAATGGCACAAGGAGACGGATACACTGTGTCATTTTGCTCGCAAGCGACATGCGGCGGCGGGCACGCGCACCATTGCCGCACGTATTGTACCGCGGCCGTCGTCCGCGTCCATTCGCGCCAGAGGCAGAAGTGGGGCCATGCCGACGAAACAGGGCCGTGCAGTTCGTCATTTCGGGCCTCTGCACGAACGGCCAGCCCAAAACTGGCAAAAGTCTGCGTAATAACTCCTGTGCTCTGTCGGACAGGTAATTGCTGTCCGAAAAACACCAGGTAGATTGTCTGCGCTTTTGGAAGCTACCTCCCCTTGGAAATTTATAACGCAGACTTTTGGCGATTTTCAGCATAAGGGGGCGCGATGAGGGCCCAGGGGCTGTCGCAGGGCTGTCTTGCGAAGGGGTTTCGCGTGAAAGCGGGGCGCGGAGACGGCTGGAGCCCTCCGTGCGGGGATGCCCGCGGCGCACGGAACGGGTGCGCCACGAGCATCTCGGCGGCGCATCCCCATTCATCCGAGTCGCAGAATGAGGCGCCAGCTTGTATCGACCGACAAGAACGGTTGGGCACAAACCATCATTTCAAGAAAGCACGAGGCATCTACCTGCGGAAAGACGGTTGCTCCCGTCCTCTTTCGTCGTCTTGAGCCATGTGACCGATCAAGGGCAGGGCTACGGATTCATAACGCGCGAGCGACAGGTTGAGAAATCCAACGGTTTTGGGCCGAAGTGGCTGACAAAACGTGAGATATTTCAACCTGTCGCTCGCGGGATGCGATTTGGGGCACGCTGGGAGCCGCTTACTCGCCCAGCTCGGCGGCCACCGCCTCCATTGTCGCGGTGTCAACCTCGAGGTAGCCCAGGAGAATGTCGGCCAGCGCACGGTAGAAGCCCGTTTGAGCGATGCGCTTGACGTCGGAGGCAAATTCGGGAGCCCACACGCCCAGGTGATCGCGCACGAAAGCCCTCTCCTTTTCGACGAGCTCGATGGCCCTGGCGGTGTTGCCAGCCGCAAGGGCCTCAACCGCACGCCTCAGCAGAACTGCACTAAATGCCAGCTCAAAGCCCATGTGGTCTTCCGGCTCATTGTGCTCGTTTACAAGCGTGATCATCTCGGAACGGTACGCCGCAAGCACCGCATCGCGGGCGTCCTGCATGAGCAGGTGATCCGGGGAGGTGTACACGCTTTCGTAAGGGTAGGCAACGTGGGAGGCGCCCTGAGTGTTGCCGATAAAAACATGCAGGTAATCGACGTTGAGCTCGGTTCCCGTACGCTCGCCCCTGTGATTGAGGAAAACAACAAGACCGCGGTAGCCCTCGTCAAGGTGGTCGTTACCCGTGCGGGCAGGATAGTGGCCCTCGCAGAGAGACCGGAGCAGCTCAGCATCAACCTCACGCTGGAAAAGCCTGCCAAGAAGCTCGTAACCGGCGGCTTGTTGGGCAAGCAGGGAGACAAGTTCCTCGTGAGCGCAGGACTCATCGGAGTCAGCGTCTTCCGCAGTGTTCGAAGGCGAGCCCTCCTCGGGCGTCACAGCCTCGCCGGCCGGTGCCTGCGCCCCCGCACACATAGCACACCCATCGGCCGGGTCCCGCGCCTCATCGCGCGACGCATACCCGCCGGCCGCTACCTGCAACTCGACGAACGCCACATTCCCGCTGGCCAGGCCCTGCACTTCTGCACGCACTGTATCCCCACTGGCCAGGTACTGTACCTCATCGCATGGCTCATCCCCGCTGGCCAGGTTATTCGACTTCTCGTACGCCATGCCCTCGTCCGTCAAATCCTGCTCGGTCTCGCCGACCAACTCCTGCGCCCCCACACGTACCTCGAACTTGCCGGTCACGTCCGGCGTCGCAATGCGCGCCTCTGCCTTGCCGGCCACGCCCTGCGACTGCACGCTTGCTGCCATAACCTCGTTCTCCATCTCCCCTACTCCTTTCCCGTTGCCACGAGCTCGGCCAGCAGCGTGCGACCGCACTCGGTGATGGCCCACGCGCCGTCCCACTCGGCGGCGCCGGCCTTTTCGAGCTCGCCCACGAAATGCCCGCCATACATGCGCGGCTCAGCCGTGAGGGGATTGCTCTCGGCCACCTTGTCGACCTCCTGCTTGGTGGCGGGGCCTTCGCTCAGCAGCTCGAGCAGATCGCGGTACACCAGCGCGTAATGCGGCTCGCGTGTCTCGAGCAAGTCGCGGGCATAGGCGCCAACTGGGTCGCCGTCCAGGTATGCCTGGCCTGCCTCGGTGAGCTGCCAGGTACCAGGGGCAGGCGTGCTCACCACGTAGAACCCCTCGTCGTCAATCTCGGGGACCTCGACCTCGCCGTTCTCCTCGGCATCGCGCATCTTTGCCTCGGCAAGCTCCTCCTCGTCGCTCTTCACGTAGCGGATGGCGCCGTGGTCTTCCAGGACCTTGCGCAGCTCGACCGCAGAGTGCACGGAGCGGTTGTTCTCGAGGATGGGGGCCATGATGGCATCCAGCTCCTCAGACAGCTGAGGCTCTCGGCAAGCCTGCAGCACAGCCATCAAAACGCGTTGGTTGCCCGGCACGGAGCCAAAAGCGTCTGCTACACGCGCAACGCTATGTAGGCGCTCCGACACATCGACGTTGTCCATCTTCGTTCCTCTCCTTGTATGTCCCATATCGTCAAGGAGCAGACGGGACGCAATCCCGGCTCTCCCTTGACGATATCCTTCAAGCACCACGGCAGTAAGCAAAATCAGGGCGGCCCTACTTACACGGATTCCGCACCGGCCGCGGCCTTACTCGCATAGACACCGCTCCAACCGCGGGCCCGCTCGCGCTGATGCGGCCCATCTGCACTCGCATCAGCCAGGCTCGCACTTGCTCAGGCTCCACGGGCTCCGGTTCGCCCAACCCGGGCTCCGCGAATGCCACGCCAAACGCACGTCCCCGCCCGAATCCCTCAAGGCCCTCGTTCGCACCCTGCTCCGCTCGCGCGGCACGGCGGCCTGCGGGCGGGCGCCCCTCCCAGAACGCCCGCCCCAGTCGCGGGGCAGTGCACCCCCGCAATGCTCACCATATCGCCAGGCGCGCATCTGCCCCAGTCAGGGGCGGCTACCAGGAGAACCCGGTGCCGCCCCCGCTTGTCTCAGCCCTTACTCAGGCTGCAGCGTGGTGTCGATGTCGTCGTGCCACTCAGCACGCGACGCCGGCAGGATGTAGCGCACGAGGGGCGCGTTGCCCGTGTCGGGCAGGAAGTGAACGTCTTCCTCGTTGTACTGGGCGAGGACCTTGTTCACATCGCTGTCGGGGTCATCGAAGTCGCCCCAAAAGCGGGCACCAGCCGAGCAGGTCCTCACGCACATGGGCTTGAGGCCGTCCTTCTCAGCAAGATGGCTACACAGTGTGCACTTCTCCACCACAGCGGTCTTGGCGTTGAAGGAACGTGCACCATAGGGGCAGGCCGTCATGCAGGCGCGGCAGCCAATGCAGGCGTCCGTGTCGATAAGAACGCGGCCCTTCTCGTCGCGATAGGTGGCGCCGGTGGGGCACACCTGCTCGCAAGGAGCGTTCTCGCACTGCTGGCACATCACCGGCAGAAAGTACATCTGCAGGTTCGGGTACTCACCGTAAGGGCCGCAGTCAATGAGCTTGTTCCAGTACACGCCCAGGTCAACGGCGTTCTCATTCTTGCAAGCAACCTCGCAGCCGTGGCAACCGATGCAACGGTCGAGGTCGACCACCATTCCATAGCGCGCCATTACTTAAACACCACCTCAGTGGATTCGCTGTACTCAGGCATCCACGGTTCGAAATCGGTCGGGTTGATCCAAGCGCCCTCAGGAGCACCCTCGGGAGCGGGGTAGACCTTGACGGCGAGGCCGCGCAGGACATAGGTGCCGTGCTCGGGGTTGAACTTGCCGTCGGTCTTGGTGAGGATGTTCACGTTCATCTCGGTCCAAGCACGGCTGGGGTCGTCCGTGTCGAGGTACTCGGGGTTCCAGAAACGCTCCATATGGATGGTGTCCTTGGCAATGCCGAGCGTGACGAACGCCTTACCGCGCACCTTGCCGCGGGAGTTCTCGACCCAAACCCACTCGCCGTCGACGATGCCGTACTTCTCGGCCGTCTCGGGATGCATGGACACGAGCGGCACGGGATACAGTTCGCGCAGGTAGGGAATGTTGCGCAGTGTGCCGTGGTGATAGAAGGGAACGCGACCCTCGGTGAGCATGACGGGGTACTCGTCGTTGCCCACGTTGGTCTCCTCGGGCTCCATGTAGTAGATCAGCGGATCGTAGTCCTCGTCGGCAGGCTGCATGACATAGGTCTTGCCGTCGGCCTTGGCCCAGGGGGCGCCGGTGCGGCCCAGAAGGAGCGTGCCCTCGGAGTAAGGCTCGACCTTCTTGGAAGGCGTACTCCAACCCTTGGGCTTGCCCGTGCCGTCGTCGTCGAGGTAGGTGTAGTAGTGGAGGTAGTCTTCCTTGTCGATCCACTCGTACGTGCCCATCTCGGCAAGCTCGTCCCAGCTCATGGGCAGGGTGCCCATGTGCATGTCCATCATCGACTGCTGGCCGTCCCAGTAGACCAGGTCGCTGCCGACGCTAGCGAGGTAGTCGGCGTCGATGGCCTTCTGGCAGTTGGGATGGCCCATCTCGGCGCAGCGGCGCACGATCTGCGACCAGATGACGCCCTCGTTGACCGTCTCGTACAGGTGCACGACAGGCTGGCGAATGATGATCTTGTTGGCGTGCGCGATGGTGAAGTAGCTCTCGAGCCACTCCTGCGTGGGCAGCACGTAGTCCGCAGCATCGATGGTGAAGGCCGTGGGATACATGTAGAGGTGGCAGATCATTTCCATCTTGGAGATGATCTCGGGCAGCTGCCCCGCGTTGCCGATCATGGCGTGCTTGTTGCCGGAACGCTCCATCCAGTTGCGGATGACGTAGGGCTCGCCGGTCTTGATGGTCTCGAACACCGAGGGGATGTGCGAGTGCGACCAGATGCCCAGACCCTTGTGCTCGCGGTAGCCCAGACGCTTCTCGATCATCTCGGGGCTCACGATGGAGTTGAGCGTGCCGAGGTCGACCTTGTTAGGAGGATCGGGGAAGCGCTGCAGCAGTGCGCCGGGCCTCTCGACGTTGCCCATAAGGAACTCGAGGATGCAGGCACCCTCGGCACCCTGAGCGGACTGGGCGCCCATGTCCGTCGCCACACCGAGGATGAGGCCCGAGGGTCCCTCGTCGGTGTAGACGCGGATGGCCTTCTCGATCTGCTCGGGATCCAGGCAGCAGATCTCGCCGGCCTTCTCGAGGGTGAACTCGTCGACGCGCTCGCGCAGCAGCGTGAAGGCGGTGGGATACTCGGTGCCGTCGATCTCGTAGGTGCCGAAGAGCTCGGGGTCGAGAGCGTCGTCAAACGGCCAGGGCATGGCCTTGGCGGAGTTAGTCTTCTTGTCCCAGACAACGAAGGTCTTGTCGGCGTCCTCGGCCTCGGGGTCGCCCAGGCCGACCTCGTGGGCACGCAGCATCAGCTTGGTGTCCGTGTCAATGAGGTAGGGCAGGTTGGTCCACTTGGTCACGAACTCGTGATCGTACAGGTCGTTCTCGATGATGTAGCGAATCCACGACATCTGGAGGGCAACGTCGGTGCCGGGGCGAATGGGCAGCCACACCTTGGCCATGGCGGCGTCGGGTGTGAAGCGCGGGTCGACGACGACCAGGTTGAGGCCCTGGGGGCGCTTGCGCAGCTCGGCGATGGCGCGACCGGAGCCGGAAGGAGCGTGGTAGCTCGTGCAGGTGCCCCACATGACGATGGACTGGATGGGGTTGTCCTCAGGGAAGTAGAGGGACGCGCATCCGCCGTACTTGGAGTCGGCCATAGAGGTCGTGCCCGACTTGCTGCCGCCATACATGAGCGAGAACGTGGCCATACGGGGAAGGAAGCACTGCGCGCAACCGGGCTCGAAGATGTTGGGCGAGCCCATGGCCTGGGTGAAACGGCACGGCGAGGAGAAGTGCGGGTTGCCGCCGCCGCCCGTGGAGGTGACGAGAGACTCGCCGCCGAACTTGTTGTAGTCCTGCATCAGCTTGTCGCTGATCTCCTCGATGGCCTCGTCCCAGGTGATGCGCTCAAAGCTGTTGGTGCCGCGCTCGCCCACGCGACGCATGGGGTACTTGTTGCGGCAGGGGTTGTACAACGCCTGAATGGCCGACAGGCCCTTGGCGCACACGCCGCCGCGGCTGATGGGGCTCTCGGGGTTGCCCTCGATGCGCACGACGCGGCCGTCGCGCACCGTCGCGATGATGGCGCACGAGCAAATGCATGCCTGGCAGCTCGTGTACACCTTCTTCTCCTGGGGCTCAACCTCCTCTGCGCTGGCCTCGCGGAAGGTCCCGGCAGTCAGACCGGAACCAACGCCCGCGAGAACTGCCGTCGCAGCGACGGACTTCAAGAAGTCGCGCCTCGACACAGTCGCTTGGGTCATTTTCATCCTTCCTCTCTTCGAAACGTGCATAATGTGACCGGGAGCGAGCGGGTATGAGGGACCGCGTATTTGCGGAAGCTCGGTTGCCCGGCAGTGAGCAGTGTTGCGCGGCGGGGCAGGCAGGCGCCACGCCCATGAGAGGTAAACTGGGTTATCCCCCTGGTGTAAACTTGCCGCCAAAAAGGATTAAACTCGGCTGGTATCAGGCAGTTTGATGGCCCGTTGCTATACACTTGCCCCATAGGAGAAATCAGGAATTTCAGCGCAGCGGCGACGCTGGGAGCGGAGGCAGGACCTATGCACGACTCGCAGTGGCCGGCGGCGAAGTACCTAACCTACGCTTTTTGGCGCAGCTGGATCCTCTCGGTGTACACCGCGCCCATCTGGAGCATCTTCGCGGCAGGCGAGGCAGCGAGCTCGGCCTTTCTCAGCATGTACCTCTTCTCCACGCTCGCCTATGTCGTTGTCTGCGTCTTGTGCGCCGTGGGGTACCGCAAGGTTGCGGGCCTGCTCAACCGCAGGGTGCCCATGCTTGCCCTGGGTGTAGTGAGCACCGTCGGCGTGCTTCTCGAGTATGCCGATCTGGGCCTGATTGGCGGCGGGCCAGGTGCGCTGTTTGCGGTTGGCGCCATCCTCACCGGCGTCTGCACGGCCCCCATCAGCATCAGGGCGGGACAGATTTACGCCCATACAAGGCCCACCGTCGCCGTCTCCAACACCGCGTTGTCAGAGGTTGCCTCGGGGCTCATTTACTTCTTTGTCGCTCTTAACGAACCGGTGATTTCGCTTGTGGTCGTCGCAGCCCTACCCTTCATGGCGTCGCTCATGTCTTGCCTGGGCAAGGTGGACATCGAACCGCGCGAACGAAATGCGGCCAAGGACCAGACGTCGCGACCCATTGCGGCACTCGCGCGCTTTTTGGTTGTCGTGTTTCTCATCACGTTTATCGCCTATTGCGTGAGGGGCATGTTCCTCACCGAGAACAGCGGCCAGACCACCCGAATCAACGCAATTGCAATCAGCCTCGTAGTCTTCCTGAGTTTTGGCATCGCGTTGATTTGCGCCTTCAGCAGGTCATTTTCGTTCACGTGGCTCTACTATCCCATTGTGCTGATGCTTGGCGTCGCCTGTCTGCTGCTCTTCACGGCCGAGGGCATGGGCAAGTGGCCGCTCATCATGGTGGTGTGCATTTACTCGCTCACGTCGCTGTTCAACTGGGGCATGCTCACCTATGCAGCCAAGAGCGACTACTGGGACCCGATAGAGGTGTTCGGCTTTGGCCGCGCCGCCTTCGCGCTCGGCTCGCTCGCGGGCCTTATTGCGATTACCTGGCTGGGGCTGGGACACGTGGGGCCCCAGGCAATGCAGTTCCTCGGAATCGGCTTCGCGGCAGTGCTCGTGGCATGCGTGCTGGTCATCTTCCGCGAAAAGGACATCGTCGAGATCACCAACGCCGCCTGGCTGGCATCTGAAAACGAGAAGCGCCCCGATCCGGCCGACTACGAGGCCGACGTGCTCGAGGCGGGACAGATTGCCGTAGCCGTGGCGGCCGAGGCGCGCGTCCTCACTGTTGACGAATACGCCGACGAGCGCAACTTCACCCGCAGGGAACGCGACGTGTTTCCGCTCATGCTGCAGGGGCGCGGCTCGAAGTCCATCGCTGAGAAGCTTGTCATCTCGGACAACACGGCGAAGAGCCACATTCGAAGTATCTACGCCAAGTGCGGCGTGCACACCCGCTCCGAGTTCATCGAGGCAACGGCAGGGCTGAAGCGATAGGGCGAGAACAGGGCGCAAGGCACGCCTGACGATAAGGCCCTGTCGAGCCGGGCAATCAGATTGCCGGATGCTTCCGCATGTTCGAGGTTCTCCAGCCACGTGCTCACCCGGTTCGCACGAGCAGGGCAAATTCGGCTGGAGATGACGGCAAACGATGCGTAGGAGGCTCTGCAGGTCGAACCAAGACCTGCAGAGCCTCCCGCCATGACTATCAAGGTTTGGCTTACGCGCGCGGTGCCGCAAAACCCTTTGGCTCAATCGAAAACCTACGGACCAGGAGCTAATGCACGGTCTCCTTGGATTCTTCCGAAACCTGAGGCTCGATGCCATGGGCGCGCATGGCTGCCTCAACCGCCAATATCAGGCCGGCCGAGGTGCGGGTTGCACCGCCAAACGTGTCCACCAGCGTGGTATTGCCCTCGACCATGAGAGCGGGAAGGGCCTCGAGGGCGCGGGTACCGACGCCCGGGGTCTCGTTTGCCTCGAGCACCTCGATGTTTGCCAGCACGTCGCCGTCGAAAGTCACACGAACGGCAATCGTACCGTTCATGCCGGCATAACGGCCGATGGATTGGTTTTCTTCGCACGCGAACTCGGGCTCCACGTAGTCGAAGGCGTAGTTCACAGCCTCCCCTGTCAGGCAGGATTCCTGGACGGAGTCGTCCTTCGGCGCGGCAGCATTTGCGCCGGCTTGCCATCCGGTCACCAGGTTCTCGCCCATGTTGCCGCCGCCGTTGTAGCGACCCACCCAGAAGGAGCCGAAGGAACCGGCGCTGTACAGATGGGGAATGGGCTCATTGCGCGCGTTGAGCACCTCGCACCTGGCGTTGCGCTTGGCGCCGCCGTCGGTGTTGGTTACAGAGTTGACAAGGGGCAGGGCATAGTAGGGGCCCTCGCCAGAGAAGGCTACGAGGCAGGTGTCCTGGCGACCCCAATCGTCATCGGTGCCCTTCTCGCACATACCGTTGTAGCGCTCGATACTCGTAGCGATTGCGGAGCCGTCGATGCCGATGAGTTCGCCAAGCTCCTGGAGCGTGTCAGCACAGACGATCCAGCCATTCGCGATTTCCTCGTCCAGGTTCTCACTAAAGGAATTGTAGGGGCGGAAGCCACCGGAACGTGCCTGCTCGTCCCAAATCATCCAAGAGTTGTGGGGGAAGGGCATGTGCGTCCATGTCCCGTGGAAGAGCGTCTGCCCATGGCGTGAGTTGCGCGTTTCGTTCGCGGCCTCGTTCATGAAGCGGGTGCCGTCGCCGCCGACGATGATGGAGCTAGTCATACCCATCGTGCCATACCATCCGTTGGGAGGGGTGACGTCGCCGGACGCTGCGCTCCAACCCCAGGCGCAGCCTGTGTAGGGATTGAGGAAGTTAGGGTCGCCCCACGCGCCGTGGTCGAGGTGCCACAACTGCGCGCCGACCTCCTGCGCCATGACGATGCCATCGCCGGTGTTGTAGGTGCAGCCCTTTGCGGCAAGCGCGACGTTGCCGGTGAAGCTCTGAATCATCTCCTCGTTGTTCTCGAAGCCTCCGGTGGCGAGCACGACGCCGTTCTTGGCACGCACCTTGCACTCCGTGCCGTCAACCGTCGCCACAACGCCGTGGACGACCTTAGTCTCAGGGTCTTGCACGAGTCGCGTCGCAGGGGCGTCGTACCACACGTCGATGGAGTCGCGAAGTTCCCTCACCGCTGCGGTCACCATCTGGTAGGAGGCGTTCACATCCTGCGGGTTGAAGCGCATGTCGGGGCGCCAGGTTATCTTGCGAAACCCATCGGCCTGCGGATCGTCGCCCGGCCACAGTTCAGGCTGCTCCGGACGGTAAGCAAAGGTGATTTGGTCTTCCGGGACACCGTGGGCCACAAACCAGTCGTATGTCTTGGTGAAACCTTCCGCAAGCATGCGAATGCAGTCTTCGTCGAGGATGGCGTCAAGGCCGTCGCGCTGGGCTTTCATATACTCGACGACAGTTTCGACATCGGTATGGGCCATGAAGTTCTGACCGAAACGGGAGTTGCCGCCTGCAAAGATGCGGGGGGCCTTCTCAAGGATGAGCACCCGTGCACCGTTCTCGGCGGCAGTAATGGCCGCAGATGCCCCGGCACAACCGTAGCCGCATACCACGACGTCGTATTCGGCATCCCATCCCGCGCCCTTTTCGAAGGTCGAAGGTTCCTCGGCGTAGGCAGCGGCAGCAACCGACAAGCCCGTGGCGGTCGTACCCAGAGCGGCGGCCTTGATAATATTCCTGCGCGTCAGCTGTTCCATCGTCTGTCCTTTCATCTGGGGGCGACACCGGCGCTCATGCCGGCGCCCAACAACGCAGACGATAGGCGCTTGGCGAGATGCTTAGAATAAGCAGCCTCGTTCAACCTTGCTTATGTCTTCTGGGCGGGATGCTTATGCAGTGCTGCGGTATACAATGGACGAGGCTGGAGGATGCCTGGCGGCGGAGACTTATCCTCAAGAGAAGCTCAAGAAGGGAGAGACATCGTGTTCTGGAACTTGGTTGACAGGGTGATAAAGGGTTCGCACCACCTCATCCTTGTTCCTGCGGTGTTTCTTTCCTTTGCGTTCGCGCGGCGCTGGATGCCGCTCGTCGCCTCGGCAAGCCCGGGATCATTCGCGGGGTCCGCCGCCTTCAACGCCGTCCAATTCACAACGGGCGCATTGACCCTGATGGGTTTCGCCCTGTTCGCACGGGCCACGGGCCCGCTTTTCCGCCGCGGCTGGACAGTCGTGGTCTCCTTTGTCTCCCTGGTTGCAGGCGCGGTGGCGCTTCTGTTTTTCGAAATGCCCGATTGGATTGCAGCGTGCGCAACCGTCGTGGCGGCGGTCGGATTCCACCTCGCCTTCCTGCTATGGCTGGAATTGCTGGGATGTCTTGAACCCGGCAAAATGATCGTGGCGTATTCGGGGTCGATGCTCATCAACTGCATCGCAACTCTTCTCGTTGAGAAGTCTCAAGCCGATTTCGCCCCGTTTCTGCTTCTCTCGTTTCCCATACTGGCAATCGGGGGATTTGTCGGGGCGTTCACGACCATCAAATCGCCCGACCTCCCCGCTGTGGCCTCGCCAGGACGCCCAGAACGCCCATCGGCCAGGCTCCTCGCATGGGTCACGGTTCTGTCGTTCGCATTCGGCATGAGCGACGCCCTCATCCCGCCGGTGAGCTCCATGATTCCGTCACTGACAGGACGGTTCGTTTTCGCAGCGATCATCTGCACAGGCATGGTGGTGTTCAACCGTAAATTCACCCTTGCCATCGTGTATCGCCTCACGCTCTGCGTCATGGTAGCGGCCCTGGCGGTTGTGTTCTTCTTTGACTTCAACCCTTGGCTCTCTCGGGCGCTCGCCGCAAGCGGGATGGAGGGCTTTCAAACGCTGGCGCTCATCGTGTGCTGTGGCATCGCCTCGCGAGATAAAACCACCTCGGCCTATATCTGCGGCCTGGTCTTTGCGGTACAAAATGTCGCCATGTACCTGGGGGTAGTCGCAGGGGGCGAGCTCGTCGACGGCTTCGGGGTGGACGAGGCCGTCTTGGGCGCCGTGTCCATCCTGGCTGTGACGGTTGTGGCCCTCTTCGTGTTCCGCGAGGGCGACCTTCTCGAGTCGTACAGCGAGAAAGCCTTGCGCGACGTGCGTCAACGCCATGCCACAGCGAGCACATTGGCGCCCTTCGCGGCACAGCACGGGCTGACCGACAAGGAGACGAGCGTCTTTTTCCTGCTTGCTGCGGGAAAAACCTCGCAAGAGGTGGCGGGCGAGCTGTACCTGGCCGGTTCCACAGTACGCGTGCACTCGAGCCGAATCTACCAAAAGCTTGGCGTTCATTCGCGCGAGGAGTTTGACGCGCTGGTCAAGGGGCTATAACGTCGAACTGCGCCCGCGACGCGAGAAGGAAGAAGCGAGTTTGAGCGTCAGCGCTTAGTGCTAAACAAGAGGCTTTCCGTCCATGATGGGGGCGTCAATGCGTCGCCCCAAGCTGCGGCGCCACCGTCTGAAGGGAAGTCAAACAATGCTCGATATCAACCGTAGAACTTTCATCGGGGCCGTAGCCTCGGCCTCGACCCTCGCGGCGTCCGGGGCCGGCATGGCACTCGCGGAGGAAATGGCTCGCGGTGACTGGGCGAACGGCACGTATACCGGCACGGGGGTTGGTTACATGGGAGCCGAGGTGACCGGCACCGTCACCCTTGACGACTCGGGGATCGCCGCCATCGAGTTTGCCGACGACTGCGCGCAGACGCCCGGCATCGGCACCCATGCGTTGCGCCTGATGCCCCAGCGCATCATCGACGCGCAGAGCGTGGGAGTCGACACCGTTGCGGGCTGCACCAAGTCGAGCCAGGGCGTCCTTGGCGTCGTCGTCGACGCGCTAACCCAGGCCGGTGCCGACGTCGAGGCGTGGTCGCAGTACGAGACGCCCGACCTGAGCGGCGATGACCCAGTCGAGCTTTCCGCAGACGTCGTCGTCCTCGGAGGCGGCGGGGCCGGCATGGCGGCGGCCCTGCGCGCCATGGACTTCGGCAAGACCGTGCTGCTCGTCGAGAAGAACGACATCCTCGGCGGCAACACGGCCCGTTCCGAAGGCCACGTGCTTATCGGCGGCTCCGCGTACCAGGAATCGCTGGGCGTCGAGGACAACCCCGAGACCATGCGCAACGACTACGGCTACAATTGCCATTTCCTCTACCGCGACGAAATGTTCGACATCCTCATGAACCAGTGCGGGCCCACGTTCGACTGGCTCCTCGAGGACTCCGGCATGACCCCGTCCGACGTCCTCATCAGTGAGACGTATCCCGGGCAAAGCGGTATCCTGCGCACGTACGAACCCGCCAGCAAGCGCGCCAGCGAGTTCACCTCCGACATGGACGATGCGGTAAGGGCCAACCCGCTGGCCACCGTGCTCTGCGGCGTCGCGGGCAAGTCGCTGCTGACCGAAGGCGAGGCCGTGGCAGGTGTCGAGGGCGTCGACACCAGGACCGGCCAGCGCTACGTCCTCAAGGGCGACGGCGTTATCATCGCCACAGGCTGCTTTCCCGGCAACGATTCCGAGCTGCGCGCCCAGTACGGGGTGAAGGAGCTTTATCGTTCCTCGGCCAGCTCCGCATGCTGCGGAGAGGGACACCTCATGGCCCTCGCCCTCGGCGCCGGCACGTATCGCCTGGGCCAGGAGACCGTGCGTGTCAGCAACGCCTATGAGTACCAGCCCGGACGTGGCTGCGCGATGGGGGCAATCTCCAAAGTTCTCTCCGAAGGCAACGGCATCGTCGTGGACGCGTCGGGCCATCGTCTTGCTGCCGAATACGACGGAACCGGCAACCCGGCCCTCAGTTACAACATGGTGCACGCCCTGCCCGAAGGAGCGGTGTACGCCGTGCTCGACGAGGCGACCTTCATGGGAAGCTTCTATAAGCCGACAAGCGAGCTCACCGATGAGACCAGTTGCTTCGACAAATGGCTCGAGCAGAATGACTGCGAACCCGGCGGCATCGCGCACGGCTCCACCGTCGAGGAGGCGGCCGAGCATGCGGGCATCGATCCCGAGATGCTTGCCGCGACGGTGAAGTACTACAACTACAACCTGGCCGTAGGCGGCGTCGACGAGATGCACCGCGTGGACGGCCTTCCCATCGACATCGAGTCTGGAGAGACGTACATCATCAGGTTCTCACAGAGCTACGTTTGCTCCTCCGGCGGCCTGTGGGTAGACGAAAGCATGGCCGTGTGCGACGAAGAGCACACCCCCATCGCGGGCCTCTATGCGGCAGGCAACGTTGCCGGCGGCGGCATGGGCGAGCCCTACTACCACGGCGGGTCGGTTGCCTGGTCGCTCGTGACTGGCAAGATCTGCGGCGAAAACTAGAGGCCGGGAGGCCCCGCAGAACGTTTGCGGGACCTCCTGCTACTCCCCCGCCGCCTCGTCGGCGACGAGGCGGCGGAGCATCTGGGCAATGCCACGGTAGAAGTCGGTAGAGGCGCGACCCTCGAGGAGGTCGCAGAAGTGCGGGGTCCAGCCGACGAGGTGCTCGCACACAAAGGTTGCCCGGGCAACCATGTCGCGCCCGGCGGCCTCAGGCTCGTTTGCTGCGACGAAATCGGCCGCACGGTTGAGCAGCATCGCGCAGAACTGCAGTTCAACGGCGATGTGGTCCTCGGGCACACGCAGAACGTCGGCAGGCGCAAAGCCACTTGCAGCGTAGGCCTGGCGAGCCTTCACACAAGAGTCCCTGCGCATGAGGTGCTCGTCGGTCGTATACACAGACTCGAAGGGGCTCACGGGGCGGGCGGACATACCCAGCAAGCAGGTCGAATGATCGGCCGCAAGGTCGCGGCGGCGCTCTTCGAGCTGCTCGGCGGAAAGGCCCGCCAGACCTGCCATGTACCCATCGAGCGCAGTGCCCGTCTCAAGCCCGCCGGCCGCGAGGGCACCCAGGAACTCGACGGGAAGCTCCTCGTCGGACAGCGCGCGGGCCAAGAACGCGAAGGTGCCGGCGCGCGCCCTCAGCTCGTCGGCGTCCACCTGCACGCCCTCGCCTGCAACCTGCCCGTTTGTCTTCTCGTCAACCATGGGAGCTCCCTTTCTCGCCCTCTACTCTTACAGCACGCGTCAAAAGAGACGCTCACCATCCATCGGCGCGGCAGCCGCTGGGACCCGCACCCGTCTATCCATATAAAAGCGGGCGGCGGAGCACCCGGCCCAGCCGCCCGCTTACATCATACCAAGACGATCATTTGTGCCGTGCGCAGCTTTTCGCACTCGCGTCCCGCGGAACACATGTCGCCATGCGTGCCACCGGGCGCCTGTCGAGCTCGCAAGCCGTGCAGCACACGCGTGGCGAACGTCGCCCGCCCAAATCGCAGGCGGGCGCAGTGCGCTTTACGGCATTGCCGCACTCGCAGTCTGCGCGATGCGCATGCAAAACACCACCCGCCGGACTCTCGCAGTATGCGCATGGTGTGGGCATTGCCGCGTTCACGCTCTGCGGAATGCGCACCACCGGGCGCCTGTCGAGCTCGCAAGCCGTGCAGCACACGCGCGGCGAACGTCGCCCGCCCAAATCGCAGGCGGGCGCAGTGCGCGCCCCGCGCGATGCGTGCCATGCACCGTCCGTCAGGCCGATACTTTGCACGACTCACGTCTTGCTCAACGCGCGACGAACGCCGCCCGCAGGATTCACGGGCGGCATGAAGCGTAGAAACCTACGAGATGAACGTGCTCGGGTTCGTCTCGCCTTCCATGCGGGCGCCGCCCTTCTCGGCTGCGAGCTTCTCCATCTCCTCGATGGGGCCGAAGTGCAGGGCCTTGGTGGGGCAGGAAGCCACGCAGTGGGGCTCGTCCTCGGGGGTCTTGCCGCAGTTCACGCAGCCGTCGCACTTGTCCATGGTGCCGTCGCCGTCAACGCGGTAGGTGGGTACGCCGAAGGGGCATGCGCCGGCGCAGGCCTGGCAGCCAATGCACACCTCGCGGTCGACGACCACGAGGCCGTCCTCCTCGCGCTTGGTGAGGGCGCCGGTGGGGCAGACCTCAACGCAGGCGGGGTTCTCGCAGTGGTTGCAGCTCGTGGAGAAGAACCTGCGGTTGACGTCGGGGAACACGCCCTCGTCTTCCTCTACCAGCCAGCGGCGACGCGTGGTGCCGGCGGGAATCTCGTTCCACTGCTTGCAGGACACCTGGCATGCCCAGCACTTGATGCAGCGGCTCGTGTCAACGTAAAAGCCGTACTGGTTGCTCATTTTCGCTCTCCTTTACGCCTGGACGTGAGCCGTCGGGATCTCGGACTCGTCAAGCTTCTCGATCTTGACGAGGGTCTGCTTGGACATGCCGGAGTGGAACGGGTCGTAGTTGTTGGGGTCGTCGTCGTACAGGACGTTGACCTCGCTGCCGCCGTCCTCGCAGCCGTAGCCGGGAAGGCCGAGCTCCTGGCAGTCCTCCCACCAGCCGCGGCGAGCCATGAGCACGTCGGGGGCAATGCAGTCGAAGTAACGAGCGACGAGCTTCACCCAGCCGTGCGGGCTCTCGACGCGGCACCAGTCGCCGTCCTCGATGCCGTACTTCTGAGCGGTTGCGGGGTTGATCTTGAACCAGGGCTCAGGCTGCAGCTCGCGCAGGTAGGGCACGTTGACGTAGTAGCTGTGGTTGCACAGACGGTACGCGTGGACGTCGGAGAACACGAGCGGGTACTCGGCGGCGATGTCGGGCGTGCCGGCAATGGACTCCGCGGGGCCGTTGTACACGGGCACGCCGCTGAGCTCGCCGGTGTCGAGGCAGTTGGGCTTGCCGCCGATCCAGCTGTTGTAGCACTGGACCTTGCCGTTGGGCAGGTTGGCGAAAAGCTCCTCGTAATTCTGCGTCTTGGCCTCACCGGGGGTGAACTCCTCGGTGCGCTCGACGAAGATCTGACCCTTCTCGCGCAGCTCCTCGAGCGTGAAGCCCGA
Organism: uncultured Coriobacteriales bacterium; assembly: GCA_934636245.1. Lineage (GTDB taxonomy): Bacteria > Actinomycetota > Coriobacteriia > Coriobacteriales > UMGS124 > UMGS124. Next base: position 33,268 of record CAKUAI010000025.1, read on the forward strand.
ACCGTCGAGCTGCTCGCGCAGGCACTCGTCGAAGTCGCCGTGCCAGAAGTCGTCGCCGTAACCCATGGCGTCGGCCAGCTTGCAGTAGAAGTCCCAGTCGCTCATGGACTCGCCCAGGGGCTCCTGGATCTTCTGGTTGATGCCGATCCAGGTGCCGTCCTTGCTGTTCTTGGTGGCGAACTGCTCGTCGGTCTCGTAGTTGACGCATGCGGGGAGCACGTAGTCGGCGTAGTCGCAGGAGCTGTTCCACTCGGTGTCCATCACGACGTAGAGCTCGAGCTTCTTGAGAGCCTCGATGATGGTCTTGGGCTGGCGGGTGGCGGTCAGCGGGTTGGACGACTGCGCGAAGACGCAACGCAGCGGGTAGGGCTCCTCAGTGAGGATGGAGAGCAGGCCCTTGTAGTAAGCGGTCGTGGGGCCGGACTCCTGCGTGACCATGGTCTGGAACCAACGGGGGGTCTCAGGGGCGACGAGCTTGGCGACGCCGGGCATCCAGCCGTTGGCCTCGTCCTCCTCGGAGGCGGGCAGGCGGTCGGTCAGGATGTCGACCGGGCTGGTCTTGATGAGCGAGGGAGCGCTCGGAGCGGCAGCGCCGGAGCCGCCCTCGATGGCGATGTTGCCGGTGATGGCCTCGATGAGGTCGATGCAGGCCTGGGCCCAGTGCCCGTCGTTCTGCTGGTCGCCGATGCCGTTGCCGCAGAAGATGGCCATGGGCTTAACGGTGCCCATGAGCTCGGAGATTTGCTCGATCTGCGCGGCGGGAACACCGGTGATCTCCTCGGCCCACTCGGGGCTGCAGTCGGCCACGGATGCGGCCAGCTCGTCGAAGCCATCGCACCAGTTGTCCACGAAGTCGTGGTCATAGAGGTCGTTGGAGATGATGTAGTTCAGGACCGACATGGCAAGCGCGCAGTCGGTGCCGGGGCGCACGGGCACCCAGATGTCGGAGTGCGTGCCCAGGGCGTCGCGCATCGGGCGGATGTCGATGGTCTGAGCGCCCTTCTCCACGGCGTTGAGACGGCCGTTGGGGTTGCCCTGGTTAATGCCGGAGTTCTCGGAGTTGTAGCCCCAGTTGACGATGAGCTTGGCCTTGCCGAGCTGGCCGGGCATGGTCTTGTTGCACTGGGCGTGCTTGGGGCCGCCGAGCGTGACCAGGTTGGAGAACATGCGCTGCGAGTTGCAGATGGCGGAGTGCATGTAGTTGGGCGAGCCGTGGACGTTGAGGAAGCGACGACCCAGCGAGCCGAGAACGGCGTAGAACTGAGGAGACAGGACACCGTAGGACTCGGGACCGTACTTCTCCTTCTGCTCGAGCAGCTTGGCGGAGATCTCCTCGATCGCCTGCTCCCACGTGATGCGCTCGAACTTGCCCTCGCCCTTCTCGCCCGTGCGCTTCATCGGGTACTCGAGACGCGTGGGAGAGTACATGACCTGCATGGCAGAGTTGCCCTTGGCGCACAGCGAGCGGCTGCCGCGGCCCCAGTTGTTGCCGGCCTGCGGGTTGCCCTCGACGTTGGTCCAGCGGCCGTCCTTGAGATAGCACAGCGTGGAGCAGTGCGTGCGGGCGGGGCCACACATCTGGCAGAACGCGTGACGGACCTCGAGGCCCTCGTACTCGCTCTGCATGCCCTCATTAGAGGCGGCTTCCTCTGCCTGAGAAAGCAGCGGGGTCCCCAGACCGGCGCTGGCTGCCGCCATACCGGCGAGCGCCGCACCGGCGGCAACGAAGCTGCGCCTCGAAATGTTGGGGGTGCGTTCCATACGTTTCCTCCTTCACCCATTAACCCATACGTGCAAAACAAACGCGCGGCGGACACAGCTCCGCCTCGCTTGGCACCACCATAGCCGAGCAAGCCTGGAAAGTCATGTCGGATGATTTGAATACCAGGGTCAAATGTTCTTTATGATGTGGCGTTTACCTGGTAGAATGGGCGTACGCGCATGGCCACATAAAGCTGAAAGCGTTGTATGTGCAACATCGGCCAACGGTGGCGCATGAGGGGCAAAGGGTGGATAATAGGCCCGTTCGAACAACGGGAATTGGGAGAGATGGCTTTGACGAACAACGAGGAAGCCCGCCTGGGGTCGCTTGCTGCGACGACCATGGGTCTGGGATGCATCCTTGCGTGGACGTATATCGTCTTCTTCAGCAGGCTTGTGCACTATTCAACGCGCAACGACATCGCGCACCTCAACAGCACCTATACCTTCGCGTGCTGCGGCATTGTGGCCACATTGCTCATCTGCGCCATCGTCGTGGGCCTGTGCTCGCGACGCATGCCGCGCCCCACGAACCCCAACCGCTGCCGTGCGCGCTGGATCCTGCGCCTGCCACCGGTGGCCGCTGCCGTGCTGTGCGTCGCGACCGTGGTGCTCACCCTCGTGGAGCGCCGCGTGTTCACGCAGCCTTGGTGCTCCATCACCTCCACCCTGTCGGGCTGCGCGGTGGCGATACTGCTGCTTGCCTGGGCTTGGGGACTTCTGTGCTTCCGTAAGGCCTCGCTTGCCGTAGGCTGCTTGACAAGCTCGTTTGTCTTTGGCGCGGTCGTCTTCGTCGCCGTGCTCTATCTCCCCACCGCGGCCGCCATCACCGTGTGCGCGCTTTTGCCGCCCTTGAGTGCGGCGCTTTTCCGGGTGGCATGTCGCAAGCCGAATCACGACGAGTGCCCCCTCACCCAGCCAGACCAGGCGCCCCTGGTAACCCACTGCTCCGAGGCCAGTGGCACAGCGTGGGGCGCGCTTGTCCGCACGTTCATCTGCATCGGCCTGCTCGGCCTGGTAGAGAGCTTCATGCGAGCACTCTTTCTCACGGTGGATCCCGCGTCGAGCCCCGTGGCCTACCGCTGGCTTTTCTTGCTGGCCACCGCGCTCTCTGCGGCGACGCTCGCCCTGGCCGCGAGCAAGGCCACCAAGTCGGCCGCCGTGCGCATCACCTGCCGCACGAGCATGTGCGTGCTCGTGTTCCTCACGCTGCTCACGCCCATCGTCAGCGACCTGGGTCTGGCGGCGGACCTCACCACGCTCGTGTGCTACTGCATGTTCAGCATGCTGGCGTGGCTCTATCTCACGCTCACCGCGCGCGCCTATCCCGTCTCGGTCATCGAGCTGTTCGGCCTGGGCCTGGGCGCCTCCTACCTGGGATGTTTGGCAGGCACGTTCTTCGGCGGGGTGCTCGTGTCGTTTTGTGAGCCGAGCTACCGGGCCCTCAGCTTCATCGCCCTTCTGTGCGCCGGCGCCATCCTCGCGGCGCTGCTCTTCATTGCCGACGAGCAGGTGTTCGCCCGCCTCATCGACGCCGACGACGACCGCCCCCAGGCGCCGCGCCGCTTCATGCTGCGCGCGCAGCAAGTGGCGCAGGAGTACGGCCTCACGCCCAAGGAGACCGAGGTCTTCACGCTTGCCGCGAAGGGCCGCACCACCCAGCGCATCCGCGAGGAGCTGGGGCTTTCCACCGGCACCGTCAACACGCACCTCGCCCACATCTATAAGAAGCTCGACGTCCACGACCGCCAGCAGATGCTCGACCTGGTGGAGGGGAAAGAGGAGTAGAGGACGGCGAGGGGGCGTCTCGAAGAAGAGACGGGAACGCATGATTTATCGGCCGTCTGGCGAGGAACGAACTCGGGCATCGGCGCGCGAGCCATGACAGACCCTCAGACATGCCGCGCATCTCTGAAAGGCAGATGCTTCCGCATTTTCGGGGTTCTCCAGCCGCACTTAGCCAGGACCAATGACTGTAGCAAGTCAGCGGCATCGAGACGTCAGCCCCACCAAGCCATCTAGCAAGCGTTTTCTTTCGCATGAGAGTAGCGTCCACAAAGCAAAGCTATCCAGAGCGCGGCAACCAGGTCTCTTTGTCAAGCCCCTAGTTTTCCTGCAAGGTCATCTTATCGATCAGTTCATCAAGTTCCTGGCGAGAGTGAATCCCGAGTTTGCGATAGAGCGTACGACTATGGGTCTGGACGGTATTGATAGAGAGGCATTCGACCTGCGATATACGTTTGGCGCTGTGCCCCTCATAAAGATGTCTGGCGACATCGATCTCGCGTGGAGTGAGAGAGAATTGGACGGCCAAAGCCTCGAGTGCGCCATTCAGAAGCGGCGCGCCCCCAGCAAAACCCCCAGCGCAAGCGCTTGGGCGCAACGCCGAACCATCCCGTTCCTCAAGATAGTGGAGTTCGCGCTTAAACGAGACACCGCAAACCGAAAGCGACACCACCATTATCAGTGCAACTGACACAGGCACAAGCAAGCTCATGGAATCAAGGCCAAACACAGGCAGAAGCGCCGCCGTACCATATCCCACAAAGCATGCCAGCATTTCGGGAATGAGAAGGACCAGGGCGCAGACAATTGTCGGGCTCGTATGGGTCCGTGCGCAATAGATGGCACAGAGCGCAAGTGCCGTGGACTCTGCCAGCACCCTCGCCGAAACAACCGTGGCAACACCGGTGAACAAAAGGCTGCCTGAACAAGAGGCGACAACACCAATTCCCAAAACAAGTGAGAAGACCAAGAGATACAAGACCGATACCATGAAGTGCCGGGCATCAGTGCTTGCGAAAGAAAGCAGCATGACCCCCGCGACTTCAACAATGCCAACGATATGCTTGACCATGCGACCTTGCTCGCCAACAGGCCCTACGCCGCTGTCAAAAAAAGATTTCGCCAGCGTCGCTACAACAAGCAGGGCAACAACGGCAGCCATGCGGCCTCGAAGGAAGGCCGGCTCAAACCAATCAGCAACGCAACCTTCTGATTTGTCTGGCATAGGAGCCCCAGCAAACCAGAAACAAAAAGCCGAAAGCACGGGTGAAATCGCTGCAGTAATCTTATCTACTGCAAGCACATCTCCCAGCACAAAGGTAATGACAATGCTTAGGAACGCCGACGAGAAAGAGCAGATTGCCGCAAGCATCGGATTCACATTCGCCTGAAGGGTCAGGAGGCGAAGGGCCTGCCGAACCAAGGCAACGGTAGATGCCGCTATGCAAAAGGCAACAAAGCATTGGCAGAACATCGCCGCGAAGCCCTGAGGCCCCGCTGGAAAAAGAAGGCCTATGCAAACTCCGCATGAGGCAACGCCGCAAACACCAAACAAAAACGGCCATGCGCAAACGTGGTGCCCCGCACGCTCAAGCCCAAGGGCAATCGCACATATCAGACAAATGGACGCATAGTACACAGCCATCCATGCTTCGGGACCGATAGACATCCCCGCCTGGGGAAACGGAATCGCCACCAAAACGCAGGCATGACGAAAAAGTTGCCACATGAAGGCAAGTCCGAACGTTGCAAACATGGCGTTTCGCCCGAAAAAACCTTGTACAGGCGAATCGGTCTCCCCAACCATTCAAGCCCCCCATCTAATGCCAGTCAACAACCATAATACTCGTCCCCGCTCCACACAGGGGCCTGGTTATTAACAAAACTCCAGCTTGATGCCGTATGTGAATGTCAACTGTGAGATTAGCCGAGATATTCACATGCAACAAAGGCACAGAACTCACAGTCAGAGCCACAGAAAAACGCACGGGCAGCGCAATTGTCGCGACCACTATTGAGACAACCCGGGCAACACAGCTCCAGGCAACCACAAAGCGGCCAACCAGGGAAAGCCGCAAAAAGGAGGGCGACATGGAAGTCTCTCGTAGGAGTTTTCTCGCCGGTGCAGCAGCAGGAACCGCAGGGATTATCGCAAGCACAGCAATCACCAGCTCGAACATCGCACATGCTGAGTCAGCCCCCGATACAGCCCCGGCAACCACAGGCGGCGACGGCACCTACAGTGCGACCGCCAAAGGACTGGGCGGCGACGTCACTGTAACCTTGACCATCGAAAACAGCACGCTCACCGATGTCACCGCAGAAGGCCCCAACGAAACTCAGGGCATTGGTTCTCGCGCCCTCGAGAGCATGCCGCCTGACATGCTCTCCAAGAATTCGGTCGAAGTTGACGGGGTCTCCGGCGCCACTGTTACCTCGAACGCCATCCTGCAGGCCGCAGCCGATGCGCTTGCCCAGAGCGGAGTGACGCTTCAGGCAGTTGAAACCGCCCCTGTCGTGCAGGCAATGACCCCGGGCGTGTACTACGGCGAGGAGTTCGGCAAGTGGAAGAAGGGCACCATCGAGGGAGAGCGCTTCGGCAGCCCCCATATCATTGAACCGACGCGCGTCGCCGTTGAGGTCGACGAGACGAAGATCCTTTCCGTGACCGTTGAGTCGTGCTCTGACACGCCGGGCTTCATCGAGCCGTGCATCGAACGCATCCCCGCAGCTATTGTTGATGCTCAGTCGGTGAACGTCGACTGCGTTACCGGCGCCACCATGACTTCTCAAGCCATCATTGCCGGCGTAGAGCAGGCCCTCACCGAAGCTGGAGCCGATTTGTCTGGCTTCCGTTCCGCCCCTGTGCGCGTTGAAGCGTCCGAGGAATACGAGTGCGACTTTGCCATCGTATCGGCCGGCGGCGCGGGCACGGTTGCCGCAATGCGCGCGGTTGAAGCTGGCCTCAGCGTTGTCATCATCGAGAAGTGCGGCAAGGTCGGCGGCGAAAGTGTGTGTTCCACCGGCATCCTGGCTCCTGGCGCAGAATGGCTCAACAAGGCCCATGCAGAGGACGGCGTCGAGGTGCCGGATGCGAACTACATGTTCACCGAGCTGAGCGAGTACGCAAAGTACCGCTGCGACACCAACGTACTGTACAACGTCGTCAATCACATGGGCCCCGTGGCTGATTACCTGGCCGATCACTTCGATCGTTCGGCTGCCAAGGAAGCTCGCTTTAACGGCTTCGTTCCCTCCATCAACGGCTGTTCCATGGACTGGGGCAAGGGCACGACAAAGTTCGATGTCCTCTATGACGACTATATCCTCCCCGGTGGAGCAAAGCTGCTTCTCGAGACCCGCGCCTACGAGCTCATCCAGAACGAGGACGGCACCGTCACGGGTGTCAAGGCAAGGAAACAGGACGGTACTGAGGTGACCGTGAAGGCCCCGTACACGCTCGTGGCCTGCGGCGGTTTCGGTGGCAATCGCGACCTCATGCGCGAGTATCTGCGCACCGACAACCTCTATCTATACGGCGTTTCCTCCAATACGGGAGACGGACTCCAGATGGCCCTGGCCGCCGGCGGCCGCCTGACTACCGAAATCAACCCCCTTCCTGCTGAGTTCTGCTCCAACCTCAAGGTTGACTTCTACGCTGGCTACATGAAGTTCATCAACTATGCCGGTCTGCTTCAAGTGAACCCCGAGGGACAGCGCTTCTACAACGAGGAGCTCGGCGCGACCGAACCTCTCGGCGTCGGCACGTCAGCCTTGTATGCCATTGACCACGCATACGCCATCTTCTGCCAGGCAGACCTTGATGCCATGGTGGCTGAGGGCTGCCCGGGCCTCCTGAGTGAAGAGGTCCGTGAAACGCTGCGCATCTACCGCTCTCGCGCTTGCGTGCCCTTCTACACGCTGGCCGACGAAATGCAGGCCGCCATCGATGCCGGCGAGGGTTGGAGTGCCGACACTCTGGAGGAACTTGGCGAGAAGATCGGGTTTGACCCCGACGTCTGGAGCAACACCATCGACGATTACCTGGCCGCCATTGAGGCCGGCGAAGACGCCCAGTTCCACAAGCGTCCCGAGATGCTTCGCCCGCTTTCCGAGGGCCCCTTCTATGCCGTGCGCTTCTGCATGGCCATCGACGGCACACTCAACGGCGTACGCGCAAACCAGTACTTCCAGGCTCTCAACGAGAACCTCAAGCCCATCCCCGGCCTCTTCCTGGGAGGCTTGGACGCAGGCGGCATGTGGGGCAACGTGTACTACGCTTCGCAGCACTGCGCCGGCGTATCGCAGGGTCATTCCGTGACCTCGGGATACATCGCAGCAGAGAAGGTCATCGAGTTGCTTGGGGCATAGGGAGACAGCCGCATCCGCGCTAAACATCTTCTAGGGAGACAATGAAAAAGTCCCCCGAACGGCTCCAGCGGGGTCGGGACCGACGCGCGGGGTGCGGGCGCCTTG
>CAKUAI010000026.1 GCA_934636245.1 uncultured Coriobacteriales bacterium
CAACCAAAAAGCCCCGCCCGGACCGGAGTGGTCCGAGCGGGGCTTGAATTCGTTATAGGGGCTTTTGTTACAGCCCCGTTTTCGTACAGGTAAGGATAAGAATCTTCTGGCTTAAGGATGCTGGGGGTGCCTGTTCCCACTGAGTCGCATTGTTGCGACAGTCTATAGGCCAAGTGTTTTCGGCATGATTTGGCATGGCGTGATGCCAGGTATGTTGCCGTTTTCTTATGCGTACCTAAACATGATGCTTTGTATTGGCATACATCACCTTGGCGGCCCTGTTTGAGATTAGATGTGGTCGACCGTGATGACGCAGTGATGCCCGGGGTGCTTGGCTGCGACGGCTGTGGTGACTTTGGAGACGAGGTCTTGCTCGGGAATCTCCACGCCGTAGGGCTCCAGGATGTCGAAGATGACGTTGGTGCGGTTGTCACCAGGCACAATGCGCAAGTCATGGATGCTCATACGGCTGTCCAAAGTAGCCACGAACTGTGCAATTTCCTTACGCAGTTCGGTTACATGCGGGTCGGTCGTCACGATAGGATCGAGGTGGATGACGACATTGAGGTTGTCATTCTTTCGAAAGTCTTCCTCAATGGAGTCAATGACCTCATGGCTCTTGAGCACATCGGTCTCGGCGGGAACCTCGGCGTGCAGGCTTGCGAAGATGCGACCAGGGCCGTAGTCGTGGACCATGAGGTCGTGCACGCCCAGAATGCCTGGGTAGGACTTGGCCTTCTCTTCAATCATATGGGCGAGTTCAGGGCTGGCAGGCTTGCCCAGGAGTGGGTCAATGGTGTCGCGGATAAGGCCCACGCCACTCCACAAAATGAAGCAGGCGACTGCAAGACCCATCCAACCGTCGAGGTCGAAGCCAGTAAGTTCTGAAATCACTGCGGCCACGAGAACGGCGCCTGTGGTAAGGACGTCGTTGCGGGAGTCTACCGATGCGGCTTCGAGCGTACCTGAATCGATGGCCTTACCAACCTGCCTGTTGAAGACACACATCCAGCTTTTTACGGCAATTGAAAGCAACAAAACTGCGACAAGAGCGGCACTGAACTCCACCGGCGCTGGATTGAGCAGCTTATCAAGGCTTCCCTTCGCCAGTTCGACTCCGACAAGCATGACGATGACGGCAACCATGAGGCTTGCCAGGTACTCATAACGTCCGTGACCATACGGGTGGCCTGCGTCAGCGGGCTTGGCTGCAAGCTTGAATCCCAAGAGGCTGATGATGTTCGAAGCGGCGTCAGACAAGTTGTTCAATGCGTCTGCGACAATTGAGACCGAACCAGAGAGCACGCCGATACCCGCTTTGCCCGTGCAGAGCAGCACGTTGAGAATAATCCCAACAACGCTGGCCTTGGCGCCAACGGCCTCGCGGTACTTTGGGTTGTCGTTCTTATTGTCGGCATTGGCAATCGTGCGGGCGAGCCACAACATATATAACAGTCCCTTTCCGTTACTTTGTCACGCGCGAAAGAATACCCTACGCTGCGCCCGGCACGAAAAAGCGAACGAAATCAACCAGTTACAGGGCGCAAACAATCTGCCTTTTCCACTCCGCTCCCCTATTGTTTGGAGAGCCACCACAGATATATGGAAGCTGTGGTTCCGTATGGATGAAATGAGGCCGTGAGCTGGTCAAACAGCTTTTTGGTAAGCTCATTGGGGTCGATGTGCTTAAGGGTGCACAACCCACGTCTGATGGCTGCATCGCCATAGGAGATGACATCGGGCCGCTCATAGCAATGGATGAGGAGCATCTCCGCAGTCCATCGGCCGATGCCACGCAGGCCTACGAGCGTGGACAAGACAACCTCATCGGGTTCGTGACGCAAGGCCTCGAGGTCAAGCGTTCCGTCTATGGTCTTGCAGGCGATGTCATGGATGTACTCGGCCTTCTTGAATGTAGTCCCACATGCTTTGATATCGAGGGAATCGGCCTGGGCGAGGGCTTGGGCGCTCACGGGATTGCCAAATCGCTGCGTCAGTCGCCCCCAGATGGTCGCCGCTGCCTTGAGGCTGATGAGCTGGTCGTTGATTGACCGCACGAGGCATTGGAACGCGTCTTCTTCCACGGGGCGTTCGGGTCTGAAGCCCTCCCTCTCGCACTGCGTTATGACGGCGGCGAAGTCGGCATCGGCTTGCGACAGATATTCGAGCTCATGGGTGCCATAGGGAAACGGATGGGGCATCGGAACTCCTTCTTTCCGTTGCGAGGCCGAAGTATGTCGCGGTGTTGTTTGCGAGAGGCAGTCGTGACTTGAGGGTTTAGTGAGTTGCGCGATGCAGGATGCACTCGGCTGCCACGCTCACGGCGATTTCTTCAGGCGTCTCTGCCTCAATCTCCAGGCCAATGGGCATATGCACGGTGTCGACCACCTCGTCGGGGATGCCTGCCTTATGCATGAGATCGCGCGCAATGGCGATCTTTCGGTGAGATCCCATGAAGCCGACGTAGGCCAAAGGCTGACGAAGGGCCTGCTCAAGTATGGCATAGTCAAACTTGTGGCTGTGGCTCATGATAAAGACGTAGTCGTGCTCGTCAAACGTCAGCGAGGCTGCAATGTCCTGGTAGTCGCCCAAGATGACCTTATGCGCACCGGGATGCAGCTCGGGCTGGGCGAATTCAGGGCGGCAGTCGAAAAGTGTGCAGTCGAAGCCGACGCGAGACAGGGCACCAACCGTGGCGTGTCCCACATGTCCGCCGCCAAAGATAATGGCGCGCACGGGCAGGGGTACAGGCATCACAAGGTGGTCCTCTATGATGCAATTCTGCTTGCACCCAACGAATTTTTGATGAGATGCGTTGCTATCGCCCGCCAAAACCTGGCCTGTGGCATCAATCAGGGCAACTTCGCCCGGGAAGAGCGAAGCTTCATCGTGGCACGCATGCACCAGAGATGCCGCAATGCGCTGGTCAAAGCAATGCAGAATCTCAGTCGCCACTTCAATCCACGCCTTGTTGTCGTTGCTTATGGGCGTGTACAGGAGCCCGGCGTCGCCGCCGCAGGGCATGTCGAGGCCCCCGTTGGCCTGTTGCCTGAGGGCCATGCCCTCCATGTAACGCGCAGCTTGCCCCAGCATGGTGCGAGCCTGGGCAATGGCGCGGGCTTCCATTGCGCCGCCACCGATGGTCCCGCAGACCAGGCCATCATGGGACACCAGCATCTGCGATCCGGCGTTGCGTGGCGTGGAGCCCTCACTTTCGGCAACAGTGACCAGCACCAGGTCGCAACCAGTGGTTGCGGCATCCAGTATGTGTTGTGCGATATCGCGCATTGCAAACTCCCTTACAGCTTTGCAGGATGAGAGAACGTGCCGGATAGGTGCAGAATGGCCTCCACCACTCCCCCAGCAACAGACAGGCCCTTGTCAGATACCAGCTGGCAGTACCCGTTATCATCGCGCGGGTCCACATCGCCGCACTTCAGGCCTGCTTTGGCTTGGACGCCGTCGGCGAGCAGACCCCGCAATACGCCCGTGAGCGTGGCAACCACGGGGGTTTCGTCCACATAGGCCACAACCTGGCCTTCTTCAACATGGTAGCCAATCGTGGCAATGCCGCGAAAGGCACCCTCGCACGGCGCGCGCAGCACACGCTCGCCTGCATAGCCGCCCACAAGACCCGGTATGGCAGTGTTGGGAAGAGCGCTGCCCGTGTAATATGCGCGACCGAGGGTGTGGCCGCGCATGGTCTCGACTACGGCATGGCAGTCCTTGCCGGCGGTGAAGCCGGGACCAACTCCGATGACGACGGGCGCCATATCCATGGATGTGCCCACATTGCGCTTGGCCAGGATGGCGTCGACCACGATGTCGGGCTTTATCGTCTCGAGGCACATGCATGCGGGGTCGATCAGGACAGGTATGACATCGCTGCCGCTCAGCAGCTCCAATGCATGGCTGCCATCTTGTGCAAGAACAGCAGTCATGCCCTCTACCTGGGATTTTTCTGTGCGGACAGCCTCGCTGAACGCCACGGTGCGCCTCACGGTGAGAGGATGCGCCACCTCGGTCATGACGACGGAGATGCCGCATCGGCGAAGGCGAAGCGCGATGGCGCTGGCGATGTCACCCGCACCGCGAATCAGTGCAAGCATCGAAACTCGTTCCTCCACAGGCTTCCAGCGATGACGGGCGTTTTGACAAGGGTTGCGATGCTTTCGGCCTTTTGCCAGTCGGACTCGGTTTCGACCTTGTTGATCAAGACCACATCGTGCAGGCTCTCGGATTCCAAAACGGTGGCCACCATTTCGGGAGTCACGGTCTCGTCTACCGAAGCGCTTGCAAGCTGTGCATAGAGCTCGGGGCGATGGCACGTTTGCGAGATGGGTACACCCACGCCGTCGATTCCCACCACGTATACCACGCGGTCTGTGCATGCAGGAATCACCGGCTCGTGCTCAGCATGGGCCTTGAGGGGCAGCTTCTTTGCCCCATCGGCCTCAACCAGCACGTAGTCGGCAATGTCTGCCAGGTCGGAAAACGCCATGTGGGGTGCATCCAGCTTGCCTGTTGGCTCGTGAATGGAGCCGACACACACAAGGGGGTTTGTCTTGAGTGCTGATTCGACATCGCCTGGCTCGGCACTCAGCAGCACACAGCACCAGTCAGGGACATACATCTTCGTGCTGGTGGCCACGACCACGCGTGCATGCTTTGACAGCTCATCTGCCAAAGCATGCAGAAGCGTGGACTTGCCTCCCCCGCCGATGATGGCCGTCACACCTCGCTGGATGTGCAGGGATTCGTACAGGATGGCTATCCCTCCGGTTTCGCCAGCAAGATATGCTCCGGCAGAACGGGAAGCTCGCGATGCCAGACGCCCGTCGCCCTGTAAATGGCCTGCACAATGGCGGGTGCAGGCGTATTGATGACGATCTCGCCGATGGACTTGGCGCCGAACGGCCCCGTCGGTTCGTAAGAGTGCTCGAACTCGACATTGAGACGACCTGTGTCGAGGCGCGTGGGCAAGCGATAGGTGAGAAGGCTCGACTCGCGGATCTTGCCCTTGGGCGTGCGGGTCACATCCTCCATGAGCGTGTGACCGATGCCCTGGACGATGCCGCCCTCCACCTGTATGCGCGCGAGCGCCGGGTTGATCGGGATGCCGCAGTCGACAACGGCGGCGTAGTCTAACACTTCCACCACGCCGGTCTCGCGATCGAGCTCGATCTCGGCCATGCCCACCATGAACGGCGGCGGGGAGACGGGGGAAGAGTGCGTGGCGGTGGCTTCGGCGAGCAGGCAGCTGTTGAACTGACTCTTCTGGGCGATGTCGGTGAGAGGGACGGCCTGGCCCGTACTCGCGCGGCGCACGCAGTCGCCCTCGAACTGCAACTCGCTTGCATCGCACGCAAGAATGCCTGCGGCAATGGCGCACAGACGCTCTTTGAGCTGGTCACAGGCCTTTTCCACGGCCATGCCCGTGACATAGGTGGTGGAAGAAGCATAGGAGCCGGAGTCGTAAGGCGAGGCGTCCGTGTCGGCGCCGAACACGAATACGTCGTCCACCGGGCATTCCATGTGCTCGGCGACCATCTGGGCGAGGATGGTGTCGCAGCCCGTACCCATGTCAGCCGCGCCGATGACCAGCATGTACGTGCCGTCGTCGTTGAGCCTGACGGTGGCCGAGCCCGTGTCGATGCCCGAGATGCCGGAGCCTTGCATGGATATGGCGACGCCCGCGGCGCGGACCTTGCCGTTGCCCATGTCGCGCACGGGATACTTGGCATCCCAGTCGAACATCTCGCGGCAATGCTCCAGGCAGCGGTCAAGGGCGCAAGAGTTGGTGACCTCGCCATAGTAGGCGGGCATCGCCATGCCTTCGCGCACGATGCACTGCTGACGCAGCGCGATGGGATCCATGCCCAGCGTCTCTGCCAGCTCGTTCACTGTGGTTTCCACGGCAAACTGACCCTGTGTGGCGCCAAAACCGCGGTAGGCGCCAGAGGGCTGCATGTTCGTGTAGACCAGGTTTGTCGTGAACTTATACGCTTCCAGCGAGCCGGTGTACAGGGGGATGGACTTGTGGCCGGTGAGGCCGATGGTGGCCCAGCCATGCTCACCGTAGGCACCCGTGTTGGAGAGCGTGTCCACGTGCAAGGCGCGGATGCGGCCGTCCTTGTTGGCACCCAGTCGAACCTTGATTTGCATCTCATGACGAGGAGAACCGCAAGTCTGGGCCTCCTCACGCGAGAATACGCACAGGGAGGGACGGCCGGTCTTCAGCGTGACGAATGCGGGATAGACCTCGGACACCGCGGTCTGCTTCGCGCCAAAACCGCCGCCAATGCGCGGCTTTTCCACGCGGATGCGGCCCTTCGGGATGCCCAGGGCATGCGACAAGATGCGGCGAACGTGGAAGACGATCTGCGTGGACGAGATCACATGCAGGCGTCCGTAGCGGTCCATCTCGCAATACGTGCGGAAGGTCTCCATCATGGCCTGGTTGTAGGCCTTCGTATGATAGGTGCGCTCCATCACGATGTCGCAGTCGGCAAGCACCGCCTCGATGTCGCCGCTACCGTCATCACCGCAGGAAATGAGGTTGCGCTTGTTGTCGCCGCCGAAGTCCTGGAACATGTGCCAGTCGTCTTCGGGGTGCACCAAGATGGGGTTGTCCTTGGCCGTGCGGAAGTCCAGCACGGCCTCAAGCACCTCGTAGGTCACCTTGATGCGCTTGAGGGCCTTGTTGGCAGCCTCCTCGTTCTCGGCGGCCACGATGGCCACGACGTCGCCCACATAGCGCACATGGCGGTCGATGATGAGGCGGTCGTAGGGGCTGGTCTCGGGGTAGGTCTGGCCAGCGTTGGTAAAACGGTTGCTGGGTACATCCTCCCAGGTATACACGTCAACGACGCCGGGGACGGCCTTTGCCTTCGAGGTGTCGATGGTTTGCACGATGGCGTTGGCATGGGGGCTGCGCAGCAGCTTCACCACCAGCGCGTCGTGCACAATGTCTTCGGTATAGACGGGCTTGCCCAGCAGCAGCTGCATCGAGTCCTTTTTGCGAACCGACTTGCCCACGGAAGTGTACTCGGGCCTATCCATGCTGGACCTCCCCTGCGTTCTTGCTGTTCAGGTAGGCGCGAATGCCGCGCAGCTGGCCCTCGTAACCCGAGCAGCGGCAGAGGTTCCCGCTCAGGTACGCAAGAATCTCGTCATCCGTGGGGTCGGGGTTCTCGCGCAGCAGCGAGATGGTGTTCATCACAAAGCCAGGGTTGCAGAAACCGCACTGCTCGGCGCCTTGGTCGGCAATGAAGCCCACGAATTCGGGCGCCTCGGCCTGCAGACCCTCCAGCGTGTAGACGCTGCGGCCGTCAGCTCGCGCCGTCAATGTGGAGCACGACAAAACAGGCTTGTCGTCGAGCAAGACCGTGCACAAACCGCAGGCAGACGTCTCGCAACCGCGTTTGACGCTGAAGCAGCCATGTGCGCGCACGAAGTCGATGAGCAACATGCCAGCCGGGATGTCGTCGGAAACGGCCTTTCCGTTCAGTTTGATTTGGACTTCCATTACAGTGCCTCCCCCAGAGCCGTCAAAGCACGGCGCGTCAGCACCGGAACCAAAGCCTTGCGATACTCCGCGCTGCCCCACATGTTTCCTGCAACAGCGACGTTGTTGGCTGCATAGTCGGCAAATGCGGCGGTACTTTTCTGCACGATGCCGCCGGTCAGGATGCCCTTTTCGTCGCGGAGTACCATCGCGCGCGCCGGACGAGATCCAATCACAACGCGGTATTCGTCGCCCACTTTGGCTGCCACGCAGTTGAGCGAGGGCAGGTCGGTGCGCTGTTTGCGCACTGCCTGGTACGCGAATGCACCCGGGCGCTTCTTGATGATCAGGCGCACCAGGATGTCGTTGTCGGACTTCATATTCGCAAATTCTTCCAAAGCCACGATGCCGCCCTTGTAGAGCTCAACGTAGCTGTCCATGGCCATGAAAATCGCGAGCACGTCCGAGAAGCCCATGCGACGCCAGAGGCTTCCGCCCACCGTGGCGCCGTTGCGAAACTGCACGCCCACGATGTCCTTGAGGGCGGCTTCCACCGCACCGCAGGAATAGGCGGCCAAACCGGGATGCTTTTCCAGCTGGCGCAGGGTCACCATGGCGCCGATGCGGAACTCGTCCCCAGTCTCCTCAACGGAGTCCAGGCCAAGGCCGCACAGGTCGATGGCGGTGCTCAGAGAGCGCCTGCTCATCTTGAGCCACATCATGCCGGCGACGATGCAGTTGCGCCTCTTCTGGTTAAGCTCCCATGCCTCCTCCAGGGTCTCTGGACGCACGTATTTTTGGAAGGTAATAATGGCAGTCTCCTCATCGCTCGAGGATTACATGGACACCCTCATTATACTGTGGACGATGAATCCATCGAGGTGTGAAGGCCCGTCAGGGCTGTCCAACCGCTGAATCAGCAAAGCGAGCCTGTCATGGTGCAACTATCTGTATGTCATAAAGCAAAGCATGGCTGCATTATCATGGCATCGGGCATGGGCACTCGGTTTGGCGGGAACAAGCTTATGGCCGAGTTGGACGGTGCGCCCTTGATCCAGCACGTGATTCGGGCAACCGATGGGTTGTTTGCACGCCGTGTGGTGGTCACGCGCCATGCTGAGGTGGCTGAGCTGTGCCGCTTGCTCGGAGCCGAGGTCATCTTGCACAATGAGCAGCACCGCAACGACACCGTCCGTCTGGGCATGAAGGGCATGGACGGCTGCACAACGTTGACGTTTGTCCAGGCAGATCAGCCGCTCATCAGCGCGAAGAGCATCGCTTCCTTGTTGAGTAGTGCTGAGGAAGATTCCGAGTCAATATGGCGCGTGAGCTTTGAGAACATGCCGGGCGCTCCGGTGTTGTTTCCTGCTTGGACGTTTGACGAGCTGCGGGCACTGCCGCTTGGCAAGGGCGGTGGCTATGTGGCCAAGGCCCACAAGGAGCGCGTGCGAGCCGTTGAGGTTGCCAGCAAATGGGAACTCTTCGACGTCGACACTGTCGAGGACCTGCATGCGCTCCAGCTGTACTGCTCCCAGGGCAAGGGGCGCCACAAAGCGGGCTGATTTGGGGCGTTCAACCGGCTTCTTTGTGATAGCGAGGTCGAAGGGTGGCTTACGAGATGGACAGATACAAAAAAAGCCCGGCCGCGCGGTTCAGTTTTGAGCGCGGCCGGGCTTCGTGTTTGCGGGGAGTGCGGGGCCTAGATGCTTGCGTCCTTTTGGAACGTCTTCTCGTCCTTGGGGAGCACGATGTTGAGAAGAATGGCCACGGCGGCTGCGGCGACGATGCCCGAACCGCCGAAGATCAGGCCGACCATCTGAGGGGCGCCGGCCAGCACGGCGGAGTTGGCGCCGATGCCGTAGCCCAGACCCAGGGCGACCGACACGATGCTGAGGTTGCGCGGGGTCAGGGGCTCGCGCGTGATCAGCTGGATGCCGCTCACCACGATGGAAGCGAACATGATGACGGCCGCACCGCCCAGGACCGATTGGGGCATGATGGAGACCACGGCGCCCAGCTTCGGGCACAGGCCGCACAGGATCAGGAAGATGGCTCCGCAGGCCAGGGCCTTACGGTTGGTCATCTTGGTCATGGCGACCAGACCGACGTTCTGGCTGAAGGAGGTGTTCGGCAATACGCCAAAGAAGGCGGCGAACGTCGAACCCAGGCCGTCGCACATGACGCCGCCCGAGAGTTCCTTGTCGGTAGCCTCGCGGTTCATGCCGCCCTGCGTGACACCGGAGATGTCGCCGACCGTCTCAACAGCGGTTACGACGAACATCACGAGAACCGGCGCGATGGCGCGAATGTCGAACACGGGAGCGACGGGCATCAGGCTCGGGATGGCAAACCAAGCGGCGTCGGCGACCTTGTCCCAGTTCAGGACCCATGCTTTGGTGACCTCGACACCGTCGGCGTTGACGATGGTCGTGGGCAGGACAAGCCCCATGATGGCGGCGACGATGTAGCCCACGATGATGCCGATGAGGATCGAGGAGGCGCTGAGGAAGCCGCCCGTGGCATGCTTGACCCACAGGATGACTGCCAAAACGATGAGGGCCAGGCAGAAGTTCTCAAAGGAGCCGAAGTCAACGGCACTGCTGCCGCCGCCGAACGCGTTGACGCCCACGCTGATGAGGCTCAAGCCGATGGAGAGAACGACCGTGCCCGTGACGATGGACGGGAAGAACCTGCGCAGCGGCTTCAGGAAGAAGCCGAGAACGGTTTCGAAGAGGCCGCCGATGATGGAGGCGCCCATGATGGCCCCGTAGGCGATGAGGCCGCCGCCCATCGAAGCTGCGACGGAGTTGAACACACCGATGAAGCCCGAAGACGTGCCCATGATGATCGGCACCTTGCCGCCCACGGGGCCGATGCCGAACAGCTGCACCAGGGTCACCAGGCCGGCGACCAGCATGGCGTTTTGCAGCAGGGCCAGCTGGACCTCGGCAAACTCGCCGCCTGCCAGGCCGCATGCGCCCGTGACGATCAGCAGCGGCGTCAAGTTGCCCACGAACATGGCAAGAACGTGCTGCAGGCCCAGCGGGATTGCCTGAGACAACGGCATATCGCCTTCGAACGAGAAAACGCCCAACGACCTGGTGTTGCCAGACGTCTCTTCCGAACATGCAGCTAAAGACTGATTGTCTTGAGCAGCCTGCTGCTTCTCCTCCACCATCCGCATCTCCTTTCATAAAAGACCGTGAAGCGAAAAGATACCACCTCACAAGGCGATATGCGTTTTCGGACATCATTTCGAAACGAAATGGATGGAGTCGAGATTAGCCGATGGATACAATTTTGTTCATTCAACAAAACCGTGCGTTAAATCATTGACAAAATAGGTTATTAGTGCATTGACAACGCCTGAAAATGGGCGAATAGTAGACGCGAAGCGTTCGGAAGGGGCGAACGCGACGCGTGCAGAACTGACAGGCGAGAGGTGTGGGCCACCACGCGTCGGCCCGCATATGTAGTGTTCGGCTTGAGGGATATGAAAGGAGGAGGGGTTTTCCGCATGTAGGTGCTCTGACAAGGGGTTTTAAAGAAAGGGGAACAGCATGCTCAAACGCAACGTTTCGTTTAAACTGGCAGCGACGCTCACCTCGGCGCTTGTCGCAGCCTCCGCCTTTTGCCTGACGGCTCAGGCTTGGGCGGATAATGCCGACATCCAGTCTCGACCCGACCAGCTCGCTGAAATCAGCGGCTTCCCCACTGAGGGCAGTTTCATCGACAACATCGCGGCTCTGCCGGGGTTCTATCAGAACTCTGCAAAGAACGCTGCGAATGCCGAGGCAAACGCCTCTCAGCGCTATGTCGACCGCAACGGCTTCGTGATTCAGCCCGTCCCCGATGACGGTACCGGCTGGAACAATACCTACCTCAACGGCGAGAACCGTGGCTGCACGAGCTGCCACACGCTTGAGAACGCGCTCATGTCCCTGCCCACCTACCACCGCCTCATCTTCTTCGGATACCCCACCGAGCAGACGTTTGAGAACTGCATCGCCTGCCACTCCACGTCCTATTCGGGCCGCCATCTGGGCGACACCCTCCACACCATCCACCTCGAGAGCGACGCTTTTATCAACGCCGACAGCGGCGACTGCCAGTCGTGCCATTACATCAACTACGTGACCGGTGAGTTCCAGCGCTGGGACGAGGTCAAGTACGACGTGTACCGCGGTATCGTAAAGGTTGACGCCGACACCGCTGACCTGGCTCTCTCCTGCGACCAGACGACGGTCACGCCTCCCGAGAACCGCTACTACAAGACAATCATCGACGAGCCCAGCGAGTGGCTCACCGACGATGCAAACGTCGACGAGTCCATTTTTGAGAACTGGGTCATCAGCATCGACGGCGACTGCGCCAACCCCGTTGAGATGACGCTGCCCGAGATGGAAGAGCAATTCGGAACCGTGACCCAGGTCATGAAGAACGACTGCACCATCAACGGCGTGGGCCAGGCTACCATCATGCAGGTTGAGGTCGAGGGTATCCCGATCAGCGCCATCATCGACTATGCCCAGCCGCTCGAGGGCGCCAACATCATGAGCCCCATCAGCTCCGACGGTTACAACTACGCCGAGATGAGTCTCGACTGGCTTATTGAGAACGACGCCATCATCGTCACCAGGATGGACGGCAAGCTCCTGCCCAACTCCCAGGGTTATCCCTGCCAGCTGTGGGTGTACAACACTTCTGGCGGCAACTTCGTGAAGCGCCTCTCCAACCTCACGTTCATGACGCATGACCCTGACACCCTCATGAACCAGGTGTACGTGGGCCAGTTTACCGACGATCAGACCGGCGAGATTTACTCCAAGCCCAACAGCGCCGTGCTGAGCGCCCCCACCGGCGTTGTCATCGAGGGCACCGACGTGCATCTTGAGGGCATGGCCGACGCTTGGGACGAGCCTATCGCCTCCATCGAGTTCTCGCTTGACGGCGGCGCCACTTGGATCGCTATGGACACGCCCAACAACGACTCGAGGTACTGGACGTATTGGCGACTGGACTTCAAGGCACCGCAGGCCGGTTCCTACGTGCTGAAGATTCGCACTACCAGCATCACGCCCGAGGGCGATTTCCGTGTGTGCCAGTACGACACCAATTTCCTGTTCACCGTCGACGAGGCATAGGGAGGCACAACGATGAGTAAGAACAGCAAGCGCATCAACGCAACCGTGGGTGTCCTCACAACCCTCGCGATGGGTGCATCGATGATGGCCGGCCCCATGGCTGCTTTGGCAAGCGGGCAGGCCGACCAGGGGGCAGAACCCCAAAGTGCGCCTGAGGCAAAGGGCAGCGCCGCAGTGCATTCCGGTCTGGTGAAGACGGCCGCTATCGGTACGTTCTCCTTTGACCAGACGTACGTCTCCCCTACCGCCGATGTTGCGAGGTTGCAGGGTGTGGCTCAGGTTGCTTGCGGCGGCGCGAATGCCTCCTCGCGGGTGCGTTCGGCCGACTGGCAGCTTACCGTGAGTGGCGACGTGGACAATGCCTTCTGCGCTACTATCGGCGAGCTTGTGGAAGATGAGAGCACCCCGCAGCTCATGACGTGCTCCTGCGGCGGTAACCCTGCAGGCGGCCGCGCCATCGTGAACGCCGAGGTCGGCGGTATTTCTATTGAGAGTTTGCTTGTGGCGTCTCAGGCACAGAAGGGCGTCAACACGGTGACCTTTATTGCCGACGACGGCACCCAGGTCAGCGTGCCTCTGAGCTATGCAATCGGCAGGCATGCGGTTCTGGGCTGCGAGGTCAACGGCGAAGATATTGCAAACTCCGTGGGCAGCGCAAACCAGCTGTGGATGGCCAAGACCCCGGCAAATTACTTCCTCAAGAATGTCGTGGAGGTTGTTTTCACGATTGAGGACGAAGTTCCCGCTGCCCCCGTTGCCGCCAACCCGGCAAGCCCGAACGTGGGCGTGCTCACCGGCACCCAGGCGTAACGGCGAGTTTGGGCGCAAAGGAGGCGGACAATGATAGTTCCCATGAACGTTGAGGTAGGAAAGCCGGTTACATTTACCGGATATGCTGACGATTACGGAAACCAGATCGTGGCGGTCGAGTTCTCCCTCGATGATGGCGAGAGTTGGCATCCCTATGACGTGTCGGCGTCCTCCCCCGATCTCATGGTGCATTGGACGTTTACCTACATGCCCGAGCACGAAGGTCGGTATCGCCTGCTTGTACGTTGCGTTACCGAGGACGGCAAGAGGAGCCCTCTGCCCGATGTGGCGGAGTTTTACGCGAGGTAAGGCTCGGCGCCTGTGGCACGCAAACGTCACAGGCGCCGAGATATTGTGTGCTGATTGTGAATGCAGCCCTAATTCTCGAATATGGGTTACAAGGACGGCGAAAGCGTCTATCATATCGACCTCGCGGGCCCGTAGCTCAGTTGGTCAGAGCGTCCGGCTGATAACCGGGAGGTCACAAGTTCGAACCTTGTCGGGCCCACCACTTCGCATGATAAAGACCCCAGCAACCTCTGGTTGTTGGGGTCTTTTGCTATAGTGCGCCTTCCATCTCGTGAAAGGTCATCGACTGCCGTGCTCAAAACGATTCTTTCCAAGCCCTTTGCCGCGGCGTGCGCGCTCACGTTGGCTTGTTCGGTTCTCGGCAGCCTGTTGGCGGGCCTTCCCTACCTGGCGGTTCTTGGCGCGCTCGTCATCTCACTTATCTTAGGTGTTGTGTGTCAGGCGGCTAAGCCGGCCGTTGCCTATGCCAAGCCTGGCATCGCGCTCATCTCGAACAAGTTTCTGCGGGCAGGCATCATCTTGCTTGGCTTCAAGCTCAATCTTGTGGCCCTGGCGCAGGCGGGCGTGAAGACCATTGCGCTGGCGTGCGTGGTGGTCACGGGCACCATCTTCCTTGCCTACAATCTGGCCCGACGCTTCGGCGTCGACAGGCACCTGGCCATTCTCACTGCATCCGGCACGGGCATTTGCGGTGCGGCGGCGGTCATGGGCATTGCTTCCCAATTGCCTACCAGCGAAAAGGATGCCGAGCACCACAGCGAGGACAAGGTGGTGGCCGTGGCCATCGTTGCTATCCTTGGCACGCTGTTCACGCTTGTCGACATCGCCGTGGGGCCCCTGCTTGGCATGAGCGCCACGCAGTTCGGCGTCATGGCGGGCGGTTCGCTTCATGAGATTGCCCATGCGGTGGCGGCAGGCGGCGCGGGTGGCTCCGAGAGCCTCGACATCGCAATCATCACGAAGCTTTCCCGCGTGCTGTTGCTGGCTCCTGCGGCCATTGTCATCGGCGTGTGGTACCGCAAGACCGAGGGCGTGGAGGCCGATAGAAAGGGCAGGGTGCCCATTCCTTGGTTCATGGTGGGCTTTGTTGCCGCCAGCGTTATCGGTACCTTTGCTCCCCTCACCCAGGAGATGCTCGACGGCCTTGTCAAGGTGAGCTACCTGCTGCTTGGTATGGCCATGGCGGCTCTCGGCATGACGGTGAACTTCCGCGTGCTGCTTACGCGCGGTCGCAACGCGTTCGTTGCCGCGCTCATCACCTCGGTCGTCCTGCTTGTCTTCGTTGCCGCCATGGCGCTGCTGTTCTTCTAAGCCTGTGGGGCTAGGGCACGTTTGACGCTAGGCCCACACCATGTCGGCAGAGACGTCGGACACGCTTTGTGCGCCGCACATCCCCATGGTGTCGGCGAGCTCGTCGCGGAAGCGCTTGAGCAGGGAGCGGATGCCCTCCTCGCCTGCGCCGTATGCCGCCACCACGAACGGCCTGCACACCAACACGCCGTCGGCACCCAGGGCAAGTGCGCGAAAGACATCGAGGCCCGTGCGAATGCCACCGTCTACCAGGATGGTCGCACGGCCTGCCACGGCGCGGGTGATGTCGGGGAGTACCTCGGCGGTGGCGGGGCACCCATCGAGCACACGTCCGCCGTGGTTGCTCACCACGATGGCAGACGCTCCTGCCTCAACGGCCTTCTCGGCGGCGCGGGCCGTCATGACTCCCTTGACGATGAAAGGCACATCGAGGCTCTGCACAATGGCATGCAACTGCTCCATCGACTTGGGTCCCGCAGGCGGTTCGAGACCTTTCAAGAACGGTAGCCCTGCGGCATCGACGTCCATGGCAACGGCGAATGACCCACAGGCTCGCGCGAGTTCGAGGCGGCGCTCCAGCGCTTCTCCGCTCCACGGCTTCACGGTGGGCACGCCGACTCCGTTTGCCTCCTTGATGGTCTGGCAGGACCCCTCAAACAGCTCCATTGCCACCCCGTCGCCGGTAAAAGCGGCAACCCCTTCGGCCTGGGCCGCAGCGAGGGACATGCGGTTGTAGGCCAGTGTGTCGAGCGTGGGGCCGTAATGGCGGTTCACGTCGCCCACCGGTGCAATGAACAACGGCATTGACCAGCGCTTTCCAAAGAGCTTGCAAGAGGTGTCGAGTGCACCGGCACTCTCGTAGAGGGTGTCCATGTTTACGCGCACGCGCCTCCACGCCTCGTAGTTACGGATTGCGGTGTCGCCCACGCCTTTGGCTCCGGGTCCGGGAATCGAGTTCTTGCAGGCGCGTCCGTCGCACACGGGGCATGCCTTGCACGCCTTTCCCACCAGGGGTTTGGCTGCGGCGGTTATCTCGTTCCATGTCAGGCTCATCGTTTGCATGTCCTCTCTCGCATGTGCCCCGTGGCATAGTCTCAATGGTTGTCAACGCATGATAGGACAACCTTGCCGTCGCTTTTGTGCCGATACGCCGAAGGCGCACGTTGCTTCGGTCAAACGGGTACCATGGCTTTCATGCATGCGTCCATGCATAGGGCTGGACGCAATCCAACGAAGGGACTTGATATCTATGTGCGCTTCAGACGCACACAAACCGCAGGATGACAGCTTCCCCTACACCATCCGCGACCTCACGGTAGACGACCTCGACCAGTACAACGCGCTGTTGCGCTATGCCTTTCAGGTGACCGAGCAGGAGCTCATGGCCGACGGTTGGAGCAACGATTCTATCAAGCAGTCCAAGTTCCCCGTCATCAAGCGCGCTGACATTCTGGGATGTTACGACGGCGATAGCCTCATCTCCCAGTTTGCTGTCTACCCGTTGAAGATGAACATCTATCAGTCCATCTACCAGGTCGGTTTCATCACGAGTGTTTCAACGTACCCCGAGTATACGGGCCAGGGCATCATGGGCAGGCTCATGCGCCAGAGCCTCATGCGCATGCGCGAGAAGAACCAGACGCTCGCCATTCTCTTCCCTTACTCCATCCCGCTGTACCGCCACCGCGGCTGGGAGATCATCTCCAACAAGATCTCGTACAAGGTGCGTGACAACCAGGTGCCTCGTCGCATGAGGGCCCCGGGTTACGTGCGCCGCGTGCCAGACGACAACCTCGACTTCATGAACCTGCACTCCACGTTTGCCCAGCAGACGCACGGGTGCCTTTTCCGCAACGCCCTGGCATGGGACGAGTATTGGCGTTGGGACGAGGACGACACCATGGTCGCCGTGTACTACAATGTCGAAGACAAGCCCATGGGCTATATGGTGTACCTCATCAAAGACGACATCATGCACATCAAGGAGATGATTTACCTCAATCGCGAGGCGCAGAAGGGCCTGTGGGAGTACATCCATGCCCACGATTCCATGATCGACGAGGTGCGCGGCAACACGTACTTCAACGAGCCCATCGCCTTCGATATGGACGACTCCGACATCGTGGAGACCATCCAGCCCTACATCATGGGGCGTATCGTGGATGTGGAGCAGTTCCTCGAGCAATATCCCTGCGCGCCCGACGCGCACCTGCGCATTGCGCTCGACATCGAGGACTCCTTCATCGAGGAAAACACCGCAACCTACGTGGTGGAATTCTGCGAGGGCAAAACCGTCGTGCACGAGGTCTACCGGGGCACCGACACGGCTGCTCTGACCTGCGATGTCGACAATGCGGTGGCTACGCAGCAGGAAGGCGAAGGCGCGGTGGTTGAGGCGGGCCGCCTCGAGCGCGATCCCATGCGGACGCACATGAACGGCTTTGCGCGCCTGCACATGTCCATTGGCACGCTTACCTGCCTGCTCATGGGCTACAAAACCGCCGCTCAGCTCTTTGAGCGCGAGCGCATTCAAGGCGACGCCGCCGGTGTGGAGGCCCTCGATGCAGCCCTTTTGCACGAATGTCCCTACATCTCGGACTACATTTAAGGTGTAGATATCACCTTACAGAAAGGACATGCCATGCCACCTCAAACTGAAGATGACACGGCCGCTCCCGAGGTGCCGGCGCTCACGCATGCTGACTATGCGGCGTTTTGCAAGCAGGGAGACGCTCAGCTGCTTGCGTGCTGTGAGGTCGAGACGTTCCATGCGACAGGCCCAGGCGGGCAAGGCGTGAACACGGCCGACTCGGCTGTTCGCATGCGGCACACGCCCACAGGTATCGTGGTTGTGGCGCGTTCGGAGCGCTCACAGCTTTTGAATCGTCAGGCATGCCTGGCGAAGTTGCGCTCTGAGCTCGAACGACGCTCCCGACCTCCAAAGAAGCGCCTGAAGACACGCGTGCCCCACCGCTCAAAGGAACGCCGCCTGCAGTCCAAGCACGAGGTCTCCCAGAAGAAGAGCCTGCGCGGCAAGGTCGATATGTCACGAGAGGATTAAGCGCTTGCGATAAAGAGGGGCGCCCTTCCGTGAATGAACGAGAAGGGTGCCCCCTAAAGGCTGCGTCTAGTCTTTATGGCTACTTCACGCCGTGAATGACGTCCATGTCGTAACCGGCGGCTGCGACGTCCTCATCGGTGATGGGGGTCGTGGGCTCGTACTTGCCCGTAGCTGCGGCGATGCCACAGTAGCGGCCGGAGGTCATGCAGTGGCCGGCGCTCATGCCACCTGTGTACATGGACCAGTCGGGCAGGCCGCACAGCTGGCCGGCGCCAAAGCCCGTTGCCCACAGGTTGGGGATGACGGTGCCGTCTGCCTTAGTGACCTGGTAGTTCGCATTGACTGTCATACCGGCGCACAGGGCAGAAACGCGGATGTGCTTGTGGATGCCATAGAAGGGCGGGGTGTCAATGCGCTTCATGTAGCAGGCCTTCTTGCCGAAGTCGCTGTCGAAGCCGGCGTCGACAAGCTCGTTGTAGCGCTCGACGCTTGCGATCAGGGCGTCAGCTGGAATGCCGAGGGCCTCGGCGAGCTCTTCAAGAGTATCGAAACGGTGCGTGTCGATGAGGTACTCAAGCACGCCTGCGCCCGACTCCACAGAGCGGTCCATCTCGATGTCGGGCATATAGATCTCGAGCTTCTCGGGGTCGGTTGCCCTGCCGCCCCACTCCGTCACCTGGTCGACGTAATTGGCGTCGAAGATCTGCGAGTACCAGCCGGGCTTGGGCTGATAGCGCAGCTCGTTGTTGAGCTGCTCGAATTCTGCATCCTCGTTCATAAAGCGCTCGCCGTTCTCGTTGACGGTGAGGAAGGGCTCGTTGAACATGGGGCCGGAGTCGAAGTCATGCATCATGTGCGAGTGGCCCACAGGCACAAAGCCAGCACCGATGGCCATGGTCATGAGAATGCCGTCACCGGTCTTGCCGACCTGCTTGCGGTCAAACTCTTTGACGTCGGGGCAGTAGCGCTCGACGAGGCTTTGGTTGTTCTGATAGTCGCCCGTGGAAACAATGACGCCCTTCGTGGCGTTGAACTTGATGTACTCGCCAGCTTCGGTCTTGCCGACAACGCCGGTTATGGCGCCGGATTCGTCTTGGATGAGCTGGACGCCGGGAGTGCTGTAATAGAAATCGACGCCGCGCTCCTCGGCCAGCTTGGCAAGAGCGTTGATAAGCTCATTGTTGGTGTACGGCTTGGGCCCGAAGCGGTTAGAGCGCTTCGTGCACTTGCTGCCGTCTTCATACTCGAACGTGACCTCGCCGATGCTGTAGGGCGGGAAGCCGGCCTCCATGGAACGGACCTCCATCCAGCGCATGGTCTCGCCGGAGTGGTCATAATAGAAGCGTGCCAGGCCGCGGTCGGCGCGCCAGTGGCAATCCTCGATGAAACCCTGCATGTGGTTCATGACGCCCTGCTCGTCACTTTCGTCGAGCATGATACCCGTGGAAGTGCCGCCCTGCGAAATCGGCGCGCTTTCCTTTTGCAGGCAGCAGGCGGTCGCGCCCTCCTCTACGGCCGAAAGAGCCGCGGGGACGCCGCCGGTGCCGGCGCCGATGACAACGACGTCGTAGGTGTACTCGGCTGCAAAATCGCTGATGGGTGCAAGCTCAACGGGCGACTCTGCAAAGTCGGAGGCCTGCAGGCCCTCGGGGTAGACAACATCGGCCGTAGTCTCGTCGGCCAGTGCGGGCACAGTTGCGGCGCTTGCGGCCACGGCTGCGCTGGCCAGACCGGCACCCTTGACGAAGTTCCTACGTGACAGGTTCGACATCGCATGCTCCTTTTCTCAAAACGCTTGAAATACGGATGTGTCGTGCGTCGCAGATGTTGGTGCTCGGCTGGAACGGATGTCGGGGAGTCAAGAAGACGATTCCTTGTATTGCTCCCCTTGTCGAGCGCCGTATCTTGCGACTGACTCGACTATGCCCCCATCACGGCGAAATTGGCACGGCCTAAAGTCATAACCATGCCGCTGAGAAAAATTAACCCTTAGCTTTAACCCCTTATCTGAGCTGGAATGATGATAATGGGGAAGACGCAGGGGCAAAACGATTGGGGAATAACGCGAGCGTTGCGCATCCGCGTCAGGAAACTTCGGTTCGTTCCCGTTGACAAGCCAATGAACCGCGAAATGCAATATGCGGATATGGACGGGTCGATACAATGGGCGGTATTACGGTTTATTTGCGCAAGGAAAGGGGCCGTGAGACGTGGGGCAGATGGAAACTATGGACACGGATGAAATCATCGAGGCGGATGCCGATGAGACCGTTGGCCAGACTGGCATCTGGGCCAAGTTCGTTGCGTGGTTGACTGCCACTCCCCTTATCCCGCTGCCGTTTCTGGGCTTGGGCGTCTATCGTGCATGGCTCAACGTTCTCTTCGATCGCGACCTCATTGAAGGATTCGGCGGCCTTTTCGTGTCTCAGAACGCCTTCGATGTTGTGATGGTGGCATCGTTGATAGTCTGCTTGGGCCTTGCTCATCGCCTTACGCCACTTGTCTCGCAGCGCTGGTCGCGTCCGGTTTGCATGGCTCTGCTTGTCTGCTCCACGCTATGCGGATATGCCGCCTGGTGGCTCCCCTTCCTTGCAACGCCCTCGCTGTGGGCATGCACCGTGCTCGGCGGGATCGGCACCTCGCTTGTCATTCTGCTGTGGTCTGAGGCGTATGGAAGACTTAGCCCCGTGCGCATTTGCCTCTACTATTCTGCGTCCCTTGTTGTTGGTGCAGCCTTGGGGTGGGTGTACGGTGGTATCGATTTGAGCAGGTTGCCTGTCATGACATGTGCCCTTCCGATAGTTTCGATCATGTGCCTGAGCAGCTGTTATGGACGCAATCTCGTGACGCCTCCCGGTGAGGGCGAATGGGCGAGCTTCTCTTTTCCGTGGAAGCCCGTGTTGGTTGTTGCAATCTATTCCTTCTCGTACGGCCTTCTGCAGTCCTCGATTTTCGAGGTTTCGAGGTCCAATGAGTCGGCAGGTACTATTGGGTGTGCCCTGTTTGTGGCAGCAATCATTGTGTTTGCCTCGCGCAAGGTAGATTTCGGGCCGGTGTACGGCACCGTGCTGCCTTTTATGTCTGCTGTCTTTCTCATCTTGTCTACGACATGCGAGTGGAACAGTTGGACACGTAACCTGTTTGCCAATTGGGGCTACACCGCGAGCCAGATTTTCATCATGACGATGATCGGTTCCATTTGCTACCGCTGGGGAGCCAGCGCGGTGTGGCTTTTTGGAATCGAGCGATCGGTGCGACAGATTGCCATGATTGCTGGCCGTGCCTTGGAAGGCTGGCTGAACGGTATGGGTATCTCGGCAACTCCTCTGCTTATTATTGTTGTCATGGCAGCAACGCTCGTTGCTCTGCGTGAGAGCAGGCTTGATTCATCCTGGGGTATGGAGCTTGCGGCCACACAGCCTGAGCCAGAGCGTTCGCGCGCTGTGGAGGAGAAGCATTCGCTGGCACGCGCGTGCGCCGAACTCTCGCATCAGCGCAATCTGTCGCAGCGCGAGGGCGAGGTACTGTTGCTCCTTGCCCAACACAAGACGGCACGTGACATTGAGGCTGAGCTCTGCGTGGCAAACGGAACGGCTAAGGCCCACATCCGCCATGTGTATCAGAAGCTTGACATCCATACGCGTGAGGAGCTGTTTGACCTGGTTGAAGAAGCAAGGATTCAAAGGAAGACGCAATCGATCGCATAGCAATTCAGGCGGTGCTGTCATGGAGTATCGTTTGTTTCCGATCTCGGTGCGACATCAAGATTCACGCGTGGCGCGTTGCTGCCAACTCTTTTCTTGACTGGTGAACGAACGTTTACTATTATGGCGTTGCCACGTGGTAAACGATTGTTCACCATTTTTGAAAGAGGCGGTCGATATGGAGTATCCGCACGCTGAGAGGTATCCCGTCGAACTCGTTCGCAGCAAGATCATGGGGCCCAACCCGCTCAAGCTGGCAGAGGAGGTCCTGGAGCGCCATCCTGTACCTAAAGGCTCGCATGTGCTCGACCTGGGAAGCGGCATGGCGCTCACCTCGGCTTTTCTTTACCAACAGTACGGCCTTACCGTAACGGCGGGGGATTTGTGGAGCGACCCCAATGAGAATCAGGCGTTCCTCTCCAGCCTGGGAATCACGTCCGATCAGGTATATGCGGTGCATGCCGATGCGGCTGATCTGCCGTTTGAACGCGAGGAATTCGACGCCATCACCTGCATTGACGCCTATAACTTCTTTGGACGCGACGGCGGTTTCCTCGATGAGAGGATCCTCCCCTTCTTGAAGCCTTGCGGGCGCATCCTGCTGGCAATTTCCGGTCTTACGCATGACTGCCATGACGACATTCCGCCCGAACTGCTTGTTTCCTGGACACCCGAACAGCTGGATTACATGCACGATCTGACCTGGTGGCACGGTATTTTCGAGCAGAGTACCGGCGCGCGCATAGTTGACATGTGGGAGATGCAGACTAACGACGAGGCTTGGGCCGACTGGCTTGCCTGCGACAATCCCTACGCGGTGGGCGACCGTGCCTCGATGGAGGCGGGCGCGGGGAAGTATCTCAACTTCATCGGCGTCGTGCTGGAGAAGCTCTAAACAAAGGTGGGAATGTGACGGCGGTTCGCGCGGTATGATATTCGCCGACTTCAGCTATCCGACCAACGGGGAAAGGACCGAGTGTGGCCCACGAGAGAACGTCCGCATCGTCAAGCGCCGCCACTACACGCGAGTCTATCCTCTTGGCGGCGCTTCGTCTCTTCTCTTGCAATGGCTACGAGGGCACCTCCATGCGTGATATTGCAGGTGAGGTCGGTATTTCGCAAGGAGCCATCTACAAGCATTTTGCCGGTAAGGATGCCCTCCTGGAGGCTGTTTGCATGCGTATGGAGGAGGATGACGCCACGCACGCTGAGACTGCGGGCGTGCCGGCTGAGGACCCGCTGATGTGCGGCGATTCTTCGTCCAGCCAGCGGTCTTCAGACGACGGTCTCGCGCCTGACGATAACGCCGCGTCTCTCTTTGCTGCCTTTCGCGCTTTTACGCTTGACATGCTCTATTACTGGGCGACTGATCCCATCGCGGCCCCGTTTCGCCGCATGATTGAAATTGACCGTTTTCGTACCCCGCGCATGGAACAACTGCATCGCCAGTATCTGGGCACGGGGCCATTGAGCTACACAAAGGACTGCCTCATATCGATGGGGGTGGACGATGCCGCCGCACGTCGGCAAGGACTACGGATATGGGCGACGTTTCGCCTGCTTCTCGAGATGATTGATACTCAGGATATCGCATGCGAAGAGGCGGCTGATTCCCTCAAGCAGGTGTTTCTGGAGACGGAAGCCTCTCTGCCGTCCTTGCAAGCGCATTAAACAAGAAGGCGGCCCGTGTCTCGATAGACGCGGGCCGCCTGAGATAACCGAAACGTGCGATGCGCGAACAGGCTGGATGAGCGTTACTCTCCCAGCACAGCTTCCACACTGCATGGGCCTTGGGCGCCAGCGGATTCAGGCGAAACAGGAGTGGGAACCTCGCCAACGCGGCATGCGATGCTTGTCTTGGCCGGATTGATGCGTCGATCATCTAGGATAAGCTCGCCGATTTGATCGGCTTCAATCGCGCCCGATTCAGGGTTGAACACGCTCTCCACGCGGCCCGTGAGGTTGGCGGTCACGCTCGAGTACTCAAAGGCAAGGGTGGTGTTGATGAGCTTGCAGTTCTCAAGCACGATGTTCTCGGCATAGCACATGCCCTGCAGGCTCTCGATGGTGCAATTGACCAGGCGCAGGTTCTTGGAGTTCCAGCCCAGGTACTCGCCGGCGATGTAGGAATCCTCCACGAGCACAT
Organism: uncultured Coriobacteriales bacterium; assembly: GCA_934636245.1. Lineage (GTDB taxonomy): Bacteria > Actinomycetota > Coriobacteriia > Coriobacteriales > UMGS124 > UMGS124. The sequence goes on from CAKUAI010000026.1 coordinate 23,993, forward strand.
CCTCGGTGTTCCAGAAGGAGTCCTTGGAGAGAAGGCGCGAGTTCTTCACGTGCACGCGACGTGCCCCGTCGAAGGAATAGTTACCGTCGAGCACAAGGCCGTCGACCTCGATGTCTTCGCTGTTCATGGCGAAGTAGTCGCCCTTTGCCGTAACGTTTTCAAGCGTGACGTCGCGGCAGGTCCACAGCGTCTCGGCCGCATTGGGCAGCGCCACGTTGCGAAGCGTGACGCCGGTGCAGCGCCGGAAGTTCTTCGGGGCTTCGATGACGGAGTCTTCTACCAGGATGTCATCGGTATACCACACGCCTGAGCGCGCCATCTCAAACCATGTGCAGTTGCGTGCGGTGACATGCGTGGCGTACCACAGTGGGTACTTCCACCGAAACGCGCTGCCTACGAGCTCGATGTTGGAGCTCTCCTTGAGAGGAGACTCGCCGTCGGTAAAGACTGTGTCGACAATACGCAGGTCATGGGCGTGGAACAAGGCGCGCTCCCCGCCTAGAAGCTGCTGGTTAATCTCTTGGGTCATGGCTGTTGGGCCTTTCTTGGTGTGAGTGGCATAGGTTGTGGGAGAAGGTTCTTTTTTCTTGCAGGCATCTTAACCCGAACGCGGGCAAAGGCGACGTTAGGTACTCTGCAGACGGTATGTTTTCCACGGATGGGATCCTTTATTCATGGAAAGAAAGAAAATAACATACATTTCGTGCGTTCATATGTATGTTATTTCATCAAAGTACCAGTTGGCGCGTTTTTTGAAATCCTGAAATGTATGTTATTTGCCCTTGGGATGCGCCTGCAGGTTCCTGGACGCATCCTGTCAACATCAAGTGAGGTCCCTCATGTCCCACGTTTTCTCTCCTGAGCTCGTAGCGCTCGGCGAAATGCTCATCGATTTCACTCAGGCAGGGTTCTCCGCCAGTGGTCAGGCTCTTTTTGAGCGCAATGCTGGAGGTGCTCCGGCCAATGTTGCCGTACAGGCGGCGAGACTTGGCATGTCTGCCCAGTTCGTGGGCAAGGTCGGCGCAGACATGCACGGCGACTTTCTCAGGCGTTCTCTCCAAGAGCGCGGCGTGGACGTGTCGTCTGTCGCGCAAGATCCCGACGCCTTCACCACGCTTGCCTTTGTCGAGGTTGATCCGCGTACGGCTGAGCGTTCATTTTCTTTTGCCCGCAAGCCCGGTGCTGACACGCGACTCTTCCCTGCTGATGTGCCCGAGCAGGCCATACGCGATTGCCATGTGCTCCATGTGGGGTCGCTTTCCCTTACCGATGAGCCTGCACGTGCGGCGACGCTGCATGCGGTAAACATCGCCCGCCAGGCAGGTGCGCTCGTCAGCTATGACCCAAACTACCGAGCGAGCTTGTGGCCCAGCGAGCATGAAGCCGTCGAGCAGATGTCGGCGCTTTTGCCTCGGGCTGACCTGGTGAAGATCAACGAAGACGAGGCTTTGCTGCTGTGCGGTACGGGCAACCCCGAGGCCGCTTCCCAGTACATTCTCGACCAGGGTGCTGCCCTCGTTGCCGTGACGCTGGGGTCCCAAGGGGCATTCGTTGCGACACAGGCCGAGAGCGTGCTTGTTCCCACGTGCCCTTGTCAGCCGCGCGATGCGACCGGAGCGGGCGATTCCTTCTGGGGTGCGCTTCTTTTTCAGCTCGTGCACGAGCATGAGGTACGCACGGCCGGCGATTTGGCCGCCCTCTCGCGCGAGGCGCTATTCTACGCGGGATCCTTCGCCTGTGCTGCCGCTTCTTGCTGTGTAGAACGCCCGGGTGGCATCCCCGCGATGCCTGGCAAGGACGAGGTGCTTGACCGCCTTGCACAGTAGCGACGCAGTGCGCGGCTGGGGTACATCAATCAGTCGGGGCTCAAGGGCCGCAGCTTTTTTGACACGCGCCTTTTGACGTGTGCCATACGGGCTCAACTGGGCTGTTTGCAGATGTCCGGTACGACACGCCAAACATCTCCTGATCCCATCGGCGTGCGTTGACGGGCTGCCTGGGTACTTCCCGCCCATTAAGCCATCTTTCTGCCTCATGCAAATACGCCCCTCCCTTCTCGCAAGTACAGCGCGGGGAGGGAAGGGGCGCTTCGGGGTTTCGGACGTGTGCGTGTTATCGAGCGAGCAGGACTGCCACGCGCAGCTGCCGCTCGTCGGGATCGAGGTCGATGTCGCCGCCGTCTTGGACAGTCAGGCGAATCTCGTAGATATTCTCGGGCGCAAGCTCGCTTTCGCCCGCGCCTTCAAGCGACCAGCTCTCTGTGACCTCGCGGTATGTGCCGTCGGCACCTAGGGCGAAGAGCTTATAGTTGCTCGCCTGTCCCTCGAGGCCGTTTACGCGAACCGCAAGTGTGACCTGGGGATGCACGTTGCGCACCGCCACGCCATGCAGCCAGGTTGCGGGCGTGCCCTGCCCACCGGCCGCCGCGAACTCCTCGGCTGTGACAATCGTGCGCGTTGTCTTGTCGAGGTCGACCTTGCGGTAGGGCATCTCGGGCAGATATGCAAAGCGGTCCTGCAGGCGCATGAGCTCTTTGTAACCGGTAGGGCAATACAGTCTGTTGCCATCGTGGGCGGCGTACATGCCGATGGCCATGTTGTTGTAGCCATACGGCGAGGCGACATCCACCGTGAGCGTCGTCTCGCCGGTCTCGAAGTCGAGGGCGATGAACTGCCACATACCGCTGGTCAGGTCCTGCACGTAACCGTAGATGTAGCCAGTGGCCGTGGAAAGCTTCATCATCGAGGTATCGCTGATGTCGTCGCGGCACCAGATGCTTTCCATGATGTAGCCGTCGTCGGTCTTAATGGTGTCGACACGCTCGATACCAGGGATAATCATACAGTTGCCCTTAAGCAGCCAGTTTGTGTCGTAGATGTTCTCGTAGCTTTGGATGGACGAGTCGCTGTCGGGTTTCGCCAGGTTGGGGCTGCCGGCGCCGAACCAGTTGCAGGCGATGACGCTCGCGCGGCCTTGCCCGTCGTCATACACCATGGCGGAGTTCTCAACCGAAACAGGCATGTCGGCGGGCAGCTCGTCGATGATGGGACAGCTGGCAACGACTTCGCCTGTCTCCATGCTGAGCGCGAGCAGGCTCACGGTCTCCAGGTTGTCGGTGAAGAAGACGAGCTCGCTGCCAAGCGAAGGAGAACAGCCGCCACCCCATGCCAGGCCACCGCCTGTTGTGGCTGCTCCCTCGCGGCTGTCCTTGGCACCAGCGCTCTCATAGGGAGTGCGCCACACGACCTCGACGCCGTCATCGGCGCGCAGCATGTAGCAGGCAAGGTTCGTAAGGATGACAGCGCCGTGCGTGCAAGAGGCAATGCCGTTTTCGGCCCCCTCGCCCGGTTCGGGCAGGTACACGTGCACCTCTTGGGACAGGTCGACCTCATTGCCGGCAAGAATGGCGTCGATTGCGGCGGCCGAAATGTAGCCCATGGCACCCTGCTGCCCGCGGTCGGGATAGATGCGGAAGCCGCCCGTCACAAACCAAAGGTTGCCCTCGTAGTCGAACACGATAGAAAGCAAGTTTTGGTCGATGGTGACCCCGAAGGCGGCCTCAGCTGCTGCCTTCACATCGATGTCGAGGACTTTCTCGAACACGGGCAGTGGCGTGCCCGTCTCATCGGTGGCACGCAGCATGAGCACGTGGTTGTGGTTTGTGGGGCACACGATGAGGTTACGCGAGTCAACAAAGGAGTACGAGCTCTGAATGACGTAGCCGCCGCCGTCGTGTTGCGTGGGCGAGAAGCAGCCCAGCGTGCCGACCTCTTTAGCGTCATGGTCGCGGATGGCGAGGCCGCCCAAGAGGGGTGACACGGGGTTATCGAAATTGTCAAAGAAAATGGCCGGCGAGGCGTTGGGGTTGGTGGTTTCAAACGCAACGTTGACCTCGGGGAAGATGCCCATGGGAAGCACCGCGTCGGTCGAGTCGGTGTTGCAGCAGTCGTGGTGGATGTTGGACTCGCTCGTTCCCATGAACGGGTTCGGCACCACGGCCTTGGGATTGAGCGGCTTGGGTGGCATGGCTGTCTGATTTGCAGCCGAAGCGGTCTCATCGGCGCTGGCCAGGCATGGTATGGCTGAGGTCAAGCCGCAGCCTACAGCGGCGAGGGCCCCGGCGTTAAGAAAGGTTCGGCGAGTCGTGTTCATGGTGCGTCTCCATTCTTTTGAGTATGGCAACATCCTGCACACGCAAGAAATTATCTCACATGCCTCTTGCTGGCACATTAGGCTTTTTTGAGCCTAGACGCGACATTTTTGAAGATGGCATCGCATGGCTGAGGGGTTTGAATCCGAGTTTGACGCAGCCAAGTGGCGGGTGGCCTTACCAGGCGTTTGGTGCGCCAACTCCCAATTGCCCACATACTTCGCTGGGATGGTGGGCAACATGGGACGGCCCCTGCGCAAGGAGGGAGTCTTCGTTAAACATGCCCCAGGTAGCAGCAACGGTAATGCATCCCGCGGCGTTTCCCGCCGCGATATCGAACGGGCTGTCACCCACGTAGACGCATTCTTGCGGTGCCAGGCCCAACCGCTCGCAGCCATAGAGCACAGGCGCGGGATCGGGCTTGTGGCCCGAATATTCGTCGCTTCCTATCGCGAACTCAAAATAACCGCTCAGGCCACAGACCTGAAGGCCTCGGCGCGCCAGGCTGCCACGCTTTGAGGTTACGACGCCCAGGCGCGGGCCAGCAGGCGCGAGCATGTCGAGCATGCCCTTCACGCCGGGGAACGCATGTACCAGTCCGTCGTGTGCGCGTTCGTTGTAAGACCGAAAAGCGCCAACAAGATCTGCTTGTAGCTTCTCGTCGTCGGTGAAGTCCTTAACCTCCTCAACCAACGGCATGCCGACTTTTGCCATGAGAACCCTCTCTGGCAATTCGTAACCCAGTACCTGAGAAGTCGCATGGCGAAAGCTCGAGAGGATGAGCTGGTAGGTGTCGAGCAGTGTGCCATCGAGGTCGAAGAGGATTCCTTTTGTTGCCACGGCGCGTTCCTTTGCATGAACGATGGTTAAACGGCGGACTTAAAAGCCTGGATTTTCAAACGGGCACGAATCTGCAGGGCGCGTCACTGGGAATGTCCCAAGACGAAAGTACCCATCTCGTCGATGACATCCTCTGCCTGGGGAAAAACGCCTGTCGCGTTGATGTAGCCGTGACCCAGACCATTGTAGACGACCATTTTAACTTCGACGCCGGCATCTGTGAGCTTGTGCGCCCAGCCGAAGGCATCCTTGCGCAGGTAGTCCAATGCGCCCACAGAGATGAATGTCGGGGTGTCGCATGTCACACCAAAGGAGTAAGGATTGTTGAGGCGGCCGGGCCTCACCATGCCAATCTTCTCAATGTCAAAGCGTACCAGTGCCTGCATCTGGCGGACCACACCTTTTGAGAGCAGCTTCTGCGTGGGTTCGAATGTAAAGTCGTCGATTCCTTTCTTGTAGTACTTGCCCTCGATGCAAAACAAGTTGAGTGTCGGATACAGCAGGAGCTGCCCGCGTACCATCGAGGCACCCTCGGCCGCGTTTGTGCAGGCTTGGGCAAGGTTGCCTCCTGCACTGTCGCCGCAGACGAAAATCCTGTCTCGGTCAATTGCGTACGCCTCGGCATGCTCATAGATATAGCAGAGAGCATCGAGACAGTCATTGTACGAGGTGGGATACGGGTTTTCGGGCAACAAACGATAGTCGACGCTTATGACCGTCACGCCGAATTTGGAGGCAAACATCTTCCAGCACTCATCGTAGGGGTCGAGCGTGCCCCCGATGAATGCCCCGCCATGCATGAAATACAGGCAGATGCCGCACCTACCGTCGTTGCGCTTGTAGATTCGCGTCGGGATTTTATGGCCGTCGCGCGCGACAGCGAAGTCGTCTTGCACTGAGACATCCCGAATGCGGCAGTCGGCAGAGGAGACCTTGCTGAAGGATTTTCTGAAGACACCAAGGATTGCCGCGTTGATGGGAAGTCGAACAAAATCAAAGGCACAACCAGGAACGATGCAGAGCCGTTTTGCCAGACGGCCAATGGGTCCGCCTAACATGCGGGGATCGATGCCGAGTTCCGACACTGCATCGGGGGCATGCTTGACCACGTACGCAACGTCGCCATCGTGCTCGAGACGGGCAGTCACCTTTAGGCTCTGCAGGAATTCGTCGGTATACCACTTGTGGTCCCAAGTCTTTTTCACCATCTCACCCCCGTAAGCCCTGGTGCGTCCTACCTTGATATGGCCAATGGTACGCCACGTGAGACGTGCAAAGTAACATGGCGGGTAGCTGTTTGCCCAGTATTGACAGAATAGCTCGGGGTGAGTGAGCAAAAGGATGCTATGCAACAAAGATATATCTCACCTAGAACCTTATTGTTGAGCTAGAAAATTAACAGGCGAAAAATATATAGCTTTACTTAAGAGTTATGTATTGTACAAGTACTTGCGCAATAAAGTTATCAGTTTAACTATCAGCTTGAGAGTTATCTACGAACAGGTAAGCCTACCTCGTAGAATTCAGAATACATAAGCCAACCGTGCTGTCAAGGGTGTTGAAAAGATCAACGGATAAGACTCAAGGTTTTCGTTGCTTTCGAAATACTATATGTAAGTTGCAACGTTATTAGAGTCCAAACTGAATGAAACCTTATACATTCAGCATCAACTATAGACTTATTGCATAAACCATAGCTTCAAAGAATGAGGGGCGTGGAATCTGCAGCGTACAGACCCCACGCCCCTCGTATATCCGTGGCGCTTCTTTTTTGCATAAGCCAAGGTGTTCAGAGGCCCGATTCGCCTTCAAGTTCGATGGGGCTGGACGTCTTTGGGATAAGTCAAAAGACGAGGGCCGATTAACCAAAGCCCCGTCCGGACCGAAATGGTTCGAACGGGGCTCGAGTTCGTTATAGGGGCTTTTGTTGCAGCCCCATCCTCAAACTATCTTAAATGGCTCGTGCTGCCAGGTTGGCCGTGGAGATGGCCTCAGCGATGTTCCACGGTTCGGCACAGTCGCCCACCGCAACACAATCTATGCCTGCCGCCGTGATGGCATCGACCAGCTCGGTATTTGGCAGCATGTCGCTGAGATCGACAACGGCATCGGCTTTCACGGTTGCGTCTACGCCCGCATCGTTGCGCGTGATGGTGACAAAGCTATCTCCCACCTCGGTAAGAGTTGTGTTCGCGTAGATTGTGCCGCCGTTTGCTGTGAATGCATTGCGAACGAACTGCTGCACGTTGACTGAATGGCCCTTCTCGAACAGCTCCATGGGATCGGGGGTCACGATGGTTACGTGCTTACCCTTCTTCTCCAGGTAGATAGCGGTGTCAACGGCGCGTGCGCCGCTACCGAGAACCACGACCTCGGGGCCGCACTCAAGGCTGGGTACCGTCTCGAGCGTAGCGCCCATGGTGCCGGCGGTGGGCATCCAGGTTGCCATGGGCTCGACGGCGCCAGTGGCCACAACCACGTAGTCGGGTGCAGCGGCAACTACATCATCGACGGTCATCTCAGCGCCCGTCACTACCTCCACGCCGTTGACATCGAGCTCGCGAGCCAGATAAGTCGCCAGGCGCCCCAGGTTCTCGTGCGGGCCCTTGATGGCCTCGGCCACGGGCAGCGTGCCACCGAGACTGTCGGCCTTCTCGTACAGCGTGACCGCGTGACCGCGCTGGGCGGCAACGCGAGCTGCCTCCATACCGGCGGGTCCGCCGCCGATGACCATGACCTTCTTGGGAGTTTCGGCGGGTGCGGGGTCGAAGCCCTCGGGCATGACGGGTCCGTAGGCGCGCCAGTTGGCGGCGTTCACGCGGCAGTGCTCAAAGGGTACGGTGCCCTTATGGTCAACGTCGTAGAAGCAGTGCAGGCAGCGCGTGCATGGCGCAATCTCGTCGATGCGACCCTCGCGAAGCTTGTTCACGTATTCGGGATCGACGCACAGGGGACGGTTCATCACGAAGAAGTCGAGCTTGCCCTCCTCAAGAGCCTGCTCAAAGTAGTCCGGAGCCTGGGCGGGATCCATGTAGGTGGCGGCGCCCACGGGGATGGAGACGGCGCTCTTGATCTCGGCCGCCATGTCGATGCCCAGGCCGCAGCCCGAATGGTTACCGCGCAGGAGCCCCTGCCAGTGCTTGCTGAAATCATAGCGTCCGCTGTGAGAGTTCATGCCCTCCAAGCCGTTGGCACAGAAATAGAGGTCGCCGGCGAACTGGGCAATGTGGGTGAAGGCAGGCCCGATGCGCACGTGAAGCGAGTCGGCGCCGGCATCCTCTAGGATCTTGGCGATAGCCTTGGACTCCTCGATTGAGGTGAACTCACCATCGTTGCCCAGGTCTTTGTCGTTGCTCTCAATGGCGTTGATGAGTGCTTGCACCACGAAGTCGGGTCCGCATGCTTCCTTGATGGCATGGATGGTCTCAACGGCCCAGCGTGTGCGGTTCTCCAGGCTCTGGGGGCCATACTCGTCGTCGCGGTTGTTGCGGGTTCGCGACAGGAACGACTGGCCCATGTTATTGGCGGCCATGTTGAGCTCGATGGCATCGAAACCGTCAGCTTGCAGGCGTTTTGCCAGGTCGACGACCACCTGCTGCCAAGACTGAATCTCCTCGGTGGAATAGTTGCCGATGAAAGGCTCGGTGTAGTCAAGCGGGCCAATGGGTGCGCCCATGGTGTCAAACTGATAGCCCACGTGTGCGCCGTCGGCATGGAGCGCCGCGACGAGCCCCTTCACGTCGTATGCGTCATAATCCTGCTTGAGAGGACTCGCCGTCATGTCCCAGAAATTGGCGAAGTCCTCAATCCAGATCATCTCGACGCCGCCCTTGGCCATGCGCTCGTAATAGGCAAAGTATTCGTCGGGATTGGCATTGAAGAAAGCGAGCTGGAAAGCGGCCGACTTTACCATGCGGTGATGAAGTTCGATGGGACCGAGTTTCCAGTCCGAGAAAAGCTGCGTCTTGGTGAAATCAGTGATGGAGTTGGTGGTGTAGGAGTAGTCCTGCTCGTTGAGAACCTGAGTGGTTTCACTCTGGCTTGCAGGCTCATCCTGTGCGTAGGCAGGCGCGATACTCGGTGCAATGCCCAGCCCTGCCGCGCCAACCGCTGCGCCCGCAACAAACCCACGCCTCGAAACGCTTGTTTGCATACCCATGGTGCGCTCCCCTCTCCCTATGTTTCTTGCCGAGTGCGCGGCGAATTTTTCGCCTCAACACCCGACGCATGCGAGCCCCTTTGCTCGCATGTACAAGACATATCAAACCACGTCACGAAAAGAAGGAGAAGCAGCGTTTATGGCTGCGGGCGCAACAAAACGGTTGCGCCTTAATCAAGCGTCATTTTCTCTCGAGCAAACCTGGTGAAATCACAGGCAATGGCAGCAGAGGGCGAGTCTGCATGGAATGAGACTCCCACCTCCCAAGACGGCGCGTCCTCGCCAACAAGTGGCACATGAACATACGAGCAGGCGCCGAAATCGGTTTGGGCACCTCGCGCCTCGACAAGAACCCCGCCTTGGCCAGAGCGCATCAAACTTGTGGTAAGGGCGGTGTCGGGGTTACCGAAGGTGAGGCGTGCAGTTGGCACATGCGCTTGGAGGAAGGGGGCGAGCTTGCATTCCACGGAGTTCGACGGGTCAATACCGAAAATGCGCTTGCCAGACAAAGCCGACAGAGGAAGCACAAGGTGTGACGACTCGTTCGTCTCATTTGGCGTAAAAGCACCGAGCTCCTCAGGGGAAAACGCACTGCGGCTGAACACAACAACAAGGCCACCCACAAAGATTGACTCGAAGACTAAGCCATCGTTAGATGCGGGCTTCGAGGGCGAGATGGGTGCGGAAGGCTTTTCTGAAACATGGTCAAGGATGCCGGGTGGACCAGCCAGAATAGCGTCTGCCCTGCCTGAGGCCAGCGCCTCACGCACCGCGTTTGGGGGCAATATCTCTGTTGACAGTTGAACTTCCGGTCTTGCAGCCACGTAGTCCTCGAAAAGCCGTGCCGGTAGGGTAAGTGCGGCGTTGGCTTCGACGGCAAGACAGATTGAACCAGCCCGGCCACTGGCAAATCGGCTGGATATGTCACGTACGTCGTCAAATTCAGACAGCGCCTGACACGCATGTGGGTACACGGCTTTTGCAAGCGAGGTGGGAACGACGCCACGAGCCTTTCTGATAAAGAGCGAGCCGAGTTCTTCCTCAAGGTGCAAAATCGTTTTGCTGAGAGCTTGGCGCGTCACATAATTTGCCCTGGCAGCTTCAGTGAGAGATTGGTGCTCGTACACAGTCTTAAAGGCTTGCAAATCATGGATGTCCACGTTTCCCCCGTTACGCCATCCCCTGCCGTGGTTTCGCACGAACTAGGAGAATTGTACAACGGCGAAAAGAATGCGTCTCTATGCATGTGCAAAGCTATCCGTCGGTGAGAGGCGGAGCCTCTCTGCTCGCCATACGGTATGATTCCATGCAGTCACGGTAATCGGTCGCACGCGCGGCATACTGAGAAAGTTGAGGAAGCATGGCTCACGGCATCGCCGCGCTCAGCTCCGAGCGTCATTATATGGGTTCATTCACGAGCGGCGCCTACGCCACCAATCGTGACCTGCGCCCAGACTACGATACACGGCCCAGTGAGGAAACCCGCGCTCGCTGGCAGGCAAACGAGCTCGCAAATCGTACGCGCTATTTGCGCGAGCAGGACGTGCTTGGCCTGGTTATTGACTGCCACGAAGCCAAGGAAGAACTTGCTCTCATCGATGCCAAACTTTCTGGCTTGCAGGAGACTGCTGGGCAGAAAGATGCTCTGCAAGGCGATGAAGCAGCGTCTGCTCGTGAGGCTATCACCCTGCTTGAGGCTCGCCATGGCGAGGCGCTTGCTGTTCGCCAGGCACTTTCTTCGCAATTGCGCAACTTGGGGATTTCCCCCAAGGAAGAGGCTGAAATTTGGCGCGAGCTTACCCGCCGAGAAGCCGAAGAAGCAGCTCGCTAGGGATATCAGTCGCCAAACCCAAAGCGTGCTGCGGCAAAATCTTGCGTTGGTTCGGCATGCGCTGGGGCCTTGGCCATCCAAAACGCCAAAAGTCTGCGTTATAACGGGCAAGCAGCGAAGGGACGAACCATGTCCTCTTCATTTGCCCAGGTACAAGGCTTGGGACTGAAAAGGCTTGAAGGTATCTCAGATTTATAACGCAGACTTTTGTCCATTTCGTGTGCAGTCCAGTCAAACGGCCCCGTGCACCTGCTGTAATTCTCATGCGGTGATTGCGGCGGGGTTTCCATGGGGACATTGGAGAAAACAATACCTGCTGTGATGTTGTGATTTCGGCGCGTTTGAATGGCTCCCCGGTCTTATGTCGCAGGAGGCATGAGTGCTCGCATAGTAGTAGTAGTATCGCGTCGCGTGGGTGGCCAAAGCCCACAAATCACTTCAATCGGCTTTCATTGTGAATTATGTCAGCCTGCACTGGGTCTGAACAGACTTTTCCCCAGCTAACCATATAGTGGGCTCTAAATGTCATTGAGACGACTGATAGACAGAAGGAGCTTTACCATGAACGATGCATCCAAGACTCTTGCACAGATGAAGAAGGCCAACAAGCTCGTGCAGCTTGCTTTCCGTAAGAACGGCCCCAAGAGCTTCAAGCGCGGCCAGGGCCTGCTGCTCAACGCCCTGCGCAACAACGATGGCACCCTGACCCGTGACGACCTTATCTGGATCATGGGCTGCGACCGCTGCGAGCTCAAGGGCGTTGTGAAGAAGGCCGTGCGCAACGGTTACGTCACTTTTGAGAACGATGAGGAGCACGGCTACTCCGTGAAGCTCACCGACCTGGGTCGTCAGCTTGCCGAGAAGCGCGTCGCCGCCAATGATCGCACTGCCGAGGAGATTGTTTCCTGCCTGAATGCTGAGGAGATTGCCCAACTCAACGCCATCACCGAGAAGCTCATCCTCGGTTGCAAGGCTCAGGGCATCTGCGGTAAGAAGAAGGGCTACAAGTACAACCGTGAGACCACCAGCTGCTAAGTAACGAGCGCGGGCAGTTTTCTGGCGCGAATTTTTGGCTCGATACCGCCGCGAAAACGGGGTTCTCCAGCCGCAATGACGAGCGTCCGGATGCCAGAAGGTGTCCGGGCGCTCTTTTTTGTAGATGTAGACCTTATCCAAAAGGACAAAATGCCTGGTAGTTGCATGGTAATAATCGACAGCTGCGTTTTGCCAATCTCACACTCAGCAAACCAAGACTGCCTGGGATGATGGCGGCGCTATCAAACGATGTCAGCGCGCTCGAGTCTGGGACACTCTGCGGGGACGGCGCCTTGCAGCCATGCGTGGGAAAAACCACGTGGCAGGATAAGGGGCATGCGAGGATGTATGGGCAGGATATTGGGGCTGGCTGAAACGGTCACGACGGAGAATCGATCGCCTTGGTATACGCCCGCCATCAAGAACACGGGCATATCGGCTACGCGGAAAAGCACGTCGCCTTGCGGGGACGGTTCCCATATTCCGCGTGTTGGCACCAGGCAGCGCCGTGCGCGTGACCAGAATCCCCGCCCCTGTTTTTCCTGCTCGAAGAGCTTTTCACTGCGGGCGTTAAAGACGGGCTTGTTTCCGGTGGGTGGTGGAAAACCCCACAACAGGGTGCGGCACTCCATGCCGCCCGCACCGCCAACAATAACCGGCGCGACGCCATTGGGCCAAACGGGTTCGACGGCCTCTCCTTTGGGAAAACCAGCTCGGCGGCCAGCGTTCCATGAGGCAAGGGCGGCAACGACCTCCGCCTCCGTCAGCGGTTGAAACTCATGCACGGATGCCGCCTCCTGCCTTTTACTTGTCTGGTCGGCGATTATGATAACGCATGACCACGCGCCGAAGTCCGCATCTGAGAGGACCACCCTGTGCATCTTGTTCAAGCAAAGACTATTCTCTCTGCGAGCAACGGCATCAACGTCTATCGTGGCTGCACCCACGGCTGCATCTATTGCGACAGCCGTAGCGATTGCTACAACATGAACCACGACTTCGAAGACGTCGAGGTCAAGGCGAACGCCCCACAGCTTCTCGAACGCGCTCTTGCTTCCAAGCGCAAGAAGTGCATGGTGGGAACCGGGGCAATGGGCGATCCATACAACCCGCTTGAGCTCGAGCTTCGGCTATGGCGTCAGTGTTTGGAAATCATCGACCGGCGTGGTTTTGGCGCCACGCTCCTCACCAAGTCGGACTGCTTTTTGCGCGACATCGATCTTTTGGCTTCCATTAACGACAAAAGCAAGGCAGTGGTGCAGATGACTCTCACCACGGCTGACGAGGATCTGTGTCGCATCGTGGAGCTGAACGTCTCGACAACGGCCGAGCGATATCGCGCTCTGAAGGCCCTTCAGGAAGCCGGCGTTCCCAACGTCGTGTGGCTGTGCCCGCTCCTCCCCTACATCAACGACACGCCGGAGAACCTGCGGGGCATTCTTGACATGTGCTTTGATGCGGGCACGAAGGGCATCGTTATGTTTGACGCAGGCCTTACCCTGCGCGATGGCAACCGTGCATACTTCTACCAGGCGCTCGATCGTCACTTCCCTGGTCTTCGCGAGGTATACGAGCGCACGTACGGTCTTTCGTATGCGATCCAGAGCCCCCGCGCGGCGCAACTCATGGCGATGTTCCACGAGGAGTGCGAGCGGCGAGGGGTTCTTCATACGCCCAATGAGGTCTTCTCCTACCTGCGTGAATATCCTCAGCCATATGAGCAGCTCAGTTTGTTTTAAATACTCTCGTGCTAGGGAGACAATGAAAAAGTCCCCCGAACGGCTCCAGCGGGGTCGGGACCGACGCGCGGGGTGCGGGCGCCTTGT
>CAKUAI010000027.1 GCA_934636245.1 uncultured Coriobacteriales bacterium
AATCCTTTGTTCCCACTATTTGATTATAGTTTTATTTAAGAATACCTTGCCGCATATTTTTTACTCCTTTTCTGGACTTGAATTATTATATCACATCAGTTTTAGGAAAACAAGTATCTAAAAGAAATTTTTCTTCCCCTTATATGTAACCGATATCTGCAGCACGAAAAAGGCCCCCGCGGGCAAAGCGGGGGCCTTCGGAGGGTAAATTTGGCAGTGTGCCTGCGTAAACTTAGAGCGCTTCGATCTTGTCGGCCCAGAGCGCCATGTTGGTGCCGTCGTAGACAAACTCGCCGTAGACGTTGATGTTGGAGCCCACATCGTAGGAGCTCTTGATGTCAACGGGATAGAAGTACACGGTGAGCTGGTTTGCGGCGTTGTTGGGGTCGGAGACCACCATGGAGGACAGGCTGCCGTCGTCGGCCATGTTGATGGAGGCGACGGTGCAGTTCAGACCAACCTGCTTGGTGCTCCACGTGGCCGGCTCGGTAAGCAGGTTCTCACCGAAGACGGGCCATTCGTAGGTGGTGGCGAGCGTCAGCAGGGCACCCTTGGCGTTGTTGAGGTTGGAGTACGCCTCGCTGCGCTGGCTGGAAGTGGCAGACGTGTTGGCGAGCACCGTCTCAGCGGCCGTCACAGCCTGACGCAGGTTGTAGGCGGTGTAGCGCGTGTAGGGGTGCGTCTGGCGCTGCTCCTCGAGAGCTGCGTTGGAGTCGTCGACGAGGGTCTGGAGCTGGGTGACATCCGAAGAGACGGCCGGGGTGCCGGGGTCGCCAGCCTGGTTCGCCTTGCAGGAACCGATGGCAAGCGTGAGCACGACGACAAGGGCCACCAGCACGATGACCGCGACCCAGAACGAGGTGCGCTGAGTGACCGGGCGCACGAGGGTACCGCAATGGGGGCAGCGCGACTGCAGGTGGTCGACGGGGTGGCCGCACATACGGCACGGCGCGCCGGTGCCCACGTAATCGCCGTCCTCGTACTCCACGGCACGGGACTGGGCGACGCGAGACGAGACGGCGCCGGCCACGCCGCTGAACGCGCCGGCCACGGCGCCGCCGGCGGCCTTCAGGCCGTTGAGGACAGGGTTGCCGGCGCCGGCCACAGGAGCCTGTTCCTGACGCCTTGCAGGTGCGGGGCGCTGACCAGCATCAACGCCATCGCGCGCAGGACGGCGACCGGCTGACTCGCGCACAGGGCGCTCGCCACGCACGCGAGGCTCACGGGGCTCACGCTGGGGCGCAGCCTCTCGCTCCTGCATGCCGGGGTCATAGCCGTTACCGTCATCGTAGCGCTGCTCCTGATAGGGAGCCGCATAACCGTTGTCATACTCTTCGTATCGATCGTCCCTCATAACGGGACCTCCGCATCTCGAACAATTGGGGGCTCTGTTCGCTCTCGCCAAATCGTAAGCGTCTATCTTAAATCATCGAGCATGCCCGCCAAAACCCATCCATAAGAACTCACCGAAGCCCAACGAGAGCCAAGGCCTTCGACGTAGGGGCACCAGCCGGCCATCCAGGATGAGAAGCGCGGGTCGACCAAGGGGTGCTTGAGCAAGCTCGTGTTGCCGGCAAAGTCGGCCATGCGCGGGTCGGCATACAGGCGCAGGTGCTGCACCTGGGCGCGCAGGCCCTCGCGCACCGAGGCAAACGTGTGGCCGGCGGCGCCGTCGTCGGTGGCGCCCAGACCGGAGAAGTTGCACTGAGTGGGGTCGACCTGGCCTCCAAAGCGCAGGTAGCCGGTCTCATTCATGGCCTGCACGTACACCACGCCCGGGTCGACGCCCTCGTCGCGCGCCTCCTCGTAAAGAATCTTGCAGAACTCCTCGATGGTGGCTGCGCCCTTGTCCTTGTACACGTCGGCAGGGTAGGTCGCCCCAGAGGCTTTGTAGTCGGCGACCATGTCGGCAACCGTGACCTTGCTGTTTGCGTTCATGATGGGGTGCAGGGCCGTGGAGAACTCGACCGTGGCAAAGGCCTGCTTCTCCCCGTCTGCCGTGGGAGCCGCCCACACTTGCGCGACATAGTCGCCTGCGGCAAGCTGCGAGCGGGCGAGCTCGACTGCCCACGTGCCCTTGGCCTCGCCGGCCGAGGAGAGATCGAGGTCTTCGACATAGCGGGCGATGAACCACTGGGCAGACGTCACGTCAGAGCCGGCCTTCCAGATGGCAATGCTCACCGCACCTGCAGGCTTTACCTGGCCCGACGGGATCCAGAACTCATAGCCGGCCCCCTCGTCGGTCATCCTGCACGAAAGAGCGGTCACCTCAAAAGGGACGTCGTCGCCACCGCCGTTGTCGGGAGCAGACCAGCCGATGACACCCGAGAACACGTCGAACATCTTTGCCGCCTGGGCGCGAGTGGCGGATTCCTTGGGGTTGAGCAGCGCGATGCCGGTGGTCGTGTCACCCGTGAGGATGCCCTTTGCGTTGCACCAGGCAAGCGCGTCGTAGGCGAAGTCGCCCACCTCGTCGGCATCGTAGAACGCGTCGATGGAGCCGACGTACACGTTGAGCCCGCAGCCCTTGGCGTAGCGCCACAGCATGGTGGCGAGCTCCTCGCGGCTCACCGTCTTGTCGGGACGGAAAAGGCCGGCATACTCGCCGTCCTTGTAGCCGGTGACGATTCCCTGCTGGTAGGCCCACTCGATTGCGGCGGTGTACCACTGCCCGAGGGCGACGTCGGGGAAGCTCGACTCCATGCCGTAATTGGAGGGGTCGGTGGTGGAGGTGCTCGAGGGGTTCGCGATGCGGTAGAGCATCGTGGCCACCATGCCGCGCGTCATGGTCTTATCCGGGCCAAAGGTGCGGCACACCCCGTCGTCATCGGAGAAGCCGGTCATGATGCCGGCGTCGACCACGTGCGCCACATAGTCCAGATACCACTCGCCGGCTTCGAGGTCGTTGAAGCGCTTGACCTCGCCGGTGGTGGAGACGCTCGCCAGCACGGAGTTGGCGGCGCTTGCCACATACCCGTCGAAGCGCAGTGTGCCCACGACGACGTCTGCGGGGAGCCTGAAAGAGGCCTCCCAGGTCGTGTCGTCGACCTTGGTCATCTCAAGCGAATGCATGGTGCCGTCGGGGAAAGTGACGTCGACATAGAAGTGGGCGGCGCCGGAAAGGCCGGTAGAACCACCGATCGTCACCATGCGCGTGGCACCGTCGATGTCGGAAACGTGCAGCTCGCTCAAGGACAAGCCGGAGTTGTCCTTGTCCTTGGACAGGCCAAAGAAGTCGGCAATGCCTTTGGCGTCGGCGACGCCGAGATCGTGCAGCGCCGTGTCGCTCGAGAGGAACTTGTAGTCGTCCTTGCCGGAGATGAACGCATGCTCGACGATGATGCCGGGGACGTTGTTCTTCTTGGTGTTGCGAATGATGGAATAGTAGTCGCGCTCGTTGCCGGAGCTGTCGATGTAGGTGTCGTTTTCCTTGATGCCGCGGTCATACAAACCCAGGGCGACAAGGCGATCTTGGATGGACTGCGCGAGGTTCTCTCCGTCCTGGGTGACGGTGGTGATGCCGGCGCTGTAGTTGGGGAACCACACCTCGGCACCGTGGGACTTCGACGTGTCGGCCGAGTTGATGTGGATGCTCACGAACACCGAGGCACCCGCGGCAACGGCGTCGGCGACGCGGCGCTTGAGACATTCGGCCTCGTTGTGGTCGTAGTCGGTGAAGTAAGGGCAATCGCCGGAATCGTCGCGCGTCATGTAGACGCTCACGCCGGGGTAGGTCTCCAGCTCGTCGCGGCATGCCTGGGCAATCTTGAGCGTGAGCTCCTCTTCGCGCAGGTCTTGACCCTGGGCGCCGGGAGACTGGTTGTCGTGGCCGGGATCGAGGGCAATGACAAGGCCGGGAAGCTTCGTTGTAGCCTGGCCCTCGGCGTCGGAGGCGGCATCGACGGCCATGGCGTTGAGCATGACGTCGGAGACGCCCGCCACGTCGAGCGCGTCCTCGACGCTCTGTGCCTCCACAAGCTCGCCCGCGGCGTCGATGGTGTAGGCGGTGAGATCGGCGACAGGTTCGGTCGCCTGCGTAACATCGAACACATACGAGCTGGTAGAAAGCGCGAAATCCACCGTATGCTCGCTGCCATCGGCAAGGGTGTACGAGAGGGACCTCAGAGACGAGGTGCCCTGGCCGAGCAGCGCCGTGTCAACGTTGAAGAGCATGGCCTCCCTGTCGATGGCGGAAACCTCAACCTCAACTTCACCGTAAGGTGTGGAAAGGGCGAGCTGAGCGGACGCGACCTGGCTCGCCTCATCGGCAAGCATGAGCGCGACCTGCTGGGTCTGGCCCTCCTCCAAGCTTGCCTGGGAAACGTACACCAAGGAGAGCGCCTCTTCGGGAGCGAGGGGTGCCTCGGGGGTCGCGTCGTCTGGCGACGCGGAGTCATCAGACGGGACAGACTCGCTGGGCTCGGGGGCCGGCTGCTCTTCCTCGGGTTGGTCCGCAGGCGTCTGCTCGCCCCCCTGCTCATCGGCGGGATCGGGCTGAGGCTCGGCATCGACATCGCCCTGGGCGGTGTCGCCCGAAGGGGCATCTGGGGCCGGCTCGGCAGGAGCGGGTGCATCCGCGTCCTCTTGATCGGCTCCCTCTTGGGCAGCAGGAGCCGAAGCGACCTCGTAGACCGGGGCCTGCTCGGCCCCATCGGCAAGTGCCTGAGCGGCGGGCATGAATCCGCTGAGGATCATCGACCAGCTCACGAGGCACGAAAGGGCAAGATTGGCAACGGGATGTTTTGTCACCGTGTGCTCCTTACTTCTCGTATGGCTCCGCGAGACGCACGGCGGCGTGTGCGGAAAGTCAACAAAAGCACCTGGCATGGTACCATCCCTATGCCAGGTGCATGATTCCACAATTGGAAAAACAGCGTTCCGTCCCTGCCACGCCGTTATTGCATAAAGTTAAAATGCCTGCTCAGAAGGCTACAAGACATCACGCACGAGAACCGTGAGGATTTTTGCCATCTGAGCACGCGTGGCGTAGCCGTGAGGGTTGAGCAAGGGGTAGCCATAGGTGGTGTCGCCGGTGATGATGCCGTAGAGGTTGCACCAAGAAAGGCCGTGCAGGGCGTAATCCGATACGGCCCACGCGTCATCGAACCCGCTGATGTCGCCCATCTCGGAACCCCTGCCCAGCATGAGGGCGTAGCGGTGCACCATGGTGGCAAGCTGCTCACGGGTCACGCAGTCGTTGGGACGGAAGTAGCCCGTCTCCTCGCCGTACTCGTCGCGCTCACCGGTCACGATGGAATTGTGATAGCACCACTCCACCACGCCGGCGTACCACTCGTCTCCCCAAACGTCATAGAAGCAGTCGCCTGCACCCTGAGGCGTGGAGCCTGTGGCATGGCGGCACAGAACCGCCGCCACCTCGGCGCGGCTCACCGCATTATCAGGCCCGAACAGGCCCGTGTCCGAATAGCCGGTCATAAGACCGGCGTCGCGCACGTACGCAACATAGCCCGCGTACCAGGCGTCTGCGTCAACATCGGAGAAGCCGGGCTTGTTATCAGGCGCAGGCGGGTCCACGGGCTCGTCGCCACCCTCAACCAGCTTGACGCCGCCCAGCCAACCGCAACGCGGGGCAACGACGTCGTCGTAGCTCGCGACCCAACGTTCAAGGGGAACCATGCGTATGTAGCCGAGGTTGTCGACTACCTGGCCCTCTCCGTTCTCGTCTTTGCCGATGTAAATGCCCACGTGACCATAAATCTGCCCGTCGTTGGTCCAGTTGTGCGAAGGCGTGGCAATGATCATGCCCGGCTTGATGTAGCTGATGTCTGAGATGGTGCACCAATTGGCGTACATGTCGCAGGCATTGCCCCAGAAGAGACCGACGCCAGCCTGGTCGTACACCTCGGTGACCCAGCTCGCACAGTAGCCCTCGCCCGTAGACGGCACCGTGATGCACGCCTCGAGGACCGCGGCGAGCAGGCTGCCGGGATAGGCCTCGGTGATGGCGCCCGACTCGATAATCTCGCGCAGCCTGGTGCGCGTGTCCTCGGTTATCTGGGCAAACTCGTCTTCCTTGTCCTTGTCCTCATCTTTGCCGGCGCCCTCAGGCTTGCCTTCGCCTTCGGGCTTGTCCTTCGCGCTGTCGCCGTCTTGCCCCTCGGGCTGGGATGTCTCGCCTTGTGCTTGATTGGTGGCCTGATCGGCCTTTGCCTTCTCGTCGGCCTCGGCCTGCGCTCGCGCGGCAAGCTCGCGGTCGTATTGCTCAGCCAGTGCCTTTACCTCGGCATCGGCGTCGTTGAGCGCCTGAGTTGCCTCGTCTTGACGGCGCTTCACCTCGGCTAGCTGGTCGTTCTTCTGGGTGCGCAGGGTTTCAAGCTCGGCTTTCTGGGCTGCAAGATCGGCTTGGCGGGCCTCAAGCTCGCCAAGAACCTCTTCGTCGGCCTGCTCGGCAGGCACGGCAAGGAGGGCATCTATCTCTTTTTGGATGTCGGCGATTTGCTGGGCCTTGGCATCAATCTGGTCAAGCGTTGCCTCAAGCTCAACGCAAAGCTGCTGGTATTGGGCAACAAGCTCATCGACCAGAGCCTTAAGACCGTCGTAGCGCGACCGCGCATCGGCAAGAGCGGCGGCAGTTGCATCCACGTCGGCACGCGCGATCGAAGAAAGCGCGCCCAAACCGCAGGCCCCCAACAGCGAGAGTCCTGCAGCAACAGCAAAGGAGCGACGTGAGAGCGAGTTCATCAATGGTGTGCCCTTCCGGCAACGTTCAGGTGTACGAGCGGAGCCAGTCTACACCATGCCAGGACAACCAACAGGATGCCGCACTCGTCAATCTCGAAAAATGTCAGCCACGAGCTCCCCGCCGGCAAGAACGTCTCTATACATGCTTAGATGCATATTGTCTACCCCCTCAGCTTGATGTAAAGGTCCATACCGAGCTCGCGGCACACGCGGATGACTTGTTTAATGTTGCCGCCGGCGATGCCGCGTTCAAGGTCTCCTATAAAACGCGGCGAACAATGGCAGGTCTCGGCAACCTGTACCTGGGTAAGGCCCATGTCACGACGACGCTGACGGATTGCTTCGCCCAGATCCTCGGCGTCGCGGATTCTGCCCTGTGGATTGCGTGGCTTTGGCGGCAACACGAAACAATCTGGCATATAGCAGTCCTTCCATCTGATTCCACACCACGCGCCTCGATAATCTACCCATATGGGAAGATATCAAAGACAAACGACCCTGTCTTCCCATATGGGAAGATTGTTGTGAAATCTACTTTATCTTCCCGTATGGGAAGAAGCGAAATGCTAATCTGCGACACGGCGGTGAAAGCCATGAGCCACATCGAGGCATCACCCGATCTTTCGCGCAGCCTGCAGAGTGGTCAAAAAAGCCCCCGCCCATCAAACAAAGACAGGCGGGGGCGTGAGAACTATCATGCGATAAACTTGAGCAACAGGCCCTAAGCCCACATCTTATGAACCGTGTCGAGAGCTCGAACAAGTGCGCGCGTTAAGTCGAAACGTTCAGGCGCATTGGAAAGAATGGCAACCATATAGTTGCCAGAACTGGCTCGCACAATACCGCCATCGTTGGTTGCCGTGTAGCCGGGAAGCTCCGGATACCAGCCTCCTTTGGAACTTACACTGTACTCCCCGCCCAGCTCACTATAGATACTCGAGCCGAACCCATGGGAAAGCATGGAACTCAGCTGCCCACCGGCAGGGCCGCTATATAAAAAGTAGTCATACATGCCCAGCCACATCTTGCCCAGGTCGCGCGCGGTACACCATGTGTAATTACCAATCCCCTTGCTAGCATCGACACCCATGGCAGAAAGCCAGTCTGCAAACACTTGATCGCCAAATACTTGCCGCAAGTAGGCATACTGATAGCCGTCCGACCAGACACAGATATCTTCACAGGTGCTATACCAAGGCGCAGACTCTTCGATGCTGTTGTGGAACGCACCGCTATACACGCTGGCAATGTAGGACGCTTTCACAGTGCTTGCAGAATAGAACACGCTGTCAAGGTTGTATGACATGCCTTTGCCTGTCTTGAGATCCATCAGGACAAAGCCAGTCGAATACCCCTCCTGAGTAAACGCGGCGAGCGCTTCGTTTACCATGCGAAGCTGAGCCTCGATAAGCTGTACCCCATTGAAACCCGTCACTTTTTCTGACTGTACAGCATGGCTCAGCTCCCACCGGAGAAACTGTGCAAAGGATGATCTTCCCGTGGCGGGATCAAACCAATACCGCTCCCCTTCCATCCATTTCTCGCCGCGACAGATAGAGCCATCGCTATCGAAATAGGCGTATGCTCCATATCCAAGAGGCCTCCAAGCATCATGAACCATGGCCCCTGTGTCTTCATCGAAGTAATACGTCGTGCCCGAGACATTGACAGCACCCGTCTGCATGCTGCCATCGAACTGGTCGAAGTACGCCTTCTCCTCATCATGAAGCTCCGTTTTGGGCAACTCGACAAGCCCAGTGCACATGGCTCCATCTGATTCATCAAAGTAGTGCACTGCCCCATGCACCCGCTGCTCACCGAAGAGCTTTTTCCCTGTCGTCAGATCAAAACAGCCAACATAAGCAGAATCAGGCAACCAGACAAAACCGGTACGCAATGCACCGGCTTCGTCCGGATCAAAGTAGTACCAGTCCCCATCTATTTCATGCTCGCCTGTGAGGGCATTGCCCTCGTCATCCAAGTAATAGCGTTGGCCGCCCTCAGTCACCCAACCCGAAGCAATGGGCTCAGATGAAGGTTCCGGCGTCCCCATGCCTTCCCCTTCAGACTGAAAGGCGTCTTTGTCAGCAAGGTTCTCACAATCGGACGGGCCCGAAGGCACATCAGGAACCTCGGGGGCATGCTCCTCTCCTTGGGCTCCACCGCCGGGCGCAGCATCAACCCCTTCTGACGCATCGACATCCCCTGAGACATTGGTGGGGTCAACACCCTCACAAGCGGGCTCAACATCCAGTTGAGACGGTACGTCGAGTGGAGCATCGGCGGCGTCTTCGCATACAGGCGAATTGGACCCCTTGTCCACCAGCTCTTCAGGCGATGCGGCACCACCTGAAGAGCACTTCTCCTGCGGCAAGCCATCTGGCAAGTCAAGAACATCAACCTGAGGCTGTTGCAGTTCCGCCGCGACCTCGGACAAAGGGCACTCTTCCGCCCAGGCATATGAAATATCGACAACGCACGATGCCGCCAACGCGGCCGACAGAGAAAGGCCGGCAACACACACCAGGCGGGCAAATGAGCGACCACCCAACGTGTGCCTCGAATCGGCACATTTCTCTACCATCGTGCATCGACCTCCAGGACTTGTGCATGTAATGCCGGACTATCGGGTTTTCGTTCTTACTTCGCGAAGAGCCTGCCGACGCCTGAGATTCTGTCGTAGTTATAGTTGGTGGAGTTATACAAGGTCGTGATGTAAACGCCACCCGAGGGAAGTGCCTGGATGATCTGGTCGTTACCCAGGTAGATGGCCACATGGCCCGGCCAGAACACGAGGTCGCCGCGGCTCATCTGTGACTTGCTGATGCGCTGGATCTTGCCGTAGTTCCACAGGTTGTTGGCGTCGTGGCTGTGCCAACCGTCGCTGCCCGAATCCCAGTGGCAGATGGGGTCGAAGCACCTGATATAGTCGTCGTCCTTGGTGTCCATGCCCACGGCATAGCAGCACTGCATGACGAGGCCCACGCAGTCCACGCCCACGCCCGGTGCACATGCGTAGTTCCACACATACTGGGTCCCTAGGTACTCATAGGCGCGCGCAATGAAGGCCTCGACGCAGTCCTGACGCGTGGCGGCCGCACCGATGCGCGAGGGAGTCATGTACGACAGGATGCCGCGCGAGGGGCTGTGCGGCGAGACGTTATAGGTGCTCACCTGGTACATGTCACTGGGGTTCTGCCAGCCGATCTTGCCCGAAGGAGCGTAGAGGATGCGCTGGGCGCGGTAGTCCTCGTGGCCCTCGGGGTCGATGACCTTGGCGTAGAACCAGTAGTAGTCCTCAGCCGGCAGGGTCACGCTCAGCGACTCGCCGCCCATCTGGGAGCCAACCAGGGTCGCGGAGCCTTCGGCCCAACCGCGCTTCCAGGTGTACTTGAACGAGTAGCCCTCGTTGCTCGGGGCATCGAGAATCGCCGCAACGGTCCAGCTTGCGTCGCCCTTGGAGCCGACCTTGGCTCTCTCGAGCTTCCACACCTGAACCACGCTCGACGCCATGTGAGCCGTGCCGTAGGCATCGGTGACCTTCACGTACACGGTGTAGGCGCCGGGAGTGTCGAAATCCAGGTTCACAGATGAGCTGGACCCAGCGTCGCCCGTCCACGTGCTGCCATCAGAGCAGACCCAGGCAAACTGGTACGTAAGCCCCGAGCCGGAACCCGAGACGTTCGCCGTGACCTTCGTGGAACTGCCGGCCTTGAGGTAGGCGTTTGCCGTACTCAGGCCGGAGAGCGACCAGCCGGCCTGCTGCATCGTGGCGCCCGCCAGCACATCGCGCGAAAGCACGGTGATCATCTTGGCGGCCTCGGCACGCGTGGTGGCCGCCTGCGGCTTGAGCAGGGCGACGCCCGTGGTGGTGTCGCCCGTCAGGATGCCGGCGGCGTTTGCCCACTCCATGGCGTCGGCGGCGTACTCACTCACCTGGTCCGAGTCGTAGAAGCCCGAGATGTCCGCGCTGCCCGACCCCTTGCCGCAGCGCTGAGCGAAGCGGTAGAGCATGGTGGCGAAGTCCTCGCGCGTGATGGGATCGCCCACACCGAACTTGCTGGTGGCAAAATAACCGGTAGAGATGCCGTTCTCATAGGCCCACTCGACCGCGGCCGTGTACCACTGCCCCGTCTCGACATCGGAGAAGTGCGAAGTCGAGCTCGAGGCGGAGCCCTTGGCGTAGCGATAGAGGATGGTCACGACCTGCTCGCGCGAAATGCCGTCGTTGGGGCCGAACATGCCGTCGGCGGAATAGCCGCTCATGAGGCCGTTGTCCACCACGTAGTCGATATAGCCGCCCTGGACGTACCAGGAATCGACGGGCGTGTCGGGGAAGCGCGCATCGTGCTTGTTGTCCTCGCCAGCAAGGGAATCGGTGGCTGTGCCCATCTTGACCGGGGCAGTCGCGGCGCAAGTGCTCAGAGCATCGCAGGCCTGCTCAAGCGCGTCGGCGAGGGCGCTGCGCGCCGAGGCCACGGAGACAGCGACGGCATCCGAAGCGTCGACGTTGTCATCTGCGGGATTGAAGGTACCCGCAAGCATCTGGGCCGCAGCCTCGCCAAGCCAGGCATAGTCATACTGCTCAAAGTCCGAGGGCAGGGCAAGCTCCACCACGACGACGGGCATGCCGTCCTGCACCGTGGGCAGCTCGCAGGCAAGCTCCCCACCAGCGAGATTTGCGTGCACCTCGAGCAGCAGGTCGGCACCGGCCTCCTTGGCAAGGGCGATGCGGG
The DNA here is from genome assembly GCA_934636245.1 of uncultured Coriobacteriales bacterium. GTDB lineage: Bacteria > Actinomycetota > Coriobacteriia > Coriobacteriales > UMGS124 > UMGS124. Next base: position 11,439 of record CAKUAI010000027.1, read on the forward strand.
CGGCGAGCTCATCTTGAGCGGAGGCGCCGGGAACGACGGCCTGCGAGCTCGAGCGAAGTGTGCTGATGCTCAGGCCCTGGTCATCTTGCATGGAGCGCGCAAGCTGCTGGGCCAGCGCAAGCGTGAGGTCGGCCTCAGTGAGATCGCCCAGAGCCGTGCCTGCATGCTCGCCGTCATGGGCGGCGTCGAGTGCGACCTTGAGCGCGGCGCCCTCGGAAGCACGCGCGGGGGCAGCGGCGGCAAGGGCCTCGGAAAGCGTGGCGTGGGCCGTCTTACCCTCGGGCGTCACGACGTAGTACTTGAGCGCGCAGGTGCCGGCGAGCTTGGCGTCGGCAGGCGCATCGGGGGCAGAGGGGTTCTCCGGCTGACCAGGCTTGGTGGGCTCGCCGGGCTGGGTGGGCTCCGTCGGCGCCGCAGGATCGGTGGGCTCGGCCGGGTCCGTCGGCTGGCTGGGATCGGTGGGGTCTGTCGGCGTCACAGGCTCGCTGGGCTCGGCCGGATTCACGGGAGCCGCAGGGTCGGTGGGGTCGGTGGGGTCTACAGGCGCGACAGGTTCGCCGGGCGCGGCAGGCTCACCTGGACCGGCAGGATTCTCTGGCGTTGCAGGCTGGTCAGGATTCTCCGGCCCAGAGGCACCCGTGGACTCGCTGGGCGTCGCGCCATCATCAGAATCAGGCGTCGCAGCAGAGTCGCTCGACCCCGTCGTCGCCGCGGCTCCCTGCATATCGTCTTGTACCGCGGCACCAGCAACGGGCGCATCCCCCTGCGCCTGATCGGCGTTCGCCAAAGACACGATAGAGGTGCCCGCAATGCCCAAAGAGGCCACGAGGCCCACCGCACACAAGGCGAGCTTGATACGAGCGGTCAATTGTCCAGCTGGTTTCATCTGCCCCATCCGTTTCAATCGTCACGAGCAGCCCCGGCCCGAAGGCCGGGGCATGGCTCTCACTTGTGTCAAGGGTACCAGCCCTCGTGACGGATGGAGCTAGCAAAGGCAAACTAACGGAGTGTTTCAAACGCTCCATAAACCCAAAGAATCAACAACTGCCGTACGTCCGCTTGTAATTAGTACACGTACACCGTGGTTCCCGAAGGGATGGTCTCATTGATCCACTTAGCGTTGGACGTCTCCAAGCGCACGCAGCCATGCGACAGGTGCATACCCAGACGCGTGTCCTTCGGAGCGCCGCTGGTGTAGTACGTGGTGGAGTGGAACAGGTAGTCGCCGTAGAACTGCGTCCAGTAGTAGCAGCGCACACCGTAGGAATCGAAGTAATACCCGCGACTACCCACAGAGAACAGGCCCTTCACCGTGGGCGTGTAGTATGTACCGGGCGAGCACAGCCAGAGCGCACCCTCTTCCCAGCCGTAAGGCATCTTGTAGTACACGCCAACCAGGCACGACTCGGTGTCCACAGCAAGCAACCACTCAGTGGGGCTGGTGAGGTTGCGAATCATGTTGTACACGTAGACCGAATCGCCCGAGATGACCTTCACGCGCGTGCCGGCATAGCTCTGATGCCCCTCAGGGTCGGTCACCTTGGCATACAGCCAATAGAAGCCGTCGGAGTCGAGCCAGACCGTCTTGCTGGTGCTGGTGCTCTTCTCCCTGCCAAGCGTGGTGGCCGTGTCCTCGTACATGCCCTTCTTCCACACATACTCGAAGGTGAAGCCGTTGTTCGAGGGGGCCGTGTGGTTGACGCCGATGGTCCAGGTGTGCATGTCCCATGCGTCGGTGACCGTAGGCGCAAGGGCCCGCCACACGATGACCTCGGCAGTCTGGATGCGGCTGATGCCGTTGGAGTCGGTCACCTGGCACCACAGCGTGAAGGTGCCCGAACCGCCCAGATAGTAGCTGAAACTCGCGTCCTTCTTGGAGCCGCTGCGCCAGGTCTCGCCTGCCGTGTTGTACCAGCCGTACTCATAGGTAAGGTCCGACGTCGAGCCGCTCACCTGGGGTGTCGCGGTGATGTTGCCACCGGCAATGAGATAGTGGTTGGGCGTAGACAGCGAGGAGTACGTCCAAGCCGGGCCCTGCAGCTGGGCGCCGTCGAGCGTGTCGCGCACAAGCACCGTGAACATCTTGGCGGCCTCGGCACGCGTGGTGTTGGCCTGGGGCTTGAGGCGCGCGGGCGTCTGAGTCTTGTCGCCGGTGATGATGCCCCTGCCGTTGGCCCACCTCATGGCGTTCCAGGCGTAGGCGTTTACCTCATTGGCGTCAGGGAAAGACGAAATGTTGCCGAGGTTGCCGCCCACGCCGCAGCCCTTGGCAAAGCGGTGCAGCATCGTGGCGAGGTCCTGCCTGGTAACAGGGTCATTGGGACCGAACAGGCCCGTGCCGATGTAGCCCGTGGTGATGCCGTTCTGATAGGCCCATTCCACAGCGGCGGTGAAATACTCGCCCGTGGCGACGTCGTAGAAGTGCGTGGTAGTACCGTAGCTGGAGGGGTTGGTTGTGGCGTCGCTCGAGGGGTTGGCGTAGCGATACAGGATGACAAGCACCTGAGCGCGGCTGATCTGGTCCTGGGGGCCAAAGTTGCCGGCATCGGAGCCCGTGGTATAGCCCGTCATGAGGTCGGAGGACGACACGTAGTCGAGCCAGCCCTCCGTCACGTACCACTCGTTGGCGGGAGTATCCTTGTAGAGATAGGGCTTGGAGGCAGCAAGGGCGTCGGCCTCAGTGGGAACGGGAACGACTTCGAACTCGCCAAAGCCCAGAGCAAGAAGCTTCTCGGCCACTGCCTGCTCGATCTCAATCGCAGGGCCGTCGAAGACCTTGGCGACATCGTCCTTCTGGAAGACCCACAGGCGGGCGTCTGCGGGCAGGCTCATCTTGCCGGCGGCATCTTGAGCGGAAGCTTCCTGCGCGGCCGTCGGGTCGACGACATCGGCAGTGTCGGATGCACCCTCGGCACCAGCATCGGCCGCCTCAGGTGCCTCCTGGGCAACCTCGATCACACAGGCGGCATCGTCGGCCAGAAAGTCCACCACGCCGCGTGACTCATCAGCATAGGTCACCTCAAGCTGCACGAGCTGGGCCTGACCCGCACCCAGGGACTCCGTGGCGAGTTCGAACACGAGGAACCTGCCGTCGATGCGCGTCGACTCAAAGGCCACGTCGCCCAGCGCGCCCCGTACGGTCAGCACGCCCTTTGCGGGCTGTGCGTTCTCATCCTGCAGGGCAACGACGAACGGAACCTTGTCGCCCAGCACAGGAGCGGCGTGGCGCGCGTAGGCAAAGTTCAAGAGCTCAACGGGGGCAACAGGGGTAACGGCGTCAGCCTCGGTGTCACCGGCAGGCTTGTCGGCGGCGTCGTCCTTCTCGGCGGGCTTATCAGCAGGATTGCCATCCCCCTCGGCAGGCTTATCCGTGCCAGCAGCAGCACCGTCGCCCGGGGCAGAAGGCTGGTCGGAACCGCTGCCTGCGGAATTGTCAGGCGTTGCAGGGACATCGGGCTGGGCCGACGAATCGGGGTTGCCAGCGGCCGGAGCGTCGGGCTGGGCAGACTCGCCAGGCGCAGGGACCCCAGGCTGGTCGGAGTCACCCGTCGCAGGTGCATCGGGCTCAGCAGGCTGCTCAGAGTCGGGGGAAACAACGCCATCGCCGGGGGCAGAGGGCTGCTCGGTATCGCCCGAGGCATCCGGGGTCCCAGGCGTCACGGCGTCACCGTCTCCTTCTTGCTCGCCACCGTTGCCGGCGTCGGGCGACTGCTCCTGTTCATAGCTCGCAGCGCCAGGCCCGGACGCGTCGTCTGCCCAGGCAGAGCCCATGCCAGACACCATGCAAACCAGGGCAAACACGCAAGACAACACCAGTACAAGCAGTGCATACACCGTGGCTCTCGAGCTTCTGACCTGTCTCATATGGGTCTCCGTTTCCCCTCGGAATTCGCATTCGCGACACCGTCATGTGTGCGCAACATCTTAGCGCATGAAAGGGCGCGGCGAGCACTGCATGGCACCCTTCGCCCATGGACGGCGCCACGTGCGCCGTCAGGCCCGCAACCCTTGCCATTATGGGGGAGCCGGCGCATGCGCGACTCCAGCGAAGACACATGCTGCTAGGATATGCAGGTCAAACATGCCCTTTGCGGCTTTGAGGAAGGATCGGTCCCATGCCCAGAGTCTCGATTGTGATCACCACACGCAACGTCGCCGACCAGCTGCCCCGCTGCATCGCCAGCCTGTCTGCGCAGACCTTCGGCGACTTCGAGGCAATCGTGGTGGACGACGCCTCCAAAGATGGCACGTCTTACGTTGCCCAGGGAGCCACCAAGCGCGACCCCCGCTTTCAGATGCTCCAGCAGCCCCACGGCAAGGGCGTCCACCTGGGTCGCATGGCAGGCGTCGAGCGCGCAAGCGGCGACTACCTGCTCTTCCTCGACGGCGCCGACGAACTCGAGCCCACCATGCTCGAGCAGCTCGTCGGGCGCATGAGCGAAGCAGGCTGCGACATGCTCCGTTTTGGCGCAGGTGTCGAGAGCACCCCTGCCGGCCACAGCACACGCCTCAAGGACAGCGACATCGAGCTGGACCTTTGCGCCCGAGATGCCCAGTCAGACCCCGCCTGGTGCGTCGCGAGCCACCTCTTCTCTACCCCGCTTGCACAGCGCGCTTTCGCCACGATGACGACCGAGCGCCTCGACGGCACGCAAGACATCTACGAGATGACGGTACTTGCCTGCAAGGCACACGTGGCGGACGCCGTCGCGGGCATTGCCCTCTCCCACCCGCACGCCGAGGACGAGGCGGCCCCCGCCCTCACACTCAAGCAGTTCGAATCCCTCTGCCAGAGCCACGCCAGCTGCATCGACGCCTGCCAGTCGTGGCTCGACGCCTGGGATGGCCCCTCGGCGCAAACCTGCCTGCATGCCACGCGCCAGCGTTGCGCAACCGCCCTGGCAGATGCCTGGCTCACCTGCCTGCCGGAAGAAGCAAAGGCCGACGGGGCAGAGCTCCTTGCCCACACCATCGGGCGCACCGCAAGTGCCGCTCAGCTCTTCCGCCTTGCAGGCAACCGCATGGAGGCGGCCCTGCGCAAGGGCGAGACGCTCGACGAGGCAGACTCCGCAAACGACTGGCTCACCTGGGCCGACGGGCTCGCCGCACAGGCGAGGCAGGCCGCAGACAGGGACGCCCACCTCATCCGCCTTCGCCGCCGCACCCAAGACTTCCTCAAGGAGCTGGAAGAGCGCCGAGGCCTCAGCCGCTTCGAGGGGCGCGACATCCGCATCTTCGTGAGCACACACAAGCCTGTGGACACCTTTGCCAGCGACATCCTGCAACCCGTGCAGGTGGGCGCCGCCCAGGCCGCCAAGCGCTTCCCCTTCTGCCTGCAAGATGACGCAGGAGAGAACATCTCGCATCTCAACGCTCAATACTGTGAGCTCACAACGCAGTACTGGGCCTGGAAGAACACCGACTCGCCCTACGTGGGCTTCTGCCATTACCGCAGGTACTTCGACTTCTCCGACGCCCGCCACGAGGAAAACCCCTTCGGCGAGGTCATGGAGGGGCGCATCTGCGAACAGACGCAGGAGAAGTACGGCCTTACCGACGAGGCCATCGAGGCCGCCATCGAGGGTTGGGACGTCGTGACCACCGAGGTCAAGAAGCTCTCCTCCTTCCCCGGTCGCACGCCCACGCCCCACAAGCAATACGCGGCGGCGCCCAGCCTGCATATCGAGGACCTCGACCGCGTCGTTGCCATCCTCAAGGAGAAGAACCCCGACTACGCGCAGGACGCCGACGCCTTCCTCGCCGGCCCGCAGAGCTGCTTCTGCAACATGTTCGTGATGAAGCGCGCCATCTTCGACGAGTACTGTGCCTGGCTCTTCCCCATCCTGGAGGAGTTCTGCCGCCAGGCCGACATGTCCCGATACAGCCGAGAGGCGCTGCGCACCCCGGGGCATTTGGCCGAGCGCCTGCTCAACATCTTCCTCATGCATGCCGAGCGCACGGGGCGCGGATGGAAGCGCAAGCAGGTGCAATGCGTGCACTTCGAGCATCCCGAGCCTGCGCCGCGCCTTGAGCAGCCCCAGGCGCCGCAACCCTGGAGGCCCACGATTCCCGTGGTTTTTGCGGCCGACGACAACTACGTCCCCATGCTCGCCACCACGATCCACTCCGTGCTCGCCAACGCCTCCGACGCCTACTTCTACGACGTCGTGGTGCTGCAGAACGGCATCACGGCCGAGCACCAGCGCATCATGCGCGCGTTCCTCGAGGCCGACGGCAAGGCAAGCGTGCGCTTCGCCGAGGCAGGCGGCCTGGTGGACAAGTACAACCTGCGCACCAACAACGCCCACATCGGCATCGAGACGTACTTCCGCTTCCTCATCCAGGAGCTCATGCCGTGGTACGACAAAGTGCTCTACCTCGACTCCGACCTCGTGGTGGAGGGCGACATCTCGCAGCTCTGGCAGGTCGAGCTCGGCGACAACCTCTTGGCAGCCGCTCACGACATCGACTTCCTGGGCAACCTCAACGCCCCGGGCAGCGACCACATGAGCTACAACGAGCGCATCCTCCATATGAAAGACCCCTACAACTACCTGCAGGCCGGCGTGCTTGTGCTCAACACCGAGCAGATGCGCCAGCTGCACCCCATGGAGGAGTGGCTCAAGCTCGCCTCGAACAACGCGCTCATCTACAACGACCAGGACGTGCTCAACGCTGCATGCGAGGGCCGCGTGACCTACCTGGACTGGCGCTGGAACGTCATGCACGACTGCGGCGATCGCGTGAACAAGGTCTTCTCGTACGCCCCCGCCGAGGCGTTTGCCGCCTACAACGCCTCGCGCACCGAACCGCTCGTCATCCACTATGCGGGCCTTGAAAAGCCCTGGAAGTATCCGGGATGCGACTTTGCCGAGCGCTACTGGCACTATGCGCGCCAAACGCCGTTCTACGAGCTCATGCTTGCGGCCCTGTCGGGCAAGGCGGGCATGACCGCCCCCAAGATGCACGAGAAGGTGGTCGACCCCAAGAACCCCATCCGCCGCATCGTCGACCCCATCTGCCCGGTAGGCTCCAAGCGCCGCGAGACGCTCAAGGCGATCGGCCGCAAGCTGCGCGGCCGCAGCTAGGCAGGGCGCGAGGCGACTCCACGGCCGCGGCACCCAACCCCACCCATGCCCGGTACAAACAAAGGCGCCGAGGAAGACCTGCATACGCAAGCTTCCTCGGCGCCTTCTTGCTACGCGCGTATGTGAGTGCCCGGGCTCCCTTAGCGGTAATCCTGCACCGTGGGGGTGATGCGCACCATGAGGTCCTCGGTGGCCTCGGGTGAGGTGGTCACCGTGAAGTTGATGATGGCCGGATGGTCGATCTGGTTGTGGACCCGGCCGGTTGCCACCTGAAGGCCCTTGTAACTGCCGTCGGCCCAAGGGATGAAGTTGTCGTTGTGGTCGACATAGGCGATGCTGCCGCCGGCGGGCGCGTAGATGGTCAGGCGCTCGAGCATGTCGTCGGCGCTGTACTTCTCAGGGTTGGTGCCCACCATGTAGTCGTTGCAAGCGGCAATCTCGTCCTGCGTCGCCGTGTTGGAGAGCGTAAGCGAGCACTCGTAGGTCTTGGAGCCGTCGCGATTGGCCTTGCCCTCGTCGATGGTGAAGTCGAGGTCGAGCCACCACTCCATCTTGGACCACGAGGCGTTGTCCAAGAAGATGCCAAGCTCGGGCTTCGCCGGGTCGTAGTTGATCTCGCCGCCCGCACCGAGTGCCGAGAACGCCGCCTGCTCCGCAGAGTCGGCAAACCAGGTGTAGAGGTGGTACTGGTCCATGGCGTCGGAAATGGTCTGCTCAAGCCCCGAGAAGCCCATCGAGGAGAAGTTGGCCATGATGCAGTCGAGCGCCGTGGAGGCCGCCTGCGCAAAATAGACGTCCATGGCCTCGGCGTCATCCATGTAGTTCCAGTACGTGTCGTGCAGAAGCACGCGCACGGTGTTCGTACCGTCGAGATAGGTGCCGTCGTACATCTGCGCACCACCCGTGAGCGCCATGAGCATCTGGAGCAGCACGGGGTCGAGTGCGATGATGCCGTCGACGTACTCGCCCTGAAACGTCGCCCACAGCTGGCCCCAGATGTCGCATGCGCGCGGGAAATCGGGGATGAAACACGTATTACCCGCAATGTAGCCGACTGACTCGCTGTAGAGCTGAATTTCCTCGTCGGACAGAGGTACACGCGCCCACTCCTGGTTGGGGATGTAGTCGTAGATGGAACGCACATCATCGAGCATGACGGCGCCGTTGCTCACGCTCACGCGACAAGCCTGGCCGGCAAAGCCGCCCAGAGAGCGAATCTCGACGTTGTTGAGGGCCATGACGACATACACACGGTCGCCCTGGGCGCCCAGCATGTTGGGCAATACGTCGAGCAGCGCTGAAATCTTGTCCATCTTGCCGGCAAGGGGCGCAACCTTCTCCTTGGCCTGGTCGACGACCTTGGCAAGCTGGGCGATGTGGAGTTTGCCGATGCTGTTGACGGTGTCGACCGCCTCGGTGAGCGCAGGCATGACCCTCTTCACCGCGTCGACGACCGTCTGAAGCGTCGGGAGGTCGATCTGAGTCTGGTCATACTCGTTTTTGGTAATGAGCGTGTCGAGCGAGACGCCATTGAGGTCCTGCGACAGAGGAATGAGGGCGTCCTCGACGAGGTCGCCGAGCATGCTCACAAGCGAACGGGCCGCCGTGACGTCGCCGCCAACGACGGGCACGAACTCGGCGGCGCTCCACAGGGGGCCTTCAAGCTCGCTCTGGAAGTTTTTGATCTCAGCGGACGTCTTGACCGACAGGTCGTAAGCACTGGTGAAATCCATGCTCTTGAATGCATCAAGAGTCTGATTGAGCAGGTCGGACACGCTACTCGCCTTTACCTTGAGGTCGTCGATGACCCCACTGGCCATGGCAGGCGTTGCGGCGCCAACAACGGCGACCGCTGCCACGCACACGCCGCCAATAACGAAAGCACGACGCGAATGCGGCTTCTTGCTCGAGGAATACGCGGAGCGGCTCGTCTGATAATAAGCATCGTTGCGACCATAGTCGCCGGCGCCGGGATGGTTCGGGCCCTGCTTGAAGTGAGCGGACATCGTCCCTCCGTTTCATATCTGTGGTGCCAGGAGACCCCAATGAACACGTGTCGGCCGAACACGCGGCCAAACCAATATTTTATCGAGGCCCCTATCCAGCCGACAGACCCCAGGGGCAAACCCCACCATATCAGCTCAGCACCGTGACGGGCCTGTGGGGAAAACGTGGCCGGCGTGTGGAGGAACGACGCCGCATTGTGCGATATACGCTCAGGGCCGCCGCACTGCGTCGCGGCCCTCATACACGGCAAGCAGCGGCTCGAACACGCGCGAAAGGCTGTATCTCGCACTTGTCGCAACGGCATGCTCGCCCATCTCGGCCAGCAGCGCTGGGTCGGCGAGCAGGCGCTCGACGCACGAGCAGAATCCGGCGGCGTCGCCCTGATTGAACAGCAGACCGTTCACTCCGGGATCGACGAGGTCAACATGACCCTTTACGGAACTTAAAACAGCAGGTAGACCACAGGCAAACGCCTCAACCACATGGAAGGGCAGCCCCTCGTAGCGACTTGCCGAGACGCATACATCGCTTGCCGCACGCCACAGTGCAAGACCCGCAGCGTCGAGATGCCCCGGCATCGCAACCCGTCCCTCAACCCCAAGCTCGCGGGCAAGGCCGAGGCACGCCTGCTGCTCGGAACCCCTGCCAGGCAAGGCAAGAACCACGCGCTCAGGCAGGTTTGGGAGAGCCTCGATCAAAAGGCGCTGGTTCTTGCGCTGGGAAAACTCGGCGACGCACAGGCACACGAACGCGTCATCGGGAATGCCCAGCGCACGACGGGCAGAGGCCCTCTCATCGGCACAAGCAGGGTGCAAACCGTCGAGCATAACGCCCATGCCAGGCGTTTCCACCACCTGCCCGCAGCAAAGTCTGTGCTCGCGCGCAATGGCGGCATCCTGGTGGTTCATGACCACGGTCTGATCGGTCACGCCGGCGCAGAGCCGCTCGGCGACAAGCAGGGCAGCCCGGCGCGCAAACGACGTGTCGGCGTCAAAGAGATACCCATGCACGGTGTTCACCACACAAGGGCGCACCCTTTTATCTCGCCGCACGGCCCCCAAAATGCCCAGACGCACAAAAAACGCCGCGAGGGAGGTGTGCGTCAGCACGATGTCGAAGCGCTCGCGCAGATGCAGGCGCGTGACCTCGTGCGCCACCGCAAAATTGCGCGAGGACGACATGGACTTCACGAAGTCGGCAGATATGCACCGCACGCCCTGCGGCATGCCGGCGGCCACCGGGTCACCCCCCGCAAGCAGGGTCACGTCAAACCCATCGGCGCGCAGGGCCTCGATATAGGGCAGGTGAAAGCTCCGCAGATGGCCGAAAGTCGAGGCGGCATACAGCACCTTGCGGCCATGGCGGGCGCAATCTGATGTGCCGCGCTCGTTCATAACGCCTCTCCTCTCCCGCCTTGACTGTGAGCCCATCTTAGAGGATTGGCGATCATTGGGCGTCTGCGGCGGCAGTATGCAAAAATCCCCTAAAATGAAAGATTACTCTATCGCAATCGCACGGCACTATGCGCCATGCACCGAAGGGAACCTTATGGTAAGACCCGGACGCCGGGCGTTCAGCATCATGTCGTACTTCACCGACATCCTCATCGCCCCCATCTCCATGGCCATCGCATTCTGGCTGCGCTTCTGCCTTTTCTCGGGCGAAAACCCCATCGGCACGATGGCCGAGCATGTGCTGTGGGTCGCCGCTTTCTCGCCGCTCTATGTGTTCTTCTATGGCCTTCTGGGTGTGTACGACCGCCATCGCACCGTCGAGACCTCGCATAAGCTGGGACAGCTCGTCGCGGCGAACACCATCGCCACCATGCTCTTCATCGATTGTATCTTCGTGCTGCGCGTTATAGACTTCTCGCGCTGGCTCGTCGTGTTCTACTGGGTCATCTCCGTGACCCTGTCATGCCTGAAAGAGCTGGCAGTCACACATATCCTCAAATCCATCCACCGCTCAGGCCGCGACCTGCGCAGGGTCGTCATCGTGGGTTCGGGGGCGGGGGCCTGCACGTTTGCGCACGGCATCGCCGCACATCCCAGCACCGGACAGGTCGTGGTGGGCAACATCGGGGAGGCGTCAATTGAGGACATCAGGCTGCTGGGATCGTACGCCGACATCGACCATATCCTCGACGCCACCCTACCCGACGAGGTCGTCATCGCCATCGACGCCAAAGAGCAGGACTTGCTCGACCCCATCCTCATCGCCTGCAAACGCAGCGGCATCAAGCTGTCGATTCTGCCTGCATACTACCAGTTCCTCTCCAGCAGGCCCTCAATCAGCATCGAGGGAGGCGTGCCGCTCATCAACGTGCAGCGCGTCGTGCTCGACAACCTGGGTTTCGCCTTCCTCAAGCGTCTCATGGACGTGGTGGGGTCGGCCGTGCTCATCGTATTGACCTCGCCCATCATGCTCGTGGCGGTCATCGGCACCAAGCTCTCCTCCCCCGGCCCCGTCCTTTTCAAGCAGGAGCGCGTGGGACGCAACCGCAAGCTGTTCTACATGTACAAGTTCCGCTCGATGCGCGTGAACGTGCATGAGACAGACGGCTGGACCGTCGCGGGCGACCCGCGCCGCACGGCCTTCGGCGCCTTCATGCGCCGTTACTCCATCGACGAGCTGCCCCAGCTCTTCAACGTGCTCAGGGGCGACATGAGCCTTGTGGGGCCCAGGCCCGAGCTTCCCCAGCACGTGTACGACTTCAAGGGCAGCGTGCCGCTGTACATGCTGCGCCACCAGGTGCGCCCCGGCATGACGGGCTGGGCTCAGATCAACGGCCTGCGCGGCGACACCTCCATCGAGGCCCGCGTGGAGTACGACCTGTACTACATCGAGAACTGGTCGTTCATGTTCGACCTGCGCATTCTCTTCACCACGCCGTTCAAGGGCATCGTGAACAAGCAGGAACCGCTCGTGAAGAGGGGTGCCAAAAATAGACCGGGCACGCGATAGACGCAAGCAAAAATGGGCCGGACGGGAGCTGCGAGCTGCATCCCATCCGGCCCATTTGCATATCTTCGAGGTTAGCCTCGCTTGAGCGTGACCTGCTCACCGCGAGCGTATGTCTCGCTCCAGGCCCACTCAAACTCGTCGCCCGTCATTGGAGCGCCCGCATCTACCTCGCCGTATCGCAGCTCGGTGTAGCCCACATAGCGTGCAAGATTGACCTCGAGTACGTAGGCGTCGGACGTGCTGTAACGACCGCTTGCCTGCGAGGCGATGTCAAACGTCTCACGTGTGACGTTGCCGCGTGAATCCTGCGCACGCACGGCAAACAGAAGGCCCGAGGCATCCGTACGGGCACGGCCGGCAAACACATAGAGCTTGTTGTCGCGCAGACACACCTGGATGCCCTCGTCATCGTTGACGCACATCAGGGCCGTCTCGTTGAGAGGCAAAGCCTGGATGCGGCCAGGTAGCGTCGCCTCGCTCACCGCGATGACGACGAGGAGCGCCACCAAGGCAAGGGCGGTGATGCGCACGGCCTTGGGAAGGCCCGCAACGCGCTGAATGAACGACTTGTGGGCCGGTTCCTGGGCGGCATCGCCCGGGCCCTCGCCACCCGCCAGAGCAGCAGCCTGCTCCGAGGCAGACGGGGCCTGCTCAACCTTGCCTGTCGCAGGCTGCGAGGGCGGCTGGGGAACCTCGTCGACAAACAGAGGCGGCAGCTCGTCTTTACCAGGCAGCTTCTTGGTGTTGAGATACCGCTCGTAGGCGTCGCACAGACCCTGCACGTTGTTGCCGAAGGCGACCTGGTTGCCGTGGTCGAGCCAGAGAATCTTGTTGCACAGTGAGCGCACCTGGCCTGTGGAGTGGCTCACGAGCAGCGTGGTGGCGCCGCCCGCGATGATCTCGCGCATCTTCGCCTCGCTCTTCTTGCGGAAGGCGCCGTCGCCCACCGAGAGCACCTCGTCGAGGATGAGCACCTCGGGGTCGACAAGGCTCGCGATGGAAAACGCCAGGCGGCTCTTCATGCCGCTGGAAAGTTGCTTGAAGGGACGGTCCTCAAACCCACGCAGCTCGGCGAAGTCGATGATGGAGTCGTAGGTCTCGTCGACAAATGCACGGCTGTAGCCCAGCATGGCAGCGCGCAGGTAGGTGTTCTCACGCACCGTGAGGTCACCGTCGAAGCCGCTGGCGAGTTCGAGCAGGGCCGCGATCTTGCCGTTGCACCGCACCGTGCCCTCAGTGGGCACCATGATGCCGCTGATGGCCTTGAGCAGCGTGGACTTGCCGGCACCGTTGGAGCCGATGATGCCGAGCATGTCACCGGGCTCAAGCTCAAAGGTCACGTGCCTGTCGGCCCAGAACTCGGTGACGTGGTACTCATGCTTGAGCCTGCGGATGAAGTATTCCTTGAGACCGATGTCCTTGAAGTCGCCGGTAATGTAGCGAATCGAGACGTTGTCGCAGCTAATCATTGCAGTCATGGGCGCACCTTACACGTAGTACAAAAACTCGTGGTTCTTCTTCTTGTAAATCAGCGCGCCGATGGCAAACGCGGCCACGGCATAGCCGATAACAAGCGCGTGCAAGCCCACCGAGGGCACGAGCCCGTCAATGACCACCTGGCGGAAATACGTGATGTAGGTATACACCGGGTTGAGATAGAACAGGTTTTGCACAAGCGGCGAATAGCTCGAGGTGGTGTAGAAGATGGCGGACATGTACATGAGCAGCATCGTAAAGACGCTCCAGAGGTACTGCACGTCCTTGAAGAAGACGTAGAGCGCCGACAGGATGAGGCCCACGCCGACGTTGAACAGCATGAGGAACACAATGGGCACAATGAGCAGCAGGAAGTTCCAGGTAAACGTGATGTGGTCGATAAGGCAGAAGACGAAGAACACGCACAGCGTGATGCCGAAGTTGATGATGGTCTGCACGTTCTTTGAGAGCAGGAACATGTACTTGGGCACATTGACCTTGGTGAAGATGTGCGAGTTGGACATGAGGGCCGTCATGCCCTGCGAGGTAGACTCGTTGAAGTAGTTGAACACGAGGTTGCCGCAGAACAGGTACGTGGTGTAGTGGTCCATGCTCTGACCGAAGAACTGCGTGAAGACGATCTTCATGACAAGCAGCGTGAGCAGTGGGTTGAGCACGCTCCACAGCATGCCGAGCACCGTGCGCTTGTACTTGGTCTTAAAATCGCGCGCCACCAGTTCCTCGAACAGGAACTGGTGTTCCTTCAGTTTTTGAAGCATCAAGCCCCCTTGAACAGCCCCGACCTTTTCGACTCAGTAAAACCAAAGCGTTGATTTTACCCGAGGTGCCCACATGCAGGAGCCCAAAGAGGCAACCCACACGCAGGCACCGCCTTTCCTACCTGGTTCGTCCATCATGTTTCAGCCGATAGAGGGAATCCAGCAGGTAAGCGCAGCATTGCGACCACGATGCCGGATGCGCCAACAACTTGTATGTAAGCCTGCCGGTAATACCCAAACGCGCTGGAATCGTGCTTTGCGCCGCATGCTTAGCGGCAAACTCCGAAAAGCCTCCGAGCAGCTCGCGCTGCCTTGGCGTAAGCTTGCGCCGATATTCCCATGCAAGCGGCCAGAGATTGAGAATCGCCTTCATCACGCCATCAATCATGGGCTGGGCTGCTTCAGGGATGCGGGGCAGCACGTCCTCACATCGCTCAAGATTGGCCTGGACACAATCGAACTCGCCGGCAAGGCTGCGACTGCCGACGATACTGTCCCCACGCAGCCGATACCAGTACAGAACCTCGGGAACGAGAACAACACGACCTGCTTTCTCGAAAAGCTTGTAGGTCGTGTTGACATCCTCGTATTTCTGCCCGACAGGGAACCGCACCCCATTCCACAGACGCGCGGCATACAACTTGTTCCAGGCGTAGTTTTGCAGCTCGTCATCTACCATGAGCAGACAGCACGCCTCGCGACCCGAGAGCACTCGTTGGGCTTCAACACCGCGAGTCCACAACGCCTCGCGCTCGTCTTGCCCACCTGCGAACTCGGCAAAGTTGCATACCGAAATCTGAGACCCATGCGCCTGCGCTTGAGCGAGCAGCGTCTCAAACATAGTCGGCTCGGCTACGTCGTCGGAGTCCACGAAGCCAATCCACTCCCCGCGGGCCACATCAAGGCCGGCATTTCGCGCGTCGGACAGGCCGCCGTTTGCCTTGTGGATGACGCGCACGCGACGATCGCGCAAAGCGTACTCGTCGCATATCTGCGGACAGTTATCAGGCGAGCCGTCGTCAACAAGGATGACCTCGAGATTGGCGTACGTCTGGGCAAGAATGCTGTCAACACAATCGCGTAGATAGACCTCGACCTGGTAGATAGGCACGATGACCGTAATCAGCGGGGCATTCCCCCGCCCCAGGCATTCATCGAGACAACCCTCGTTGGGTTCGGTCATGTCTACCTCCCGCATATACCCATACCACAATGCCAGTCCAAACGCACAATGATAGGATATGTCTCACGTTTCTTTGCGGCTCGACGCAAGAAACAACGTTCGCCCACGCAAGCAACTGCTTGCACCAATTCGAAACGAGGCAGGCACGTATGGGTTTCAGCAGGGATGACACTAAGATGGTCAAGGGGTTCGCCATCATCCTCATGCTATACCACCATTTGTTTGCCTTCCCCAATAGAATCCAGGACGGCAGCTCCTATATTCCGCTCCTCACCTTCACGAACGTCGACTCTGCCATGCTGATCGGTCTCTTTGGTAAGATGTGCGTGGCACTTTTCCTCTTCCTCGGAGGTTACGGCACATGGATGTCGTTTCAGGCAAAGCGGGACAAGCAGCTTCTCGGCCAGCCCAAAGGCACAGCAGCCTCGGCTGACCTGCTCTCAAGCTTCACGCTCGCCAAAGTAAAGGGACTCTACACACCCTACCTCAAGGTGTTCGCCATTGTCGTCCCCATCGCCCTCATCCTGGGCGACGCGCGTGTGACGGCAACGTTTGAGTCCCTCTTCTGGAACGTCACGGGCCTCAATATCACCTACAACGGGGAATGGTGGTTCTTTACCGACTACCTCATCCTGCTTGCAGCCTTTCCGCTGATGGTGCGGTTCTTTGCCCGCAAGCATGCGACCCTATCGGTGGACCTTCTTGTCGTCTGCGTTTGGAACGCAGCGGTAACGTGGATTGTTCCCTCGCTTGCCCAGGCAGCCTGGGCAAGCGAGTTCACGCACAGCCATCATATGGAAGAAGCTTTTCGAGACCATGCAGTGGTCGGCCTGCTTTCTCGCAGGGTGCCTGTTTGCCCGTTGGGACTTGCTGACAAAAGCAAAGGGCCGCTTCTCCGGCCGCTATCTTGCATGCGCGGGCGCCCTTCTTTGCCTGGCCTTCCTTGTCTGCCTGCGCTTTAAGCTCAACGTTGGATACCGCTACGACTTTTTGTACGCCCCGCTTGTCTGCATCGCCCTGTCGGTGCTCTCAACCACAAAAACGGGCGCGCTTCTGTCCAGGCCTCTCAAAGCGATTAGCAAGCACAGCACCAACATCTGGCTCACCCACAGCTTCTTCTGCTACCACTGGTGCCAGGCCTTCATCTACCTGCCCCAGTGGTCGCCCTTGGTGTTTTTGCTGCTGTTGGGCGTCTCTTATGCGTTCTCGCTCATCATCGACTTCGTCTGGATCTGGCTAAGCAGGGCATATGCACTCGCAAACAAAAAGCTACGATATGCGCTAAAACCAACTGAGTAGCTGCAGCGACCAGTGAACAGCCCATTAATGGCGAAAGTTATAGACCCCCGTTCTTATGCGGCGCACCATCGGCCAAGTAGCCGCAAACGCAAGGGGATGGCCAAGAAGGACGTCGTATTTCTTGCGGGCCGCCTCGGTCGTATAAGGCTCGAGCGCTGCCCTATGCTCCTTGTAAAAAGGCAGCAGCTCTTTAGTGAGAACCGGGCCCACCCTACCTATCTCATCGGATGACGCTTGAAGAGCTTTTTTGCACAAATCCTCAAGCGACCATGCATAGCGTTCCAGCATGAGCGACGAAAAATCCGGCCACAGAGGCTCGAGATACTCAAACCGATCCTGCTGGGCATGCGTGAACTCCGCTTGAACATCAAGAGTCCACGTACCGAGGATACTCTCATCGTTGCGGCGATAGTTGCAGAGGCACTCGTTGAGATGCACGACTCTACCGACCTGATTAAAAAGTTTCGGCAGCGTTATCAAGTCTTCGAATATACGGCCCTCAGGGAATCGGACACCTTCGAACAAGCCCCGCTTATACAGTTTGTTCCAAGCAAAACTTTCGAGATCTCGACTGTTAATCAACTCGAACAGAGCCTTACGCCTGCTATATATGCGTCGCCGGGGAAAGCTTTGCGCCTTCTCAGACGTCGGGTATACCTTTGTGACCCCGCAGACCGACACATCAGCAAGCGTTTCGTTCATGCCCTTGTAGAGAAGCTCATACATTTGCGGCTCTACCCAGTCGTCTGAGTCTATGAACCCGATAAGCTCGCCCTTGGCAACGTCGAGACCCGCGTTGCGAGCACTCGACAGTCCTCCATTGACCTTGTGAATCACATGAACTCGCTTGTCGAGTCGACCATACTCATCGCACAGAGTAGAGGAACCGTCGGTGGAACCGTCATCGACGAGAACGATTTCCAAATCAGTGTAGGTTTGTCCAAGAACACTGTCTAAACAATCCCTCAGATAACGTTCGACGTTATATACAGGGACAATCACACTGATCGTGCTGCTCATCGGTCACCACCACACAAGGCCAAAAACTGCTCGAATGCGATCTTGTTGCGCTCGTCATAGTTTACGTGCATCGGATGCACCTCGCCACGCGCGAAGGCTTCCATTCCCTCGTAGATTCCCTCTTCGGTATTTGGAACGAGATATCCTCCGTATTGGCCCATAAAATCGTGAGGACCTTTGATGTCAGTCGAGATGATAGGCAGCCCTATCGAGTCTGCCTCTTGGATTACCATGGGCAAACCCTCATAGTATGACGAGAGGACGAACAAATCGCTCTGCTTAAGTATCGGCATAGGGTTCGATATAGAGCGAAGAATCAATATGTTTTGATAATGCCGCTGGTTTGCAGCCAGCCGAACAGTCTTGTCATAAAGCTTTCCGTGACCGCCAACAATGAGAAGCTTCGCATCTGGATGTTTATCGCAGAAGCAATCAAAAGCACGGATAAGTCGCTCATGGCCCTTCTCGGCCGAAAACCTACCGATTGTCACAAATCTATAGCCATCAGAATGGCAGAAATCAAACAGGCCGCCTGGCGTCCAAGAACGCAAGAGCGTGTCCTTTTGATACTCAATCGGCTGCTCGGCCCTCAGGCGCACCCCCGCAGCGTCATGTATATTGTTGACAACATGGATGTTGTCGCTGCGCCCGGATATCTCTGCCACAATCGGAATCAGCTCATCCGAGACGACAGCGACGTTATCAAAAGAGCCATACACCATCTTGAGCGTCGGCTCGTGCTGGTTGCCCTTTTCCCTAATCTCACGAAGCATGTCGTTATGAACAAAGATGGTCTTCTTTGAGCTCGATGCATAGAATAACAAGTTCACATTGATGCCATACCCATCGAACTGGATGAGATGAGAAAAGTTTACCCCCCAATAATATCGGTCCCATTCACGCTTAAACATCCTGGCAAGACTGCTTGGATAGGGCGTTGCAGAATCTTTGCTCTTGCGGAACGTGTCGTAATCCCTGCGCTCTTCGGTCGTGTAAAACTGATCGCACATCAAAGGCAGGTAATCGACATCTTTGGGAAGGACCGACAAGCGTGATGGGTCGGCATTGATCTCTTGCCGACGAAACGCCACGAAATAGTTCTTTCCCGTTTTGTCAAGACGGTTGAGAAGATTGACGAACGCCGTTGTAATACCGTTTTTCGCCAGACTTCCAGCATAGAGGAGAACGTTTTCCTTGCCGTTATAGATTTGCTCCTCTTTGCAGCAATTCTGCCCGAGAAAAACGTGCCCGCAAATTCTTTGAACAGCTTCTGGGTTATCAAAGGTGCAGTATTTGCCCAGGAACTCGCTGTCATCGTACGCTTTCCCTGTCCTCATGGCCCCAATCAGCTCATCGACGGTCTTGACACTTGGGAACGGCAACTCAGAAAGCGGGAAGTACGTGCCTCGGTCTTCAAAATACTCCTCTTCATCGTATGTAAAGAGGATGATATTATTGCCGGTATTGGCATAATCAAACATCACGCTTGAGTAATCAGTTATCAGACAATCCGTGGCGTTAAGCACATCGTACGGCTCATACCCCTCGGGGAACGCGACGATGTGGTCAAACTGAACAAAATTGATTTGCGACTGGTTGAAAACATGCAGCTTCACGAGGACAAGCTCGTCATCATTGAGATAGCAATCCAACTCGGAAAGGTAGTCAACCACATCGATAAGCTGCGAGGAATTCTTGCTGTTCTCACTGTTGCCCCTGTGCGTGGGCATATAGGCGTAAACCTTTTTCCCCGTAAAGTGAAGTTCCTCGCGCATCTGCTCTCGCTTCTCGGCATCGAAGAAGACCGAGTTGCGCGGGTAGCCCTCCATTAGAGCTTTGCCTGTGGCGACCTTGTCCACCATATAGGACTTCAACATCTTGTCTTTCATGTAATAGCTCGGATAAAGGAGGTAATCACTTGAAAGAAAAAGATGCTGCACGTTGCCAATTTTGTGTTCTTCGGTCGGGATATAACGCCCCATCACCTTGAGCGGCGTTCCATGCCACGTGTTAAGAACCACCTGGCCTTCTCGTTTGACATATCCCCAGGGAGTACCCGAGTCAGTCACGATGTACTTGGCTTTTTCCATGCAATTGATTGCCTCGTCTTCAGTGGGAGCAAACTCCATGCGAGACAAATCAAGGTGATACCGATTAGCAAGGGCATGTATTTTATGCAAAACATCATTACGCACCCGAACAAAAAAATGAAGGCGGGCATAGGCTTCGTTTGTACAAAGCTCCTCGGCGATACGCAAGATGTTGCCTGTAAAATCAAGCCCATCGCGCGACTCGAGGTAGACCGCATTCGAATCAATCGGCTCGTTGTAATATGTCGCGTAATACGTATCCCGCGTCACGTTCTTTTTCTTCATCTCTTGTTCCAACCAAATCGATGGTTACATCTTTAAATCGCGCTTGATCTGTGTCGTCGAAATCTCCGGGGTACGGGGCAGATAGACGACCTCGCAGTAATCCTTCAGGAAGTCGAACTTGCCCGTCCAGTCATCACCGATAACGAAGGTGTCGACCTTGAACTCCTGAACATCGGAGACCTTCTGCTCCCAGCAGGTCTCCGGAATGACGAGGTCAACATAGCGAATGGACTCCAGCAGCTGCTTGCGCTGCTCATATGTGAAATAGCACTTCTTCTGCTTGCTGTTCCAGTTGAATTCGTCGGTTGAAAGGGCAACGATGAGATAATCCCCCAGCGCTTTTGCGCGGCGAAGCAGATTGATGTGCCCATAATGGAGCAAATCAAACGTACCGTAGGTAATTACCTTCTTCACTCATTTCTCCTAACCGATTGCCCAGGCCTTCTGTAAAGTAACAGTAAAGTGTACCTCAATGCGCCCATAAGTTTGTCGGCAACTCGTGCGCGCCGAACAGGAGGAGGGCCAACCGCTAGGCAAAACGCACAAACAGCCGCCTAACGCCCTTTGATACGCGCAAACACCTCGGGCATCGCACGCTGCAGGAGCAGCGAGAGCTTCTTTTTGACACCAATATAGGGAGATGCCAGCAGCGATTTGAGAAGACTGTCGCGCTTTGCAGACCAGCCGGACGCACCGTCGGGATCGTATGTCGCCACGCCGTCCAGAGCCGTACCGATTCGATTGCACAGAACCGCCTCGCAGAGTGCCGCGAGCTCTTCGTCTTCTTGCAGGCGGTAAAAGGAGGCACGTTGCTCAAGCGCCTCGAAAGCGTCCTGCGTCCCGGCGTTAAAACCCGACCCCATGATGCTGTTGCTGCGCTGGCGATAATAATACAGCGGCTGGGTGACGGACGAGAAAGACGCCGCGTTCCACAGCACCCTGTGCGTCACGAACTCGTCCTCGTGCTGCTTGTCCGCCGGAAAACGAATGTCGTTGAAAAGCGAGGCCTTGTACAGCTTGTTCCATACCACCGTTGCGTTGCCGGTTGAATCGAGCAGCTGCGCATGGCAAGCTTCTCGGCCAGTCATCGCAATCGGCCCGCCATGTATCTCGGAGCAACACGCCAGCCCATCAGCTTCGGTCACAAACGTGCATTGCGCAACATCGGCCCGCAAGGCAAGCAGGGCCTCAATGAAAACGGGAGAGATTGCGTCGTCGCTGTCGACAAAAGAAATGTACTCGCCCCGCGCGGCATCGAGCCCTGCGTTGCGAGCAGAAGAAAGCCCCTTGTTCGACTGGTGAATGACTCGGAAGCGAGCATCAATGGCCGCGAATCGGTCACAAACCTCCCCCGACCCATCGACAGATCCGTCATCCACCACGATGACCTCGATGTTGCCATGCGTTTGACAGCGCAGGCTCTCAAGACAGTCGGCGACATAATCCGCCACGTTGTAGACCGGCACGATGACGCTCACGAGGCCGGAAGTGTCACAACTGACTTCGCCAGCGCCTGACGAAAACGAGGTCAAAGACCGGCTTGCGCCGATCAGCTCGCCGTTCCCATACGCCCCGAGCACCTCGGAGGCAATCGTTCGCATGTCGTATCCTGCCTCGGCAACGCGCACTGCACCCTCGGCACGGGTGGCGAGGTCGATGGGCGCCGCGGCAAGGGCGGCAACCCACTGGGTGGTGTCGAGCGGAATGCGGCTCAGCGCACCCCCCGCGTGCGCCTCCGGCGGCACGGCGGTCGACGCCACCACGGGCAGGCCCGCAGCCTGGCCTTCCACGGCAACGATGCCCAGCGCCTCGAACGTCGAGGGCACGCAGAGCACGTCCATGGCCTGGTACAGCGGGGCCACGTCGCTGGTCCGGCCATACAGATGCACACGGTCTTGCACACCGAGCTCGCAAGCGCGGCGGCGCAGCGCTGCCTCGTGGGAGCCGTCTCCGTCATCTTCGCCCACAAGAAGCAGGCAGGCGTTCTTTGGCAAGGCGACCAGCACGTCGACGAGGAAGAGCTGGTTTTTCTGCTCGCAGAGCCTCCCCACACAGCCAAGCACAGTTTGGCCAGGCGCAAAGCCCAGCTCGGATCGAAGCGTCCCTCGCACGCCGGCATCGAATGCAAACCTCTCGGGAACGATGCCGTTGCGCACAAGCGCAAAAGGACGCTCGCCAAACATGAACCGCCCCGCAGCCTGCGACGGGGCCCAGCGCACGTCGGCGTACCCTCCGAGCAGGCCCGTGCACACGCGATGCAGGGCGAGCTTGAGCCAGCGCGTGGCGCTCGGGCGCAGGTCGTTGTTGTGGCTGTGCACGATGACACGCGCAACGCCGGCCTTCTTCGCCTCCCGGGCAAAGAGCAGCGCGAGCCCTTCGTACACGTTGAGATGGACCGCGTCGTAGTCGCCCTGCTCAAGCAGGCGTCGGAAGGCCTTGAGATTGGCGGCGACGTCGCGGATGCTCGCACCCAGGGCGATGGGCTCGACGCCCATCTCGGCAAGCCGGGCGTCATAGGGGCCCGGTTGCACCTTGCATGCCGCCAAGTCAACGGTCAGGCCCGTGCGATCCATGCACTCGAGCAACGTCGTGACGAACGCCTCGACGCCGCCCGACTCCCACTTCTCGCAAAAAACGAGGACATGCAGGGGCCGCGATGCCGCGCAGTTGTTGTCCTGATGCTCAAGCGTCAATGTGGCCTCCCGGCTGGATGGCTCTACGATGTCAGCGATTTCGTGGTTGCATTGTACGGCAGGCAGCGCCCAGGGCCGACTGCAGACACGCTCCAAATCGCCCAAAAGCCCTCCTCCCCTGGGGGTGAGAAGGTCATAAAAGTTGATGAGAGGCTCCTGCGAAGCACATGATGAGGGATGGCGCACCATGGCTTGCACATATAAAAAGGGGTGACAATCGACTAGTCACATAGCCCAAAAATGGTTGAATTTCTAACAAAACACCAGCTAGATGCATCGTCCTTAGAATCTCATCCTTTACGATGATAGAAAGGCGAACGCAAGTGGGGCATTATACATGTCAGCAAAGGCAAGGGAGCACACAGAGCCCAGCAAGCCTTTCTTACTTCTGACAATTCATGAGCCTACGCAGCGTCCCCCTTACGCTTGAGCGTCATGGCATCTCCCCTTGTAGGACGGCGGGCCCGGTCGAACTTCCCCCCTTGCGACCGGAGCACCCGCCGTCCGTTGTGTTTATCTACCTTCAAGCAAAGCCTCGGTGCCCGGAACATACGCGGCAAAACGCTCATATCCCGAAGACTCGATGCACACTTTTTCGCCCGTCAAGGGATGGGCGAACGACTCCCGCCAGGCATGCAGCATAAGCGGCTCCTGCGCGGCCCCACGACGCCCGTACAACGCATCTCCCACAACAGGAAAACCTCGCGATGCCAGGTGCACGCGAATCTGGTGCTTGCGCCCCGTGCCGAGCGTCACAAGAAGCAGTGAGTGGCTCCCGTCGGGGCTCACGGCAAGGCGCTCGACATAGGTGAGGGCATCCTGGCCCTGACCGGGAGCGCAGGCGCGCATACGGCGGGCGTCGTGGCGATCGCGCGCCAACGCGGCGTTGACCCGGTCATGGGCCTTGGGATAGGCGCCCTCAACCATGGCAAGGTAGCACTTCTCCATCAAGGCGTGATCGGCAACGAGGGCATCGAAAAGACCCTGGAACTCGACGGCCTTGGAGAAGAGCACGATGCCCGTGGTCTCAACGTCGAGGCGCTGCACGGCCTGCGGGGACAACAGGCCCTCCCCCGCGGCAAGATAATCTTCGACCCGGCCGGTGAGCGTGTCTGCATACGTGCCGTCACCGTGCACAAGAAGCCCTGAGGGCTTCTCTGCCGCGATAATGAAGTCGTCCTCATAGAGAACCCGAAGGGGTTCTTGCGAGGGCATGTGCGGGCTCACAGGCTCGCTAGAGGCATCGATACGGAGCTCTCCGGTACTGGAGCCGAATACGGCGCGGCCTTGCGCGCGCAGGCGGCCCGAGAGGGTCTTGGACACGCCGAGCGCGGCCAGACAGGACTGGACGTCGCCTGCACCCTCCCCAGGCGAGAAATAGAAGCTGCTGCCCTCACGTCTAACAAACTGCGGCAATTGCAATGTGATTCCTCCAGGGATAGTGCAAACGCTTCGAAGGCTGAATGTGGACGCGCTTAAAGCCGCAACAGTATCGCACGAATAGCCGAGTTTGATGGGAATGTCGAGCCAGCGGCGCACAAAAAGAGGGACGCCTCTTTCGAGACGCCCCTCTTGCAAGGTGCAACTATGTTGCCTGCGAACTACTTCGCCTGCTCGAGGCAGTCCTCGACGGCCGTGAAGATGGCCTTGGAGGTGACGGTGGCGCCGGAGACGGCGTCGACGCCCTCGGTGCCGTTGGCCTCGACGATCTTGGCGGGGAGCTGCTCGATGGCCTTGGTGCCGATGCCCTGGGTCTCGGAGTTGTCGCCGACGGTGACGGTCGCAATCTTGCCGTCCTTGACCTCGACGGTCACGGGCACCTTGCCGCCGATGCCCTTGCCCTCGGCGGTGTAGGTGCCGTCCTTGAGGCCGGCGGCCTCGGCCTTGTCGGCCTTGGCGTCGTCGGCGGGAGCGGCCTGCTTCAGGCAGTCCTCGACGGCCGTGAAGATGGCCTTGGAGGTGACGGTGGCGCCGGAGACGGCGTCGACGCCCTCGAGGCCGTTGGCCTCGACGATCTTGGCGGGCAGCTGCTCGATGGCCTTGGAGCCGATGCCCTGGGTCTCGGAGTTGTCGCCGACGGTGACCTCGGAGACCTTGCCGTCCTTGACGGTGACGGTCACGGGCACCTTGCCGCCGATGCCCTTGCCCTCGGCGGTGTACTCGCCGTCGGTGTAGCCCTCGGCCTCGGTGGCCTCGTCGGACTCAGCGGCGCCGCCCTTGGCCTGCTCGAGGGCCTCGTCGACGGCCGTGAAGATCGCCTTGGAGGTGACGGTGGCGCCGGAGACGGCGTCGACGCCCTCGGTGCCGTTGGCGGCAACGATGGCCTCGGGCAGCTGCTCGATGGCCTTGGAGCCGATGCCCTGGGTCTCGGAGTTGTCGCCGACGGTGACCTCGGCGATCACG
>CAKUAI010000028.1 GCA_934636245.1 uncultured Coriobacteriales bacterium
GGTTCGCGCGGCCGCCCCACTGGGGTGCGGCGCGAGGGAGAACTATACACGCAGGCGCAGGCTGGGGGCAAGGGCGGGGGCGTTAGTACATGAGACGCACACAAACTGGGGAAGAATGATAAGATTGGGCGGGTTTCCCAGCCGGGGAAGGGCGCGGCTGCCCCTGGGCAAGCCTGCGCCAACACGGTGGACACGGTCGCTCGCTCCGCCTGCGCGAGGACCGGTGACCCGCGCCGAGAGAACCGACCGACCGACGCGAACCCGTACCTTTGCTTCGAGAACCGCACGCTGTTGAACCCCCACGATGCCCAAAACCTCGACCCCCGCCGACCTTGCACCGGCCCGGTCTCAAGCACGATGGGATGTGAGACCCTATCAACTTGGCCGCTCGCAGTATTCTCGCCTTTTTGTCGCCTCTTTGCTCAGATAACCCTGGGTTTCACTAATCCAGAGCCCCTCAGGCGAAATCACCTGCAAAAATCACCCGACCTTCCTTCATACATCTCGTGGCTGAACATGACCTCCCGTATCAATACAAGCTTCCCTGCCAACATTCACTTTTTCTTTCTCTACATATGTACGCCCATCCAACCTGCCCTAAAAAACGCCCATGCCGTCGCGTCAGTCTCTATAAGCATATATAGACACGCTTGCCTTCCTCCATCGCATGCCTTCTATATGGGCGCGCTCGACCTTGCCGCATACCATCCGCACCATTGCGTGCTTCTCCCTAAATGGCTCGTAAATGGCCTGAACACTGCTTGCCACAGCCCTGTAATGTGAGAGAAACGTCCCTTCCCCACCCAGGCAACATCGGCATCCCACCATGGTCGGCATCTTGTAGGAAGGTGCCGGGGCCATGGGCCCGCCGCACCGCTTGCATCAAAAGGAGTTGGTCAGCATGGGTAAGCTTGATGGGAAGATTGCCATTATCACGGGAGCTTCCAAGGGCATTGGGGCAGGTATCGCCCGCGTTTTCACCGAAGAGGGGGCGTGTGTGGTGCTCGCCGCCCGAGGCAACGACGTCTTGCAGTTCGCCGAGGAGCTCCAGGCAGCTGGCAGGGAAGCAGTCGGCTTTCGCTGCGACGTGAGCGATGCTCAGTCCTGCAAGGACCTTGTCGACTTCACCCTCAAGACGTACGGGACAATCGACATTCTCGACTGCAACGCCGGCATCTGCACGCTCAGCGACTTCCTTACCAGCGACGACGCGTGGCGCGATGCACATATCGACATCAACATCAAGGGTGTCTGGAACGTCTGCCGCGCGGCCCTGCCCACCATGGTGCGCAACAACGCCGGGTCCGTCGTCATCACCAGCTCGGTCACGGGCGACTTGGTGGCCGATCCCGGTGAGGTCGCCTACGCCACGACGAAGGCGGCCCTCGTCGGCTTCACGAAGGCCCTTGCACGCGAGATGGCACCGCACAACATCAGGGTCAACTGCATCTGCCCCGGATATGTGCAGACACCCCTGGTGGAAGGCATGGCAAGCCAATCCGATCCCGACGACCCCACACGCGCCATCTCGGCGATTGCCCACGCCGTGCCCCTGGGCCGTTTGGGAACGCCCGATGAGTGCGGCGAGCTGTGCGCCTTCCTTGCCTCGAACGAAGCCAGCTATATAACAGGAACTCAGATGGTCATCGACGGCGGCTCCACGCTGCCCGAGACAACCTCGATGGGGCAGTAGCCATGAGCGGGACTCAGACCACGGGGCTTGAGCAGGGCGCCATGTTGTTCGACGACGTCGCCCGGCGAGCGTTGGGACGGTACGGGTTCGAGGGCGACGAGGCCAAGCTCCTCACCTTTTCGGAGAACTACACCTACCTGGTGCGCAATCCCGTCACCGGGTCGAAGGACGCCGTGCTGCGCATCAGCCGCCCGGGCTACCACACGCTTGAGGAGCTCGAGGGCGAGATGGCGTGGCTGCGGCAGATCAACGATTACACGCCGCTCGTGGTGGCAAACCCCTTGCCCGCCCGGGACGGCAGCTATATCCAGAGCGTCACGGGACCCGACGGGGCAAGCTATCAGTGCGTCGTGTGCGAGTTTCTCAGCGGAGAGGCCCCTAGCGAGGGCGACCCAAAGGGCATGGTCAGCCAGTTCTGCCAGCTCGGCGAAACGACGGCCTACCTGCACAGGCAGACCGAGATCTGGAACGGCACGCGCAGGCTCAAGCGCATCTCGTGGACGTACGACACCATTATCGGCGAGCATGCGGCCTGGGGTCCCTGGCAGGCATTCGAGGGCCTGGCCCCGCAGGACACGACGCAGCTCGAGCGCTGCTGCACCACCATCCAGCGGCGCCTCGAGCGCTACGGCATGAGCGAGCGCACATTCGGCCTCATCCACGCCGACCTGCGCCTAGCCAACCTGCTGGTGGAAAACGACCAGGTAAAGGTCATCGACTTTGACGATTGCGGCTTTGGCTGGCATCTGCACGACTTGGCCGGCGCCCTCAGCTTCATTGAGACGAGCCCTTTGGCCTGCGACCTCGTGAACTCCTGGCTCGACGGGTACCGCAAGGTGCTGCCCTTCACCGACACGGACTTCGAGGAAATCGACACGTTCATCATGCAGCGCCGGCTGCAGCTCACCGCCTGGCTCGCAAGCCACAAGGGCTCCGACCCCGTGAAGGAGCTGTCGGTGGGGTGGGTCGACGGCACGATGGAGCTCGCCGAGAGATATCTGCGCCTGTTTGCCTAACTACCTGGGCGGACAAGGACGCTCATCCCCTCGTTCATTCCCCAAGACTAAGGAAGCACGCATATGCAAGGAGACGCCGCGAGCATGGGAACCCCCATGCGCTCCACGATCATGGACTCGAACAGCTTCAAGGCTGCCGATTTGGACGGGCTCGACCCCCAAACGCGCAGGCTTGTTGAACGCAGGCGGGTGCTTGGACCGAGCTACCGCCTCTTCTACAAGCATCCGCTCCATTTTGTGAAAGGGCTCGGTACCAGGCTTTATACCGCCGACGGCGAGGAGTACCTGGACGCCTACAACAACGTGGTGTCGGTGGGCCATTGCCACCCCCATGTGGTGGAGGCGATTTGTCGGCAGGTCTCGACGCTCAACACGCACACGCGCTACCTGCACGAAGGCATCGTGGACTACGCCGAGCACCTCGTGGCGCTCCTACCTTCCGAAGTGGACCGGGTCATGTTCGAATGCTCGGGCTCGGAGGCCAACGACCTCGCCGTGCGCGTGGCCCGCGCGGCCACGGGAGGCACGGGCGTCATCGTGACCTCGGAGGCATACCACGGCAACACCGCGCTGGTAACGGGCCTGTCCCCCTCAATCGGGGCCGACCAGCCCATGCTGCCCGACATGCGCATGATCCCTTCGCCCGACACCTGGCGCCTTGGAACCGACGACATCGGCGCATGGATGGCCGCGCGCGTGGCAGAGCAAATCGCGGACATGCGCAGGCACGGGTTCAAGTTTGCCGCGCTGCTCGCAGACTCGATTTTCTCCTCCGACGGCGTGTACCCCGGTGCCCCAAGCTCCCCACAGGCTCGCGAGGGGTTCCTCAGGCCGGTGGTAGACCTCGTGCACAAGGAGGGCGGCCTTTTCATCGCCGACGAGGTCCAGCCGGGTTTTGCGCGCACCGGCGAGGCGTTTTGGGGCTTCGAGCGCCACGGCGTCGTGCCCGACATTGTGACGATGGGTAAGCCCATGGCAAACGGCATGCCCTGCTCGGCGATGGCGGCCCGCCACGAGGTGCTGGAGGCGTTTGCCTCGCAGACGCCTTACTTCAACACGTTTGCGGGCAACCCGGTGAGCATGGCGGCGGCGCAGGCGGTGCTCGAGGTGCTACAAGGCGAGCATATCCAGCAGAACGCCCTGGAAACGGGCCTGATGTTCAAGAACGCCCTCGTCGATGCGGCAAAACGCCACCCCTGCCTGGGGGACGTGCGCGGGGCGGGCTTCTTCATCGGCGTCGACGTCGTGAAGCCCGGCACGATGGAGCCCGACTACGAGCATGCCGTCGACTTCATCGAAGCCATGCGCGAGCACCGCGTCCTGACCTCGCTGTGCGGGCCCGCCGGCAACATCTTGAAGATCCGCCCGCCCCTGGTGTTCAGCGCCAACGACGTCGACATCTTTATGGACGCCCTTGAGAAAAGCCTGGCGGACCTGGGCCTGTAAGTGCCGCCGCAGCGTGCCCTTAGCTGAAATGGTATGCCAATGGTTTGAAGTAACCGCAGGTAGAAGGCGTAGCGAGTCGGAAACATCCATCTTTTGCCCTTGAAACAAACGGGCAGTTTACTGACATCGTCCAACCAAGCGAAACCACGCAAAGGAGAGGTGAACCACGATGGCTGAGACATTGTCCGCAACGACGTCGACCGCCGCGCCACAAGAAGGCGGCCTCAAGAAGACGCTCAAGCTTCTGTACGTGTACACCCTTGCAACCGGCGCAATCTTCACGTTCATGTGTTACTGGGACGGCATCTTCATGTCGTACTGCGGCCCCGCGACGTTTTTGGGCTTCATTCTCATGACGCTCATGATTCTGCCGATCGGCTTTGTGTACTCCGAGCTCTCCACGATGTTGCCCAGCACCGGGTCGTGCCTGGTGTTCAACACCGTCGGCATCAACAAGCACGCCGGCTTCTGGAGCGCCTGGCTCATCATGTGCGCCTGGCTCGCCGTGCCCGCCGCCGGCGTCCTGGGCATCATCGACTGGCTGAACTGGCAGTTCCTCAACGGGGCCATCCACGACAGCCTCGCCCTGATCATCGGCGCCGTCGTGCTGTGCCTGTGGTGCGCGGTGTCGCTGTGCAAGAACGTCGTGGCAGGCCGCCTGCAGACCATCATGCTCTTCTGCGCCATCGGCGGCATCCTCGTCGCGTCGCTCATGATGTTCTTCTCCGGCAGTTGGTCTATCTCCAACTTCTCGAACTTCTTTGCCAACACCAACGCCGCCGATTACGGGCTGGGCGTCGGCTGGATCATCGGGTGCGCATTCCTCATCACGCCCTACTTTGGCTTTGAGTGCGTGCCCGCCATGGTCGAGGAGGGAAGCTTCCCCATCAAGGACCAGAAGAAGGCCATCCTCGGCTCGGTCGTGACCTGCGGCGCAGTGTACGCCATCTTCTACTTCGCCTTGGCGGGCTGCATGGATTGGGGCAGCTACGCCTTTGACGGCGCTGCCTTCATCACCTTCGACACGCTCCTTCGCATCTTCAACGGCGCCAGCTGGGTCTCCGCCTTCTGCGTCTTCGTCGGCATCGTGGGCGTGTTGCTGCCCATCTGCACCTCTGTGCTGGGCTTCTGGTACTCCGCGGCGCGCATGCTCTTCGCCATGGGCCGCCAGAACTTCCTGCCTGCCGTCTTCGCCAAGTGCAACCGCTACGGCCAGCCCATCCTGCCCAACCTCCTCATCCTGGCCATCTCCGTCGGGTTCCTTGCCATGCAGTCCATCCGCGCGTTCTTCGACCTCATGGCCTTCGCATGCTCGCTGTGCTACGCCATCTCGTCCATCTCCGCGATTCGCCTGCAGCTCAAGCACCCCGAGTGGCCCCGCCCCTACAAGACCGGCATGGCCATGAAGGTCGCCTCGCTCGTCATCTCCCTCGTGGTCGCCTTCTTCTGCACGATCGGCATCGGCACGCAGACCTGGCTGGGATTTGCCGGCTACATGTGCGTCGGCGCGGGCCTGTGGGCCGGCATGCTCGCCTTCAAGTGGAGCGGCAACCGCGAGACGTCGCACGTTTGGATGCTGACCCCCGAGGGCAAGTCGCAGTTTTAGGTTTGGGCTTTGGGTTTGGGATCGAGTGTAGGGCCGGACGCATCAAAACGTTGACCAAACCGTAGCGCTTCAGAAATACGGCTGTTCGGCGGGTGTAACGCGCAAGGAAGACAATCTTCTCACCGCGTTGCGCCCGCCTTTCGTTATCGCGACGGCGGTGCCCGCACGGGGCGCAGCGCAGCGCCCGGCCTCTGGCGCCCAGGGCGGCTCAAGGAAGGAAGCAACCATGCAGGAAGTCGAGTTCATCATCAATTCCGAGAAGCTCGAGCAGCTCAAGCGCATCCTCGACGCGCATGGGAAGACGGGCGCCACGTTCTCGTTTGTCATGGGGTACGGCCACCAGCGCGGTCTTCACCAGGTCTATCGCCGCGAGGAGGCGCCGGGCATCAACCTGCTGCCCAAGGTGAGCGTGCGCACCGTCGTGCGCGACGAGCTCGTGGACCCGCTCATCGACGACGTCGTGGCCCAGCTCGGCGACGACACGTTCGGCGACGGGAAGATCTTCGTGCGCGACGTAGCCAAGGCCGTTCGCATCCGCACGAACGAGCGCGGCGACGAGGCGCTGTAGGCATCGCGACGCGTGTCATTGGCCAGCGTTCAGAAGGGAGGACTCATGGAACCCACACCGCTCGGACCCGTCGTGTGCCAGGCCATCGACGACATTCACGCCCTCGTCGAACACGGCGCCCTGCGTGCGGGTCGCCTCCCCTCCGAACGCGAGCTGGCGGTACGTCTGGGGGTCAGCCGTTCCACCGTGCACGCGGCGCTTGCCCACATGCGCGGAGAAGGCCAGGTGGAGGTGCGTCGCGGGCGCAACGGCGGCGCGTACGTGCTCGACTCGGGCTCGTCGTGGGACACAGCCGGACGCATGGAGATCGAGAGCCGCTCAAGCAGACTCATCGACCGGCAAGCCGGCACCGCCACGAGCTTTGCGAGCATGATGGCGAGCCTGGGCATCGAACATGAGACACGCGTCATCCACGCCGCACGCGAAGTGTGTCCCGACGACATCTGCCGGCAGTTTTGGGCGGAAGCGCAGGGGACGGGCGAGGAGGGCGCCGACGAAGGGCGAGCGGGCTGCGAGGCGGAGGGCGCCAAGCATTCGGGCGTAGGCGCGCAACCGACAAACTGCGAGGCAGATGGTACCGTGCGCACGCGCGAGCTCTTCCGCATCGAACGCGTGCGCAGCGCGCGAGGAAGCGCGGTGTCGTTCGAGCAGACCTACCTCGACCCCCGGAGGTTCCCTCGGTTTCTCAAGCTTGACCTCACGCAATCTATCACCGACCTGCTCTGCGAGGTGTGCAACGCGACGATTTCCCGCGTGGAAGAGACGGTGGAGGTGGTGGCGGCACACGGCAAATGTGCCCGCTACCTGGGCATAGAAGAAGGCTACCCCGTGCTGCGCGTGCTCTCGCGCCTCTTCGATGACGCAGGGGCAGTAGCTGTTGCCTCATGCGACTCGTACAACCCCAACCTCGTGCGCCTAACGGTGACAAGCGGGGCCATGGTGACAGAAAACCCGCCGGCCCCGTAACGCCTGCAAGAGCTTCATTTGAGAAGGAGACTGACCATGCCCTACGCAATGACAGCTGCACTCATCATCTGCACCCTATCGTTCGCCCTGTTTGCCCTGGCAGGATACAAGGCGTTTTATCTGGGAGAATCCACAAGCGTTAGCAAGACCTGCGGGAGTGCTGCGAGCCAAAGCAAGCAGTGCATCCCATGGGTCACGGTAACATGTGCCTCATTTGCTGCCTTCATTGTGTCGGGAGCTGTGTTCCTCGTCCTGCACCTGGTGTAGGAGCTGGAGGGTGCTTCTGGAAAACGAGCTCCCCGTAGATGAAGGGCGCCTTCTGGCCTGCGGGCACCTCGTGGATGGAGGGTGCCTCCAAGCTAGTGCGCATCCCCGGGCAGGCGCAGGTGGGAGAAGCGCGTCTGGTCCTCGCAGGCAAGGTCAGGCCAGATTCTCTTGCGGGCAACAAGGGACACCAGCAGCATGCCGGCCGCAACGCTCGGCACGAGACGTCCCAGGCAGGCGCCCGCGATGCCCAGGATTGGCAGCGCCACAAAGGCAAGGATAGACCGCACGCTGTTATCAATGCCCGGGACCAACAAAAGCCCCAGGTAAAGCGCGGCAAGCATGATAAAGGGACCACCGCAGGGAAGCAGACCCAGCAGCACGCCGAAGCTTGTGGCGATGCACATGCCTCCCTTGAAGCCGAAAAAGCAGGGGCGAGCGTGGCCCAGCACCGGCGCCGCCATGACAAGGGCGAGCATGGGCGACGCCATGCCAAACGCGCGGCAGAAAAGTCGCACCGGGAGCAGGCCTTTTGCTATGTCGCACACCACGGAGAGGGTGCCGCACCAAAAACCGCCGTAGATGAAGGCATTCGAGGACCCCGGATTGTGGTTCTCGCTGACATCCATAAGGCTCTTGCCATGGAAGAAGCGCATGAACAGTTCCGAATACAGCACGCTGCCCGACAGGTAGCCCAGCACGACATAGATAAAAGGCGCGTTAAGCACGTCCATTGTTGCCGTCCTTTCGTTCACGGCCCAATCTGTGGTGCACGCCACGGGAAATGCGCACGCGAAGCCTGGCAGCAACGGCGTGGGGACCGGCGGGCACCGAGAAGCCCGCTTGGTCGCGGGCCACCCGATTGCGGGCCTCTTCCATCATCGCCAAGACCTTCTCAGCGCAACCATGCACGCCAAGGCCCTGCGCATACTCGATATATTGCCTGCTCAAAGCTGCAAGATCGGAGCGATTCTCGTAAAGCCAGTCGAGTTTGGCAGCAAGGTCGACGGCGTTTGCATGAGAAAAGACGTTGTGCCCGGTAAGCGCGTAGGCCTTCGTTGAGGAGAGGGAGGCGTCGGAAATGACGGGCACACAGCCGCACGCAAACGCCTCCATGCACGACATGCCCTCGACCTCCACGTCGGCGCAGTGCACGTAGACGTCGCTTGCGCACATGAGGTCGCGCAGCTCATCCTGCTCGAAGAAGCCGAAGTCGACGTCGAGCCCAAGGTCGGTCGCCCTCTTGCGAAGCTCGGCCTCGATGGGACCCTTGCCCGCAAGCGTCACGTGCATCTGCCTGCCATGCTTTGCCTGGGCAACCGCCTCAAGAAGAGTCGTCTGATTCTTCTCGGGAGCAAAGCGGCCCACGCTCAACACGCGCAGCACACCAGCGGAGTCGGCCGCACCAGCCTGCTGAGCAGCAGAGGCCCTGCTTGCCTCCAGCCGCTTCTTGCCCGCATCGATAAACGCCTGCGCGATGCCGTTCGAAATCACTTCGAGCTTGGCGGTTGCCCCGACTTCGGCCAGCCTGTCGCGAACCTGGGCCGTGGGGCACTGCACGCACAGGCAGCGGTTGTACACGCCGGCAACGAACGAGTGCAAGAAACCCCTGTTCACCGGGTGAATTTCTCCCAGATGTACGGCGTAGGTCATGTTCTCGGGGTAGAGGTGGAAGGTGCCCGTCACCGGCTTGCCCACACGCCGCGCCTCCCTGGCGGCCAGACGGCACACAAGGAAGGGGTCCTCGACATGCACGACATCGGCCCAGGCCACAGCCCTGCGAATGGTGCGCATGTCAGCGCGGGCAAACGTGAAGCCCTCTTTCTCGATGATGCCCGAGAACACCGGGATGCGCACGACACCGAGCGGGTAATCGAGGGCGCCGTAACGGTCGTTTGTGGCAATGCGCACCTCGTGGCCCGCCGCGCGGAACTCCTCGACAAAGCGCTGCGTGGAGATGCACATACCGTTTGACTTGTTGAGGTAGTCATTGATGACGATGAGGATCTTCACGCGATGCGAGCCTTTCGAGCAGGGGGTACAACGTGGAACTTTATAGCATAGGGTGATTTGTACCCCGTTGGAAGAGCCCGCGCACCTTCGGCACGACATGGTCGGGCGGGGCAAAGGGCAAGGACACAGCGGCAAGAAGCGAGCGACAATGCCTGTAGGCGAGGCGACGGCGACCGAAGAAACCAGCAGCAAAGGGCGACACGCAGGCCGCGCGCAATCGTGCGACACCGGAGACGCTATATACATGCCCGAACAACGGCACTCTCGAAAGCCAGGCCAGAGAGAGGCTCGATTGCATCCTCACGCTGGGGCTCAAGGGGCTGCTCATTAAGAAATTCCCAGCTAGAAAAGCCAGCTTCTCGCAAGATGCGCGCAAACTCCTCTTTTGTGGGAGCCGTCGCAAAGGCATTGGCGGCAGGGACGGCGGAACCCGCTTTGCTGAGAGGCGGCAAAGGTTGGAGGGCCAGCACCGCGTCGTGATAAAGATAGCCTCCAGGGGCAAGGACGCGAGCAATCTCGCCGAACGCCCTGAGGCGGTCGGACGTAAAGTTGAGCACGCTGTTGACGACAACGACATCGACGGACGAGTCGCCGATACCCACTGCAAGCAGGTCGGTTGGGTCAGCCTGGACGAGACGCATATGCTGCCGCCAGGCATCGCCCGCCCAGTGCTGCTGGGGCGCGAGCTCTCTTGCGATCTCGATTTTCTCCGCTGAGGAGTCGGTCCCGATGACAAACCCGCCCTCGCCCACCCGGTCGGCGATTTTGAATGCGCCCAGGCCCTTGCGGCACTCAATGTCCAGCACGCGTTTACCGGCGAGGTCGTCGGGCAGCACCATGACGCAGCGTGTATGCCGGCGGGCACCTCGGCGCCACTTAGCCTCAGCGGAAGATTCGGCGGCCGTGCGCACTGCGTTGTCGGAGATGTCCATACGGGCCCCTTTCGCTTGCATGCCAACCAAGTGGTTGCTCATTAACATACATTTCGCGAACATCAAAAATGCGTATCCAGGTATTTTGTTGAATTAACATACATTTGAACCAGTGAGATGTATGTTAAATTTCAGCCAGTATACCCCTCCCCGGGTATATGGAGTAGCAAAAAAGCCGGCGGGAATGCAGGTATGGACTGCATCCCCGCCGGCCTCACATTCAGTCGGGCGCTATCCGCCGAAGCAGTCGCTTGGCATTACTGCAGGTAACCGTAGTTCTTGCGCAAACCGGCAAGGAAACCACAGGTCAGAAGGACCGACATGGCCTCGGCCACCAGAATGGCGTACCAGATGCCCATCTCGCCCATGATCATGGGCAGCACGATGACGGCGCCGCACTCGAAGACCAGGGTGCGCACGAACGAGATGACTGCCGACACCAGACCGTTGTTGAGCGCCGTGAAGAACGCCGAGCCATAGATGGAAAAACCGGCCAGCAGCAGCATGAACGAGTAAATGGAGAGCGCCTGGACGGTGAGTTCGAGCACATCCTCGTCGTAGCCTACGAAAAGCATAGCGATGGGGCGGGCCAGCGACACGGCGAGCACCGTAAGAATCACGTTGAGGGCGGCGACCACGCTCACGCTCTTCTTGAACAGGTTCGTCAGCTCCGCCTTGTTTTGAGCACCGTACTGGTAGCTCACAAGCGGCGCCGAGCCCATCGAGAAGCCCATCACGAACGACACAAAGATCCAGATGACGTACTGGATGACGCCGTACGCAGCTACACCGTCGGCACCGATGAAGGTCATGAGCTGGTAGTTGTACAGCATTGAGACGAGCGACATGGACAGGTTCGCCACGAGCTCGGAGGCGCCGTTCGTGCACGCCTTGCCCAGGGCGCGCAGGTCAACCACGGGCTTCCCCAGGCGCAGGTTGCTCGGGTTCTTGCGCGCGAAGTAGAGAAGGGGCAGGCCGCCGCCGATAACCTGACTGATGGCCGTGGCGATGGCCGCACCGGCAAGACCCCAGCCGAAGACGATGATAAACAGGGCGTCAAGCACGATGTTTGTCAGACCTGCACCGACAATGATGGCAAGGCCGACCTTCGGCTTGCCGGCTGCGGGCAGAAAGCTTTGGAACGCCTGCTGCAACATAAGCGCAGGCAGGGCAATCGCGCAGATGGTGCCGTAGAGGACAGCCGAATCAAGCAGCGACCCGGTCGCCTTGAACAGCTGGCCCACCGGGCGCATGAAGATGACGCCGAGCACCGCACACACGACACCCGTGGCAACAATGGTGTAGATGATGAGCGAGAACAGGCCGTTTGCCCGCTCCTTCTTGCCCTCGCCCAGCGTCTTGGCCACGAGCGCCGTGCCACCGGTGCCGAACATCATGCCCAGCGCGCCGATCATCATGATGAACGGGTAAATGAGGTTGAGGGCCGAAAACGCCTCCTTGCTCACAAAGTTGGAGACAAAGAGACCGTCAATCACGCCATAGATGCTGGTAAACACCATCATAACGGCCGTGGGAGCCGTAAAACGCAGGAGCTTTCCCAGCGTAAAGTGCTCTGAGATATTGAGTGACATTTTCGAACTACTCCTTGTTGCCTGAATCCTTGGTGCGGGGGTGCGCCTTAGCGGGCGCGGGATACGGGGCCTCGGGCTCGAATGCGTCGAAGCGGCTCTTGAGACCGTGCAAGTACCGCCGCGCCGCGCCGACCAAGACCTCGCACTCCTCGACGGTGACGTCGGCAAAAGCCTCGGCGTCAGCGCACAGCAGCGGGATGATGTTCTTCTCGACGAACTCCCTGCCCTGCGGCGTGAAAAACACGTGCATGCCCCTACCGGTCCCGGCTGGCTCAAGATGGAGGATGCCGTCGGCCACGAGCTTGTGCACCGATGAGCCAACCGTCTGTTTGCCCAGGTAGGCATAGGTACAGATGTCGCGCTGCAGGCATCCTTCCCCGCACTCGCACAACGCCCACAGCACATCGAACGCGCTTTGCGATATACCGAGCTTGAGCGCGGCGGCGTCGTACACGTCTTGGAACTCCCTGAGGAACTGGTTGAATTCCTCGTAGGAACGTTTCGCTTCCTCCGTCAGTTCCATGGTTCCTCCCCACTATATGTCCGATTTCAGACTCATGGTAGTCTACTTTCGGACTTGCTTCGTACACGCGCAGGGGGCATGCACGAGGACTCCATAAGTATGATTTCGGACTCAGCAAGTGAGGCCCCGCGAGCCAGTAAGAGGCACAAAAAACGCAGGAAACGGGGCATTCTCGATGGTTAGCTGCGGAAACGGGCTTTCGCCGCCGCCCGCCATGATAGACTGGGTGCGTTTTGTCACAAAGAACGAGGGAGACATGCTCTTGAACGGCAGGACTTGTACACGCAGGGCATTCATAGCGGGCGCAGCCGCGGCGACGATTGCCGGGTTCGGCTCGCTGGCGCCTGCCGGTCGCACCGGGGCCGCCCTTGCCGACGAACAGGCAACCCCCGCCGGCGCAGCGTTGCCCTCGGGTGAGGTCGGCGCCCAAAACACAAGCGCTACCAGCGCTCCTGTTACAAGCGTTCCCACAGCGCTCCCCTCATGGGTGGACGCGCAAGTGGCCGAGGCGCTTCTCGCCCAGGCAGACGACCCCGATGTCGCCAGCATCCTGTGCGATGCGCAGGCACTCGGCGAGCTCGACCAGGACCTGGCGGAGAAGCTGCTCGAACTCGCGGCCGACGATCCTGCCGCCCGATCGTTCGTGGCAGGTTTCCGTGCGTCTTACCCCGGCACAAAGGCAGGCGGTCTCACCGCAGACGACCTGCCCGATGATGGAAGCATCCCGCACCTCATGCAGTGGGACAAGCGCTGGGGCTACATGGAGTACATCGGCGGCCCGCTGGGAACCAAGGGCTGCTGCCCCACTTCGCTAGCAATGCTCTACGCAGGCCTTTCGGGTCGAACCGACATGAGCCCCTACATGGTTTCGCTGCTTGCGACGGAGTCGGAGCTGTGCGACGCCCAGGCTGGCACGCACGGTGAATTCGTGGGCTACTTCTGCGAGCGCGTTGGTCTTGAGTGGACCGATGTCACTACCATCGACGAGGCAGCAAGCTATCTCAACGGCGGCTGGCTTCTCGTATGCAACCTCGGCGCCGGCGAGTTCACCGACCTGGGCCATTACGTGCTCATCACCGGCTGGTCGGGCTACGACGGTGACGTGCATGTGAACGACCCGTACACGACGTCGGTCAACGAGCGCCCCTGGCCCTTGGTGACCATCTTCTATGAGTGCAACTCGACATATGCCGTGAGGGCCGGAGAGGCACTGCTGTCCTCGCCCAACGTCGCTTAAGAAGGACCAGATGTTTCTCAACTGCCTGTTTGTCGGCCTCGGCGGCTTTGTAGGATCGGTGCTGCGCTACCTCGTGGGGTTCATCCCCACGAGCGCCGTCGCCACTTTTCCCATTAAGACGCTCGCCATCAACATCGTGGGCTCGTTCGTAATCGGTCTCGTGTGCGCGCTTGCGTCCAGACTTGGCACGACCATGAACCCGCAGCTGCTGCTTTTCCTCAAGGTAGGCGTGTGCGGCGGCTTCACCACGTTCTCCACGTTTGCGCTCGAGTCGAACAACCTCATCCAAGCGGGCAATACCCCGCTCGCCGTGCTGTACGCCGTGCTGAGCGTCACCCTGAGCATCGCCGCCGTGTTTGCGGCGCAGGCGCTGGTGAAGTAGTAGGAGAAAAGCCTAGCCCAGGCGCTCCTGCCAGGCCTGTTCGCGAAAACCAACAAGCACGAAGTCGTCGCCCACCACGAGCGGGCGCTTCACAAGCATGCCGTTCTCGGCAAGCAGGGCAAGCGCGTCCTCGTCGCTCAGCCCCGCGTCAAGCTGGGCTTTTATGTTGCGCTCACGATACAGTACGCCGCTTGTGTTGAAGAGCTTGCGCACGGGCAGGCTCCCCCGCTCGCGCCACTCGGCAAGCTCGGCCACCGTGGGGTTGTCGGTCACAATGTCGCGATCGATATAGTCCACGCCGTGCTCGTCGAGCCACTTCTTGGCCTTCTTGCAGGTAGAACACTTGGGATACTCAAGGAAGAGGACAGGCATGGCGGCTCCAATCACACGGTTGCTCGAATGGCGCAGATTGTACTCCGAGAAGAGGACAGAAAAAACGGCGGGGCTACATCTCATCGAGGCGAGCAACCAGTCGATCGCAAAGCGCTGGGATCTAGCGTGTTTCCAAGAACTATCTAATCTACCTGCTCTTTTGCAATTTTAGACAATTTTTGCAAGTTTTGCAGAGCTCGAGGCACCGCCCATAGGAGACCAAAGTGATGCAGGGGTTGCTGGTGAACTGCTGTTTTGAGGGACGCGTCGAGTCACTCGACGCAGATTTGTCGAGTGACTCGACAAGATGGGTGTCGAGTCACTCGAGTTGTCAGAGCAAGAAGGACGGCCGAACAGTCTGTCAGCAATCTACCCAAACGAGAAGCCGAGAAGTCGGCCTTTCGAGCCCCAACGCCGCCCACTAGCAGCGCTTCTTCGTTTGATACGTCCCTTATCCTGCAGCCGCCTCCAATTTCATCCTTCCCCGCTCCCCTGCCACATGCTGCAGCGCGCCAGTGCGGAGCATGGCATCGACCGTCGTGCTCAGTTTCTTAGAGATGCCCTTGTATCCCATGGCATAAGCGAGCTCGGTCAGCGTAAGGGAACCGGCCGCCAGCGCCTCCAGAATACGCTCCTCATACTCTTCCGCTTTGGCCGCAGCGCCTCCTGACGGCAGAAATGCCCGATGAATGGGAATGGTCACCGAAAGATAACCGCGCGCATCATCCATCTCGAACGTCGGCTCATCGGAGCCATTCTGACGCAGGGCCGCAAACGCGTTGGGGAACCCAGTGTTGCGACCCTCGATGAGATGCAGTTCCTTGAGGAAATCGCCAATCCTGCGATTGCGATAGATGCGGGCGCGGAACCTGTGCGCCTCCACGTCCTCATCGGTGATGCTGCGGTCGAAGCCCGGGTAGCTCGTCACTTCCAGAGATTGAGGCGTGACGCGCACACAGATGGGTTCAGCGACTTGGTAGGAACGGTGATACACGGCGTTTGACAAGATTTCTTCCACCGCACGGAACGGGTAGTTGTACACCACGCACGCCTCGGCGACATCGTCAAGCTTGTACGTCTTGGACGCGATGACGAAGTTCTCGATATACGAGAGCGCGTCTCTCAGCTGGCGTTGGATAGGGCCGGTGAACGCCCTCTCCACCATACCCTCGCCCGTGGGGTCGGGAATGACGACGACCTCGATGCGCGCGTAGCGGAAATACCTCTCCGGCCTCTCGGAAAACATGAGGATGCCGACGTTGCGCGGCCTTCGCCTCTCGGGCGGACCCGAGAGAAGCTGCAGGTCATCGGCAATCTCGACCAATCCACTGTCCACGGTCTGTTCGTACAGGCTGCTTCCGATTTGCTTGAGATGTTCCCGCATGAGGCCCAAGTCGAGATCGTCCACCTCAGCCAGCAGATTGGGACGGTCGTCGAAGGGGATATCCGTCGCCGCATAGAAAAGCTCCCTTTCTTCCTGCGGCGATGCGACAATCGTGCTGCTGAACTTGCGGATGTAGTAAAACTTGCTCGACTTGTCAGACAAGACGTCCTTCGAGGCCTTGTAGGGACGGCCGTATCCTCCGGGCACCCAAATGACGATGATATAGACGCCCTGGAAAAGGACCGGCTCAACAACCGGGTTGTACAGAGGCTCGATGCAGTGGCACAGGCCAACGAGCCGCTTGAGGATATCGTCGATGCGTTCCTGGTCAATGCCCTTGAGAGGGAAGACGGGGCTGCCATCGCGCTCTTCCACGCCAATGACGATATAGCCACCGCCAATGTTGTCGATGTCGTTGGCAAAGGCGCAAATGGTATGGATGATGGGGTTCGGATTGAAGTCCGCCTTGAACTCGACGCGCGTGGACTCAACCGTGCGCAGGTTGACAAGGTCATCAATGTTCACTGGTATAGCCATGACGTCGCCCTCCTCGATGACTCGACACACTCGATAATAAAACGTCGAGTCACTCGACGCAAGTTTGTCGAGTGACTCGACGAAATGAATGTCGAGCCTGTCGAGTTGTCAGAGCGGGCAGGGACCTAGAGCGCCCCCGCTTGAAGCATTTGCCATAACAATGAGTGTAGGTCACAGCCAGATGCGTCGACGAAGCTGTGCGCACCCGAAGTAAATTCCCTTACAGATTTATCCACAAAGCGGGGCGAACAGCGTAGTTGACGCGGACGACACACCAGCCGCCCGCGTCGACGCTGCCGCCCAAGTTGACGTTGGCCGCGATGTCGGAATCGCCGCCAGGTGAACGAAGCCACCAACTGCACCCGCCATTACCATCCGTCTGGGCTCCTTGATCCTTAGCGTGGGCAGTTACGGTGCACGCCCTGTCGCCATCTGACGAAAAGAACTTCTCGACCTCGTCAATGCTCAGGAGAAACACCTTGTCCACCGTTGGGTTGCCACCCGGAGTATCGTATTCCCTATTGTCTGCGTTGGTCACATGCGTGTCATCGATAAGCGCTTGCTCGTCCTCGGTGAAAGCCGTGCTCAAGAAGGACCCGTTGAGCCATGAGCGCAGGGTGCAGTCCTCCCACGTCACGGAGGCCCGACTCGTGTTGTACGGCTGGCAATCCAAGGCATACCTGCTCACCAGCAGAGTCTTGTCACCCTCCTTGGCCAAGGCGACCCACTCGATTGCCTCTGCGCCGTTCGTCGCATTGCCGTCCTGCTCATAAGACCCGAACACCACCGTGTCGCCGACCTCGAGGTTGGCAAGCATGCTCGAGCGACAAGCCTTGGCCTCGTCGGCCATCCCCATCTCAACGTACAGGTCAATCGCCGACTCATAATCACCGGCGGCGATAAGCCTCTCGGCTTGTGACGTGATAATCGCAGGCTGTATGACAAACAGACACACAGCTACGGCAATAGCCATGACAACGCATGCGCCGATTATGAGGCTCTTCTTCCTCTCCGCCCTCCGTTGCTGCTCTGCCGTACGCAGCTCGCCTGCCTTTCTTGCCCCATCCGTGCAGAACTCAATTACCTTCTTGGCAGTATCGAGTTCATCGAGGTCATATATCGATTGACGGATACGATAGAATTCACTTTGAATTGACCCATCCCGATCGATCCCTGCGACCTCGAAGCGTTCTTGGTTTCTTTTGGCCAGTTCAGACGCCTCTTCGATGCGGCGGTTGGCTTCGTCCAGGTTCCTCACAGCCTGCATGGCATGCTCGTAACATTGCTGCGCACGCTCCTGTGCCTGGGGATAATCGCCTGCTGAATCGAACGCTTGCGCGGCGCGTTCCCATGCCCCCCGCGCTCCTACCAACCTGCATGCCTCAGCTTCCTTAACCAAATCGCATGCAGTTTTAAATTGTCTCGCCTGCTCTATGCGTTTGCGGCACTCTTGCGCGCGCTCCTGCGCTTGTGGATGTTCGGCAGCCAGCTCAAACTCCTGCGCAGCGTGCTCCCATACCTCCGCAGCTACCTCGGGATCGCTACTCTGGGCTTCCTCAACCAAGGCACAGGCATTGTTGAAGTGATTCGCTTGCCCCGCCTCCACAGCACGCCTACGGCACTCTTGCACCCGTTCGGCTGCACCTGGGTACTCCTCGGCCCACTCAAATTCCTCGGCTATTTCCTCCCATCTTTTCTCAGCCTCGGCCGGTTGCAAATCCTGGGCTTTTTCGGCGTATTCACATGCTATGTCAAATTGGGTTTTAAGAGCCTCGTGACGAATGCGCGCATGCTCTTTGGCAAACTCACCCTTCGCATACTTGGCGACCTTCTCGTAGTCCTCAGCATCCATAACGTTGGCACCGTATTTGCTCAGCTCCGAGCGGTCCTTAACCTCGAGCTCCACCATCACCTTTACCAGGTATGCCTCGGCGTTCTCGGGGTCGATGTCAAGGACGCGCTCGGCGTACTCACTGGCGCGGTCCCACTCCTCGTCAGCCAGGAAGATACTTGCACGCTTGAGCAGGGACGATGCAGTGCCCGAGCCCCCTCCCACTGCCTGTGCGGACACAGGCACGGCCGCAGCCTGCGATACCTGGGCAGGGCGCTCACCCTTCCCGCAGATCTTCTTGATACCGCGCACGAGATCCTGCATGAAGCCGAGCTTGGACATGTCCTGGGCCTGCAGGTGGCTGAACTCCTCAGGCAGGTCGTAGGGGTCCATGTCGCGATATGCCGGGATGAGGGTCTTGCGCGCACCGGCCTTGATGAGCGCCAGGTAGCGACTCCACTCGTTCTTGACCCAGGGCGCCTTCGCATACTCGGGCTTGGTGCCAATCACCACCATGGCCTTGGAGCTCTGCAGAACCGAGTAGATGTAAGGCTCGTAGGCCTGGCCCAGCTTGTCCTCAAGCGTGATGCGAGCGAAGAAGACGCGGAAGCCCTCGCGGGTGAGCTCGTGGTAGAGGTCGTTTGCCAGCACGCTGTCGCGCGTGCGCTGGCCCTGGGCGTCGGTTTCCTTGTAGCAGATAAAGACGTCGAACGGCTCTTCCTTGGCGGCAACCTCGGCGATGCCCTCCTGGATGGCAGCAATCTCCCTGGCTTGGCTCTCGTAGATGCCACGCTGCACAAGGTCGGCATGGGCGAGCGC
The DNA here is from genome assembly GCA_934636245.1 of uncultured Coriobacteriales bacterium. Taxonomy (GTDB): domain Bacteria; phylum Actinomycetota; class Coriobacteriia; order Coriobacteriales; family UMGS124; genus UMGS124. Next base: position 19,182 of record CAKUAI010000028.1, read on the forward strand.
CTGCCTATAGTCCTCATCGGCCAGGATGCTGCTCGCCTGCATGCGGTTGACCGTGGGTATGCGGCGACCTGTGGCCGGGTCCTCGACATACTCCACGCCATAGCGGCACAGGACAATAGACCAGTACGCCTCGGCGTCGTTTGCGTCTTCGGAGAGAACCTGCTCGAAGATGCGCATGGCCTTGTCGTACTCGCTTGCGCGACGGAAGTGGTTGCCACGGTCATAGAGATTGGCGCGACGGTCGTCGTCGAGGCGCGGCAGAGTCTGTTGCGTGCGGCAATAGTCACAGGTGACGCTCGTGGCACCCTCGGGCACTTCGAGCGAGGCGCCGCACATTTTGCACTTGAATGCTGTCATGGTTGAGTCTTTCCTGGTAGAAGGCTATGGGGTCGAGGAGGTGCGTTGTGTGGTGCAAAGCTGGCTCGAGAAGTCGAGAGCCTGCACCTACAGCGCGCGCCTTGTACGTGTCAGGACTAGCGACGCTTGCCCTGCTTGCACAAGGAAGCGCGCTCGGCCATAAGAGTGAGAACCTTGTCTGCGGCTTGGTCGACATCAGCCCCATGCGCACGCACCGCCTGCTCGAACTCGGCAAACGCAGCCTGGAGAGAGACGTCCACTCCAGCGGTCAGATCATTCGAGACAGGCTCGGCGAAACGCAAGGCATCAGTCACGCGCCCCACGGCAGCCTTGCCTTGGGCGCCGGCCGCACAAGCCGCAAGCGCATCGGCGCGGGCACGCAGCTGCGTCACAACGCCGATTGCTCGCGCCGTGGCTTCGTCGACCGCCTCGACATGCGCGGCTGCCGCACGAACACCCAGGCAGCACGCGGCGTCGAAGGCCAGCAGCACACTGAGAACGAGGGCACCCACCCATGTGGGGATTGCGGTAACGTTGATGAAGACGAGCCCGCACACGGCCGTGAGCAGGGCGAGCGCGCTCGACACCACAAGACCGGGCATGCCGAGGAACAGGGAGCGCGGCCCTATGCGACCGTCTTCGCCACTCTGCCTGCCACCAAACACCAGGCAACCCATCGCAAGCTGCATCACGAGGCTTGCCAGACAAAACATGGCAAGCGGCCACGCGGGGTTCTGGAAGACCTCCGTGCCGGCGCCGCGAACTGCAAAGAAAAAGACTATGAACAGCGCAACCGACAGCACCCACGTTGCGATGTACGCTTTGACCTGCTTTTTCATGACCGGCCTCCTGCAGCTTCTGTCCGCACTCAGGGCAGAACTTGGCGCCCGGGACAACTTGAGCCCCGCATACAGGGCAGACGCTCACTAGAGGAGAGCCGCATTCCATGCAGAACTTGCCCGCAGGGGTCTGCTTGCCGCATGCCGGACACACCGTCATGCCCTGCGGCACCGCAGGTGCGACTTTCTCGCCACACACAGGGCAGAACTTGGCCCCTTCGGGAAGGGCGGCGCCGCACGCCGCACACGCCGAGGCCTCGGAAGGCGCGGCCGCCCGTCCTTGTCCGCCCATGCTTGCCGTCGGCGTCTGGCCAAATCCCACAGCACCTGCTGCCTGCGGGTTTGCCGGCTGGCCACCGAGCCCCTGCATGATGTTGTTCAGCTGCGGCATCATTGCGCCCATGGCCGACAGGCCCACGCCCAATCCCAGCAAATCGGTCGTGATCCCGCCGCCAGAACCGCCATCGCCCGAGCCCATCTGGCCGATACCGGCGGCATAGGCCTTCTGCACTTCGGCCTGAAGCACGTCTTTTTGGTTGTAACCCTGAGCACGCATGACCTCGGCTTCGGCCATGCCCGTTGCCTTTGCGGCCTCGGCTTGCGCCTGCGCGGCGATGACCTGGCGCGCCGCCTCGTAACGGGCGACCTCGGTGTCGGTCACCTGCTGCTCGAGGGTTGCCGCACGCTGGGCCGCCGTGACCTCTGCCTGCGCCGCAGCCTCGGTCAGCTGCACGTCCTTGTGCGCCTGCACTTGCGTCTTCTTGACCTCGGCCTCCACTTGAGCCAGACGCTTTGCCAACTCGGCAGCATGGATGTCACGGATGTGGCGGAAGTTGGGGTCGTCCTCGGGAAGCATCACCGAGGTTACGTAGAACTGCGGCACCGCCAGGCCGTACTCCTCAAAACCCGTAGCGACGCGGGCGCCGAGCTCGCTGGAAAGGTCCTGGAGGTGCTCGTCTATCTCAAGCAGGTCAATGTTGCGCGCCTTGATGGCCTGGGAGAGGTTCGCCTTTACCGAGGTGGAAATGAGCGGCCAGAAGCTATCCTTGAGCGACTTGACGAAGCCGTCCTGGCCCTGCTGGTTCTAGGCGATGCCCGAGGTTGCTCCCACGAGCTTGACAAGCAGCTTGCGGCCGTCTTGCACTTGCAGGTTCATCTCGCCACATGCGCCGATCTCAAGCGGCACGCCGGTAAGCGGATCGAGGAAGCGCACGCGCGAGTCGGTGCCCCAGCGAAGCGCCATCTGCACCGTCTTGTTGATGAAATAGACCTCGCAATGGAAGGCGCTCACGCCACCCGTGGGCAGGTTGACCAGCTTGTTGAGCACAGGGATGTTCTGCGTCTCAAGGGTGTAACGGCCCGGTCCGAACGTGTCGAGCGCCTGCCCGTCGCGGAAGAACACCGCCTCTTGCGACTCATGCACGATGAGCTGCGAGGCGGTGTTGAAATCCTCCGCAGGATGCTTCCAGATGAAGGAGGTGCTGTCCCCCTCGAATTTGATGACGTCTAGAATCGCCATGCCGCCTCACCCCCTCGGGTCAGGTGGCCGACATTCTCGAGGCCAAGGACTCCCGAGCTACCTAGCTCAAGAATCCCCCCCCCCCCACGGTTTTCAACATGGACGTCATCCCTTCTCAGTCGCGCATAAGCAGCGGGCAGTATTGTAACCCTACTTCGCGACTAAGGCAGCATGCCAACTACTCGTGCAAGGCCAGCGGCACGGTCCGAGACCCGCAGCGCCCTTTGCGCTCATTTCTTCCGGAAATGTGATTCTGCTCACGTTTTACCATGGGAAAACGTGTAAGGGTTACACATTTACAGAAGTTTTGGCTACTGCGCCAACATCATCGCTTCCTCTATCAAGGGGACCGCACGGTGCGCGAGATAGAGGGGGATGTTGAGCAGGCCGTCATTGTACGCGAGGTTGCGCATCGAAAAACGAACCCGCAGGGGCGTGGTGTCGTCGTGCTTCTTGGTGTAGTAGCGCAGGCTCGGCGAATCCACAACCTCCCCCGCCTTCACCTCGACAGGCACGAGGGTGTTTTTGACCTGCAGCAAGAAGTCGACCTCGTACTTCGGCTTCTCGTTGGTCCAATACCTCGGCGCCACATCGAGCTGGGGGACAAGGGCCTGCAGCACGTAGTCCTCGGCGAAAGCCCCCTTGAACTCAGACAGCAGGCGCTCGTCGTCGGCAAAAGCGGCCGCATCAAGACGGGCATGCCTTCTCAACAGTCCGACGTCGAACCCGTATGCCTTGAACGCCGACCCGTCGTCATAGGCTGCCAAGGGAATCCCGCGAGCCGCATTGAGCCTCACGCGCTGCAGCAGCCCCGCATCGACAAGCCACTCGACGGCATCCTCGTACTCCCTCGCCCGAGCGCCCTCGCGCACCAGGCCCCACATAAACTTTTTGTTCTCACGAGCAAGCTGCGCGGGGAGCGAGTTCCATACCAGCGAAATCTTCGCGAACTGGTACTTCCCGCCGTGCTTTGCGAAGTCGCGCTCATAGGAGTCGAGCAGGTTTGCCAGCACCGTGTCGACTTGTGCCATGTCACCCGTCTGGGCCCATCGCACAACGGCTTCCGGCATGCCTCCGACGGCAAAGAAACGGCTGAGGTTCTCGCGCAGCTGATTGGCGAAGAGGTCGGGCAAGGCGCCGAAGCCCTCGAGGCTTGCGATGTACGCGTCGAGGTTTCCCGCCCCCACGGCACGCAGGTACTCCGAGAAAGACATTGGGTACATGTCGAGAAAGTCGACCTTGCCCACAGGAAAAGCGCTGGTATCGCGCGTGAGACGCACCCCAAGCAGCGAACCGGCACACGCGATGTGGTACTCGGGCGCCTCGTCGCAGAAATACTTCAGCATGCCAACCGCAGACGGGCAGTCCTGAATCTCATCGAGAATGACCAGCGTCTCGCCGGGATCGATGGGTTGGCCCGCGGCAAAGGAAAGGTTGGCGATGACTCGCTTGGGATCGCGTGTGGTCTCGAACAGCTGCGCATACTCGCTCGGCATGCCAGGGGCCATCTCTTCGAGCGACACATACACGCAGTTGCGGTATCGGGTGGCGCCGAATTCCTTGAGCGCCCAGGTCTTTCCAACCTGCCGTGCGCCCTTGAGAATGAGGGGCTTGCGATAGGGAGAGGTCTTCCATTCATCCAGCTTGCAAAGAATGTCGCGCTCCATGGAAGCTCATTTCTTCCGTAAATGTGTAAAGCTCTCACATTTTACCATGGGAAAACGTGTAAGGGTTACACATTTACGGAAGTTTTGCTCGTATGGGGCGGCGGCCGGCGCACTTCTCCCCTACTTCGCGGCCTTGGTTTTGCCGGCTTTGCTCGACTCGGGAAGAGGCTCAAGCGTGACGGAGCGGGCAACGTTGGCGGTGCCGGTGTTCCAGCCGTAGGACTTGATGAGGCGATGCTCGGCAATGCGCATGTCGAGCATGGCGCGCAGCTGCTTGAGCATGCGCGACTTCTTGGAGCGGTCGGGGTCGAGGCCCATCTCGTCGAACATGGTCTTGAAGACGATGGTGTTGGAGGTACCCTTCTCGCGCAGGCGACGCAGCACGTAGAGCCACATGCGGCGATGCTCCGTGGACAGGCGCAGGCCGTCGAAACGGAAGTCGTCGCGGCTGAACGTGAGCAGCTGGCGCTTGCTGTAGGCGTACATTGCCAGAGGAAGTGCCGAGAGGGGCTCGTCGTTGCGCACGTTGAGCTCAACGGAGAAGTCGATCATCTCGCCGTCGTCGCCCATGATGAGCGGGGTGCGGGCGTTCACCACCGGCTCGGAGGAAATCTCGGGCGCAGAGCCGTCGAAGGCCCGCATCTCCCCCGACATGTCGATGGTGATGCGCGTGTTTGTGAGACGCACGACCGACTCGTAAGCCTCGCGCATCGTCTCGCGGCAGCCCTCGGCGCGCGGGCGGGTGTATCCCATGAGCGCCAGGATGTCGCTACCCTGGAACTTGCTGTGCCCATCCCAGGCGAGCGAGGAAAGGCCGTCGAGCCAGAAGCGGTCGGCATCCGAGAGCATATACATCGCCGGGTCGGCCTCAAGCGGGAAGGCGCTCTCAAGCGACACGCCCACCGACATGCCCTTGCCCGTGGTCAGCTGCATGGTCGAGCCATCCGAGGCGGCAAAATAGCTGGCGGCCTCCATATGCTCTTTGCCGCGGCCGAACACCGCCTTGGAGACCTTGTCGTTTGCCACCGTGACCTGCGGCGTCGCAAGCGAGCGCGTCCGTCCGAGCTTTTGGCGCACAAGGGGGTAAATGATGGAACCGTACCCCATGAAGACAAGTGCGCACAGCAGCTGGTACTTTGTGGCGGTAGACGTCACGTCGTCGCGCAGCGTGGGCGTGGGCAGATTGAGGTACAGCTTCGCCTCGCGCAAGACGGCAACGACCTCGGTGAGGTCGGCCTGGCGGTTGTGCGTAGGCCACAGCTCGTTGTCGCCGTTCTTTGTAAATCGGCGGATCGTGCCGTCTTCAAGCGCCTTTGTGACGGCCATCCAGTCACCGTTCACGTTGCGAAGCGAGCCCGAGTAAGGCTTCCAGCAATCGCCGACAGCCTCGATGCCCTCCTTCTCCGAGATCCAGCCATGCTCAACAGCCATGTAGATGCTCTCGTCGCACATGGCGGGCACCGGCGTGGGACTGTAGGGGAAGGACCAGACCTCCGCGGGCACTTTGGCGATGGCAGTGGCGTAATTGTCTCGCAGGTTCTTGAGGACGTCGCCTGTAAAACGTCCCGCCAGCTTGGCGCCTGTGTCGCGCGCCCTGACGATTGCGTTGAGGGTGTCCTCGTTCCACTTCAAGATCTCGTTCGCCACGCTGTTCCGCCTGCCTTTCCTTCTGACTGATCGAGGGGATTTTACCAGTCGGCCACCCACAACACACACCAACCGTACGCGGCACCGTCCTTTCCCCAGATACCTGCCTGGGGTTGCGTTGGGCGAGCCGCTACACGAAGATGCTTGCCTGCGGGATAAACGTCAGGCGAATCGCCTGGTCGGCGCTGTGCACACGGCCATCGCGCTGCTTGAGCACGACAAGCTCGACGTTGCGCTGCTCGGCCGCCCTGCCCGACCTGCTGAGCCTGTCGGCCTCGCTTTTCGCCTTGCGGTCAGACCCGGCCGCCTGCCCCATGTCGACACCGGCAACCTGCAGGCCGAGCACGGTGTCGGCTCCATACTCGATGGCTCCCGACTCCTTCATCGAATCGAGCGTCACCGGCATCAGGTAGGCGTCCCTGCGCACGGCCGAGATGCACACGACGGGCGTGTCGAGGTCGCGGGCAAGCTGGCGCAGGTCGGAGACGTTGCGCGCGATGGACAGGCGCTCGTCCTGCGTGGCATCGCTCGTCAAAAGCTGCAGGTAGTCAACGAAAACGACAGGCTTTCTGCCCTGCTCGGCCATACAGGCGGCATAGCCCGCAATGTCGAGAGCACAGGTGCGGCCAACTCCCTCGAGGATTTCAACGTGAGGGGCGACCGCTGCTCCATATGCCTGCACCCCCTCCTCGAACGCCTCGCGGCGCTGTTGCGACCATGCCGCGCGCCTGTGCAGGTCGGTCATCTCGCGCGTGGGGAAGCACTGCTCGCCATCCGTCTGCCTGTAGCACAGGCGCGCCACCGACTTCGCCACAAGGTCTCGCGCCGACTGTTCCAGCGTGACGTACAGGACGTCGCTTCCTCCCGCGGCGACGGCATCGGCAATCTGCGTCGCAAGGGTCGTCTTTCCAAGCGAGGAGGCCGCTGCCAACACATGCAGGCCGCACCGCAAGCCGCCGTCGAGAATCTCATCGAGCTGCGCTATCCCCGTAGAGACGCACGGGGTTTCCTTGGGCATCTCAAGCAGGTCAAACGCCGTTTTGCTGACGTTGGCGGGTCGAAGCGTCTTGAAAAGCCTCGCCTGGCGCTCTGCGTTTGCCTGCCTGGCGAGCTCGCTTGCTTCCTCGCTGGCACGCTGCAGCTCGCCGCGCAGCCTCTTGGAATCGCGTGCCCACATCTCGTCGGCATCTTTCGCAAACCTGTCTCCAGGGTAATCCATGTAGATGAGGCCTGCTTTTTCGAGAGCGGCATGAGCTCTCTCCTGAGCCTTTGCTCCCGCCTCGTCGCTGTCGAGCATGAGGATGGCGCAGGAACGCGACTGGGCTCGGAGGGCTTCCTCTATGAGCGACGCGATACCGACCCCGCCGAGGGCAACAGCGGGGAACCCCAACCGGGAGATTGCGAGCGCATCCATGGGGCCTTCGACGACGAAGTAGCTGGGGTGCGTCAACGCGCCTGGGTTCCACACCGGCTGAGGTCCAATTTCGACCGATTTGGGTTTGTCATACTTCCTCGAAGACGTGCCGGTGATGTCCCTGCCGATCCAGTAGTATCGAGAGCCCTTCCAGGGAATGATGAGCCTTTTCGTGGAAGGGTCGTAGCCCAGCCCGTCTTGTCGTGCGATTTCGGCGCTTATGCCGCGCGAGGCAAGATAGTCACGGACGGCAAGGTTGTCTATGTTTGTCTGGCATTGCTTGATGTAGCAGGCGTTGCGTTCCCTGTTGTGCTCAAGGGTGTCGCTAACCTGAGGAAAAGATGCCTGCTTATGGGGCTGCTCATGCTTGACGGGAGATACCGCTGGCACGTGGACGCCCAGCCATTCCTTTACAAGCGCAAGCTGCTCTTTTTTGTCTTGCGTTGCGTTGACTGCGCCGGCAAGGTCGAAGATGTCGCCGCCCGCCTGGCAGGCAAAGCATTTCCACCGCTGCCCCTTGATGGAGAAGGCCGGTGTACGATTTGCCCCTTTCCCGCTTGAGCAGCACGGACAAACCAAACCGCCTGGTACGTGTTCAAGTTTTTGGTTGGCGTATTCGGTGAGGTCGGCTTCGCTTTTTATCTTGCTGTACTCGTCAGTCATCTTTCTCTCCTTTTCGCCTATGATTCTACTTGTTTTTGTTTTTCACTTCTCGTTTGGCTCTTTGGGTTCCCGAGCCTTATGTAAGTACCTTCGGGTACTTACAAAGACATACAGGCTTTTTAGCAAGGGGTGTTTCCCGACGTAGAAGGGTGTGTTTTCGAGGCTTGGGAATCGCGGTTTATTCGCTTTGATTCGCGGGTTGTTTCCGTTGTTTCACGGCTTGTTACCGCTGCGTCGCGTTTTATTCCCGAAGGATTTTCTTGGAATCTCCACGGATTAAAAGTAGGCCATCTACCAGGTGTTTTGGTTCCTATTGACTGGGATGACTGTTAAAATTAGTTCGTTCAGTGTGGTGGTTTATTACGTGGTTTGGGTTGCATTCGTGCGTCGGCGTTTATTACTGTTTCGGAAGGCTGCGCCGCTCTAACCGGCGTTGCGGATTATTACGAGAGAAGCATGGCTTGTCTGGCCATTGTCCTGCTGGTTTGATGGTCATTCTCCCTGTGGTCTCTCCCAATGGGATGCGCGGATTATTACCGATGCTGTCTATCGTCGCGTTGAAATGTGGAATCGCGGTTTGTTTCCCAAGCACCCGTGCATTCACCCCTGCTGCCGTGTTGTCGTTTATTACCGTTTTTGACACTGCGAGCGTCTGAGAGCGAAGGCCCCTCTTGCATCGAGTGGTTCTCGTGTTGTTGTTTATTACCGTTCTTCAGTACCCGCGGCATAGCGGTTTATTACAATGATTGGCAATAAACGTGCTGGTAGATTGAGCGTCGGTTTAGTTGACAGTAGATTTTGCTGTCGCGTTTTGTTTCTGATTTCGTTGGTTGTGCCGTCGTTGTTTGTTACCGTTTTAGCTGCTCGATTGCCTGACGGACGGTGTGGTGGATTATTACCGAATTCCGTATGGAAACAAGGCTATATCGTCGAGGTTTGTTACTACGCCCGCCATACAGCGCGTTGCTGTTTATTACCGTTGACGAGCAGCTGTCAATCTGGTGTGCCGATAATCTCTCTGGTGCGCGGCTGGCTGTCTTTCCCTTGCTGCCGAAGGCGGATCGATGGCTTGGGGGACCCATCTGTTTCAGTGCCATAGGCGTATGAAGGCGTTGCATTTGACGTTGCGGTTTATTACCGAGTTGCCGCCTTTGTCGATACTTCTGCCGTAGTGGTTTATTACCGTTTTCCAGCCTTTCCCGGCGCTCATAACGTCGCGGTTTATTCACTCTGGGAACCCATTTCAACGTAGTGGTTTATTACCGTTTTGCTGCCGGGGCGCAAGTGGTTTTTTAGCCTGTGGAAGCAGTCCCCTATGGTTGGGCGGCAGGGTGTCTAGAGGCTCTTCAGTTTGACATATGTATGAGAATATGACGATACATATAAACATATTACTACACCATACATATAAGCATATATCTTTATATACAGCTATCCTCAAAAGGGATGGGTAAGCTGTTTCGTATATGTGTTAGATAAAATACCTGATAAAAGACGTGTTATTGATAGAGTGGTGGTTTAGGTATGTATACACATATACAGTGATTCATATATACATACATGTAGTCATGTGGATTTACTCTGATATGCATAGGCGAAAAGTAATATCTGTCCGCGGCGGTCGCTATGATGGCGCGACAGATTCCAAAGACGACTCGGAGGTAGTAATGCAGACAGTTGCGGTGTGCAATCAGAAGGGTGGCGTGTGCAAGACGACGACGGTCGCCGCTGTGGCGTCGAGCGTGGCGGCGCGCGGGGCTCGCGTGCTGTGCGTCGACCTCGACCCGCAGGGCAACCTCACCGACGTGCTTGGCGAGACAACCTACGACCGCGACACGGTGTATGAGGTCCTCATGGGCAACGCCGACGTTGCCGAGACGATCATCCATCGTGAGGGTGCCGATTTGCTTCCCGCCGAGATCACGCTTGCCTCGGCTGAGAAGGAGCTGCTGGGTGTTCTCAACGGCCCCGCTCGTCTCAAGAAGGCGCTTGCCCGGGTTGCCGACAGCTACGACTTGTGCGTCATCGACTGCTCCCCTTCCTTGGGCCTGCTTGTCACGATGGCCCTTACTGCCGCCGACTACGTTGTCATTCCCACCACGTCTTCGTTCTTGGCGACCAAGGGCATCACCCAGCTTGCCCAAACCATCGCCGACGTGCGCGAGTTCACCAACCCGGGCCTCAAGGTCGCCGGCATCCTTCTTACCAAGTACCATCGTCAGACCAACAATGCCAAGGTGAGCATCGTCGAGGCCGACGCCATGGCCTCGGCGCTCGACTGCAAGCTGTTCTCCACCAAAATCCGTGAGGCGGTGAAGGTCGAGGAGGCCCACGCAAACGGCAAGCCCATCGTGGAGTTTGCCCCCACCTCTGCTCCCGCCCGTGACTACGAGTCGTTCGTCGACGAACTCCTGACTGATATGGGCTGGACGAGCGAGTAGATTTAAACGTCTCTATATATGCAGAGATACTGCTATTCATATAAGCACATGGGCATTGACCTGCAAGATATGCCAGTATGCCTATGTGCTTATATGTATGTATATAGATGAGAATAGGTGAGGCGCATGGCAAAGATTACCGCAAAGTCGGCAGAGCAGGAAGCAGCTGAGCGCCTGTCGCGCCTCGGTATGCCGACGGGCGCATCGGGTCACAAGGTCGCCGTTCCCCCGGCTGCGGCAGCCCCTGCCGTGACGGCGGCTGCAAGCAAGTCCGCCTCCGGCGCCAAGAAGGCCAAGGATCAGCGCCTGTGCATCATCGTCTCTCGCGAGCAGGCGCTCAAGGTGAAGCGCTATGCCCTGGAGAACGACACCACGGTGAGTGACCTTTTGCGTGGGTTCATCGACTCGCTGTAAGGGCAAGGGCCTCGCATTCCCCGGCGGCCTCAAGTGATTCTAGATAAGGCGGTGCTTCGGCACCGCCTTTTTCTATGGATGCCAACACGTCTTTAACTGCCTGATAAACGACAGGCCGCGGAAAGTGCTGGGCTACAGGACGGCCAACGAGGCCTACTGGGAGGGGCTGTTGCATTCAGCTTGGCAATTTCGCCCTATGAATCCTCATGTCAATATAGCGATATGAAAGGGTGTGTTTCTGCATTGATGTGTTTGACTACATGCTTATAACCATAGATATGCATATATAGAAATATATCTATATATGCCTGATTACCAGGCAGTTTAATATATGAGCTTATGCAGTAATACGTCCATTCATATAATCATACTTTAATAAAAACGCTCAGGTCAGAATTGCCAAAAACCAGCTAGACAGGGGTTTTTGGCAAGAAATGTGGCAGTTATTTGCCAGCAATTTGAAGAGCGGATAGTTTCTCGCAGTCTTTGCCGCCTCGACGCGGCCGAAGCGTACCCTGTTGGGCTTTATCTAGGGGAGCATCCTCCCCAAGCAGCGAGAGACAGGTCGGTGAGATGGACGAAAAAGAAGCCGCCGAGATGCAGGCGGAGAGAATTGATGAGGAGGCTGTCGCGCAAGCGGCCGCCCGTGAGGGAATTGGCGCGGCTGTCCCCCTTCTGCAGTCGCCCTTGCGTGAAAACGAGCTCAACGCAACTTCCGGAGCGCTTCAGCACCACTACTCGCGCCCGGTTGCCGAGACGGTGGTTGCCGCGGTGCGCAAGGTTTGGCGCATCGTCTTGCAGCTTGGGCTTATCATCGCGGTCTGCCTTGCCGGCGAGCAAATCAGCGAGATGCTGCCCATCGACGTGCCCTCAAATATCTGCTCGATGGTGCTGATGCTCGTGTTCATGCTTGGCGGGGTCATCAAGATGGAGTGCATCTCCGACGCGGCGGACTTTCTGCTCGACAACATGGCGATTTTCTTTGTGCCCGCCGCTGTGGCAGTCATGGGAATCTTCGGTCAGATCGAGGACGTCGTGATCAAGCTCGTCCTCATCACGTTCCTCACGACGATTATCGTGTTCTTCGTCACGTCGTTTACGGTGTCCACTGTCGCGAACCTCATGGCGCGCGGCGAGGTTCGCGCTGCGGAGAAGGCAGTGGCGGCCGGTCAAGAGTCTCAGAAGGAGGCATAGGCCATGGAGGCAATCGCAACTTTCACGTTTGGCATCGTCATTTCGCTTGTGGCGTTCCAGGGCGCGCGCTGGCTGAGCGGTAAGCTCCACTCTCCCCTGTTGAACCCCCTGCTTGTGGCAACGGCGTTCATCATCGTCATCCTGTCGGTTTTCCACATTCCGCTAGCCGACTATCAGCAGGGCGCGCAGCTCATCTCGTTCTTCCTCGGGCCCGCAACCGCCGTGCTCGCCTACTCGGTGTATCGTCAGATCGCCGTGCTCAAGCGCCACTTCATCCCGATTATGACCGGGTGCCTCGTCGGCAGCCTCACGAGCATGTTGAGCGCATTCTTGCTGTGCAAGGCGTTCGGGCTGGATGAGGCGGTCACGATGAGCATGCTGCCCAAGTCGGTCACGACGCCCATCGCTATGAGCCTGTCTGAGGAGCTCGGCGGCATCACGTCGGTCACGGTGGCGGTCGTCATCGCCACGGGTATCATGGGCTCGATTCTGGCGCCCACGCTCATCAGGGTCTTCCATGTGAAGAGCCCCATCGCCGCCGGCGTTGCCATCGGCACGTGCAGCCATGCCATCGGCACAAGCCGCGCCATGCAGCTCGGCGAGATCGAAGGCGCCATGAGCGGCATCGCGATTGGCGTGTCGGGTCTGCTCACGATGATTCTCGCGCTGCTGTACCACTCGATGATGATGTAGCTTGCAAGGCTGTTTACCTGCGGTTTTGAAACGAATAAAATGAAGCGATATGCCGGTATGCGTATGATGATATGCATACCGGCATATCTTTATATGAGACTCCTCAGCAATCCCTTACGATGAATCCCTAGGCGGCACCGTCTCGCGAGGTGTGTCATACGCTCCCCATGAGGGGCCAGTCAGAGTCGGTACAAGGACATTGATCGGCCTGGCTTTATGGCAACCTGTATGTCTTTCCTCGGGTTCGCCCCTCAGCGGTGAGGAGGCCCTGCTCGACCAGCTTGGCAAGTTCGCGTTGAACCGTGCGGGGCGACAGTCCCAGTCTGGCGCATATGTCCCTGACTGTTAGGAAAGGCTGCTGAGAAAGAATTTCTCTTGCTGCAGTGTATACGGAATCGGTGCGATTGAGTGCCGACACGCACGGGGACGCGTCCGTGGGGAGGCTGGCCTTTCTGGTTTCGTGCGCTTCGTGCAATGCGGCCTCTCTTGCTGTGGTCAAGTCCGGGGCCGCACCGCTGCCCCCTTGCGTCTCGCTCTTTCCGAGCGTCATGGGTTCTCCCGCTTTTGGCAGTGACAACGGTATGACAGTCTTGAACACGTCGCCCTCTGTGAGTGTGGGGTTCGCTCCGGTATACGCTTGCGAGTATCTAAAGAGCGTCGGCACTCCAGACCCGAGCTCCTCGGCCAGGCCTATCTGGTTGAAGAACTTTGCGATTGTGGGGTTCTTCGGTGTAGGAAAAGAGTTCTGTGGGTTGAGGGCTCCCTGAAACGACGCGCGGCTGGCATTGTCGGCGACAAGCCTTTCACGCTCGATGATGATGCGGGCCGGGCGTGGGCTAATGTATTCCCGATGAATGAGGCTGTTGGTGACGACCTCGCGGATGATGATATCGCGCGGGCTTATCGCCTGGCCTTGCTCAAGGTGAAAGCGATCGGGTAAATATGCCCGTATGAATTTGCATATCTGCATATGTGCATCAATGAGATTTGTGCTGGTACAGAGACGGTCGTCGTATCTTTCAGTGTTGTCAATACGGATTATGACGTCGGTTTTGTAGGCGGGGCAGACTGAGGCGATGACGTCATCCCGTCCCATGAGCAGGGCTGCCGCTAATGTATATCCCTCTTCGCCCGAGGCATAATCTATCGCATACAGCCTCAGGTTTTTAAGAATCTCGCGGTCGCTCATTTGCTTCCAGGGATGGTCGGCATGCTTGGCGTAGGCGCGCCTGCGAAATTCACCCATGCGGTCAAGGGCAAGGTCGCTGTCGGTAAGATAGGGGAAGATTCGTTGTTCGGTAAACACATTTTGCTTGCGTAGGTACATGCCGGCGAGCCCGTCTGTCGTTTCGACTCGGATGTCGGCGTCTTCAACGCGGTCGTACACTATCTTTTTGTAGCGATGGATTGAGGAGCTCATGGGTACCCATACGCGCAGGACTGTTTTGTCCCCTACTTGAATTTCCTCGAACTCTGTGACGACGGTGGGACTGAAGACGTTTTCGTTGTTGGTGACATTGACGATGTTGCGCTTTATGCTCAGCAGGGAAGCTTGCGGAACCCCGGCGATGTCTCCTGAGTCCGTGATGCCTAGATAGATGCTTCCGCCGTTGCGGTTGCTGAAAGAGCAGATGGTTTCGAACGTGTCGGATTCGGGTTGATTGCCGCACCGTTTGAACTCAACCGATGGGCCTTCTCCAAGAAGAATTGTTTCCTGTAGCTGTAGTGGCGTCATCGATGCCCCTTATCTCGCGGGTTATTGCGACAAGAGAATACTATTACGACGAGTATGACGCAATAGACATGCTTACAATGTCGCAATAGCCAATATGACGCAATTATTTTGACGTAAAAAAGTAAATTACGACAATTTGTCGCAAAATAGTCGTATATGTATGAAACCGACGAAGCGCCTTGGTTGGAGGAGGTCGTGATTGAACTGGATGTAATGAAGAGATATGACGGTATGCGTATGATGATGTGCATACCGGCATATCTTTTAGGAATACGGCAAGTGGGATTGGCGAGCGGTCTTGAATGTTGACCATCTGATGGGGTACACTCCTACCAGCGAGGCCCGCAAGTGGCTGCGGGCGGCGCGGATTTCTGACTAACGCCGGAGGGGCTACTCCGGCGTTACTTGTTTATTGGGGTGTCTTTCTCCCCCTTCCGAGCCATCCGACGCGAACTCATCTTCTTGCAAACGGCGTACAGCACCTTGGCGAGCTCCAGAAGGAACGCGCCGATCGTTGCGAGGCCTACGATCAGGCCGAAGGTTTCTTGGTTCATGAGGCGGTGCCTCCCTTCAACAGGCGCCGCCCGCGCGGACTCTCGCTGGCGGGGGAAGCGTAGCATAAGTCCACGTCACACGGGCGTCACAGGTGGCGTGATTTGCGTCACGGGGCTTGCGTGACGTCCCGTGCGCTGCTGTGTCGCAGACCGCTGACCCTCCCACATGCCTCGGGCTTTTCCGAGATATGCGGGGCGCGGTAGCCGTGCGCCTGTCCTTCCCGTGTGCTTGCTATGCCGAAGGCCGCCCGGGTGCATCCGAGGGTGCCGCGGCGGGTATCGTAGTCTGACTGCAACCGGCCGCCCAGGCGTGCCCTTCCTAGAAAGTCCTGCACATGAGCGTGAAACTGATGGTCGATTCAGCCTGCGACATTGCCTGCGACGAGGTGGTGGCGGCAGGGGCGGCGTTTTTGCCGCTGCATGTGCGCATGGGCGACCATGAGTACCTCGACGGCGTCGACCTCACGCACGAGGAGTTCTACAACAGGCTTACCCAGGGCAAAGAACAGCCCACGACGAGTCAGATTTCACCGGGCTTCTTTGAGGAGGCGTTCAGGCGCTCTCTTGCAAAGGACGAGGAGGTCGTGTGCCTCACCGTTTCCTCGGGCCTGTCGGGCACGTGTGCGAGCGCCCTTATGGCCCGAGACGAGCTGCCGCCCCTGCAGCGTAGCCGCGTGCATGTGGTTGACTCGGAAAACGTGAGCATCGGCGAGCAGGTTCTGGCGCGCCTGGCGCTGCGCCTCATCGGGCAGGGGATCGGTGCGGCCGATCTGGCGGCCGAGCTAGACATGCGCAAGCAGGACATTCGGGTGTTCGCCCTGCTCGACACGCTCGAGTACCTGCGTCGCGGCGGCCGCATCTCGGCGGTGAGCGCCGCGGCGGGAACGCTGCTCAACGTGAAGCCCATCGTGGCGGTGCAAGCCGGGGCGATTGTGGCTGTTGGCAAGGCGCGCGGCGCAAAGGCCGGCCGCGCCCAGCTTGCGCACCTGGTAGAAGGGGAGGGCGGCATTGATTTGACGATGCCCCATGTTGCCGCCTACTCGGGCGTCGACGACTCTGCCATGAGGGATTTCCTGCGCGGAAGCTCTGGGCTTTTCGGCGTCGACCCGGCGGATGAGGCGGGGCTCGCGTCCATCCCCACAAGCGGCATCGGCGCAACAATCGGTACTCACGTGGGCCCCGGTGCCATCGGCGTGGCGTTCTTCGCGAAGCACTAGGCTCGCGCGCGAGGGTTGAAGGGGATGTGCGGGGTGGGTCTACGACGCTCCTACCAGCGAGGCCCGCAAGTGTCTGCGGACGGTGCGGATTCTTATGAACGCCGGAGGCCCAACTCCGGCGTTACTTGGTCCAGAATCCAAGAAAACGCTTCCTCCATTTTCCCAATAGGTCCCTTGATTTCAGTCCACTTATGCTGTTAGACTGCACCTCGCCTGTTTAGAGCAGGCACATTTTATCCAGAGTCGGGGTAGAGAGTTGGCTCAACGATCCCGACGCCAACCGGCCAAGAGGCACGGTGGCCCTGCCAACATCGATGAAAGGGGTCCATCATGGACGATTCTTCTGTGCGCGTAGAGCGCGACTTCCACAACCTGACTGTCAATCCCAGGCGCATGCATCTTCTCGACGAGCCTCATGGCTACGTGTCAGCGCTCGCCAAGAAAAATCTTGCACACCAGATGCGCTTCTCGGTGAAGACGCTGGAAGACGAGCTCCTTGCCGCTGGTACACCGCATGTGCTGCAAATCGAGCTTCAGGGTGATGACTTGCGCGAGCCTTCCGCCTGGACGCTTTTCGCCGACGGTGAGGATGTCGCAAGCGGTTCTGGGGCTTTTGCCCGCGAGTGCTTCTACGAGGGCGCCAGGGTGTTTCTCGACGTTTGCCGTGACGCCGTTCGCGCGGCAGACTTGCCCGAGTGGAGCGAAAGGGAGTACAGGCTGCTGAGCGCCGCTCGTAAGATAGCGGCAGTTTAGCCAGGCGGGGTAGTCGCCGGTTTTCGGCGGGACCAAGAGGAAGCCCGACTGCGTCGGCGCTGCGTTCATCGGCAAAGCGGCAAGCCGGGGGAGGGAATCCTCGGCTTGCCACCGCCGGAGATATGTGCCACATACGGCCAGTGAAGGCCCGGTTTATTAGAGGAAAGAAAACCACAGGCTATGCCTGTGGTGGGTGGGTGGTTCCACCCGTCAGGGCTTAAGTGACATAGAA
>CAKUAI010000029.1 GCA_934636245.1 uncultured Coriobacteriales bacterium
TAACAGAAGAGACGCCCGCCGACTTGAAGTCGAACGGGCGTCTCATCAATTGCAATTCGGGCTTTTGCTACAGCCCCCTCTTTTTGTCTCTCATTGAATTTTCCGTATATAACTTTCTTATTAATTACCTGAAACGAACTTTACCGTATCGAACATTATGGTTAGAATACCCTCCGATTTGTTAACTAGAGCAATCTTATTGTCTGGAGAAGGAGGAGCCATGTCGGGAGCACTGCCTTTGTCTTTGGCCCAGGGTGGTCGCGTCATGCACGTGGAGTCGGTGCATGGCAACGACGAGATGCACCGCCACCTCGAGTCTCTCGGATTCGTCGACGGTGCCGAGCTCGAGGTCGTCTCTCAAGGCGCGGGCACGGTAATCGTGACCATCAAGGGTTCACGTCTTGGACTTAACGAGCAGACCGCTCGTCACGTCTACGTGATGTAGCAGAATCAAGCACAGGGAAGGAGGAGTTGGATGAAAACGTTGCGCGATATCCCCGTGGGTGGCGATGCCGTCGTTGTGCGTCTTGCCGGCCAGGGTCCCCTCAAGCGCCGCATCATGGACATGGGCATCACGAAGGGCGCTTCGGTACACGTTCGCAAGGTCGCACCATTGGGTGACCCCATCGAGGTCACTGTACGCGGCTACGAGCTGTCGCTTCGCAAGGACGAAGCAGAGAACGTGATCGTTGAGGAGTAATCGGCTCTGTAAGGTCGACCCGAACCAAAGACAGGCTGCATAGCCTGCAGGTGGGGCAAAGGTGCCCCACCGGCAATTCCCGGGAGGAAATAACTGTGAGCATTCAAGTTGCTCTCGCCGGCAACCCCAACTGCGGTAAGACCACGCTGTTCAACCGCATTACCGGCGAAAATGGCTACGTCGGAAACTGGCCTGGCGTAACCGTTGAAAAGAAGCAGGCAAAGCTGCTCGGCGACAAGGACGTTGTCGTTACCGACCTGCCTGGCATTTACTCGCTGTCGCCCTATTCGCCCGAAGAGGTTTGCTCGCGCGACTATCTGGTCAACGACCGCCCCGACGTCGTGATCAACCTTGTCGACTCCACGAACATCGAGCGCAGCCTGTACTTGACCACCCAGATTCTCGAGCTTGGTCTTCCTGTCGTCATCGCTTTGAACATGACCGACTTGCTCAAGAAGAACGGCGACGTCGTTGACACCGCGAAGCTTTCCGACCTTTTCGGCTGCCCCGTCGTTGAGTGCTCGGCGCTGAGGGGCGCCGGCGTTGACGAGGTTATCGCTGCTGCCAAGAAGGCTGCTGCTGCCAAGAAGGCCGCTGCCCCCACGGTCAAGTTCTCCGACAAGATGGAGGGCGCCCTTTCCAAGATCGACGAGATTGCTGGCGCCGGCGCTCCTGCGGCTCTCAAGCGTTGGTATGCGGTCAAGCTCTTCGAGGGCGACGAGGCCGCCTTCAAGCAGCTCGGCCTTTCGGCCGACAAGCAGGCTCGCGTCAAGGCCGTCTCGGATGCCATGGCGCAGGAGCTTGAGGACGACCCCGAGTCCATCGTGACGGCGGAGCGCTACGACCTCATCGCTTCGGTGGTCGCAGCCTTCCTCAAGAAGGCCCCCAAGAAGGTTTCCACCACTGAGAAGATCGACCGCATCGTCACGAACCGCTGGCTCGGCATCCCGATTTTCATTGTGGTCATGTGCCTGGTGTATTACGTCGCCGTTGTGACGGTTGGCACGTGGGGCACGGACTGGGCCAACGACGGCGTCTTTGGTGACGGTTGGTACCTCGGCGCCGGCCAGGATGCGTATGACGAGGCTGTTGAGGCCGCCGGCGACGATGCCGACAGCGTCGACCCCCATGACTACGGCACCTACATCACCGGTATCCCGGTCATTGTTGGCGACGCCCTTGAGAGCGCCAACGTCGAGCCCTGGGTTCAGAGCCTGGTCGTCGACGGCGTCATTGGCGGTGTGGGAGCAATCCTGGGCTTCGTGCCTCAGATGATCGTGCTCTTCGCCTTCCTGTGCCTGCTCGAAGACTGCGGCTACATGGCCCGCGTCGCCTTCGTCATGGACCGCGTCTTCCGTCGTTTTGGCCTGTCGGGTAAGTCGTTCATCCCGATGCTCATCTCCACGGGCTGCGGCGTTCCCGGTGTCATGGCCACGAAGACCATTGAGAACGAGAACGAGCGTCGCATGACCACCATGACGACGACGTTCATGCCTTGCGGCGCCAAGGCCCCCATCATCGCCCTGCTCATGGGCGCGCTTGTGGGTGCCGACTCCGAGTCGTGGTGGGTCGTGCCGCTGTTCTACTTCATGGGCATCGCCGCCATCATCGTTTCGGGCATCATGCTCAAGAAGACCAAGTGGTTTGCCGGCGAGGCTTGCCCCTTCATCATGGAGCTCCCCGCATACCACATGCCGGCACTGCGCAGCTACCTGCTTCACATTTGGGAGCGCGTGAAGTCCTTCATCGTCAAGGCCGGCACGATCATCTTCGCCGCCACCGTGCTCGTGTGGTTCCTCTCCAACTTCGGCTGGGTTGACGGCGTCTTCCAGATGCTCGATCCCGACATGGAGATCGTCGACCCGAACGTGACCAGCTACATGGATTACTCCATCCTCGCCGCGTTCGGCGGTGCCGTGGGCATCATCTTTGCCCCGCTTGGCTTTGACTCCTGGCAGGCAACCTCGATGACCATCACGGGCCTCATCGCCAAGGAGAACGTCGTCTCCACCTTCGGCACGCTGTACAACCTTGCCGACTTCGGCGAGGGCGATGCCGAGATGTGGCAGGCCTTTGGCACGATGGTTTCGAGCACCGGCGCCATGATTGCCTTCGGTGCCTTCAACCTGCTGTGCGCCCCCTGCTTTGCCGCAATGGGTACCATCCGCAAGCAGATGAACTCGGCAAAGTGGTTCTGGATCGCCATCGGCTACGAGTGCTGCTTCGCTTGGGTGGTCGCCCTGATGATCAACCAGTTCTACAACCTCATTGCACTTGGCCAGTTCGGCTTCTGGACGATTGTGGCATTTGCCTTCCTGGCACTTATGCTCTTCCAGCTGTTCCGTCCCATGCCAAAGTTCGACAAGGCGCAGTAGGGTAGAGTCTGCTCTTGTGAGCCGGTAACTGTCATTGAGTCGGGGTCGGAGGCTTGCGCCTTCGGCCTCGACTTTTCTGTAGGAACACTTTGGAGGGTTTTATGAACCCACAGACTCTAGCTGTGCTCATCGTGCTTGCAGCCCTTCTGTTTCTGGCCCTGCGCGCTCTCAAGCGCGGCGCTGACAAGGGCCATTGCTCTGGATGCAACGAGCAGGGTTGCGGTGGGCATCCTCAAGACGGTGTCTGCCCCTCGGTCGGCAAGGCGCTCGACGACATCGACCGCAAGCTCGGTCCCCGTGAGGAGCAAACCGTTCGCCCTGGTGAGAAAGAGTAGAGTGCATGCGTCGACGCACCTGCGGCAACCCTGCGGTAACATTCGTATGTCAAAGTAGGGTGGCGATATATATGCGTGCTTGGACGTGTGTGCAAGCCGCCGGATGGAAGGAGTTGCCGCGCTATGGTCGAGGCGAATGATATGGGCTTTGATGAGGCGAAGGCCAGCATGCTCCACGAGGATATCGAGTTCGTGCTCCGTACCGTCGAAGAACGCGACGTGCACTTCATACAGTTCTGGTTTACCGACACGCTTGGCAACCTCAAGTCTTTTGCCGCAACTTCAGGCGAGCTTGACGACGCGCTTGAAGAGGGTCTTGGCTTCGATGGCTCGAGTGTGGCCGGTTTCTCGCCTGTCGAGGAGTCGGACTGCGTGGCGGTCCCCGACCCTTCGACGTTTCAGATTCTGCCGTGGCGCCCCCAGGAAAAGGGTGCTGCCCGCATGTTCTGTGACATCAAGACTCCCACCGGCGAGCCTTTTGAGGGCGACACTCGAGCCGTGCTGCGCCGGGTGTGCGACGAGGCCTACGATCGTGGTATGATTTGCAGTCTGAGCCCCGCCATCGAGCACTTCTACTTCAAGGACTCCAAGGGCGTCGAGCCCCTCGATTGCGGCGGGTACTTTGACAACATGCCGCTCGACTCGGGCAATGACCTGCGTCGTGAGAGTGTCCTCATGCTCGAACGTATGGGAATCCCGGTGGAGTACTCCCATCATGAGAACGCCCCCTCCCAGCATGAGATTCACCTGCGCTATGCCGACGCCTGCTCGATGGCCGACGCCGTCATGACGCATCGTCTTGTGGTGAAGCAGGTTGCTCAGTCGCATGGGTGCTATGCGTCGTTCATGCCTAAGCCCTGTGCGGCTTATGACGGCTCGGGCATGCACCTGCATATCGCGCTGCACAACCTCGACGGTGTGAACCTTTTCTATGATCCGCACGACCCGGATGGCTATCAGCTCTCGCAGACGGCAAAGTACTTCCTGGCTGGCCTTTTGCGCTATGCGCCCGAGTACACGCTGCTCACCAACCAGTATGTCAACTCTTACAAGCGCTTTGTCAACGGTTTCGACGCCCCGCTCTACGTCACCTGGGCGCCCGCCAACCGTTCCGCCCTCGTGCGCGTGCCTCATTACAAGGCGGGCAAGGTTCTGTCCTCGCGCCTTGACCTTCGCAGCCCCGACCCGGCCTGCAACCCGTACCTGGCTTTTGCCGGTGTGTTTGCCGCTGGCCTGCGTGGCCTTGAGGAGATGCTGCCGCTGCCTGCCGCCCTGCCGCAGAACGTTGCGAAGATGAGCGAGGTCGAGTTGAGCGAGATGGGCATCAAGCGTCTTCCCTCCACGTTGGGTGAGGCCATCGAGAGCTTCGAATCCTCCGAGCTCATGCGCAAGGTTCTTGGCGAGCATGTCTTCGACTACATCGTTGCCCAAAAGAAGGCCGAGTGGGCAGAGTACTGCTCCCATGTTGGGGCTTGGGAGCTCGGGCGTTACCTGCCCGTGCTCTAGATTGCGGCATACGTTCAAAAGGGGAGAGGAAGGGTCTTGGACAAGATTGCAAGCTTTACGGTAAACCATGAGGACCTTGAGCCTGGCGTCTACGTCTCGCGCAAGGATTGCATCGGTGCCGAGTGCATCACCACGTTCGATGTGCGTATCACACAGCCCAATGACGAGCCCGTCATGGGCACGGGTGAGGTTCACACGATCGAGCACCTTGGCGCGACGTTTTTGCGCAACGATCCCGAGTGGCGCGAACGCACGGTGTACTTTGGGCCCATGGGTTGCCGCACGGGCTTCTATGTCATCTTTGCCGGCGACCTTGAGAGCAAAGATGTTGTCGATGTGCTCACGCGCATGTTCGAGTTCGTGCGCGATTTTGAGGGGGACATTCCCGGCGCTGCCCCGCGCGACTGTGGCAATTGGCGTGACCAGAACATCGACTTTGCCCATTGGTACGCCAAGAGGTTCCTGGAGAACACCTTGTATCGCATTGACGATGCGCACATGAACTACCCCGCGTAAGGATTGACACGTCCTGTCAGGGTCGCATCGCGCTTGAGGCGTGGTGCGGCCCTTTTGTGTTTCTCACACCCGCCGCACCTCGCCGTTTCAAAAAGAGACGCCCGCCTGGCTTTTTGCACCAGGTGGGCGTCTCTCGTTCGTGGGGCTTTCGGGCTTGCTCGAGCGCGCTTCGTACTTTAGCGAGTTTTGAGCCAGGCATCGACGTCGGTAGCGCAGCGCATGCCTTCGTCAATGGCGTTGACGACAAGGCTTGCACCGTGGCGTGCGTCTCCGCAGACAAAGAAGCCGTCACGACCGGCCACCTTGAACATGTCGGGACCGCTTTGCGCCATGCAGACGGGCAGTCGCCTTGCCCCATTGGTCATTGCGATGCCCAGTGCGCCGAACGCTTCGGGCTCGGGGCCGGCAAAGCCGCGTGCCACCAGCACGAGGTCTGCGGGGATAAGGCGTTGTGTGCCTGCAACAGGTTGAGGCTTGCCGCCCTCCCAGCGAACCTCGCACACCTTGAGCTGGCGGGCACGGCCCTGTTCGTCAGCGATGACTTCGAGGGTGTTTGTGGACCACTGGCGCGGGTCTTCGCCCTGCTTGGCCGCCGCCTCAAGTTGGCCGTAGTCGCTCGTGTACACGTCGGGCCAGCAAGGCCAAGGGTTGGACTCTTGGCGCACGGGCGACGGTGCGGGGTGATACTGCAGCTGTGTGACGCTCTTGGCTCCCTGCCTGAGTGCCGTGGCTAGGCAGTCGGTGCCCGTGTCGCCACCTCCTACGACGACGACGTCAAGGCCACGGGCGTCGATTGACGGGTCCGTGCCGTCGAGAACGGCCTTTGTGGCGTCCGTGAGGTAGTCGAGCGCAAGCATGACGCCCTGGGCCTGCGCGCCGGGGACATCGAGCGTGCGTGCCTTTCTGGCTCCCGTGGCAACGACAATGGCGTCGAAATCCCCGGTAATCTCAGAGCTGGCTTCGGTCTGGAGCACAACGCGGCACCCGGCCTCTTCCAGCAGGGCCACGCGGCGCATGATGACGTCTTTGGGCAGCTTCATGCAGGGGATGCCGTACATAAGCAGGCCACCTGGACGGTCCGCGCTCTCGAAGACGGTGACGTCGTGGCCGGCTTGCGTAAGCTGCCAGGCACAGGCCAGGCCGGCAGGCCCCGAGCCCACGACGGCGACGCGCTTGCCGGTTTTGACGCGGGGGACGGGCGCCCTGACCCATCCCTTTTCGAAGGCGTGCTCCACAATGGCGCGCTCGTTGTCTCGGATGCATGTGGGGTTGTCGTGCAGGCCCAGGTTGCATGCCTTTTCGCACAGCGCCGGACATACACGCCCCGTGAACTCGGGGAAGGGGTTCGTAAGCGTCAGGCGCTCATAGGCCTGTTGCCAAAGACCGCGCCACACGAGGTCGTTCCACTCGGGGATGAGGTTGTGCAGGGGGCAGCCCGAAAGGGCTCGAGAGGTGCCGAAGGCGATTCCCGATTGGCAAAACGCCACACCACAGCCCATGCAGCGACCGGCCTGCTTGCGCTGGGTGTCGTCATCGTTGGGCACGGCAATGTCGTTCCAGTCGGCGAGGCGGTTGAGGCAGGGCCGTGTGGCGTGGTCGACGCGCTCCTGTGTGAGAAATCCACCAATCTGTCCCATCGTCTCTCCTTATGCCTGGTTGCCGGTCATGACCGCGAAGGCGTCGCGCAGCGCGTCGTCATGCGTCTTGCCTTGGTCTTCTTCGTTTGCAATGAGCGTGAGCATCCGGTTGTAATCGGTCGGAATGACCTTCTTGAAGCGGTGCTGCACGTTTTCAAACTGGTAAAGCATCTTGATGGCACGTGGCGAGTTCGTCGCCTTGACATGGTTGGTCATGAGGGTGCGAATCTGCATGATTTCCTCGGGGGAGGGGGCCTCGATGGTCACCATGTCGTGGTTGGTGCAGTCGTCGAGCGTTTCGAACTCGTCGTAAACGTAGGCGACGCCGCCGCTCATGCCCGCTGCGAAGTTGAGGCCCACGGGGCCCAGGATGAGCACGACGCCTCCGGTCATGTACTCGCAGCCGTGGTTGCCCACGCCTTCAACCACGAGTGTCGCGCCGGAGTTGCGGACTGCGAACCTCTGTCCCGCCATGCCGTTGACATAGCCGCATCCTGCAGTGGCACCATAAAACGCAACGTTTCCGATGACCATGTTCTCATCGAACTGGATGGGGGTTGTAGGGTCGGGATGCACAGCGAGCGTTCCTCCCGACAGGCCCTTGCCGAAGTAGTCGTTGGCGTCACCGCAGATGTTGAGCTCGATGCCTGCGGGCAAGAATGCTCCGAAGCTCTGGCCGCCCGATCCGGAGCAATCGATGCGGATGGAGCCTGCGGGCAATCCTTCCGGGTACGCCTTCGTTACCGTGGCGCCCAACATCGTTCCCACACAGCGGTTGACGTTGGTGATGTCGGCGTGGAAGCGGGTGGGCGCAAGGCTGTCGCGCGTCGTCTGGGTGAGCGGCACGAAAAGCGTTGCGTCGAGGGTCTTGCCAAGCTTGTGGTTAAACGCCATCGCCGGGTCGAAGTGGGGCGTGTCCGCGCCGGGGATGTTTGCGCCGAAGACGAGCTCGGGCTTGGCGAGCACGGCAGAAAGGTCGAGCGTGTTGGCCTTCCAGTTGCCGGGGATTTCGATCTGGCGCAGCAGTTCCACGTGACCCACCATGTCGTCGAGCTTGCGGAAGCCCAGGCGCGCCATGATGCCCCTGAGCTCTTCGGCGACGAAGAGCATGAAGTTCACGACGTACTCAGGCTTGCCGGTGAAGCGGGCGCGCAGGTGCTCGTTTTGCGTGGCGACGCCCACGGGGCAGGTGTCCTGGTGGCAGTCGCGCTGCATGAGGCAGCCTAGGGCGATGAGCGGCGCGGTGGCAAAGCCGAACTCCTCGGCGCCCAAGAGGCACGCGATGGCCACGTCACGGCCCGTGAGGAGCTTGCCGTCAGCCTCAAGCATGACGCGCGAACGCAGACCGTTCTGCAAAAGCGTCTGCTGGGTTTCAGAGAGTCCCAGCTCAAGCGGCAGGCCAGCGTGGTAGACCGAGTTGCGCGGCGCGGCACCGGTACCTCCGTCGTGACCGGAAATGAGAATCTTGTCGGCTCCACCCTTGGCCACGCCGGTGGCGATGGTGCCCACGCCCGTCTCGCTCACGAGCTTCACCGAGATGTCGGCCGCGGGATTGGCGTTCTTGAGGTCGAAGATGAGCTCGGCCAGGTCCTCGATGGAGTAAATGTCGTGGTGCGGCGGCGGGGAGATGAGGCTGACGCCCGGCGTCGAACGGCGCGTCTTGGCAATCCAGGGGTACACTTTTTTGCCAGGCAGGTGACCGCCCTCGCCGGGCTTTGCGCCCTGGGCGAGCTTAATCTGAATCTCGCGGGCCGTGGAGAGGTAACGGCTCGTCACGCCAAACCTGCCCGAGGCCACCTGCTTGATGGCTGAAAGCGCCGTGTCGCCGTTGGCCAGCGGCACCTCGCGCACGATGTCCTCGCCGCCCTCGCCTGTGTTGGAGAAGCCGTGCAGGCGGTTCATGGCGATGGCGAGCGCCTCATGGGCCTCCTTGGAGATGGAGCCGTAGCTCATGGCACCCGTCTTGAAGCGCTTTACGATTTCGCTGGCCGATTCGACCTCGTCAAGGGGCACGGGCGTGCAGGTACGCGTGTCAAAGTCGAGCAGGTTGCGCAGCACGACGGCGCGCCCGGGACGGTTGACGATGGAGCTGTAGGCGTCCCAGGCCTCCTGCGAGCCCGTGCGGGTGGCCGTTTGTAGCGCAAAGATGGTCGTGGGGTCGATGAGGTGGTCTTCCTTGCCCGGTCTCCAAGCCGTCTCACCCGAGTCGGGGAGCTGGTCGGGCACGGCGCCGCCTGCAATGGTCAGGGCGCGGTCGTACTTTTCGTTTGCCTCGCGTGCAATCTCGTCAAAGCTCAGGCCTGCAATGCGGCTGACCGTGCCGGTGAAGCAGTCGTTCACGACGTCCTCGGCGATGCCGACTGCCTCGAAGATCTGCGCGGAATGGTAGCCCTGGATGGTGGAGATGCCCATCTTCGACATGATGGACACGATGCCCGCCGTCACGGCTTTGTCGAAGTTGGCGATTGCCTCGTTCTCAGGCAGGGTGACGAGACCCTTGCGCACGGCATCGCGCACCTGGGCGTGGGCAAGGTAGGGGTACACGGCGCTTGCCGAGTAGCCCACAAGCATGGCAAAGTCATGCGTGCTCACGGCGTCACCCGTCTCAACCACCAGGTCGGTGCGGGTGCGCACGCTCTTGCGGATGAGATGGTGATGCACGCGGCCCAAGGCCAGAAGGCTCGGCACCGGCACCTCACCGGGCATGACCCTGTCGGAGAGCACCAGTATGTTGCAACCTGCCTCCACGGCTTCAAACGCCTGCTCGGCAAGGGTGTCGAGTGCCTCGCGCAGTCCCTGTTCGCCATGGGCGCGCGGGTAGGCGCAGCGCAGCTTTGCGACCTTGAACCCCGTCTTCTTGATGGAGCAGATGCGTTCGAACATCTCTCGGTCGATGATGGGGGCTTCCAGGCGGATGCGGCGGCAGTTGGCGCTGGTGTCTTCGAGCGCGTTGCCGTGGTTGCCGAGATAGGAGATGGTCGAGGTCACGATCTTCTCGCGCAGGGCGTCGATGGGAGGGTTGGTGACCTGGGCGAACAGCTGTTTGAAGTAGCTGTAGAGCTTGCGGGGCTGCTCGGAGAGCACGGCGAGCGGCGAGTCGACGCCCATGGAGACGAGGGGCTCGTGGGCGTTGCTCGCCATGGGGGCGATCTGCGACACGACGTCCTCGTAGCACACCCCATAGCGGTTCGAGATGCTGGCAAGCGTCTCGCCTGCGGGGACCTCGAGTTCGGGGAACTCCTGGCCTGCGCCTTCGGTGTCATACCCCTCGGGCAGCGGAAGGCTTGCCGCGCGAATCATGTTCTTCTGGATCCACTCGTGCCAGGGACGCTGCGAAGCCATGTCCTCTTTGATCTCGTCGTCCCACACAACGCGTCCCTGTGCCGGGTCCACAAGAAGCATCTGCCCAGGCATGAGACCGCCCTTGAGCAGCACGTTTTGCGGCGGAATGTCGAGTACGCCCGTCTCGGAGGCCAGGATCAGGCGGTCGTCGCGGGTGAGCGTGTAGCGGGCGGGGCGCAGGCCGTTGCGGTCGAGCACGGCACCCATGCGCACACCGTCGGTGAACGCGATTGCGGCCGGGCCGTCCCACGGCTCCATAAGGCACGACTGGTAGGAGTCGAAGTCATGGCGGCGGGCGCTGAGCGAGTCGTTGTTGTCCCAGGGTTCAGGCACGAGCATGCTCATGGCACGCGGCAGGCTGCGCCCGTTCATGTACAGGAACTCCGCCACGTTGTCCAGGATTGCCGAGTCAGAGCCTTCACGGTCGATGATGGGCAGCACCCGGTCGAGGCGGGGAATGATGGGGGAGTACAGGTCGGCTTCCCGGGCGCGAATCCAGTTGACGTTGCCGCGCAGCGTGTTGATCTCACCGTTGTGCACGATGTAGCGTTGAGGGTGCGCGCGCTCCCAGGAGGGCGTGGTGTTCGTGGAGTAGCGCGAGTGGACCAAGGCGATGGCCGTCTCGACCGTGGCGTCGGAAAGGTCCAGGTAAAACGTCCTGAGCTGGCTGGCAAGCAGCATGCCCTTGTACACGATGACGCGGGCGCTCATGGAGCAGACGTAGAAGACGTCCTTTTGTGGCATGCCCATGCCCTGGGCGCGCTTCTCAATGGAGCGGCGTGCGATATAGAGGGCCCGTTCGAACTCCATGCCGCGCTCGACCGTACCGGGTCGCACCATGAATGCCTGCCAGATGCGCGGCTGGCAGGCCTGTGCCGTTGCGCCCAGGTCGTGTGCGTCGACGGGCACCTCGCGCCAAAAGAGCACGGGCAGGCCGTTTTCAGAGCAGCACTGCTCAACGAGCGTGCGTGCCTGCTCGAACAGATCCTTGTCGCGCGGGAGGAACAGCATGGCAACGCCGTAGTCGCCCTCGTCGGGCAGAAGGCGGCCGCACTTCTGGGCTTCCTTGCGGAAGAACCTGTGCGGCACCTGGAAAAGGATGCCTGCTCCGTCACCCGTGTTCGACTCCAAGCCTGCGCCGCCTCGATGGTCCATGTTGAGAAGCACCGACAAGGCGTCGCTGAGCATCTGATGGGTGCGAACGCCCTTGACGTTGGCCAGCGCACCGATGCCGCATGCGTCGTGCTCGAACTCCGGGCGATACAGTCCCCATGCCTTGGGCGGCAGGGTGGCGGATGCGTTCATACAAACCTCCAACGAACGTGCATGATGAGCGTCCCGATTCCCCTGTGGTCAAAGAGGAAGGAATTGGGACAGACCAATGACATATTGAACTGTCTGCTTAGAATGTTTCGAAAGCGAAAATGCTGCGGCAGTTTGTTAAAACGTAACAATGGTGTCAGGTAACTCACATGGCTGTGATGAAACAACGAGGTTTGATTTGCCCAACAATTGAAATGGTTCTGCAACACATCTTTTTTAATCTCTGCAATAATGATTGATTGGAAAAGATTGCTTTTCTGGGTTCGTTTTTATGGGAGGTTGAGATGCACCACAAGACAGCCTTGTTTCTTTCACAGACGGCTGACGGTCACGAGCGTATGCGTCGCCTGTCGTCGGTGCTCGACGTCTCCATTTTGCTTGCAAGCGTTTCGCGCTTCTCCCAGGCGATTCTCGAGCGCGAGTTCGACCTTGTCGTGCTGGAGACCAACGGTGTTCAGGCCTCGCAGGTTGAGAACATCGAGATGACGCTCGCCGACAGTTCGACCCCGATGCTGTTCGTGGTGACCGAGGGCCAGATGCCCGACCTGCACCTGCCTATGCGCCCCGTCGCCGATTTCATCTGCACCACGGCAAGCGACGCCGAGTATGCCGTGCGTATCCGTCACCTGCTGTGGCCTGGCGAGGAGACCAGCGACGACGATGTCGTCAAGGTCGACGACCTCATGGTCAACCTTGCCACCTACCAGGTGCGTGTGGGTGATGTTCCCATCGATCTCACCTACATGGAATACTCGCTGCTTGCCTTCATGGTGACCCACCCCGGTCGTGCATACTCGCGCGAGACGCTGCTGCGCCGCGTGTGGGGCTTCGACTATTGCGGCGGCTCCCGTACAGTGGACGTCCATGTCAGGCGCATCCGCGCCAAGCTCGGCCCCCAGATTTCCAACCACATCGAGACCGTGCGCGGCGTGGGATACCTCTTCAGGCTGTAGGTTTCCCGAGGGCGCGCAGGACATGTTCCTGGCTCAAACAGTCCTCGTACCGAATGCTACGAAAACCCGGGCCAAGGGTGCGCTTCGCGCACTTTTGGCCCTTTTCTTGCATTCACTGCGAAATTCGCCCCGAACATGTCCCGCGCGCCTTGCGCTTCTACATCGTGCTTCGGGTAGGTGCGTTTGGGCTGACGGGGCTGCACAGTGGCCGCTGTCGGGGGTCGTCGCGGCTGCTTTGGTTGCCTTTCGTCGCATTTTGCATGGGAATCGGGTAGTTTTCCAGCAAAGGTTGCCGGTATTTTTCAGCCGCATTGTAAGCAACCGTTCACGCTGCAACGACGTGACGCATGGAGGGAAGGCCCCAGTCTGGCGCAGTTCCGCAGTGCTCCGACGGAGTCGGAGCGGTACGAGGACTGTTTGAGCACAGACTGGGGCCTTCCCTCCTTTTGGGTGCCTTCCTACCTTAGAGCCACTCCGTGACTTTGCTGATGAGCGGCGTCGGCATGCAGCCGCCGAGATACTTGCCCCAGTTGGAGTTCATGATGGGGAAGAAGAAGAGACGTCGTGCGATGTTCTTGCGGATGGGTTTGAGGCTCTCGTCGTAGAGGGCGACGGCCTCGGTCTTCTCCTGTGAGGCGCGTACAATGGCCTGACCTGCGAGTTTTCCTGAGTTAAGGGCAAACGAGATGCCCTCGCCGGAGCTGGGCGACATG
Organism: uncultured Coriobacteriales bacterium; assembly: GCA_934636245.1. Classification (GTDB taxonomy): domain Bacteria; phylum Actinomycetota; class Coriobacteriia; order Coriobacteriales; family UMGS124; genus UMGS124. Next base: position 13,401 of record CAKUAI010000029.1, read on the forward strand.
ATGCCGGCGGCTTCGCCTGCCATAAGGACGCGTCCTTGGCCGGCAATGATGTCGTTGGCGTCTTTGACTTGGATGGCCGAACCGCCTTCGCGACGGCGTGCGACACCGAGCGGGTAGCGCTGCCCCCATGTGGCCAGGGCCTTTTCATGCATTGCGGTGATGCCCTTGGTCTTGGGGAAAAACACTGATCCCACAATTGCGACGTCGCCCTTGGGCACGATGTAGCCGTAGCCATAGGCGGGGTCGATGTGGCGCGAGTAGATGCAGTCGAAATACGGCTCGACGCTGCCGGGTTCGATTTCAACGTATTCCTGTACCGTGGTGTAACTCTGCGTCTGCGGCCAAGCGGGGTGCGAGCGTCGCACGGCGGAGCGGGCGCCGTCGGCGCCGATGACCCAACGTGCATAAACGTGTGCCTCGCGGCCGTCGCGGCGCAGTTGCACGTCGACACCGCATCCTTCGTCGGTGCAGCTTACGAAGGCGCTCTTGTCCCAAACGTCGACTCGGTCGGGTAGCAGATTCAAGAGCCACTCGTCGAACATGGCTCGGTCTACATTGGCAAATCGCAGCGAGCAGGGTTTCTTGATCTTGCGGTCCCAGTCGTAGTAGCGGAAGTGAACCCAGGCCGGGTCGAGCACCATCTCACGGGGAAGGGGCGCGACCGCCTCAAGAAAACGCTGGGCATATTCGTTGAGCATGCCGCCGCAGCTCTTGCGACGCGGCAGCGACGAGCTCTCCACGAGCAACGTGTGCAGGCCAGCTTGTGCAGCCTCGCGAGCCGCCATGATACCGGCAGGTCCTGCTCCTACCACGACGAGGTCGTAGTCTGCCAAAGCATACGGCTGTCGGGTGGTTTCGTTAGGTGTGCCGGTTGTTTCCACGGAGTGCTCCTTGCTGCATACGGTGTTTCGCCGCGTTGAATACCTGGGTCTTCGCACGGTGGCGAACGGCTGGTAATTTCAGATGAACGGTGGTTAATTGTACACGCCCATCGGGGTTGGGATGTCGAGCATTTCGATAGCAAGAGGCCGAGAATGAAAATGTAACGTAACATATTCAAATATGACGGCATGCAATTTAGAAAAGGAGCATGCGCCTGCGATTGTCCCACCTGGTGCCGCGTGTCCGGCGCCGTCGTCTGTTCATTTGCTAGACCCGGTGTCCGTCCTTGTTTTGGCCGACGGTGCGGCATACCATACACATAGCATGTATGCAGGTGTAATGCGAATCGTCTGCGAGTGAGCGGCGGTTCGTTTTTTTGTTTTCTGGAGGTGTTCGCTTGGTCATTCTCGGCATCGACCCCGGCCTTGCCAACACCGGCTGGGGTGTCATCGAGACGCGCGGCAGTCAATGTCGGGCGCGTGCCTATGGCTGCGTCCACACCGACAAGGGTCTTACGCTGCCCATGCGCCTGAAGCGCATCCATGACGAGATGGCTGAGGTCATCATGCGCTACTCTCCCATGGAAGTCGCCGTCGAGGAGATTTTCTTCTGCTCGAACGCGCAAAGCGCCATTGCCACCGCCCAGGCGCGCGGAGCCGCTCTCGTGGCGTGTACGGGCTGCGGGCTTGAGGTGGGCGAGTACACCCCCATGCAGATCAAACAGGCAGTGGCCGGCACCGGCGTTGCCGACAAGCAGCAGGTGCAGTATATGGTCAAGAACCTGCTGCATCTGGAGCATGAGCCAAAGCCCGACCATGCGGCCGATGCGCTCGCGGCTGCCATCTGTCATGCCCACCTGTCTGTCTGGCGAACCATGAGTCGCGCTCAGAACCTCTCCAAACCGTCTGCCAGCGCATATCGCGAAAGGGGCACGAGGCTGTGATTTCGTTTCTCAGAGGCCGTATACAGGAAAAGACTGCCTTTTCCGTTGTTATCGACGTCGCGGGCGTTGGCTATGAGTGCGGTGTTTCGACAGCCACCGCCGCAAGCCTGCCCGCCCCCGGCGAGGATGTGGAGTGCATGCTCTTCACCCGCATGCAGGTACGCGATGACGCCCTGTCTCTTTTTGGGTTCGCAAGCACCGATGAACGAGCGGTCTTTGACAAGCTCGTGGGTGTTTCCGGTGTCGGCCCCAAGCTCGCCCTTTCGGTGCTCAGCACGTTTGCCCCCGATGCCTTGCGCGAGGTCGTGGCGGCGGGCGACGAGAAGCGTATGTCGAGTGTGCCGGGCGTGGGCAAGAAGACCGCCTCGCGCATGATCTTGGAGCTCAAGGACTCGCTGGGCGCCCAGGCTCCCGCGCGCCTGTCAACTTCGCAGCTCGCTATGCCCACAGCGCCCGTGGCTTCTGCGCTCGACGAGGCGTGCGCGGCGCTTCTTTCGATGGGCTTTACCTCGGCCGAGTGCGAGCTTGCACTCAAGGGTTATGATGGCCCTGCCGCCGACACTTCGGCGGCGATTCGTTTCGCCCTCAAGCGCCTTGGGAGTTAATAGACGATGTGGGAAGCAGACCAGCAGGACCTTTGGGCCGACGGTGCCTCCGCGCCCGCCGAACGCGCCGTTACGCCTACGCTCACGGCGGAAGACCTCGACGTCGACCGCAAGCTTCGCCCCCAGCTCCTTGACGACTATGTTGGCCAGGAGCGCGTGAAGCAAACCCTGCGCGTGGCCATCGAGGCGGCCAAGCAGCGTGGCGAATGCCTCGACCATCTGCTCTTCTTCGGCCCTCCGGGCCTGGGTAAAACCACACTTGCCACCATTGTGGCAAACGAGATGGGCGCCCAGATCAAGTGCACATCGGGCCCGGCCATCGAGCGGACCGGCGACCTTGCTGCCATCCTTACGAACCTGCAGGAAGGCGACGTGCTCTTCGTCGACGAGATTCACCGTCTGAACCATGCAGTGGAAGAGGTCTTCTATCCCGCTATGGAGGACTTTTATCTCGACATCGTGATCGGCAAGGGCCCCGCCGCCCGTTCCATCAGGCTCGACCTGCCGCGCTTCACGCTTGTGGGTGCGACGACGCGCTCCGGTCTTCTGACGGGTCCCTTGCGCGACAGGTTCGGCATCATCTCGCGCCTCGACTACTATGCGCCTTGCGAGCTCACGCAGATTGTCATGCGCTCGGCTACCATTCTGGGTGTCGACCTTGACGAGCAGGGAGCCGCGCAGATTGCCTCGCGCAGCCGCGGCACGCCGCGTCTGGCGAACCGGCTTCTCAAGCGTGTGCGCGATTACGCCCAGGTCCATGGAGCTTCTCCCATCGATGCGCGGGTGGCAAGTGACGCGCTCGGGTTCTTCGAGGTCGACGAGATGGGCCTGGACTGGATGGACAACAAGATTCTCTCCACGCTTGCTCGGACGTTTATGGGCCATCCCGTCGGCCTTTCTACCTTGGCCAGCGCCGTTGGTGAGGATGCAGCCACGCTCGAGGATGTCTACGAGCCGTTTTTGCTTCAGCAAGGTTTGATCAACCGTACTCCCAAGGGCCGCGTGGCAACCCCGCGTGCATTTGAGCACCTGGGTTTGCCGGTTGCCGAGGCTGACGAGTGACGCGGCGACGCGTCGGTTTCCAAAGGAAGTGATGAGGCATGTCTATCAAAAGCGACTATCTCATGGACATGGTCGCGCGGTTTTGTGACGCCGTGCTTCGCGGCATTGACGCCCGCCGTGCGGGTGATGCCTTTGAGGCACGTGAGGACTTCGAAAGCGTTGTGGGCGGCGTGCTTGACATGGACGCATCCTGCGCCTTGGCCTTGTCGAGCTCCTCGCTTGTCACGATGATGCAGCTCTCGGCCGTTGATGAGACGCTCGTTGTGTATTGCGCATATGCCCTGATGCAAGCTGCCGACACCTACGAGGGCGCCGAACCCGGCATGGCCCAGCTTCGTCGCGAGCAGGCACGGGCTCTTGCTGACGCCTATGGGTTTGACGCCGATGTCAGTCCCCGCGAAGTGAGCGAGGCCCTTGCCGCTCGCGCCGACCAGTGACGTTCAGCCGCACACTCGCACCGCTCAAAGGCGCTTCACGAAACCAGCATTACCGTGTTGCGACGTCATGATAGCTTGTCCGCGTGGCACGTAACATGCATGCAACATTCCAAAGAGGAAGGGAGCCCCATGGCAAGTGACATCGAGATCGCCCAGTCCGTAACCCCCCGCGAGATAGGTGAAATCGCCTCCAAGCTCGGTCTTGACGAGAAGTATTTGGAACGCTACGGCAGCACCAAGGCAAAGGTCGACTACAACCTGCTGCGCGAGGAGAACCACACTGCTGGCAAGCTCGTGCTTGTCACTGCCATCAATCCCACCCCCGCCGGTGAGGGCAAGACGACGACCACCATCGGCTTGGCCGATGCACTGACGAGCCTGGGCAAGAAGTGCGCGGTCGCCCTGCGCGAGCCGAGCCTGGGCCCGGTTTTCGGCGTGAAGGGCGGCGCTGCCGGCGGCGGCTACGCCCAGGTCATCCCCATGGAGGACATCAACCTGCACTTCACGGGTGACTTCCATGCCATCGGCGCGGCGAACAACCTGCTCGCAGCCATGCTTGACAACCATATCCAGCAGGGCAACACCTTGGGCATCGACCCGCGTCGCATCACCTGGAAGCGCGTGGTCGACATGAACGACCGCCAGCTGCGCTTCATCGTCGACGGCCTGGGTGGCAAGGCCAACGGTACCCCGCGCGAGGACGGCTTCGACATCACGGTTGCCTCCGAGATCATGGCGGTGCTGTGCCTTGCGCGCGACATCCCCGACCTCAAGGAGCGTCTGGGCCGCATCGTCGTGGGCTACACCTACACCGGCGAGCCTGTGACCGCCAGCCAGCTCAAGGCCGCAGGCGCCATGGCCGCCCTGCTCAAGGACGCCCTGAAGCCCAACCTCGTGCAGACGCTCGAGGGCACGCCTGCCTTCGTGCACGGCGGTCCCTTCGCAAACATCGCCCACGGCTGCAACTCCGTCATGGCGACGCGCATGGCCATGGCCCTCTCCGACATCACGGTCACCGAGGCCGGCTTCGGCGCCGACCTGGGTGCCGAGAAGTTCCTCGACATCAAGTGCCGTATGGCCGGCATCGCCCCCGACGCGGTCGTGCTCGTGGCCACCGCCCGCGCACTCAAGATGAACGGCGGCGTTGCCAAGACCGACCTCAACGAGGAGAACCTCGAGGCCCTTGCGGCCGGCATGCCCAACCTGCTCCAGCATGTCGCCAACCTCACTGAGGTCTACGGCATGCCGGTTGTGGTCGCCATCAACCGTCACCCCACCGACACGGTTGCCGAGCTGGAGCTCATCCAGTCCTGCTGTGCCGAGCAGGGCGTCAACGCCGTGCTTTCCGAGGTGTGGGCCAAGGGCGGCCAGGGCGGCATCGCACTGGCTCAGGAAGTCCTGCGTCTTGTTGAGCAGCCCGGCGAGCTGAAGTTTGCCTATCCCACCGGTGCCAGCATCAAGGAAGCCGTCGAGGCAGTCGCCACGCGCATCTACCATGCCGACGGCGTTGACTTTGCCCCCGCCGCCCTCAAGCAGATCGCCGCGCTTGAGGAGAACGGCTACGGCCACCTGCCCGTGTGCATCGCAAAGACGCAGTACAGCTTCTCCGACGATCCCGTCAAGCTTGGTGCCCCCCGTGGCTTCAGGATTTCTGTGCGCGAGGTCAAGGTTTCTGCGGGTGCCGGTTTCGTCGTCGTGCTTGCCGGCAGCGTTATGACCATGCCGGGCCTGCCCAAGGTTCCCGCAGCCGAGAAGATCGACGTCGATGAGTCCGGCCGTATCACGGGGTTGTTCTAATATGGCGACAATTCTCGACGGCAAGGCCGTCGCGGCAAAGGTCAAGGCCGAGGCCGCTCAGCGTGTGGAAGTCCTAAAGCAGCATGGACATCCGTGCGGCCTGGCAGTCGTGCTTGTGGGCGACGACCCTGCAAGCTCGGTCTATGTGCGCAACAAGCGCAAGGACTGCGCAGAGGTGGGTATCGAGGCGTTTGACTACGACCTGCCCGCCACCTGTACCCAGGAGGAGCTCGAGGACCTTCTCGGCAGGCTTAACGCCGACCCGAAGGTCAGCGGCATCCTTGTGCAGATGCCCCTGCCGGCACATCTCGACGCCGAACGCGCCATCGCCCACATCTCGCCCGAGAAAGACGTGGATGCCTTCCATCCCGTCAACCTCGGTCGCCTTGTGCGCGGGCTTCCCGGTCCTAGGCCGTGCACGCCTGCTGGTGTCATGCGCATCCTGCGCGAATACGGCATCGATGTGGCCGGCAAGCGCGCCGTCGTGCTGGGCCGCTCCACTATCGTGGGCAAGCCCATGGCCCTTATGCTCATTGCAAACGACGCCACGGTCACTATCTGCCACAGCCGCACACCCAATAAGGCCGAGACGTCGCAGCAGGCCGATATCGTCATCAGCGCAATCGGCCATGCCAACCTCGTCAAGTCCGACTGGATGCGCGAGGGTGCCGTTGTCGTGGACGTGGGCATGAACCGCGATGAGAACGGCAAGCTCTGCGGCGACGTTGCCTATGACGAGGTTGCCGCCAAAGCCAGCGCGATCACCCCGGTTCCGGGCGGCGTTGGCCCCATGACGCGTGCCATGCTCATGCTCAACTGCGTCACGGCTGCCGAGCGTCTTGCAGGCATGGATTCCGCCTGGGCGCAGTAATTGCGTTAGTTTGTTGAGATTGGTGGGAATCTAAAGAAATGTGAACTTGGCTTCCTAAAGCCTGCACATTTCAGGTATTATAAGCAAGTGCGGTTCATAGGAGGACCGTGTTTTCTCGTAAGCGTGTCGACTCGATTCGCTTACTCGGTTTGCCCGTAAAAGGGTAGAAAGAAAGGCTAGACATGGCTCAGGGTACTGTTAAGTGGTTCAATCCGGACAAGGGCTACGGCTTCATCTCTCGTGAGGACGGCGACGATTTGTTCGTGCACTTCTCCGAGATTCAGATGGACGGCTTCAAGACCCTGGACGAGGGCCAGAAGGTCGAGTTCGAGATCACCACTGGCCAGAATGGCAAGCTGCAGGCCAGCAACGTCCACAAGCTCTAAGTTTTACTTTTAAGCGATTTTGCTGAGGGGCGGCCTTGTGCCGCCCCTTTTTTTGTTTATCGAGCACGTCTGCTTGGCAAGCACATCTGCTCGATATCAAGCAAACGGCGGCTTGTGCATCTATATATAGATGGAGTATCGAAATCAGCCGAAGGTGGGCTACTTGGCGCGGATCTGGGAAATCTTTTCCAGCAGGCGAGGAACTGCCAGCTCGGTGTTGGCACCAATCTCAAAGCGACAGTACTGCTTGACCTCGGGCATCGCGTTCGCAACGCAGATGCTGTTGGGGATGGCCCTGAGCATCGAGAAATCGTTCATCGAGTCGCCGATGGCAAGGACCTCCGTGGGTTGCATGCCGTAAGCATTAAGCAGCATGTTGATGCCACCGAGCTTCGTGCGTCCCCTCAGCGCGACGTCCACCCATTTGTCACCGCAGGCACTGAACTCGAAATGCTCCGACAGCTCGCTCGAGAGGTCCTGTGCGAGTTTGCGAGCCCCTGAATAAGCAACGATGCCCAGCTTGCTTATCTGTGCGTCCTCGAGCCCGGCACTCGCCGGGCGTATGCGCGCTTCATGCAGGCTTTCTATCTTGCTGCGAACAAAATCTGCTTCCATATCCATGACGTAGGGCGCCTCGGGGCCGTACACCACAAACCCCAGTGGCATGGGATAGTCAATAACGCGTTGCAGAAGCGTGCGTGCCGATTCCAGGCCGACAGTCTCATGCAAAAGCGTTTGCCCTGCTTGGCGTACATCCATGCCGTTGCAGGCAATGTAGTCAAGGCCGAGGTTGTCGAGCATAGGGCCAAAAAGCGCCTTGAGAGCAAATACCGGGCGTCCGGTTGTGGGTATGAAGCGCACCCCGCTGGCCTGAACGCGCTGGATGGCATCGATTGCCTCGGATGGTAGCCGATGATGCGCATCGAGCAACGTGTCGTCCAAATCGCAAAAAACTGCCTTGACCGTGCGTGCAAGGGTCGCGAGGCAATCTATTCCGCCCAGAGGCGCGATGTGTGGTGAGGTGGGCCTCTGGGCGGGCATGGAATCTCCTACAGAAGGGTCTCGTCTGCAATCTCGCAGAACTCGTTTGCGAGCTCGGCGAGATTGATATCGGCTGCGGTCAGTGCCGCCATGATAGGGGAGCCCTGCGACAGGCTCGGCGCTGCGTCAACGTCAAGCACGCGCGCGCATCCGCCGTCCCACACAAGACGCACGCAGGCAAAATCACGGCAACCACATGCAAGGAAGGCGTCGAGCGCGCATCGCTCGACTTCGCTGCGAATAGCCTGAGCATCTTGCTCGTCGTCGGCAAGGCTTTGCATATTCACAGGGACTTGCCACATCAAGCTGTCGTCAAGTGCGCCCTTCACTTCGATGGGGGGCAGGATGAGAATGTCCGAAAGGTCGCCCATGATGCAGACAATGAGCTCGACACCCTTGATCTGGGGACGCACGACGGCGCGTTTGCCGGCATCCTTGAATGCGATGAGCGCTTCCGAGAGCTCCTTTTGATCCTGCAATGCAATGCCGGGGTTCAGGAACTCCGCGCCATCGGCGCGCAGAGTGAGCGTCTCACCTGAGACAAACGTGTTGGCCACGATGCTGCCGAGCTGGCCAGTTTGCAGCAGGGCGCTTTGGACCGACGGGCTCAGCGTGAGCTGCTCCACCGCTCCGGCGTCGATGCTGCCCTGGGCCAGTGCCTCCTCGATGAGGCAGGAGAGCTGTGCGGCGTCACGGCAGCGCCTGATCGTGGCTGCGCCGGCGCCCAGGTAGGGGATACCCATCGAGTCAAGAAGCTCTTGGGCATCGCCTGCCTCGTGCCAGGCGTTTCCGTTGACAATCGCAAAGTCAGGCTTGGCCATCTGCAGAGCGACGGGCAGAAGGTCGTTGCATACGACGCAGGTCACCTCGTTGCCCTGCTGGGCGAATGCCTGAAGAAAGCCCTGGTTTGTCATCGTTTCGTCTTGTACCAAAATCGCGATGTTGCGCGGCATCGTTGTGTTGCTCCCTCGTCGGTCGTGTCGATGTAATCGTTATTGCTCGTTTGAGCCACCCTTGTCACCGGGACGCCTGCGACGGCGAGTCGGAGCCTGGCTCGTAGAAGGAGTCGATCCCTCTGCGCCGGACGGCTTGTCCTGCGCCGGTTTGGTGTGCCTACGGCGTTCTGCCTGGGGGCGCTGCTGCTTGGACCCTGCCTCAGGGGAGGGCGCCGTGCGCCTGCGGGGCTTTTGCTCGCCCGAACGATGAGACTCTTGCGGGGCGGCCTGACGCTGGGTGTTTTTGACCTGCGTCTGCTCGGCGGCCTGGCCCTGTTGGCCCTGTTGAGCCGAGGCGGCAGCGCTGTGGTGACGGCGAGTGCGCTTCTGGGGCTCGGTTGCCGGCTCGGTCGCCTTGCCGGCTTTGGCACCCGCCTGCTTGGCGGCGTTTGCCTGGCGGCGAGGCTTGGCCGTGTCGTCTGCCGGGTTTTTGGCATCGCGCGCCGCAGGAGCTGTGCGCTTGGTGTCGGGGCTTGCCTTCTGCGTGCGGCGCGGTCGCATGCCGCCGCCGCGCGGGCCGCGCTTCTGCTCTTCCTTCGGGGTCTGCGCCGTGTCGTTGCCCTGGGCGTTGCCTTCCTCGGCGGTCGGTGCGGGTTTGGACTGACGGCGCGGCTTGCGGGCGGGCGTTGCCTGCGCGGCGGGCTCGACCTTGTCGGTCTTACGCTTGCGCGGGGTTCGCTGCGAGTCGAGCAGCGACATGTCGAGCGCATAGCCGTCGCCCTCGCCGTTTGCGCGGTCGAGCTCGGCAAGCTGCATGGCAATTTCCGCCGTGCCGAGCGCCTCGAGCGCCTCGCGCGTCACGGTGTCGGGGCGAAGCGGGATGTTCTGTTCCTTGGAACGCTTGCAGCAACCTTCGCTGCAGGTCATGTCCTTGAGGGCGATGGTGAACGACTTGCCATTCTCCAGGCGCAGGAGCAGCGTTTCTTTGGGCGTGTTGTACTCGACGATTTTTGCTTTGCCTAGCGGCGTGTCGATGAGGTTGTTCTTTTTCGGCGCGCGCTGCTTGAAGTCGCGGTATGCGTCGAACTCGTAGCGCAGGCAGCACATGAGCCTGCCGCATACGCCAGAAATCTTCGAGGAGTTGAGGGGAAGGTCCTGTTCTTTTGCCATGCGGATGGAAACGGGCTGGAACTGGCCGCCGAACCTCACGCAGCACAGCTCCTGGCCGCAGGGGGCGTAGCCGCCCGCCAGGCGCGCCTCGTCGCGCACGCCGATCTGGCGCATGTCGACGCGCTGGTGGAATTCCCCCGCCAGCTCGCGCACCAGGTCGCGGAAGTCCACACGGTCCTCAGCAGCGAAATAAAAGACGACCTTTTCCCCGCCGAAGAGAAACTCCACGCCGACAGGCTTGATGTCCAGGCCGCTTTCCTTCACGAGTTTCCTGAATATGGGCATGGCCTGCTCGCCTTGGGCCGCGAGGTCCTCGGCGCGCTCGATGTCCTTGTCCGTGGCGATGCGCACGACCGGTCGCAGGTCGCTCTTGCCCTTCAGCTCGGAGTCGGGGACCGAGAAGGGGTCGGCCGTGGCCAAGCCGAACTCAGTGCCGCGCTCAGTGGGAACAATGACGTGGTCGCCGGCCTTCGCCTGGCTTCTGCCGGGCAGAAACCACAGGTCTTGGGCGTTGAAATGCATGCGGACGGGGATTACGGTCGGCATGTGAGTGTCTCCTTGAGTTCTAGCAGCATGCCTTCGACCGCCAGTCGGGGCAGCGTGTTCTTCTCAACGCGTCGCATGGCGCGTCCTATCGTTTCGATGCAGCTGAGCAGGGCTTCTTGGGAAAGCCTGGAAAATGTTGTGACCGCATCGGCAAAATCAATGCAAGAGGGCGTTGCCGCGGGGTTGTTTTGCATCAGCAGCGCATCGCGCAAAAGAGCGCGTTGTGCCCTCAACGCTGCCATGATACCCGAACGCGTTGCGGCGGTGAGGGCGCGTTTGTGGCGATCTTTCACTTCCTTGAGGGCCGAGACGCTTAAAATCGCCTGAGCCTGGTCGTACTCGGCCTCCTGGGCGTCTTGCAGGCATTGAGTTGAGGCGGTGGCCGCATCGACGAGCGCAGCCGCGTGGCTCATCGCCCAGACGTCGTCGCGGCTCGCAAGGCCTGCAAGCGTCTTGAGCGCCATGTCGCGCACGGCCCATTTTGTCTCGTCGCCCAAGTATTGCGTCGCTTGCTGCGTGTCGGCGCAAAAGGCCAGGGCGGCCCGGCAGCGTTGCTCGGTCTGGCCTGTTGAGGCGCAAAGGTCCGCCACCGTTTGCTCCTGGCTTCTGGCGGGGAAGCGTATGGTTTGGCAACGCGAGACGATGGTGGGCAGCACAGCGTCGGCGGAAGTCGCCAGCAGGATGAAGACCGTGTCTGCCGGCGGTTCCTCCAGGCTCTTGAGCAGGGCGTTTGCTGAAGATGAGGTAAGAAGCTGCGCCTCGGCCATCATATAGACCTTAAACGGCGAGCAAATGGGGGACAGCTGCACATCGTCGAGCATCTCGCGAATCTGTCCCACCAGGTATCCTGTGGCGCTCTGGGGCTCGAGCCGATGGATGTCCGGATGGGGGCGACCAAGGTCGGAGGGACCGATTTGGTCGAGTCGCAATACAGCGGCGTTCGCCAAAAGCATGGCAGCGTCAGTTTTTGCCGAGTTCGCGGGGCCCACAAGAAGGTAGGCGTGGCCTATTTCTTTTTGGTCGCAGAGCTGGCTGATCAGGTTGCCTGCGTTACCCCAGGGGGCTGCAATCTGCGCGGCCTTCATCGAGGTTCCTCGGCGTCTGAAGGGAGCTCAACGGGCAGGTTGAGCAGGCCGCTTAAGGCATCGCGAACGCGTCCCCATACTTGCTGCACGCTTCCAGAGGCATCCACGATGCGCACACGTTGCGCTTCGTCTCCTGCAAGCTGCAGGAATCCTTGGCGCACGCGCTTATGGAAGTCATCGGGCTCGCGCTCCATGCGGTCGGCCCCTTGTGCACAGGCACGGGTGTGGGCACGTGCGAGGTCCATGTCGAGCACAAGCGTGCGGTCGGGTTCGAGCTCCCCGCAGGCAAGTGCATTTGCCTTGTGGACGAGATCGGTGCCCAAACGACGGCCGTGTCCCTGGTAGGCGACGGTCGAATCATAAAACCTGTCGCACAAGACCACACATCCCCGCTCAAGCGCGGGCCGAATGACGCTTTCGACGAGTTGGGCGCGTGCTGCCTCAAAAAGCAGCAGCTCAGCCATGGGGGAGATGTCGAGGTCCTGCTTGTCGAGGAGAAGCTCGCGCACTGCCTCGCCCAGGCGCGTCGCTCCGGGTTCGCGCAAACGCAGCGTTTCGCGACCCTGTGCGTGCAGGGCGTTTTCGACGAGACCGATCTGCGTCGTCTTGCCCACTCCGTCAAGCCCCTCAAAACTTATGAGGACGCCGGGGCTGTTGGGGCGCTCGTTGGTGGATGCGACGCTGGGCATGTGGACTCTTCCTTGTGTCGACGACAGTCTCGTGTACAGAATTGAAGTAGTATAGCTAATCGTTGTGTGTGCTGCGTGACTGCCTGTTATACGTGCATGACATGCCTTGATATTGGGGGTCGTGTTGGACCGAAGCCTGTTTTTCGAGATTCATCGGCAGTTCAACATAGAGCGTCGCGCGCTGGATCCACAGCGGCGTATCGTTTTCGACGATTTCTCGGCCCTTGCGCTCCTTAAGATTTCAGCGCCCCTGTCGGTGGGCGCGATTGCCAAGGAACAACTTATTTGGCCATCTACCATGTCTCGCCGCGTCTCGCGTCTTGTTGAGATTGGCCTTGTGTCGCTGGAACAGTCCCACCTCGATCGCCGTGTGAACCTCTGCGCGCTCACTCCGTACGGCAATGAGCTCACCGTCGAGCTTTGCCAGGCTTTTCTCGACAACCTTATTCCCGGCTCCTCGCTTGACCGTCTGGGGCTTGAACTCGCCGACGTCGTTTCCATCGTCGCTCGTATGGGGCGTGTCCCCATGTCTGCCAGCGGCCTTATCGCATTTTGCTATGGCATGCGTGCATGTCCGAGCATGCGGGTCACAGACATCGTGAATCTCACAGGACTGCAGCAGGCAACGGTCTCGATGACGCTGAGAAGCATGGAGGAGCAGGAGATGATGGAGCCGATATTGTTTGGCGGTGCCCGCGGCGACCGCCCTCACTGCAAAGGCGGCCTTCGCTATATCACGCAGTGTGGGCAGGCATATGCTGATGAGTTGCTGTGCATGACAGACGCCCTTTGAGGGCGTCGCATGGCGTTTCCGTTTCCTCGAATATTATATTGCGCGACTGGGGTGCGGCTGGGTTTTTCTGGTGCTATAGTATGCGCGTATCCCTTTCCCTCATATCGGCACTGTGGTTGGCCATGCGCCCCTTTGCCAGGCCGAACCCATGTCATGTTGGGGGAGACAAATTGCAATGCAATGAAAAGGAGCACTCGTGAAGTTCTTCCTCGATACCGCGGATCTCGACGAGATTCGTGAGGCGGCGTCTTGGGGCGTCGTTGCTGGCGTCACCACCAACCCCTCCCTGTACGCAAAAATCGGCGGCAAGCTCGCCGATTTCGAGAACCACATCGCTCGCATCTGCGAGATCGTCGACGGTCCCGTCTCCGCTGAGACCACCGCTATGACGCGCGACCAGATTGTCGCAGACGGCCGTCGTCTGGCTGCCATCGCCCCCAACGTGGTCGTGAAGATCCCCGTCATGGCCGAGGGCCTGGCCGCCACCAAGCAGCTGGCCAGCGAGGGCATCGCGGTCAACATGACGCTCGTTTTCAGCGCCCCCCAGGCCATCATGGCCGCCCGCGCTGGCGCTCGTTACATCTCCCCGTTTGTCGGCCGTTTCGACGATATCGCCGAGGATGGCCTCAACCAGCTCAACGACATCGTTTCCTGCGTCAACAACTACGATTTCGGCCATGAGGTCGAGATCATCGCCGCTTCCGTGCGTTCTCCCCATCATGTCACGCAGGCTGCCCTTATGGGTGCCGACATCGCCACGGTGCCCTTTGGTGCGCTGAAGAAGTGCATCGAGCACCCTCTGACCGACCGCGGCCTTGAGCGTTTCCTGGCTGACTGGAAGAAAGTTGAGCAGGCATGATCGAGGACCCCTCGACGGGTGCAGAGCAGCGTTCGCCTGAAGTGACGAGCGCTCCGGCTCCCGAGAGCAAGCCCGCACCTGCTGCTGCGCCTGCGCAACAGCCCGAAGGTGCCAAGCTTGCGACCGAGGTTCGAGCTGCGAAGGAGCTTGAAGGAGTTCAAGCGGGGAAGGCTGGCGCCGACCCCGCTCCTCTTGGTTCTGTAGCAGGTCAAGACGTCCCTTCTTCTGAGGGGAAAGAGGCCAAGCCCGCTTCTGGCCCGCGCCGTCGAACCTCCAAGGCAAAGGCCTCCGAAAAGAAGGGGTCGGCCAACAAGCAGGATGCTCCTGCAAAGAAGAAGCAGGCGGGCCAGAAGGCGGTTTCCGCAAAAGCCAAGCCTGCCGGCCAGCAGGATGGCCCCGTGGCAGAAAAGCCTGTCGAGCAGGTTGAGCCCGCTGTAAAGAAGGACCCGGTCGAGCAGAAAGAGGCCCCCGTAACGGTTGGGCCTGTCGATCAGAAGAATGTGCCCGTGGCGGAGAAGCCCGTCGAGCAGGCTGAGTCTTCTGCAAAGAAGGAGCCTGCGGCGCGTGTCGAGGCTCCGAAAAAGCAGGAGTCTGCCGAGCGGGAGGAAGGCGCTGCGACCACCCGTCCCACTGCGTCTGATCAGGTCTCTGCCGATTCTGCTCCCGTGAGCCAGGATACCGCTGCTGCAGAGGTCGCTTCCGCTAAGTCCGCGCCCGTCAAGCGCACTCGCACGCGCAACAAGTCGCGTGGACCCGTGTCTCGCAAAGACGACAAGGTTGTCTCCGAGAAGTCCAAGGAGGATGCGGTCCCCGAGGTTGTTGACGCCGCCGTGGCCGTTTCCCGGCAGGAAGCCGCCGCGCCTGAGGCTGCCCCGGCTCCCGCTCCTTCGCGCGTGCGCCATCACAGTGCCGACGAGATTGACTTCGACAAGGCCAGCGTCGACGAGCTACGCGACCTCGCTATGCATCGCCGTCGTGGAAGGCCTTCTCCACAGAAGGAGGAGGCGCGCCAAACCATTCTCGACGCGCTTCAGAACCCCACGCCCGAGTCGCTTGAGGTTGCCCGAGCGGCGGCAAAGGTCCTGAGGGGAGCAGCCCCTCGCAAGAAGGCCCCTGCGCCCGCCCCTGTCGTCGAGGCTTCCTCGCGCGAGGAGAAGTCCAAAGAGGATGCGCAAGCCTCTCAGACCTCCCAGGAAGGCGAAGCTCAGACTGCTTCCGCTCCTGCCACTGCACAGGCGCCTGCTCAAGAGGACGCTACCTCCAAGGCCGATGCTTCTGCGTCGCAGGAAGTCTCCGAGGGCTATGGCTCGCGCCGCCGTCGTCACGATCGCAGAAGTGAGACGCGCGTCGACGATCGCGCTGCTCAGCCGCGCGCTCGTGAGGCGGGCCGTGACAGCAAGCCTTCCGATGACTCTCGTCCCCAGCGCCCGCAGCAGGGCAAGCAGCAGCAGTATTCCGATCGACCCGATCGCGGCCGCGAGAAGTTCGAGAAGAAATACGGCAAGAATGACCGTCGCGATCGCAACGGCCGTCGTGAGCGCGAGTACGTGACCGGTCCGTCCCTTTCGCTTGAAGAGCTTGCCGCCTTGGCTGAGGAAGACCTTCTTGCCAAGGCCGACGAGCTGTCGATTGCCCATGACGGGGTCGCCAGCGCCTCCCTTGTCCAGGCGGTTTATGATGAAATGTACCGTCAGGAGGGCTTCTTCGACTTCAACGGCGTGCTTGAGCTTTCCAACGACGGCTCGGGCATCGTGCGCACCAAGGGATACTTGGCTAGCGATTCCGACCTGTTCATGCCTGCCGCCCTCATTCGCATCAACGGCCTGCGCCGCGGCGACATGCTCAACGGCACGGCAAAGGTCGCGCGTCCCGGTGAGAAGCGCCCCGGCGTTTGCAAAGTCTCCCTGGTCAATGGCAAGAATCCGGAGGAGCTGCGTACACGCCCCCGCTTCGGCGATCTCACGCCTGTTTTCCCAAGCGAGCCGTTGCGCATGGAGCATGGCAAGGACTCCATCCTCGGTCGCGTCATCGACTTGGTTGCCCCCATCGGCAAGGGTCAGCGTGGCCTGATCGTTTCGCCCCCCAAGGCCGGTAAGACCACGGTGCTCAAGAAGATCGCCGAGTCTATCTCTGCCAACAACCCCGAGGTCCATCTCATCTGCCTTCTGGTGGACGAGCGCCCCGAGGAGGTCACCGACATGCAGCGCTCCATCCACGGCGAGGTCGTTGCCTCGACGTTTGACATGCCCTGCGAGAACCACATCACGGTATCCGAGCTTGTCATCGAGCGCGCGAAGAGGCTCGTTGAGCAGGGAGAGGACGTTGTAATCCTGCTCGACTCCATCACGCGTCTTGCGCGTGCGTACAACCTTGCGCAGCCCGCCTCTGGTCGCATCCTGTCGGGCGGCGTTGACTCCACGGCTCTGTACCCGCCCAAGCGCTTCTTGGGAGCTGCTCGCAACATTGAGAACGGTGGCTCTCTTACCATTCTCGCCTCTGCCCTCGTGGACACTGGTTCCAAGATGGATGAGGTTATTTTCGAGGAGTTCAAGGGTACGGGCAACATGGAGCTCAAGCTCGATCGCGACCTGGCCGATCGCAGGGTTTTCCCCGCCGTCGACCCCGTCTCGTCGGGTACCCGCAAGGAAGAGCTGCTTCTCGACCCGGCAAGTGCCCCGCTTGTGTGGGGTGTCCGTCGCGTGCTCGCGAACATGAACAACAACGAGCGTGCGATGAACTCCCTCATCAAGGCCCTTCGTGCCACGGCCAACAACGAGGAGTTCCTCCTTCGTGCCGCAAAGAAGGCCCAGGGCAACGACTACATGGGTGATTTGTAGTCGTCCATCTGGCTTTGCCCATACTTGAGCTTTTAGCACGGCCGCCTGCGGGCGGCCGTGCGTGTTTTTGGAAAGTCTCAATGCCTTGGCAATACAATGTTGTGTTTAAGCTGGTAAAACGGTATTCTTAAGGATGTTTTTGTCGTATCCACTGTGCCGCAACAAGCCATGAGCAACGGAGTCGCATCTTGAAACGTTCTCAACCGTTGTTTGGTGCGGGTCGCCGCGTTCTCTGCGCGGCTGGCCTTGTCTGCGTTTTGGGCATTGGAATTCTTTGTCCTCAAGCATTCGCCGAACCTGTCGTTCAGCCCGTCCAAACTGCCGAGCAAACCATGACGAGCGCGGCCGTAAGTTCCGCCCAGCTCGAGGAGCTCTCGCAGGCGGCTGGCCAATCCACGGCGCAGATTGTCGGTCAGATCGAGGACTCTCTCGCACAGCGGGGTATCGCGTCGGTCGTGACCGATGCATCGCAAAGTATTCTCCCCGTTGTTCCTTATGCTCTCGGGGCTGGCGCCGCCTTCTTGGGAATGGGCGTATTTGCGGCTGCCTTTTCTCTTTTCCGAAAAAAGAATTCGCACAATGCTTCATCAAACCATGAGGCTCGTAGCGATGCGATGGTAGCGGAGTCATCCCCCATGATCTTTAACGCAACGCAGAATGAAAGCGCCGTATCTATCGAGGACACGGCATCTTTTATTGCCTTGGTCGACAGTGTGTCGGGCAATCCGGTTTCATACGACCAGGCACGTGAGTTTGTTCTTGATGATGGGAGCGCCATGTTCGACCAACCTGTCAAAAAGGTGGATGCCCCAACGTCTCACGGCACCGTGTCGCCGTGTGATAGTGACGATTATGATGAGCTTGAGGGTTTTGCCGCGGGATACGCCGCATCTCTTGGCGCTTCGGAGCCGGCAAGGTCTGGCTCGGCCCACCCCGACGATGACCCCGATAAGGGTCCGGGCGGCGGCGTTCCTCACCTTGGAGGAAAAGGCCATGCGGCTCGCGAGGCGTATGCCCAAACCGACCTTACAATGCCGTTCAACTGCGCTTCTTCCAATGATGAAAGCGCCTCGGATTTTGTCACGACGGCACGGGTTCTTGCTACGGGCTCTGGCAATGTGCACCGCGTAACGGTGCCGAGCAGCCATCTTGACTTTTCTGGGATGGATGTCATCGATGGCGTGTCGCCCGTTCGTCATAACGACCTGGCGGCTGACCCGCTCGTCGAGCGTGATGATTGGCAAGGTGTCGCGCTGAGTGAATTGCGCGCGCCTGAACAGCAACAGCCTGCACGTGAAGAGGGTCTCTCGACGGACGACTTTGTTTCTCTGATTGCCACAAAGGCTCAGCCTGCACCTCAAGTTAAGCGTCAGGATTATGTCGCACCTGTTATTGGGCCCGGCGTAGATGCACAGGCTGCTATGCGTCGCCAAGAGCTCATCCGCGCTTCTGCTTCGCCGGCGGCGGCTCTTCTTGTTGGTCGCGATGAGGAATTCCTTGCGAATCGTGCCGGACTGACCGGCACCAGCGTTCGCCATTCGTACGAGGGGCGCTCCGAGGTTGCTGATGGTGTTCTGAATTCGCGGGAAAAGGCTCTGCAGAATTCGTCGCGCCGCCCAGGCCCTGCTGCGGCATCCGCGATTTCTGTGACCCAGCGTGTCGGCGTGGACATGCAGAGTCAGAGTGTCGCGCCGGCGAGCTCGTTTGCCCCGCCTCGTCCTCCTGCCAGCCGTGCGGTTGTTTCTGATCGAAGCCTCGCTGCGGCCGTTGCTGCCGCAAGCAGCGCATATGCCGCTTTCAACAGCTATTCGACGATGATTAGTGCACCTGTTGCCGCGAGCGCCGAAGTGGGACAGGGGGAGCGTGCAAGCAGGGCGGCTTCTTATGCGTCTGCGGTTTATGGTGCGATCGAGCAGCCTTCGTCTTGTTCGCGCGCGCAGGCGGCCCCTGCGTATTCCCAGGGCGCTATTGCAGGGCAGCCTGCTGTGGTTGATGCGACTGTTTCGGAAGCACCGGTTTCGTCTGCGTATATAGACCATATGGTGCAGGATGAGTTCGAGCATCGCCATGATTCGCCTGCGCAGCGCAATGCGGCTCTTGGGCGCATGCAAGTCATCAATGGCGCGGCGGTTGCGCCGGTCTCAGTTCGAGAGTCGAGACATCGCAACAGGGCCTAATGTGGCGACTGCCAGTCGCTCAAGAGGGCATTGAACCCTGTTAGGAGTCCCAATCTCATAGATATGTTCCAATTGAAGGGGTGCGGGCTTGATGCCTGTGCTCCTTCTTCTTTTTTAGCCGGTTCAGCCAAGAGTGCGAGTGCCCTGAAGCAGGATGCAACAAAGGGGGTGGGGTCGCGTCAAGGAGCAAGCCGTGCCTGTCACCTGACTTGTGTCCATCCCGTGGAGGCGCGTCCCCACGCTTGCGCCCCGCCTGCGCCTGCGTGTATAGTTCTCCCTCGCGCTGCACCCCAGTGGGGCGGCCGCGCGAACCCCGAGAACCGGATACTGCGGAAGACGCAGGAGGTCAGACAGACCATTT
>CAKUAI010000030.1 GCA_934636245.1 uncultured Coriobacteriales bacterium
GCAGGGGCGACCCTGTGGGAGACTAGGGCGCCGCCGGCCCCCGGGGCGCGTTGCGCGGGCTCGGGGCGGGGAGGCGCGAAAAAGGCACCTGGAAAGGGGGACCCTTCGGGGTCCCTCTTTTCGTTTGCAGGACTTTGACACTTCGCGGCTGTTTGGGCAAGAACTTGTGTCATGCGCTTCCAGGAGCCGGTCGCCCGGTATGGAGTGACTGACCCGTCTCCCTCTACGTCAGATTCTCGCGGTTGCCCTGTCGGCAAGGAAGCTGTCGGGCTGGGAAGCCCCTTCTTCCTTGCTGTTATGGTCTGCAACCAATGGCCTAAGGTCTAGTTACTCGTATCCATCTCATATTGACAAAGCACAAACGACCGTCTACATGCCTGCTTGCGGGCTTGTTGGCGGCTTTTTCATATTCGCCCCTTTCTTTCTGGGGCTTTTCTTCTTCAATTCTGGTGGCATGCTCGTTCCCAATGTCGAAGCTGTAGGCCTGTAGTCAGGAAGCTGGCATTTTCTATCGAAGGTTTTCAGGTTGGGTCTTTGTGGCGTTCTTTTTGCCTGACAGAAAGGCAGTGCGTCGTCGTGTTGATCCAAAGAACGAGGACAATTTGTCTTAAGGTGTACAATTCCCTCGTTGAGCCGGCCATCTTGATATGCATGAAAAGGAGCGTATCTCATGGAAAAGAAGCAGCCAGCTACACAGAGGCCTACGGTTTTGTTTTCCATGATTCTCGCTGTATTCGTCTCCCTTGTTCTGGCCCTCTGCATTCACTTTTCCAACAGCCCGTTTCTTGCTCGGGCCGCCGCTGCCGAGCAATGGTCGGCGGCTCCCGCTGTTGTCACGGCCGAGACAGGCTATTACATCGACGCTGATGGTGGGTGGATTCATAATCCGGAGCTATTGGGGCGCGGCCTACGCTATTTTGACCAGATGACCGGCGTGCATCCCTACGTCTACATCTTACCCACTGGCCTCATGACGTCCACTTCCGACCTTCAATCGTGTGCCGAGCGTCTCTATGGCGAGCTGTTCACCGACGACCGGCACTTCATCCTCGTCTTCTGCGACGACGGCGAGGGCGGCTACAACTGCGGCTATGCCGTGGGCTCGCAGGCAAAGACCATCATGGACAGCGAGACGATCTCCATTCTGGGCGACTTCCTCGAGCACTGCTACAGCGACTTGTCGCTTTCCGAGGAAGAGATCTTCTCGTATGCATTTGCCAAAACTGCCGAGCATATCGCAAGGGCCGCCCTTGCGTCACAGATGGTCGATTCTGATGTTGCCCCCGACGATTGTGTTGAGTATGGTGAGTATACCTACGCCATCTTGGACGATGGCACTGCAAAGATAGTGCGGTGGCATGGCGACGACACCGCACTGGAGGTACCGAGCTCGATTGATGGCCGGCCTGTCTCATCGATCGGTGCTTTTGCGTTTGCCGGTCCAGCAGAGACGATCTCTATGCCCGCTTCGGCTGAGGTTCTTGAAGGCAACCCGTTTGCCCTTTGCGGCCAGCTCCAGAAGGTTGAGGTTCGAGGGGGCGAGGAATCCCTGGTGGCCATCGACGGGGTCCTTTTCGACGGCGAGTCTCACACGCTTCTTTGTTACCCGCGTGCCAAGTCGGGCATGGAGTATATGGTCCCGGGAGATACGGTATCGGTTGGTGAGTATGCGTTTTACGGCTGCAAGAGCCTCTCCATTGTCGGCCTGAACGATAACGTTGAAGAAGTCGCAGCAAGCGCATTCGATAGGTGTGGGTCCTTGACCTCCATACAGGTGTCTCCTGACAACGAGACACTGGCTTCCATCGATGGGGTGCTGTTTAGGAAGTCCGACAGGTCGCTCCTTCGCTACCCCGAGGGATTGTCTGAGCCGCTTTATTATGTCCCTGACGGAATTCTCTCCATTGGTCCTGGGGCGTTCAGGGGGTGCGGGTCTCTCTGGAAGGTCATGGTGCCGGAGGGCGTTGTGTCTGTCGGCGAGCTTGCCTTTAGCGCTTGCGGCGCTCTCGCGAACGTCTCGCTTCCCGGCACAGTCAAGGATGTCGGTTCTTCCCCGTTTTCAGATTGCCCTTGCCTGGAAGAGATTTCGGTGTCGGAGAAGGGGCAGCTCGCGACTGTTGGCGGCACCCTCGTTGACACCGGGGCGTCTCAGCTCATTTGCCTCCCGGCTGGGCGCGGCGACACTGTGTTCGAAGTTCCGGAGGGAATCGCGTCCATCGGCGACGGCGCATTCAGCTGCTGCTCGTCGCTTCTGTCGGTGTCTTTGCCAGATAGCCTCGAGTCCATCGGTTCCCGTGCATTCGAGTCCTGCAGCGGCCTGGAGTCAGTTTATGTTCCGAAGGCCGTGACCGCAATCGGCGATAAGGCATTCTTTAAGTGTTCGGCTTTGGAGTTCGTTACCGTTGAGGGAACCTCGACGACGGTTGGGGAGCAGGCCTTTTATGGCTGTGCGTCGCTTGGGAATGTTGTCGTGCAGCGAGAGAGTCCTGCGAGAGAATACTGCAAAGAGAACGGCCTGACTTATTCCTACCCAGACTCGAATGACTGGCTGGGTGTGCCTCAGGCCAACAGGGTCGATAATAAGATGGACTTACAAGACGATGACCAACTGTTCGAGGAGCTTTCTGCGTCGTATGGGCTTCTCGACGGGTTCCATGAACAAATCAGCGCCATCGCCACCGAATTCTCGGACGCTTTGGGCGTGGATGACCTTACCGACCTGCGCAATCGTGCCATGGACCTACAGCGGCAAATTGCAAGCGCTGCCGACGCGCTCGATAGCCTGTCGATAGCAATCGACTCACCTTATGTCGACACAAGGCTTGCGATTGCGGAGCTGTACAACGACTTAATGAAGAGGATTTCTGTCTTGGTAGATGCTTGCAATGCTGATATTAAGGGCGAAGACGTTTCCGGCATTCTTGTCAGCGATAACGGTCCGGCTGATGAGCACGGTCACACCAATGCCAGCCTAATTCACTACGAGCAAAACTATGAAAAGGCGAAGCCCGATAAGATATAGGATGATTGGCTCGGGCATGTGTATGGTAATCGCCCTTCCTTGAGCATTGCGTCTCGTACGCTCTCGCCCGACGCTTGCCCCTTGCTTGCGGCCGCATTATTCCCCTCTCAGGCCGTCCTCCGTGATGCCGAGGGGCTCCTGTTGGGAGTGGATGACGGGCTTGGAATAATTGGCTCTGCGGTGGGCGTTGGTCACGTTTCGGGAGATGTAGAACTCGACGCGGGCGAAGCTGGCTTTGGCTGGGTGCGAGCAGGGCGAAGACCCCGGCCCTATGCAAAAAGCCTGGTGCCGGAGAAAGACCGACACCAGGCTGTTACATGTGTTTCAGGGGGATGAGCTATAAAACGTGCGAGCTTTTCGGCCTGTCCGAGCTTAGTCGTTCAGAGCGGTCTCGACGGCAACATAGCCACCGGTGAAGGCCTTGCCAATGGAGATACCTTCGATGGTGCGCAGCTGATATTCCACGCCGCCGAAGAAGCCGCCCGCCGTGTTGCCGGCGGCATAGAGACCGGCGATGGGCTCGTCGTTGGCATCGATGACGCGTTGGGAAGCGTCGGTGAGGATACCGGAGGTGATGGCCGTGATACCTGCATTACGGTAAATGCCGTAGAAAGGCGCGGTGTCCACGGGCTTCAGGTACTGGGGATCCTTGCCGAAGTCGTCATCGGAGCCAGCGGCAACCAGTTCGTTGTAACGCTCGACACTGGCGATGAACGTCTCGACGTCCTCGATGCCCAGCTTGCCGGCAAGTTCCTCAAGAGTATCTGCCTGGAACAGCTTGCCCTTGCCGTTGTGCTCGTCGCTTTCGGGCATGTAGGTCGGGAACTTCTCCTTGGGCGTAGCCTTGCCGCCCCAACCCTCGACCTGCGCGGCATAGTTGCTGTCGAAAAGCTGTACGTACTGGCAAGTCTCATCCGCGAAACGGAAGAACGTCTGACGCTCCCACAGCGTGACGGTCTCGTCGCAGAAACGCTTGCCATTCATGTCGAGAATAAGGAAAGGCTCGTCGCCCATGGGGCCGTTGCCGTAGCCGTGCGACATTTTGGTATGGCCCACGGGTTCAACCACGCCGCCGGCCCACAGGGCCATCTTAAGGCCGTCGCCGGTCTTGCCAATCTGTTTGGGCTCGCTGTGGGCGAAGTCGGGCAGGTACCAAGAAACCATCTCGGGATCGTTCTGATAATCGCCAGTGCACAAAATGACGCCCTTGGCGGTGTTGAACTTGAGGTAAGCGCCGTCGGTGTTCTGGCACACGATGCCGTTCACACGGCCAGATTCATCTTGAACCAGCTGCATGGCAGGGGTCTCGTAGTAAAAATCGACGCCCTTGCTGGCCAGGAAGTCAGCATAGACCTTGAGGGCCTTCATGTAGTTGCCCTCGGTCGGGCATACCCAAAACAGAGTTGCTTTCTTGTCGGTCCCAGGATAGGCAACGGGCTCAATCTCGCCGGGCTCGTACTCGTACTTGAGGGGATTCTCGCAGTCAGCGAAGAAATCGAGCAGGTAATGCAGGGCCTCGCCGGAACGATGCGCCCAGGTCTCCACAACGTCGCGACGCGGACGCCAGGAGTTGCCCTTCAGATGCATGTTCACGAGATGCTGTATGGCGGCCTCATCGCTTTCGTCGAGGTCGATGCCCGAGCCCTCGTTGCCTTGACCGTTGGCGGTGTTCCATTTCTCAACAACGGCTACTTTGGCGCCAGCTTTTACTGCGGCGGCAGCGGCGGCAATGCCGGAGTTGCCCGCGCCGACAACAACCAGGTCGTAGTCGTAGGTTTCGGCGATATCGGCCTCGGCAATAGGGTCGGGAGCGGCGAAGAAGCTCGGGATAACCGGGGCACCCTCGATGAGTTCGCCAGCTTGAGCGACTGCGGGGGAGTAGATGGAGGCTGCCGTCGCGCCGAGGGTAGCAACACCACCAAGCTGGACAAAGTTCCTACGCGAGAAGTTTACGGCCTGGTGCATGATGAAAACGTCCTTTCTGAGATGTGCCTGGCCAGAGAATGCAATGCATGCCTCCCCGACCGGACCCGAAGCTTTGCCACTGCGCACGTCCTTGAGCGAGGGGTGCGTTGATTGCGGCTGACGATGAGAAGATTGGCTCGTTTGAGTCTTTGATACATCCGTCATATGCTCAAAAAGGTGCCTATTCGTATAACCCCCGGAGACATAACCCCTTATTTACCAGGCAATATGATGAGAGATGTAATATGGGGCATAGGAAGGGCAGTTGAGCTAACGACTGTTTGGGGTGCTGCACCGGTCTGGATATGCCCAAGCAAGGCGATGCCGGGGGGGTCATAATTCAGGTATGGGCGGCGTTGGAATTGGATGACAGCAGTGCCTGGTCTTGTTTCTTAGAGAGCCTTACAATTGCTTGGTGCGATATTTGGGGAGACGAAGGTCAAGAAGGGTGATTGCGTGACGGCAGTCTGGAAGAACTCGTTGGTTCGTGCTCGGCGCGCGGTTGCTGGAATCTCACCAGTTGTGTTGGGTACGGCGTTCATACGTACATGGGTCCATGGTGCCACGCCGCTTTTGCCCAATGAGCCCCTCATTGGGGCCATCACTGCCGAGAACATGTTCGACATCACCTGCGCCATAACGGCGCTGGTGCTTGCTTTTCTTGCTGGGTGCCTAGGCAATGTGTATCTCAACCGTCGTTTTACGAAGGCCTCTACGCTTCTCGTTGCCATTTCCTCGGTTGTCTTGTGGGTGCTGTCGGAATTGAACATAGCTCCGCTTGGAATTCTTGCCGCTCTGGCCGCGGGTGTGGGCTTCATGTCCATTTCACTCACATGGTGCGTTTTCTACATGTCGTTCAACCCGGCGCGCATGATTCTGTATTACTGCGCCGCGCACGTTCTGAGCGAGCTTCTCATTTTCGCATTTGATGGATACAGCCCGCCGCAGTTGTACTGCGTGTTGATTGCACTGCCGTTTTTGTCTGACTGGACCCTGAAGCGAAGCGTTGAGGTTGCCGGTGGCGAGGAGGGGCTGAGCGCAAGCGCTTCGTCGCGCCCGTTCCCTTGGAAGCCGGCCTTGTTTCTTGCAACCTATGCACTTGCATACTCCATCGCGCGTTCGGCATCAGGTGTTCTTTCGGGCTACCCGGCCATGTTTCTCTACGTGATTCCATCCGTGCTGTTCATCGCGTGCGTGGTGCTTGAACCGGGAAAGTTGCCTGTGCGATGGCTTTACCTGGGAATCTGCGTTTTCATGCTTGCCGCGTTGCTTCTGCCCGTGGCCCTGCCGGAGCTACCGGGAGGCATTTCCGCCGCTTTCGTTAGCTTAAGTTACGACGCTTCAAAAACTTTGGGAGTACTCATTCTGGGCAGTATTTCGTATCGCCTGGGCATTTCGGCTCTTTGGCTGTTGGGGATCACGCGGGCATTTTCCTATATGGGTCTGTTCTTGGGGAACGCCTGCTATCGGAGTCTCGAACTTGCCAATGGCGACCTGTCCGTAAGCCTTTGTGTCATCTTGGCGCTTGCGGTGGTTATTTCGAGCTTCTTGCTGCTGAGCGAGCAAGGATTGAATGCGAACTGGCAGATGGTTGCCCAAGATGGCCTCGAGGCAAGGGGAGAGGACGCAGGGCTGGAGGGAGGCGCGACGAGTCCCGCTGGCCCTCTCGTGGCAATCGCACAGGCGCGCGACTTATATGGTCTTACGGCACGCGAGGAGGAGATTCTCTGCCTTCTTGCTCAGAAGAAAACGGTGCCCACTATTGCGGCTGACATGTTCCTTGCGCAGGGAACGGTCAAGGCGCATGTGCAGCATATCTATCAAAAGATGGACATCCACAGTCGCAAGGAACTCGAAGCGTTTCTGGGCGTGAAATAGGGTTTGAGAGGGTTTGCTGCATGAACGGTAGATACTTCTGCCCAAGCGGGGGTGTGGGGCGTTATCCACCGACTGGTGGTCGACAACGAGGGCAATAATGCGCATAATGGCCGCGTAACAAAGTCGAAACATTCCGACGAGGCGGCCCATTCTGTGGTCGCCTTATCCTTCAAAAGGAGACGGTATGAGCCAGGACATTGAGAATGTCAGCCCCGCCACAGCGAAGACTGAGGTAGAGGTCCAGGCAAGTGCGCCGGCCACTCGCCGTGAGCAGGATTCGATTGGCGAGATGGATGTCCCGATTGATGCATACTACGGCGTGCAGTCCCTGCGCGCGCAGCGCAACTTCCCCATCACGGGCCAGCCCATGCATCCGATGTTCATCCGCAACCTGGCCCTGGTAAAGAAGGCCGCGGCCATCACCAACCGTGCGGCCGGCAGCCTTGAGCCCGAGAAGGCCGCCGTCATCATCGAGGCCTGCGAAGAGGTTATGGCTGGTGGTCTGGCCGACCAGTTCATTGTCGACAACATCCAGGGCGGCGCGGGTACGAGCGCCAACATGAACATGAACGAGGTCGTGGCGAACCGTGCCGGCGAGATGCTCGGCGACCCCCTGGGCCACTATGCGGCCGTGCACCCCAACGATCACGTCAACATGTCTCAGTCGACCAACGATGTCATCCCTACTGCTGGCAAGCTCACGGTGCTCGACCTTCTCGGCACGCTCCAGAAGAGCCTCGCAGCCCTTCGTGCCGAGCTCGACCGCAAGTCGGTGGAGTTCGACGACGTGCTCAAGATGGGCCGCACGCAGCTTGAGGACGCCGTTCCCATGCGACTGGGCCAGACGTTCCACGGCTATTCCTCGATGGTGGCACGCTGCGAGGAGCGCATTGCCTCGGTGAAGACCGAGATGTGCGCCGTGAACCTGGGCGGTACCGCCATCGGCACCGCCATCAACGTGCCCCCGTACTACCTGCGCACCATCGTGCCCAACCTCGTGGCGCTCACGGGTTACCCGCTGCACCAGGCGGCCGACCTGTTCGATGCAACCGAGAACCTCGACGCCTTTGCGGCGGTCTCTGGTGCCGTTAAGTCGTGCGCGATGTCCATTTCGAAGATGTGCAACGACCTGCGCCTTCTGTCGAGCGGTCCGCGCACGGGCTTTGGCGAGATCAACCTGCCCGCCATGCAGAACGGCTCCTCGATCATGCCCGGCAAGGTGAACCCCGTTATCCCCGAGGTTGTGAACCAGGCCGCGTTCCTCGTCATGGGCAACGACGTGACGGTCTCGATGGCCGTTGAGGCAGGCCAGATGGAGCTCAACGCATTCGAGCCTGTCATCTTCCGCGCCCTGTTCGAGGAGATTGACGTGCTGCGCAACTCCATCGACACGCTCACGGTCAACTGCATCGCCGGCATCACGGCCAACCGCGAGCGTTGCCGCGAGCTTATGGAGATGAGCGTGGGCGTGGCCACGGCGCTGTGCCCCTACATCGGATACGCCAAGGCTGCTGCGGTGGCCAAGGAGGCCCTGCGCACCAAGCGCAGCGTGCGCGAGCTCGTCCTTGAGCAGGGGCTTCTTGATGAGGAGACCCTCGACGCGGTGGAGGACCCCTACTCCATGACCGACCCTGCTGCTGCAGGGAAGTAAACAGGCAAGGCTGCCGGCCCGGCTGAGCGCGAAGTATAAAATTTGAACACCCCCGAACCCGTGAGCTGAGACGCCCCCCATTCCTTGGACGAAGACAGCGAAGTCTAAGGAATGGGGGCTTTTCTTTGTGTCGAGTGGGTTTGGCGAGCTATGGGTTGAGATATTTAACGTTTGCTGGGCGAAAAGGGGCATCAAACGTTGAATACTTCAACCTGTTGCTCGCGGCTGTCACCTGGGTGCCTCTCTTTGAATCGGGCGAGGTCACTGGGGCGAATCTTTGACGGTTTGGTAAACATGAGAGAGATCAAGATGCCGTAGCCGCCTAACGTCATCCTGAAACGATGGGTACATACACATCTTCCCTGGCGTTTTGGCACGGAGAATGCGTCAAGAAGCCTTTCGAAAAGGGCGGCGTTCCTTGCTTCGGAAAACGAAAACCTCATGATGGGCGCTCCTACCGCCGTGATCCGGGACTCGCGTCGCCTCTCGTCGGCGAGGACGCGCGAGGGGGATCTACCCTGGAGGCATCGGTCGTCTTCGGTCTTGCAGTACCCGTCGAGCTCCCCGATCACCGTTGGGGCATCGAAGTCGTTCCACCAGGCGAAATCGGTTCTATATGAGTGGGTCGTATCGACGGGATCGGGGAATACCGCCTGGAGTTCGGGGGTCTCGAATCCCAGCTTGATGATCATAGCCCGCGCATGCGATTCGCCGCCGTTCTCACTTCTTCCGTCGGCGAATCGGGCGATGGAGATTGCATGGGAAAGGCCGCTGTGATTGCGGTATTTTGCCCGTAGCATGTTGACCAGCCAGATGGCATCGCGCCCGGTTTTTCGCAACGCCGAGTCGGCGACGACAAGGGCCTCTTCGGCGGGCATCGAGCGCAGGCAGTCGAAGACGGTGCGCCACAACGATGTGGCGCACACTCCGCCGATGCATACGCACTCGGCCGCATCAGAGCTGGTCAAGGCATGTTTTTGTATACCAAAGGGAGCATTTCCTTTGATGTGCGATGCAACATGGATGACCTTGGGTGATGTGCCGGATACCTGAAGTCCATGTACGACTGCGGCCGAGCTGTGTGAAAAGGTCCAGGCCGGATGAAGCTGCGCAAGGCCTCGGATGGTCGCAAGGGCTTGCTCGCGAGGCCAGCCCAGGTGATTCCAGAAGGCTGCTCGGCAGAACAGGCCGGGGAATGGCGAGATGACCTCGCTGTTATGGTGGGTTCGACGTTGAAAGGCTGACTTGTCCGACTGCGTCAAGGGTGCGCAGCAAGCCCCGCGGTATTCGGCGCTGTCAAGCAGGGCGGCAACCTTCATATCGATGCCCTTAGCCATGGATAGCCTCACAAGTATGACGGCGATACGTGTTGGGATTATTTTAGCGAGCGTCAGGTTGAGAAATATCGCGTTTTTACGGCCGAATGGCCCCAGAAACGTTGAATACTTCAACCTGTTGCTCGCGGGGGAGTAGCATCGTCAGAAAGGCTTGCATCGCCCGGGATTTTCGCCCCCTGGCCCGTGGCGGCCGGTCTCGTCCGCCTTGGGAAGCCGCACGCCCGCGGCTCCCCCCCTGGCCCCCAGCCTGTGTGGCAGCCGAGACCGGCTGCCTTGGGAGGATGCGGGGCCACACCCCCTCCGCCGGCCCGCGTTGCAGCCGGCCTTGGCCGACTCGGGGCGCCGCATGCTACCTTTGTCGCCTACCCGATCTTCGTCCCCAAGAACGTTTCGGCGTTGTGCCAGGTCAGGTGCTCGAATTCGTATTGGGAGAGGCCGAGCTCGCGGACTTGGCGGATTTCGTCTTCGGGGTTCCACATGGGGAAGTCGGAGCCAAAGAGGACGCGCTCGATGCCGTAGAGGTTGATGAGCTCCCGGAAGTGGCGCTTGCCTACGAAGGCGATGGAGGAGCTCGTGTCCACGAAGCATCGCTCGCTGCGCAGGAAGTCCGCCCCGATGTCGTAGATGCTCCAACCGCCGAAGTGCGCGGCATCCACCACGAGCTCGGGGAATGCGTGGAGCACGTGCGCGATGCGACGGGGATGGCTGTAATCGTAGCGGTAGTCGCCCGAGTGAATCACCACGGGCAGGTGCTTGGCCTGGGCAATCTCGTAGATTGTCATGAGACGCGGGTCGTCGGCGTTTACAGCCTGTGTGTCGGGGTGCAGTTTGATGCCGCGCAGGCCCAGGCCCATGGCACGCTCGATTTCGGCCTCGGGGTCCTCGAAGTCCTGGTGCATGGCCATGAAGCCGAAAAGGTTGGGGTGCGTCGCGCATTCCTCGGCGATGAAGTCGTTGATGCTGGCAACGTTTGAGGGCTTGATGGCGACGCTGTACACGATGCGGTGCGTGATGGGGGAGCCCTTATGGGAAAGGAGACTCTCGACTGTGCCTTCCACTCCCTCTACTGCGCCAAGGCTGTAGAACCCGCGCACGCTTTCAACGGCCCTTTGGGCTATCTTGCTCGGGTAGATGTGAACGTGAGCGTCGACTATGGGCATTATTGCCCCCTTTAATTCATGCAAGTGTATAAACACTCGGTTAACTTACATCAAAAAACACACTTTGTGCAGCTTAGCAACGCACGAGATGCGATAATGCATCTTTTAACTATGGTAGACATTTGACTGCCCGCGAGTGTTGCAGCTGAGTTAGCCGCAGATACTCTTCAAAAAAGACGTTCGCATGAGTCAGGAGCCGCACATGAGAGATATACGCGTCAGTGACATCACGATGAGGGAGGCTGCTGCCTCCAAGGCGCTTTCCCTATCCTTCAAGGAAAAGCTTGAAATCGTGAAGATCCTAGACCGTATCGGTGTGGGCTCCATCGAGGTCGAGGGCATCGAGTCCTCCAAGGTAGACAGCCTGCGCATCAAGTCCATCGCCTCTCTGGTGAAGAACAGCACGCTCGCTGTGCCGGTGAAGATGGACGACGAGAGCATCGAGGCGGTCTGGAGCGCAGCAAAGGGCGCAAAGAGCGTTCGCCTGCAGGTCGAGGCGGCCGTGAGCCCCTCGTGCATGGAGTACATCCAGCGCAGCAAGGCCGACGCGCTCATCACCGATGTCGCTGCGGCCGTTGCCAAGTGCGCCGAGCTTACCGACGACGTCGAGTTCGTCGCCATCGACGCCACCCGCACCGACGTTGCCTACCTGGCCAAGATCATCGACGCCGTGGTCAAGGCCGGTGCCAAGACGGTCACGGTGTGCGACGCCGCCGGCTCCATGCTTCCCGAGGAGTTCGCCCAGTTCATCGCCGACCTCTACGAGGCTGCGCCCCAGCTCAAGGACATCGACCTGGGCATCTCCTGCTGCAACAACCTCAACATGGCCGATGCTTGCGCCGTTGCCGGTGTCATGGCCGGTGCCTCCCTGGTCAAGGCCACGTCCTATCCCATGGGCGTCATCGCGCTCGACAACGTGGCCAGGATCCTCGCCGCGAAGGCCGACTCCCTGGGTGCCCAGAGCCATGTCCGCGTGACCGAGCTCAAGCGTGCCATGAACCAGGTCGCCCGCCTGTGCTGCGACGAGCGCTCCAAGGCAGCCCAGTTCACCGGCGCCGTCTCCGAGGCCGTCGAGGGCATCGTGCTCACCGCCAGCGACGACCAGGCCACCGTCATGCAGTACGTCGAGCGCCTGGGTTATAGCCTCTCCGACGAGGACGCCGCCGCAGTGTTCGAGGCCTTCAAGAAGATTGCCGCCAGCAAGGAGCGCGTGGGCGCCACCGAGCTTGACGCCATCGTGGCCTCCGCCGCTCTGCAGGTGCCCCCCACGTACATCCTCGAGGGCTACGTCATCAACTCTGGCCTGAGCTTCAAGGCCACCTCGCACATCTCGCTGCTCAAGAACGGCGAGCTTGTTGAGGCTGTTTCTCTGGGCGATGGCCCCATCGACTCCTCCTTCAAGTCCATCGAGTCGGTCGTGGGCAAGCACTACGAGCTCGATGACTTCCGCATTCAGGCCGTCACCGAGGGTCGCGAGGCTGTGGGCGAGTCGGTCGTGAAGCTCATCGCCGACGGCAAGGTCTATTCGGGCCGCGGCATTTCCACCGACATCGTTGAGTCCAGCATCCGCGCCTACATCAACGCGCTGAACAAGATCGCCTACGAGGAGCAGAACTAATGAAGCTTTCCTTTTCCACCCGCGGTTGGACCGACCACTCCTGGGATGAGCTGGTAAGCACTGCCCTCGAGATGGACTTCTCGGGCATCGAAATCCACAATCCCCTGGTTAACGCCGCTTTCACGGGCAAGGGCGGCCCCCTTGACCGCTACAACACCCAGGCCACGGCCCGCGCCCTGCGCGACAAGGGCCTCTCCATCCCTGTGTTTGATTCCTCGATCGACATCTCAGCCGGCGAGGGGCAGGTTCAGGCTGCAAAGGAGCTCATCGACCTAGCTGCGGCCGCGAGCGTCGAGATGGCGTGCGTCGTTGTGCAAAACGACGAGGACGCCGTCCACGCCGCCCTGTCCGAGCTCGTGCCCTACGCCGAGCAGCATGATGTCATCCTGCTGATCGAGTCGAGCGGCATTTTCTCCGACACCTCGCGCCTGACCGCCATCATGGACGAGTTTGCCAGCGACTACCTGGGCGCCCTGTGGGACGTCCACAACGTCTATCGCGTGGGCGGCGAGAGCCCTGCGACCACCATCAAGAACCTGGGCGCCTACGTCAAGCACGTGCACATGCGCGACTCCGACGACGATGGCAGCTTCAACCTGGTAGGCGAGGGCACCCTGCCCATCGACGAGGTCGTGCGCGCCTTGTCCTCCATCGACTACGACGGCTTCGTGTCGCTGGAGTGGATGCCCGAGTGGATGAGCGACCTCACCGACATGGAGGTCATCTTCCCCCACTACGTCAACTACATGGAGCAGTTCGAGGACACCCGCGGCAAGCGCCGCACCCTGTACCTCAACCACGACGGCACCGGCGAGTACGTGTGGAAGAAGGACGAGCTTATCGACCTGACCTTCCCCCAGGTGCTTGACAAGATGGTCGAGTGCTTCCCCGACCAGTACTGCTTCAAGTACACGACGCTGGACTACACGCGCACCTACGAGGAGTTCCGCGACGACGTGGACACCTTCGCCCGCGCGCTTGTCTCCATGGGCGTGAAGCCCGGCAACAAGGTCGCCATCTGGGCCACCAATGTGCCTGCCTGGTACATCACGTTCTGGGCCACGACGAAGATCGGCGCCGTGCTCGTGACGGTGAACACCGCGTACAAGATTCACGAGGCAGAGTACCTGCTGCGCCAGTCTGACACGCACACCCTCGTGATGATCGACGGCGCGCTGGACTCCAACTACCGTCAGATTATCAACGACCTGTGCCCCGAGATCGCCACGACCAAGCCCGGCGAGGCGCTGCATTGCAAGAAGCTCCCGTTCCTGCGCAACGTCGTGACCGTGGGCTTCGAGATGCCCGGCTGCCTCACCTTTGAGCAAGCCATGGAGCGCTCCGAGCTCGTGCCGCTTGAGAAGGTGCAGCGCATGGCTGCCAACGTTCGTCCTGACGACGTCTGCAACATGCAGTACACCTCGGGCACCACGGGCTTCCCCAAGGGCGTCATGCTCACGCACCGCAACGTCGTCAACGACGGCAAGTGCATCGGCGACCGCATGGGCCTCTCCACCGCGGACCGTTTCATGATCCACGTGCCGATGTTCCACTGCTTCGGCATGACCCTGTCGATGACCTCTTCCATGACGCACGGCGCCACCATGTGCCCCATGCCCTACTTCAGCGCCAAGGCGTCGCTGCACTGCATCACGCAGGAGAAGATCACGGCCTTCAACGGCGTCCCTACCATGTTCATCGCCATGTTCAACCATGAGGACTACAAGAAGACCGACTTCAGCCACATGCGCACGGGCATCATGGCTGGTTCCGGCTGTCCGCCCGAGCTCATGAAGCGCGCCGCGCAGCCCGATGAGATGAACATGACCGGCATCGTGTCGGTGTACGGCCAGACCGAGTCGGCGCCGGGCTCCACCATGAGCGCCTGGACCGACCCGCTCGACCTGCGCACCGAGACCGTGGGTTACGCGTTTCCGCACGTACAGTGCAAGATCATCGATCCCAGCACCGGCGAGGAGCTGCCCGACGGCGAGATCGGCGAGTTCTGCTCGCGCGGCTACAACATCATGAAGGGCTATTACAAGATGCCCGACGCCACCTTCAAGACGGTGGACGAGGACGGCTGGCTCCACTCCGGCGACCTGCTCATGCGCGACGAGCGCGGCTGCTTCGTGGCCACCGGCCGCCTGAAGGACATGATCATCCGCGGCGGCGAGAACATCTACCCCAAGGAGATCGAGGACTTCGTCATCACCCATCCCAAGGTGAGCGACTGCCAGGTGGTGGGCGTGCCCGACCAGAAGTACGGCGAGGAGGCCCTGGCCTGCATCATCCTCAAGGAGGGCCAGACCATGACCGAGGCCGAGGTCCGCGAGTTCATGATGAAGAACATCGCGCGCCACAAGGTGCCTCGCTACATCAGGTTCGTGGACACCTATCCCATGAACGCCGCCGGCAAGATTCTCAAGTATAAGATGAGGGAAGCCGCCATCGAGGAACTGGGACTTCAGGACCTGGCGAAGAAGTAACAGACATCGGGATCGACCGTTTTCGCGGGGGCCGTCATGCGCGCCCCCGCTTGCGTTTCTCAACTCATCACTGCGGAGAGGGACTTTGCACAATGAGCAACTACGTAACCGTTGACGGCAACCAGGCTGCGGCCCACGTTGCCTACGACTTCACCGAGGTGGCGGCGATCTATCCCATCACGCCGTCCTCGCCCATGGCCGAGCACACCGACCGCTGGAGCGCCCAGGGCCGTCTGAACATGTTCGGCCAGCGCGTGCAGCTGACGGAGATGCAGTCCGAGGCCGGCGCCATCGGCGCCATCCACGGCGTGCTGCAGGCCGGCGGCCTGGGCACGAGCTTCACTTCGAGCCAGGGCCTCATGCTGATGGTGCCCGTGCTCTACCGCATCGCCGGCGAGCGCCTGCCTGGCGTCCTGCACGTGGCGAGCCGCACGGTGGGCACCCACGCCATGAGCATCTTCGGCGACCACTCCGACGTCATGGCGTGTCGCGATACCGGGTTTGCCCAGCTCAGCTCGGGTAGCGTCCAGGAGGCTGCCGACATGGCGGCCGTTGCGCACCTCGCTGCCGTGAAGGGCAGCGTCCCCTTCATGCACTTCTTCGACGGCTTCCGCACCTCGCACGAGCTGTCGCGCATCGACATGCCCGACACCAAGGAGCTCACCGCGCTCATGGACACCGAGGCGCTCGAACGCTTCAGGGCGCGTGCGCTCAACCCCGAGCACCCCATGCTGCGCGCCACCGTGCAAAACGGCGACGTGTACTTCCAGGTGCGCGAGGCGAACAACGCCGCTTACGACGAGCTGGCCGACGTGGTCGAGGGCGTCATGGCGCAGGTTGCCGGCGTGACCGGTCGCGAGCACCATGTGTTCGACTACTACGGCGCGCCTGACGCGACCGACGTCGTGGTCGCCATGGGCAGCGTCTCGGGCACCGCGCAGGAGGCGTGCGACTACCTGAACGCCAAGGCACAGGCTGCGGGTACCGGCAAGCGCTACGGCTTCTTGCAGGTGCATCTCTACCGTCCCTTCTCGGCGAAGCACTTCCTGGGCGCTTTGCCCCAGAGCGTGGAGCGCGTCGCGGTGCTCGACCGCTGCAAGTGCATGGGTTCGGCCGGCGAGCCTCTCTACCTGGACGTTTCGAGCGTCATCGCGAACAGTGGCCGTGCAGGCAAGGTGCTGGTCATCGGCGGCCGCTACGGCTTGTCCTCCAAGGACACCGACGTCGCGCAGATCGTCGCGGTGTTTGAGAACCTGGCTGCCGACCAACCCAAGCGCGGCTTCACCATCGGCATCGTCGACGACGTGACCAACCTGTCGCTTCCCGTGCACGCCCTCGAGGACTTCGAGGATGCCGACACCTACAGCTGCAAGTTCTGGGGCCTGGGCGGCGACGGCACGGTGGGCGCCAACCACAACACCATCCGCATTCTGGGCGATTGCGCAAACATGTTTGCGCAGGCGTATTTCGAGTACGACTCCAAGAAGTCTTTCGGCGTGACCAAGTCGCACCTGCGTCTTTCCAAGAAGCCCATCCGCAGCACGTATTACGTGAAGCACGCCGACTTCGTCGCTTGCCACAACCAGAGCTACGTGCGCCAGTACGACATGGTGCAGGAGGTGAAGCCTGGCGGCACGTTCCTGCTCAACACGAGCTGGACGGTCGAGGAGCTCGACGCCAATTTGCCTGGCAAGATGAAGCGCTACATCGCCCAGAACGGCATCCGCCTCTTCACCGTCGACGCGGTTGAGATTGCGCACCGCGTGGGTCTGGGCAGCCACATCAACACCGTGCTCCAGGCGTCGTTCTTCAAGATTTCCGGCCTCATGCCTGTTGAAGAGGCCCTCGACTACATGAAGGACGCGGCCCGCAAGTCCTATGCGCGCAAGGGCGACGCCGTGGTGGCGAGCAACGTGGCCGCCATCGAGGAGGGCGCTCAGAAGTGCGTGGAGGTCGCGGTGCCCGCAAGCTGGGCAAACGCCGAGCTTGACGCATGCGCAAGCGACGAGGGCCTGCCGGCCGTGGTCACGAACATCCTGCGTCCCGTGAACGCCCAGAAGGGCGACGAGCTGCCCGTGAGCGCGTTTGCGGGCTACGAGGACGGCGTCATCGACATGGGCCTGACCGCCTACGAGAAGCGCGGCATCGCCGTGAAGACGCCGACGTGGAAGGCCGACGCCTGCATCCAGTGCAACCGTTGCGCCTTCGTGTGCCCCCATGCCGCGATTCGCCCCTACCTGGTGAGCGAGGAGGAGGCTGCTGCCGCGCCTGCAGGGTTCGAGACGGCCGTGCTCAAGGGCGGCAAGAACCTGCCCGAGGGCATGCGCTTCACCATCCAGGTGAGCCAGTTCGACTGCACGAGCTGCGGCAGCTGCGCCGACGTGTGCCCGGCAAACGCCCTGGTCATGGAGGCTGTCAAGCTTACCGAGGCAAGCCGTGAGCTGTGGGAGTACGGCCTTGGCCTCACCGACAAGGGCAGCGTGTTCGACCCCTACACGGTCAAGGGCTCGCAGTTCAAGCAGCCGCTTCTCGAGTTCTCGGCGGCCTGCGCGGGCTGTGGCGAGACGCCCTACGCCAAGCTTCTCACCCAGCTCTTCGGCGACCGCGTGTACTGGGCAAACGCCACGGGTTGCTCGCAGGCTTGGGGCTCGCCTTTCCCCGGCATCCCCTACACCACGAACAAGCGCGGCTTCGGTCCCGCTTGGACCAACAGCCTTTTCGAGAACAACGCCGAGCTCTCGCTTGGCCTCTACCTGGGCTCCACCCAGCAGCGCGCAGCCGAGAAGGCCCGCGTGGAGAAGCTTGTGAAGGTGCTTGCGTGCGGTCTGGAGAACCTGAAGGAGGACAAGGGCGACACGCCCGACCCCGCCGTC
Organism: uncultured Coriobacteriales bacterium; assembly: GCA_934636245.1. Taxonomy (GTDB): domain Bacteria; phylum Actinomycetota; class Coriobacteriia; order Coriobacteriales; family UMGS124; genus UMGS124. The sequence goes on from CAKUAI010000030.1 coordinate 17,994, forward strand.
ATGGGGCAGGTCAAGGCTGCGTGTGAGTCCTATCTCGCTGCTTTCGACGACTTCGACGCGTCGCGCGTGGCTTCCGACGAGCTTGTGGCGGCCATCGAGGCCTCGATGGGCTCGCTCACCAACAGCGCCAAGAAGGTGTGCGAGGGCATCCTCAAGTTCAAGGACCAGCTTGCCAAGAAGACGTTCTGGATGTTCGGCGGCGACGGCTGGGCATACGACATCGGCTTCGGCGGCCTCGACCACGTGGTTGCCAGCGGTGCCAACGTGAACGTCCTGGTAGTTGACACCGAGGTGTACTCCAACACCGGCGGCCAGAGCTCCAAGGCCACGCCGGCCGGCGCCGTCGCGCAGTTCGCGGCGAGCGGCAAGAAGACCGGCAAGAAGGACCTCGGCTCCATCCTCATGAGCTACGGCAACGTCTATGTTGCCCAGGTGGCCATGGGTGCCAACTACAACCAGCTGGTCAAGGTGCTCAAGGAGGCCGAGGAGTACAACGGCCCCTCTGTCATCATCGCCTACGCGCCCTGCACCTCGCACGGTCTCAAGTGCGGCATGCACGACGTCCAGGGCGAGATGAAGCGCGCCGTGGAGAGCGGCTACTGGACGCTGTACCACTACGACCCGCGCAAGGAGAACCCCATGACGCTGGACTCCAAGGAGCCCACCATGGACTACATGGAGTTCGTTGCGGGCGAGAACCGCTATGCCTCGCTTACGAAGACCTTCCCCGAGGAGGCTGAGAGGCTCTTTGAGCAGGGCAAAGAGGACGCGCTGCGCCGCTATGACCACTACCGCCGCATGGCGCAGGAAAAGTAGCTGCCCTCTGCGTTAAGCCAGGCATGAGGAAAGGCCTGCAGGTGCCCGAAGAGACGGGCTTGCCTGCAGGCCTTTTGCGTTTGTGGGGCGGTGTGCGATGGCGGAAGCCTAACGGGTGTCGGCGGATGTCGTGATAGGCTGACTGCCAGGGGCTTTGCCTACTCCTCGACCTCGAGCAGCTCGATGTTGAAGTTGAGGGCCTTGCCGGCCAGGCGGTGGTTCGTGTCGAACTCGACGATGTCGTTTTTGGCGGAGACGACCGGCAGCGAGCGCTTGCCCATCTTGCGGGCGATGATGGTGTGCGTCTCGCCGACGTTGACCACGATGGGGGCGAGGTCCTTGTCCTTCATGCCCACAAAGGTGGCCTTGCCGTGCTGGGCCGACTTGATAGTCATCATGATCGGCTTGTCGTTCTCGTCGTAGAAGTAGAGGTGCTCGCCGAACTTGACCTTGAGCACGTTCTTGGGGTCGGGCATGCCGTAGGCGTCCTGAGGTTCGATGTGAACGTCGATGACGTCACCTACCTGCATGTTTTCGACCGCGCGATCAAAGCCGGGAATCATCTGGCCCTTCATGCAGGTGAACTCGATGGGCTTGTCGCGCTCGCGCGAGCTGTCGAACACCTCGCCGTTGTCGAGCGTGCCGACGTAGTGGACCTTGACCTTCTTGCCCTTGTTGCTCATGGTTTCCCCTTTCCTGTGTGCAGTTGCTAGACCATGGCATGATACATCTAACTCGGGCGGTTACGTGCGCGTTCATGCGTGGGTGAGGCGGGTTTCTTGTTGGGGCTGTTTCCGAGCGTGCGGCGGCGCGGTACATGCGGGCAGCATGGCGAGCGTGCCTGCCGTGGCGTGTGTGGTGCATGCGGCTGCTGAGGGGCGTATGGCTGCCGTGGCCTATGTGGTCGTCGTTGTGCCCGAATGGGACATGAGGTGCCATCCGGGTCGGTGGCGGTGGCCCAAAGGGATTGGTGCTGGGCTTGACGGGCCAATACAATGGCATTGTATAGCCGCACCTGTCTGGACGAAAGGGAGCCACCCATGAAACGAAACCGCGCATCGGTCGCTTTTGCAGGGATCTTTTCCCTGGTAATCTCGGCCTCGCTTGCCGCCGCGCCGCTGAGTGCCCTGGTCGCTTCGGACTCGAAGTTCCTCGACCCGTTCAAGGGCTGGCCCGTTCCCGAGGCAGGGGAGACCGCCAAGCCCGAGACTTCGGCAAAGTCCGAAGCGACGACCGACACGGCAAAGCCGGGCAAGACGGACACGTCTGCAAGCACGCAGACGCCGAGCAAGCCGGATTCTTCCACCAGCGCCGATAAGACGGCAAAGCCTGAGGCTTCCGCTGATGCAGGGAAGTCGGACAAGTCGGATACGTCTAGCTCAGAGGCACCGGCAAAGGCTGACACCCCTGCCGATACGAAGGAATCGGCCGACACTGCCAAGTCCGACACGACGGCAAAGGCTGAAGCGTCTGCCGACGACAAAGGCTCGGCCGATGCCGACAAGTCCGCCAAGTCCGAGGGTGCGGCCGCCGCGGAGGCTCCCGCCAAGTCTGAAACCGCCGCCAACGCTGGGGCGCCCGCTGCGACCGCCGAGCCTAAGGTTCAGATTGTGGCCGTCGAGGACCTAGAGGCTCTGTGCCGTGGCGAGCTCACGTATGGCAACTCTGACGCGTCGGTGCTGGAGACCGACAACCTTCGCATCGTTGCAAGCGAGGGCGACGTGTGGGTCATCCAGTGGGGCCCGGGAGGCGTTGTCACGCCTGACCCTGCTCAAAAGAGCGCGTCTTCTACCGATGCTGCCCCGCTCGACTTGGGCACGCTCGGCGTGCCGGAGCTCGCGGCCATTCGCGCTGCGGCACTTGCCTCCCAGCTTGACGGCGCGCTTGTTGAGAACGGCGACCTGACCTCTGCGGCAAAGACGGCCGAGGAGCTGGCCGCCGCCAAGCAAGAGGTCCCCAAGGACACCGCAGCTGACGCAACTGACAAGGATGTCAAGGCGTCCGAGGCGACTTCTGCCGATGCGCCCAAGCCGCCGGCTGTCAAAACGCTGACGTGGATTGCGCTCGATGTTTGGGGCAACCCCGGCTCCGCCTTCGTGTACGAGTTCAAGGCCGCCGACGTCGCCGACCAGACAAAGTCCGGGGACGCGACGGCCGCTCAATCCGAGACGAAGCCCGCAAAGCAGAACGTCGTGGCCGCCCTTATCGGTGCCGATGGCCGTTGGTCGCTGGAAGAGATTTGGTCGACCGCTACCGATTCTGGCGTGAAGGCCGCTGCTCGCGTCTCTGGCGTTGTTCCCTATACGCCCGAGGGCCTGCCGCTGTGCGACTGGGTGTGGTACGTCGACAAGGCCGCGTGGGACGAGAAGGTTTGGGTGGTTGACACCCAGGCTTGGGATGAGCGGCGCTTTGTGGAGACCGGTCAGCATCTGGAGGGCGCTAACACCTGGACATGCCCGTCGTGCGGTATCGATTTCTGGGACCTCGCCGAAGCGGATGCCCACTTCTCGACGTTCATCGGTCTGTACTACGGCTACATTCAGTCCTCCGGTGACCCTGTATATCCTTGGATGTGCACGGCCTGCGGCGGCATGTTTGAAAACTACGAGTTAGCCAGCGAGCACATGTACTATCACGCCGAACAGCATGAGTGCTATCAGTCCGGCTGGAACTATTGGGTGGTCGACGGCTACACCGAGACCGTGCATCACGATGCCACGGGTCACTGGGAGACCGTCCATCATGCCGAGGAAGGCCACTGGGGCTATCCCGAGGGCATTGCTCCCAAGACGAAGTAACAAACTGGCGCTGATTCGCCCAATCGCATAGGCCGAGTCCCGAGCCGCCGATGCTCCTTGAGGGGATGCATCGGCGGCTCAGTTTGTTTGGGGGCGCTGTCCTGTGGTTGGGCCACGGCAGGAAAGAGGCTGAGCAGGGGAGGATTGACAACAATTCAGCATCGCGGCAAGGGTCTCGCGGTGGCGTTTTGTTCGCTGGGGACAGCAAATATCGATTTTGTCGAAATGCGGCCCAGTCGGCGCACTCTGACAGTAAAGATATCAAAACACCAGCTCAACATACACATGGAAAAGTCAACACCCATTTGCTCGGCCATCCTCCTCCCCCTCAAAGGTTGATGGTCGGTCGATGCCCTCGCGTCGTTTTGGCGAGGATGCGGCCGATGCGCGGCGGTTGCGGGGCGGGCTATAACTCGAGTCGTCAAAGGCGCCTGGCGAGGGCGCGCCGGACCCGCGGGCAAGACGCACGCGGACCCGGCGCACGATCGCATAAGGGGAGGCGCCGAACTCCAGTGCGCACCCGACAAGGGCGGGGGCGCAACGAAAGGGGAACATCATGGCTACATCCAACGTCACCCGCCGCAACCTCGTGAAGGGCGCCGCCCTCGGCGCGGCCTCCCTGGGCGTCGCCGCCGGCGCCGGCGCCGCGCTCGCCGACGAGGCCGCCGGGTACAAGGACCCCAGCAGCTGGGTCAAGGCCACCCAGAACGTCGAGTGGGACGAGGAGCACGACATCGTCGTCGTCGGCTACGGCATGGCCGGCACCACCGCCTACGTCGAGGCTGTCGAGATCGACCCCGACGTCGACATCGTCATCTACGACTCCTCCGACGAGGAGAACGCCGGCGGCCAGGCCGTCGCCTCCGGCCAGTGCGTCATCTTCCCCGAGCCCAACGACATCGAGACCTTCCGCACCTACATGCACGCCATGAACGAGCCCAACCCCGTGCCCGAGGAGGACTTCGAGTGGCTGACCACCCAGTTCTCCACTGACATCGAGTGGATCCAGGGCGCCCTCGAGCCCGCCGGCTACGAGGTCGGCTACTCCGGCGGCGGCGCCCTTCGCTACGGCACCCTGCTCGTCGAATTCCCCGACCTGGTCGGCGCCGACTTCGTGGGTGCCACCGGCCACTTCCGCAAGAAGGACGGCGGCGTGCCCTTCGAGAACGGCGGCTGCTGGAACGGCATGGCCGCCGCCGCCGAGGTCCGCGGCGCAAAGCCCAACTACTCCCACAGGGTCGTCTGCCTGGTCCAGGACGCCGTCACCCGCCGCGTCGACGGCGTGGGCGTCCAGACCCCCGACGGTAGCGTGATCTACGTCAAGGCCAACAAGGGCGTCCTGCTGTGCACCGGCGGCTACGAGGGCGACGCCCAGATGTACCGCGACTTCAACGGCGGCTCCACCATCTACAACGCCGGCTCCCCCTACGTCGTGGGCGACGGCGTCAAGATGCAGATGGCCATCGGCGCCAAGATGTGGCACATGGACAACCACACCATGAGCTGCGGCATGTTCCACGGCATCAAGGTGCCCGACTTCGACACCTGCTTCATCCGCCAGTTCTACATGACCCAGGGCAGCTGGATGGAGGTCGCCGCCGACGGCACCCGCTACTACGACGAGGCCCGCTCCTACCAGCGCCAGCACATGAAGTACTACGACCACGGCTCCTACGTCGACGTGCCGATCGGCCGCATGCAGCCCGTCCACATCGTCTTCGACGACGCCTGCCGCCAGGCCCAGCCCCTCGTCAACAACTGGATCGGCTGGCCCGTCAGCTGCCGCAACCCCTACGACTGGTCCGCAGACAACTCCGTCGAGATCGAGAAGGGCTGGATCGTCAAGGCCGACACCATCGAGGAGCTCGCCGAGCTCATCGGCAAGGACCCCGAGAACCTGAGGGGCGAGGTCGACCACTTCAACGAGATGGTGGAGGCCGGCGTCGACGCCGACTTCGGCCGCGACATCGCCACGATGGCCAAGATCGAGACCCCGCCGTTCTACGCCATCGAGGAGTTCCCCGCGATGCCCGCGTGCTCCGGCGGCGCCCGCCGCAACATCAAGGGTGAGGTCCTCAACTGGGACGACGAGCCCATCGAGAACCTGTACTCCGCCGGCGAGCTGGGCTCCCTCGTCTCCAACCTCTACCAGAACGGCACCTACCTGCACGAGGCCATCTGCTCGGCCCGCGCCGCCATCGACACCATCCTGGGCGGCCACGCCGACCTGCACCCCACCGAGGGCGCCGGCGTCAGCGAGCCCTGGGCCGAGGCCGCAGACGGCGAGTACCCCGTCGAGGTCGTGGGCCTGCACGACCCCTACACCGTGATTTTCACGATCAAGGACAAGCAGCTCGTCAGCATCGCCCTGGGCGACGGCAAGGAGAACATGTTCATGACCGAGGACCAGTTCAACGAGCTGGCCGACGAGATCGTCTCCCAGCAGACGATGGGCGTCGACACCATCGCCGGCGCGACGGTCGACTCCCAGGCCATCATCGGCGGCCTCATGACCGCGTTCGGCAAGAAGACCTCCTAGGTCCTTTTAGCAAGGAACCTCTCCCCAAGGTTCGGCCCCCAGCCCAATACCCCAGGCCGGGGGGCCAATGAGAAAGGGCGCGTCGGGACCAAGCGGCCCCGGCGCGCCCTTCGCGTTTTGCGCCCGGGCGGCAGCCGGAGCTGCCGCCCGGGGCGTTCGTATGTGCGGGCAGGCCGCCGCCTCGCGAGAGGGGGTGGCCTGCCCTTTTGGCGGCTGCCGAGGTATGTGCGGGCGCTGCGGAAGGGATGGGGCCCTACGGCGCGGCCCGCGTCGTTGCCGCCGCGGATGGCCAGGGCGATGCTGAAGGGGCTGGCGCAGTCGCCGATGGCGTATGTCTCGGCGACGCTGACCTCGTCGAGCAGGCCGGTGTTGGCCACCATGTCGGCGGCGTTGATCACCTGGCTGCACGGCACCGTGTAGTCCACGCCGGCGCTTGCGCTCGTGACGGTGATCTGGCCGTCGGCGACGCCGGTGATGCTGGCCTCGGTGTAGACCTGCAGGCCGAGGCGTACAGTGCGGTGGTCATGAAGCAGCGTTGGATGCGCTTCTATTCGAAAAAGCCCAAAAGTATGCGCTATAACTTCGTGCGGGAGAATCTGTCCCATTGCCTGTTTGCATTATCCCAGGTAGATTGAGTGCCTGTTTTGGGGCTACATGGGTGGTCAGAGTTATACCGCATACTTTTGGCGTTTTTGGACATGCGGGGCGCGGAAAGGGGCGCCGCTCGCCGTGCAAAATACAATGGTGGGGCGAAAACGTTCGATTGGCGGCGCCTCGGCGTCGCTTCTCATGAGATTGGCGGGCTGCACGCATGGTTATCCAGAGCATTCAAGAGCGGGGGAGCGTTGTCGTTCCCGACGAGTTCGTGATGGGGTCGTGGTGGGGCAGGCCGCTCAAGTGGCGCGTGCTTCGCCTGGAGGGGTCGCGCGCCCTCGTCACCACGACGCGCGTTCTCGATGCCATGGCCTACCATGGCGCCTCGCAGCCTGCGGAGTGGGAGACGAGCAACGTCCGTACCTGGATGAACGGCGAGTTCCTCCAGGATGCTTTCACCGACGAGGACCGTGCGGCCATCGTGACGCAGGAAGTGCAGACCCCCGGCAACGACGAGTACGAGGCCAGGGGCTGCGCCACGACGACCGACAAGGTGTTCAGCCTGAGCGTCCAGGAAGTCGGCGAGCTCTTTGCCAGCGACGACGCTCGCAACGTCGAGGGGGACAACCCCTGCTGGTGGCTGCGCTCCCCGGGCGGCGCGGACGGCTTTGAGGCGTATGTGCACCTGAACGGCTGGACCAATGGCTACGGCTACAACGTGGACGAGGCGAGCGTGCATGCCCGCCCCGCCATGGTGGTGGACCTCGCCGCCCTCGGTGTGCCATGCGATGACGCCCCTCTCGTGCGTGCCTCCGACTTCGGCTCGGAGCTTCCGCTTGAGGCCGAGCAGAGCGGCGACTATGCGCAGTTTGGTGCGTTTGCCAGGCAGTTTGGCATGGACGCCTCCTGGCAGCCGTTGCTTGTCGAACACTTGGGCAAGCTCTGCGAGCGGGGAGACGCCGGCCCTGTGGAGGAGTTCCTCAACACGGTGGGCGACGTTGAGTTTGCAAGCGACTCGCTGGCTCAGGCGGTGGCCAGCGGCAACCTTTCGGTTGCGCGTCTGCTTTTGAGGCACGGCATCGGGTTTGACGGCAAGTGCCGCGAGCTTGGCCTGGTCAACGACACGCCCGCCCTGCGCAAGGCGCGCGCCGACCAATACTGCGGGGACGTGCGCAACTTCGCCAGCATCGCCGTCGAGAACCCCTCGTCTGAGATGATCATCCGCCAGCTCGTGCGCCAGGATGCCCTCGCTCCCCAAGATTATCGCCTGGTGCTCAACGCCTTGGGGCGCAACGGCAGCCAGGAGGAGCTGTTCGCCTGGATGTTGAACCCTGATTTCACCCCCGTGGGTGGCGTTGTGGCCCGCTGGTCCAACAAGCGCCTGAGCGTCTCGTCGCAAAACATCAAGGACGGCTACCCCGTGAGCGCCAAGGCGCTGCGGATGCTCTGGCATGCGGGCCTGCCCAAGGAGGACCCCGCAACCGCCCGCTGCATCGCTCCCTACTTAGGCGATCCCACCATCCAGGACCGCCAGGAGCTGCTCTGTGCCTGCATCGTGAACGGCTGGGACGAGGAGCTCCACACGCTGCTCGACGGCAAGCGCGTGTTCACGCCCAACATGCTCGCCGAAGGCGCCCGCGTGGCGCGTGGCGCAGGCAAGAAGGCAACCGAGCGCATGCTGCGCGACATGCTGCGCAGCATCGGCGCCGGCAGGCTTGCCCAGGAGGGCTAGGGAGTTTGGAAATCACCGACGGGCGCTCCGACTCACGGCGCCCGTCGGTGTGGAGCGGCGCATCTATCGCAAGCTCGACGCGCACTCAAAGCAAGAGCTTCTCGAACTCATGCATCGGGCCAGATAGATAGCCCGGTTAACCCTCGCCATGTGACGCAAAGTCACGTGATCGCGAAAGACAGAAAAGCCCCCGGCGTCCATGTCGACGGGCGCACCGGAGGCTGGGCACCAGGAGCTAGCAAAGGCGGCGCGCATGCCGAGGGCGTGCGCGCCGCCTTGTGTTTTGGTTGGAGCTCGTCGGCAGACGTGGGCTGCCCGCACGCGTTTCCCCTGCTACTGCACGGAATACCAGCCGCCGGCCTGGCCGCGGCCGTCGCCGTACCAGTCGCCGCCCACGCCGCTCGTGATGGCCCAGAAGCGGTTGCCTTGCGAGCCGTAGGCGTAGCTGCCGCTATAGGCGGGCTCGCCTCCGTTAGGGCTCAGCCACGCCGACTGCACGTTGATGTAGCTTGTCTCGTCCTCAATCGGGGTGACCTGGATGTTTGCGACCTCCATGGCGCGCACCTCTCCGCAGGTGGAGGGGTCGTAGTTCTCGAGGAAGAAGAAGCCGGGCGCCGCCAGCGTGGCTCCCGGGATGTTCGTGTCGTAGCAGCACAGCTGGGTCCACGTCTCGGTTTCCAGGTCGCAGATCCACTGGTCGACGAGGGTCGTGCCGGCGTCCGAGGTGCTGCAGCGCAGCTGCATACGGTACCAGCGGCCTTCCTGCCAGGGGTATTGCACGATGCGGTGCACGCCCGTGCCTTCGCCTCCGAACTGGCTGTTCTCATCGGGCTCGGGGTAGACGAGGCTTGCCTGGATTGTTTGGGTCACGCCCTGCTCGTCGGTGTAGTACACGTTCCAAAACGACAGGATCGAGACCCAGTCGCCCTGCGAGCGGTGCTGCAGGCCCGCGTAGCCGCCCACGTAGTCGTAGTCGCAGTGGGCGTCGGGGTAGCTGTACCTGAGCACCGTAAGGTCGGGCGCCCACTCTGCCAGGCAGCAGTACGTGCCGGCGGGCGCGGCGTCGGCCTTGAAGTCGATGCTGTACGAGATGTAGCGCTGGCCGTCTTGAAGGCCCAGGCAGCCTGCGATGTAGGGCGCCTGGCAGCGTGCCTCTTGGTTTGCCTGCTGGATTTCCTCCTGGGAGGGGAAGGGGAAGACGTCGCCCCAGCTCTGCCCGCAGGTGATCGTGAAGGTCGCCGAGCACACAAGCTCGCCGTTGATGTAGAGCGCCGCCGTGTGGTTGCCCTCGGCAAGGACGCGCTGCATGTTCTCGTAATACACGTGGTAGAGCGTGCCGCCTTGGGCCGCGATGGTGTGCTCTGTCCAGCCCCAGGGCTCGCCGCCGTCCACCGTGACGTAGGACTCCCACACATCGAGCGCATCGCTGGCGTTGTTTTGGACCACAAAGCAATACGAGGGATACTCGCCGCTCGCGACGCTTGCCAGGTCGACGCTCGTGCCCACCTCGCGCAGTGAGCTCTCCGTTGCCTGGTCAAAGACGGTAATGCAGGGGCGCGCCGTGAGGTCCTGCATGCCGGCTGCGTCGGCTGTCTTCGCAGAGAGGCCCAGCGCCCCCGCGCCCATCATGCCGAGCGCCGCCGTAGATGCCGTTGCCGATGCCAGGGCGATGAGCGAGCGCCTGCTGACGGAAGGGTTGTTCATGGGGGCTCCTTTGGGTGTGGGCTCGGGCGGGCCGGGCTGGGGTGGCGTCGCTTGCGGGGTCGACCGCGAAGGATGATTCTGTCGCGACCTCGCACAACATAGCACAAGCGCGCGCATCATTTGGTAGCATGGTTCCGCCAAAGTCAACTTTTTAAAGGAGCCTGTCGATATGAGCTGCTCAGAGCGCGAAGTCATCCAGTCCAAGGTCGTGCAAGACGCCGTAGTGTGCCCCTCGTGCGGCGCGGCCGACCAGGTGGACGTGTGGGAGCGCATCGAGGCGGCCTGCAACCCCGAGCGTGCCGCCCAGCTGGCGTCGGGCCAGATTTTCGTCCACACCTGCTCGAAGTGCGGCGCGATTGTCCCTCTGGACTACCCGCTCTTCTACATCGACCGCGACCGCCACGTCGCCGCGTTTTACCCTGCAGGCGAGGGCGAGCCTGAGGAGCTCAAGCGCGCCTTCACCCAGCTCGTCATCAAGTTCCGCGGCGTCGAGCTGTCGACGCTGGGCAAAGGGGAGTTCGAGGTGCGCATTGCCCCTGAGCGCTACGGGCTCGTTGAGAAGGCCGCCGTGTGGGGCGCGGGCCTCAACGACAAGGTGGTCGAGGTGCTCAAGGCGAGCCTCCTCGAGGAGCTCAACAGCCGCTATCCCGAGCGCGGCTTCGTCGATGCCCAGTTCAACGCCCTGGTAGAGCGCGAGAGCGGTGAGAAGGCCATCGAGGTCCTGCTCTTTGACAAGGACAACACCCCTGGTGCGGGCATCCAGGTGCCCTACGCCGCCTACCGCACCCTGGCAAACGACGTCGAGGTGCGCACCCAGTTCGACAAGCACCGCACCCCCGTTGTCGACGCCGCCTGGGGCCGCGAGGTCCTCAACGCCGTAAAGGCGGCTGCTCACTAACTGGGAAACCGATGAACAAGAGGCCATGTGACGCTTCATCATTGCGGTGCTGAAGGCAGAAAACGTGCACGATGAGGCCGAGTGGACGCAATCATCGTTTTCTAGACGATGAACAGGTGGGCCATTTGGCGCTTTGCCAGTGCGGTGCTGCAGGCAGAACATGTGCGCGATGGAGCCGAGTGGACGCAATCATCGTTTTCTAGACGACGAACAAGTAGGCCATGTGGCGCTTCGCCATTGCAGCACTGTAGGCAGAAAACGCGTTCGACCAAGCCGGTCGGGCTTAATCATCGTTTTCTAGATGTCGCAAGGATGCGGCTTGCTGCCACGCGGTCGCGCAGTGCAATGAGAACAGGGAGCCGGACGCAAGCGTTTTGCCTGTGTCCGGCTCTTTTTGTATGCGCGAGGCGCTCGGCATCGACGCGGGGTGCCTGGCCATGATGGTTGAGGGGCGCTAGCTGGGGATGATGCCCGAGAGCGCGGACAGGGTCGAGGCGGCATAGTATGGGCGACGTGGTTTCAGGCGGCGGCGAGACTGCCTCCTTCGGAGCCGACCCTTACACCAACACCCGACGTTGCCGCGTTCGAAACTTGTGTGAGGTGTCCCGAACTTTTGCGTCTCATGTAACCTTTTGCCCGCCGGACCCGTGTATAGGGTAAGGAGGTGACGGGCTTATGGAAAGCCGAGCAATGAGAACCGAAGAAGAGATCGAGCAGGCGATGCACAGGCACGGCAGCGCGGTGTACGTTGTCGCGCTTGCGCAAACGCGCTGCCGCGAGGACGCCCAGGATGTGGCGCAAGATGTGTTCGTAAGCCTTCTGACCTGCGGTAAAAGCTTTCGCGATGACGACCACTTGAGGGCGTGGCTTTTGAGGGCGACCGTCAATCGCTGCGCCGACGTGTACCGGTCGCCCTGGAAGCGCAAGGTGCAGGCGATGCCCGAAGGTGAGTCCGACATCGGCGGCGTGGAAGCGGGCCCGGAGGACGCGGCCCTACGGGCGCTTGAAAGAACCCAGGTATGGCGGGCATTGAAACGCCTGCCGGAATCGCTCCGCGCCACGGCGGTGCTCTTTTACATCGAGGAGCACTCGGTGCGGGAAATCGCAGACATCATGGAATGCAGGCAGGGCACGGTGAGGGTGAGGCTCGCGCGTGCTCGCAAGCAGATGCGCGACGTGCTTGAAGGCACGGCTGAACCAAGCGAAAGGGGTGGGGCGTATGAAGCGCTCTGAGCTTGATGCCGCTCGCAACTTGGCGAAGAGCGTCAGGTTGCCTGAGGACGTGCGACAAGGGGTGCTTGCGTCTGCGCGCCGGGAAATGCGGGATTCGGAGGAGCGTGCTATGCCGCAGGCCAATCCGAGGATGGGGAAAGCGGCCGTTGTGTCGGGCGCGCAAACTGGTGGGCCGCGCGTGTCGAGAAGGTTCGCGATTGCGGCGGCGCTGGCGTCGGCAGCGGCCTTGGGCACGGCGGCGTATGCTGCCATCGAGACGAACTTCTTTACGGTCGGCTTTGGTTCGAAGGGTCATGAGGACGTTGAGGCTCACGAAGAAACGTTCTATTCAAAAGACGGCAGCGATTCCTTTACGGCTCCGCAGGCTGGGCGCACGTGGTACGAGACTGATTCCGCAGTTGTCGAGGGCCTTTTGGGCGATTGCGTGCAACAGGTCAACGAGTCCGTCACGGTCGGCGACTATACGATGACGCTCGAAAGCTTCGCTATGGACGAGAACGACCTGGGTATTGCCTGGGTCGTCGTTACATGCCCAAAGGGGTTCAAATACACGACTGAGACTGGGGCCAACGAGTACGGTGACCCTGCCTTGTCCGAGGATTCGGAATTTAGGAGCGTCGGTCTCGTTTGGGAAGAGGATAGGCATCCATGCTGCTGGCCCGAGGTCAACGAGGAGTTCACCACGCCAACGGAGCTGCATCTGCTGCTCCACTTTGATGCAAATCCTGACGGGAAGGATTTAACGAGACTGACCTGGAGCATGACCGTGATGGGTCATGAGAGGGACGAGGGCGCCATCGTCGTCGGGCCACCCGAGAAGCGAGTGGAGGCCATTCAATGTATCTCGGACGAAAGCGAGTTCGTGGTCTCGGTGTCCCCGTTCGGATACGTTGTGGACGGGCACGCCGTCTCGCAAGAGTACTATGAGGCGGTGGAAGAGAAGGCATTGTTTACGATGAGCGACGGTACCCAGCTTGTTGCGATTGAGGATCTTGAGGAGCTGGATGGATATAGCCTCGTGATCGACAACCGCTTCTTCTCAATGGCATCGGAAGATTATCGCTCTAGTCGTACGCTCACGACTTTCTTCATCAACACTGATGCATTGGAATCGGCAATCATACAGCTGACATTGTGCGGTGGCGACGAAGATAGGGTCAACACGGGTGACGTTGTCTTCTATCCAAAACGATAGGAAACGATGATTACGTCCGATCGGCCTCGTCGAATGCGTTTTCTGCCTGCGGTGCTGCAACGGTGAAGCCCCGCGCGGTCCACTCGCTCATCGGTATCGCCTGCTGCGACCTTTTCAGGGCCTGAGGGCGGGGGACTCCCATGCGATTAAGTTCGCGTCATATCGTCTAGGGAGACAATGAAAAAGTCCCCCGAACGGCTCCAGCGGGGTCGGGACCGACGCGCGGGGTGCGGGCGCCTTGT
>CAKUAI010000031.1 GCA_934636245.1 uncultured Coriobacteriales bacterium
GCGGTAGACTCGGGCACTTTGTGCCCGCTGAGATCTTTGCAAGATAAAACCTCCGGCTATGCCGGAGGTAGTTTATTGCCACATGGTGCCGTTCGGCTTACCCGGTGGGAATCGAAGCTCTTTGCTCTGCTACAATTCTCTGCAATGTGCTGTATTGCATTATGCAAGCGGATGGAGGCACGGATGAAATATGGCGACCTTATCGACGGAAATGTGACGCCGAGCGAGATGAAAGCCTTCCTCGTAGACGGTAAGAACGTTGCCGTTACGATACGCATCCCCGAAAACCTTCGCGATGCCGCCAGAGAAGCGGCGGCTCTCTCTGGCGTGAGCTTCACATCCCTGGTGAAGATGAGCCTCATTGAACATCTTGCCGGGGAGGCGCGGTAGCAGTGGAGTTTCTGGACAATGTTGGGCGTAACCGTTTGGGTGACGCACTCGCAGGTTCCATAGACGAGGGCGCCAAGCTCTCGATTATCAGTAGCTACTTTACCGTTTTCGCCTTCTCTGAGCTCAAAGAGGAGTTGGAGAAGGTCGACTCGGTGCGGTTTCTCTTTAGTGAACCTACCTTCATTAGGCGTATGACGGATGACAAAGACCCGCGAGAGTTTGCCATCGCGCAGCGCTCCCGCGAGCGTGGCGTGGGCGGCACCGGCCTTGAGCTCACGTTGCGCAACAACCTGAACCAGCGATCCGTTGCACGCGAGTGCGCCGAGTGGGTGCGTGCGAAGTGCGCATTCCGCTCTGCCAAGATGTATGGTGCCATCCAGCCTGGCGGCACCTACGTCGTGGAGAACCCAGATGGCGGTGACCATGCGTTTATGGGTAACGCCGCCGACTTCACGCAAGAGGGCTTGGGCTATGAGCGCCGCCCGAATACTGTCATGGGCGTGAGCCACTTCGAGGGTGCCGCCGAAGCTGCTGGTCTCAAGGCAATGTTCGAATCAGTGTGGAACAACTCCGCTATGGTGGCGGACATCACCGATGAAGTGGCTGCTCAGGTGGGTACGCTCTACCGCGAGAACCCGCCTGAGTTTGTGTATTTCCTCACGCTCTACCACTTGTTCCGTGATTACCTTGCCGATGAGGACAACGACCTTCGCCCCGGCCTCAAGTTCGAGGAATCTGTCGTTTGGAGCAAGCTCTACGACTTTCAGCGCGATGCCGTGGTGGGTGCCATCCGTAAGCTTGAAAAGTACAAAGGCTGCATCATTGCCGATAGCGTGGGCTTGGGCAAGACCTACGAGGCACTTGCCGTCATCAAGTACTACCAGGAGCGCAACGATCGCATTTTGGTGTTGTGCCCGAAGCGTCTGCGCGATAACTGGACGCTGTGGACGCAGGACAACGACGATCGCAACCCACTTGCCGATGACCGTTTGAACTATACGGTGCTCAACCACACCGACCTTTCTCGTTACAACGGCATGAGTGGCGATGTTGATTTGGAGCACCTGCGCTGGGGCCACTATGACCTGTTGGTTATTGACGAGAGCCACAACTTTCGCAACAAGAGTACCGACGCCGAGAAGAAGGACCGCTACACGCGCCTTATCGAAGACGTCATCAAGAGCGGCAGGCGCACCAAGGTGCTGATGCTCTCCGCCACGCCCGTGAACAATCGATTGCTGGATTTGCGCAATCAGATAGAGCTTATTACCGAGGGCGACGATGCCTACCTTGCGGATACCGACGGTATCGAGTCAATCACGCAGGTGTGTCGTACGGCACAGGCTCGCTTCAACGAATGGAGCAAGCTCGACGACGCCGCCCGCACCACCGAGAGCTTTGTCAACGCCGTAAACGCCGACTACTTCAAGCTGCTCGACGTGCTCACCATTGCGCGCAGCCGCAAGCACATCACCAAGTACTACGGAGCCCAGTCGGGCACGTTCCCGCAGCGCAGGAAGCCCATATCCGTTACAACGCCCATCGACTCGGCGGGCGAGCTGCCGCCCATAGCTGAGCTCAACGACATGATTGCCCAGCTTACGTTTGCACAGTACCAGCTACTCTCATACGTGCGCAGCGACAAGCGTCGCAAGTACGAGGACCGTTACGGCGATACCTGGGGCAAAGATTTTGAAAGCCAGGTTCACCGTACGGGCGCGGTGGCGAATCTCATGCGCGTGAACGTGCTCAAGCGCATGGAGTCTTCGGTCAACAGCTTCCGTATCACGCTCTCGCGCATCCTGAACGGCTGCGAGGAGCTGCGGGCACGGCTCGATGATCCGATGGCCATGGGTGCGGGTGGCTACGACGCGTCGGGTGTCGAAGATGGCATGGATGACGACGACGCCGAGGAGCTTGAGCGCGGCGGCAAGGTCCGTGTGGACCTGCGTGACGTTGATGCCTTGCGCTTGCGCAGCGACCTGGACTTCGACATTACGGTGCTGAGTCGTTTGCTTGCCTACGCCAACGCCGTGACGCCTGAGCGTGACGCTAAACTTAATCAACTTCACGACTTCATTGTGGACAAGGTGAATGACCCTTACAACCCCGGCAACCGCAAGGTGCTTGTGTTCACGGCGTTTGCTGACACGGCCGACTACCTGTTTGACGAGCTGGCTCCGCGCCTTAAGGACGAGCTCGGTCTGGAGTGCGCCGAGGTTGCCGGTAGCGCCAACCGCACCTACTCGCTCAAGCTTCGTCGAGCCACGTTCGAGAATATCCTGGCCCACTTCAGCCCCGTCTCCAAGGAGTTGCCCGCTGGGGCGCGTGCGCAGGGTGAGATCGACGTCGTGTTCGCGACGGACTGCATCTCGGAGGGCCAAAACCTTCAGGACTGCGACTGTCTGGTGAACTACGACATTCACTGGAACCCGGTGCGCATCATCCAGCGCTTCGGTCGCATCGACCGTCTGGGCTCGAGGAACGCTCAGATTCAGCTCGTTGATTTTTGGCCTGATATCGCGCTTGACGAGTACATCCAGCTTGAGAGTCGCGTGAAGGGCCGCATGGCGCTGCTCGACGCTTCGGCTACCGGTGAGGAGAATGTGCTGGAGGGTAAGGCCTCGGGGGAGATGAACGACCTCAAGTATCGCCGTCAGCAGCTTCAGCAGCTCAAGAGCGAGGTGCTCGACCTGGAGGACATATCGGGCGGCATCTCAATCACCGACTTCGCCTTTGACGACTTCCGCGTGGAGCTGCAGCGCTACGAGAGGGAGCACCCTGGCCTCCTTGAGAACTCGTCGGCCGGCATGCACGCCGTGGCGCGAATCCCCGATGAGCTGCGTGACACCGTGGCACCGGGCGTGGTGTTCTGCCTGGCGCAGGCCGACGAGGGCGTTGACCCCAAGGACACCAATCCCACTTTCCCGTACTACGTGGTGTATGTGTCACAGGATGGTGATGTCATGACCAAGCACACACAGCCCAAGCAGGCACTCGACATCATGCGCGCCTGTTGTGCGGGTGAGCCTGCGCCTATCGCCGAGTTGTGTCGTGGCTTCAATCGCGAGACGCGCGACGGCGAGCGCATGGGCGCCTACACCGACCTCCTGGACAAGGTGGTCGCCGCCATCAACGGCGTGCAGCAGGACAAGGGCATCGAGAGCCTGTTCAGCCTGGGCGAGGTTGGCACGGGCACGAGCCTGGGCTTTGACGACTACTCGCTGGTCAGTTTCGCGGTGCTGCGATGAGGGGCTTCGAATGGAACGACGTGCTGCGCCTGCCGGACGCGGCGCTCGCCGGAGACAGGCGCATACCCAAGACTGTGCTCACGCGCCAGGCGCAGCTTTCGAAGACCGAGCAGAAGGTTCTCGACCGTGTTGGCATGCTCACACACTTTGCCACCGTGCAGAAGTCCACGACGCGCATTCCGCCTGCGGTCGATGACGAACACGATATCAAAAGCGTGCTCTTCTTGCGCTGCGAGCTCTCCCGCGGAGCCGCCTACGCCGAGGTGGCACACCTTGTGCACAAGTGCTTCCCCAACCCGACGGTGATCCTGTTCGGCGGCGAGGGCGAAGCGTGCGTGTCCGTAGCGACGACGCGCAAAAGTCTTGCTGAGCAGGGCGCCACGGTAATCGACGAGGTACAGGCGACGGGTGCCTTCGAGCCCAGTGATGCACGGTACGTGCCGTTTCTGGACGCGCTTTCGTTCGAGCGGTTGCCGCAGGCGAACCTGCTTGCGTACCTGCATGGCCTTACTTGGGCGGTGAGGCTTTCGCGAACGGTACCGTCGCTTGGGTTCTTCCCGATGTGCGCCGAGCGCGATTGTGAACGCCTGGACAAGCTGATCGCGCGCAGGGATGCGCTTGCAACGCGAGTTGCCTCGACGCGAGAGCGGCGACGATGTAAGGACATCTCACTGAACGATTCGGCGCATCTGCGCATGGAGCTTAAGATGCTGGAGAAGGAGCTCGGTCAGACGACCGACGAGATAAAGGAGATCTGCAATGGCTGAGATTGAGAAAATGGACCTTGAGTCGGAAGACCTCGTGGGCGACCGCATTGAGCAGTTGAAGCGAATGTTCCCAGAGATTGTGACTGAGTGTGGGTTTGGAGAGAGAGAGGGTAAGGGCAGCGGCATCGACTTTGACAAGCTGAAGCTGCTTCTGGGCGAAGAGGTGGATGAGGAGCAGGAGCGCTATGCCTTCACCTGGCCCGGCAAGAAGGATGCCATTCGCTTGGCGCAGGAGCCGAGCACCTTCACGCTCAGACCTCTCATGGATAAATCCGAGGATTGGGATACGACGCAGAACATCTATATCGAAGGTGACAACCTTGAGGCGCTCAAACTCCTTCAGCGGGGCTACCACGGAGCCCGTGGCAGGATAAAGATGATTTACATCGACCCGCCGTACAACACCGGCAGCGACTTTATTTACAAAGATTCCCGCAAGAGTACTATTGCTGAGTATCGCAAACAAGCAGGACTGACGGGACAGTCGAACGCAAAGACCGACGGCAGATTTCATGCCAAGTGGTGCAACCTACTCTATCCGAGACTGAAACTCGCCCGTGAGCTCCTGACGAACGACGGCGTCATTGTTGTGAGCATCGACGAGAGCGAGCGCGCCAACCTACAGATGCTCCTCAACGAAATCTTCGGTGAGGCGAACTTCGCGGGAGAGATCGTCTGGAAGAACAGCAGCAAGAACGACCAGGCTTACATCTCCATGCAGCATGAGTATATGCTCGTTTATGTAAAGGAAAAGGGGGCAAACCCCGGGAATTGGACCGAGCGCAAAGAGGGGCTCGAAGAAATTTACGCAGCTTTCGAAGGCTTCCACGCCAAATATGGGAGCGACTGGAAGGCGATTCACAAGGCAGCACTCGATTGGTACAAGCAGTTTCCGCCCTCTAGCCCCATTTATGGCAGCAAGCATTATTCATGGATGGATGAACGGGGCGTCTATTTCCCGGATAACATATCTGGACCAAATGCAGGGCAGTATGTTTATGACGTAAAGCATCCTGTTACTGGGAAAGTTTGTAAGATGCCTTCTTCCGGTTGGCGGTATCCGCAAGCTGAGATGGAACGCAGAATCGCCGAAGGGCTTGTCCATTTCGGCAACGACGAGAGTACTGTCCCTAACAACAAGACATACCTTGCCAATACTGAACGGCAGAGTCTTACAAGCATGATTTTCCAAGATGGGCGTTCGGCCTCAAAAAGGCTAGAGCGACTTTTCGGCGCAAGGGTGTTTTCCAATCCGAAAGATGAAAACGTCTTGATGAGATTGTTTGCCGCTTTTGGCGTTTCTGACGGGGATATTGTTCTCGACTTCTTTTCTGGGTCTGGGACGACAGGCGATGCCGTAGAGCAGTATTGCAAGACCACGGGAAAGAAAGTCAACTGGATTCTTGTCCAACTTCCCGAGGATTTGAAGGACAACCTCCGGACTGCCACTGGCACGAACAAGACCATAACGAAGAATGCAATCAAGTACCTGGAAAAGCATGGACAACCTGCTTTGCTTACCAACCTCGCCGAAGAAAGGCTGAGGTTGGACCGAGCAAACATTAAAAGCGAAGAGAACTCAGGCCAGGGCGACTTATTTGAAGGGGCAAATGAGGCAGTTGATTCTGGCTTTCGCGTGTTCGCACTCGACGAGTCTGGCATTGAGAAGCCTCGCCCGGGAGAGCTTGTGCTCGATGTGGTGAAGCCTGGCCGCTCCGACATGGATATCGTTTTCGAGATGATGCTCAAGTGGGGCCTCGAGCTCACGCTGCCTGTTGAGCAGGAGGATGCTGCCGGTTATCCCATCTACTCCGTTGCATGCGGCGAGCTCGTGTGCTGCCTGGCTGATGGTCTGACCATGGATGCGCTCGAGGCTATTGCGGACATGGAGCCGCGTCGCGTGCTCATGCGAGACTCAATCCTCACCGACACCCTTAAGCTCAACGCCGTCCAGGCATTCAAGCGCGTGGGCGAGCGTACGGGCGTTGACGTAGAGCTGAGGACGGTGTAGCGCCATGGCCCTAGAGCTGAAATACTCCGCCGACCAGGAGCATCAGGTCGAAGCCGTCGAGGCGGTTTGTGATTTGTTCCGCGGTCAAGAGTTTATGGACTCCGACTTTGTTGCCGCGATGGGTGCCGGCCTTTTCGAGGGGCAGGTCACTCAGGTGGGCCATGCCAACGGACTTCGTCTCTCTCCTGGGCAGCTGGAGCGCAACCTGCATATCATTCAGGAAGGCAACGCGCTTGCCCCGACGAGTGTTGCCACCGATGGCCACCTGCGCGATTTCACCGTGGAGATGGAGACCGGCACAGGCAAGACATACTGCTATATCCGCACCATCTATGAGCTCAATCGTCGCTATGGGCTGACCAAGTTTATTATCGTCGTGCCGAGCGTCGCCATTCGCGAGGGTGTGAAGAAGAGCTTCGAGAGCACCAAGAGCCACTTTGATGCGCTCTACGACAACACCCCGCTCGAGAGCTTTATCTACGACTCGAAGGACATGGGGCCGGTGGGCAGCTTCGCCACATCGAGTTCCATCCAGGTGATGATCATCAACATCGGCGCCTTCAACAAGGGTTTTCAGGAGGACGGCGCTGCCGACGAGGGTAACCTTTTCCACCGGCCGAGCGAGAAGCTCATCGGCGGGCAAAGCCCGCGCGAGCTCGTATCCGCCTGCAACCCGATCGTCATCATCGACGAGCCGCAGAGCGTCGACAACACGCTCGCGGCGAAGGCGGCCATCCGCAGCTTGAGCCCGCTTTTCGTGCTGCGATACTCAGCCACGCATAAGGAGGACTACAACAAGGTCTACCGCCTGACACCGGTCGACGCCTTCCAGCGCGGGTTGGTCAAGAGCATCACGGTCGACTCAGTGCTCTCGCAGGAGGACCTCAATGGCTCGTATGTGAGGCTTGAGTCCACAAAGATTGGGTCGCCTATAACTGCCAAGTTGACCATTGACGTGCGTCAGAAGGATGGCTCGCAGAAGCGCAAGAAAGTGACCGTCAAGACAGGTGATAACCTGTTTTCCAGTGCCAAGAGTGGCGAGAACACCGACTATGAAGCCGGTTGGATTGTGAACAACATTTCTGCCGCCGTCGGCGACGAGTGGGTCGAGTTCCAGAACGGTGAGCGTATCGAGTTGGGACAGGCTGTCGGTGACGTCGCCGCCGAGGCCATCAAGCGCGCGCAAATCAAGAGTACCATCGAAGATCACCTGCAGCGCCAGCTCGAGCTTGCCCCGCGCGGCATCAAGGTACTCTCGCTCTTCTTCATCGACAAGGTGGAGAAGTACCGCTTGTACGATCCGGTGCGCAACGGCGAGTATGCCCAGATGTTCGAGGAAGAATATGCTGCGGCGGTGAGCTCGCCCAAGTGGCGTAAGCGTTATGCTGCAGCTGGCGTGTCGCTTGATACAGATGCTTCCGCTGTACACTCTGGCTATTTTTCACAGGACGGCAATAGACGTCTGAAGGATACAAAAGGCGACGCATTGGCAGACATATCGACCTTCGAGACCATCATGCGAGACAAGGAGACGCTGCTCTCTTTCCCCGCAGACGGCGATGACGCGGAGACGCGCACGAAGAAGCGCATCCAGTTCATATGGAGCCACTCAGCGCTCAAGGAAGGATGGGATAACCCCAACGTATTTCAAATCTGCACCCTGGTGGAGACCAAGGATGTGTTGACCAAGCGTCAGAAGATTGGTCGCGGCCTTCGTCTGTGCGTGAACCAAGACGGCGAGCGCTGCTATGACGATGGCGTGAACGTGCTGACTGTCATTGCAAACGAAAGTTACGATTCGTTTGCCAGCGGTCTGCAGTCGGAGTTTGAGGAGGATGGGTGCAAGTTCGGCATCCTTACAGCCGAGACGTTCTCGAACGTCGTGGTAGAGCGTGAGGACGGAACCGAAGAGTTGCTGGGCTACCAGAAGTCCAAGGCGGTTTTTGACTCGCTCCAGGCCCAAGGGCTTGTCGACGCCAAGGGCAAAATAACGTCCGAGCTTAAACAGGCCGCCGAGCAGGCAAGGACTCCCATGCCGGAAGGCCTTGAGAACGCGAAGTTCGTCATCGAGGCTGTTATCTTGCAGAAGGCCCAGAAGCTGCAGATTCGCGACAAGGCCAGGGAGGTTGAAGTTGAGCTGTGCAAGGATGTGACGGCTGACCCGGCTTTCCAGGAACTTTGGGAGCGTATACGCAAGCGGACGCGCTTTGAGGTGGATGTGGACTCGGACAAGCTGGTCAGTGATGCTTGCGAGGAAATTGCCAAGATGCCCGAGGTGAAGGCTCCTGAGATTGTGAGCACGCTGGCGGATGTCAGCGTTGGCGAAGCTGGCGTGAGCGCCGAGGCTCGCTCGACCGCGCTTGTGCGAACGGCTGGACGTGAGGCCTACGACCTTCCCGACCCCATCGCCGAGCTGCAGGACGCTGTGGGGCTCACTCGCGCTACACTCAAGCGGATTCTGGAGGGCTGTGGGCGGTTTGGCGAGTTTGAGTGCAACCCCGCTCTGTTCCTTGCGCAAGTGGCCGCGAAGATAAACAGGGCCAAGGCCATCGCTATTGCCGACGGTATCAAGTACACGAAGCTGCCCGAGGACGAGTGGTACACAATGGAAGACCTGGAGCCTGGGAGCCTTAGGGCCTATGAGGGCCAGAATGCGTGGGAGCCAGCGCACCATAAGAGCCTCTACAACTACGTTGTCTACGATTCATCGTCGGTAGAAAGGCCCTTTGCTGTGGAGCTCGACCAAGCTGAGGAGATCAAGGTGTTCGCGAAGTTGCCGAGCAGCTTCAAGATCGATACGCCATTGGGCAGCTACAACCCTGACTGGGCTTATGTTCAGGAAATCGAGGGTGAGCACCGGGTGTACTTCGTGACCGAGACTAAGGGCGGCGGCAACAATGACATCCACACTCGTCCGGTAGAGGCTGGGAAGATAAAGTGTGCGAAGAGGCATTTCGACACGCTGGCCGAGCCCGGACTTGTCTACAACGTGAGGACTACCTATCGATGAGTGCTCGTGCGGTCTGAGCTGCTTGCCTGATGGATTTAAACGTGTGTAACGCCCGTCTCGGTTTTCCATGTGGGGAATCGAGGCGGGCGGGCTCGCGCTGACCGTCGCGATGCCCGAGACGCCCTGCGCGTCGGAGTGGGGCGAGATGGGCCACATTGGCCCGGGAGCCGTCCGCAGGCCCCCGGGCCCATGCGCAAATCAATTCGGAAGATTCGCCCAAATAAGAACGCGCCGCCCTGAAACCTTGAGTCCATATACTAAGAGTGCAACCTATCGACGCCCATTCCCCGTCAACACTCGACGCACAAGTACAGACTGCTATCATGTGTGTTAGTAATATATACGTTAGTAACACGCATGATAGCAGTCTAGGCGAACTTGCCCGATTGAAGGGCGATCATCAACCGCAACGACACCTTCGTCATCGACAGTCCGATTCGTCTCTGATTCTCTCCTTGGATGCTAAGTTAGCGACATGAGACACGAGGACAGAGAGACGGCTGGTATGGATGGGGTGAACGTGACGGGCAAGAGGCTGAGGTACCCTGTGGGTATCCAGACGTTCAGCGAGATTCGCACGAATGGCTATGTCTATGTGGACAAGACACCCTATATCTATGACCTGGTCCATTGGTCGGGCAAGGCGTTCTTTTTGAACCGACCGCGTCGTTTTGGCAAGTCACTGCTCATCTCGACCATGCAGGCGTATTTCGAGGGGCGCTGCGATCTGTTCGAGGGGCTGGCGATTGTCGGTCTCGAGGGCGGTGAGTGGGAGAGCCACCCAGTTATTCGGGTGGACCTGTCGATGGTCAAGACGACCGATGCGGGGCAGCTCGTGGAGTTGCTGGACTACACGCTGGCGCAGATTGAGAAGGTCTGGGGGCGCGATCCCGATGCGAACACCCCTGGTTCTCGCCTATGCGGACTTATCAACGCGGTCCATGGGCGGACCGGCAAGCAGGTTGTTGTTCTCGTCGACGAGTATGACGCGCCCTTGCTCAACGTGACGCACGACGCTGAGAAGTTGCAGGCGTTTCGCGAGGTCATGCGCGAGTTTTATGCGCCCCTCAAGGCATGCGATGAAATCCTGCGCTTCGTGTTCCTCTCGGGCATCACCAAGTTCAGCCAGATGTCCATTTTCAGCGAGCTCAACAACCTCACAAACATCTCCATGCTCCCGCAGTTTGCGGGTATCTGCGGCATCACCGAGGAAGAAATGACGACGCAGATGGCCGAGGGCGTGCAGGCGTTTGCAAACGGACTCGGAGTTTCTTATGATGAGGCGTTTGCCCAGCTCAAGACAAACTACGACGGATATCACTTCAGCAAGGTTTCGCCAGACATCTACAATCCGTTCAGCCTGCTGAGTGCGCTGGCAAATACGGATGTTTCTGCATATTGGTTCTCCAGCGGCACACCGTCGTTTCTCATCAAGCTCCTCGAAACGCGAGGCTGGGACATCGCGGGGCTTGAGGGCAGCGTCGCGCGCGCCTTGGAATTTGACGCGCCCGCCGAAAGGCTGACTTCACCGCTTCCCATGCTTTACCAGGGCGGGTACCTCACCATTAAGGGCTACAACCCACGTCGTGACTCCTACACTCTCGGCATCCCCAACGAGGAGGTGCGCCGGGGTCTGTCAGAGCGCCTTGTACAGCACGCCGCTCCTGAGGCGCTTCACGAGCACTACGGCTTCCTCGACAACTTGGCTGACAAACTCTACGAGGATGATATGGACGGCGCGCTTGCCCTCATGAAATCATATCTGGCGGGCATCCCCTACCACCTGGGTAGTCGTGACGAGCGAGGATTCGAGACGACGTTCTTTCTCATTTTCGACCTGCTCGGGATTCAAATAGAGACAGAGTTCAAGACAGCAACGGGCCGGGTGGACGCCGTAATTCGCACGGATTCGGCGGTTTTCGTTATGGAGTTCAAGTACAACAAGTCCGCCGAGACCGCCCTTGCCCAGATTGACGACAAAGGTTATATGCTTCCCTTTGAGAGCGATGGCCGCAAGCTCTGCAAGGTCGGTGTCAACTTCTCCGATGAACTTCAGACCATTGACGAGTGGATTGTGAAGTGGATGTAGGGATGTGAGGGTCCCGCAAAAGAGGCGGCCAGGAATCTGATGGTTTTCTGGCCGCCGAAGATTACATAGTCGTGCAAGTGGAATTTGAACCCACGACCTCTTGGCTCCCAGTCAAGTGCGCTTCCAAACTGCGCCACGGCGGGGCATTTTGATGACGCGATTACGGGTGAACTGGTGGAGGACCGCTCATGGACTTGGTATCGCCGTGGTGGTTGGCAATGGAGTGATCGCGACATCTATCATGATGAGAAGTACGACTTGTAACTCGACCCCGAGTTTGTAGCCTATGCCCTGAGGCACTAGAACTGACAAGCAATATCTTCCGCAAGGGCCGCGAGCGCGCCGTTCCCGCGCCTGCCGTCGCCTCAGGGCCTACCAGGTGCGCCTGCGCCCTTACTTTCGGACCTATCGGGTCATTGAAGAATGGCTTTGCTGCACCTTAAATGGTTCTTTTAGCACGTTCGCGGATCCATCGTGCAAAAAGGACCAGAACAAGCTTGGAAATCGGTCAAAAATGGTCCATTCAGCACGATTTACCAAGGTAGATGCTGGGGGAGCAAGGAAGGCGCGTGAGTATGTGTATGCGTGTTCATAGATATGCATACGCATATCTATGAACAGTAAGACACTTGCCCACAGTACCGCTGGAATCGCGTCCATTTTCCAAAGGCCAGCGAACAAAACGATGCCCAAGCAGCAAAAACGCCGTGCTCCCAGATTGGGGGGAGCACGGCGTTTGCGTGGGTCTCATCGCTCGGCGTATCTCGCGCGGCGCCCGGTGCCTCGCCTAGATCTTTTCCTGGTGCACGTGACTCTCGTCGTAGATGTCGACCGAGGCGCTCGCGTACGCATCGACTGCCGGGTAGCCCAGCGAGACGTAGACCTCAGGGTACCAGTCGTCGTTGAGGCCCAGGTAGCTGTAGTCCTTGCGGTTGCCCTCGGAGTCGGTGGCTGAGAAGCCCTGACCCTGCACGCAGGTGCAGATGCCCATGGCGGAGGCCTGGATCATCATGGCCATGGCCGCCATGCCGGCGTCGCATGCCGCCGGGCAGCCCTCAGACACGATGGCGATGCACACGGGGCAGTTGCCGCCCAGCTGCCAGCCGTTAATCTTGTCCATGGTCTCGGGGTCGCGAATCACGATGTAGTGCAGGCTGCGCTGATCGCCGGCGGTGGGGGCGGTCATGGCGGCCCTCAGCAGCAGTGCAATCTGCGCGTCGTCGATGTCACGCTCGGGGTCGCGCGAGTTCACGGCAACGCCGCCGTGCAGCGTGGCGCGGTCGAGCAGCACCTGCTCAACGCCCTCCATGCCGGGGTGCTCGTCGGTGGCGGGGGTGAGGGCCACGGGGAAGTCCTCTACCTCGGCGAACGCGGCAGCGGCAGCCTCGGGATCGCGACGAAGCTCGGCCACGGGGTCGGCCTCATCGGCAAATACACCTACCGAACCCATGCTCATGCCAGCCAGGGCAACAGCGCCTGTCGCACCAACAAAGCCACGCCTTGTGAACTGCTTGGTTTCCATCGCACTCTCCTTCGTGACGTACGGATAGAACCAATCCAGTATAGGAAGCCCAGGTGAGACGGGCAATCGGTCCAAACGAATCGCTTGGACGCCGGCGCAGCTGAAGAACAGCGGGCTCAAATTATGCAGACGAGTGATCTGGAGCTCGAGGTTTCCCTCGCCGTGCGTGCTAAGCGTTTTCTTTAAACCGCTTGCGCGTGATGGCCATGTAAAAGCTCTCTCGCAACGACTTTCAAGTGCCGAATACCTTGTCGTCGGTCCGTGTGCCAATGACCAGCCAAGAAGAATGCCGGGGGAAACCCCCGGCGCTCGGAAGCCTCATGCGCTTGGCATGGATCAATGCATGTATACCCGAAGGACTTCGGTATTGCAGCTACATTTGCCCCTCGGCGAGGAAGCCCATGAGCAGCGAGATCATCGAGTCTTTCTCGTCGGGGCGGCTCTCGGCCACCATGAGCGTGAGGGCCACGAGCATGCCGTTTGTAATCGGGGGCCTGCCGTCTTTTCCAAGGAGCCCGTTGTGGGCGAGGAAGTGCAGGAAGAGGCAGGAGCCGATGCGCTTGTTGCCGTCCGAGAAGGGGTGGTCCTTCACCACGAGGTAGAGCAGGTTCGCAGCCTTCTCCTCGACGCTGGGGTAGGCGTCGACGCCGCCAAAGCCCTGGTAGACTGCAGCGACGGCCGCCTCGAGGCCACCCTGCGTGCGCTCGTTGCCAAAAAGGGTCCCCTCAACGCCCTGCGAAGCCGCAAGCTCGCGGACTACGCCCTTGCATTCGGCCGCGTCAAGAACGCAGATGTCGGGCGTGCCGTCGGGGCGGGGGAGCTCGCCGCGGTCGTAGGCGTCGAGGGTCGAGAACGCCCCCGCGTAGCGCTGAACTACGTTGAGAACCTGTCTCGAGTTGGGGTCGTCGTGAATTGCGCCCATTACTCGCGCCGCTTGCACAGCCTGTTCGAGTCTCGGGGCGTTTTCGGTGCAGCCGTTGGCAAGCTGCTGGTGCAAGACGTCTGTCGCCCACCTGCGGAACTCCACGACGCGAGGGGATGCAACCCGATAGCCCACCGAGAGAACGACATCGAGAGAAAAGCGCTCTACCTGGTTCGTCTCTCCGTCAGGGGTGCCTTCTGCAAATACTGCGACGACTGAGGGGGCGATTTCTGCCAATTCCTCCCTGAGGGCACTTGCAACGTGCTCGCCAACCGTCTTCATGTCTATGCCGAACAGCTCGGCCATCTGAACTTGAGTCGCCCAGACCTCTCCTTGGTGCATATCGGCCGCGATGGGCAGGCGTACCAGGCCATCCGAAGACTCAAAGAGGGTGATCTGGACTTGGTACATAAGCGAGGCCTCCCAAAGGCGCGGCGTTTTGCAATGAGCGGATGATAACCCACAAGACCGACGGCTTGAGAGGTCAATTGTATCGGTAGCGCATTTGCCTATCTGTGCGCCGATGCCGCTTTTGCAGAGGATTGCAACATTCAAGATTCTTGTGCGGATTGCCCAGTGAGCAGAGCTGGCGTTCCGTGGAGGCTCCAGATGGGCATCTCACGCGAGGTGGAGACGGATGAGTTCAAGGTAAACCTGTTCACGCCTGACATGACAGTGTTTCCCGGGGATCGGCCTGTGGGGAAGCGAAGGTGCACTAACAAGAAGGTTCTTTCCTATATATGCCTATGCATATATATGTGTGCCTAAAGAAAGCTTCCCGTAATACCCGCAGCCGAATTCTCGAACTCTTAACGCCGTGGCATTCTCATCCTGGTCTCAGAATGTGAGATACTGCGGCCATCCCTCGTGTTGCAGCGCGTGGCTGTCGCCTGCGGGATGTGAACGGTGACATGCTTGGAGTGCGGCACGGCAGCAATCGACCCTCAGCGCGGCATATGGGTCAGGCAAAAGGAGCTTCTTATGTGCGATGCATGCAACGCTCTCAATGTCAGCCGTCGAAGGCTTTTGGAGGGGATGGCTCTGGCGGGCACCGGCGTGTTTGCCGCCACGGCGCCGCAGGGAGTTGCCCTTGCTCTCGACGGATTCGCGGGCTTGACCGACGAGGTCAAGGACGCCTCAGGCTTTACCGAGGCGGCAAATGCCGCATGGTACGAAAAGCTCGATTTTGAGGATCGCTCCGAATACGAGAACGCGACGCGCAATCTCATAGCCGCCCCCGACGCACTCGAGATATGCGATGACACGGGCCGTGTCATTTGGAGCCAAAAGGCCTACACGTTCGTGGAGGGGGCCGATGCCCCCGCCTCTGCGAACCCCAGCCTGTGGGAGAACACCCGGAACAACCACGTGTACGGTCTGTTCAAAGTCATTGACGGCATCTACCAGGTGCGCGGATACGACATGGCGAACCTTACGCTTATTGAGGGCCAGACGGGCTGGATTGTCATCGACACGCTCATGAGCGTGGAGTGCACCCGGGCGGCGATGGCCCTGGTTGAGGAACATCTGGGCGGGCACCCCGTGAAGGCCGTCATCATCAGCCACCCTCACATCGACCACTATGGCGGCATCAAGGGCGTCGTGAGCGAAGAGGAGGCGGCCAAGGCGTCCATGAGCCTGGAAGAGCAGCTGGCTGGCGACAAGGTGCCCATCATCGTTCCGGAGCACTTCGAGGAGCATGCCGTGTCTGAGAACTCCTACGCCGGCAGGGCCATGGGTCGTCGCGCAGCGTACCAGTACGGCGCCTACCTGGAGAAAGGCCCGCAGGGCTCCCTTGCCATGGGCATCGGCGTCGGTCAGTCCCTGGGAACGACCTCGTACATTTCGCCCAGCCTCGAGATTGCGCAGGCCGGCACCGAGCTTGTGATAGACGGCGTCACCATACAGTTTCAGTTGACTCCCGGCACCGAGGCTCCCGCCGAGATGAACATGTGGTTCCCCGAGCTCAAGGCCCTTTGGGTCGCCGAGAACTGTTGCGGCACGCTCCACAACCTGTATACGTTGCGCGGCGCGCAGGTTCGCGACGGCAACGCCTGGGCCAAGTACATCATGGAGGCAGTGGGTTTGTACGGCTCTCAGGTGGAAGTGGCGTTCCAGAGCCACAACTGGCCCCATTGGGGCAACGAGGTCGTGAACGAGTATCTCGTGAACACCGCCGCCATGTATAAGTTCATCAACGACCAGGCACTGGCCATGCTCAACCAGGGCATGGTCTCATCTGAAATCGCCGAGTCTATCGCACTGCCTGCCGAGCTTGAGAGGTGCTGGTACACCCGCCAGTACTATGGCACGGTCGCTCACAATGCCCGGGCCGTGTACCAGCGCTATATGGGTTGGTACGACGCGAACCCGGTGCATCTGAACGACCTTGGGCCTGAGAAGTACGCTGCCAAGCTCGTCTCGTACTTGGGCGACCCGGCGGCGGTGTTGGAGCGCGCCCGTGCCGATTTCGAGCAGGGCGAGTACCAGTGGGTCGCGCAGATCACGAATACTCTCGTGTTTGCCGACCCTCAGAACACCGAGGCGCGCCTGCTGTGCGCCGACGCGCTCGAACAGCTGGGCTATCAGGCAGAGAGCGGCACGTGGCGCAACTGCTACCTCACGGCGGCCCTGGAGCTCAGGCACGGCAACCAGGCGCTCGTGCAGACAACCGTGAACAGCTCTTCAGACATGCGCAACAACATGGGAGCGGAGCTCATTCTCGACTACCTTGGCATTGCATTGGACAAGACAGCACTCGCCGACAGGGACTTCAAGGTGAATGTGACCTGCACCGATACGGGCCAGACGTTTGTGCTGTGCTTTAAGAACGGCCCCATGCTGCATACGGAGACCGCGCCGGTCGACGATGCCCTGTTGACGTTCGCCGGGCCAAAGAGCGGCTTGTTGGCCTTGATGGGAGGCGATGCGGCCGCCGTGCGCTCCGTCCTCGAGGTTACAGGCGACGAGGAGCTGTTTGGCGAACTTTGCCGCAGCTTCACTGCCCTCAACGGCGCCGGGTTGTTCAACATCATAGAGCCGTAGCGCGACAGTAGTTTGTTCTCGTGGGGATTGCTTCGCGCGTCGAGAGGCGCAAGCGGGCCCCGCCGGGGGACGGGAGTCTTCCGGCGGGGCCCTGTGCACATGCCCTTCGGCGTCTGCGTGTGCACCCGCAGTCGCCAGTGGGGGTCCTACTTCGGCGCGGGGGCGTCGGCAGGGGCGTCGCCTGCGGGGGCGCCATCTGCAGGCGCGCCGCCCTCAGCCGCACCGCCCTCAGCAGGCGCGCCCTCAGCAGGCGCACCGCCCTCGGGCGCAGCGCCCTGCTCGCCTGCGGGGGCGCCGGCGGCGGGCTGCGACCTTGCCTCCACGGCGGGGTGCTCGACCGCGCACTTCACCACGGTGAGCGTGCCGTACTCCTCGCCCGTCTCCATCACGGCACCCGGAATCTCAACCGCGGCGCCGCTCTCGTCCACCACGGAGCCGAAGATCGTGAGCGTGGCGCTTTCTGCCACCGTGGCGCCCAGCGTGCCGTCGGGCGTGGCGATGGTGTTCTCACCGTATAGCTTGAAGGTGAGCTGGCCGTTGAAACGTGCCTGGTAGGCATCCACATCAGCCGGGTCGACGGAGGCAAGCGTGATAGCGTTGACGCTGTCGTAGCCGTCGACGCGTGCCAGCTGCGTGCCGGCCGTCATGTCAATCTGGCTGTCCACGAGCGTGACGATGGCGCGCTCGCCCTTGGTGGAGCTGGCGAAGGCGTCGCCCGAGCACTCCACGCTGGAGTTGACCACGGTCATGGCTGCGACGTCGGTCACCAGCGAGGTGGTGTTCTGGAACTCGGCGCAGCCGCCCGTCACCTTGGAGTTCTCGAAGTACAGGGACGCGAAGCCGTTGCCGCCCAGGCTCTTGCCGTAGACGGAGTTCTTGACGATGAGGGTGGTGGGCTCGTCGGTCACGCAGTCGCCGGTGGCAACGCAGTCCTCAAACACCTGGTAGCCGCCCCAGAAGTCGGAGCTGAACACGCGGCCCGTACCAAAGGCGGCCGAATCGGTGTAATGGTAGGAGCCGTTGTAGAGAATGTTGGAGAGGTGCTGCTCGCTGGAGTAGGCCACTGCGTTGGCGACGCTCACGCTTGCGCCGAAGCCGCAGTACACCGCGCCCGCCATGGTGCCGGCCGGGTACGCCGAGCCCGTTGCCTCGCCGTCGACGACCAGGCGGCCGTCGGTGCTGGCGAGCTTGACGTGGGAGTCCTTGCCCCACACGGCCATGGCCGAGCCGATGCCGTAGCGGTAGAAGGCGTTACGGGCCGACGCGTTGTACACCAGGCCGTCGCCCTCGGTCGCCGCCTCGGCGCCGTCACGGGCGGTGTTGGGGTCGGTCGCGCCCACGATGACGCTGGCCGCGTCGTCGGCGTTGCCGGCAAGCGAGACGGTGTTGTCGCAGATCTCAAGTGTGCCGTTGATGTCGTCGACAAGCAGGGCGGCGTTCTTCTCGGAGACAAGCGATGCGGGAACGTCGGCCACGGCGCCGCTCATGACAACGGTGTCGCCGTACTCGGGGCCGAAGAACTGCGCGATGTCGGAGGTGGCGGAGCCAACCTGCTCGGCCCAGGCGGCGTCGGGCGCGGTGCGCGACTTCACAAAGCCGCTCACGGTGTAGAGCAGGCGGATGCAGTCGAGCTTGCCCATGGGCTCGTCCATGGCCGCGACGGCGGCCTCGCCCTTGTCGTCGGCGCCTTCGAGCACCTGGGCGACTGCGGCGACCTTGGCCTCGTTGGTGTAGTCGGCCGGTGCCTCGACGGCTGCACCGTCGTAGTCGGCCGCGGCCTGGGCGAGCTGGGCTGCGGCGGCAAGGCCGTCGTCGTTCTTCATCGTCCAGGCAGACTGCAGCGCGTTGTACAGGCCCACGCGGGCAAACTTGCCGGTTACCTGGGCACCCGTGCCGAGCATGGTCGTGTCGGTGTCGATGTTGGTGAGCAGGTAGAAGCCGGGGTAGTCGCCCGTGGCGCCCGAGTCCTTCACGTCGGTCATCTTGGTGTAGATGCCGTTCCACACGCCCACCTGCAGCGTGGCGCTCACCGAGTCGGAGTAGGGGTCGTTGGAGAACATGGCACCCGAGAAGTCGGCGGCGTCCACGTAGTCCTTGGCGAAGGTCACCTGGTCGCACACGATTTGGAAGAGGCGGTAGAGGGCCACGGCGTACTCGAAGCCGTACATCTTCTCGCCGAACTCGGTGAGCGTGTCGCCGGCGTTGGTCACGCCGCTCGAGAGGAACCAGTCGACGGCGGCTGCGTCGTCGCCCTCGATGCCGTAGTCGGCAGCCGTGCGGATCATGCGGTTGCCGCCGACATAGACTGCGCCGGCCGCGTTGACGGCGTCGACGGTGGCGGTGTAGTCGCCCTGGGCCATGTTGGGCGCGTACCTGCTGAGCTCAAGGCTCGCCCCGTTAGCCAGGGTGAGGGCCGCGTCGGTGAGGTACTCGTCGTTCACAACATAGACGACGGTGGTGTAGGCGTCCTCGCCGGTGGTGAGGTAGTAGGCGACGTTGCCGAAGTTGGAGACGCCCTCCAGGGTGAACGTGCCGTCTGCAACGCTGGCGGTCACGCCGTCGGCTATCTGGGTCTTCGCGGCGTCGAGATAGACATCGATCGCGCCGTCAAAGGGCGCGGGGGCAAAGCGCACGCCGTCGCCCTCGCCGTAGGCGCCGAAGCACTCGCACGACACGGTACTGTCCGTCACTTCGCCTTGGCTGGCGACAAAGACGTACTGCTTGAGGGCGAGCATACCGGTGAGGTCGATGGGGTCGGCGCTGCCCATGCCGCCAGGGCCGCCGGCACCGGGTGCGCCACCTTCACCGGGACCGGCGGCGTCCGGGGCGCCGCCCGGGGCCGCGGCGTCGGCGAGTGCCGTGCCGGCGGCCAATGCGCACGTCGCGAGCGACGCGCCAACAACGAACGAGCGACGGGTCAAGTTCTTGATCATGTCTTACCCCTTGTTCTCGAACGATTCTTCATGCGCCTCGGCTAGATGCAGGCTGTGTCTGCGGCGCGGGTGCGCATGCGCGAGGGGTCGCCTCGCACGCTCTCGACTCTACGGCGGGCTTTCTGCTGCCCACAATCGCCCCTTTGGTGCGAAATCCAAGTGCGTTCAGGATTGTGTGTAAACCGTGGTGAAGTCTTCGCACCAAAGGGGTTAGGGGCGAGTAACACGCGAGAGGGGCTGGGCGGACGCAAAAGCATGCACGTGCTTGGCCTGTAAACACGCGCTGAAGTGGCGAGCGCTCATGGGCAAGCGCATCTGCCGTGCGCTTGCGTGCGGGGGTTATGCCGGGTGCCTTGCGGCGCTTATGGCCGGGCACACTTGCTGCGCGATTGCTGTCGTGGGAATTTCTCAAGCAAGCAAAACAGGTTCGTTTGTGCCCGCCACGCATGCGGAAAGGCAGGGGTCGAATCTCTAACTCGCTGCTCCCAGGTTTAATCCACCATTCTGCTTGACAACTTTTTTATCGCAATCTACCAGCCATTTTATAGGAATCACCCGTTTGGGGATTATGCGCTGCGGCCTGTGTCGCGCTAGATTTTCAGGCGTTGTGTACCTGCGCGCCACCGGATTTAAGGGACCGGGGCGCCCCACGAGATAGGAGCACACGTATGGCTGAAATGACTCGTCGTTCGTTCTTCGGCGTTGCCGCAGCGGCTGGCGCGATGGCTGCCATGCCCGCAATCGCAAGCGCCGATGAGGCCGCCGAGGGCGTCACGGTCGGCACGCCGGTCGACGCCCCTGCCAACACCGAGGACGCCGACATCGTTGTCGTCGGCTCGGGCATCGGCGGTTTCTTCGCCTCCATGATCGCCAAGGAGCAGGCTCCCGACGCCGTCGTCGTCATGCTCGAGAAGAACGCCACGCTGGGTGGTTCCACCAACTACGCCGAGTGCAATGGTCCGCAGAGGAACCAGGATGAGGACGCCGCGCGCCTGTCCGGCTACAAGTCGGCCGCCAACACCAACTTCATCGCCAACTCCATCCTTCACTATGAGCGCGTGAAGGAGGCCGGCAGCAACGCCGACTGGCTGTTCGGCAAGCACGGCTGCGGCTACTACCAGGCCGGCGTCACCTTCTACGAGGGCGGCAACGGCACCTCGGCCATCGAGAAGCTGACCCCCATCGCCACCGACGAGGGCGTCGACATCCGCACCAACGCCCGCGCCTTCGCGCTCGTGCTCGCCGACCCCTACACCGTGACCGGCGTGCAGTACGTAGACGAGGCCGGCGCCGTGACGCAGATCAACGCCAAGGCCGTCGTGCTCGCCACGGGCGGCATGTCCACCAACAAGGAGCTGCTCGCCCAGTACTCCAGCCAGGACATGTCCAAGATCATCGGCTGGGGCGAGGGCCAGGACGGCGACGGTCAGCTCATGGCCGAGCAGACCGCCCACGGCCGCGCCAACCACCTGACGGTCGCGTCCCTCTTCAACAACGTGGGTAACGGCGACGAGTCGCTTGCCTACAGCTCGCCGCTCGGCGTGGCTGCGACCATGCAGTACTCCGATCTCTTCGTCAACGAGTACGGCATCCGCTTCTGCGACGAGTCGGCCGGCGGTAGCCTGGGCACCTCCCAGTCGGGTAAGCTCATCGAGAGCCAGGGCTACGTCTTCTCTATCATGGACTCCTCGATGAAGGAGAAGTACGAGGCCGGCGGATGCAGCCGTCACTACTCCGGCTTCGCCGACGCCTGCGTGGGCAGCCCCATCGACCTGACCAGCGAGATTGAGGAGAACGCCGACAAGGACTACATCCTCTCCGCCGACACGCTCGAGGAACTCGCCGACAAGCTGGCCGAGAAGGTCCCGACCTTCGTGAAGGAAGACTTCCTGGCTGAGATCGAGCGCTACAACGGTTTCTGCGCCTCCGGCACCGACGAGGAGTACGGCAAGGGCGCCGACTACCTGTGGGCCTGCGAGACCGGCCCCTTCTACGCCTTCCAGTGCTGCTCGGGCATGCTGAACACCTGCGGCGGCATCCGCATCGACCGTAACGCCGAGGTCTGCGACGACCGTGGCAAGCCGATTGCTGGCCTGTTCGCCGCCGGCGTGTGCACGAGCGGTTGGGACGGCGAGGTCTACGGCGGCGGCACCTGCCAGACCGTGGGCATGTGGGCCGGCTCCAAGGCTGCCCGCTACATCGTTGAGAACATCCTGGGCGGCACCGTCGCCGAAGACTGGATGGGCGATGTGAGCCTGCAGGATCAGGCCGGCGGCCCTGGCGGCGGCGACGCTGCCAAGGGCGGCGAGGCTGCCCTGGGCGACGCCTTCGAGGGCGGCGAGGCCCCTGCTGGTGACGCTCCTGCCGAAGGCGGCGAGGCCCCCGCTGGTGACGCTCCCGCCGAAGCGCCCGCGAAGTAGTTTGGACGGCATGCCCGCCGAGGGTTGCAGGCCTTCCCTGACGGCGCCTCTTCCGGAGTGTCCAGCAAGCGGGTGCCCGTCAGGACGACGAGTCATTCTCGGGTGAGACCCCTCGTAGGGCGGACCGGCGACCTATCAATCAGTGCATGACAAGAGGCTCTGGAGCTACCTCAGCTCCGGAGCCTCTTTCTTTGTTTTCAGCTTGGCAAATCCCGATAAGAGCGGGTCTTGCCCGTGTTGACGCGGTGATAGAATTCCCGGGGAACGAGGACGGCTGCAGGCCGGCGTGGCGTGCGGTTCGGCCTAGGACCCAACGACAGGAGGTATGCCATGCAGCGACAGGACATCGCCCGACGGCGCGCACTGGGCCTCGGAGCGGCGGGGGCCGCAATGCTCGCGGGTACCGCGATGACGGGCATGATGAATGATCCGACCAGCGCCATGGCCGAGGAGGTGCCCGAGTCGCTCGACGCTACCTTCGGAGACGTTGACGCCTTTGAGGCGAACCTTGAGGCGGCGGGGTGCGTCGTCCAGCGCGGTGAGCTGCGCCTGCTCGACACGCTGCAGCTGGCGAGCGAAGGCAAGCTCATTTCCTGCTTCGGCAACAACGCGGGCTCGCATTACCTGGTGAATTTTCTGCCTCCTGCGCCCAACCAGGACCCCGCGCCTGCCGTTGAGGAGAAAGGCTGGCCGGCCGAGGAGCCGGGCGTGGGCTATGTCGCCGGCGCCGAGGGCAACTATCCCGCCAACCCCTATTTCAGTCCTGTGGGCTGGACGTACAAGCTACGCTCCGACGAGGCGGTCGTCATGGCGGGTCCCATGCCGCCTGCGTGCGTGTACTTCTCGCTCATCAACTACATTCTGCTTGCCTCCGTCAAACCGGAGCGGGACTACACCAACGCGAAGGGCTTCTTCGCGGTAGACGCCGGCGAGGGCGGTACGTACCATCCCGTGTTCGGCAGCATCGGCATGCCGTACAACCAATTCGGCATGGCCACCGAGGCTACGCCCGGCGCGTGCCCCGGCCCCGTGACGAATGTGGAGGCGCAGTCCTTCGGCGCGCGCTTCGTGTATGTGATGACGGGCGACGCCACCACGCTCGAGACGGTCGAGGCGGCGCTCGAGGCGGCGGGCTTTGGTGCAGGCATCGTCAACAAGGCCCTTCTGCCTGCCCAAACGCTCAACATGGGCCTGGAAGCGGGCAAGGTTACCTTCTGCACGCTGGCGCGCATTTCCCAGCCGGCCGATGGCGAGGCCATGGACGCCTGGATTGCCTCTTTGGCCGAGAGCATGCGTGTCGTGCGCATCACGCCCTCCGCGCCCAATGACGCGCCCTTGGCGGCGACGCCTATCACGACGCGCGGCACGGGCGTGCACGAGATCGCTGCGCTGCCCCATGCGGCGGCCGACCTCGAGGCCATCCGCGAGGCAATCATCGCCCAGTATGCCGACGAGTACGACTACGAGGAACCGGCCGTGAACATCGCCGTGCCCGAGGGCATGACCTCTTACTTCAACGACACCAACTCTCAGGGCGACAACCACGACACGACGTATCTCATGACCGATAACTTCACGCTGACCTCCGACGATGACTTCGTCGTGGTGTACGGCGTGAACCACACCACCACCGGAAAGGCCGTTTACTCCAACGCCGTCCTGTATGCTCGCCCCATGCTCAACGGCGTGTGCAGCATCTACAACGGCCTGTTCGAATGCTCCGCCGCGCAGTACCTGCCCGAGGGCGCCGACGGGTACTACGTCTACAAGATGGCGCGTCCTGGCTGGTCAGGTGCCGACGAGTTCACGGCCGAGATACCGTACAGCACCGGCAACGAGCAGGGCATATATTACGGAGTGGACAACGACAACACGGTTCTCGCGGCCTTCCGAGCCTACATTGAGCCCGAGACGGGCGTGGGCGCGTCCTACTACGAGATCGTCTACGACCGCGCCATCGTGTTCCATCGCCGCGCATAGAAACCCAGGCGGCGCGCCAGCTACCAGCCGTGCGCGCCGCCCTGTCGAGCAGCTTGCGGACGGCGGGCCTGCCGCCCTGCAGGGCATTTCACGTGGGGTGAGCTCCCGGCCTGCTCAATCGGCGGCCACTTGAGAGGATTTTCACCCAGTGAGGAGGGCGGCAGCTGGCGGCACACCCTCACCCAGGCGGTCCTGTGGCGCCCCCGCCGCAGGACCCCTCGTGCTCCTCTCTGGCGTACAGGGGGGTCTCCTATGGCCAGGGATCGGCCCCCATTGGCAGAGAAACGAGTTTCGGAGTAGCGAGAACGTCGATTGGCTGCCCTCTCGGCGAGTTTTGCTGGGCGCGGAGGCTCGGATTGCTCGTTTTGGCCCCCTTTTCGCGCCTCGGGGAGCCTTTGAATCTCATCCATGAGTGACTGTTTGAGGGATATGTGGGCCTGAGGGCCAAGGGCCCGAGCGCGTGCGGGGCTGATTTGCGCGGCATCCGCTTGTTCGTTCACCCATCTGCCTACCCTTGATACCTTTTGGTCGTTCAGGACGTACACTTTTATCGCATGCCTTGCGACAGATGTGTTCGAGAAGACGCCAACGACCGGGATGGGAGGCGCGACATGGCGGATGTGACTGGGGAGGTGCCCGAATCGTCGACGGATGACATCGAGCTCGGGGTGCCGACAGGCGCAGAGCTGTCCGAGGGCGCAGCTGGGAGGCTGCCAAACGTCGACAGGCGCGAGGCAAACAGGGAAGACCTGCTAGACGATGGTGAGTCTGGTGCATCGCCGTATGCCGCACATGCAAGGCGCCTCGTGGTCTACGCTGCCAAAGCGGCTGTGGTGCTTGGCTTGCTGGGCATCTTCGCAGTTCAAGCGCCCGCGATGCCTCCCATTGCCATTGCTTTGATTTGGTCGGCCTTGAGCGCAGCGTGCTCGCTGGGCACTGTGCATCAGTGCGTGATGCGCAAGTTGCGCCGTCAGATTGAGTTCAAAGAGGGCGGGCGTGCGGCACGCTTCAACAACGGGCGCACCCTTTGCTTCATCGTGTCGTTCGTCGTCTCGGCGATAGGCGTTGCAAGCCTGATGTTTGCCGTTGCGACCTGGGACGCTGTGCAGTGGTGCCTTGCCGTCGCCGCAGTGCCCCTGCTTGCCGTTGCGTCGCATGTGGTGGGCAATCGGCTGAAAGAGGAGTTTGAGCCGGCCTTCTGGGCATCGAGGTCCCTGCTCGTGGGCGTGGGCATCACGCTTGCTGCCCTTGTCGTTGGAGCGCTTGTCATCTCAGCCATCGAGCCGACGCCCCAGGTCACGAGCGCTGCCCAGGCTTTCAAAGAGGCACCGCAACCGTTTGACGGCTCCCCATCGGCCCTCATGTCCGAGGCGGGCAGGCTCATAGCACTTGTAGACGGTCTCTCGTCGTTCGGCCTGTCTCAGGCGGCGGTGGTAAACCTTGCGCTCTACCGGGTCGTGCACGGCGTTTTGATGTTGGCGTCATTCGGGGCCTTGGTTGGCATATTTGCAACGTGCCTGCTAGACCCCGCAGAACTCAAGCGCGTGTTCCTGCCTCTCGAGGCGGCGAAGGACCCCTCCCGTCCCCAGCCTCTCATGTGCAGGTACGTGGCGGCGGCGTGCGTCGCGCCGGCGGTGCTCGCCGTGGGTTTCCTTGCAGCCGACCACGCGGCGGCTTATGCTGTGCAGACGCAGGAGGTCACGGCAGCCGAGGCGTTCGTGCGCGACCAGGTGGACCTGGCGGTGTTCGTGCTCGACGGGCAGTACTACGAATACCAGGGTGTCCAGGACCTGATGAGCGAGACGTCCGAGAAGGCTGCCCAGCTCGAGGCCGATGCCCGTGCCGAGCTCGTGCCCCTCGTCAACGGGTTCTTCGACGGGTGCCTGGGCAATGTGGACGCTTTCCTCGACTGGTACTACAGCTTGCCGGGTGATTATGAGCAGCTTGCGATACAAATCGCGCAATACGTCGCCGGAAGCACCGATGATTATGCCGTCGAGCAGCTCACCTCCCATCTTGAGGACGGCTTCGACGATGCCGGCTTGTCGGAGAAGTGGGCGGGTTATCAGGAGCAGGCGGCGGCCCTGGAGGACGACTTCTATGCGCGTATGGCCGAGTTGAAGTTTGAAGACGACGTGCCCGACTGGCTTGTGAAGAAGAGCGAGGCCATCGAGCGGGAAGACTTGCTCAAGGTGTTCGCACCCGCGCAGAGCTTCATGAGCAGGGAGATGCGCGTGGTGGCAGGTGGTACGGCCGGCGTCGCGACGGGTGTGGCGACCAAGACGCTTGTAAGCAAGGCTGCCGACAAGGGATTCTTCAAGGGGCTCACGAAGCTGGTGGAGAAGGTCGCCGCTAAGGTCGGGACAAGGGCCGCGGAGGCGGCGGTCGGCAGTGCCATCGGGGGCGCTGTGGGTGCAGTGGGAGGCTCGGCTGTGCCTGTCGCGGGCACTGCGGTGGGAGGTGCCGCCGGTGCGGTGGCTGGCGCGGCGATTGTGACGGGCGTGGGCATCGGCGTCGACTACGGCCTGCTCAAGGTGGATGAGCTGCTGAACCGCGACGCTTACCGCCAGGAGATCGTCGACAGCATCGAGGATGCCCGTGCCGAGATGCTCGCCACAATCGAACCTGCGGATGAGGGCGGCGAGAACGAAGGGGTTGCAAGTGATAGCGATTCGCTTGCCGAATGACCTGAGAAGCCGAGCATGAGTTGATGGAGGCCTGATTGGCAGTGCATCATGTTGGTGCGTGATGAAAAGGTACCTTGCGGCTCCGGTGCGCCTGCTTGAGCAAACTTTGCAGGCGCAGTCCTTCGACTGGCTTGCGGTCGAAGGACTGCCAAGGTTTGTCGGACCCGTTGTTTTCCTACACCGCCCAGACGGGAAACGCCCAGGCTCGCTCGCTCACGGGGTAGGTATCCTGTGCCATGCACATGATGCACCCGCAGCCGATGTCCCTCTTGAATGCGGCGAGTTCCTCGGGGATGTCATCTTGTGCAACGGGGTCGAGAACGCCCAGGTTGCGCGTGTCTTTTATGCTTGGTGATGCGGTTTTCTTCACCTCGATGGGGTAGAGTGTGCCGTCGCGTTCCATGAGTATGTCTATCTCACGCTTGTCATTGTTGCGGAAGAAGTACAGCGGTGGTCGCGTGCCAGCGTTGACGAAGCTACGGTAGACCTCTCCAAATGCATAGGTCTCGAAGAATTGGCCCGACATGGCCCCCGCCTCGAGGACGGCGGGGTTTGTCCAGCCCGAGAGATAGGAGGCCAGGCCGGTATCGAGGAAGTGCATGATGGGCTGTTTTGAGAGGCGTTTGAGAAGGTTGTTTGCGTAAGGTTGCACGACTTTGACGAGGTAGGAGCTCGTGAGCAGCGACAGCCAGGTCTTGGCGGTCTTCTCGCTGATGTCCGCAAGGCGGGCGAGGTCGGCATAAACGACGGGCTTACCGGTGAGCGCTGCGCATGCCGTCATGAAGCTGCGGAACTTGAGTTCGTCGCCCACCTGGGCAAGGTCGCGGATGTCGCGCATGATGTACGTGTCGAGGTACGACTCGTAACCGCCCGCGCGCAAATCGTCGGGCAGGGCTCGTATGGCGGGAAGGGATCCTTTGCAGATGTCGGCGTACACCTCGGTGACGTCACGCGCCTGGCGGGTGCTGACGCACCGCATGAAGTAATCGGGGGTCGCGCCGAACGTTTCCGAGGGGGCACCGTATATCTCCGAGGCTGACAGGCCGAGCATCTCAACCACCCCAGCGCGGCCTGCGAGCGATTCGGAGACGGCTGACATGAGATGGAAGGGCTGCGAGCCTGTGAGCCAGAACAGGCCGGTCTGCTCGGACGGGTCGACGACCTCCTTGATATAAGGGAGAAGCTCGGGAGCCTTCTGTATCTCGTCGATAAGAATCGGTGGGTGGTAACGCTGCAAGAAGAGCGCCGGGTCGGTTTTTGCAACCTGACGAATCGAGGTGTTGTCGAGGCTGACATACGAACGTGCGATGTCTCGTTCCTGTGACTCCTGCTCCATGAGGTGCTTGAGCATCGTGGTCTTGCCGACCTGTCTGGGGCCGGTGACGACGACGACCTTGAAGTGCTGCGAGTAGCGCTTGACAACGGGTTCTAGTGCGCGCGGGATGTACATGCAAGCCTCAATTCTCTCAAATCCGGAATGTAACTCCGGATTTGAGAGAATTGTAGCACAGGGCAAGATGAAT
This sequence comes from uncultured Coriobacteriales bacterium, assembly GCA_934636245.1. Taxonomy (GTDB): domain Bacteria; phylum Actinomycetota; class Coriobacteriia; order Coriobacteriales; family UMGS124; genus UMGS124. Next base: position 28,551 of record CAKUAI010000031.1, read on the forward strand.
CCCATCCCGTACTCTTGCCTGCTTGCTACCGCCGCTCGAACGTCTACGCCACAAGCTTGAGGTAATCGACGATGGGCAGGTGCTGGGGACAGGCACGCTCGCAGGCCCGGCAGCCGCTGCGCTCGCTGGCGGCGCCGTGGTCGCGCGTCCAGCTGCGGTAGATCATGGCCCTGCGTGGAGAAGGCGCGGCTGCGTGCGCATATAATGGCCGCCTGTCCCTTCGCGTGTGTTTGATAGTCTCTAGCTTGCGGGTTTGAGCAGCCTGGCTTTTCGGTTTTGAGCACGAACTTTTTTCGGTTTT
>CAKUAI010000032.1 GCA_934636245.1 uncultured Coriobacteriales bacterium
GCCCCTCCCGGGCCGGTTTTTCGGCGCCGGCGCGGGAGGGGCCGCGGCCGGAGGCTACTTGTTCATTGCTTTCCTAGAGAATGAGAGAAAGACCCCGCAGCGTCCTTTGGGAAGGCTGCGGGGTCCTTGTTGGTTGGTGACGAGCGGGTGCTTGTGCGGCAGAGATTGGATGGCACCGCCCACCCGCGCTGGCCAGATTGGGTGGGCGGTGCGCAGGCACGGCGGCGCTGGCTGTGTGGGGCGGGCGATGCGCAGGCACGGCAGCGCTGGCCATGTGGAGCAGGCGATGCGCAGGCGCGGCAGCATTGGCTATGTGGAGCGAACGGATGGCACCGCCCACCCGCGCTGGCCAGATTGAGCGGGCGATGCACAGGCACGGCGGCGCTGGCTGTGTGGAGCAGGCGATGCGCAGGCACGGGGGCGCGGTGTATGTTGTCGCGCTTGCGCAAACGCGCTCGCGCGAGGCCGCCCGCCCGTTCGAACTAGCTCGCTTTCCTGCTGCGCGCGAGGCCGATGGCCAGGCCGATGGCGGCGGGGACGACCCAGCCCAGGCCCAGCGTGTAAAAGGGCAGCCAGCTGGCGATGAAGTCCACGACGGGCTGCATGCCGGTCAGGCCGCTCGTCCTGATGAAGTCGGCGACGGCGGCCACCACGGTGAGGCCGATGGTCCAGCGGTACACACTGGGCTTGTCTTTGACCAGCTTGTGGCCCAGGCCAAGCAGGATGAGCACGATGGCCAGCGGATACAGGAAGTAGAGCACGGGGGCCGACAGTGAGATGATCTGCGCAAGGCCGACGTTGGAGATGACAAACGAGACGACCGTGAACGCGACGGCGTAGGCCTTGTAGGAGATTTTGAACGGCAGCATGTCGACGAAGGCCTCGGAGCACGAGGTCACAAGGCCGATGGCGGTCTTGAGGCAGCACAGGGTGACGGTTGCGCCCAAAAGGACCTGGCCAGGGCCGCCGAAGTAGTGTGCGGCGATAATCGCGAAGGCATCGCCACCGGTGAAGCCGGCCTCGGTCAGACGGTCGGCATACAGGCCGTAGCTCTGGGCGCCCACGACGGCGATGGCGATGTAGATGAGGGCCATGCCCGTCATGGCGAAGGCGCCGGCGCGCACGGTGTTGGCACCCACAGCGGCGGGCTCGGTCACGTCTTTGGAGCGGATGGACTGCACGACGATGATGCCGAACGCAAGCGAGGCGAGGGCGTCGAGCGTGTCATAGCCCCGCAGGAAGCCGGCGAAGAACGCCCCGTCGGCATAGGCGCCCGAGACGGGGACGCTCGAGACGGCCTGGATGGGGTTGACGAGCGCCGTCACAAGAATGATGCCCAGCAGTACCAGGAAGAACGGGTTGAGGAACTTGCCCAGCACGTCCATGAGCTTGGTGGGCTTAAGCGAGAAGAACAACACAAGAAGGAAGAACGCGAGCGAGAACAGTGCCTGGGGCAACATCCCTTGGCCGGCGAACTGCGGCAGCGCAATGGAGAACGAGGTGGCTGCGCAGCGCGGGATGGCAAACAGGGGACCGATGGTGAGATAGAGCGCGCAGGTGAAGAAGAAGGCGTAGCGCCTCGACACCTTGCTCGCCAGGTCGAAGAGGCCCTCGCTTCGCGAGACGCCGATGGCTACGATGCCCATGAGCGGCAGGCCCACGGCGCTCACAATCATGCCCGCCATGGCGACGCCCAGGTCCTGTCCTGCGGCGGCGCCCAGAATGAGCGGGAAGATGAGGTTGCCTGCTCCAAAGAACAGGCCAAACAGCATGGACGCAAGCGTCACGAGCTCGGGCGCGGTCAAGCGGGTCTTCATTTGCGGTGCTCCTCGAGAGGGGTCGTTTAACCCTCCCATGGTAACGGCCGCTGAGCCAGAATCTGAATATTCCCTTAAATCTGGACAATACGTCCTTGACCGGACTGCTCGTAGAGGCGGTGCGAGATGGAAAGCACCGCGCGGTTCTGGCTGGCGCGGCGCAGCGCCTCCATGACCTGCTGCTCGGTGCCGGAGTCGAGGTTGGCTGTGATCTCGTCGAGCAGCAGCAGCTTTGGGTTGGCCGCTACGGCGCGCGCAATGGAGAGCAGCTGCGTCTGCCCCTGGGAGAGAAGCCCCTCGGCATAGGGCGTGTCGTAGCCTTGGGGCAGGGCCTCAAGCGCGGCCCCGATGCCTGCGAGCTGCGCCGCCTGCGCCATCTCCTCGCGCGAGATGCTCGGGTCGCCTAGCGTGATCTGGTCGGCGACCGTGCCGGGCACGACCCTGAACGCCTGGTCGACATGGCCCACGAATCGCCTGCGTGCCTGCGGTGCCAGCTGTGCGGCGTCGACTCCCCACACACGCACTGTGCCCGCCCAGGGCTCGTAGTCGCCCAGGATGAGCTTGAAAATCGTGCTCTTGCCGGCACCCGTTCTGCCCGCCAGCGTCACCATCTCGCCGGGTGTGACGTCAAGCGCGAAGTTTTTGAGCACGGCGCGCCCGTCTTCGTAGCCGAAGTCCACGCCTGCGAGCTCCACGGCCAGGGGCGCGTCTGCCTGCGGGGCCTTGTCGGCCTCGGGACGCTCTTCCTCGTCGAGGAAAGTCTTCACGCGCTTTACGCCGGCGATGGCTTGCTGGATGCTCTCGATTTCCATGCCGATGGCGCCCAGCGGCTCGAACACCTTGCCCACATAGGCGACCACCGCGGCTGCCGTGCCCACCGACATCCCGAAGAACTCCTGCACGCCGCCGCCCAGGCTCGCCAGCACCATCACGGCGGCGATGACGAGCGAGCCGCAGGTGACCACGATGGGCGAGTACACCGAGTCGTAGAGGTTTACGCGCTCCATGCTCGCGAAGCAGTCGCGCACGCACGTGTCGTAGCGCTCCTCCATGAAGCGCTCCCGCCCCAGGTTGCGCACGGTGCGCATCACGCGTGCGGTCTCGGGCACCTGGGCGTTCATGTTGGCCACGGCCTGGCGGTTCGCGAGCTGGGCGGCGAGCATGCGGCGCTGGAACGCGCGCGTGAGCAGAAACAAGAACGGCGTCACTACCAGCAGCAATACGCCCAGGCCGATGCTGCGCGTGAAGATGACGGCGATGATGCCCACGACTTTGCAGACGTCGATCGCCATGCTCACGATGCCCTCGTCAAAAAGGGCGCGCACCGTGTCCACGTCGTTGACGAAGAGGGAGCTCACGGCGCCGCCCGTGTGGCGCGTGAAATACCCCGCAGGCAGGCGGTCGAGTTTGCGCGCCATGGCGCTGCGCAGGCCGTGCGTCACCTTTTGGCCCGCCACCGTGACCGAGGCTGACTTGAGCGCGTCCATCGCGCTCGACCCCGCGACGGCACCGAAGTAGAGCAGCGCCATGGCCAGCGAGACCTCCTGCCCGGCGGTGAGGCCGTTCACGATGCCCTCCAAGACGAGGGGCGGCACCAGGGTGAGCAGGATATCGGCGGCGATAACAACCACGAGGCCAGCCGTGAGCAGCTTGTTTGAGCGCGCGATACCCGCGAGGATGCCGCGCAGGGTGTTCTTGGCGCAGGGGCGGTTAGCGTTCGTCATCGCACCTCACCTCCCCGGCCTGCTTCGTGTAGAAGGCGCGGTATGCGGAGCAGTTTTGCATGAGCCCTGCGTGCGTCGAGGTGAGTGCCCGGCCGTCCTCGACCCAAACGACCTGGTCAAGCTCGGGGAAGAGCGTCAGGCGATGCGAGATGAGCACCACGATGCTGCCCGCCGCCTGTGCGCGCAGTCCCGCCATAATGGCCTGCTCGGTTGCCTTGTCCACGGCGGAGAAGGGGTCGTCGAGCACGTAGAGGGGCCGCTTGCGGGCGAGCGTGCGCGCAAGGGCAAGGCGTGCCTGCTGGCCGCCGGAGAGCCGCACCCCGCCTGCGCCCACGAGCGTGTCTGCGCCCTGGGGCATCGCGGCGACCTCCTCGTCGAGCTGCACCAGGCGCAATGCGGCTTGCACGTCCAGGTTCTCGCTCAGGCAGACGTTGGCTCGCACGGTGTCGCTCAGAAGCTCGGGGTCGTGGCCCAGATATCCTACCGACTGGCTCAGCTCGTAGGCGGACATCGCGGCCAGCTCAGTTTCGCCTAGGCAGATGCTGCCCTCGTAGGGCTGCTCGCACAGGAACATCTTGCCAAGGGCGGACTTGCCGCCCGCGACTGGTCCCGTGACGCCCACGATTTGCCCGGGCCCCGCGTCGAGGTTCACGCCGCGCAGGGTAAACGCGCCCTGGCCGCCATAGGCAAACCCGGCGTCGCGCAGGTGGAGCCCGCGGGGTGCACGCAGGTCGAGCGCGGTCCCCTCGTCCCACTCGATGCGCGGCTTGAGCAGGGGTTTGATGCGCGCCCAAGAGACCTGGGCCTTCTGTACGGCGTTGAAGAGCTTGGCGCAGTGCGACGCCTTGGTCGCAAAGCGCGCGAAGCACGAGAGGAACGCCGTGAACGAGGCGATGTCCCACGTGGTCCTGCCCGTGCCGGCCACGTTGCGCGCGCCCAGCCACACGATGAGGACGCACCCGGCCATGGAGACGGCCTTGTACACGGGCATCATGACGTTTTCCCAGATGCCGGCCCGGGTGGCGCAGCGCTCGTAGTCGTCGAGGCGCTCCTCGTAGCCCTGTGCGCGCATGCCCGAAAGCCCGTATCGGCGGTACAGCAGGGCGTTTTCCACCTGGTCGATCGTGGCGTCGCTCAATTTGCCCGCGCTTGCCTTGGAGAGCTGGTTGGCATGGTACACGCGCCCTTTGAGGCGTCCCGCCAGCCAGTAGGCCGGCGGGGTAAAGAGGCAGCTCAGGAGCGCAAGCCTCCGGTCGAGCGTGAGGAGCAGGCACAGGTAGGCCACCATGGCGACACCCGTGTCGAAGACCTCCGTCGTGACCTTGCGCATGCCCTCCACGGCGGCGTCCACGTCTGAGACGGCCTTGGTCATGAGGGCGCCGGCACTCGTGCCCACAAGATCGGCGCGCGGGGTGTGGACGATGTTGTTGTACAGCGTGCCGCGCATGGAACGGGCCGTATCGTTGGCAAAGCGTCGCACGTAGAAGCGCTTCACGGCGCGCATGCCCTGTACCAGCACAATCACTGCGAGATAGATGGCCGCCAGGGCCAGCATGCCTTGCAGTGTGCCGGAACCCTGCACAATGTCGAGCAGTTGCTGAACCATCAGGCCCTCGAGGTAGGGGCCCAGAGCGAGGCCTGCGTTGTACACAATGCCGCTCACGGCGACGACTGCGATGGTGCGGGCGCTGCGCCTGAAGTAGGTTGTGATGCGGTCGGGTGGGTAGGGTTTCATCGCTTCTCTCATCTTGGTGTGTCGAATGTCCCATTGTATCGCGGCGATAAACATTTGTCGGGAGTCTCGGTTGCATATGCAACCGACATACCGGCGACGCTCTGCCACGATTGCCTGGCTTTAAGGAAGCCTATTGGGAGGGCACGTGGATTCATCCGAAGAAGTAGCCGAGCAGCACTGTTCGGCCGTACCACAGCGTCAGGCCAGCGTAAAGCGCGGGGCCTGCAATCGGTAGGCCCTGCATTCGCTGTTTGTACGCACGGGTGTGGCCGGGGGCCACTGTTTGGAGGGCATGCATGAGGGACCATTCTAAGCACATCGAGCTTGACCGTGAAGACGCGGTGGCGGCCATTCTCGCCGCCTGCGATTTCCATCCGGCGCACGAGACCGTGCCGGTGGACGAGGCGTTTGGGCGCACGCTTGCCGTGGACGCCCTCGCACAGGTGACGCTGCCCAACTGCCTGACCTGCAACATGGACTCGGTGGCGCTTCGTTGGAGCGACTTCGAGGGGTTCGAGCCCGGCGAGGTGCCCGACATCTCCGGCTGGACCCGCGGCGTGGAGTGGCAGTTCGCAAACACGGGCGTCGGCATGCCCGAGGGCTTCGACACGGCCGTGTGCATCGAGAATGCCCAGGTAAGCGACGACAACCAGACGCTTGAGGCCATCCTGCACGCACCGAGCGGCCGCTATGCCGGCACCTCCCCCGCGGGTAGCCGCATGCACGAGGGCGACGTCGTTGTGCCCGCGGGCACTCTTGTGACGCCCGCTGTCGCCGCCGCCCTGGCCGGCGCCGGCCTTACCGAGTGCGAGGTGATCGCAAAGCCGAAGGTCGTGTTCATCCCCACGGGCAACGAGCTCGTAGCTCCCGGCGAGAAGGTCGGCCGCGGCAAGAACATCGAGTCGAACAGTCTGGTCATCAAGGGCAAGGCCATGGCCTGGGGCGGCGACTGCAAGGTGTACCCCATCGTGCCCGACAAGCCCGACATGATCGAGGACGCCATCCGCCGCGCATGCGCCGAGGCCGACATTGTGGTGCTCAACGCCGGTTCCTCCAAGGGGTCCGACGACTGGGCGATGGAGATCCTCGAGAAGATCGGCCACGTCATCAACCATGAGGTGTCCCACGGCCCGGGCCATCACTCCAGCTACGCCGTGGTGGACAACACGCCCATCGTGGGCATCAGCGGTCCCGCCCTGGGCGCGACGTTTACGACCGACTTCTACCTGAAGCCCGTCATCGACCTGTGGTATGGCAGGCCCACGACGCCGCAGCACGTGACCGCGCGCCTGGCGGCCCCGTTCGCCGACCTGTTCTCGGCGCCCAAGCAGAAGGAGAATCGCGCCGGCGAGCTGCGTCCCGCTTTTGAGCGCACCACGCCGTTCCACTCCATCAGGCACATCGTGCTGACGCAGGCGCAGGACGGCGTCATCGAAGCCACGCCGCTCAAGTTCAAGCCCGGCGTGGTTCAGGCCGAGACGGCCGCTGGCTATTATCCGCTTGCAAACGGGTGCGGACACGTGCCGCCGCAGGTGGGGGACATGATCGAAATCGAGCTGAGGGGATAAAACATGCAGGCAGAAAGCGGACTTGACTGGAACGAGCTCTGGAAGCAGCGCGCCAAGTGCGAGGAGGGCCTTGAGAACGAGGCCTACTGGGACAAGCGCTCCCAGAACTTCACGGCAACGTGCTCTCGCAGCGGTTATGCCAACGACTTCCTCGGCCGCGCCGGCGTGCGTCCCGACGAGACGGTGATCGACATGGGCTGCGGCACGGGCTCGCTTGCATTGCCCCTCGCCAACGAGGGCGTCAACGTGGTGGCGTGCGACCTTTCGAGCGGCATGCTCGGCAAGCTGCGCGAGCAGGCCGAGGCCGACGGGGTCATCGACAACCTCGACATCCGCAAGGTGAGCTGGCTCGACTCCTGGGAAGACCTGCCTGTGGCCGACGTCTTCTTTGCCTCCCGCTCGCTGTTCTCGCGCGACCTGCGCGAGACGCTGCTCAAGATGGAGGCTCATACGCGCCGTCGCGTGTGCATCGCTGTCTCCACGAGCTTCTCGCCTGGTCACGACCACGAGATGCTCAAGGCCATCGGCCGCCCCGAGCCCAATCTGTCTGAGGCCACCTACATCGTGAACCTCCTGCTTGAGATGGGCCGCCTGCCCGAGCTGTCCTACATCCTGCATAACAGGCCCGTCTTCGGCGAGACCATCGAAGAGGTGCGCGCGAACTACGAGCGCGAGGACGGCCCCTTCACGCCCGAGGAAGAGGCCCTGCTCGGCGCCCACATCGCCAAGCATTACAGCATGGGCGTCGACGAGGAGGGCAACCCCGTTGTGCTGCGCGACTATCGCCACCGCAACGAGTGGGCCTTTATCTCCTGGAACCTGTAACGAGCGATTTGGAGACCTGTGATGATTGATGTCAATTCGCCCAACCGCTGGTACCTCTATGACGCCCTCATCGAGGGTGTGCCCGAGGACGTGCTGGTGAGGCGTTCGTGCCTGGGCGCCAACTGGTCTTATGTCGAGGCGGAGTGCGGCATGGGCGTCGCCATGACGTGCTCGGGCGGTAGCCGCGCCATCGACAAGGCCCCGCTTGTGGGACGGCCCCTGCGCGAGGTTGCGGCGCTGTCCAAGTCGTGGAACTTCGCCGAGGCAACGCTTGGCGTGGCGGCGCTTAATGCCTGGTACTCGCGCCGCGAGCTTATCGAGCCCCACGGTGCTGTGTTCGATGACATGGGCGAGCTGCCCGAGGGCGTGGAGCGTCGTGCCGACGCCTTCGCCATGTACGCCGAGGAGATGCCCGGCAAGCGCGTCACCGTGGTGGGTCACTTCCCCCACGTGGAGCGCATCGCCAAGGCCCGCGGTGGCATCCTCACCGTGCTCGAGCGCAACTGCACCGACGACCTCGACACGCCCGACCCTGCCTGCGAGTACATGATTCCCGAGCAGGACTACCTTTTCATGACGGGTGTCACGTTCACGAACAAGACCATGACGCGCCTGCTCGAGCTGGCGCGCATGGGCAACAAGCCCCACACGGTGCTCGTCGGCCCCAGCGTGGTGCCTGCGCCCGTCTTCTTCGACCTGGGCGTGGAGTGCCTGGCCGGCAGCGTCGTCGTCGACCCCGAAGGCGTGCGCGCCCTCGTCGAGCGCGGGTCGGGCCAGCTCTTTGGCACCGCGCTACTCATGTTCGACTGCTTCTCCCCCGCCAGCGCCTGCAGGTAGGGGAGAGGGACGAGCGGGCGGAGCGGAGTGGGGTGCCCGGCTGAGGGGCGAGCGGAGTGGGGCACGCCCGGCGCTTGGGTGAATGACGAGTGCGACGAGAGGGCGCCTGTCTGAAAGGCGAACTAGCTGGATATCTTGCTTGTGAGCGGCTTTAAGATGATGGGCGCGGGGTCATGCGGGTACATTGGCGAATACCAAAGGGCCTGATACATAGCAAAGCGCGCCCCACCTCAGTGCGAGATGGGGCGCGCTCGTCGTTTTATGTGCGGCCGATTTGCTTGCTGTGCTTACTTAAGAGCGTCGGACATGGCGTCCATGAAGGCGGCGCTCGTCATCGTGGCACCGGCAACCACGTCGACGTCGCCCGTGCCGCTGGCCACGGCCATTTCGACGAGCTTGGGCAACGCCTTGCCGCCGTAATCGGGGGTCTCGGACTGCTTGATGACCTCAACGTCGGTCACCGTCTCGCCGCCGAGGGTCACGCGCAGCACGAGCTCGTTGCCCATGCCCGCGGTGCTGCGGCCCAGGCGCTGGTTGTCGGCGAGCTCAGCCGTGGTCTCGATCAGCGAGTCGTTCACATCGCCGGGGGCAAGTTTGATGTCAGCCTGGGCGGCCTGGGGAAGCTCGATGTTGGGCAGCGGGTTCTTGACGGTAGCGGCGTTAGTGCCTGCGATGGAGCCGAAGATGACGCACTCGGCCAGGTTGCCGCCCGAGTTGTACTGGAAGGCGCAGATGCCGCCCAGCTCGCCGGCGCTGTAGAGGTGCGGGATGGGGTTGCCAAGGGTGTCGAGCACCTCGGCGTTGCCGTTGCGGCGCGGGCCGCCCTGGGTGTTCAGGATGGCGGGACGGAACTGGAGGGCATAGAGGGTGTCGCCCTCAAAGGCGCGCATGGAGTCTGCGGGCCTGTTGTACTTGTAGTCGCGGCCGTTCTCGGCGAAGAAGTTGAAGTCGTCCAGGGTGCGGGCCAGAATCTCGGGCTTGACGCCGGTCTTCTCGGCCAGCTCCTCGGGCGAGGAGGCGCTCACGATGAGCTCCTCGCGCTCGGGCGTGATGCGGCCGACTTCCTTCCACCAGTCGAGCTCTGCCTGGTCGAAGATGAGCCAGGGCGACCAGTTGGCAACGGGCATGCGCCACACGCCGTTGGAGTACACGTGGCCGTGACGGTGCACGCAAGTCTCGTCGGAGAAGCGGTCGCCGTCGTCGCCCACGAGGATGACGCTGCCCTGGCCCCATTCCTCGCTGCCCAGGGAGATGCAGCTCACGGACTTCTTCTCGCTGAAGCTCTGCTCCATCACCGCGCGGCCCGTCTCGTCGTTGGCGAGGGCGTTGCCGTTCAGGATGCCGAGCGACTCATAGGCCTCCATGTGCCACTGAGCTGCGCCGACCTCGATGCCCATGCGCACGCCGTCGCCGTTGTTGTACATGCAGCCGATGGGCATGGCGCGAGCGATGCCCAGGTAGTCCTGAAGCATCTCGGTGTTGTTCTCAAAGCCGCCGCAGGCAAGCACGACGCCGTTGTTGGCGCGCACGTAGAACGGCTGGCCGTCGCGCTCGAGCTCCACGCCGACGATCGTCTTGGTCTGCGGGTCCTGAACGAGGTGCTGGGCGGCAGAGGAGCACCACACGTCGATGCTGTCGGCGCGCTCGATGACGTTCTTGCGGACGAGCTTGTACAGGGCGGAGTCATAGTTGCCCTGGTGCACGAACACCTCGTACACCGCGTCGCCGCCCTCATACTCGGGGTACTCGGGGGTGATGACGGTGCCGTTGGGCCAGCAGAACAGGTCCTCCTTGGGAACGCCCAGGTACTCCATGTAGGACTCCATGTTGCACAGGGCGTCGGTGTAGGTGCGCAGGGTCTCCTCGTCGCTGTTGAAGTGCCAGAAGAGGCCGTCCTTGTAGTACTTGAACATCTTGTCGGGGTCGTTGCCTGCGACCATCATCTGACAGGCAACGCGGCTGTTGCCGCCCTCCTCGCCCTCGGGGGCGCAGTCGCAGAGCAGGACGCGTGCGCCGTTGTCGGCCGCGTAGATGGCGGCGGTGCCACCGGCGGTGCCGTAGCCGACGACAACGACGTCGTACTCAGCGTTCCAGGCGATGGTGTCGGCGAAGGTGATGTCGGCAGTCTGGGCGAGGGCGGCGGTTACGCTGCCGGCTGCCAGGGTGCTGACTGCCGCGGTGGCGGCGCCTGCGACGAGAGAGCGACGCGTGAGAGTGGAGCTCATGGGTGTAGATCCTTTCTCATAGGGGAGGGCCGCCGGTGTTGCGCCGCGGCCCCAAGACGACGCTCAAGGTATGTCCCGGCTGCCCGGAGCACATCGGGGAAAGAGTTTAAAAAGCAAACGAGTTTGCGATAAACTTATGGTTTATAGACAATAAAATAGGCAATGAGCTGGTCTTTTGATTGCGTGATTCAATAAAGGGCGGAAGAAAGAACTTTTTAAGGGGAGCTATTCGATGGATGGGTGGCTTGTACTGGGAGCAGCGGTCTACTGGGCGTCGGTAGGCTTTCGATATCTTGGCTTCTTTTCCGAGAGCGTCGCACCGCTGGACCCTTGGACGTCAATGGGGAAATATGCGGTGCTCGTCGTCGTTATCGCGTTGGCGTATCTCGCCATGCGTGCCGTGGGGGTGCTGCGCGCCCGGAGGTTCTTTTCTTCGGTGGCCTTGGTCGTCTCTGTCGCCCTGGGTGTCATGACTTTGATGGGCGGCGTCTGCCCGTCTCCTGTTCTCGTGCCGTTGGACTTTTTGGTCATCGGTTCGTCCATGGTCCTGTGGGGGCTGGCGTTCGCCTCGTTTGACAAGCGGCGCGCGGCCCAAAACGTCATTGTTGCCGCTTTGTTGGCGGTCTTGGTCATGGTCGTCGGATTCGGCCTGTCGCCTTGGGTGCCGCTCGACTTGCTGTCGTACGCCTATTTTGCACTGTCGGCTGCTGTCTTGCTTTTTGGACCTATCCCCTGTGCGAGCCACGCTCGTACGCTGGTGGCAAACCAAAGGCCCCATCAGGCGTTCTCCGTTGTCGAGCGTTTGGTTTTTGGTCTTGCGCTGGGCTTTTGTTCCGAAGCCAGTCAGTTTGTTGGTCCTTTTGGCCCTGCGGAGCCGCTTGTCTTGTTTGCGGTTGTGTGCCTGGTGGCCTCGGTGGCGCTGGCGTTGCGGGCCAGTGACTACCTGCAGGCGTTTTTGCCCGTCCTGCTCCTGGTGGCCGTGGGGGCGCTGTTCCTTCCGTTCTTCGAGGGAGGCGTTGCGAGCGCGACGTGGGCGGCGCCGTGCGTCATATGGATGGCCTGGTCGTCTTTTTCGGCGGTGCAGCTGTCCGATTTGAAGGAACGCTACGGCATGAGCGAGCTCGACGTGTGCCTCGCCGACAAGCTGCTGCTTACCCTGGGCTTTTTTGCGGGCGGCGCCCTGTGGGCTCTGGGTGCGCCGACCCTGGGAGATGCGATTGCGGGCCATCCGATGCAGCTGGGCGTTTTCGCGGTGGTGCTGACGCTGGTGCTGAGCTCCGCGTATGCCATGGCTCGGCTGGTGGGCGAGCGCAGCGAGGATGCCGTGCGCGACGAGCTGGCACGCACGCGGGAGGAGCGCTTGGAGGAGGCTTACAAGCGGCTCTCCCAGGAGGTTGGCTTGTCGAAGCGCGAATGCGAGGTCATGAAGATGCTCGCAAAGGGTTACACGAGCGTATACATATGCGAGGAGCTGGGATTTTCTGCAGGCACCGCCAAGGCCCACACGGCCCACATCTACCAGAAGCTGGGGATTCACCGCAAAGACGAACTGTTGGAGCTTGTTGAGAAGCGCGTAAGCGAGGTGTAGGGCCGCTTGGATTTGCTTGGTGCTGTGATGGGCGAGCGCTCGCCGGCTACATGACGCCTGTTGCCAGGCAGTTTGAGGGCAAGGTAGCCGAGACGGTCATCTTCGACAAGGGCACGCCCGTTACGAGCCTCGCCGGAACCGTGTGGTGCCAGGACGCCAAGGACGAAATCTTCCGCACCATCGCCCTGGGCGGCGGCATGATGGCCTGCCGACCCCTGCGCCAGAACGTCTGCGTGCGCGTGTAGGGGTGAGTGGAAGGGCGGGTACAAAGGCAGGTTGATTGATTGATATTCGAGCCTTCGGGCCAAGCCGTACCGCATGGCTCGATCCGAAGGCTTTTCTTTTGCTGACTGACCTGTGCCGAAGTGGGGTCCTTCCCTGCCTGAAGCCCGAACCCCAACGGCTCCCATCGCGAACGGCTCGCTCGGGCTTGGTTTGCGAGCAATAGGTTGAGATATCTAACGTTTTTTAAGGGTAACGGCCGCCGAACCGTTAGATTTTTCAACCTGTGGCTCGCGCGTCCGGAGCTAGGCTTGCGTTTTGGGGCCATTGCGTGATTGGTGTTGGCTACAAACATAGGCATGGGTGCAAGACGCCGGTCTCGAGACGACTTTCATGTGCTGAACTTAACGTCTCTCAAATAGTTTAAGAGATAATCGTCGAAACTTCTAAAAAATTTTGAGAGGTTATATACTATAGCTATCAAAATATTTTAGAAGGATGGAGGACATCCAATGATGACGGCTGACTACTCCTCGCTTGTGAGGGGCCGGATCGAAGAGGAAATCGTTCGGCCGATTTCGCGCGACGAAATTATCCGCAACCTTCCGGCTCCTGCGCGCTTCAACCTCGTGCACATCATCACGGGCATGCGCCGTTGCGGGAAGACCTTCTATCTCTTCCAGCTTATGGCAAGCCTTCTCGACCAGGGCGTGCCCCGGCCGCGGATGTTCTACTTCGACTTCTCCGACGTGCGCCTTAGGCCCATGGACCCCGATGTCATGGACCGCGTGGTAAACGAGTATTGGCGCCAGGTTCCCGAGGCGCGTGAGCAGGGATGCTACCTCTTCCTCGACGAGGTTCAGGAGACAGACGACTGGCAGGGTTTCTGCCAGCGTGTCGCCGAGCAGGAGAACGTGACCGTCGTCATCACAGGCTCGTCTTCGAAGGTATCCTCCGAGGGCATCGCGACAAGCTTCCGGGGACGATCCCACGTCCACGAGATGTGGCCGCTGTCTTTTTCCGAGTACTGCCGCTTCCATGGCATCCCGCTGCCCGAGCCGGGGCAGGACGCCTTCTCCCCCCAGATGACCACTCGCTACGAGTCTGCGTTCGATGACTACCTGGTGTGGGGAGGATTCCCCGGGATTCAGCGTCAGGTCCCCGGGGATAGGGTCGAGCTGCTGCAGGGGTACGTCCGAGACGTCATCGCCCGAGACGTTGCCGAGCGTTCGGGTCGCGAGGACATCTCCCTGGCAATGCAGCTGGCGTTGTTCGCGGTTCGCAACACTGGCTGCGAGCTCTCGGCCAACGAGCTTGTGGGCAAGCTGACCGACGCGGGCTACAAGGCGTATTGGGACAAGGTGAACCGCCTGCTCGAGCTGCTGAGGGAGGCGTATCTCATCCACTTCCTTCCCGAGTACTCTACGGCGCTCAAGCCAGGGACCTCTTGCGTGCCCAAGGTTTATGCTGAGGACCCCGGGATCGCCTATGCGGTGTCGCGCGCCAACCAGCAGGACATCGGAAAGCGTCTGGAGACTGCCATCTACGTCGAGTTGCGCCGTCGCAACGCGGGCCGTCGCACGGAGACGATAACGTCCCTCACGGTGCCGTCGGCCAAACGGGAAAAGGTCGACTTCCTTGTGGGGGACGCGCTCGGCATGGAGCCGTACGACCTGTACCAGGTCACTGTCGACATGACGTTGGAGAAGACGCGAAAGCGCGAGGTCTCTTCTCTGGAGGCCGGCATGCGCCTGGCCCACCTCGAGAGGGGAACCGTCATCACCCTGCGCGAGCAAGGCGAGATTTCGAGCGAAGCTGGCCAGATTGCCATCGTGCCTGCGTGGAAGTGGGCGCTGCGGTTATGAGGCGGCGCGCCCGCCGATGGAATGCCGCTACATCACGTTTCCCGGGACTCCCTTCACGCTGTATTACGCAATGGGCGAGCGAGCTAAGGCCGTGAGCAAGTTTTCGATAGAGCACCAGCGGATGGACCAAAGTCGCTGTTTCCCAGCTGCTGGGCATGGTGTGCGATGACTTTGCGGCGCGCCCGGCATTGCTGACGAGCCGCTTACATCATGGTCTCCCGCAACAAAAGGCAGGCCACAAAACGGGCCCTGTTGCCTCGGTGTAGAATTGAGGCGTCCGTAGCGGCATCCTCGAGAGGTAATCCATGGCAAAGGCCCAGGCATATGAGTTGAGGCTCTTCGACAAGGTCGTCCTGACGTTTTCCATCGGCCGCGGGTTCGATGGGGACGCCGTCGTTGACCTTGGGCTGGCCGGGGGCGACGCGCCGCTGCCGCCCGGTTTGCAGCCAACGCCTGACGGCGTGTGGAAATGGCTCTCTGCCAGGGCGTTGCCGTTTAATCGCCGCTATGCCGACACACTGTGCATCATGATGGGCATCCGTCCCGGCGACGTGGAACGCATCCTCGCCGTGGGTCTTGGCCTGTCGCTCAACGACAGCTACTGGGTCTGCCCTGTTGGGTTTGACGGTCGGTTCGCCGATTACAACCTGTACGAGAACGGCTTCTCAGACGTTCTCGCGGCGGTCGCCTACACCGGCCACCTTGACCTGGGCAGCTCGCCGCTTTCCGGCCTCACGCCCGAGCTCACGACGGGCGGCTCGCTTCAGAAGGCGTGGCGCATCGGGCCCGGTGGCGAGCGCCTGCTCTACAAGGGATCGACGCCCGGCTGGGTCCCTGGCGAGTGGGCGAGCGAGTGCCTTGCAAGCCAGGTCGCCGAGCGGTTCTGCGCCGCAAGCGCGGCGTACTGGCACGATGTCTGGGAGGAGAGGGATTGCTCGGTGTGCAGGTGCTTCTGCAGCGCGGAGATTTCCTACGTGCCAGCGGCGCTTGCTTCGGGCTCGTCTTCCTTTGCCGCAAACCTCGCCTTCGCCCAGAGCGCGGGTACCGAGTCCCTTGAGGCATATGCCGACACCTGGGTCTTTGACGCGCTTGTCTGCAACACCGACAGGCATCTCACCAACCTGGGCTATCTCTACGATGCGTCGACGGCACGGCTGCTCGGGCCCGCCCCCGTGTTCGACAACGGACGAGGCCTGTTTCCCAACGTGCAGGACGGCCAGCTTGCCGACGCTGCCATGCTTGCCGCGCTGTCGAGGCCGGCGTCGGGCGGCGACAGCTTTGAGCAGGCCGCGTCGCGCGTGATGGGAGACCGACAGCTCTCTGTCCTTGAGGCGATGGCTGGCTTCGAGTTTGACCTGGAGAAGCTGCCCTTGTCGCTGCATGCTCGCGCGCGGGCGTTGGAGCCTTTCTTGCGCACACGTGCCGCCGAGCTGGCGCGCATCGAGCCCGTGGATCGCGGGGAGCTCGCCCAGGCGTGCGACGCATGGCGGGCGCGTAGCGCAGGGGAGGCACAC
Source organism: uncultured Coriobacteriales bacterium (assembly GCA_934636245.1). Taxonomy (GTDB): domain Bacteria; phylum Actinomycetota; class Coriobacteriia; order Coriobacteriales; family UMGS124; genus UMGS124. The sequence continues at coordinate 15,921 of CAKUAI010000032.1, forward strand.
TAGGGGGTTGCGGGTGCGAGCGCCTTTCGTTGCTCTGTGCTTGTCGTGCGAGCCACAGGTTGAGATATGCAACGTTTTTCGAGCGTAATGGCCGTCGCGCCGTTGAATTTTTCAACCTGCGGCTCGCGCTCGGCGCAGAGCACTGTCTTCGGAGGCCCTGATGGTCCTGCCTATTGGGGTATATGACTTGCATATGACTCGCGCGGAGGGGCAGAGCCCTTCCTTGCCTGGTCGAAGCCTAGACCCTGATGGTCTCCATCACGAACGACTCGTTCGGGTCGTCTCCCCGCGTCGGCAGGCAGCTCGTCATGTAGAGCGGCAGATACGTGACGTTCCCGTCGACTTCGACGTTGGCGCGGCTGAACACGATGCCTCCCTCGGCATGGTAGTCGGGCGTGGCGAGCAGCGCATCGAGCGCGGCGTGCGATCGGTAGGCCCTTCCCGCCTTCACCTCGATGGGAAGGGACCCCTGTCGGCCGTCGATGACGAAGTCCACCTCGGAGCGCGACCCCTTGGCATGGTAGTACAGCTCATAGCCTTTCGCCGCTAGTTCCTGCGCGACGACGTTCTCGTAGATGCCGCCGACGTTTGCCTCGCCGTTGTCGAGGTAGATTGAACGGGCCGTGCTCAGGGGGTAGCGCGACACGAGCATTCCCGTGTCCGATTGGTACAGCTTGAACTTGGAGGCTTGGCGCGTGCGCAGCAGGGGAGAGCGGGGCTCGCTCACGCTGTCGCACTTGAGTGCGACGCCGGCGTCGACGAGCCAGAGGAAGTCCTGCTCGTACCTGTCGTATCGCGCACCGGGGTCGATGGAGTTGACGATGAACCGGCGGGTTTGGTCGTCAAGCTGCTGGGAGATCTGGCTGAAGATGCTCTTGATGAACGGCGCGCGCGTTGGCGCGTACTTCGATATGTCGAGCTCGTACTGCGTGTTGAGCTCGGCTTGGAGGGGGCGGATTGCTGCGAGGTCGCCTTTTCCGTCGAGGAAGCGCTGTACGACCTCGGGCATGCCGCCACACACAACGTAGGTGCGGAAGTTGCGCAGCATGGCCTCGTGCAGGTAGTCGTCGATGGGCTCGCGATTCTCGTAAGCGCTTCGCACGGCCGAGAGTGCCGCGTCCGAGATTCCGATGGCCCAGCAGAACTCCTCGAAGTCGAGCGGGTACATGTGCAGCTCGGTGGCGTAGCCCACGGGGAATGAGCGGACGTGGCGCAGCTCGGTCCCGAGCATCGAGCCGGTGAAGACATAGTCGTACCTGCCGTCCTCGACGAGGAACTTGGCCATCGTTACGATGTCGGGGCACTCCTGGATCTCGTCGAGCATGACCAGGCTGCGCCCTTGCACCAGGTCGCCGTTCGAGAAAAAGGAGAGCCGCGAGAGGAAGTCCTGCAGGTTGGAGGCCGACGTCAGGGCCTTGCGGGCGTCGGCCTGCTCGTAGAAGTTGATTTCCACATACGAGTCGTACTCGCGCTTCGCGAACTCGCGCACGACATAGCTTTTGCCTATCTGCCTGGCGCCGAACAGCAGGAGCGCCTTTCGTCTCGGCTCATTCTTCCATTTGGCGAGTTCCTGCTCGATTCTACGCCTCAGCATGGCTGCCTCCTCGATTGGCAATGAAAGGTACCTGCTCAGAGTATCACTTGAATTCATGGTGACAAAAAATGCATAGTAAAACATGGTCAATTTGACAAAAAATGTCATATAAAAAGAGCCAAAAATGACAAAAAATGTAAGTCTAGAAAGATGATCCCGGTCTCTGTGTCTGTTTGAGGTGTTGCGGGTGCCGGTGGCGCGATGCGGTTCCCGCGGTCCGAGGTGGCGACTGGGCTCGTCTTGCGAGCCACGGGTTGAGATATGCAACGTTTTTCGAGGGCGATGGCCGCTGAGCCGTTAAATTCTTCAACCCGTGGCTCGCGTACCGACGTGGGCGTGCGCCGGGCGGAGCGGCTGGGTGCTCAGGAAAATCCGAACTAGAATGCCGGGAAAATCCGAACTAAAAGGTCGGGAAAATCCGAATGCAGCAACATTCTCGCAAAACGAGGGAGCGAGGAAAAGGCATCCGACGGCGCGGCGAGCTTGTGGCGCATGCGCGACAAGCTGTGCTCGAACCCCCCGCTCCCGCACGCGCGCCCCGGAGTTCATGGCCGTCATCACCGGCAACTGCGAGTGCGCCCGCATGGTGGGGGGACGACATCTATGCGATTCCGATTCGACTGCCGGTGAAGCAAAAGGCGCACGTCGACGATGAATCGACGTGCGCCTTTTAATGGCTGATGAAGCCCTCAAGACCCTGCCTGGGCTGTGTCGCCTTATGCCACGAGGTCCTTTGCAGCGGTGCTGCCTGCGAGGACGCCGGAGGCCAGGGCGAAGCCGTTGCAGGAACCGCCCTGGTAGTAGGGGGTGCTCCAGAAGTCACCGTCAACGCCTGCGACGTACAGACCGGCCATGACGTCGTTGTTGCTGTCTGCTGCACGGCAGAAGCCGTCCGTCTTGATGCCGCCGAGCGTGACCCATGCACCGGGGTTGTACTCGAAGACGTAGAACGGACCCTCTTCGATGGCGTGCATGTAGTCGGCAGGCAGGAAGAACTCGTCGTCCTGGCCGGCAGCACATGCCTCGTTGTATGCCTCGATGGTAGCAGGCAGGTTCGTAAGGCCGAAGGCCTCGGCGAGCTCCTCAATGCTGTCGGCCTTGGCTGCCCAGCCCTGCTCGATGGCCTCTTCGATGTTGGCGTCGAAGTCGGACAGGGTCACGCCCTCGAAGCCCATGAGAAGGGCGCCGCCCATGTTTGCCTTGGTGCCCTCGGTGAGGAAGTCGAAAACGGGGTTGGACTTGACGGTGTCCACATAAGCCTGGTCGACAATGGTGTAGTAATACGGGTCGCGCAGCATAGGCTCGCCGCTGTACATGGTCTGTTCGGCCATCTGCTGTTCGTTCATGAAGCGCTCGCCGCGCTTGTCAACGAGAACATTGCCAAAAAGGGGCAGGTAGAAGCAAGGGTTCGTGCCGCGGCCGGGAGCCCAGGAGTAGGCAGGGGAGGCCTTCAGGTTGGCGGCACCCATCTCGTTGCACGACACGGAGAAGTTCTTGCCGATTTGGGCACCGGCTGCCTGGCACATCTTGATACCCGTGCCGTCGTTGTGGCCGAAGCCCTGGTTGACGAGAACCGCGCCGGCGAAGCGCTCCTTGATCATGTCGGGGTTTGCGAGGAAGCCGCCCGTGGCGACAACGACAGACTTCGCTTCGATGCGTGCGGTGCCGTTGGGGCCCTCGGCAACTACGCCGCATACGGCGCCTTCGTCGTTCTGGATAAGCTCGGTGCCCTTGTAGCCGAACATGGTCGTGAGCGTCTCGCGCTCGGCGCACATGGCGCGGAAGTTGTCGGCGCGAGGCGTTCCCTCCTCCAGGTAGACATGGCCGCCGCGGTTGAGCATGGTGTCTTCCTCGGTGGTGTTGGCAAACGCGTACAGGAACTGCACGCCGCCGTCGATGAGGTAATTCGCCGCCTGGGCGCTCGAGCGGATGATGTTGCGCAGAACCTTGCCGTTGCACTGGTAGTGCGTTCCGGGCTCCACCCACTCGAAGGCCTGCTGCTGGGTGAGGTAATGGTCGTACTTGAGCTGCTCTTCGCTCTCAATCATCCATGCGCCCGTGGTGTGGGTGTTCGTGGTTCCCTCGAAATCGTCCGCCGAGTCGATTGCGATGACCTGTGCGCCCTCATCGGCAGCGGCCAGGGCCGCCATCAGGCCGGCCGCGCCGAGGCCAACCACGGCGACGTCGCAGCTCAGCGTTTCGGCGGCTTCTTCTGCAAGCGCCTGGCCGGGAGCCTGAACCGATGCCATCGTTCCTGCAAGCGCGGCTACCGCCGTTGCCCCTTCGACGAACGTGCGCCTGCTTATCCCCTCGAGTGCCATCCTTGTTCCCCTTCTGCTTGTGTGACCTCGCTATCGTTGCGAGCTGGGGAAATGCTAGGGTGTGCTGTCGCTGTAGGGTCAAGAGGGGATGCAGGGGAAAGTGAGCAGGGGGTTTGAGGTCACGGGAGTCGTTGGATGTTCCTAAACTCAACTGCGGCAGTAGAGTTCTGCACCCCTTTGGCTGCGTCACCTCACCGGCAGCCATATTTCGTCGAAGCGCAGCTCGTCTGATGAGTCGTAGAGCGTGCAGATGCGATGGGTGAAGGCGGATTCTTCGGGAACCAGTCCTTTCTCGCGCATGGTGGCTGCCAATGCGGCCAGGTCTTCCTCGAAGGGCGTGAAGTCTCGGCGTACGCGGATTATCGAGTGGGCGCATTTGCGCGGATGCAGGAAGAATGAAGATGCAAGGGACGGCGGAGCGTCGATGTACTGCCGGTGCACGGCATATCCAACAGCGGGTTCGCACTTGGCCCCAACGTCAAGCAGCTCGGTGGAGAACAGCAAGCTTGAGTCTGCGTAGGGAATGGGAAAGCCTTCTTCCTCCGAGGGTATGCGGGCTTCAACCTCGTCGTGATCTTCCGGCATCCAGAGGGGGACCCAATAGGTGGCAGGGGAGCGCAGCACCTCGATTTGTCCTGGAACATGATGGGATGCCAGGTCGACCATTTGACTGCGGTGCGACAGGAACGCCTCGAGCCGCTGTGCGGCCTCGATTTGACGGCGCAAGCGAGTCTCGCAATCGTGAAGTGCGGCATCGACGTCGCAAAGGGACCCATGGGACAGCAAGTTTGCAATCTCGGTCGTGTCGCAGCCGCACTCGCGGTAGTTACGGCATTCCAGGAGGCGTGCGACGTCGGGCAGATCGAACGAACGGTATGTGCCGTCTCGTCCGTGTGAAGGCGAAACGATGCCGCGCTCTTCGAAGTAGCGTATGCCGCTCGGAGAGAAACCGGACAGTTTGGAAACAACCCCTATTTTGAGATCCACCCGACACCCCCATTTTGCCGATGGCACATGTTTGTATGAACGGGACATTTTTCCGTGAGTATAGCCGAGCAGATGAGAGGTAGAGAACGGGGTGTCTGGGTGGCCATTGTGCCTGCGTGAAAGTGGGAGCTGCGGTGAGGTTTTTTTGAGCGCAGTCGATGCCGTGTAGTTCGGCTTCGAGCCTGTTGACCTCTGCAATATTACTGCAGTATATTTGCTGTAAACTTACTGTCCATGTAAGGGGGATAAGATGCCCGTCATCAAGCCGCTCTCGGATTTCACCCGTAACCAGGCAACTATCATCGACTCTCTCGCCGAAACTAAGGAGCCCATATATCTTACGCGCAATGGCTCGGCATGCGTCGTCGTCATGGATGCCGCCGCGTTCGACGAGGCGATGGACTTTCGCAACGAGCTGCGCGAGCAGGAGATGCGCACGTACCGCGGCATCATGCGTGGAATTGAGGAATTTTCCGAGGGTGATTTCATTGATGCGGACGAGGCCGATCGTTTGATTCGGGCAGAAAAGGGCTGGCTGTAGCAATGGGGACGGACTACAAAGTTCGCTATGCCAAGAGCGTGCTTGAGTTTATGCGCACCGAGATTCAGACACGCAAAGCCTACGAACGCGTCGATTCGTACTGTACGATTCTCGCCTCGTTCCCCGAGGCCGGAGCGGTGTATAACCCGTACTACGAGGCTGCGCGCCCGCCAATTGAATGCCGTTACATCACGGTTCCCGGGACTCCCTTCACGCTGTATTACGCAGTGGACGAGAAGGCCAAGGCCGTGAACGTGTTCTCGATAGAGCACCAACGGGTGAATCCGCGATCGCTGTTCTCCGACTGATGGGTGCGCGCGTGTGGTGACCTTGCGGCTCCCGGCGCTGCTGATGAGCTGCTCTTGTCGCGGCTTCAGGCAACAAAAGGTAGGCCGCAAAATGGCCCCGCTGTCGTGTGCGCGGCAGCGGGGCCCGTTGGTGAAGGGGGTGCGAAAGGTTCCCGGTCTCGGCCTACAGCGTCTCGAGGTACTCCTCGATCTTTTCGCCGGCGGTCTTGCCGGAGAGATAGGCCCACATCTGCAGCTCGCCGCCGAAGGCGATAGCGGGCATACACATGTTGCAGTTGCCGCCCGCATACAGACCGGCGATGGGCTCGTCAGAGGCGTCGAGCACGCGCATGTTGAGGTCGGTTACCAGGCCGCCGCCGGAGTTGTACGTGCGGGGCATGGCCTTGATGGCGTAGTAGGGAGCGCCATCGACAGCCTTGAGGTACTGGGCATCCTTGCCGAACTCGGCGTCATTGCCGCTTGTGCAGGCGTCGTTGTAGGTGACGATGGTCTCGGTGAACACACCTGGGTCCATGTCCATCTTCTCGGCCAGCTCCTCGAGCGTGTCGGCGTGCACGATGAAGCCCTGCGCCTCACCGGCTGCCAGGACGTCTGCCATCTCGGGGATGGGCTCGTTCAGCGGGAACGTCGCGAAGCCGCAGCACAGGAAGAGCTGCGTGTTGTTCTCTGCGAAGCCGTTTGCTGCGATGTCGTCGATCTGAGGCTGAGACCAGACGGTCCAGTACAGCGGGCCGTCGGTGCCCCACGACCACGTGCCGCCTTCGTTGATGTGACGCGTGCCGTCGGGATAGACATAGATGGCGTCGCGGGCGGCGCTCATGATGTTGGGCACGTCGTTGAGCGACCAACAGGCCGTGTCGCCGCGCCAGACGTCCTCCTGTCCCTCCAGGTAGTTGATGGGGAAGCCGGAAAGAATCTTGGCCGAGGCGATATTGTGCACGCTGCCTGCGATGCAGCCTTCCATGCCGTCCAGCCTGCCGCCGGCATCAAGGGCGGACGCCATCATGTTACCTGTATTCTGCGTCATGCCGAGCACGGCCCAGTCGCCGGCCTGTGCGCCCTGCACCCACGTCTGCATCTTCTCCGGGTCGCCGGCGAAGCCGCCCTCGGAGATCATGACGGCCTTGGCGTGAATGATGTACTCGGTTCCGTCGTAGACGTTGTGAGCCTTCACGCCCGTGACCTTGCCGTCTTCGATGATGAGCTCGTCGGCTGAGGTTTCGAGCAGGTACTGGCCGCCCATGCCCACGAAATCGCGAATCATCTGGTCGAAGCAGCGATGCAGCGTGGCGAGGTTGTCTTCGCCCCTGTAGCCGCAGTAGTAGTACTGCGAGGCATACTGCGTGCCCCAGAAGCCGGGCTTGGGCTGGCCGAAGTAGAAGCCGTGGCTGTAGAGCCAGTCCACCATGGGGCCGCTCTCGGCGAGCTCGTAGTCCCACGTGGCAAGCTTGTCCTCGGAGGGATTTGTGGCCTCAACGATGTAGTCCTTCATCTCGTCGATGTCGTACATGGGTTCGCCGCCGTTGTAGCGGTCGGCGGTGACCTGCGAGTTGACGGCGAAAAGGCTCGTCGTGGCGCAGGAGGTTCCGCCGTAGAGCGCTGCCTTCTCCAGAGCCAGGACGCTCACCTCTCGTCCGGCCGCCTGCTGCATCTCGGCGACGCGCGTGCATGCGGCGCAGCCCGTGCCGCCCATGCCGCACACGACCACGTCTACGTCGTACTCGACCGTCTTGCCCTCATGTGTCTTGGACGGCTTGTTGACGTGGAAGTTCTCGATAGCCTTCGGGTCGGTTCCGGCAGCCTCGAGTGCCTGGGCGACGCACTTGTCGACAGCGGCCTTGATAGCGTTGGAGGTGATGGTCGCGCCGGAGATGGCGTCCACGGCCGTGCACTGGGAGTCGCAGATGCGCGGGATAATGAGCTTGGCAGCGTCGAGGATGTGGCCTGTCTCAGCGCACTGATCGACGCGAATGCCCTGGATGAGCTTGTCGCTCACCGTGACGGTCACCGGGACCTCGCGGGCGACGGAGAAGCCGTGCGCGCTGGCCTTGTACGTGCCGGCCTGCATGACGACTTCGGGCAGCTCAGTTGAGGCGCCGGTTGCCTGGGCGACGCAGTCGGCCGCAGCCTTGAGGACGGCGTCGCTCGTGTGCGTGGCGCCGCCGATGGCGTCGACTTCGACGGCCTGAGCGTCAAGGATTGCCTGCTCAAGCTGGGTCGCCGCGGTGCCGCCGATAGTGCTCGTTTCAGAGACGGCGTCGATGGTGACGTCGGTGATTGCTGCGGTGTCGAACGTCATGGTTACCGTGACGTCGCCGCCGAAGCCAGGGTAGGTCGCCGAATACGTGCCGGGCGTATACGACGCGGCGGTTGCCTCGCTGGCCAGGGAGCGGCCTGCAACCGAGGAAATGCCTGCAACGGCGGCGACTGCGGCTGCTCCGGCTACGACCTGGCGACGGGTCTGCATGGATTCCATACTGTTCCCCTATCTGTAGTTGAGAACGGTGACCATGGGTCAGCGTCTCGCCCCTTGCGGGACGCTCCGTTCCCGAGAGGCACTCCCCGTGCCTCCTTATCTGGGGTCCAGCATGGCCCTAAAGACGGGCATAATCCAACGAAACCTCTTCATGGGGGTCATGCAAATGCGTCATACAGCGTTACTGCCTGGACTTTCGCGCGTGCGACATCAATGCCGCTTTCGGCGGATACGCGACGGGCAATCTCAGCGAACAGCTCAATGCCCGGTCGTGCGCCCGCTTTGCGCCAGACCATCGTGATGGGCAGGAGCCCCAGGCCTTCGATGCGCCTGAACATGAGGCCGCCCTTGCAGAAAGACGCGAGGTCCGAGTTGCAAAACGAGATGGTACGGCATTGCCCGCAGCGGGCGAGGAGTCGGACGTCTTCGAGGCTGTCGTTCCACGACACGGCGGACGAGTCTATCCCGAAGCCGTCGGACAACCAGCTGCGCATGGCCGCGCGATATTCGTCTGAGCGGGAGGCGCGGAACATGCATATTGTCGGGGCAACTTCGGGCAAGTTGCTTTGCGAGATGGCGGCTGGAGCGGCGAGGGAATCGTCGGGGGCCATGGCAAGGTAGACCCCGTTGTAGGCCACGATTTGCTGTGCCGCCCATGCGCTATGCTCGGGTATCGGGGCATGGGCGATAATGTAGGCATCGAGCGTGCCCTTGCGCACCTGAATCGGCAAATCCTCGCTCGATGCATCCGCATCGGCACCCCTCAAAACGACTCGTTGGCCGGTTTCATTGCGGAAGCGTCGGATGGTTTCGGGAAAGTCCTCGGCCAAGCCCGCGCCGTAGTAGCCGATTCTGACAGTGGATTCGCCCAGCTCATGATAGGTCTGCAGGTTTCGCTCGGCGCGTTGGGTGCGCTCGACGATGGCGCGGGCGTCGTCAAGAAAGACGTGGCCCTCCGGGGTAAGCTCGACCGCTCGGCCGGTTCGGTCGAACAGGCGCACGCCCAGCTCGCGCTCGAGCGTCGCAACCGCGTGGCTGACCGTTGTCTGGACAACGTGACACACTTCAGCCGCGCGGGTGAAGCCGCCCATCTCTGCGACGGCGACAAAGTATTCGAGCTGGCGAATTTCCATACCCCTAAGCCTCCCATCTCAAGGGGCGCACGCATGATGAAACCTCCCGCCCCGCCGCCCTTCCCTACCTATACGACCTGCGCAGAGAGCGCATGTAGGTGAGGAACCACTGCTGGGCTTCGGTGGGCACGGTGTCGCGGCGCCAGCAGATGGAGAAGCCCCACGGCAGCTCCTTCACGGGGACGCCCACGGTCTTCTCGGACTCCGCGGTCGCTTCGATGTGGTTGCGGCAGGTGAGGCCGAGCGCCTTGCCGGCACGGGCGTACTCGTAGACGCGGATCATCTCGCCGGTGAAGCGGATGTCGCAGTCGATGTGCCGTTGCGCAAGCATTTGGATGAGCAAGCCGGTGTTTTGGTAGTCGTCGCCCATCATAAGTACCGTGCGCCCCTTTAGGTCGGACAGGGCGATGTCGTCTCGGCGTGCGAGAGGGTCGGTGCGGTTGACCCAGAAGAACTGGTAGTCGTCCACGAGCGGCGTCGCCTCGAACGTCTCGGACACCGGGTTCACGAGCAGGGCAAAGTTGTAGTCACCTTCGGCCAGGTGCCGCGCGCACTCCACATCGGGCAGTTCCTCGCAGGCCACTACCTGGCAGTTTGCCGAGTTGCGATTGAAGGTCTCGATGACGTCTTCCCCCAGGTATCCTAAAAGGCCCACCGAGCAGCCCAGGCGAATGACGTTGCTCGCGTGTGCGGTGATGGCGTCGAGACCCCGGCGCAGCTCGCCGAGGTCGCGTTCGAACCCCTCGGCATAGGTGAGGAAGAGCTTGCCGTGCTCGGTGAGGGGAGAGGTGCCGGGCGCCCCGCTCCACAGGTGCACGCCGAGCTCCTGTTCGAGCCTGCGCATCGCCCCGCCCAGGCCCTGGGGAGTGATTCCGAGGTCCTTTGCGGCCCGTGCCAGGCTGTGCTGGCGTTGAAGCGTTGCGAAGTACGAGAACGCTTTGGTGTCCATGCTTGTGCATCCCCCCTGATGCTGAAGCGGCGCCGTGGTGGCCTTATGCGCGCATTCTACCTCGTATGGGCGGCGAAGCGCGAGCAGGCGCAGGGCGAGAAACGGGAGGGGTGCTGCGGTGCCCGCGATACCGCAGGACAAGAAGCAGGCAAAAAGACGCGGTGTTCGCGTTGCCGTGGTGTTGTCCTACGGTTTTTTCAGCCTGTGCGGCGTCGGCAGAAACGCTTGCTTTCGATTTTTAAAGTACGTGTTTCCCGAGGCTCGAGGCTTTCAAATCCTCAAGCCCGTGATGTCGGGCTGGCTTCACATCCCCTTCGTACTATGCAATCAGTCGCTGGGTCCAAGGGGGAACCGGCGCAGGTATCGTATGAGATGCGAAGGAGATTTCAATGGCACTTGAGATGACCCGCCGCAATGCAATCGCTGCCGCCGCAGTCGCAGGCGTTGCAGCCGCCGGCGTCGCCGGTACTGCCCATGCCGAGGTTGAGAAGCAGGCCGCCGCTGGCGTCGTGACTGCTGACGCCTCCATTGACTCGGCCACCGTTTTCGGCTTCACCTCCGAGAAGCCCGCGTTCATGACCGCTCCCGAGCCTGTTGCCGACGACCAGATCGTCGACACGGCCGAGACCGAGGTCCTCATCATCGGTGCCGGCCTGTCCGGCTGCTGCGCCGCCCGTGCCGCGGCTGAGAACGGCGCGAAGGTCATCGTCGTCGAGAAGATGGACCAGGTCTCCGAGCGCGGCGCCGGTGCCGGCACCATCAACTCCAAGCTGTCCGTCTCCTTTGAGGACGGCACCGTGACCGACATTCCCTCGGCAGAGTTCCGCTGGATGCAAACCTGCGGCAACCGCTGCAACGAGGCTCTCATCGCCCAGTACATGGCCCGCTCTGGTGAGGCTGCCGACTGGCTGTGCGAGGCTGGCGAGAAGCACCATTGCTCGATGGGCATCTGGGACGGCTACAGCCGCAACCCGTTGCTTCCCGACGAGCCCGGCTACGTCTGCATGGGCGGCACCGACGAGAGCGACCTCACCATCCCCGGCGGCTCTTTCGTCGCGGCCGACGTGTGCCACCTCGAGGCCATCGAGAACGGCGCCGAGTTCCGCTTCAACACCAAGGCCGAGTACCTGCTGCAGGACGAGTCCGGCGCGGTGACGGGCGCCGTTGTGTCCGACGCCGACGGCTACAAGAAGATCGTCGCCTCCAAGGGCGTCGTCATCGCCACGGGCGACATTGCCGGCGACGAGGAGATGTGCAGCTACTACTGCCCCGAGGCCCTCACCGTGCCGAGCGTGTACACGCCCGTCGGAGCCAACACCGGCGACGGCCACAAGATGATCCTGTGGGCCGGCGGCACCATGCAGTCTGCTCCCTTCCCGCCCATGCTGCACCCCCAGCGCTGGGCCGACCCCGGCTCGAACCAGCTCGAGGGCCCCTTCCTCTATGTCAACGAGAAGGGCGAGCGCTTCTTCAACGAGGGTACCTGGGTCCAGGCCCGCTCGCTGCAGATCATGAAGCACACCGCCGACGACTGCGCTTGGTCCATCTTCGACTCCAGCTGGCCCGAGGACCTCATGGCCTCCTTCCCCTACGGCGGCGGCATGTTCTGGGACATGTTCCGCTACAAGGGCGAGTCGGATTACCAGACCACCATCGACTACTACACGCAGTCGCTCATCGACAACGAGGGCTACACCTACGAGAAGGCCGACACGCTCGAGGAGCTCGCTGAGAAGATCGGCGTGCCTGCCGAGCAGCTGACCGCCACGGTCGAGCGCTACAACGCCCTGTGCGCCGAGGGCGTCGATGAGGACTTCTGCAAGAACCCCGCGCTGCTTTACCCCATCGACGAGCCGCCGTTCTACGCCTCCAAGGTCGGCGCGGTTCTGCTCGAGGTCGTCGGCGGCGCCAAGATCGACACCAACCTGCAGTGCCTCGACGCCCAGGGCAACCCCATCCCTGGCCTGTACGCGATTGGCAATGCCGGTGGCGACTCCTACGCCGTTGACTACCCCATCAACGTCCCTGGTAACAGCCACGGCCGCGCCCTCACCCAGGGCTACCTCGTCGGCCGCAAGCTCGCCGGCGTGGAGTAAGCCCCGCACAAGAGTCCCACTATAGAAGGCATCCCCCTGCCTGAGCGCCCCGCATGCGGCCACCCCCTGACGGCCTGCATGCGGGGCGTATTTGTGCTGGGCGGCACCGACGTGGTAGGCGGTGCGCTGAAGGCGGGGGCTGTGCGCGTCTCACGGGTAAAAGCGCCGTATTGGTCCGTGCCCCGCGGATTCCATCGACGAGGGTTGTCCTCGCTTGCGGTTTTGCAGGTGGTTTCGCGGCAAAAGCGAGTTAGTCGACGGGAATTAACCGCACGGATTTGTTCGGGGGCTGTTCATGGCTGTTGTATAAAACGGTCGCGGCGAACCCTAATGAAGGGGTGTTGGGGAAGCCGCCGCGGCCCCTAAACACATAACGGGGCGCCGGCCGTGAAGCCGACGCCCCGCCCGGGGGGGTGTGCTATGCGGGGCCATATGGCCCCA
>CAKUAI010000033.1 GCA_934636245.1 uncultured Coriobacteriales bacterium
TGGTTGATAGGGCGCAGGTGCAAGGCGCGCGAGCGCCTCAGCCGGGCGCCACTAATCGGCCGAGCCCTTCGGGACACGTTCAACGCCCCCTCCGCTCCCGACCGTTCTCAAGGGAACCCTTCCTCAAGCGCTGTGCGGCCCCCAGGGCGCCCGCGTCACCAAAAGGCCCTCAGGGGCCTTTTTGCGTTTGGGGGCTTTGTGCGATTCAAGTCGGTCGTATTTTCATTGGGTCACTTGCTAACAAATGCGTTTGGTTGATACTTCCTGCCCCTCTTTTTATTGTTGCTGTGACCACTGACAATTATTTGGGCATGGACTTTGATCTTTGACACTCGCGCCTGTAGTCTCATGAATCTAGTTTTGTATGACAAACGATATACACTTTTAGCTTGAAATCCATGTTACGGTTATTCAAAAAGTGTGAACATTGTTTGTTAAATCTAAGCGTTTACTATTACCGTGCATATTTGTGATTTGACGCAATTTCGCGCTTTTACCTCCCCTTTGTTGGTCTACGATTCACCTTGGTAGGGTGGCTGAAATCGGTTTGGCCACACGTTAGGCTTAGCCTAGTTTGAGAGGGAGGTGTAAGAATGGCAACACAGCAGGTGAATGAGATCAGCAAGGGTGCTCAGGTTCTGGAGTCCCGTGGCATTAGCCGTCGTAAGTTCCTCGGCTATTGCGCTGGTATCGCCACGATGATCGGTCTTTCCCAGACTGCTGCCCCCCAGATTGCCGAGGCTCTCGAGAGCGTCATCGGCAACACCGAGGGCAATCTGAAGCCCGTCATCTGGCTTGAGGGCGCTTCGTGCACGGGCTGCACCGAGGCTTTTGCTCAGGTCGATACTCCTGATGTGCCGTCCGTTGTCCTGGAGCTGCTTTCGCTGAACTACAGCGAGACGCTTTCCGCAGCGGCTGGCCATTCTATGGAGGAGGCTCGTAAGCAGACGATTGCAGCCGGTGGCTACCTTGTAGTCTACGAGGGTGCAGTCGTTGAGGGCTGGGACGGCAACGCACTTCGCATTGCCGACGAGAAGGGTACCGACATCCTTCTTGAGACTGCTTACTCTGCTGAGGCAGTCATCGCCTATGGCTCTTGCGCTTGCGACGGTGGTTGGCAGGCTGCTCGCCCCAACCCCTCTGGTGCTCTTGGCGTTCAGAAGTTCCTCAAGAAGAACGGTATCGACACGCCGGTCATCAACATTCCGTGCTGCCCCGGCAACCCCGAGTGGATTGTCGCCGTTCTTGTTGAGTACTTGCTGATGGGTCGCATCCCTGAGCTCAACAATAACAATGAGCCCAAGCTCATGTTCAACGAGACCGTCCATGACAACTGCCCCCGTCGTGGCCACTTTGAGAACGGTGAGTTCGTCTACAACTTCGGCTCCATCGAGGAGGAGAAGGGTTACTGCCTCTATGCCCTTGGCTGCAAGGGTCCGCAGACCTTCACCAACTGCCCCATCGTGAAGTCGAACCGTCACGTCTCTTGGTGCGTTGAGGCCGGCGCTCCTTGCGTTGGCTGCGGCGTCATCAGCCCCATGAATGCCAATGGCAACTGGGTTGACGAGAACACGCCCTTCCTGGCACGTCATCGTTACTTCCAGATTCTCGACTGGAAGGTCTCGCCCGCTGCAATCTGCGGTACGGTGCTGGGCCTTGTCGTCGGCATCATCGTGGTCCATGCCGTCGGCATGAAGATCACGAAGCGCACCGACGGCGGCGCTGACTTCGAGGTCGAGCGTGAGTACGACGTCAAGCATAAGACTCCGGGCGCCGCTGAGGCCGCCGTTGTCGCCGACCAGCTCTATGAGCAGCTCGACGCTGACGGTGTTGTCGAGCGTCACGCGAACCATAAGAAGTAGAAGGGAGGCAAACACACATGGCTCAGTCAACCATTGACCCCGTAACTCGTATCGAAGGCCACCTTCGCATCGACATGGAAGTCGAGGATGGACAGGTAAAGGACGCGTGGGTCTCCGCGGGTCTCTTCCGCGGCATGGAGCTCATTCTTGAGAACCGTTCCAGCCAGGATGCCTCCATCATTGCTCAGCGTATCTGCGGCGTTTGCCCCGTCTCGCACTCCCATGCTGCTGCTATGGCTTGCGAGGCTGCTTTCGGCATCAATCCTCCCGAGGGCGGCCGTATGGTCCGCAACCTCTCGGAGATGGCGCAGTTCATGCACAGCCACATCCTGTGGTTCTACAACCTCAACGGCCTTGACTATGTCAACCCGCTCGACTCCATCAACGCAGACATCGCCGATACGTTCGACGTCTGCCAGGAGAACGGCATGGCCGCTGCGGACTTCGCCAACATCCAGAAGCGCCTGCAGGCTTTCGCCGACAACGGCCAGCTCTCCATCTTCTCGGGCAACTGGTTTGATACCACGGACGCCGATGGCTCCGCGGCTTTCAAGCTCACGCCTGAGCTCAACCTCATCGCGACTGCCCACTACATTGAGGCTCTCGAGATGCAGGCCAAGGCCTCCGAGATCAACGGTATCATCGGCGGCAAGATGCCTCACATCATGACGGCTCTCGCTGGTGGCACCATGTTCGTGCCTACCTCTGAGAAGCTTGATGACATCCTGTATCGCATCAAGGACATCAAGGCGTGGGTCAACAACGTCCTGCTGCCCGATGCCATCGCCCTGTCCAAGGTGTACTCCAACGAGTTCACCTACGGCAAGGGTCCGGGCAACTACATTGCCTGGGGTGTCTTCAACGACCCGTCCTTCGAGATCAACAACCGTTACCTGCCGGCTGGCGTGCTGACGGGTGACAAGCTCGAGCTGTCCGAGGTGGACGACAACCTCATCACCGAGGATATTGCCCGCGCTTACTACAAGGACAGCGAGCCGGTCAACCCGCTCAACGGCATCACCGACCCGTGGTACCCCACCGAGGGCTACAACCGCGACAACAAGTACACCTGGTGCAAGGCCCCCCGTTACAACGGTGGCGTCTACGAGGCCACGCCTCTGTCCCGTGTCCTTGTTGCTTACAAGCGCGGCGTCGAGCCCGTTGTCAAGCTTGTCGACACCGTGCTCGAGGCTCTTGGTCAGGCCGGTAACCTCTCCTGCCTGGAGTCGGTCTTCGGTCGCGCTGCCGCTCGTGCCGTCGAGATGGTCTACATCATGGATTGCATGGAGCAGGAGTGCCTCGATCTTATCGAGTACGTCGGCGCTGGCAACCATGACTACTACACCAAGCCGGAGAACACCACCGGTACCGGTGTTGCCCTGTGGGAGGCCCCTCGCGGCGCCCTTTATCACATGGCGAAGCTTACGAACGACCAGATCAACAAGTATCAGATCATCATCCCCTCGACGTGGAACCTCGGTCCTCGCGACAGCGAGGGCACGCGCGGCCCGCTCGAGCAGGCTCTGATCGGTACCGAGGTTGTCGACGTCGAGAAGCCCATCAAGGCCCTGCGTCTTGTCCACAGCTACGACCCCTGCACTGCTTGCTGCGTGCACGTGTTCGAGCCCAAGACGGGCAAGAGCTTCACGACGGTCGAAAGCCCTTGGGGGGTGAGGTAGCATGGCGCATCTTGCACACTATAAGGAAGCCCACCCGCTGCCTTTCGTCATCACTCACTGGGTGAACCTGATTTGCATGTTCTCGCTGATCTTTACGGGTTTCTATATCCACTACCCGTTCTTCCCTCTTGCGATGAGCATGTGCCGTGGCATTCACGTGTTCTGCGGTATCGTCATCACGATTAACCTCATCACGCGTGTTGTCCTGTCTTTCTTCATCAAGTCCGCTCCTTCCGGTGGCACTCGTGCCGTCGTGCGTGACTTCAAGACGTGGCTGCCTCAGCGCAACAACCGTCACATGCTTCTTGAGACGATCAAGTACTACCTGTTCATCAACAAGGAGCACGTGGTTGGCGCTAAGCTCGGCGTTCTGCAGAAGATTTTCTATCTGCTGTTCCTGCCGCTGATCCTCCTCATGGCTTGGACGGGCTTCGCTCTTTGGATCCCCACGAGCAACTGGGGCATCTCCCTGGTCCTGACCGAGGGCATCGGCGTGATGAACATCCGCATCATTCACTACATCACGATGTTCATCATCATGTTCATCATGTGCTTCCACCTCTACCTTGCCAACATCGAGGGTGTCTCGCCCACTAAGCTGATCCTGTTCCGCAAGGAGCACGCTGGCCTGGTGTACGACCCCGAGATTCGCAACGTGGTGGGCTACGATGGCATGGGCCATGGCCCCAGCTACGGTGCGGCTCCTCGTACCGACGACCTGGACAAGGCCGGCATCAAGTGCTAGTTTGCCTCTAAGGCATACGCGCTCTTTAAGGGGCTTGCGGGCTTACCCGCAGGCCCCTTTTTTATTCGACGTGCTTCTTTGATTGGACAAAGGGGGCTTCCAGGCGTGAGGGTTTCGCTCATTTGCATAGGAAACGAGCTTCTTTTGGATGATGGTGTCGGACCTGCCGTGGCGCGCTATTTGCTGTCACGCTACAGGTTCCCCGACAATGTCGCGGTGATAGACCGCGCCTGCATGGGTATGGCCATCATCTCTGACTTGCGCGAGGCAGACTTCGCCCTGGTGCTTGACGCTGTCGAGGTCCCGGGAGCAACGCCTGGCGAGATATTCTCCTTTGAGCCAACGGATGTGGCTCCCACGCCAGCCGGTATGACGTCGCTGCATGATGTGCGCTTTGCCGATGTGCTTGGATCTGCAAGTTTCTTGGGAATCTCCTGCACGGGGCATTGTTTCGGCGTTCAGGTGGAGAACATGAGCCCCTCGGAGTTCGTCAGGGCGCTGACGCCGAAGGTCGCAGCAGCCGTTCCTCTGCTTGCTCGGACGGCAGTGAAGTATCTGCGCGAGAAGCTTGGCATCGAAGTGGAAGATTTGCTCGAGCAGGGAACAGCATCCGTTGTGCTTCCGCAGGTACACGGTACCCCTGATGCGAGTGTGATGACGGGTTACCTGGCGCACGGGCTTATGGATGCGGGTTTTGCAGTTTCCCCCGTTGATGGTAAGTCGAATGAAATGGTGCTTGTTGCAGAGGGGGATTGCGACCTTGCGTGTCTTGCGACTCGAGACGGTCAAGACAAGCGAATCGAAATCACGTCTGGTGCTGGGGACTCCGGTTGGCTCGTGAGGGTGTCGAGCGAGGCGAATGACCTCGACTGCGATGCATTCGTGCGTGACGTTGTGAATGCCTGTGGAAAGAAGAGGTAATCGATGGGGAAAACCGAAATGGAAGCCCTTGTCATGGACGAGAAGGAGCAGGTTCCGCCTGCGCCTGAGGGCATGCGCTATGCCGGCCTGTGCCGTGACTGCAAGGACTTTGTCGAGCTCGATGATAAGCTTAACCCGCGAGACTGCGGGCACAGAAAGGACCGCGTTGCCGTGGCCTTGCTGCTTGAGGAGTCAGAACCGCTGCCGCATTTTCCCAAGATCAACTGGGGTGCGTTCTTCATGCCGGCGCTTTGGGGCCCGGGTCATGGCCAGTGGTACCTCATCTTGATGTATCCCATCTTGATCTTCCTCGATAACATCGTCTATACGGCGGTGCAGGCAGGCGGTTTGTACATCCTGCTCGCAGTCGCTTGTCTGGCGTGTATGCTGGCGTTTTTAATTGTCTATGCGCGCAGTGCAAATATGGCGGGATACCTGCGCGTGTCGCATGCCAAGACGGTGGATGAGTACCTCAAGGGTGAAAAGCGCTGGACCTGGGCAATGATTGCTGTAGCCGCGGTCTTCATCGTGTTTGCAACGTACTACAACATTGCCGTGCGACCGGGTGTTTTTGCTGGATGAGTGGCACCTGCCAACAGGCTTAATGCATAGGAAACAACAAGAAACGTCCAGGGTTGCATAATCAGGGTCCAACGGAGCGGACGGGCCGCTTCATGGAGTCCAGGAGGCCAACATGGACGCTTTCATTGAGGCGTTTTCAGCTGGAGTCAGTGCGGTTGACGCATTTGTTTGGGGATGGCCCCTCATCGTGCTGTTGCTGGGCACTCACATTTACACGACCGTGCGCACGCGTTTCATCCAACGCAAGATAGGCACGGCCATCAAGCTGTCGGTGAGTAAAGACGACCCCAGCAGCGCTGAAGGCGACATCAGCCAGTTCGGCGCTTTGACCACGGCGCTTGCTGCGACTATCGGCACCGGCAACATCGTTGGCGTGGCGACGGGTCTCCTCTCCGGCGGTCCTGGTGCCATCTTCTGGATGTGGATCACGGGCATCTTCGGCATCGCCACCAAGTACGCGGAGACCTACATCGGTGTGAAGTGGCGCGTGAAGGACGAGAATGGCAAGATGATCGGTGGCGCCATGTACGCCCTCGAACGCGGTTTCAAGAACAAGGGCCTGGGCAAGCTCCTCGCCGTCCTCTTTGCGCTGTTTACAGCCATTGCCTCCTTCGGCATCGGTGCCTCGGTGCAGTCGAACTCGCTTGCCGGCGCCATCACGGCAACGTCGCTCTTCGACGGTGAGAGCATCCCTACATGGGTCATTGGCCTGGTCGTGACGATCCTCGTCGCTTTTGTCATCCTTGGTGGCCTTAAGAGCGTCTCCCGTGTTTGCGAGAAGCTCGTTCCTGTTATGGCTCTGTTCTATGTTGTGTGCTGCCTGATAATCATTGGCATTAACGGTCAGTACCTGGGCGAGGCAATTTCCACCATTCTCGTGTGCGCGTTCACGCCGCAGGCGGCTTTTGGCGGCGCGGTGGGATCGACTGTCATGCTGGCTCTCCAGTTCGGCTTCAAGCGCGGCCTTTTCTCCAACGAGAGCGGTTTGGGTTCCGCCCCGCTTGTTGCCTCGAGCGCAGTGACTCGCAACCCCGCCCGTCAGGCTCTTGTGTCGATGAGCGGTACATTTTGGGATACGGTTGTCATCTGCCTCATTACCGGTCTCATGCTCGTGACGTCGCTGCTGGCCAACCCTGAACTTGCCGCTACGTTTAACAACACCATCGCTGGCGGCAGCACGAACATTTTCAGCGGCGGCGCGGCGCTTGCGACGGCCTGCTTCGAGTCGATTCCCGTGTTTGGCCCGTTCGTGCTGGTTGTTGGCCTTCTCTGCTTCACCTACTCCACGATTCTTGGCTGGAGCCAGTACGGCAACCGCGCAATCATGTACCTCTTCGGCAAGAAGGGCATCCTGCCGTACTCGATCATCTTCCTGGTGTTCGTGTTCTGGGGATGCATTGGCGGCGGCGACCTCGTCTGGAACATCTCCGACATTACCAACGGCCTGATGGCTGTTCCCAACTGCATCGCAGTGTTGGTACTGGGAGGCGTTGTGGCAAAGGAAACCAAGCACTACGTGTACGACGGTCACTTGGAGGATGTCTATCCTGAAGAAGTGCCCTCGATGAATGGCAAATAACAACATCAGTTTTTGCTCGCACAATGGAACTCCCGTAGTAAACTCAAACGCGGGGCCTGACCTCACCTCGGGGCCGGGTCCCGCGTTTGTATACGGGTGACATCTGATGTGCAAGGCGTTTTGAGAGCGGTGCGACGCCCGCACCCAAGTCTCTTAAAAGTGCTGCCCATCAGGTATTGCGATACTTACAAGGAGTCCCAGTGCTCATTCACAGGATTGCCGACCAACTTGCCAGTGCGGCGGAGTTTCGAGATATTGAGCGCAATCTTGCAACGGCGCAAGATGCCACGCTTGGAATCGCCCAGTCGGCCAGGCCCCTTGCCATCGCGGCACTTTACGCGCGCAACCCGCGTCCTTGCGTGGTTGTTGTCGCCGGCGAGGATGCGGCCCAGCGCATGGCGCAGGCATTGGCCTCTTACGTGGGGCTTGATCAGGTCGAGCGCATTCCTTTGCGTTGCGACTTGCCATGGTCGGACAAACCGAGCGACGACGCCGTGGTGGGCGCGCGCTGTCGTGCCCTTGCGCGCCTGAAGGCGGGGGAGCCGTGCTTGGCGGTCGCCTCTGCGCGGGCGTTGCTGAGGTGCGTGCCTCCTGTGGGCAGTGACTACTTCATGCCGATTTCCTTTGAGATAGGCCAGGAAATCGATTTTGCCACAGTGCCCGAGAAGCTGTTGTTCCTGGGCTACACCTCGCAGGGCGCGGTGGATGGACCGGGCACGTTTCATGTGCATGGCGACCTCGTTGACGTCTGGCCGGCCCAGTCCACGGGTCCGGTCCGCCTGGAGTTCTTCGGCGATGAGATGGATGCCATACGCACGCTCGTTCCCTCCACAGGGCAGACTATCGGCCAAGTGACGGACGTCGAGATGTATCCGGCGCGTGAGCTCGCGCTTTCTCCCAAGGCCATCGAACGTTGTCGTCGCAAGCTGTACCAGGCAAGTCAGGACGACGACGAGCTCGCCCGCCATATGGAGATGTTCTCTCAAGGCATCGTCTTCCATGAGGCGGACCGCTATCTGCCGAGCCTTTATGCGTCTACGACCGGGCCCCTCGCGCATGTGGCGCCCGAGGTGCTCATGGTGCTTGCCGAGCCCCGCTCTCTCTTTGATGATGCGACGCGCTATTACGACGAGGTCAGCGTGCTGGCCCGCAATGCTAAAGTGTCGCTGGAGGGGCTCTATCTCAAGCCTGCCCAGATGGACTTCGGCTCACAGCAGCGTTTGACGCTCGTGTCCATCATGCGCGCGGGAGGTGGCGCGACCTCCGAGCTGCGCGTGCAGCAGCCTGACGTTGCCGGAGGGGCCCGCCTTGTGCGCAGGCTCGACTCGTTGCGCCATATGGGCTATGCCACGGTCTTCGCCATTCCCGACAGCGAGGCGCGCCGTGCGATGAAGATTACGCTCACCGACGAGCACATTCCCATCGTTGAGTCGCTTGCCACCTCAACTGAAAACAGGGGCGCCTGC
Source organism: uncultured Coriobacteriales bacterium (assembly GCA_934636245.1). Lineage (GTDB taxonomy): Bacteria > Actinomycetota > Coriobacteriia > Coriobacteriales > UMGS124 > UMGS124. The sequence continues at coordinate 8,835 of CAKUAI010000033.1, forward strand.
ATCCCCGAGTGGGCGCGCGTCTCCCACGAGCCGCTCCCGCGCGGTCCCATCACGGTGACGGACGCCCCCATACCCGCCGGAGTCGTCATCCCCGACGCGCGTCTGGCCGTCATTAGCTCTGCCGACCTTCAGAGCCGTATGGCCAAGCATGGACGGCGCAAGAACATCGATGTGACAGACATCACGTTTCCCTTTAAGCCGGGCGACTATGTGGTGCATGCCACGCACGGTATCGCGCACTTCACGGCCATCGTGCGCAAGGAGGTCGCAGGCAAGGAGCGCGATTACTTCCAGCTTGAATATGCCGGTGCCGACAAGCTGTTCGTGCCTTTCGAGCAGGTTGACCGCCTGACGCGCTACGTGGGTCCCGACTCCGATGCCCCGCGCCTCACAAGGCTCAACTCGGCTGACTGGACTCGCGCCACTACCAAGGCGCGCAAAGCGGCCAAGGCTCTGGCCTTTGACCTTGTCGACCTCTACACGCGCCGCGCTGCCGCACGTGGCTTTGCCTTCTCGCCCGACTCGGCCTGGCAGCGCCAGATGGAGGAAGGCTTCCCCTACGAGATAACGGCCGACCAGGCTGCTGCCATCCAGGACATCAAGGCCGACATGGAGGCGCCCAAGCCTATGGACCGCCTGTTGTGCGGAGACGTGGGCTTCGGCAAGACCGAGGTCGCGCTGCGCGCTGCTTTCAAGGCCACGCAGGACGGCAAGCAGGTCATGGTGCTGTGCCCCACGACGATTCTGGCCCAGCAGCACTACCAGACGTTCTTCGAGCGTTTTGCCGACTTTGACGTGGAGGTGGAGGTGCTCAGCCGTTTCCGTACCCCCAAGCAGCAGAAGAAGGCCCTCGAGGGGTTTGCCGCAGGCACGGTGCAGGTGCTCGTTGGCACCCATCGACTGCTTTCGAGCGACGTCAACCCGCGCGACCTGGGCCTTGTCATCGTCGACGAGGAGCAGCGCTTTGGCGTGCAGCACAAGGAGCACCTCAAGAACCTGCGCGAACAAGTCGATGTGCTGACCCTTTCCGCCACGCCCATCCCCCGCACGATGCAGATGGCCATGAGCGGCGTGCGCGACATGTCGCTCATCAAGACGGCGCCTGCCGGGCGTATCCCCGTGAAGGTGCATGTGGGCGAGTGGGACGAGGACGTCGTGAGCTCGGCCGTGCGTCTGGAACTTGCCCGTGGCGGCCAGGTCTACTACGTGTCGAACCGCGTGAAGACCATCGACGAGGCTGTCCAGCGCGTGATGAGCGTCGCACCTGAGGCACGTGTGGGTGTGGCGCATGGCAAGATGACCCCCAACGAGGTCGAAAACGTCATGCAGAAGTTCGTGACCGGCGAGGTGGACGTGCTCGTGGCCACGACCATCATCGAGAGCGGTATCGACAACCCCCACACCAACACGCTCATCATCGAGGACTCCCAGCGTCTGGGCCTGGCTCAGCTTTACCAGCTCAAGGGGCGCGTGGGTCGCGGTCGACAGCAGGCCTACGCCTACTTCATGTTCCCGCCCGACGTTCCATTGACTCCCGAGGCCACCGACAGGCTGCTGGCAATCGGGGAGTTCACCGACCTGGGAAGCGGCATGCGCATTGCCATGCGCGACCTGGAGATCCGAGGCGCCGGCTCGCTTATGGGCGCCGAGCAGCACGGCAACCTGTCGAGCGTGGGTTTCGACCTGTACACGCAGATGCTTGGCGAGGCTGTGGCGCAGGCGCGCGGCGAGGAGCCTGCCGACGAGGCGGCCACGAGTGTGACCATCAACCTGCCGGTGGACTACTGCTTCAGCGAGGAATACCTGCCCGAGGTGGACAAGCGCGTCCTCATGTACCGAAAGCTCGCCGCCCTCACCGACCTGGAAGGGGTGGACGCGCTGGAAAAGCAGTGCGCCGAGAGCTACGGGGCGCTTCCCGAGGCGGCGCACAACCTGTTCATGCGTGCCCGCATCAGGATTCGCGCCGACAGGCTCGGCATCACCTCGGTGGGAATCGCGGTGGGCAAGCTCACGCTGGCCGGCGCCGAGGTGCCCAAGCCGGTCTTCGACGCTTGGCGCAAGAAGGGTGCGCAGGTTTTTCTCAAGACCGGCAAGGTCAACTACCCCCTGCGCAAGGACGAGCCTGTGCTTGAGTGCGCTTTGAGCTTGCTTGAAGAGCTCGGTGGCGCCGACGACGAGGAGTGACGATAGCGGGCGCGTCGGCATCACCGGCGCGCCCGCTGTTTGTAAGGGTTCTTGCCCGGGTGCTTTCAACTGTCCGCGCCTGCCTTTATCATCGCCATAGTCGATAAGGAGCAAGCACATGGCTTTTGTACACCTGCACTGTCACACCGAGTACTCGCTGCTCGACGGAATCACGCGTCTCAAGGACATGGCCAAGCGCGCATGGGAGCTTGGCATGCCGGCGTGTGCCATCACCGACCACGGCTATATGTATGGCTGCGCGCAGTATTACCTCGATGCCCAGGTTGCCGGTAGCCCCGACGGACGCAAGGGCGCCGAGTACGGCATCAAGCCCATCCTGGGCTGCGAGGTCTATTTCACACCCGATTCCACGCTTTCGCGCGATCGCAAGCCCGACCTGTATCACATGGTCCTGCTTGCCAAGAACAACGCCGGCTACGTCAACCTCATGAACGTGGTGTCGCAAGCGGCCACGCGCGGTTTTTATTACAAGCCTCGCGTTACGCTCGACATGCTTCGCAACAACGCCGACGGCCTCATCGCGACCTCGGCATGCATCGCCGGCATCATTCCGCAGTGTATCGACAGGGGCGATGACCGACAGGCGGTGGAGTGGGCCAAGACCTTCGGCTCGATCTTTGCGCCCGGCGATTTCTACATCGAGCTGCAGAACCAGGGCGTGCGCACCGACACCGGCATGACGCAAGACGAGCTCAACGGGCACCTCGACAAGCTTGCCCGCGAGCTCGGCATCAAGACGGTTGCCACGAACGACTTTCATTACCTGCTGCGCGGCGACGCCGTCACGCAGGACGCCATGATGTGCATCGGCATGGGCAAGAAACTCGACGACCCCGACCGCATGCGTTTCAAGAACGACCAGTTCTACATGAAGACCGAAGAGGAGATGCGCGAGGCTCTTGGCCCCCTGTATCAGGAGGCCTGTGACAACACGATTGAGATCGCCGAGAAATGCGGAGCCAAGCCCGGTGAGATCCTCGACGAGAAATCGGGCGTCTACCTGGACTTCGACCAGATCATCCTTCCCCGTTACCCTGGTCTTGACGAGGGGCAGACCCACGAGAGCCAGTTCCGCCGCGACTGCGAGGCGGGCCTGTCGCGCCACTACGGAGCCGACTGGAAGACAGCGCGCCCCGATGTTGTGGAGCGTTTCGAATACGAATACAAGGTCATTTGCGACAAGGGTTTTGCCGCCTACTTCCTCATCGTTGCCGACTACGTGAAGTGGGCCAAGGCAAACGGCATCGGCGTGGGTCCGGGCCGTGGCTCTGCCGCAGGCGCCATCGTCGCTTACGCCATGGACATCACGGGTTTCGACCCGCTTGAGAACGGCCTGATGTTCGAGCGATTCCTGTCGCCCGAGCGTACCGAGATGCCCGATATCGATATGGACTTCGACGATGAGCGGCGCCTGGAGGTGGTGGACTATGTCCGCCGCCGCTACGGCGCCGACCACGTCACGCACGTCATCACGTACTCGGTCCTCAAGGCCAAGCAGGCCGTCAACGACGCTGCGCGCGTGTTGGGCTTCCCGGTGAGCTTCTCCCAGAAGCTTTCCAAGATGATTTCCAACGCCCCTGACACGACGCTTGCTGCGACCATGGGCAAAGACGAGAAGCATAAGGACTATTTCTCGCCCGACTTTGTGCAGGCCTACAAGGAAGACCCCGACGCAAAGCAGGTCATCGACACGGCACTGGCCATCGAGGGACTCACGCGTGGCGAGGGCGTGCACGCCTGCGCCGTCCTCATCTGCCGAGACCCGGTTAACGAGCATGTGCCCACGAAGCTCGACACCAAGGGCGGCGTGGAGATCACCCAGTACGAAGGCCACATGGTCGCCGACATGGGTCTGCTCAAGATGGACTTCCTGGGCCTGCGTACGCTCACCGTTATCTCCAAGGCCAAGAAGAACATCAAGGCTACCTGCGGCATCGACATCAACGAGGCCGAGATTCCCTTCGATGACCCCAAGATCTTCGAGCTCATGGGTTCGGGTCACACGGCCGGCGTCTTCCAGGTCGAGTCGGGCGGCATGACGGCCACCATCAAGAACATGAAGCCGCGTGAGTACAAGCACGTCGTCGCTCTTATCGCCTTGTATCGACCCGGACCTCTGGGCGCCGGCATGGTGGACTCCTACATCAACCGTATGAACGGCAAGGAGGAGGCCGTCTCGTACGACCCGCGCCTTGACGACATCCTTGGCGAGACCTACGGCACCATGGTCTACCAGGAACAGGTTATGCAGATCTCGATGAAGATGAGCGGCTTTTCGGCCGGCGAATCGGACTCGCGCATCCGTAAGCCCGTGGCAAAGAAGAAGATCAAGCTTCTGACCTCCACGATGTTCAACTGGTCTGACGGCAAAGAGGAAACCACCTACGACCACTGGATGAACGGCGCGGTGGCCAACGGCTACAAGAAGGAGATCGCCCAGAAGATTTGGGACGACGTTCTTGAGTTCGCCTCCTACGCTTTCAACAAGTCGCACTCTGCGGGATACGCCATTCTCGTTATGCAGACGGCCTGGCTCAAGGCCCATTATCCCCGTGAGTACATGGCCGCCGTGCTTACCTCCTACACGGGTAAGACCGAGAAAATCGTTCACTACATCGCGGCATGCCGCTTCGACGGCATCGACGTGTTGCCGCCAGACATCAACTCCTCGGGCAACGAGTTCACGCCGGTGCCCGAGGGCATTCGCTTCGGTCTTGCCGGCATCCGCGGCGTGGGCGAAGGCGTGAGCGACCTCATTGTGGCTGAGCGCGAGGCAAACGGTCCCTACCAGGACATCTTCGACTTCCTTGACCGCGTGGATTCGAGCAAGGCAAACCGCCGCGTCATCGAGTCCCTCATCAAGGCAGGCGCCTTTGACGACACGGGCTATACGCGCAAGCAGCTCTGCTGGCTTGTGAGCAAAGACAACCCCGAGAACATCATCGATGCGGCGACAAAGCGCCAGAAGAACGAGGCGGCCGGCCAGCTCTCCATGTTCGACCTGTTCGAGGAAGACGACGACGCGGGAAGCTTCAACGCGCGTGTCGAGCCGGACGGTGTTGAGTGGGATGACCGCACCAAGCTCACCCTTGAAAAGGAAGTGCTCGGCATCTACGTCTCCGACCACCCCCTGCGCCCCTTCGAGTATGCCCTGTCCCAGGCTCGCGACTTCAGCATCGGTCAGATTGAGGAAGAGGCGGGCGAAGGCGATTCCGGCCAGTACAAGGTGCCCGAGAAGAAGATTTTCAGCTGGGCAGGCATGGTCGACGGCCTTCAGAAGAAGGTCACGAAGTCGGGCGACCAGATGGCCGTCTTCAGCCTGGCCGACATGGAGGCCGACGTCACCTGCGTGTGCTTCCCCAAGGTCTTTGCGAAGAAGGGGCACATCCTTCAGGGCGAGGTCGACCCCATGACCGGGGAGCGCGTGGGCGACGTCTTCGTCAAGGTGCGCGCCAACCTCGACCGCTCCGACCGCGGAAACCAGCTCATGGTGGTCGACATCGAGCCGCTTGTGCTCGACCAGGCGTCGAACCGTCCCAAGACGCTGGAGATTCGTGTGACGAGTGCGTTGCTCAACCAGAACCTCATTACTCAGCTGTCGCGCATCTTCTCGCGCTATGCTGGTTCCGACAACGTCGAGCTGCTTGTTGAGGAAGCCTCGGGCCATACCATGCGTGCCGAGATTCCCATGCATGTGAACACGAAGAACATGTCGCTTGCTGTTGAGGTCGACGACATCCTGCGCGGTCAGGGCACGGTGGCCATCGTATAAGAGGCTCGGGGCGTCTGATGCGTGGATGAGACGTGCGTCTGTGTTACAAGCGAGTTAATGTGAGGCACTTTAGCACTCTACCGTGCTAAAGTGCCTCAATCATATTCGGCCTTTGGAAACAGTTCGCGATTACAGTTGTGCCAAAGCTTCTTGAGAAGAAAGCGGTGAGTTCAACGACTACCACATCCACCCCGCGCGGATTCAGAGACGTGCTTCCTGAAGAGGCGCTCTGGCGCGAACAGATAAGCTCGGCGGTAGGCGCATGCTTTGCCCAGGCCGGGTATCTCCCTGTTGAGACGCCCCTGCTTGAAATGAGCGACCTGCTCCAGGATTGCGATGCTGCCAGCGACGTGGCGTTTCGCCTCTTCGATTCCGATGGTGCGCTGCTTATGCTGCGTCCCGACGTGACGCTGCCTGTCGCTCGCATGGTCGCCACGCGCCTGCGCGGCCGGCAGGGCCCCTTGCGCCTGCGGTACAACGCGCCCGTCATGCGCGAGTGCGATGCGCTTACCGGTCAGCCCCGCCAACTCACCCAGCTTGGCGTGGAGCTCATCGGGGTCGACGGCCTTGAGGCAGACGCCGAGACGCTGCTGCTCATGGCCCGTGCTCTTGAGGCCGCTGGCCTGGAGGACTATGTCATCGCCATGGGAAGCGCCAGGCCGCTCGACGTGCTGCTTGCATGTTCGGGAATGCCCGACGAGTGGTGTCAACGGGCACGCGGGCTTTGCCAGCGCTGCGATCTCATCGGTCTGGCCAAGCTCGTGGATGAGGCGTCCGAGGAGCTTGCCTCCGTGGTTGCCGACGCGCTGCTGGGCTTGCCGCGCATTCGCGGCGGTGCGGAGGCCGTCGAGGCGGCCTGCGCCCTTGTCGAGCCGTGCGGATGTGCGCAGGAATGCTGCCTTGATGAGGTGGCTGAGCTTCTTGCCCGCGCGCAGGCCGCCGGCCTCAAAGGGGAGGTCACCGTCGACTTCTCCGTCATGGGGTCGTTCGGTTACTACACAGGCATGGTGCTTGAGGCGTATCTGCCCAGGTTGGGCGCTCAATTGGGCGCCGGCGGTCGCTACGACAAGATGTTCGAACGCTATGGTGAGCCTAGGTGCGCTGCCGGCTTCTCGCTTTCGCTCGACTGCATCCAGACGGCCCTCGAGCGCAGTGCAGATGCACCTCGGCCCCTGCGTGTTGCCGTGTCGAAGGGCTCGCTTTTCCCAGGGGCGGTCAAGCTGTTCGAAGCCGCTGGGCTCGATGTGGCCAACCTTGCAGATCCTGGCCGCCAGCTCATCATCCGCGGCAAGGACGTCGAGTACATCATCGTGAGGCCCACCGACGCCCCGGCATTCGTGGCCTTTGGCGGTGCGGACTGCGGCATCTGTGGGCGCGATTCGCTCATTGAGGCCGATATGGACGTTCTTGAGCTGTCTGACCTGCGCTTTGGTGCCTGTCACTTTGTGGTTGCCGAGCCTGCGGGTGCCCATAATCGGGTTCAGGAGAACTATCGCCGGCTGGGTTCGGTGCGCGTTGCCACGAAGTACCCCCGTATTACTCGCCAGTATTTCGCGCGTATCGGCATGGAGGCCGACGTGCTCAAGTTCCACGGCAACATCGAGCTTGCCCCCCTTGTGGGCATGGCTGACTGCATTGTCGACATTACGGCGACGGGCACGACGCTGCGTGAGAACAACCTTGTCGTTGTCGACGATGTGCTCGACTGCACCGCCCGCTTCTTCGCCAACCCCGCCTCGGCGCGCACGGATCCTCGCGTGTTCGAGCTCGCCGCCCACCTCGAGGCCGCAGCGGCTGCAACCCAGGACTAAAACCCTTTCGAGAAAGGTCGTATTGCCATGAAGATTATCGAGCTCGCCGAAGACGAGGTTCTCACCGAGTCTATGCTTTCGCGCAAGGGCGCGCTGCCCGCAAGCGTCATCGCTTCTGCCGCCGCCATCGTCGAGGAGGTGCGTGAGAAGAAGGACGCTGCCTTGCGCGCCTTTGAGAGCAAGTTCGATCACGTCGACATCGCCGACTTCCGCGTGCCCCAGCAGGTCATTGACGCCTCGCTCGACGAGGTGGGCGAGGAGTTTCTTGCTTCTTGCAAGAAGGCCGAGGCCCAGATTCGAGACTTTCACCAGCGTGAGGTGCAGCAGTCGTGGTTTACGACGCGCCCCGACGGCACCATCCTGGGCCAGAAGGTGACGCCGCTCGACTCCGTGGGAATCTACGTGCCCGGCGGCCGCGCCCAGTATCCTTCCACCGTGCTTATGAACGCCGTGCCTGCCAAGGTTGCCGGCGTTGAGCGTATCGTCATGGTCACGCCGCCCCAGGCAGACGGCAAGCTTTCGCCCTATACGCTGTGCGCTGCCAAGATTGCCGGCGTTGATGAGATCTACACCGTGGGCGGCGCCCAGGCCATTGCCGCCCTCGCATACGGCACCGAGTCCATCCCGCAGGTGAGCAAGGTGATGGGCCCGGGCAACGCATACGTGGCGGCCGCCAAGAAGCTCGTCTCGGGCGATTGCGGCATCGACATGGTGGCCGGCCCCTCCGAGGTGTGCGTGCTTGCCGATGAGACGTCCGACCCGCGCCTGGTGGCCATCGACCTCATGGCCCAGGCCGAGCACGACCCCATGGCAACGTCGTACCTGGTCACGACCGACCCCACGCTGCTGGAGGCTGTGAACGCCTACTTCCAGGAATACCTCGCCGAGAGCCCCCGTGCCGAGATCACGCGTCAGTCGTGGGATGACAACGGCACCGTCGTGGTGTGCCCCACGCTCGACGCCGCCATTGATGCCGTGAACACCATTGCCCCCGAGCACCTGGAGCTCCAGACCTTCGAGGGCATGGAGCTGATCGGCCGCATCCGCAATGCCGGCGCCATCTTTGTGGGCGAGTGGAGCTCCGAGCCGCTGGGCGACTACGTCGCCGGCCCCAACCACACGTTGCCCACCGGCGGCACGGCGCGCTTCTCCAGCCCGCTTTCGGTCGAGCAGTTCGTGAAGAAGTCCTCGGTCATCTGCTATTCCTACGAGGGGCTTGAGGCGGACTGCGACGACGTGGTGACGCTTGCGACCGCAGAGGGCCTGTGGGCACACGCACAGTCGGCTCTCATGCGCCGTACGGTCATGGCCGATTACCTGGCCGAAGACGCCGCTGACCAGGATTGCGAGTAACCATGGCCTGTTCTGTGCGCCCCGATTTGGCTGACCTGGAGCCATACGACCCGGACATGCGCCCCGTGCGCATCATGCTCTCGGCAAACGAGAACAACTGGGGCATGCCCGACGATGTTGCGCGCGAGGCCCAGCGCCGCTTGGCGGGCGTTGCGTTGAATCGCTATCCCGAGGCCACAAGCCCACGTCTGCGCGAGCTTCTGGGTCGGATGTGGGACGTGCCGGCGCATCGCGTCGTGGTGGCCAATGGCGGAGACGAGCTGCTCTTCAACTTGCTCCTCGCATACGGCGGAAAGGGACGCGTCCTTGTGAACTGCCCGCCGACGTTTTCGGCCTATGAGTTCTACGCCAAGCTCACTGCAACGTCCGTTGTGAACGTTAACCGCGACGCGAACACGTTTGAGCTGGACGAAGACGGTTTGCTCGAGGCCGCGCGCGACCCGCGGGCTGCCTTGGTTGTGGTCACTTCGCCCAACAACCCCACGGGCAACCTCACATCGGTCGACTTCGTGCGCAAGTTGGCTCAGGCCACCTCGGCGCTTGTGCTGGTGGACGAGGCGTATGCGGAGTTCTGCGACGCCCAGGCAAGTTGCGTGCCGCTCGTGGCGGAGCTGCCCAACGTGTGCGTGCTGCGTACCATGTCGAAGGCGTATTCCCTGGCAGGTGCTCGCGTGGGCTATCTCATCTGCCCTGACGATGTGGCCGATGCCATGCTCGCCGTGCGCCTTCCGTACTCGGTGAACCGCATGTCGCAGGTGGTTGCCGAGACGGTCGTCGAGATGCGCGCCGAGTTCGCGCCTGTTATCGAGGCGGTGCGCGAGGAGCGCTCCCGGCTTACGGAGGCGCTCGAAAATCTTGCGACCGAGCTTGCGGCTACCTTGTCCGACGGCGCCGATAGCCTGCGTGTCTGGCCTTCGGAGGCGAACTTCGTCATGGTGCGCTTCCCGGGACAGGCCAGCGGTTTGCCGTGCGCCGACGAGATGCACGAGCTGCTCGCCGCCGACTCGATTCTCGTGCGAAACTTCTCGCATACGCCCGGTCTCGAGGGTTGTTTGCGCATCAGCGTCGGCAAGCCCGAGGAGGACGACGAGCTGCTTGCGAGCCTGCGCCGTCACCTGGGACTGTCCGAGCGCCCCATTCAGTAGAAGGAGCCTTCCGTGAACGAACCAAGCGCCATCCCTGCGTTTGAGCGCCGTGCGCGCGAGCATCGCATCACCAAGGAGACCGACGTTCTCATCGACCTCTCGCTTGACGGTACCGGCAGCGCCGACGTGGCGACGGGTGTGCCGTTTCTCGACCACATGCTTGACGCCCTCGGCCGTCATGGCTGCCTCGACCTTACGGTGGAGGCAAGCGGCGACGTGGAGGTCGACGACCACCACACCGTCGAGGACGTCGGCATCGTTTTGGGCACGTGCGTGCGTCGCGCCCTGGGCGACGCCCGCGGCATCACGCGGTACGGCTGCGCCACCATCCCCATGGACGAGGCGCTCGTGACGTGTGCTCTCGACGTGTCGGGGCGCGGGGCCGCTTTCTGCGACCTCAAGATTCCCACCGAGCGGGTCGGTTCGTTTGACACGCAGCTCGCAAAGGAGTTCTTCATCGCCTTTGCCGCCAACGCCGGTGTGACGCTTCATGTGCGCACTGTCACGGGAGAGAACTCGCACCACATCATTGAGGCTTCCTTCAAGGCGCTTGCCCGCGCGCTCAGGCAGGCTGTCGAGCCCGACCCGCGTGTGAGCGGTATCCCCTCCACGAAGGGGAGCCTCTAGCATGGCGGCCTACATTGCTGTGGTCGATTACCACAAGGGAAACCTTCTTTCTGTCGAGCGGGCATTGACCACTGCCGGTGCTCAGGTGCTCGTGACCGACGACCCCGCTCTCATCGAGCAGGCCGCTGCTGCTGTGGTGCCTGGCGTCGGCGCTTTTGACGATGCGATGACATACATGCGCTCATCGGGTCAGGATGAGGCGATTCGACGCCTTGTCGCATCGGGCCGTGCGCTTTTGGGCATTTGTTTGGGCATGCAGCTTCTGTTTGATCGCGGCAACGAGCATGCCGAGCCGCCTGCTTTCGGCGTAACCCCCGAATGGGTCCCTGGACTGGGTATCTTGCACGGTGAGGTGCGACGTCTGGAGGGCCGGGGCGTCAAGGTGCCCCATGTCGGCTGGAACGCTGCCGACTTTACGGCATCTGGGGAGCGTTGCCCTCTGTTTGACGGCGTGGTGGGCGGCACGTACTTCTATCACACGCATTCCTATGTCTGCCATCCGGAAGACTCTTCCCAGGTCATTGCGACCACCGAGCACGGTATGCGCTTCGCGAGCGCGGTGTGGGATGGGCGTCTTGTGTTTGGCACCCAGTTCCACCCAGAGAAATCCTCCGCTGCCGGACAGCGCGTCATGTCGAACTTCACCTCGCTTGCCCTGAGGAGCGCCCTATGATCTTGTATCCCGCAATCGACTTGCTCGGCGGTAAGGTCGTGCGCCTGCGTCGTGGCAAGCGCTCTGACGTCGATGTCTATTCCGACGACCCCGTTGCCGTCGCGCGTGATTTTGCGGCGCGTGGTGCCACGTGGATTCACGTCGTCGACCTGTCCGCGGCATTTGAGGAAGACGACGAGGCTCTCGCCGCCAACGCGCGTGCCATAGCGGACATCGCCGCGCTGCCTGGAATCAAGGTGGACACAGGCGGCGGCGTGCGCTCGCTTGAGCGTATCGACGCCCTGGCCAAGCTTGGCGTCTCGCGCATTGCGCTTGGCACAGCCCTTGTGCGCGATCCTGACTTTGCCCGCGCCGCCGCAGCTGAGTTTGGCAATCTGCTCTGTGCGGACGTCGCTGCCAACGATGGTCGCGTTGCGGTTAACGGTTGGCGCGAGGAGGCGAGCATGGCGGCCGACGAGCTTGTAGGTGAGCTTGCGCGCATGGGCTTTCGCCACCTCGTCTTTACCGATATCGCCCGCGACGGCATGCGCACGGGCGTGAACGCCCAGGCATATCGCGACATCGCACGCGTGGCGGGATTCCCTGTTGTCGCTTCGGGCGGTGTCGCCACCCTCGATGATTTGCGAGCCTTGGCGGCTTTGGGCGACGACGTCATCGAAGGGGCCATTACGGGGCGTGCGCTCTACGAGGGCGCGTTTACGCTCGAAGACGCTCTTTCCGTTTGCGCAAAGGGGTAGCCGATATGCTTGCAAAACGTGTCATTCCTTGCATGGATGTGAAAGACGGCCGCGTTGTGAAGGGCGTCAACTTCGTCGACCTGCGCGATGCCGGCGATCCCGTCGAGCTGGCCTCTTTCTATGATTCCCAAGGTGCCGACGAGGTCGTTTTCCTCGATATCACCGCCACGAGCGATAACCGTGCAACAACCGAGGAGCTCGCAAGTCGCGCAGCACGCCAAGTGGCCATCCCCTTTGCCGTGGGCGGTGGCTTTCGTGACATCGTCGGCATGCGCCGTATGATTGCCGCTGGTGCCGACAAGGTCTCTCTTAATTCGGCGGCCGTTCGCGACCCTTCGCTTATCACGCGTGCCGCAGGTGCTTTCGGTAGCCAGGCGGTTGTGGTGGCCATCGACGCCAAGCACACCGGGCCTGGCGACAAGTGGGAGGTCTACGTGTCGGGTGGCCGCGTGGCCACCGGCTATGACGCTGTGTCGTGGGCCGAGGAGGCGGCGCGCCGCGGAGCCGGTGAGATTTTGCTCACGAGCATGGACCGCGACGGCACGCAGGATGGCTTCGACCTCGCGCTCACGCGTGCCGTGGCGCGGGCGGTGCCCATCCCCGTGATCGCCTCGGGCGGCGTGGGAACGCTCGAGCATTTTGCGGAAGGCATCGTCGAGGGCGAGGCCGATGCGGTGCTTGCCGCGAGCGTCTTCCACTTTGGCACCTATACCGTCAAGCAGGTCAAAGACTATCTGGCTGGTCAGGGAATCCCGGTGCGGCCCGCCTTTAAGGAGGCTTAGCCGTGGGAAGCTACGCACAGGAACCTGTCGAGCCGGTTACACTCGAAGGTGCCGCAAACGTTGCCGATCAGCTGGGGGTTCGCTTCGACGAGCGCGGCTTGGTCCCGTGTGTCGTGCAGCAGCAAGGCACGGGCGAGGTTCTGATGATGGCCTGGATGAATGCCGAGTCGCTTGCTCTCACCGTCTCAACGGGCACGACGTGGTTTTGGTCGCGCTCTCGCCAGGAACTGTGGAACAAGGGTGCGACAAGCGGGAACGTCCAGCATGTGAAGCACCTACTTTTCGACTGCGATGCCGACACACTGCTGGCTGTTGTCGATTCGGCGGGTCCCGCCTGTCACACGGGGCATCGAAGCTGCTTCTATCGTGAGGTTCAGCTGCCGGTCGGAGATTAGAGCCAATTTTTTTTATGCAAGCGGGCGTCCTAGTGGGGCGCCCGCTTGCTTTTGCCGGTCGCATCGGTGCAGTTCGCCCGTGCGAGGTTGATTCATGCGTCCTCTCATGCCACACTGCCTTACGGGTCAATTTTTCAACCGTGTCTTGGACAATGTGGAGGCTTGCCTTGCTAGAGAACCGCTGTGACGTGCATACCCATACCGTTGCTTCTCGCCATGCCTATTCGACGGTGGAGGAGAACGTGCGCGCTGCCTCGGAACGCGGTGTCGACCTGTTGGGCGTGACCGACCATTTCAGTTGCATGACAAGCGTTGGTGTGCAGACCGACGGTACGGGCGCCGACATCCGCGACTACCAGTCGTTCCTTGACACCGTGGTTTGGCCGCGCGAATGGCACGGGGTGACTTTGTTGCGCGGTGCGGAGGCCGACATCGTCGATGTGCAGGGAACACTTTTCGGCCACGGGATTCCCATGCCCAACAAAATACCTGGTGACCCCTATCCCGAGCCGCTCGACCTGGAGACGCGCATACTGTCGGATACGGATTACGCCATTGCAAGCGTGCACATCAAGACGTTTTGCAATCTTGCGACACCTGCCCAAAACGCGACCATGTACGTCCATGCGCTTGAGCACCCCAAGGTTCTCATCCTGGGACACATTGGTCGGCTGGGCATCGACTTTGAGCTCGATCCAGTCATCGAGGCCGCTCGCGACCTGGGCAAACTGATTGAGGTCAACAACTCGACCGTCATTGCCTACCCGGCTGCACAAGAGCGGTGCCGTCGCATCGCGCAGCGCTGTGCCGAGTTGGGCTGCTCGATTTCCCTGGGCACCGACGCACACATCTCGTATACGGTTGGCCGTTTCGACCAGACGCTCGAAATGCTCGAGGAAATCGATTTCCCCCAGGAACTCATCGCAACGCGCAGTCGTGAGTCGTTCTTGGATGCCATGCGCGCTGCCCGCATCGAACCCGCGCGGCGCAATCCGCTTGTCCTCTAAACCAGTCGGCACTTGCTGCTTGTTTTTCGAGAATGTTCCCCTTCAGGGGACCTCCATATCTGTCATGCTACAATTAACGGCTGCAATACCCGCACCTAGACTATGACAGGAGCGCGCCATGCGCGACAAACTCGAACAGCTTATCCGCAACTACGAGGCATTGGAGCAGAAGCTCTACGACCCCGCTGTGGTCAGCGACCCCAAAGAGTATGCGCGCCTGGCCAAGGAGCGCTCTAACCAGATGCCGCTCGTGGAGAAGGCACGCGAATACGTGGGCGCTCTCGATGACATCGACACCGCACGCGAGCTGATGCGCGAGGAGTCCGACTCCGAGGCGCGCGCCATGCTTCAGGAGGAAGTCGAGGAGAACCAGGCGAAGCTTCCCGGTCTTGAGGAAGAGATCAAGATTCTCCTCATCCCTGGCGACCCCAACGACGAGAAGAACACCATCATCGAGATTCGCGGTGCGGCCGGCGGCGATGAGGCCAACATCTTCGCAGGCGACCTCTATGCTATGTACCGTCGTCTTGCCGACCGCCGTGGCTGGAAGTTCGAGCCTATCGACGCCAGTTCTTCCGATGCCGGCGGTTTCAAGACCGTCGAGTTCAAGCTCACAGGTGACAAGGTGTACTCGGTCATGAAGTACGAGGCTGGCGTTCACCGTGTCCAGCGCGTGCCCAAAACCGAGAGCCAGGGCCGCATTCAGACCTCCACTGCAACGGTCGCCGTCATGCCCGAGGCTGACGAGATCGACGTTCAGATCGATCCGGGCGACCTGCGTATCGACACCTACTGCGCATCGGGCCCTGGTGGCCAGTGCGTCAACACGACCTATTCGGCCGTCCGCATTACACACCTGCCCACCAACACGGTGGTGCAGTCGCAGGACCAGCGCTCCCAGATCCAGAACCGCGAGGTCTGCATGCAGGTTCTTCGCGCCCGTCTGTATGAGATGGAGCTCCAGAGGCAGCAGGCCGAGCTCGGTGCACAGCGTCAGGGCCAGATCGGCCACGGCGACCGTGCTGAGAAGATCCGTACCTACAACCAGCCGCAGGACCGCGTGACCGATCACCGCATCGGTTTCAACTCCACCTACAACGGCGTTCTTAACGGCGACGCCCTCGACAGCGTGACTGAGGCCCTCGTGGCCGCTGATCGCGCCGAGCGCCTCGCTCAGGCTGTTTAAGCAGGCAGGGCGGTACGCCGGGCATGGGTATGTGGACGGTGCGCGCAGCGCTTGAATGGATGTGCGGGTATCTCGAGCGCCATGGTGACGAGCATCCCCGCCTGTCTGCCGAGTGGCTCATGTGCGCCGCCACCGGCTTTTCGCGCATCGAGGTTTACATGAATTACGACCGACCCCTCGACGCAGGCGAGCTTTCGATCCTGCGCGAGGGTGTCAAGCGTCGTGGTGCCGGCGAGCCCCTGCAATATGTAACTGGCGAGATGCCGTTTCGCCACATTGTGTTGAAGTGCGGCCCCGGTGTGCTCATTCCGCGCCCGGAGACTGAGATTCTGGTCGATTGCGTACTTGAGTACATTGACAAGCAGGATGGGCCCCAGCGTGTGCTTGAGATTGGCACGGGCACCGGCTGCATCTCGCTGTCTATTGCCGGCGAGCGTCCTGGTACGACTGTCGTCGCAACTGACATTTCGCCGGATGCCATCGCACTCGCCACGCGCAACCGCGAGGCTCTGGGTTGTGAGGACGTTGTCGAAATCGTCCATACCGACATTGCCGAGGGCGTCGAGGGGGTCACTGAGGCGGCCTTTGACGTGCTTGTTTCCAATCCTCCCTATATCCCATCGGCGATTGTTGATACGCTCCCTCGCGAGGTCGGCGGTTTCGAACCTCGCCTTGCCCTGGATGGCGGGCAGGACGGGCTCGACGTGTTCCATCGCATCGTGCAGACAGCAAAGGACGCGCTTCGCGAGGGCGGTCTCATGGCGTTCGAGCTGCATGAGGACTGCTTGCAGCTTGCAGCGCAAGACCAGCAGGTAAACGAGCATTTCCAAGACATTCGCATCGTCAAGGACCTTACGGGTCGCGACAGGATTCTGCTTGCGATAAGAAAGTAGAGAATATGGGCCACATGTATGTTCCCGGGCAGTCATGCACCGTCGATGAGGCGCTCGATGCGACGTGCGATGCGCTGCGCAAGGGAGGCGTGGCCGTCTTTCCTACCGACACGGTGTATGGCATCGGGTTGTGCGTGTCGGCCTACCCTGATGGTCCGGAGCGCCTCTTTGAAATCAAAAAACGCGACCATGCGAAGAAAATTCCCTTGCTGGTGCCCTCGGTCGATGCTCTGGGGGAATACGGCCGCGATGTAGGCACGCAGGCCTATGCTCTTGCCCGAGTATTTTGGCCAGGCGGAATGACGCTCATTGTAAAGGCATCTGACAAAGTCCCCGCCGCGTACCAGGGGGATAACGGCACCGTGGCACTGCGCGTTCCTGGGCCAAGTATCGCCCTTGACATCCTTTCTCGTCTCGGCGAGGCCATGGCAGTCACGAGCGCCAACACGAGTGGGCTGCCTGCGCCTGCGGATGGCATGCAGATAGAAGAGGAAATTGCCCGGCAAGTGGACGCTGTTATCTGCGCTGGTGCAACGCGCTGTGGCGAGGCATCTACCATTGTTGATTGCACGCAGGAAGCACCTTACATAGTGAGGGCTGGTGCCGTGCCGCCAGAAGAAATACTTTTCGTTTGGAAGAACGCTTAGCTGTCTCTATATAGCGACAGAAAAGAGCTGTAGTGCCCAAGAGCCCGTTTCCCAGGTGGATGCGGGCTCCTTGCATTATGCGAGTCGTCGCAAGGTCGGAGAGGGCGGTTCTCGCGGCGTGGGTCACCTATCGCCACGGAAGTGGTGCGGGTGTCCTCGGAAGACCGCCTAAATATTTCTTATTCCCAGTTTGTGTCCATCTTGTGCATCCTCTTTCCCACGCTTGCCCTCCCCCTGCGCCTGCGTGTATAGTTCTCCCTCGCGCCGCACCCCAGTGGGGCGGCCGCGCGAACCCCGAG
>CAKUAI010000034.1 GCA_934636245.1 uncultured Coriobacteriales bacterium
CGCGGGGGACGGCTTTGGCCCCGGGGTGGTGAGCCCTCACCACGGCCGGGGGATGGACAGGTCTAGCTGGGGGTTTGATGTACGATGGGCCAAAACGACCTATTTGAGGGCCCAAGTGGGCGCACGTGGCAAGCTTTTTTCGGTCGCAACAGTACAGGCAACAACCGCCTGCGGGGTAATACAGGTGATTGTGCAACTAAGCACAACGAAGGGGAGCGGCACATCACACTCTTGCGGTGAGCCTCCAGATGAGCCCCCGTTACCATGGACCCAAATTGGGTCTCCCGAAAAATCGCCGAGTTCTATCAGGCGCCAGACAAAAACGTGGGGGACGCCCGAGCTGAAACCGAGCGAACGGTTTCCATCCGACGGCAGACTCAGCCTGATTCACAATTGGCAGAAGAAGAAGCCTGCTGAAAGTCGCTCCTGTGGGCAGCCTCAATCGACTTCGCTGAGCGATCGTGCGCCGAGTTCCTCATCGGGTTGGAAATCGAGAGGGCCCCGGCCGCAGAGGTGAGCCTCTCACCGTACCTCGTCCCGCACGCGATGCCGAGGGCCTAGGCCCCGATTCCCAGAGGCATATGGGCTCTGTTAGAGTCTGGGAACGCCAGCTCTCAGGCTCCGCGCCAGCGTGGCCCGGGAGCTGCCCGCGAGGCCAGCCTTCGCTGCGCGCCCCGCCAATTCCCAGGGTCGAGCAGAGTTTTCGGGGGCCGCGACCTGCCGATTCCCAGGGTGGAACAGAGTTGGCCGTCTTGCCGCGAATTTTGCCCCAAAAACTCTGTTACATGATGGGAATCAACCATCCAAAATATGCGGAAATGCTCATATGTTCACTTAATCAGGTTAACATAATCCATATTATGGGGGAGTTACAAGAACTTACAGCAGCACGGCATTGTTCACAAGGACCCACAGGAACAGCGTCACAACTGAGGCCATCGTGCTGGTGGTGACAAGCTCACCGGCGAGGCGCCCGTCGCAACCCATGGCGTCGGCCATCGGATACGAAGCCGTTGCGATTGGCGCCGCGAACACAACGATCCACATGAACCGCTGGGCAGCCGAAAACGGCAGCAGCAACGAGACGCCCAACACAATTGCCGGCAGCACGATCAGCTTGAGCGCCAATGTGGGAACGATCACCTTGGCATCGGCGCGCAGCTCCCCCAGATGAAGTCGGCCTCCCAAAACGAGAAGCGCGATCGGCGTTGCAACCTCACCCAGCGTCAAGACCGGCTCCTCGATAACGCCAGGCAGCCTCAAGCCGAAAAGCTGAAACAAAGCACCGATGGCGATGCCCTGAATGATTGGGTTCTTTGCCAGGTTGCCGAGCATTGTCCGCACCGTGAGCTTTGAACCTCGGTGGCCGTAATAGTCGAGAATCGGAACAGCGAGGATGTTGTAGGCGGCAACCACGAACATCAGAACCTGCGTTGCGGGCAGAAGCGCCGCATCACCGTACACACTGTTTGCCAAAGGAAACGCAAAGAGAATGAGGTTCGTTCGATACAGCGCCTGCACGATGACGCCGCGCCGAGGATTGCTAGACACAAAGCGCGAAACGAAGGCCATGGAGGCGCCGATAACCACGAAAACAGAAGCGAGGACGACGCCGACAAAGAGCCAATCGATGTCGATACCGCCTTCGATACGATAGATGCCGCTGAACATCGTGAACGGAAACAGCAGCCGAAACGAGAGATGGTTCATGTGGGCGAGCGTCTCTTCGCTCACCCAGCCAACGCGCCGTGCAAACGCGCCGAGTGCGAGATATACGACAAACGGAACGACCGCTGCGGCCGCGACAGTAAGGCTTTCCATGCGGCAAATTCTACCTCAGTCGACACGCGTCACTCCCCCGCAGGCCAACGGCATCGCAATCGCCGCAAACGGACTTTTGCAGCACTGCAGGTGGCCGAAAATGAACCGCACTTGTGGATTAATAGCGGAAAAAACAGCATTTTCCCTGGTAACAACTGTGAACATTGTGTGCGTGCAAAAAAGTTCAAGAAAAATCACCATATACTCCCTGCAGTTTTGACAAGCGGCTCAAGAGACGAAAGACGCGACGCATCCCCGGACGCAACCAGCGCTACGCGCCTGTCCCCAGCTTTCGATTTGCTTGTCAAAATCCTCAACGGAGGATCCAGCCAGACGCAAAAGCGCCTGCGTATGGACCCAAAACACAAAGGAGTGCGCGTCATGGATCGTTCTATCATTCGCAACGCCGGTCTGTCCCTCGTTCTGTGCGCCGGCCTCGGCATGGGTGTCGCCGCCATGGCCAACCAGGCTTACGCCGCTGAGACCGCCGACAAGGCTACTGCCACCGAGACCGCGGCCGCTGCCTACACCGACGGCGACTACACCGCCGAGGGCAAGGGCATCGGCGGCAAGGTGCCCGTGACCGTCACCGTCAAGGACGGCAAGATCGCGACCGTGACCGTGGGCGACAACTCCGAGACCCAGGGCATCGGCTCCAAGGCCATCGAGCAGCTGCCCGACGCCATCGTGGCCGCCAACGGCCTCGAGGGCGTCGACGCCGTCTCCGGCGCCACCGTCACCTCCAAGGCCATCTTCTCCGCAGTCGAGGAGGCCCTCGAGCAGGCCAAGGGCGGCGCTGCCGAGAAGGCCGACAAGGCCGAGGGCTTTGCTGACGGCGACTACACCGCCGAGGGCAAGGGCATCGGCGGCAAGGTGCCCGTGACCGTCACCGTCAAGGACGGCAAGGTCTCCGACGTCAAGGTCGGCGACAACTCCGAGACCCAGGGCATCGGCTCCAAGGCCATCGAGCAGCTGCCCGCCAAGATCGTCGAGGCCAACGGCCTCGAGGGCGTCGACGCCGTCTCCGGTGCCACCGTCACCTCCAAGGCCATCTTCACGGCCGTCGAGGACTGCCTGAAGCAGGCTGCCCCTGCTGCCGACGCCAAGGCTGACAAGGCCGAGGCCGGCGCCCTCAAGGACGGCGACTACACCGCCGAGGGCAAGGGCATCGGCGGCAAGGTGCCTGTGACCGTCACCGTCAAGGACGGCAAGATCGCAACCGTGACCGTGGGCGACAACTCCGAGACCCAGGGCATCGGCTCCAAGGCCATCGAGAAGCTCCCCGAGGCCATCGTGGCCGCCAACGGCACCGAGGGCGTCGACGCCATCTCCGGCGCCACCGTCACCTCCAAGGCCATCTTCTCCGCTGTTGACGAGATCCTCGAGCAGGCCAAGGCCTAGTTCTCTCCCTCGGCTCCACAACGCACGTCAACTAAGCCCCGTCTGCAGTTCGTCGGACTTGCAGGCGGGGCTTTTTCTCTCCCCTCGCACCCACATTGCAGCCATGCAGAACGGCTCCATGAAGCCTCACCTCGCCAAACCGAAGCCTTGCACGAAGATTCGTCTTTGTCCCCTAACGCCATCCATACCGCTGCGTCACTGCCCTTTGGCGGGCTGCTGAAAAACGACCTTGGTTTTCTCAAAGCCGAGCCAGTCGGCACAGGTCACGTCATCAGCTTTGTGAGTTGCTGAAAAACGACCTTGGTTTTCTCAGCATTGTGTTCGGGCGTTGTCAGCAATGTGTTCAAGCGTTGTCAACACTGTGCAACTTCGGAGTAGAAAATAGCATTTCCCCAGGTAACAGGCTCATGCGTCACATCTCAGACACATTTGCGAAATGGACGTTCCTATAATCCCTTTCCAGCTTCAGCGAGAAGATCCGCCTGCTCCCAAGGCACCGAATCAACGCGCCGTGAGCCACCCAACAACGGGCAGCGCCGCATGACACCGTGCAATGACGTAAGCCCACATCGAAAAGGAGTGTGCATCATGGATCGTTCCATCATTCGTAACGCTGGTCTGTCCCTTGTTCTCTGCGCTGGTCTCGGCATGGGCGTTGTCGCCATGGCCAACCAGGCTTTCGCTGAGACGACGACCGACAAGGCTGCTGCCACCGAGACCGCTGACAAGGCCGCCACGACCGAGACTAAGGCTGACGAGAAGGCTGCTACCACCGACACCAAGGATGCCAAGGCCGACGAGAAGGCTGCTGACACCAAGGACGCCGTTGCTGCCACGCTCAAGGACGGCGAGTACAAAGCTTCCTCCAAGGGCATCGGCGGCGACGTGCCTGTGACCGTCACCATCAAGGACGGCAAGATCGCCAAGGTCGAGGTCGGCGAGAACTCCGAGACCGAGGGCATCGGCTCCAAGGCCATCGAGCAGCTCCCCGACGCCATCGTCAAGGCCAACGGCACCGAGGGCGTCGACGCCGTCTCCGGCGCTTCCGTCACCTCGAAGGCCATCTTCACCGCTGTTGAGGACTGCCTGAACCAGGCCAAGGGTGGCACTGACGCTGCCGCTACCACCATGGCTGACGGCGAGTACAAGGCTTCCGCCAAGGGCATCGGCGGCGACGTGCCTGTGACCGTCACCGTCAAGGACGGCAAGATCGCCAAGGTCGAGGTCGGCGAGAACTCCGAGACCCAGGGCATCGGCTCCAAGGCCATCGAGCAGCTCCCCGACGCCATCGTCAAGGCCAACGGCACCGAGGGTGTCGACGCCGTCTCCGGCGCTTCCGTTACCTCGAAGGCCATCTTCGATGCAGTGAACGACTGCATGGACCAGGCCAAGAAGGCCGCTGGCACCACCGATGACAAGGCTGCCGCCGACAAGGACGCCAAGGCTGACACCACCAAGGCCGACGAGAGCAAGGACGCCAAGGCCGCCGACACGAAGGACGAGAAGGCTTCCGACACCAAGGACGCCGCTGCCACCGACAAGGCCGCTGAGACCACGACTGAGGCCAAGGCTGAGACGAAGTAGTTTCACCCTCCCCATTTGTTCAAAAGATCCCGCTTGGACGGAGAGTTCAGGCGGGGTCTTTTTTATGCAACCCAAATAACATACATTTCATTAGTCCAAATGTATGTTATTTGGACAAAACACCAGTTGACGGCATTTTCAAATTTCTGAAATGTATGTTATTTCACTTACTCCTCTTGAGACAGCCCGCAAACAGCGGTCCTCGCCCGCTGGGTCTAGAGGTCTCGTGCATGTTCCATCCCGCCGTTTGCATACAAACCATCCGTGCTAGACTGGCTTCCATCATATGAGGCGCACCGCTACTGACGGATAAACGTGGGCAACCACGGGGGAACGGTGCGTTATGGCAAATCACGTGCCGACCGTCTGGGCAGACAACCTCGCACCTTCTGGGGCTGGGGTCGTCTGCCTTTTTGTTTGGCGCGTGTATCGACCTCACAGGAGGAAAACCCACCATGCAGGATCTGCTCGAACTCCTCAAGGCAAACCCCTATCCCGGCCGCGGCATCGTCGTGGGCAAGGACTGCGTGTATTACTGGATTATGGGACGCAGCGCCAACAGCCGCAACCGCGTGTTTGTCAAGTGCGAGGACGGCATCCGCACCGAGGCGCACGACCCCTCCAAGCTCGAGGACCCGAGCCTCATCATCTATCATCCCGTGCGCACCATGGGCGACAAGCTCGTTGTGACCAACGGCGACCAGACCGACACCATCGTTGAGAAGGGCGACTTCTTCGCCGGCTGCATGGCTCGCGAGTACGAGCCCGACGCACCCAACTTCACGCCCCGCATTTCGGCCTGTATCAACCCCGACGGCTCGTTTGAGATGTCCATTCTCAAGCACCAGCTCGAGCAGGGCTGCGACCGTTGCCAGCGCAACTTCTTCTGCTTCGAGGGTGTCGACGAGGGCTGCGGCTACTTCATCAGCACCTACCAGGGCGACGGCAACCCCCTGCCCACCTTTGCCGGCGAGCCGGTTCTCGTGAGCATGCCCTCTCCCGAGGAGGTTTGGGCCGCGCTCAACCCCGACAACAAGGTCTCCCTCTACACCAACGTCGCCGGCACCATCGCTATCTTCAACAAGAACCTCAGGGATTAAAGAAACGCCGGTCAGCCCGGGGAGGAACTTGGTTCGGTGCTCAAACAGTTTTGCCGCAAAACCGGCGGCAAAAAACTGCGCCCGAACCAAGCCCCTCCCCCTCCCGAGCGTTTCAGGTCCCCTCGCCAAGGCACCTTAAAACCTGAAACCCTTGGTGCCCCAATGTCGTTTAGCTTCCCTGGTAGGGGCACCTTCCAGCCCCTGCCGTCCGTGTTTCATTCGCAGGCTCGTAGATTTGGTTTAGGCGCAGTTTTTCGCTGCAAAGCAGCGAAACTGTTTGAGCACTGAACCAAATCGGCGAGCCCTACCAAGGAGACCCCACATGAACGAACTCGAGCTCAAGTACGGCTGCAACCCCAACCAGAAGCCCTCCCGAATTTATATGAAGGACGGCTCCGACCTGCCCCTCACCGTTCTCAACGGCAAGCCCGGCTACATCAACTTCCTCGACGCCTTCAACTCCTGGCAGCTCGTGCGCGAGCTGAAGGCCGCCACGGGCCTTCCCGCTGCCGCTTCCTTCAAGCACGTCTCCCCTGCCGGCGCTGCCGTGGGCAAGCCGCTCAGCGAGACTGACCGCAAGATGTACTTCGTCGACGAGCCCGGCGAGCTCTCCCCCATCGCCTGCGCCTACATCCGCGCCCGCGGTGCCGACCG
Source organism: uncultured Coriobacteriales bacterium (assembly GCA_934636245.1). Lineage (GTDB taxonomy): Bacteria > Actinomycetota > Coriobacteriia > Coriobacteriales > UMGS124 > UMGS124. Next base: position 6,561 of record CAKUAI010000034.1, read on the forward strand.
CCTGTGCTCCTACGGCGACTGGGTGGCTCTGTCCGACACCTGTGACGCCGACGTGGCCCGCTACCTCAAGGGCGAGGTTTCCGACGGCATCATCGCTCCCGGTTATACCGACGAGGCTCTTGAGATCCTCAAGACCAAGAAGACCGGCAAGTACAACGTCGTCCAGATCGACCCCGACTACGTGCCCGCCCCCCAGGAGACCAAGGACGTCTTCGGCATCACCTTTGAGCAGGGCCGCAACAACTACGAGATCAACGAATCCCTGCTCACTAACGTCGTGACGCAGAACAAGGAGATTCCCGAGTCGGCCAAGATCGACATGGTCGTCGCCCTCATCACGCTCAAGTACACGCAGTCCAACTCGGTGTGCTACGTCAAGGACGGCCAGGCCATCGGCATCGGCGCCGGCCAGCAGAGCCGCATCCACTGCACGCGCCTTGCCGGCAACAAGGCCGACAATTGGTACCTGCGTCAGCACCCCCGCGTGCTCGGCCTTGAGTTCGTCGATGGCATCCGCCGCCCCAACCGCGACAACGCCATCGACGTCTACACCTCCGACGAGTGGGAAGACGTCCTGCGCGACGGCGAGTGGCAGCAGGTTTTCAAGGTGAAGCCCGAGCCCCTCACCCGCGAGGAGAAGAAGGCCTGGATCGCCACGCAGAAGGGCGTGACGGTGGGCTCCGACGCCTTCTTCCCCTTCGGCGACAATGTTGAGCGTGCCCGCAAGTCGGGCGTCGACTTCATCGTCGAGCCGGGCGGCTCCATCCGCGACGACAACGTGATTGAGACGGCCGACCGCTACGGCATCGCCATGGCCTTCACCGGCATGCGCCTGTTCCACCACTAATCCAAGCGCAGTTTACGAGGTGCGCGGTGCTCCGGCCAGCGTCTCGACCAGCACCTTGCATCTTTCGCTTTGCATGAAGCGGGCTCGGGCATAACCGCCCGGGCCCGCTTTGTTTTGCATTGTTTTGCAACTCATTTCACAGCAGCTCGCGAGGCCAACCACATGTACCCAAGCCCGCCGCATTCCCGACATTCAAGCCCGATGGTCTCCCGTACAGGGGAGGCCGTCGGGCTTTTTGCTGCATGTACGCTGACACAAACGATTCGATTTTGGCGGTGGACGGCAGGCTCTTATGTGCTTTTTCTCGTGGGCGACCTCTCACGCGCCACTGAAACCGTCCAGACGAAACCACGCTGCAAGAGGCACGCGAGCACAGTAAAGTAGATTTGTACTACTATGCACCTAGGCCGACTACACGGCCTGCACCCCGCTTTGATATCAACGCTTGTAACCAAACAAGCATGTGAGGGAAGAGGAGAGAACATGGCCCGACAGCTCAAGTCCATGGACGGCAACAACGCCGCGGCACACGTCAGCTACGCGTTCACCGAAGTGGCGGGCATCTATCCCATCACCCCGTCGAGCCCCATGGCCGACTATGTGGACCAGTGGAGCGCCCAGGGTCGCAAGAACATCTTCGGCACGACCGTCAAGGTGTGCGAGATGGAGTCCGAGGCCGGCGCCGCCGGCGCCGTGCACGGCTCGCTCACCAGCGGCGCCCTCACGACGACCTACACCGCCTCGCAGGGCCTTCTGCTCATGATTCCCAACATGTACAAGATCGCCGCCGAGCAGCTGCCCAGCGTCTTCCACGTGAGCGCGCGTACCGTCTCCACCCACGCCCTCAACATCTTCGGCGACCACTCCGACGTCATGGCCTGCCGCCAGACCGGTTTCGCCATGCTCGCCGAGGGCAACGTGCAGGAGGTCATGGACCTGTCCGCCGTGGCGCACCTCGCGGCCATCAAGGGCGGCGTGCCGTTCATCAACTTCTTCGACGGCTTCCGCACCTCCCATGAGATTCAGAAGATCGAGGTCTGGGACTACGAGGACCTGGCCGAGATGTGCGACATGGACGCCGTGCGCGCCTTCCGCGCCCACGCGCTCAACCCCGAGCACCCCGCCATGCGCGGCAGCCACGAGAACGGCGACATCTTCTTCCAGCACCGCGAGGCCTGCAACTCCCACTACGACGCACTGCCCGCCGTGGTTGAGGAGTACATGGACAAGGTCAACGCCAAGCTCGGCACCGACTACAAGCTGTTCAACTACTACGGCGCCCCCGACGCAGACCGCGTCATCGTCGCCATGGGCTCCATCTGCGATGTCGCCGAGGAGGTCATCGACTACCTCAACGCCCACGGCGAGAAGGTCGGCCTCATCAAGGTGCGCCTGTACCGCCCGTTCGTGACCGAGAAGTTCATCGAGGCCCTGCCCAAGACCTGCACCAAGCTAGCCGTTCTCGATCGCACGAAAGAGCCCGGCTCCATCGGCGAGCCCCTCTACCTCGACGTTGTGACCGCACTCGCCCAGGCGGGCGTCGCGGGCATCAAGGTGAGCGGCGGCCGTTACGGCCTGGGCAGCAAGGACACGCCCCCCTCGAGCGTCTTCGCCATCTACACCGAGCTCGCCAAGGACGCGCCTCGCCGCGAGTTCACCGTCGGCATCGTCGACGACGTCACGAACCTGTCGCTGCCCGAGGACCCGAACTGCCCCAACACGGCCGCAGCGGGCACCATCGAATGCAAGTTCTGGGGTCTTGGCGGCGACGGCACGGTTGGCGCCAACAAGAACTCGACGAAGATCATCGGCGACCACACCGACAAGTACATCCAGTCCTACTTCCAGTACGATTCCAAGAAGACGGGCGGCGTCACCATCTCGCACCTGCGCTTTGGCGACTCCCCCATCCGCAGCCCGTACTACATCAACAAGGCCGACTTCGTTGCCTGCCATAACCCCAGCTACATCACCAAGGGCTTCCGCATCGTGCAGGACGTCAAGCCTGGCGGCATCTTCCTGGTGAACTGCCAGTGGACGCCCGAGGAGCTGGAGCACCACCTCGACGCCGACTCCAAGCGCTACATCGCCAAGAACAACGTGCAGCTCTACACCATCGACGCCATCGACCTGGCGCGCAAGGTGGGCATGGGCAAGCGCACCAACACCATCCTGCAGTCTGCCTTCTTCTCGCTGGCCCACATCATGGACCAGGCCGAGGCCATCCAGTACATGAAGGAAGCGGCCACCAAGAGCTACCTCAAGAAGGGCCAGGACGTCGTGGACTGCAACCACGCCGCCATCGACGCCGGTGCCACGGCATACGTGAAGATCGACGTGCCCGCAAGCTGGGCCGATGCTGAGGACGCCGCCAAGCCCGCCGACCCGGAAGGCCGCGCCGAGCTTGTCCGCCAGGTCTGCGACATCATGCGCCCCGTGGGCAACATGGCCGGCGACTCGCTTCCCGTCTCCGCCTTCGCCGACCGCGCCGACGGCCAGTTCGAGCTGGGTGCCTCCGCCTTTGAGAAGCGCGGCGTGGCCGTCATGGTTCCCGAGTGGGACGCCGAGAAGTGCGTACAGTGCAACAGCTGCGCCTTCGTGTGCCCCCACGCCACCATCCGCCCTTACGAGCTCGACGAGGCCGAGGTCGCCGCTGCACCCGCACCCATCAAGCTTGCTCCCGTCAAGGCCGGCAAGGCCAAGGGCCTCTACCAGTACACGCTCGCCATCTCGCCGCTCGACTGCATGGGCTGCGGCGTGTGCATCGGCCAGTGCAAGCCTGGCGCCATCACGATGGTTCCCGCCGAGAGCCAGCTCGACCAGCAGCAGGTCTTCGACTACTGCGTTGAGCACGTCACCGAGAAGCCCGAGGCCATCGACGACACGCTCAAGGGCTGCCAGTTCAAGACCCCGCTGCTCGAGTTCTCCGGCTCCTGCGCCGGCTGCGCCGAGACTTCCTACGCTCGCCTCGTGACCCAGCTCTTCGGCGACCGCATGTTCATCGCCAACGCCACCGGCTGCTCCTCCATCTGGGGCAACCCCGCAGCCACCGCGCCGTACACCACGAACAAGGACGGCCACGGCCCTGCCTGGTGCAACTCGCTCTTCGAGGACAACGCAGAGTTCGGCATGGGCATGCAGCTTGGCTACGAGGCCGTGCGCGCAAAGCTCGTCGAGCACACCAAGAACATGCTCGCCGACGAGCGCGCCGACGCCGAGTTCACCGCCGTGGCCCAGGCCTGGCTCGACTCGATGAACGACGCCAAGGCCAGCAAGAACGCCGCCGAGGCGTTCAAGGCCGCCCTCGCCCCCATCGCCGAGGCTGGCTGCCCCGACGCCAAGGCCATCCTCGAGAACGCCGAGTTCCTCACCAAGAAGTCCTTCTGGATCTTCGGCGGCGACGGCTGGGCCTACGACATCGGCTACGGCGGACTCGACCACGTCCTGGCTTCCGGCCGCGATGTCAACGTGTTCGTCTTCGACACCGAGGTCTACTCCAACACCGGCGGCCAGGCATCCAAGGCTTCCAACATCGGCCAGGTCGCCCAGTTCGCAGCTGCCGGCAAGGACATCAAGAAGAAGTCCCTGGCCGAAATCGCCATCAGCTACGGCTACGTGTACGTGGCGCAGGTCGCCATGGGCGCCAAGCCCGCGCAGACCCTCAAGGCCATCCAGGAGGCCGAGGCCTACCCCGGACCCTCGCTCATCATCGGCTACAGCCCCTGCGAGATGCACTCCATCAAGGGCGGCATGGTCAACTGCCAGGCCGAGATGAAGCGCGCCGTGGACTGCGGCTACTGGAACCTGTTCCGCTTCAACCCGCAGGCCCAGACCGGCGGCAAGTTCATGCTCGACTCCAAGGAGCCCGCTGGCGGCTACCAGGAGTTCCTCATGAACGAGGCCCGCTACAGCCGCTTGACCCGCGAGTTCCCGGGCCGCGCCGAGGAGCTCTTCGCCAAGAACGAGAAGGCCGCCATGGACCGCTACGACCACCTGCTCAAGCTCAAGGAGATGTACTCCGAGCTGTAAGGCATCGCGCAGGTATCTGAGCACGTAAACGCGAGGCCCGCCGTTCCCCAGCAATGAGGGACGGCGGGCCTTTTTGTGCGCGGCAATGCGATGAGCAATGGGGCGAGGCGACTCCTATGCCGCTGAAAACTCCAGTGTGAAGCGGGTGCCGACGCCCTTGAGGCTCACGACGTCGATGCGACCCTCATGGGCGTCCATAATCCACTTGGCGATGGACAGGCCCAGGCCCGTGCCTCCCACGCCCGCAGCCTGGCGCGCCTCGTCGGCTCGCCAGAAGCGCTCGAAGGCATGCGGCACCTCCTCGGGGGCAAGGCCGATGCCCTCGTCGGCCACCGAGCACGCCACCTTGCGACCGTCTGCCCGCAAGCCAATCGTTATCTGCGTGCCGGCGGGCGAGTACTTCACGGCATTCTGCACGAGAATGCGCATGGCCTGCTTGACGAGGGCGTCGTCGCCCACCATGAGGCACGTCGGCATCGATAGCTCGCGCGTCGGTGCGACTGCGGTCTCCCCCATCGTATGCGTGTCCGCAACCTTGCCCTGCGCGCTCAGGCAATACGCGTGCGAGGGGTCGATCATGGCGGACTCCTCGTACACCTCGCGCACGATGGCGCCCAAGTCAATCGTCTCCATGTGCAGGTTGTTGCGTCCTGCGTCGCCGCGCGCAAGGAAGAGGAGCTGCTCCACCAGCTCCTGCATGTGCGTGGATTCCTGCTTGAGGGCGGCAATGGACTCGTCGAGCACCTCAGGGTCGGTCTTGCCCCAGCGATCGAGCATGTTCACGTAGCCCTGGATGACGGCGATGGGTGTGCGCAACTCGTGCGACGCGTCGTTGACGAACTGCATCTGCTGAAGCTTCGCCTCCTGCATCTGGCGCAAAAGGCCGTTGAGGGCGACCTCGATGCTGCGCAGGTCGGCGTCTCCGGTCGAGACGTTGGGCGCATTCACGTTGGCCGAGTCGATGGCGTGTTTGAGCGTCTCCATCTTGTCGGCCGCCGTACCAGCTGCGCTGCCCATGGGATTGTCGGCCGTGGCCGAACCCATGGCCTCCGCCGTCAGGGCCAGGTCGTTGAGCGGCTTGAGTCGCCGACGAATGCGGCGCGGCAGAAATATGTCATTGATGAGCGAAAGCACCTGGAAAACCACCACGGCAGATGCAATCGCCGCCGCCCAGGCAAGGCTGTCCCTCACAGGGAACGAATAGCTCTGGGATACGGGGCCGCTCACGACATATACCAGGGCCGTCCAGTCGTTGGCGGCCAGACCGTCGAGGCGCACCTGCACGCCGGGCGCATACACCAGGTGCGCCGTGCCGCGGAAAAAGTCATCAGGCAACGCCTGGTTACACTGAAACACGAACCCCGCCACCATGGCGCAGACGATGAGCATGTCGAGCATGATATATTCACCCAGCTTGCGCAGCCATTCATCAAGCGCAATGCCGCGCGAGATGGAGCCCGCTAGCTTGGAGGTGCGGCGAGGCCGGCTCTCCTTACCGCGCGTGAAAAGGTTGTCCTGGGGGCGGCCGCCTCTCTTCTCTTCTGGAGAGCCGGGACCCTTGCCGCGGGCGTCAGCTGCCCCCTCCTTGTGCCTACCCCTCGCGGACGACATAGCCCACTCCGCGCACGGTGCTCACCAGCTTGATGCCAAAGCGGTCGTCAATCTTGGCGCGCAGGTGGCGCACGTACACGTCGACGATGTTGGTCTCGCCCATGTAGTCGTAACCACATGCAAGATTGGCGATCTTCTCGCGAGAAAGCACGATGTCCTTGTTCTCCATGAGCACGCGCAGCACCTCGAACTCGCGCATGGTGAGCTCGACGGGGGTCGCGCCCACGCGCACGAGCCTGCGCGAGGGGTCGAGCGTGACCTGGCCCACGCGCAAAACGCCCTTGTCAGCAGCCGCGGCAGGCGCTGGTGCCGAAGTGGACACCGGGACGCCGCCGACAGGCGCGGACGAGGCTCCCTGGGATGCGGATGCGCTGCTTCCCTGGCTGGCCGCAGCCCCACTTTCCCCCGCCCCAGAGCGCACAGGACGCGTGCGCAGAATGACGCGGATGCGCGCCAGCAGCTCCTCGATGGCAAATGGCTTGGTGATGTAGTCGTTCGCGCCAGCGTCGAGGCCGGAGACCTTGTCCATCACCGCATCGCGAGCCGTGAGCAAGATGACGGGAACGTCGCTCTCCCGACGCACCCGACGCAGCACCTCAAGGCCGTTGAGCTGGGGCAACATGACATCGAGCAGGATAAGGTCCCAGGTGCTTGCAAGCGCCATGTCAAGCGCGCTGCGCCCGTCGGCCGCCTTACCCACCTCGTATCCTTCGTGGGTCAGCTCAAGCTCGAGAAAGCGGGCTATCTTCTCCTCGTCCTCAACGATGAGGATGCGGCCGTGCGTGTCCATGTGGCCCTGCCCTTCGGATAAACGGGAAAACCCGGCAGGACCAAGCCCGCCGGGTGTGCTTTTCTATCGGCTATTATGGCGCATCTCGCAACCGTCGGAAGCGTTACTGCTTGTCGGACTCAGAACCTTTCACGTCGTTCTTGAGATGGGCGGCGCCGTCGGCGGCCTTGTCCATGATGTCGTTCACGTCGATATGTACCTCGTCGATGCCCTCAAAGCGATACTTGAAGTCAAAGAAGAGACCGATGACGAGCAGAGGGATGGTAATCCAGAACGCAAAGAGCGCAAGGAGGATGAGCACGAGCGTAGGCATGCTCAGGATGCGCTTACCGGAACGGTCAACGACAAAGGACGTATCAATCGTCTTGCGAAGCCCCACGCGCAGCCAGCCCATGCAGCGGCTGCACGCCGCGGAGAAACCGCCTTCCTTTTTGGTCGAACGCTCGTAGTCACTCTGCGCCTGGGACATCTCGGCGCTCGTCTGGTAGGCCTGGTTGGCCTCGGTGGAATAGTGGGCCGTCTCGCCCGTGCGCGACTTGCCGGCGCGCTCAAGCCAGACCACAGCGTCGAGCACGTCCTCGTTGCAGGCGTCAAGCGCCTCGCGAGCCTCTTCAAACGTGACGCCGCACTTCTTGCAGATGAGCTCGGCCTTCTCAAACTTGTCCATGGTGTGTCCTTTCTCGTCTGTAGGCACTGGAGGTGAACCTCCTTTGCCTGTTTGTCGAGAAATAAGATACAGACGGCCGATTAACCGCTGAACGGTGCTCGATTAAGCTTGGATGAAGATTATAGTTAACGTGTCTGTCCGGTGCCTGTGTGCACCCGCACACAAGAGACTGAAGAGAAAGGTGCGTTCATGCTCGTTAGCGCTGCCCCGATGCTTCGTGCGGCCGAAAAGGGCCACTACGCCATCGCCGCGTTCAACACCAACAACCTTGAGTGGACCCGTTCCATCCTCACTGCCGCCGAGGAGGCGCAGTCGCCCGTCATCATCCAGTGCACCTCCGGTGCCGCCAAGTGGCAGACGAGCTTCAAGGTCGTTTCCGAGATCGTGCACACCCTCGCTGAGACGATGGGCATCACCGTGCCCGTTGCCCTTCACCTCGACCACGGCACCTACGAGGACTGCTTCAAGTGCATCGAGGCCGGCTTTACCTCCATCATGTACGACGGCTCCCATGAGGCCGACTTCCAGGTGAACCTCGACCGTACCGCCGAGCTTGTGCGCCTGGCCCACTCCAAGGGCATCTCCATCGAGGCCGAGGTCGGCGGCATCGGCGGCGTTGAGGACGGCGTCGCCTCCCTGGGCGAGGTCGCCGATCCCGAGCAGTGCCTCGCCATCGCCAACACGGGCGTCGACTTCCTCGCCTGCGGCATCGGCAACATCCACGGCCTGTACCCCGACAACTGGGCAGGCCTGCAGTTCGACGTGCTCCAGGCCATCAAGGACAAGGTGGGCGACCTGCCCCTCGTGCTGCACGGCGGCACCGGCATCCCCGTTGACCAGGTGAAGCGCGCCATTTCCATGGGCGTGGCCAAGATCAACGTAAACACCGACCTGCAGGTGGCCTTCGCCAAGGCCACGCGCGCCTACATCGAGGCCGGCCGCGACCTCGAGGGCAAGGGCTACGACCCCCGCAAGCTGCTCAAGCCCGGCACCGAGGCCATCGTCACCCGCGCCAAGGAGCTCATCGTCGACTTCGGCTCGGACGGCAAGGGCTGGGACTGCTAACACAGCAGCCGTCCCCCGCACCAACCCGCCTGAAACACGCAGGGCCCGCCTTTCACGCACGAAAGGTAGGCCCTGATTTGTACGGCCAGCGAAAAAACAGGGCGTGTTTGCGTTTTAATCCGTGCCAAACGACTAGACCCATGTCAAGCGCGCGCATCATGCCTGGTAGATGGCATGTGTCTTAACAGGGCATCTGGCCATGCCAAATTAAAACGCAAACGTACCGCTTTTTTGCCAGACCGGGCAAGGCTGCGATGCCCCGCGCGCAACCGAATGGGAGCGAGCCCTACGCCTGACCGCGAAAGTCGGGGCCGGGGTGGAACATTGCGCCCTGTTCGACCATCTCGCGGCCGACTTCGAGGTATTCCTGCACGCCTTTGAGCACGACGGTCTGATACTCCTCCTCGGAGATGGTGCGCACGGCACGGGCGGGCACGCCCATGATGAGCGTGCGGGGCGGGTACTCCTTACCCTGACTCACAAGCGCACCTGCAGCGACAAGGCAGCCTTCGCCGATGACGGCGCCGTTCATCACGACCGATCCCATACCGATGAGGCAATTGTCGGCAATGGTGCACCCATGCACAACGGCACCGTGGCCGATCGTCACGTTGTCGCCCACCGTGCAGGGATAGTCGGTATCTACATGGATGGCAACGCACTCCTGCACGTTGCTGTTGGCCCCGATGCGCACGGGCGCCATGTCGCCCCGGATGTAAGCACCGCCGAAGATCGTGGCCTCAGAGCCGATAGTCACGTCGCCCAAGATGGAGGCCTTGGGGGAAATCCTCGCGGTGGGGTCTGCGTGCACATTGAAGTAGTTTGCCATGTGTTGGCCCTCCTTGTATGGATCGATGAATGAAGACAGATAGCAAAAAGGCACCCGCTCCCAACATCAGTGAGAACGAGTGCCTGGTGAAAATAAGGTGAGAAACAAAAATATCCCTCGTGAGATGGCGACGCCCTACTCTCCCACAGGGTTGCCCCTGCAGTACCATCGGCGCGTGTGGGCTTAACTTCCGG
>CAKUAI010000035.1 GCA_934636245.1 uncultured Coriobacteriales bacterium
ATCGTGGCCGCCAACGGCACCGAGGGCGTCGACGCCGTCTCCGGCGCCACCGTCACCTCCAAGGCCATCTTCACGGCAGTCGAGGACTGCCTCGAGCAGGCTTTGGCCTAGACACCCCATCTCGTCATTTGGGCCCAGGCGGTTTGAGCTCCCAGTCCGCCTGGGCCTGCGATTCGGCCAACGCACGGTCTCGCCAAACCCGCGCTCCTAAAACCTCCTGCGCGCTTGTCGGCGAAAGCACCGCTCGCATATGCCGAAGCGGTGACCCCAGGGAAGAGGCCGTCCGCAGCCCGAGCAGCGGCGTCCCTCGTAGCTTTGCCGGGCAAGGAAGGATGAGATGTCGGCCGAGACCTCGTCGCGCAGAAGGGCGACGTCGTCGACGCCCACGAGCGCCGCAGTGGGGTGCCCGTCTCCCGGGCCCAGCAGATAGGCGCCTACCAGGTCGAGCTTGTCGTAGACCGTCTGCATGGACTCGAGGTCGTCTTTGTCCCAGCCCTTGTCGAAGTCGGGCAGCGGCTCCTTTGCCACGTGGGCGCGCAGTATCGCCTCCCACAGGTCGAGTGCACATGCGTTGCCCGATTTGAAAGGCAGCGTCGCGAAGGCGTACACCGTCCGCGCGTCAGTCGTGATCTTCTCTGCCCTCTCGGCGAGCATCGCCTCTTCTGAGTAGTCGGCGCAGCGGAAGGGCGCGGGCGCCTTTGCGTTTGACCAGGCGTCGAAGAGTGCGGAGACGGGCGCGTCGATATCCAGCAGAGTCCGGGGAAACGCGAGCGTCGCGCTGCGGACGGAGCGGACCTTTGCGGCAAGGGCGTCCGCCACAAACCCGGGGTCTATGGCAGACGCCGCCTCGCCGGCCTCGGTGTAGCCATAGCGCCCTGCTCGTCCGGCGATCTGCTTGACCTCGCCAGGGGTCAGCATCACACGCTCACGACCGTTGAACTTGTCATGCTGCAGGAACACCACGCGCTTCACCGGCAGGTTGAGCCCCATGCCGATGGCGTCGGTCGCCACCACCACCTCAGCGTCGCCTTCGCGAAAGCGCCGCGCCTCGGCCTGGCGCACGGCGTGGGGGAGCGCCCCGTACACCACGCAGCAGGTGCGACCCGCGTTGTGGAGCTCCGCCGCCGCCGCGTGGACGTCGCGCTTTGAGAAGGCGATGCAGGCGTCGCCCGGCTGCACGTCTTCGGGGAAGCGCACAAGCTGGGGAAACGGTAGCAGCGGGTTCAGGCGCTCGTGACGCTGCACACGGTAGGTATCGCCAAAGCGCTCGCGGCATCCGTCCAAGATGCGGCAAACGATGTCGAGCCCCTCGGGCGCGCAGCATACGTGCAGCTCATCGGCATCAACACCGATAAGTGCGCGGCTCCAGGCCCCGCCGCGGTTGGAATCGCCCAGCATCTGCGCCTCGTCGATCACGGCCACGTCCCACATGCCGTGGGGGTCGAACATCTCGACGGTGGAAGCGACGTGCTGGGCCCCCTCCACAAGGCGGCGCTCCTCGCCGGTCACGAGCGAGCAGGGGCAACCTCGTTCGTTCGACGTGTCGGCCACTTCTGCGGCAAGAAGGCGCAGCGGCCCAAGGTAAAGGGCGCACTCAGCGTCTCTGAATGCCGTGAGCGCGTCGTGGGTCTTGCCGGCGTTCGTGGGGCCAACGTGAATGATGATCTTGCGCGGATGCGTGCGATGCGAGGGATATCCCAGGTAGGGATCTGCTTTTGCAGATACCGCCGCTTCGGCATACGCGCGCCGCAAAGCGGCCTGAAGCGCCCGCTCTCCCTCTCTGCCTGCGGCCAGGTCTGCGCCCAACGCGCACAGTTCCGGATTGGCGGACGCGCACAGCGCATCGATATAGGCGTCCGTGTCAAAGGAACGGCACAGCGCGGCCTCGAAGGTTGGCATCCGAGACGCGAGCAGCTGGTTCATCACGTAATCGCGAACATCGGGGCCGATGAGCGACGACCCAAGGCGGTTGAGGTCGCGGTCGGCCTTCAACAGGTCGCGATACACGCGCTCCGAAAGGTCCTGTTCCTGGCTCTTCTTTTGGGTCCTGGCACCCAGCGAGCGGGCCAGGGACCGACGCCAGGCACCGTTGTCGCCCATGACGCGCACGGCGACTTCGAGGTTGGTGTCGGACATCCTCATGAAGCCGTGCTTGCCGTATGCGCAGAGCTGGAGCTCGTCGTCGGCGGCCTTGCGGGCAAGCTCGTCCACAAGCCGGGCGCAATACGCCTGTTCGCCGCCGAGCAGGGCGAACATGTCGCGGTTCGGCGGATACTGCTCGACGAGGCTTTTGTGCAGGAGAAGCTTTGTGCGCGCCTGGCGTGATTCCCGAACGGATCGAAGCAGATCTTCGGTCCTGGAGCCGGTGCGCTGGGCCATTTCGTTGCGGTAGGCCTGCAGAATCCCCGCCGGGATGCCGTCGTCGCTTGTTGCCTGCCGCCAAGACGAGAGCGTCTGCGCAAGGAGGGTTTTGTAGGCGTCGGAGGTCTTGAAGTCGCGCAGCCAGTGTCGCTCGCAGTCGTGTGTGCGCTGGTAGTCCTTTTCGATCGCCGAACGGGCCAGGCGCTGGGCTGTGCCGGAGCGCTCGGCAAGCCATGACGCGAGCACCTCGTCTTTGCCTGGATGGGCAAACCTGCTTGCATAATCGTCGGATTCATCTTTGAGCCGCGCACGCCATGCGGTGCCTGCGAGCTCGTTGAAGGTGGGATTTGAATCGAGCGCGGCCACAAAGCGCGCCTCGAGCTCCAGATAGTCGCGCTCCTGGGGAGAAAGCCAAAGGTCGAGGTCTGCAGGCGGCAGCGCATCGTCGGTCGCTGCGTCCATGGAGGAGGCGGCGTTCCAGGCGTCCTCGACGATCCGCTCAAGCTCGTTGAGCCGCCACAGCTCGCGCGGGTCAAACCTGCTGCGTCTGGAAGGCCTGCTAGGGGCTTTGTCATCCTGCTTGGGGGCGGTGTTATCGGCTTGCGTATCGTTCAATGCGGCCAGACTCCTCATGGTGAAAACTGCGTTTGCAAGATTGTATATGCCCAGTCGACGGGCGAGCCTCTGAAAACCACCGGTCAAACTCTCTGAAAACATCCGGTCAAAAGTCTTGAAAATCACCGGTTGAATCTCCTGAAAACATCCGGCCGAAACCCCTGAAAACCACCGGTTAAACTCCCTGAAAACATCCGGTTGTGATACACTATGCCTGGTCAGAGTAGATGCGAGGGGAGCTTTGTATGCTTACGCCTGAAGGGTATAGGCCGCGCTTGGTCGACGGTCAAATCGCCAACGCCATGGAGGCTTTTGGTGCAGTGTGCGTCGAAGGTCCCAAATGGTGCGGCAAAACCTGGGCTCTCCTCAATCAGGCCCGCAGCGTTTACTACGTTGGCGATCCTGCGGGCAATTTCCAAAACCGTCGCATGGCCGAGATGGAGCCCGGCATAGCGCTTGCGGGTGATGAACCGCACCTTGTGGATGAATGGCAGGATGTGCCTCCCATTTGGGATGCCGTGCGTTATGAAGTCGACCAGACGTCTCGCAAAGGGCGCTTCCTGCTCAGCGGCTCCTCCACACCGCAGCGCAAGGGAATAATGCATAGCGGAACGGGTCGCATCGGCACGCTGCGCATGCATCCCATGTCGCTCTTTGAGTCGGGCGATTCGACGGGCACTGTTTCTGTGCGTCGCATGTTTGATGAGCCGGTCCGGGCCGTGCAGACGGGCGACGTCTCCTTGGCGCAGCTTTGCCACCTTATTGTGCGAGGCGGTTGGCCGGGTAACGTGGACGCGCCGCAGGGTGCCTGCGCATTGGTTCCCACGAGCTACATCGAGCAAATTGCCGAGCAGGATGCGAGCCGAATCGACGACAAGCGTCGCGACCCGTATAAGATGAGGCTGCTCCTGCGTTCGCTGGCACGCAACGAGAGCACGCTGGCGAGCAACGCCACGCTTCGTCGCGACATGATCCAGTTCGACGACGACACCCTTTCCGATGAGACCGTGGCCGATTACATGCAGGCGCTCTACAGGCTTTTTGCGGTGTATGACCAGCCGGCGTTCAATCCCAACATGCGTTCTTCGGTTCGCGTGGGGAAAAAGCCCAAGCGTCATCTTGCCGATCCGTCGCTTGCTGCGGCGGCGCTTGGGGCAACGCCCGAAAGGCTTATGCAAGACCTCAATACGCTCGGCTTCTTGTTTGAGTCGCTGTGCGAGCGCGATTTGACAATCTATGCCCAGGCAAACGGTGGCAATCTGTATCACTATCGCGATGGAAGCGACCGAGAGATCGACGCCGTTCTTGAGCTTCCCGATGGACGCTGGGGAGCTTTCGAGATCAAGCTGGGTGCAAATCAAATCGACGCCGCGGCGGAGTCGTTGCTCAAGATGAGAAGCGTCTTCGAGGAGGACCCTCGCGCAAAGGCTCCGAGCGTACTCGTTGTTATCTGCGGGCTTACTTCGTTCGCCTACACCCGTCCTGACGGCGTGATGGTGGTGCCCATTACGGCGCTGCGCGAATAAGGTTGTTGTATATGGCTAATTTGCGCTATTCGTGGGCTTCTCGCTCCAGCGCGGTGGAGTACTAAAGCAAATCGCTATGGCTTGTTGCATTTGCATCATCTTTTGTCTAGAGTGAATATCCGGATTGTTTCGCCTTTGTTTCTTGGGAGGGAACGAGGCTTGCCGGGGATCGGCCGAACAGTCGGCCGAAGGGGACGAGGGGAATACTATATGTGCGGCAATGCTGATGAGCAGGCCGAATCGATGACGCATGCGGCTTGCGTCGCAGTGCGGCCCGATGTGGCCGAGAACGCCCTCGAGGGCGCAGACGACGAGACCCGAGCCGTTTTGCTCGGCTTCCTCAAGGGACGCGAATATCTGTTCTCACTTTTCCACAAGCTCCTGGGCACCCTGCCCAGCACCGAGCTTTTCACGGCTGCAAGCAGCCAGGAGAGCCTGGCCGTGGTCGACATGTTCGACGACGGCGAAAGCCCCGCGCCCGCCGAGCTGCGCGCGGCGCTTTCTCGCTGCGCCGACCTTGTCGCCCAGGGCGAGCAGGGCATGCAGCAGGCACACGACGAATACGAGCGACTTTTCTTCGCTCCCGACAATATGGTGGCCGCGCCGTGGGAGTCTGTGTACACCACGCGCGAGCGTGCCCTGTTCCAAGAGTCCACGCTTGCCGTGCGCTCTTGGTATGAGAGGTATCTCTACATCCCGGCTGGCTACCCGCGCATCCCGGATGACCACATTGCCCTCATGATGCACTTTCTCGAGCTGACGGCCGCGCGAGCCATTGCCCATCTGGAAGATGGACGGCTGCGCGAGCTCGCGAAGGTGCTTGAGGACCAGGCGGCATTCGAGCGCGAGCACCTGCTCAACTGGGTTTTCTCGTATGCGCAGGACATGGCTTCGTCGAAGACGCACGAGGTGTATCCGCAGCTTGCGCAGGCTGTGGCCGACTTCGTGCAGCTCGACGTGTCGGTCCTCGACGAGATGCTGGAGATTGTCGTTTCCGTCGCGGCATAGCACATTGCACGTTGGTTTTGTAAGACAAGGGGATAGGAGGACAGTTTTATGGCATTGGTACAAGATGCACTGAAATCCGGGCTCAGCAGGCGCAAGTTCCTGGCTGGCTCCGTTGCGGCCGTGGGGGCGGCAAGCCTGGGTCTGTCTGCAGTGAGCGGCTCGGCCGACAACAACCTGCGCATGGCCCTGGCCGACGAGATGAAGGCCGACGAGGAGGGCGAGTGGCATTCCGCCGCTTGCTGGCACAACTGCGGCGGCAAGTGCCTCGTCAAGGTCTGCACGAAGGACGGCGTCATCGTCCGCCAGAAGACCGACGACATTAACACCGATGACGAGATCAACCGCCAGCAGAGGGCCTGCCTGCGCGGCTGGTCGCAGCAGTACCAGGCTCGCGGCCTCGACCGTCTGAAGTACCCCATGAAGCGCAAGAACTGGAGCCCCGAGGACCCGCACGCCGAGCTTCGCGGCATCGACGAGTGGGAGCGCATCTCTTGGGACGAGGCTGCCCAGTACATCCATGACGAGGTCGAGCGCATCAACGGCGAGTTTGGCGACAACTCCATCCTCGCTCTGGGCGGCGGCATGACCGGCCTGCTCAACAAGCTCAACATCAACTACCTCTCCTCGTGGACGACCTCCTCGTGGGGCAGCTGGTACGCTCCTGGCGTGCTCGGCTGGGGCGACGGCTGCAACGACTACTCGGTCAACAACGACCGTCTCGACATGCTGAACTGCGACTACGTGGTCGCCTTCGGCTACAACCCCGCTTGGGCCGCCCTGGGCAACGCCACGAACTTCGCCAAGTCCTGGAAGGACGCCGGCGTCAAGTTCATCATCTTCGACCCGATTTACACCGACACTGCGTCCATTCTCGACGCCCAGTGGGTGCCGATTCGCCCCGCCACCGACATGGCGGCCATGATGGCCATGGCCTACGTCATGCTCGAGGAGGACAGCGAGTCCAGCCCGCTCATCGACTGGGACTTCCTGGACCGCTGCTGCGTTGGCCAGGACGCCGACCACATGCCCGCCGACGCCACGACCGACGAGAACTTCTTCGGTTACCTGCGCGGCGAGTACGACGGTGTGCCCAAGACCCCCGAGTGGGCCAGCGAGATTTGCGGCGTCGACCCCGAGACCCTGCGTGAGGTCGCCCGCATCCTGGGCAAGGACAACAACGTCGCCATCCTGTCGAGCTGGGCAAGCGCTCGTACCTACAACACCGAGCAGCTTCCTCAGACCGCCATCTGCCTGGGCGCCATGGGCGGCCACATCGGCAAGAGCGGCAACTGCGTTGGCCCGACCGCTTGGAACCACACGAACAACTTCGGCCCGCGCCTCGTGACCGCCGGCTATGGCGGCGGCGCTGGCGGCAAGAGCGGCACTGGCTTGTCCACTTCCGTGAGCGACACCCAGATGTGGGGTGCCGTCCTCGGCGAGCCCTTCAACCCCACCACGCTGTGGGGCACGCTCAACGGCTACGGCGTGTCTTGGAAGGAGGCCATCGGCGAGTACGATCTCACCAAGCGCATCGAGAACATCACCGCTGACGTCAGGATGATCTGGACTGCCAACAGCGCCAAGCTCACCACCTGCGAGGGTGCCAAGAAGGGCATTGAGGCGTTCCGCTCCGTCGAGTTCGTCGTGGGTCAGGGCCACTTCCTCACCGCTTCCAACAAGTACGCCGACATCGTGCTTCCCATCACCACCAACTGGGAGCGCGAGGGCAGCTTCGTGTGGGACGGCTACATCAACCGCGACACCATGCTGATCAACCGCAAGGTCGTCGACCCCTACTTCGAGGCCGTCAGCGACACCGAGGCCTGCATCAAGATCGGCGAGAAGTTCGGCCTCACGCAGGACGACTTCTTCACCGTCAGCGAGACCCAGCGCCTCTTCAACGCCGTGGCCACCTGCTCGGTCGTCAAGGAGAACGGCGTCGACTGGGAGAACCTGTGCTCCATCACGCAGGAGGACATCGACGAGTGGGGCGTTGAGGGCGAGCCGCAGGAGGGTCGCATCCCGATCGCCAAGTTCATGGAGGACGGCGTGTACCGCGTCGACCGCCACGTGGGCGACAACTACGGCTACATCGACAAGCAGGCTTTCCGCGAGGATCCCGAGGCCAACCCCATCGCCACGAACTCCGGCAAGGTCGAGTTCTACTGCCAGACCTGGGCTGACTGCCTCAACTCCCACGGCTACTCCGATGAGCCCTACTCGCCCATCCCCAAGTACCGTGCCTGCGCTCAGGGCTTCGAGGAGACCTTCGTCGACGGCGACATCGCCGGCGAGAAGACCGACTTCCCGCTGCAGTGCATCAACCCGCACTACCAGCGTCGTTCGCACTCCATCTTCGACAACATTCCCTGGTTGCGCGAGGCCTGCGCCAACCCGTTCTTCATGTCCAAGCAGGATGCTGAGGAGCGCGGCATTGCCGACGGCGACACGGTGAAGATTTCCTCCAAGTACGGCGAGACCCTGCGTCCCGCCAGCGTGACCGCCCGCATGATGCCCGGCGTTGTGGGCCTGCCCCACGGCGCATGGGTGCGCGTCGACGAGAACGACGGCGTCGACCACGGCGGCAGCGAGAACTACATCACCGGCAACGTCGCCACGGGCATGGGCGTTGACGGTTACAACACGCTGAACGTCCAGGTTGAGAAGTGGGACGGCGATCCGCTCCCCGCCGACAAGGACGTTCCGCAGACGATCCTGTTTGACTAGGTAAGGCGAAAGGGAGCTGAACATGGCACAGTACGGGTTCTATTTTGACCAAACGGCGTGCGCGGGGTGCCATACCTGCCAGATCGCCTGCAAAGACAAGAACCGCCTGGATGTGGGCTACCTCCTGCGTGAGGTCCACACCTTCGAGTGCGGCGAGTATCCCAACCCGGGTTACTATCACCTGGCCACGACCTGCAACCACTGCGACAACCCCGCTTGCGTGGATGCCTGCCCCACCGGCCGTACGGTGAAGGACGCTGAGACCGGCCTCGTCTACCACGATCCCGAGATCAACTGCGCAGGTGCCGCCTGCCAGCTTTGCGTCCAGGCCTGCCCCTACAACCACCCGGTCTACATCGAGGACCTGGAGAAGGTTGTCAAGTGCGACGGCTGCCGCGACCTGGTGGCCAAGGGCCAGCAGCCCGCTTGCGTCGCTAGCTGCATGATGCGCGCCCTGCACTTTGGCCCGGTCGACGAGCTGCGCGCGCAGTACGGCGACGACCTCGTGAGCGCCCTGCCCTGCTACCCCGACGGCGAGACCGGCCCGAACTTCCTCGTGAAGGCTCGCGCCTGCGCCCTCGAGGAGGCCTTCGAGGAGAAGACCATCTAAGTCTCACGACGCCTCAGCAAGGCTGCGACATCCCCCGATGTCACGCACAAGCCCCCGTGCCCGCGCCTCTCACAGAGCCGTTGGGCACGGGGGCTTTTTGATGGGCGGGGGATTGGTTTGTGCAATCGTGGTGGGCAAGCGGGCGGGGTCGTCCCCTTCGGAACCAGGTGCCACACCAACGGCTTCGACGCTGTCGGGGCGGACGAGCCGCGAAGTATGCGGGCGGGTTTGGCAGCAAGCGGCGTGCCCCCTGAGAAAGGTGGGCGTCCGTGTCCCAGCCGCACCGCTCCTACATCGTATCTACCTGCAGGTCTGCCGGGTCATAGAGGCTCGGGGTGGTGAAGCGTGCGTCGAGCTCGCGCAGCACGCGGCCGTCCGGGCGGTCCTCCACCACGCCCAGGCCGATGGCCACAAGCGCATGGGGAAGCTCGCGTGCAAGCAAGACGACGTCGCTGGGGGCAAGCTCGAGCTCGTCGGTCTGGCTGTAAGCCGTCGAGCTATCTGCGTCGCTGGTTCGCCCGGAAGCCGCCTGGCTGCCCGTGACATCAGCCCGGCCGGGAACCGTGGAGTTGCTTGCGATGATGGCCTGCTTGCCGCCGGCCGTCGAGTTGTTCGCGATGCCGACCTGGCCAGGGGCTTCCGAGCCGCCTGTGAAGTCAACCTGCCCACTGCCAGCAAGAATGCGCCGTGCCGCCGCGGCATCGGCCCCAAAGATGTGGGCGCAGGCAAGGAAGTGACCGCGCTGTGCGTACTCACGCGGAGGGAAGGCCTGCTTGAAGGGCGCGTTTTGCTGGTACATCTGCCCGGTAAGCTTGTTCTCGAGCGAGCAGTAGTGCACGCCCATGTGCAGTCCTCGCTCGATGGCAAACGACAGGAGCCGGATGCAGGCGTCCTCGCTTCCCTCGATGGGCAGGCCGCCCGCATACCAGTAGTCGTAGGGCACGCGGTACGGTTCGTGCTTGATGCGGTAACCGCGTCGTGCGAAGGCGGCCGCGTTGTTGAAGGGAAAGCACAGCTCAAGCAGGTTGATGCCCGTGGCACCGCGTTTGTCCAGCTCAACAAGCAAATCTTGCATGAGGGGCAGCTCGTCGGGCATTACGGGCATCTCCACCATGGTGGCGTCGAACACGCCCATGCAGCCTTCCAGCGCGTCGAGCGTGCGCTGCCTCAGGGCGGCGGATTCCTGCGTCTTGATGCTGAAACGCACCTCGTTGAGGCCGGTTTCGCGCAGCTCGTGCGCCGTCTGCGCGTCCATGCCCTCGCCGCAGGTGTACAGGCGCGTGTATGCGTTGGGGTACAGCTCGCGCGCACGCTCGAGGAACGCGAAGAGCTCGCGCTTGTGCAGGAGCGGCTCGCCGCCTGTCACGGCCAGGTGCTGCAAGCGCACGCCGTGGGCATGCTCGGCCTCAAGGTCGGCGGCTATGTTGCGCACATGCGTCTGGTAGTAGGCGTAGTTCTCCTGGTTGGGGTTGAAGCAGAAGAAGCACTTCTTGGGGCACTGGGTGGAGGTGAGGAACGTCTGCGTGCCCACGGCCTTGCGGCAGGCCAAGCACGCAGGCGAGATCCAGTTGAGCCACAGGCTGCTGCGGGCGTTTTCCACATGGAGTCCGGCCTGTGCCATCCGGTTCACTTCGGCCGAGAAGGGGCTGAGACCTGCCTGCTCCTCGGGGGCTACATCCAGGCCAAACTGTCCCACCGCCTCGAGGAAGTCGGCGCGAATCTCGCGGTAGGCCTGCGCATAGTCACGCGCACCTTGAGGCACGGCGCGCGTGCCAGACTCACCGATTGATGCGTGCAAAGCCTCGTCGATTGTGCGGAACAGCATGTGATAATCCTCCAAAAACAGTGCTATACCAGCAATGATGCATCATGGGTTGCACGACTTGCGGCTAGACTCCCGCATGGTCAAACAACGCGAGGCCCCCGACGCCACCTGACAGCGCCGGGGGCCTCGCTCGATTTCCGGGGTGCCGTTACCCCTCGAACGTTTCGGCGACGAGCTTGAGGTAGTCGACGATGGGCAGGTGCTGGGGGCAGGCGCGTTCGCAGGCACGGCACCCGATGCAGTCGCTGGCCTTGCCGTGGTCGTTGTTCCAACCGCGGTAGATCATGCCCTGCGTGGAGAAGTCGCGGCTGCGCGTGCGCTTCTCGGCGTTGTACAGCGAGAAGTACTCGGGGATGGCGATGTTCTTGGGGCAGTGCTGCACGCAGTAACGGCACGACGTGCAGGGAACGGCGATGTTCTGACGCACGAGGTCGCCCACGCGGTGCAGCATGTTCATCTCGTCGTTGGTCAGCGGCTTGAAGTCGGCCATGTAGGAGATGTTGTCGCGCAACTGCTCGAGGTTCGACATGCCGGAGAGCACCATCTCCACGCCTGGCAGGCTGGCGGCAAAACGTACGGCCCAAGAGGCCAGGGAGGCGTTTGCGTCGGCGGCACGAAGGATGTCCACGGCCTCGGCGGGCAGGTCGGCCGCAAGTGCGCCGCCCTTGATGGGTTCCATCACGAAGACGGGCTTGCCGTGCTTGCGGCACACCTCGTAGTTCTTGCGGGCCTGGATGCCTCCGTCTTCCCAGTCGAGGTAGTTGATCTGCAGCTGCACGAACTCGGCGTCGGGCCAGCGGTCGAGCAGCTCGTCGAGGTACTCGGCGTTGTAGTGGTACGAGAAGCCCAGGCGCCGGATCTTGCCAGCGTCGCGCTGCTTGCGCAGGAAGTTCCACGAGTCGGCGCGGTCGGTGTTGATGGTGTTCTGGCCGCCAAGGGCATGCAACAGGTAGTAGTCGAAGTACTCCACGCCGCACTTCTCGAACTGTTCCTCGAAGATGCGCTCCTGGTCGCCGTCCTGCTTGATGAGGGCGCTGGGCAGCTTGTCTGCCAGCACATAGGCGTCACGATCGTAGCGCTCCACGAGGGCTTTGCGCATGGCGCCCTCGCTGGCGCGCTTATGGTAGAAATACAGGTTGTCGAAGTAAGTGAAACCAGCGGCGAGATATTCGTCCACCATTTGGCTCACGAGCGGTACATCAATCGAAATGGGGTCTGCCGGGTCGGTCAGCGGCAGACGCATGCAGCCAAAGCCGAGTTTCTTCATGTCGGTCATACGGGTCCTCTCCCTGTGTCCAAATAACCACGCATGCCATTGTAGCGAGGCAGAAGGTCCGGACGTTCTCGAAACACCGACAAGTTCTCATGAAAGTCGTACACCCGCGCTGGGCAGTGCGGGAGAAGAAGCTCGATATCGGGCAATCTCTTGGCTTTGTCTGTCCCAACAGGTCCCCGAACCCACCCTCTCCACAGGCGTCAGCGCGACGGTAATAAGTGTGCTCGATGAAAAGCTGCGCGTGTGCATTGTGCTGGGCATTTGTGTGATGTGGCGCAGGCCCAGCCGCGCTGCCATGGGTGCGGCTCATTCTCAGCCGCGGGAGATGCGCTCGCCCACCTGCGGATACCGACTGTTGGGACAGACAAATTTGCAGGCAGCCAATGGTCGCCGCCTGCAAGGCCGCTTATGTCATTGCGACGAAGCGACCTTCGTATATCTATATAAGCTCAGTCGTCCAGTTAAGCTCTTGAATCCTGCCCTCCAGCTCGCGCAGTTCCTTCGAAAGGGCGTCGACCTGCTTCTGGAGCGGGGCCACGGCCACAGAGGGCAGAATCTTAATCTCGGAATGAGTGGCGCGCATCACCGTGGCGCTGGCGCTGTCCAGGAAATCGCGCAGAACCCCCACCTTGAGCCGCAGACAGTCGCGATGGGCGAGCAGCTGGGTAAGAGTCTGCCCGTCGGCTGCTGTCTGCGCGTTGGTCAGGTTGATGCGGGCGATTAGCTCGTCGAGCTGCGTCGTCGTTTGGTCGAGCTGAGCCAAGAGCTCCTGGGGATTCTCGGCTGGTTCTTCGCCTTGTTGAACCTTGGCGTTAGCTGCAAGGCGCGAACGGAGCTGCTCGATATGCTGCTGTGCGGCCGCTCGATCGGCCAGGGCTTGGGCAAGTTTCATAGGCTGCAAACCTCCTGTTGGCTGGCTATCTCAGGGGCATTGTACCCTGCTGATGACAGTCTGCGCTTATGTGCGTGCGTTTCGTTGTCTTGCTTCCTGGACGAGTGCGTACGTTTCGTCCCTGCTTCCTGGGCAAGGGGGATAGGCCGGGGCCGTGGCTCAGGGGCCGATGGGGCAACCTCCTGCCTCCTTGGCAAGGGCGTGGGCTGGATTCAGCCCACGCCGATGCGGTGGAAGAAGTCCCGCTTCTCGGGTGAGGGGAATGGGCATGTCGGCCACCTTGTAGATGTTGCCGTTGAGGTCTGCTTCCTGGGCAAGGGGGATAGGCGTCTTTTGTCGCTGCCCTAAACTGAAGCGCATGCCATCCCCATCGGGCGGCTGTTCGTGTGCAAGGCCCCTGACGTGTATGATGATCGCCGGCGTATTGCGCATGGGGGCTGTGAGTCCGCCGCGTCAACGTGTTCGCTGGAAGAGATGACAAGGGAGGCGCGGCCATGCTTGGAAAGACTCATGTGAGCGCGGGTATGGCGGCCTCACTACTGGTGTTGCAGCCTGTGTCGATTGCGCCGCTAGCGTGCGCTTTGCTTGGGGGGGCTCTCGGTGGATGGATTAGCGACATAGATGTGCGAGGGGCAAAGCTCGTACGAGGGACAATCGTAAGCGTGTGCGTAGTGGCGCTTGCATTTGCGAGCCGCTTTCTTGCGGAAATGTTTTCCGAGGTAGAGGCGCTTCAGGCAATGGCCCCTGAGATGGGGCCTGCTTCTGTCGTGGGCGCAGCGCTTTTTACCGGCGTTACGTTGCTCGGCTCCCTCACGGCCCACCGTACATTCACGCACTCAATTGCGGGTTGCGCGCTGTGGTATGTGGCGGCCTACTTGCTGTGGCCGCAGGTTGCGACTGCATTTGGCATCGGTTTGTGCAGTCATCTTATAATTGACCTGCTCAACAAAGCCCCCAAGGGATCAATGCAGCTGCTCTTTCCCCTCAAGACGCGTGTGTGCCTCGACATGTGCCGTGCCGATGGCTTTGCAAACGCGCTCATCTGGAGCGCCTCCGTTATCGTGTGCGTCGTGTACGTGGGATGGCTGGTTTTCTCGCGTTTCTAATCTGGCGCTGGCAGGCGAGCTATCCGGAAAGTTGCCGGAGCTCACCACGGGGCGATCATGGGGAGGCGCTGAACATTTGCCGTGTATGTTCAGGTGCCAGCCAGGGTGTTCAGGGCGGTCGATTCTTTCTAATGCTCCAAAATTTTAAGCCAACTACCAGGTGCTATATGCAGTTGTGAATGTGTTGTCACGCAAATGTGTTCGCATTTTGCCTGAACATGGCAGCGTTGATGTTCACCTCGCCGGGCGCGAATATGAGTGTCGTTCAAGGGGCGGCCAAAGCCGATCGGCCCCCTTGGTTCAGACACCCCGCCTCAACCTTATGTTAGGAGATCCTTCCTATGAGCCCGCTTCTTCTGGCCGCCACGCTGACCATCACCCTTGCCTTCTTTGCTTACACCTTCGGCGTTTTCTCTGAGCGCCGCGCTGGTACTCTCAAGAAGGGCCACCTCGCCCTCTTCTGGCTGGGCCTGGCTTTCGATACCACCGGTACGACCATCATGTCCGTCATTGCTAGCGGTGGCGACGGTTCCATGTCGCCCCTGCACGCCATTACCGGCGTTGTGGCCATCGCCCTCATGCTCTTCCACGCCCTGTGGGCTACCCGTGTGGTTCTGCGCGGCGACGAAGCGGCTCGTGAGAGCTTCCACCGTCTGAGCATCTGCGTGTGGCTCTTCTGGCTCGTGCCTTACGTGGTCGGCCTGCTCATGGGTATCCCGGCCCTGCACTTCAGTGATTTTGCCGCCTGCGTCACCGCAATCGTCGGCGTCCTCGCCGTGGGCATCGTGCTGTGCATCAAGGTCAACATCGCTCGTCGCCAGGCTGCAGCAAAGTAAGGCATAAAAGAACTTGCATCCGCTCTTCGAGCCTGCATCTCAAGGTTACCTTGGGGCGCGGGCTTTTCTGTGCCGGCGAGGGGAGACCGCTCGGGCAAGGAACAGCAGGCAAACCAGCCCGTCGTATTGGCCGTGTCGCAGTCTTGGCCGTGGTACGGCGAAATATTGCGCGCCGTCGCGTTTGGCAATCGACGCGTGCGGCACCTTGTGTGGCCAGCCCGTCGGCCAGAGCCGAGCTCCTGATATATGCAAAGAGGCTCGGCAAGCTTGCATGGGCTCAGAGGTGAGGATGAGCTGCGAGGGTCCCTATACATAAGAAAGCTCCGTCTGTCGCGTGGCCTGTTTCTCTGGGAAGTAAGGCGAGGCGCCTGTGTATGCGGGGGGCCGAATCCGGCGACGTGGGCGACATGAGACTGCGGGTCTTGGCATGCAGGGAGAACTTGCCCGTTGGGCCGCGGCTATCGGCGGGGGCTCTCCCGCAGTGCAGAAACGAGCCTAAACAACTATTATCCCCCAATTTGTGTACGTCTCATGTACTAACGCCCCCGCCCTTGCCCTCCCCCTGCGCCTGCGTGTATAGTTCTCCCTCGCGCCGCACCCCAGTGGGGCGGCCGCGCGAACCCCGAGAACCGG
>CAKUAI010000036.1 GCA_934636245.1 uncultured Coriobacteriales bacterium
GCATGTGTTAGGCGCGCCGCCAGCGTTCGTCCTGAGCCAGGATCGAACTCTCCGTCCAAATAAGGACTTTAAAGTTTAAGTAAATAATGGATTCAAGGAATTCATGAAAGACGGGGGCTTGTGAAAGACTTCGCAGCCCTTCTCAAGCCACCTTATAAAGCCTGTCCTAAATGGTCTGTCTGACCTCCTGCGTCTTCCGCAGTATCCGGTTCTCGGGGTTCGCGCGGCCGCATCGACTGGGGTGCGGCGCGAGGGAGAACTATACACGCACGCGCAGGCTGGGGGCAAGGGCGGGGGCGTTAGTACATGAGACGTACACAAACTGGGGAATACTATTTATTTATGTATGCTCTTCGGCCAGAGAAGGACACGTGCGTAGCGGGGCAGCCGTACCCACCCCTGACCCCCTGCAGCCGTGTGGCCCCGTGCATGCGACGACGGCACGCCCACGGCGCGGGCAGCTCGGCCCACTCCGGCCCCGAACATCTGGTGCTGCCCCCACCTTGCCCATAATGCAGGCGGCCCACCTCCCTTTATAGAAGGCGGGCCGTCAATGTCTTACATATATATATTGCAAGCGCTCAAACCCGCGCAGCAACGCAGGCCATCCAATTGGGACACGACGCTCTGCCCCAGGACATAACGCATTACCGGGCGCGACGGCGAACCAGGAGAAGCGCGGCCCCGGAAACCAAGAGCGTAGCACCTACAAACAAGGCCTGGACGAACGCGACTGCAGACATGGAATCGTCGGCAGTCTTAGGAATCGCAGAAGTCGGAGCGGAGGGGGCAGGCTTCACTGTTTCGGGAGTCGGAGCGGGGGTCTCGCCCTCTGAGGTACCAGGTGTCTCGGGCTTGTTGGTCTCATCAGGGGTTTGGCCAGGGTCCGAACCATCGGAGTCGCCGCCCACGCTGGGGGCCTGAGGCCCACGGGTCACGGGCATGGCAACCTGGTTATAGTCGGCCAGACCGTCGAAGCCTATGCCAACCATGCCAGTCTTCTCCTGCATCTGCAGGTACTCGAGCGTCGCCGTGGAAAACACGGGGTAATTGTGGTCGGGGACCTCGGGATCGGCGGCGGCGAAATCAGAATAGGCCAGGTCGCGTGCGAATACCCTGAAGGTAATCGTGTACGTGGTTCCCGCTTCCAACGCAGCGGCGTCATGCGGATCAAGACCGCCTACGGTCCAAACAAGCGTGCCATCCTCGGATACCACGGCTGCAGGCGCGTCATCGAAGGCAACAGTCTGACCCGATGCGTCGGTCTTGGTGTACTTAAAGTCAGCAGGCTCACCATACAAGCCCGAGCCCTGCACCCACTTGCTCAGCTTGCAGGTAATTTTTCCACCCTTGGTGTAATCGGTCGTGGTTTTGCCAAAGAGGGTGCGTGAAGAATACTCCGCCTTGAACGAGAGCGAGACGTCAAACATGCCGTAGGGATTTTGGCTCAACACAGCCTCATGAGCAGGCACGACAGAGTTTCCGACCTGCTCGTTGTCGGAATCGTCGGCAGCATTGTCGTTGTCACCGTCAGGCGCAGAGGCATCGCCGGAAGCATCGCTGCCACCGGAAGGCTCAGGGTTGGCATCATCAGAGACAGTGCCACCGCCAGCGGGCGGGACAACGGCGGCGTCACCGTCGGCGGGTGTGGCAGCAGCGTCGGCGCCAGCGGGGACGGCACCGGTGGCATTGTCGCCATCAACAGACACTGCGGAAGAATCAGAAGAGCCACCATCGCCAGTGGACGTTGCGTTTGCATTGCCGCCGACGGGCATATCGTCAGGAACCGCGCCGTTAACAGGCGAAATAACTGCACTGCTCGAAGCGAGATTACCGTAAACAGGTGCGGCGTCAACACTGCCAGGCGCCGCGGAATCGGCACCGATCGTTGGCCCTTGCCCTGGCTGGGTGTTTTCAAGATCATCCTCGGCTGCAGCAAGGCCAACCGATACAACAGGCGTCTCACCTGCGGAATTATCACTCACAGCGACAGTCTCAGCCCAGGCGGGCGACGCTGCGGTCATGCCTAAGAGTAGGCCTGCTGCCACACATGCCCCACGCCAACGACCAGAAAAATCAGCAGGTTTCACCATTGTGCCACCCCGTCTCAGACGACATCGTAAAGAGCGTGCTCATACGAGCATTATCGCCCCTTGGCGAGGTGCGTCAACAAGCAAAAGAGCAGGCGGGCCTGCCTTTTTCACACTCGGCAGGCCCGCCTGACTTCCCCTTATTTTGATTGCTATTGCGCCAGAATCTCCTTGTCGCAGGCATCGAGGGCTTCGTCAACGCCGGGCAGGGGCTTGATCTGCGGCTTGCGCATGATGTTGCCGTCGCGGGCGACCATCGCAAGATGGCGCAGGTTGGCCAGGTCGTCGAGGGGGTTGCGCTCGGTCACGATGAAGTCGGCCTGCTTGCCGGGCTCGATGGAACCCACCTCATCGGCGATGCCAGCAATGCGAGCGTTGCCCAACGTGGCCGTATGCAGGGCAAATGCGTTGGAGACCTCGCAGAAGTGAGCGAAGTAGCGCACCTCGCGCCACATGTTGTAATGCGTGATGAAGGGACACCCCGTGTCGGTGCCCAGGCCCACGGGAATGCCGTCGGCCAGGCAGGCGCGGGCGCACTCGCGCACGCCGTCAAACACGATGCGGCCGTTCTTGCGTCCCAGCTCGCCGCAATGGCTCACCTCGAGCGGGAAGAGGGCATAGGGAATGGCGGGCGAAAGCGTGCAGATGAGAGCAGCGTCGCGCTCGTGGAAGAGCTGCAGGATCTCAGGCGTGGGCACGGCACCGTGCTCGATGGTGTCCACGCCGTTCTCGAGGGCCACGCGCACGCCCTCGGTGCTCTCAACGTGGGCGGCAACGATCTTGCCCAGGCCATGCGCCTCATCGCAGGCAGCTTTGACCAGCTCAGGAGGCATGCGAAGAGCGCCGGGCTCACCCTCGGCCGTGGCGTCCATCACGCCGCCCGTAATCATAAGCTTGATGATGTCGGCACCCGACTCGACGGCGCGGCGCACGTCGGCCGCAGCCTCCTCGGGGGTCGTCGCCTCAGTCGCAAGAGACCCGGCGAAGTGGCCGCCCGGCACCGAAACGCCCGTATTAGCTGCGATGATGCGCGGTCCAGCAACCTTGCCAGCCTCTACCGCGTCGCGCACGCGCCCGTCGATGTCAAACAGGCCACCCACGGCGCGCAGCGTGGTGACGCCGCTCTTGAGCTCGGTGGCAGCATACTTCTTCGCCATCTTGTAGAAAAGGTGCTTGACCAGGCGATACTTGCCCAGCTTGTCCATGAGGCCCTTGTAGTCCACAGGCTTTGCGTTGGGCTTGGGAGCCTTGCCCGCGCTTGCCAGGTGCACGTGCATGTTAACGAGACCAGGCATGATGTAGCCGCCCGCCAGGTCGATGCGAACGCAGCCTGAAAGATCGAGCTCACGCTCGGGCGCCACGGCTTCGAACTTACCATCGGACACCACCACGACCAGGCCCTCGCGCGGCTTCATGTCCGCAGAGCCATCGAGCACATACCCGTTTACCAGCGCATAGCGTGAAGTAGCCATAATGAAACCCCTCCTAATCGAGCCCTTCTCGTTCGATTCCTGCGAGTCATCATAGGCGCATCGCAGATGCAAGCGCAAGAAAACGAGGATGAGTTGGAGGGTAAATTTTGCAAGAACCTGCAGGTGCGGCGGGTAATGCAACAGTAGCGAGGCAAGTGGGGCATTTCTGCAGACAGAGTCAGTCGACCCCGCGCCCCACTCGCATCGGCGACAGGGCAAGCGGGATGTTTTTGCAAAGGTGGGCAGTGGGGCAGAACCATCCCCATTGGGCCAGGCACTCGGACGGGCGACTCGCATCGACGGCGACACAAGCAGGCGTTTCTGTAGGGGCGGGAAGGCGGCACGGGCACGACCTCCTCATCAACCCATGGTCCCCCGCTCGGACGCACCTCGAGCGACAAGGAGCACAAGTTCGCTTTGAGTGGAAACGGCCAACTTGCGATAGATGCTGCGCATATGAGTGCGCACAGTACTTTCTGAAATCAGAAGCGCGCCTGCTATATAGCGGGAGTTATGGCCAAGGGCAAGCTGCTCGAGTACCTCGCGTTCACGATTGGTAAGGCCATATTCAGCGGCGAGAAGCGCCACATGCTCGTCCTGCGCGACCTCGAAGGCGTCATCCAACGCGTCAAGTTCTCGGCTTGCAACCGCATCGGCCTTCTCAAGGAGAAGCTTCCAGGCAACATAGCCCAAATCAACGAGGATCAGTGCGTAGTAGGCGTACGTAAGCACGTGCACCACCGGACCATTTGCTCCACTTTTTGCCAATTGCCCGTTAAGGACGCTGCCCAAAAGCATCACTAGACAGCACGCGCATAACACGGAGCTCGCCATAAGAACCCGGTCTCTGCTCTGCACGGCGGTAAGCGAGGCCAGCGCATAGAGCGACATGAACATCACCGGAACGAGGGTGAGACTGGCCCCAAACGTCGCGTCGGACACGGTCCCGGAGAAACTGCCAACAATAATCGAGCCCGCAACGAGCGCAGGCGCCGCAAGCTTGTCAACGATAAGAGTGAGCGGCGTCTTGGCCTGCCAACAGCACAATGCCACGGCAACAATAGACGAAACAATGAGGGCAGGGAACTCACCGCGCACGACACGCCCATTTACCTGCACTTCTGCAATCGTGCTGCAAATCATGCAAATGAGCAGGCCCAAAAAGGGCAACCACAGACCCGAGAAAAGAGAAGAAATTCGATTGGCAGCGCCCTTTTTCTCACAGCAGGCATCCCCTCCCTGCGCCCCCTCTCCCACATCGCGTGTAAACGGGTCGAAAGACCCGATAAGCGCCGGAGCGCAAGACCCCGCAAGCGTGCACACGCACCAACAAACGCCAGCCGAAACCGGGTCAAGCAAAAGAATAACAAGCGCGATTAAAGCCGAGCCGATGGCAGCCAGGCTACCGTGGAACAGAATCGAACGGAATTGCATGCCATAACAAGTCTGCCACGCCATAAAAAGAGGGACAAGGCAGCAACCCATGACTGCCCCTAACGCCCCCAAAACTACGGTAGGGATTTCCGGCATGACAACTGCACAACACCAAAACGCCGTTTGGGCCATCGAATAGAGCACGGCCGCCGCCAACGTGCGGCGCCGCGTGAGGTGACAGACAATGTTGCGGATACGAGGGACAAGAATATAGACAAGACCGGCAAGCGCACAGGCACCGAGCATGGAAACCGCCACCGTGCCAAACGTGTCGGGCGCACCGGTTACGTCGCGAACGACGCGAAGATTGGCGACGAACGCATCGAGCGTCGCCAAAAATGGAGCCAGCAACAGAAGCTGGGGCTGAAACACCAGACGGCCTTCTTTCTCCACGCCCATCCCCCGTTCACGAACAACTTTTCCAACGGCGATTCTACTCGACTTCTCTTTTTACGTCTTGTGTCATAAAAAAATGGTTTTTACCTGCGAAAACTCTCTTCTCTACCACAAATAGACGAGGCGTTTACCACACCTTGCCGATGGCGGGGATGCACGGTTCGGGCCTACTGTCGATGTCGCGATGGCACAAAAGCCAGCGCATGACATCCACCGAATCTATCGGGAGGCACACCATGAGCACATTGAAGAGCGCCGTCACACGTCGCGGGTTCGTAGCCGGGGCAGGAGCCGTTACCGCCGGGATCGCCGCCATCGGCAGCACGGCAATCGCGCTGGCCGATCAGGGCACGGACGCGACCAAGACGACAGAGCAGGCTGGCAGCGCCAACGCGACGCGCAGCTGGGGCGCAAGCTACCCCTGGGCCGCCGAACCTACTCCCATCAGCGATGCCGACGTTGAGGAAGTGATCGACACCGACGTGGCAGTCGTCGGCCTGGGCGTCGCAGGCGTGTCCGCCTTCCGCGCCGCCGCCGAGCAGGGCGTGAAGGTCGTGGCTGTGGAGAAGGCCGCCGAGCCCAGCGTGCGCTCCAGCCAGTATTGCTACATCAACGGCACGCGCACCGAGGCCCTTGGCCTGGGCACCGTCGACGAGGACGAGCTCATCAAAGCCGAGTGGAACGAGTCGTGCCAGTTTGCGAACTACGCCGTCATCCGTAACTTCGTGCGCCACGAGTCCGAGGTCATCGACTGGTGGATTGACGGCGACCCGGACTGCTACATCCCCGAGGAGCCCGTGCCGTTCAGCTTCGGCGACCCCAACGCCCCTCACACGGTGAACGGCGGCGTCGACCTCTCGGTAGACTACTCCACCGAGTCGCAGGCTTCCTACCCCACGCGCATCTCCTTCGGCAACCACGCTGGCACGGTGAACGCAAACCTCGAGCGCGGCCAGGAGGCTGGAGGCACCACCTACTTCGGCCACTTTGCCGAGCAGCTCATCATGGACGAGGGCCGCTGCGTGGGCGTGTATGCCCGCAACGCCGAGACCGGCAAGTACAAGAAGATCAACGCCGCCATGGGCGTCATCATGGCGTGTGGTGGATGCGGCAACAACGCCGAGATGGTGAAAGCCCTCTATCCCATTGCAGCCGAGAACAACAACCTGGCTACCTGGACGAGCTTCGACGTGGAGGGCAACCCCACCAACACGGGCGACGGCTACAAGATGGGCTATTGGGCAGGCGCGGGCTTCTCGCAGAACATGTGCGCCATGACCCACGTCATGGGCGGCCCTAACGACGTCGCCAACATGGAGACCTCCTCGGGTTGCACCTCCCAGCACCTGCGCCTCAACTACAACGGCCAGCGCTTCATGAACGAGGACACCAACGTCTCCGACTGCGAGCTGGCCTTCGACCGTCAGCCCAAGAAGAAGGCATTCCTCATCTTCGACTCCCACTACGGCGAGCAGATTGTCGACTGCGTCACCGAGTTCAGCTACACCATGGAGGAATGGGACGCCAAGGTCGACAACGAGACCGTCTTCAAGGCCGACACACTCGAGGGGCTCTTCGAAGCCATCAAGGCCTATGACGACGACTTCGAGGCCGACAACGCCATCGCTTCCGTTGAGCACTACAACGAGCTGTGCGACGCCGGTTACGACGAGGACTTCGGCAAGCAGGAGAAGTACCTCTTCCCCGTCGTTGACGGCCCCTTCTACGCCCAGCGCATGGGCATCGGCCTCATGCTGACCACTATGGGCGGCCTGAGCTCTGACGAGTACGCGCACGTTCTCACGCCCGACTACCAGGTCATCCCCGGCCTGTACGCCTGCGGCAACATCCAGGGCGACCGCTTTGCCGTGAAGTACCCCTTCAAGCTCGCCGGCGCATCCCACGCCATGGCCGTGTACTACGGCAACGTCGCCGGCAACGTCGCGGCCTCCGGCGACGCGGCCAACTACAAGGCAAAGGTCTACCAGGACGCCTCCGCCGAGAGCACCGGCGTCTCCGCCGAAAGCGCCACGCTGGCCGACGGCACCTATGAGGGCACCGGCAAGGGCATCGGCGGCAATGTGCCCGTGACTGTGACGATTGAGGGCGGCAAGATCGCCTCCGTCGAGGTCGGCGACAACTCGGAGACCGACGGCATCGGCACCAAGGCAATTGAGCAGTTGCCCGATGAGATTGTTGCCGCCAACGGCACCACCGGCGTTGACGCCGTAGCCGGTGCCTCGGTCACCTCGAGCGCCATCTTCACCGCCGTGGAGGACTGCCTGACTCAGGCAGGGGCGTAGGGCCTCTCATTGGGGCGCCCGCAAGTCTCAGCCCGCGGGCGCCCCTCGCTAATAGCGCGAGTCAACTAGTCGGCCGCGTAACGCATACCTGATCCTCGTTGCGCTTTCGGGACTCTATGTCGACGGCAACCAGCAGGTTCTTGACCAGGACTTTTTGCCCATCCCCGGCTTGTATGCAACGGGCAACTGCTCTGGCGGCCGCTTCCCGCTGCAGTACACGGCGCCGATGAACGGCATCTCCGTAGGCTTTGCGACGGTCTTTGGCGCACTGCTCGGCGAGCACCTGGCAAAAGTCTCCGAAGAGGCATAAGGGACAGGGGCGAGCTTCAATCGTCGGAGTCCCGGCGCAGGGCAAACGAGAGCGCCCTGCCTGCGCCTGCGCCTGGCTGAACTGAAAGCATGCAAACCGTGGCTCGATGTTTAAAGCCCGGGGTACCACGGTCCATTTGGACGTCGGCACCCCGGGCTTCTTTCTGCGTCATGCGGGCGCGCGCTGGGGGTCTAGTCGACGGAGGCGTCGCCCTGATTGCGCTCGTAGCCCTGGTTTTGTCCACGACCGGCGCCGGCGCTTATGCCACTGCTGGACTCGGTGGCCGAAGCGGAACCGCTGCCGCGTCCGCTCCCCTGCCCGCGGCCATTGCCGGGGCCGCCTCCGTGGCCGCCCTGGCCGTGACCGCCGCCCATGCCTGCGCCTGCTCCCTGACGGGCAGAGCGGCACATGGCTTTGCATGAAACGCCCTCGGCAACGCGACGGCAGCCGTTCAGCACGTCTTGCTCCTGGGACTGATTGGGACTCTCCACCACGACAAGCAGACCTTCCGCGCCAGATAGCTCAGAGAGGACGGCCTCGTCCTCCATGAGGCGAGCGAGCGCGTCCTCATACGGCAGGCCGAAGAGGCCCAGGTCCTGCACGGCCTGCTGAAGGCCGGTGTCGGCGCACGACACGCGCACGACCGCGCCCCAGCGGTTCAGGCCGAGCTGCGCCCGGGCGGTCTCACCGAGCTCGACCCGTGCGGTCTCATGGGCAAAGGCGAACGTGGCCGCGCCCGCGCAGCCAACAGCCAGGCAGGCGGCCATGAGCTGGACGAAGTGGCGACGAGTTGTGCGAGCTGGGGTTTTGCGGACGTGGGAAGAGGAGGGGGCACCGTCGAGCACACGCCAGTCTTGCTGCTCAGGCAAACGATTCTCAGCCTCATGGACAGGCTCAGCGCATTCCACCGAACGCGCTTCTGCTTCGCGCGCCGCACGGATGCGGCCCATGGTTGCCTGGGCGAGGCCCGCGGGCATGCGCTCCTCGGAAAGCAGCTCGTTTATGGCTTGTTCTTCTCGGGAGTCATGCATGGTCATCCCAGGGCCTTTCTCAGCTGCTTCTTGCCGCGCGCCACCCACGAGTACACCGTGTTCACGGGCACGCCCATCATCTTCGCCACCTCGTTGGCGCGGTATCCCTCGCAGGCCGTGAGGTACAGGGCCTGGCGCTGGTCGCCGGGCAAGCGGTCCAAGGCCTCCCCCACCTCCCACAGGGATGCCTGCGGGTCCTGCGCAAGCTCGAGGGAAGCCGGTTGTTCTCCCAGCTCATCGAGGCTTTCTGTTGCATGGGAGCGAGAGCGCAGCATGTCGACGCAATGATTGGAGGCCACGCGCAAAAGCCAGGCGCGCTCGTGCTCGGAGGTCTGGAAAACAACCTCGTCGTGCGTGGCGTATTTGAGGAACGTTTCCTGGAAGGCGTCCTGCGCGTCAGCGCGGCTTCCCAGACGCATGAGACAGACTCGCCACACGGCATCGCCATGCTCTGCCATGGCTCGCTCTATGCTCGCGTCGTCCCGCATGCTATCGACGTCTCCCTCTGCCGCCGGCGCTACCTGCGCCCGCCGCCCCAACCGTGATGCGCAGCCTGACCTGCGGCGTTGCCGGCAGCGCTGGCGCCGTAACCGCAGCCGACGCCCGCACCGAACCCAGTCACGCCGCCGTTGGCGCGTGCGCAGTTTTGGGCATTGTCGCACACGCCGTCGCCGTCTTCATCCACAAACGCACCGCGGCGCTGGGCAGCCCAGTCACCGGCAGCCTGCGCGGCCCGTGCGGAACGGCAGCGCAACGCATTGCACGTGCCTTCCAGCCATGCGACGCGTGCGCCGGCTCGCGGGCAATCTATTTGGACCTCATTTGCGGGGCATGCCTGCGCATACAGGCAACCGGCCGAGGCAGCCGTTGCGGCGCAGGCGCCGGCACACACTCCGTGGCCGGCGGGGACAGCGCAGGGCGCGGCCATCGCAACCGCGGGTCCAAGGGTCATTGCAGCTACCAGGGCAATTGCAGCCATATACCCACGGTGATTCTCATGCGTTCGTTTCATCTCGCACCCCTCTCCACCTGCCTGGCAGGCGTCTCGTATTGCGCGGGGGCTTTTGTCCCCTTCACTATCAATACGAACCAGGGCCGCGTTTCCTTGCACGTGATTTCAAAATTTTTTTTCAGGCTATAAAAAGGCGAAGCGGACTTGATTGTGCGAGCCATACGGCATCCCGCCATTGCGACGACGCAGGCAGAAAGCACGCCCGACAAGACCGGCCGTGCTTAATCATCGTTTTCTCGGCACCGAGCTCGAGCTACATCCCCAGGAACTTCCGGATGTCGGGCTCGGCCATGTGGGGGGCGTTCTCGTCGAGAAGGTCGCGCGCGGCCACGACGCACCTCAGCCGGCCGTCAAGGACGATGCCCACGCGGTCGGCCAGGCGCTGCGCCTCCACGAAATCGTGGGTCACGAACACGATTGTCATGCCAAAGCGCCGACGGATGTCGTCCATGGTCTCGTACATGAGTGTCTTCGTCGTGGGGTCAAGAGCGCTGAACGGCTCATCAAGCAGGAGTATCTCCGGGCTGAGAACGAGAGCCCTCGCCAGAGCGCAGCGCTGAGCCTCGCCGCCGCTGATGATGCCGGGGCGGCGGTTAGCAATGTGCGAGATTCCCAGAAGGTCGGTCATCGCATCGACCTTGTCGACAATCTCCCGCTTGGGAACGCGGTGCATCTTGAGGCCGTAGGCGATGTTCTCCCCCACCGTCATGTGCGGGAAGAGCGCGTGCTCCTGGTAGACGACGCCCATGCCGCGCTCATGCAGCGGGACGCGCTCGATGTTCTTGTTGCCGACCTTGACGGTGCCGTGGTTGATGCGCCCGTGCAGCGGGAAGGCGCCCGCAATCGACTCAAGCAGCACGGTCTTGCCCGATCCGGTCCTGCCCAGAATTGCGAACGTCTCGCCGGGTTGAATCTCGAGATGCTCGACCTCCAGACAGAACGAGCCGCGCTCCACATGAAGGTTGTCGATGCTGACGCTTGTCGCCATAATGCCCTCCTACCTGATTGAACGCGACTGGGCCGAAGGCCGGCTCAGGATGTTTGCAATAGCCAACGTGCATGCGGAGACCACCAGCATGATGATGGCGGTGGCCATGGCCGTGTCGTAATTGCCTGTCGAGATGCTGAGGTAGATGCTTCCCGGCAACGTCTCGGTCTTCATGCGCGTCACGCCCACGAGCATGAGCGTAGCGCCGAACTCGCCCATACCGCGCGCCCAAGTGAGCACAAAGGTGCTGATAAGCGAGTTACGACACAGCGGCAAGATGACGGTGCGGAAGACCTCCCACCTGCTTGCGCCCAGCGTGCGCGCCACAAACTCCATCCGCGGGTTCACGTCTTCGAGCGCCGTGCGAGCCATGCGGATGGCGAATGGCAGGTTCACAAGAAGCTGCGCGAACACGATGCCCGTTGGCTGGAAGACCACGGCAAAGCCCGCCGCTTTGAGCGCCTTGCCCATCGGCGACGAGAAGATGAGCAGCAGCGCGAAGCCCAGCAGGATATACGGCAAAGACAGCGTGAGCTCCATCAGGATCTCGGCCGCGCGCTTGCCGGGGAAATTTGTATGCGAAAGCGTGTAGGCAGTGGGCAACGCAAGCAACAGACAGATCGTGCTCGAGATGGTCGAGGTCACAAGGCTCATGCGCAGCGAGAAGAGCACCTCGGCAGAGGTCATGGCCTCGCCGAGGTGCTCAAAACCGCCTAAGACAATCGCTGCTACGGCGCTCCCGATAAACAGGAGCGAGACGAGGCAGACCACCGCGCAAATGACGGTGAACAGGTCGCGCTCGTGTGCAGCGTGGTTAGCCATGGGCGGACCTCATTACTTCGCGGGCTTCTCCTCGGCCTTGTCGGCAGGCTTGTCAGCGGGCTTGTCACCCTCAGCCTTGCCGTCCTCGGCCTTCGTGTCATCGGCCTTCTCCTCGGGCTTATCCTCGGGCTTCTTCTCGGTCTTCTCGTAGCCGAACTCGGCCCAAACGTCCCAAGCGGCGTCGGTCTGGAGGAACTCGAGGAACGCCTCAGCGGCCTCGGTGTCGGCGCAGCAGGTGAGCGTGGCGGCGGGGATGACCTTGACGGCCTTGTCGAGCTCGGGGGCGTCGGTGATGACGGCGCCCTCCGCCTTCACGTTCTCCTTCCAGACGATGCCGGCGTCGCCCTCGCCCTGGGCGATAGCAGCCGAAATCTGGGGGGCAGTGGTGGTGGTCACGATGACACCGGCGTCGAAGAGCTTGTCCCACAGCTCGGCCTTGGTGAGGACCTTCTTGGCAATCTTGCCGATGGGCGTGGACTCGGGATCGCCGACGAGAACGACGTCGCACTTCTCGAGGTCGGCGAGGCTGTGGATGTCCTTGGGGTTGTCCTTGGGAACAACGAGAACGGGAATGTGCTTGACCAGCTCGAGCTTGTCGTGCACGTAGTCGGCGACGGGTTCGAGCTCCTCGACGGAGCCAGCAATAAAGAAGTCGCCCTCTTCGGTGGTGGTGATCTGGGTCTGGATTTGGGCTGCGTTGGCGAAGGTCACGTTCATGGTGCAGCCGGTCTTCTCTTGGAAGACCTCGACGATCTTCGTGAAGGGGGCGGTCATGCCGGCGCCGCAGTAGATGTTGAGCTCATGGCCGTCGAGTTCCTTCTTGTCCTCGGCGAATGCCGTGCCGGCAAGGCCGAGACCGCACGCGCAAACGCCCAGCGCAACCGCGGCACGCAGGAAGGAACGACGGGTAAGGTCGGTCTTCTCAATCATATGGAACCCCTCCCAAGGGTTGCTTTGTAAACATCGGCCGTTTGCCGACATTGTTTCGAGATTATAACGCACTTGTGAAGAAATCGAGCGAGAAGAGCTACCAGGAGCCATAACGAAACGTTTTGGGGAGGCGAAGGGCGATATACTCACCCTAAAATCATGCGAGCCAGTGTGGGCTCCCGACCAGGAACGCTTATGCGCACTTGGTTCGCTTGGGCGATTGCGCCCCATCCCACAAGATCCTCGGTCATCCGCAGCACTCTGCCGTGCTGCCATCCCGAGGAGGTTCGCACTCTATGAAAATCGCCCTTACTCACCGCAGTGCCCTCGAAGCGCTCTCAGTGCTTGCGACCCGCAGCGACGTCGGCAACTTCCCCAGGACATCGCTGCCCGCCGGGTTCATCTCCAGCGCCGGTGCGGCGCAAATCGAGTGCTTGCAGCGCGCCTACGGCCTGCGTAAACCGATTCAGACGCTTAGCTGCGCCGCGGCAAGCCGCCGAGGTCGCGGGGCCCTTGAGCGTCACCGTTTCAATCCCGCGAGCATGGCGCAAGGGTTCATCGAGCTGGAGCCTGCGGTTTTTGCAAGCTCCCCAGAGCTGTGCTTCATCCAGCTCTGCAACGAACTGGACATCGTCGACGCCATGCGCCTTTTGGGCTGGATGGCAGGAACATACTCGCTCGACTGCGATGGAAATCTGGACAACATCGAGCGAGGGCCGCTGATTACCAAGGAATCCCTAGCCGATGCCGTGCGGCGATTCAACGGTGTGCATGGGATTGCGCCCGCAAGACGAGCCGCCCGATATGCGCCCTTTCGCTGCGCTTCGCCCAAGGAAAGCGAGGTGGGCATGCTACTTCAGCTCCCCGGCGAGCTGGGTGGGTGCGGTTTCCCCGCCGCGCACGTCAACCTCGAACAGACCCTGACGCCCAAGCAACAGAGGCTTCTCCATCGGCGCTCGTTCAAGTGCGATTTCTTCTGGGCCGACAAACAGGTGGCCGTTGAGTACGACAGCAAGGGGTTTCACTCGGACGCCGATCGCATCGAGCGGGATGCCGTGCGGAGAAACTCCCTCGAGTACCTGGGCATTACGGTCTTGACGCTAACCTGGAACCAGCTCAGGGACCACGCGGCGTTCGAGACGTTCGCCACACAGCTTGCCTCTCATCTGGGCATCCGGCTGCGCGACTCATGGCAGCGGCATCGCTACGACCGGGCGCGCCTCCATAGGCGGCTCATTTTGGAGAAGCCCTCGGCCGAACTCGTGTCGCTGGGATATGGACGGTTTTGGAAGTAGGTGGACGCCCAAGGACCTCAGCGGGGCGGTGCACCCCACGGCCGGCAGGCCACCGGTCGCACCCAACGACGCTGGGACTGTGTGCATGGGCGGTGACCGGGTGCGGGCGTGCGAAATCGGCCACGCCGTCCGTGTCCCACAGGGCCCGCGACCCCGACAGCGCGGTGCGCGATGGGTTTCTCGGCGGGAGGATGAGCGGGTGCCGCGTTCGAGGAGTAATCGCACAGGGAGGGTGCCCACATCGAGCGGTACGGAAGCGGGAAGGCCGAGAAGGCGCTGGGGCTCAAGTGGCGAAGGGCGGCCAGGCGGCGCAGGGAGGAACTCGGCCATACTGCGCGGCTTGACGTCCGGAAAAACGTCCGGGGGCCCAGCTGTGCCGGCAACGAAACGGGCTTCGGTACGAGTCGACCTTGCCCGGTGGCAGTAAAACGGGTTTCGGTGCAGTTCTGAAGGTCCTGTTGGCAGTAAAACGGGTTTCGGTGCAGTGACCTCAAGGCAAAAAGCGTCCATTGCTCGAAATGAAGCTGAATTCCGTTGTAAAAACAACAGAATTGATGGCAGATGCGAGCTCCTGCAGCCTCAGACCCTTTGGGAGCGGAACAAAAGGCGCCCACAGAACGTTTTGACTGCACCGAAACTCATTTCGCTGCCAGTGCACTCAGCAAAACTACTCCGAAACCCGTTTTACTGCCAAAAAGGCCCCAAAGCCATCCCTGCAACACGTCTTGCGCCACCCCATAAAGTCGACAGTCGTCCTGGACGATTACCGACGAGGAAAACCCGCCGGACCAGCTTCCCGCGCAGGCACAAGCGCCCGCCGCAATCATGGAGCGCGGGAAACCGTAGCGGCCGAACTCGAGGAGTTCCGGAAGCGGTCCTTGTAGTGCACCTCATTTGACCCATCCAAGCGCCGGGGCACAGCTCGCGCTCGAAGGCGTGAGCTCTATATGCCGTCCAAGTGTTGGGGGTGCGGTTCAATGTGTCAAGCTGCAGGACGATCGTCCAAATACGCAAGAGATTTCCGAACAAATATGGCAATCAAACCGTCGTACAATACGCGGCAAGTTCGTGGTATGTGTCGCGTGCGCTACTTGCTGGGAGGTTATTGGCAAGACGACGCGTGCAGTTAATAAACTACCTCCGGCATAGCCGGAGGTTTTATCTTGCAAAGATCTCAGCGGGCACAAAGTGCCCGAGTCTACCGC
>CAKUAI010000037.1 GCA_934636245.1 uncultured Coriobacteriales bacterium
CCCTCCCGGGCCGGTTTTTCGGCGCCGGCGCGGGAGGGGCCGCGGCCGGAGGCTACTTGTTCATTGCTTTCCTAGGCGAAGACACAGGCACCTTGTAGCAGCGCCGTAGTCGCCAGAACCCCTAACCTTCCTCAAGTATCGGCCAGTCGCCGGCATGCTCCCGAGCCACCGAGACGAACTCCTCCATGGCGGGGGAAAACACCGACCCGGGCAGCGTCGCAATGCCGTACTCGAAAAAGCGTTGTGGAGAAAGCGGCATGACGCACACGTCGCCCTCGAAGCCGTCGGCAATGCCGCCCATGCACAAGGTACAGCCCAGGCCCGCGCCCACCATGCGAAACGCGGTGAACGTGTCGTCGGTGGCAAAGCGCACGTTGGGCTCGACGCTCTTTTCGCGCAGGATCTTCTCCTCGTAGGTCTCATCGGCCGGGTGGATGCGGATGAAAGGCTCCCCTTGGAGCTCGGCCAGGAGCACGCTCGAGTTCTGGGCAAGATGCGATACAGCAGGCACCCATGCGACGAGCTCGCAGCGACCCAGGCGAATCCAGTCGAGCTTGGCATGGCCCTCGTAGAACACCATGCAGTCGATGCGGCGCTGCTCAAGCAGACGGCGCAGCTGGTCGGTGCCCTCCTCCACCACGCGCACCTGCAGGTTGGGGTAGCGCGTCTGGAAGTCGGCCAGCACGTCGGGCAGCCAATAGGAAGCGACGTTGGACTGCACACCAATGACGATGGCACCCTCGGACATGCCGCGAATGCGGGCCGCGGTCTGGCGCACCTGCTCGTCGGCCGCCGTTATCTGTTCGAAGAGCGGCAGCATCCTACGGCCTTCAGGCGTGAGCTCGACACCCGTGGTCTTGCGCACGAGCACCGAAAAGCCCAGCTCCTCCTCGAGAGAATCGACGAGACGAATAATGCCCGAAGGCGTGTAGCCAAGCTTCTTGGCGGCGGCGGACATCGTGCCACACTCAGCGGCGGCCACAACAGCCGCGCAGCGCTTTACATCCACGAGCATTCTCCTCAACCAGACAACGGGTATGCGGCCGATTATACCCCAGCCATGCGCCTGCTTTTATAGAGCTATGCCCCGAACGGTTGGGAAACAGGTCTCTACCAGCCATCAGCGTGGTACCATGATACGCGCTAGTTTGTTACACAACAGGTATCGCTGAAGAAAGGCATGTGGCATGAAGCTGATCGTTGCCGACACGTATGAAGAGATGAGCCGACTGGCCGCCGACGAGATCGCCGCCGTCATCGAGGACAAGCCGGACTGTGTCCTGGGCCTGGCAACGGGCACCACCCCCATCGGCCTGTACGCCGACCTGGTAAAGCGCTATGAGGCGGGCGACCTCAGCTTCGCCAAGTGCCAGTCGTTCAACCTCGACGAGTACTGCGGCCTGGAGGGCACCCATCCCCAGAGCTACCGCTACTTCATGCAGCAGAACCTCTTTGATCACGTGGACATCGACGTGGCCAAGACCCACACCCCCGACGCCCAGGCCCTCGACGTTCAGGACGGCATCGACGCCTACGACCGCGCCATCGAGGAGGCCGGCGGCGTTGACATCCAGCTCCTCGGCATCGGCCATAACGGCCACATCGGCTTCAACGAACCCGATGACGTCTTTGAGAAGCAGACCCACCGCGTCGAGCTCACCGAGATGACCCGCGAGGCCAACAGCCGCCTGTTCAACTCTATCGACGAGGTTCCCACCCATGCCCGCTCCATGGGCATCGGCACCATCATGCGCGCCCGCAAGCTGCTTCTCGTGGCCAACGGCACTGCAAAGGCCCAGATTGTGCGCGACGCCCTCACCGGCCCTGTGACCCCTCGCGTCCCCGCCTCCATCCTGCAGTTCCACCCCGACGTGACCGTGGTGCTCGACAAGGACGCTGCAAGCCTGCTGTAAGGCAAGTACCGGCCAATTCATGCGCTCGATGAGGCCGCAGGCTCCCAACGGGGGTCTGCGGTTTTTTAATGGGATGAATCGCCACACTGGTGTCGCGCCCACACCAGCGCGACCGTGGCCGAATCGGCTGTCTTTTTGATGAGCGTTAGTCCCCACAGCTACAGCTGATGATTCCTCAAGCATGAGTCTCCCGCATGAAGACTGACGGTCTGCTTTGCTGAGACGAGTCTGGTGCATGGGGAGTGAACCTTTACGGAAAGAGCAGCCCGAGCGCAGGGGGTACAAGGGCTGCGCGCGAGCAGCCGGTCGGGTCGCCCAAAGAACCGCCCAAACATACACCTCTTCGTTAAGAAATGAATAAGGGCAGGCCCCTTAGTGCCTGCCCTGAACTGTAATGGGTTGAGCTTTTATCGTTGGTGGCAAATCATGCGTAAAAGTGCCTAACGCTACCGAATTTAGATTCCCGAGAGCTTGTATCACCAATGACAATTCGTGAGCAAAAATGCTCGAACCATTGGATTTGGTTCTATCGCACGTGAACGTATGCCTTTGGGCCAAACACGAGTCCCATGCATTGTGGAATACGCACCCATCAGGCATGAGTCTCCCATGTGGGAACTTGCAACCTTTTTACCAGACGCGATTACACGCTTGGTTTGCTCCTACAATGAGCGTCAGAACATGTGCTGAATGTCAGTCTGTTTATACAGGCTACGTGTTTACCAGGAAAGGCGGTATACAAGGTATGAGTGCAATGGATAGTGCACTTGAACAGGTGTGTTGCGTTACGGGTGGAGACGTTTTCGGAGCAGACTGCTTTGCCGCTGGCAACGTTTGGGTCAGCGGCTCTACGATTGCCGAAGAAGATTGCGCCAGCGAAGGCATCGAGCTTGACGCAAGCGACTGCTATGTCATTCCCGGTCTCATCGACCTGCACTTCCATGGCTGCATGGGCGATGACCTTTCCGACGCAAGCGCCGAGGGCCTGCACCGCATGGCAGCTTACGAGGCAAAGCGCGGCATCACGGCCATCTGCCCCGCCTCGATGACCCTGCCGCACGACCGCCTGATGGCCATCATGGGCAACGTCGGTGCCTTCGAGGCTGAGGTTGCCGAAGCCGAACTTGTTGGCATGAACATGGAAGGCCCTTACATCTCGCCCGACAAAGTGGGTGCTCAAAACCCCGAGTACGTGCGCGCGGCAAGCATCGAGGAGTTCGCCGAGCTGCAGCAGGCGGCATTCGGTCGCATCAAGCTTGTGGACGTGGCTCCCGAAGAGCCCGGCAACCTCGACTTCATTCGCGAGATGCACGACAAAGTACGCATCTCCCTTGCCCACATGTGCGCGGACTACGACACGGCGAAGACCGCTTTTGAGGCGGGTGCACGCCACATGACGCACCTCTTCAACGCGATGCCGTCCCTCCACCACCGCAAGCCCGGCCCCATTGCCGCTGGTGCCGAGGCTGAGGGCGTCACACCCGAGATCATCACCGACGGCGTGCACGTGCATCCCGCCATGGTGCGCATGGCCTTCGAGCTCTTTGGTGCCAACCGTGTGATCATCATCTCCGACAGTCTGCGCTGCTGCGGTCTTGAAGACGGCGAATATGAGCTTGGCGGCCAGAACTTCACGCTCAACGGCCGCCGCTGCACCCTGGCCGACGGCACGCTGGCAGGATCGGCAAGCGACCAGATGGCCTGCCTGCACACCGCCGTCACCGAGATGGGCATTCCCCTGCACGACGCCGTGCGCGCCGCCAGCACCAACCCCGCCCGCGCCCTGGGCGTGGACGGCCGCTACGGCTCCCTCGCCCGTGGCCACACCGCC
Source organism: uncultured Coriobacteriales bacterium (assembly GCA_934636245.1). Taxonomy (GTDB): domain Bacteria; phylum Actinomycetota; class Coriobacteriia; order Coriobacteriales; family UMGS124; genus UMGS124. Next base: position 3,745 of record CAKUAI010000037.1, read on the forward strand.
AGCCTCGTCCTCCTCGACAAGGCGACCCTCGAGGTCAAGCACGTCATCCTACGCGGCAAGTTGCTGGTGTAAGACTCGCCATCAACGACAAACACGCGACGAGGGCATTGTCCAGGCGCAGTTTCGCAGTGAATTACGAAGGCAACGCCTGAGTAATTCGGTACGAGAATGTTTGAGCACTGGACAATGCCCTCGTCGACCAAGGCGATTGCAAGCCCCCGCTTAAGCGCGGCACCGCCCGCGATTCAACGCGGCGCTCGTGCAGCCTAGACACTGTCCGGGCGCAAGGGCCCTGGTTTTTGCGCAACACCGTCCGCGATTCAGTACGGCGTTCGCGCGGCACGGGTTTTGTCCAGGCGCAAGGGCCCTGGTTTTTTGCGCAGCCCCGCCCGCGATTCAGTACGGCGTTCGCGCGGTCTAGACATTGTCCGGGCGCAGTTCTGCAGCCAAGAGAAAAGGGGCCCTACGGCCCCTTTTCTCTTGGCGAAGCTGTTTGAGCACCGGGCAATGTCTAGACCGCCCCGCGCGACCCTACTCCATCGCGGCGCAGAACCAGGAGGTAATGCTCGTCGGATGCGTAATCGCCGTGCCGACCACAACCGCCCAGGCACCGGCGTCGATGGCATCCTTCGCGTCCTGCGGCGAGTGCACGCGGCCCTCGCACACAACGGGGAAGCCCGGGAACTCCTCGCAGGCCTTGCGCAGAAGCGGCAGGTCGGGACCGTCGGCCATGGTGCAGTCGATGGCGGCCACGCCATGGGAGAGCGTCGTAGAAACAAGATCGCAGCCAGCGGCAACGGCACGACGGATGTCCTCGATAGTGGCGCAGTCAGCCATGATGAGCACGTCGCTCTGAGCACGGACGCCGGCAACAATCTCCTCAAAGGTGCTGCCGTCGGGACGGGGCCTGTCGGTGGCGTCGATAGCCACGACGTCGCAACCGGCATTCACGCATGCCATGGCATGGCGCAGGGTCGGGGTGATGTACACACCCTCGTGACCCTCCTTCCACAGGCCGATGACAGGAACCTCGACGCGGCCCTTGATGGCAGCGATGTCGGAGAGGCCCTGGCACCTGATGGCAGCGGCACCGCCGAGCTCGCAAGCACGCGCCATCTGCGCCATAGTCTCGGGGTGACGCAGGGGCTCGCCCATATAGGCCTGGCAGCTCACGATGAGCTTGCCTTTCATGGATTCAATCACGGGGTTCATACAGGAACCTTTCTCACATTGAACGTATCAGCACCCGCTGCCGGCAGATTACTGCGCCGCAGACAGCTTGTCGACGAGCTTTTCAGCCGCACCAATAAGCGGGGCGTCGTCGCCCAAGACGGCATCGGCAAAGCGCAAATCCGCCATCTCGGGCAGGACAAAGCCCTCAAAACCGCTGCGGAGAGCGTCATACCAAATGGGGCCCGCCTTGCAGACGGAGCCAGCCAGAACAACGACCTCGGGGTCGATCAAGTCGGCCCACGAGGCTATGGACTCGCCAAGGCTTCGGCCCGACTGCTCGATGACCTCACGGGCAAGGGCCTCGCCCTCGTTTGCGCGACGTGAAATCTCGCCGCCCGAAATGGCTTCGCCGCCGCGCGCGCGATAACACTCCTCGATACCGCTGCCAGCAACGACACTCTCAAGATGACCCGTGCCCGACCAACCGCTCGGGCGTCCCACGGCCGCAGGATGGAGCGTATGACCAATCGTACCGGCGCAACCATGGGCACCGCCCAGAAGATGGCCGTCAATCATGACAGCACCTCCCAAACCGGTGCCCGCCGCAACCATGAGGGCCACACGAGCGCCCTTCGCCGCACCATGGCGCAATTCGCCCAAGGCATGGGCATGCACGTCATTGAGAACAGCGACCGGCAACCCGCAACGCTCTTGTAGCGCAGCCCCGAGAGGTTGTCCCATCCACCCGGGCATAATCTCATTGGCAAACGCCACAAGCCCGTCGGATTCGCGGATGCTACCCGCAGAGCTTACACCGACACCTGCCAAGGCAGGCACATCAGCCATCTGAGCATCAGCAAGCAACTCACCGGCAAGCTCGCACACACGAGCAAGCACGTCGGCTCCGCCGCGCTCGGCGTCAGTCGGAATACTCCTTTTGAGCATTACCTTGGGGCAGGCACCAGCGTGTTCATACACGGCGATGCAACCTGCGACCTTGGTGCCGCCGATGTCGAGAGCCACCACAGAAAAGGGGGACGATCCCGCACAAGCGGTCTCGTCCCCCTTCATGGCGGCGGAGGATGATGCGTTCGTCATTCCCCGCACTCCTTCGCTAGCTAGGCGCGAACGGGCTGGTCCTCGGCAATGAGACCAGCAGTCTTCAGAACCTTGACGATGGCCTCAACGTCGTCGCCCACGAGAGGCTGGACAGGCTCACGCATCTGGTTGGTCTCGAAGATGCCCATCTGCCACAGGGCAGTCTTGAAGGCACCGACGCCGGCACCGAAGCCAACGGTGGCCTTGACGACGCGGGTGAGGAACATGAGGCGAGCGACGTGGTCCTGGAGCTCCTTGACCTTTGCCCAGTCGCCGGCCTGATAAGCGCGCCACATCTCCACGTAGGTGTAGGGGTCGACATTGGCAAGGCCAGGCACGGAGCCGTCGGCACCAGCAAGGTAGGCGCCATCGACGCAGACCTCGTGACCAGTGAGCAGCTGCAGGGGGTGACCAGCGTCCTCGTTCTCAAGGACAAGCCAACGGAACGACACGTCGTCGCCCGAGGAGTCCTTGACACCCTGAAGCACGCCATCCTTGCCGAGACGGACAAGCATGGTGGGGTCGAGCTTGGTGTGCACGCACACGGGCAGGTCATAAGCGAAGAGCGGCAGCTCGGTGTTCTCGCGGATTGCACGGAAGTGACGCTCGGTCTCCTTCGGGCCGCCCAGGGCGTAGAAGGGAGCCGTGGCGACGAGGCCGTCGACGCCAATGGCCTCGGCACGCTTGGCCTGGTCGATGACGCGCAGGGTCTCCATGTCGATGATGCCGGCCAAGACGGGCACGCGGCCGCGCACGATGGAGACGGCCTCCTGAAGAACGTGCTGACGCTGGGCATCGGTCAGGAAGGCAACCTCGCCGGAGGAGCCCAGGAAGAAGAGACCGTCGACGCCGGCATCAATCATGCGGTTGATGTTGCGGCTGAACGACTTGAGGTCAAGCGTGCGCTCGGCGGTCAGCGGAATGACTACGGGAGGAATGACGCCTTTGATGCACTTGGGATCCATCTGTCCACTCTTTCGTTTCTTGCTACAGGACGGTTATTTGCCCAGATCTGGGTAGAGCAGCGAAGGCGCTGCGCCCAGGAGAAGCTTAGTGTACTCATCGCGCGGATTGTTGAAAACCTGCTCCGCAGTGCCTTCCTCCACAGGCCTACCACCGTTCATGACGATGATGCGGTCGGAGATGTAACGCACCGTCTGGATGTCATGGCTGATGAAGACCATGGCCAGACCGAGGTCCTTCTTCAGGTCCATGAGAAGGTTCAGGATCTGAGCGCGGACGGACACGTCAAGGGCGCTCGTGGGCTCGTCGGCAATGATTGCGTCGGGCTGGAGCGACAGGGCGCGGGCAATGGCAACGCGCTGGCGCTGACCGCCGGAGAGCTGGCCAGGCAGGGCGTCCATAACCGACACAGGCAGACCAACCTGCTCGATGAGCTCGTAAACGCGCTTTTCACGAGACTCCTTGTCACCGATTTTGTGGACAAGCATCGGATCGAGCAGCTGGTCGTGAATCGACATGCGAGCGTTCAGAGCGGTGGCCGGGTCCTGGAAGACAACGGAGATGACGCGGCCGATACGACGACGGTCAGCCGCCGTACGGTTGGTAACGTCGACGCCCTTGAAGTAGACCTTGCCGGTCGTGGGCTTCTGCAGACCAATCATGACGTTGGCGGTCGTGGATTTGCCGCAGCCCGACTCGCCGACAAGACCGATGGTCTCACCGGGCATGAGGGAGAGCGACACGCCCTTGAGCGCCTGAATCTTGTTGGGGTGCAGAATCGAACCGGTACGCGTCTTGAAGGTGACGGTGACATCCTCGAGCCTGATGATGGGCTCGTTGGGGTCAGTCTTGAACTCTTCGGCCATTACTCGGCACCTCCTGCCGGATAGGGTTCGATGCCAAGGCGCTTAAGCTCTTCTGCCGGCAGCTCTGCATAGCAGTGGTGCGTGCCGGGGATGGTCTTGAGCACAGGACGGACGGACGACACCTTGTCGGGATGGCTCGATCGGGGCGTGAAGCGATCGCCCTCGGGGAAGTCCTTCGGCGAAGGCACAGATCCGGGAATCTGGTGCAGGCGCGTTGCGGAATCGGTGCCGGAGAGGTTGGCGGAACCGCCAGCCTCGATAGAAAGCACCGAGCCGAGCAGGCCGCGGGTGTACTCGTGCACCGGGTTCGTCAGGATGTCGTTGACCGAGCCCTGCTCCACAACCTGGCCGGCGTACATGACCGTGATGGAGTTGGCAACCTCGGCAACAAGAGCCAGGTCGTGGCTGACGAAGACCATGGCGAAGCCAAGCTCCTTCTGGAGCTTGTTGAGCAGGTCGACAACCTGCTTCTGCACCGTCACGTCGAGAGCCGTGGTGGGCTCGTCGGCAATGATGAGCTTGGGGTCACGCGTCAGAGCCATGGCGATAAGGACACGCTGGCGCTGGCCGCCCGAAAGCTCGTGCGGGTAGGAGTCAAGCGTACGCTTGGGGTCGAGACCGACGAGCTCGAGAAGCTCCTCGGCGGTACGCGTGCCGCCGCGCTTGGTGAGCTGCTTCATCTGGGCACGGATGAGCATGGAGGGGTTGAGCGAAGAGAGGGCGTCCTGATAAACCATGGCGATCTCATGGCCACGCAGGGCATTCATGTCCTTATCGCTCAAATCAAGCAGGTTCTGGCCGTTGTAGAGAATCTCGCCAGAAATCTGGGCCTTCTTGTCGAGCAGACCCATGATCGTGAGCGACGTGATGGATTTGCCGCAGCCCGACTCGCCCACAAGACCCATCGTCTGGCGCGGACGAACCTCAAAGCTCACGTGGTCGACAACGTTGACGTCGCCGTGGCGCGGGAACTTGATGCAGAGGTCCTTGACCTCGAGCACCGGAGGCACCTCGTAATGAGCCGCGAAACGGTCCTTGCGCTGCGTCTCAACGGTCTTGAGTTGGTCAAGCCTGGCCTGCAGCGAGGCGGCCTGGGCCTTGTAGGCCAGCTTGGGATCGGACACGAGACGATCGGCCTCACGGTCGGAGTTGAGGTCGGAGTCGCTCGGCTTGATGGCAGCCTTGGGGGCAGCCATGGCGTCGGTGATGCCCTCGGAGAGAATGTTCAGGGCAAGCACGGTGATGATGATGGCGAGGCCCGGGAAGAGTGCCGGCCACCAGTATCCGAGCATGACACCCTGACGGGCAGAAGCAAGCACGTTGCCCCACGTAGCGGCAGGCTCGGGGATGCCGGCGTTCAGGAACGACAGCGAAGCTTCGAACACGATTGCGTCAGCAACGAGCACGATGGTGAACACCATGACGGGAGCGGCGCAGTTGCGCATAACGTGCTTGATAAGAATCCAAGGAGCACGGGCACCCGAGACGACGACTGCGCGCACGTAGTCGTGGCCATACTCACTCACTACGTTGGCTCTCACGATACGCGCAATCTGCGGGATGTAGAGGAAGCCGATTGCAAGAACGAGCGTGGGCAGATTCTGGCCGAACACGATGATGAGCGTTGCAGCCAGGGCGATGCCGGGGAAGGACATGATGATGTCCATGATGCGCATGATGACCTCAGAGATCCACTTGCGCGACACGGCGGCAATCGAACCGATGATAGAGCCCACGACAAGGGCAAACGCAGTAGCGCCCAGGCCGATAACAAGCGAGGTGCGGGCACCAACCATCATGCGCGACAAAACGTCGCGGCCCTTGTTGTCGGTACCAAAGGGGTGTTCGGCACTCGGCGCCTGGTTGAGCATGCCGTCGAGATAGGGGTCGCAGGGCGTCCAGAAGACAGCAACAACGGCCACGAGCACGACGAAGAGCAGCAGGATGCAGGCAATGCGAGCCGAAACCGACATGTTCTTCCAGCGACGGAAGCACACCTTGCCGGCGTTCTGCTCGAGCTTGCGGGTAAGACCCTCGTGAAGAACTGCGTTGGCCATAGTTACACCGTCCTGATTCGAGGGTCAATCAGGATATAGAGCATATCCACGATAATGTTGATGATGATGAAGGTGATGGCGACCACAAGCACGACGCCCATGACAAGCATGGTGTAGTGCGAGGTGATAGCATTGTAAATCGTCATACCCATACCCTGAAGGTTAAAGATAACCTCGATGACCACCGCGCCACCGATGAGGTAGCCGATGCGCATACCAAGAACGGTGACAGGGGTGATGAGGGCGTTGCGCAGCACGTTGCGAGCAATGACGACACCCTTCGGGATGCCGAAGCCCATGGCAGTACGCACGTAGTCCTTGTCAAGCTCCTCAACCATGGAGGTGCGGATGACGCGGGTAAGCTGGCCGGTCAGCGGCACAGCAAGAGCGATAGCAGGCAGAAGCATGCGACGAGCCCAGCCAGCAAAATCGGTTCCCATGTCGGGCAGGGCACCGGACACAGGGAGGATCGACTGGATGTGGGCGCCAAAGACCCACATGATGAGAAGCACGGCGAGCCAAAACGAAGGCATGGCGATGCACACGATGCTGATGACACGGATGACCTGGTCGGGCCAGCGGTCACGATACAGTGCCGAGATGACACCGAGGATCGTGGCAAGAATTACGCCGATGATCAGGCCGAAGAACGTCAGCTGAAGCGTGACGGGCAGGGCCTTTGCAATCTGGGCACCAACCGACATCGAGTCGTTTGCGCCATAGCTGCCCAAATCGCCCTGAATCAGACCGCCCAGATAGTTGAAGTACTGCACCACAATGGGGTCGTTAAGGCCATGGGCCTCGCGATATGCAGCTACCTCAGCAGCGGATGCCGTCTCACCCAATGCCGAATAGGCAGGGTCGATCGGCGACAGAGCCATAAGGAAGAACACGAGCAAAGTAACGCCAAGAATCATGATAGGCAGTGCGATGAGACGCCTACCGATCAAGCGCAGCAAATTGCTCACGGCTCCCCTCCTTCCAAACTCACCAAACGCGGCACACTTCGCCCGCGCAATGTACAGACTGGCCTATTCTACCTACCTTGCGCAATCCATGCACGCAAGAATTGGGTATATGCAAGCGATTACAACCTCATTTGAAAGAAAAAAGTACATTGACGTTAAGATTTGCACGTCTAAGCGTCTCAACAACGGCCATCAAAAACGAAATTACTTAAACTCGGGGTTCAGGCACACGGTATACCAGGCATTCCCCGTGCCTTTCGCCCAGTGACAGCCTACGCACATGCGGGTGCCGCACAAATCTTTCGATCGCCAGTCGACAGGGACATCGCAGTGAGTTGAGACGTCAGGGGCAAAATGATGCATAGAAAGTGGCTGCTTCTCCATGGCCGCCACAACCATGTCGGCAATTTGGCTCATGCCAAGATTCGTGGGGTGCGTACCCTCAAGCGCCTCATAGTCATATCCAAAGCTGGCCACATCGAGGCCCGTACACCCGCAGGCATCGGCGGCCTCGAGGATTGCGCCGCAGTAAGCGCGCATGTTGATGCCCCGCAGGTTCCAGGCGTGGGTCGGATGAGGGGTACCCATCACGCGACCAGGCAAAAGAGTGAGACACCAGACGCGTGCCTGTGGATAGGCCTCGCGCAGCGCATGCAACATCGTGGCATAGGCATCTTTGAAACCGTCAAGTGCTCCAGCAGAGGCAGCACCAGCAACAGACTCGGGGTAATCTTCCAGGTTCAAGCAGGCAGGAGCAGCCGAGCTTCGACCACATGCCTGTGCCTCGGGAGTCGACCAGCCGTAATCATTGGTTCCCAGGAAAACAAGAACATCATCGGGGGCGATACCGTCACGAGAAAGAGCCGCGATGCGCTCCGGGCTCCAGGCAGCAGGAAAACCCTGACCCTGCACCATCGAACCCGACCAGGAACCGTTTACGAGCAGGGTGCCACCCAAATGGGAAATGGCCTTCCCCCACCAGGTATCCTGCGGACCCTGAATACCTGCAAGTTCATCGCGGCCATCCTCGTAAAAGACGGCAAACCCTTCAGGATTCCAGCCCTTAAGCGTGCTAATCGAATCCCCCAACACTGACACATAGCGAGGCATTGCCCTCTCCTCTACTTCCCATCCCGGACATCCAGCCAATCGGTGCAGGCCAAAAACTGAGCGCAAGAACAATACCAGTTCCCGTCCACAATCTCATACGCATATGCGATTTCAAGGCAGAACAGCAGCTAGCAAACAAAAAAGGGGCCGCCCGAAGGCGACCCCTCTCAGAACAAGCTGTGTATGCAGCCGACTTACTTGACGGAAGCGCCAAGGAAGACGAGACCGGTCGTGGCGATCGGCACGAAGCCGTCGATCTGATCGGCCAGGTAAGCGGTGGCCAGCTGACGGTGGAACAGCGGGTACAGCGGCACCTCCTCGGAAAGCAGGTCGAAGCACTGGTTCCACAGCTCCTGCTGCTCGTCGCCAGAAGCCTCGCGGGCCTGCTGCATGAGGTCCTGAAGGGTAGCCCACTCCTCGGTATGGTTCCAGCAAGAACGGCCAGAGGTCCACACGTTGTCGCCGTACCACCAGGACATAAGCAGGTCGGGGTCGGCACCGAAGCAGCTGGGGTCACCGGGGGTCAGCATGACGTCGTAGGGAAGGACGTCGTCGGACTCGCCGAGCTCGGCCCAGTTGATGGCCTCAGTGCGCAGAGTGGTGTTGATGCCAGCGGCGTTGAGGTCGTTCTGGATCTGGATGGAGAGGTCGGCAACCCAGTTGTTGTTGCACAGGAGCTCGACGTCGATGCCGTCGGCATAGCCAGCCTCGGAGAGCAGGGACTTGGCCTTCTCGGGGTCATAGGTGTAGACGTTGGAGGCCTCGTGGAAGTTGGCGAAGTTCTCGGGCAGGAAGCTCTTAACGGGGTTGGCATGACCAGCCATGATGTTGTCGATGAGCTTCTGGACGTCGATGGCGTAGAAGAAAGCCTGACGGACGCGCTTATCGTCGAAGGGGGCCTTCTTGGTGTTGAACATCAGGAAGGGAAGGCTGAAGCCATCCTTGTACTCAACCGTAGCGCCAGCGCCCTGGATGGCGTCAACGTTTGCGTCCGGCACGGCCTCCATGACCATGGAAGTCTGGGCCATGATGGCGGTGGTACGAGCGGTGCCGTCCTTCTGGATGTCCCAGTGCATGGCGTCAGCCGTAGCAGGCTTGGGGCCGTTGTAGTACTCGTTGGGAACGAAGTCGATGGAGCCGCCGTCATCGCCGTTGAGGCTGGAGTAAGCCCAGGGGCCAGAGCCGATGGGGGAAACGTTCATCTCATCGGCGCTGATGGAAGCGGGGAAGATCTTGACAACGGCAAGACGACCCTCGAGCAGGCTCTCAAAGGGGAACTTCAGGACGAAGTCGACGGTCTTGTCATCGACAGCGCTGACGGAATCGATGAACGACAGGAAGGCGCTGTAGGTGTCGTTGGCCATGTTGAGCTCGAAGGCGTTGACGACGTCAGCAGCGACGACGTCGGTGCCGTCGGAGTACTTGGCGCCATCGCGCAGCGTGACCTTGTACTCGGTGTCGGAAACCTTCTCAGGCTCGCCAGCGGCAAGGGCGGGATAGGTGGTGTAGTCGTGCACGTCGAGCTCATAGAGGCCCTCGAAGACGTGCCAGGTGGCACCGAGCATCAGAGCAGAGGAGCAACCAATGGGCGAATAGTTGGTAGAGCTGTAAGCGCAAGTAGCGGTGATGGTGCCGCCCTCAGCCTTAGCAAAGTCGACCTTGCCAAGGCCAGCATTTGCGGCGGCGAGGATGCCTGCGGTAGCGGCGCTGGCAGCGAAAAGCGAACGGCGGGAGAGCGTGAGATCCTTCATGGGTCCTCCTAATGGCACGACACTCGGATTACAGATAAACCTACGTGCATGGAAATTGGCACCGCTTACATGCCAATCAGTCGAAACTATAGCAAGATTTGCCCGTGCCGCTCACGGCATTTCGATAAGGGCTACAATTCGGCAGTCGAACGGAACCGGTTAGAAAGATTGGACAGACATGCTGTACTCGAATACCATTGAGGACCTCGCTTATGTTTCCGAGGCTGCCGCCCATTTCCTTGCCACGCACGATATGGCGGCGCTCCCCTGCGGCAGCTACGAGATCGGCCCCGACGAGTTCGTCAACGTCATGGAATATGACACCAAGGCCCGCAAGGACGCCTGCTACGAGGCCCACAAGAAGTACGTCGACATCCAGATGGTGATTTCCGGCAGCGAGCTCATCGAGGTCGCCCCCGTGTCGACGCTCTCCGCCACGACCGACTTCAACGAGGAGGACGACTTCGCCCTCTACTCCAACGAGCAGATTGGCGACCAGTACCTGCTCGTCCCCGGCAAGTTCATCGCCGTCATGCCCGCCGACGGCCACATGCCGAGCCTGACACCCGCCGAGGCCCCAAACCACAACAAGAAGGCCGTCTTCAAGGTCCTCGCCCGCTAAAAGCCCGGCAAAAAGGACCTTGCACAAAAAAGCCGCCGAAAGACCCACTTGGGCCTCTCGGCGGCTTTTGCCTCTCTGGCGCCCGCCCCGTCCGGGCCGGGCGGCCGCAGCTCGATGCGGCGGGACAGCCGACAGCGCGCGCCGAGAGACTGCGGACCCTCGCCTGGGCGGCCTGCTGGTGTTCACCGAGAACCGGCCGGCCGAACGGGAAGGCACGGGCCAGGTGGGCCTCAGGTACGAGAAGCCCGCCGGCAGACCAAGGGAGCGGGCTTGCCGACGAGCTTGTGGTCTTTGCAGCCCACAAAGGCCTCCCGCATACGAAAAAGGGACCCTCTCGGGTCCCCCTTTCCAGGTGCCTGTGTTAACGTCTCCCCGCCCCGAGCCCGCGCAACGCGCCCCGGGGGCCGGCGGCGCCCTAGTCTCCCACAGGGTCGCCCCTGCAGTACCATCGGCGCTGGCCGGCTTAACTTCCGGGTTCGGTATGGGTCCGGGTGTGCCCCGGCCGCCATTGCCGCCGGCCCCCGGGGGGCGTTGCGGCGCGGGCTGCTGAGGGGCGGGCGGCGCTCGCAAGGCGCCCTGGGGGCCGCACAGCGCTTGAGGAATGATTCCCTTGAGAACGGTCGGGAGCGGAGGGGGCCTTTAAGTGGTCCCGAAGGGCTCGGCCGATTAGTGGCGCCCGGCTGAGGCGCTCGCGCGCCTTGCACCTGCGCCCTATCAACCA
>CAKUAI010000038.1 GCA_934636245.1 uncultured Coriobacteriales bacterium
GAGCAGCCCTGGAAGGCCTTGTCGGCTATCGCCGTGACCCTGAGGCCGTCTATCTCGGAGGGGACCACGAGGTCGGGCGTCTGGCCCCACATGCCGGTCACCGTGCAGGTGCCGTCGCCGTTGTCGGTGTAATTGAGCAGGTATGCGCCGAAGTAGCCGGTCGTGAGCACCTCGGTCTCGTTGCCGGCGGCGTCCTCGTAGACAAAGCCCTTTACGGTCACGGTGCCGTTTTCACACCAGTTGGCGTCCACATGGAGCCTCCAGCGACCGTCGTTGCCGTAGAGCAGCTGAACCTGAAGTTCCTTGCCGGAGGGGGTGACGATCTTGCAGCGGGCGTTTTTCACCGCGCCGTCTATCTTGGAGACGATGCCGAAGCCCGTGTCATCGCCAGGCTCGAGGTGCTCGGCGCCCGTCTCGGGACTCACGAAGGCCACCGCGTTCTCGCCGAAGGATGCGCTGCCCTCGCTTGCAGCGAGCAGGTCATAGCTGCTCCATGAGGTGGTTTTTACCTGCGAGATGCCGCAGCCACCGAACGCGTCGGTGCCAATGGAAGCCACGCTGCTCGGCAGCGCGAGCGTACCCACGGCGTGGCCCTGGAAGGCACCTTGGTCGATGGAGGTGACTGTCAAATTGTTGATGGTTGAGGGGATTGCGAGGTCGGCCTCGCCGCCCTGGTAGCCCGTGATGGTGCAGGTGCCGTCGCCGTTGTCGGTGTAGGCGTAGCCGTCCTCGGAGACGAGGTTGCTGACGGTCGCGGCGTCCTGCTCGGTTGCGTCTGCTTGGTCGGTTGTCTCAGTGGGTATGGGTGCGGCGGCGGGCTCTGCCTGCGCCTCCTGCTGCCCTGTAGTGCCCGCCGTTGCGCCCTGGCCGGGCTCGGCGGAGGTGTCTGCGTCTGCCGATTGGTCGCCGGCAGGTGCGTCGGTTACGCTAGAGTCTGGTTCAGAATCTGTCGAATCCGTACCCCCCCCCTAATTCATTGCCGGGTTTTTCGGTCCCAGTGGCGTCCGCAGACCCGGTGTCGCCTTCTGCCTCGTCGGCCTCGGACTCGCCGGACGTCGACTCCTCGACCCGCGCCCGCGCGCCGCCCAGCTCGTCGACTGCCTCGGCCAGTGCCGCCGTGGGCACCGAGCTCGCGGCCATGCACGTTGCGAGCGCCACACTCGCCACGCGGCGCGGCAGCTCGTTTCTCTTGCGCATATGACCTCCTTCGCTTGCTTGTGAATCCTGCGCGCTCAGTTATAGCACAAGCGCTTTCAACTTTCTTTCACGTGCGACCCCGCTTTTGTCACCTGTCCGTCCGCTTCATCCAAACGGTCGTTTCTGCGCGCTCGCAGCCGCTCTTCCGTCGTTTTCGTGTGCTGACAACCGACCCTCTGCCGACCTCGAACCTTGCATTCGACGCTATTCCATGCAAGAAGCCCGATGTAATTGGCATCGCGCGCGACCCATTATCTTCTCGACAGAAACGACGCAACGCACGACATTGGGTTAAGATATGTGACGTTTGTCAAGCCGCAGATGGAGGGCGCTTCATGGAGAACGGGCCTACGTATAAGAAAGCTCACTTCCAGGAGCTTGTTGCTGAGATGTCTCAGCTGTTCGACGTGGTGCGCCTGGTCGATCCTATCAGCATGACGGCATATACCATCGAAGACGGCGGGTTTCATGCTCAGCCCGACAGCTGTTTCCATGTGTGGAATAAGACCGCCCGTTGCGAGAACTGCGTGTCGGCGCGGTGCTTTATGGAGCGCGAGCGGTACTCAAAATTCGAGTTCATCGGCAACGACATCTATCATGTGGTGGCTCAGCCCGTGGAGGTCGACGGCAGGCGATATGTGCTGGAGGTCGTCACTGCCTCGAACGACAATGTGCTGCTTTCGGCGTTCGGCAACAACGAGTTCGTCGATCGCGTCACCGCATTCAACCGCAAGGTGTACACCGACGACCTCACCGGGCTCTCCAACAGGCGCTATCTTGATGAGCGCTTGGATATCCTCATCAAACGTTCGGTTCTCGACGGCACACCGCTCTCCGTGGTGATGCTCGACATCGATGACTTCAAGAACATCAACGATCGCCTGGGACATCTTGCGGGCGACAAGGTGCTCTCTCAGGTTGCTGAGCTCTTGCGCGAGGCCCTGGCGCCTACAACCGAGGACATCCTGGTGCGCTACGGCGGCGATGAGTTCATTGCTGTGCTGCGAAATGTAAGCAAGGCAGAGCTCGAGCGTCGCCTGCGGTCGATTCCACCCATCGAAGCCGACGGGGGCATGCTGGTTACCTCTAGCGTTGGCGTCTTCTACCAGGAGAAAGTCGAAAACTTAGACGCGAAGGCTCTTATCCAACGTGCCGATCGCGCCATGTACGACGCGAAAGCCACGGGCAAGCACGGTCTCGCGGTGGAGGAGTAGCGGGCTTTTGCCGGGGATGGGCACTACTGGTTTACGAGCGCCAGCAGCCCGGTTCTTATGACGTCACACCAGGTTTCTTGTGCATGTACATAAGGCCACCCATCCCTCAGAAATCTAGGATGGGTGGCCTCCTTTGTTGCCGGCCCCGGCTATCTCCATGATAGGACGGCGATGTTGAGGATGACGAAGGCCAGAAGAAGGGCCAGGGCTAAAGAGACGATGAGGATGAGCTGATTCTTTTTCATGACGAACCCCTTTTTGGGAGAGAGTTGGGCCATCGGTGTGCCCTGGCTTTAATGGATGTGCATTGCCCTCTGGTGGGGTCAAAGGGTCGCAGTAGGCTTTGGCGGTCGCTATTGGGCTGCGGGGTCATCTGGTTGCGGGCAGACGTCAGACTCGCCTGTCCCGTCTCGGTATTCGAACTCCACTGTGTAATCCTCACCGAGCGCTGTGGTAAGCAGGCAACGTAAGTTCGCCTCGGCATTGGCCTTGGCCTCGTCGAGCAGGCCTCCTGTAACCGATTCTTTCTCGCTGTCCTCCTGGCACTTATTCTGAAATGCGTCCACGTCCTGGACGTGGATGGGGTTCAGCATATTGTTGTTCTCCTCCAACACGCCCGAGTCTTCCATGTTAGGGGTGTTGGAAATGACGTAAGGTTCGTCGAGTGTGACGTGGATGGTCTTGCCAACGAGTTTGAAATCGGCGGTTTGCAGATTGACGCCAGCTTTGATGACGCCCGAGTAGCGGTACCAAAAGCTGTTTTCAGTGAAGGGGATGTCGAACAGGTCGAAGAAGCTGTTTGAGTCTTTCGCCTTGTCGGTGATGGCGTATTTCTGCGAGACGCTGACCAGCTCGTTTTGCTTTACGATGCGCTCGAACACGACGGTTGCGGCGGCAGAGTCGTCTTTATCGGGAGGATTGTAGCTGCTGACAAAAACGGTGCCGAGGATTCCAGGCATGGCACCGAGTGCGCACCCGGCGAGAAACTGCGGGATTGGACCTTTGGGTTTGTGCTGGGCGAAGAACCCCGTTGTGCTAGGAAAGCAATGAACAAGTAGCCCCCGGCCGCAACCCCTCCCGCGCCGGCGCCGAAAAACCGGCCCGGGAGGGGCCGTCGGGGGATTTTTGTCGTGTCCCG